>CAVRNU010000020.1:0-91393 GCA_963722585.1 Bryobacterales bacterium | reverse complement strand
GCTGTCGCAGGTTGCGACTTACATATGGAGCACACAGGGCCGCTTGAAACAATGCCCGTCAACGTGGCCCTTGGTTCGGCGGAACGCAGCAAGGTGGAATTGGACATGGCGGCGGGCGAACTCGACCTGAGTGGCGGCGCCAATAGCCTTCTGCAGGGCTCGATCGAGTACAACGTGCCATCCTGGAAGCCGGAAATTCACACGTCGAACGTCGGGACGTCAACGGATGTCGTTATCAAGCAGCCCGAACATCACGGGTTTGGCGGCGGCGACCATCGGTACAAGTGGGATCTCGAAGTGAACAATAACGTCTTGCTCGACGTATCGGTCAATTGCGGCGCAGGGAAGCAAGATCTGAAGCTGGGAGAGGCAAAGCTTCGCAGCGTCGCAGTGCATATCGGCGCAGGCGAGGTCGAGCTCGATCTGCGCGGCCATCCAACACGAGATTACGATGTGGCGATCTCGGGAGGTGTGGGACACGCAAGAGTCACCTTGCCAACCGGCGTCGGTATCTGGGCCGAAGCCCACGGAGGAATCGGGCACATTGATGTGCAAGGCCTCGAAAAGAAGGGAGATCATTGGGAAAATGCCGCCTACGACACCGCAAAGGTGAATGTGCACGTGAAGGTGGAAGGCGGCATCGGACACATCGAAATTCTCGCCGAATGACGATGAAGTTTGTCAGAACCGCGCGCGTGAGCAAGCGGTGTGCTAGCGAACTTTCTTAACGCAAGCTGCCGAGAAAAGCGTTCATTTCGCGCAGCACATCGGCTTCATTCGAGAAAAAGACGAAGTGATTGGCATGCGGCAGGCGCACGACGCGCGCCGAGGGTATACCGGACTCGAATGCCTTTGCTTGCGCTCCCGTGGTAGCCTCATCGCGAACTTCGAATGCTGCAAGCGCCTTGGGGTCATTCGTGGAAAATTGCCGCATATCGTGAGGCACCGCATAAATGGCGAGAACGGGCACGTGGATATTCGTATACTTCTGTTCGCCCGCCATAATTGCCTCACCGATCGCCGACATACCTGATGACTGGGCAGCCCGTAGAGGCGCCGGCATCGCTTCAAGGTCCTCTTGGCGCTCTTGAAGGTCTTTCTCAAACTGAGGCAGGTCCGTTTTGAGCAGCTCCCTGATCAGCCGTTGTTGGTCTTGCTGCGACTTGCCGGGTTGTAACTGTTGCAGCTTCTTTTCGAGATCAACAGAGTCGATCAGAAAATCGCCGCGCCAACGATCGTAATAAGCGTAAGAATAGCCGGCATCGAGATAAATCAACCCCGCCACCTTTTCGGGATGCCGCGATCCGATGGAACTCAACTCCTCACCCGCGATGGAATGCCCAATCAGCACCGGCTTATTGATTTTCAGCGAATCGCAAACCGCGAGCACATCGTCGCCAAGCCGGTCGGCGGAGTAATTTGTGGCATCGGGGGTGGGAGCGCTCGATGCGCCAAATCCGCGCCGAGTGATGCCGTAGACATGATAAGTGGGAGTAAGTTTGGGCGCGAATTTATCGAATATGTGAGCGTTGTTCCCGAGCCCCGCCAACAGCACCACTGGCCGTCCTGAGCCGCCCCAATCGAGCACCTCGAGCTTGACGTCTTTGTCAACGGTCACGAACTGTACGGTGTGCGGCGAGGGATCGCGCTTCCAAGCGGTTTCCTTCGTTGCGCGGTGAAAATCGAGCGGTAGCGGCGCGCCTTGTGTCCAGGTGCCCGCGATGGAGGCGCCGTCGGCACTGACTTTGCCTTTGTACGCGCCATGCACGGCATCGACTGTAAATTTCAGGCTTGAATCATGCAGCGCAAAAGAACTAGCGGGTAAACCTTCGGGTGTCTGATCGATGCTATACAGCATGGCTTTCCAAGCGCCGTTATCGTCTTTGGCGATGTGCAGGATGATCCGGAGTTGCTGTGGGCCCGCTTTCAGTGTTCCTTGCCAGTCGCCGGCAAGGTCCTGCGCGCAGGCGAAGCAGGTGACGAGTGCAGCCGGTATCGCGACGAAGAAGATTCTTTTCATGGCTTAATACTCGCGAGTCTGTACAATTCTGAGCGCAGCGAAAAACAGCATCGCGGAAAGGACGAGCGAAACGATCATGGCAGGCCACGGCAGCGTGTGAGTGATGAGCGGAGAGGCGCCACCGGAAAAGCCAAGCAGATTGAACGGTGGAGGCGGCGGTATGCGAGCAACAACAAACCAAACAACCATGCTCACAAACATGCCTCCGAAAGTCTGCCCGGGATCTTCCAAAAACGTTGCCAGGAGCACTGATAGGAAATAGAAGCAGGCGGTGCACGCAATCGCCGTAAGAATCAGCTTAAGCAAATCAAATGGCGTCGCGCCTCCTTGTGCAAGTGGGAGTGAAAGCCAGGCAGCGCTATACATCACAGCGCTCACTCCAGCAAACTCCAATAGGCCCACTCCGGCTCGTACCGAGAGCATCCGAAGACGGCTGATGGGAAGCGAGAGCGTGTAGTACATAGAACCAGAGAGAGTCTTCGTCGCCGAAAGAGTAGGCTGAGTCCTGATCCCCGCGCCAGCCAGGTACACGCCATTAAATACAACGAAAAATGCCATCACGCCCACAATTCCACGCGCGTCCTTTGCCGAGCTAGCGCCGCTGCCCATGATGTAAGGAAGCGCAAGCGCGCTCAGCGGTATGCCAACTGCCGGGAGAAGCCGCCATCGTGTTTCAAGCCAAGCTTTCATCCAAAGCATTTCAATTGCTCCTCACGTGTTCCAGGAAAATCTCTTTCAAACTCACGGGAAATTGCTCGACAGACGCTCCGGGTATTCGCCGCGCCTGCTCGACAAGTTCTTCTACGTTCCTGCTCGCCAGAATGGAAACCGATCGGCCTTCCTGGCGAACGTGTTCGGTTCCGTCGACCCAACGAACCGGAGCGCGTAGTTCATTTTCGAAAACGATGTGAAGCCGGCGGTAACGCGCTCTCAAATCATCGAGCGAATCTCCCACAATTGCGTTCCCGTGGTCGATGATCGAGACATGATCGGCAATCTGCTCAACCTCGGTTAATTGGTGCGACGAGAAGAAAATCGTGATACCCTCCGCCGCCGAGAGCGCGACCAACTCGCGAAGGACGTCTTCGACGGCGGCGGGATCGAGACCATCCGACGGCTCATCCAAAATCAAAAGCTCAGCGCCGCGCGAGATCGAAAGCAGCAGCATCAGTTTCGATCGCATGCCTTTCGACAAGTCCCGAATTCTGCGCTTCGGCGGCAGCTCAAACATCTTCAAATAGCGCTGTTCGAGATCGCTCCGCCATTTGGGAAAGAATGGCCGCGTGAATCGAATGATCTGCTCCACCGTCATGTACGGATACAGCTCTTTCTCTTCCGTAACAAAGCCAATGCGCCGGCGCGCTTCGATCGCGGCGTTCTCATCGGAAACCGGCCGCCCAAACAGGCTGGCCATTCCGCCATCCGCTTTCAACATGCCCATCAACAGCTTGATGGTTGTGGTCTTCCCCGCCCCGTTGCGGCCCAGAAATCCGAAAATACTTCCCGCCGGAACTCGAAGATCAAGCCCGTTCAACGCCGCCTGACCCTTGAAGGACTTGCGAAGCCCCGCCGTTTCAATCACAAAATCACTCATTGATCCCCTCGGGCAGCCTCGCCGAACGTACCAGCGCCAGTTCGTTCTCAACCAGCCGCCGCATTTCCTCTTCGCCGAGACGCAGCGCTACCAGCCGCTCAATTGCCGATTGCACAATAGCCTGAGCCTTCCGCATGACCCTGGTCCGCGCAACCACCGACTCGCTCACAAACGCTCCCAAACCATGCTTCAGCTCGATCACGCCTTCGTGCTCGAGTTCCCGATAAGCTCGCGCAACCGTGTTGGGATTCATCACCAGATCCTCAGCCAATTTCCGAATCGTAGGCAACTGGTCGCCCGCCCGCAATTCGCCGGTTTCGATGGCATGCTTCACCTGCTCCATAAGCTGGAGATAGAGCGGAATTCCGGAGGATTGATTTAATCGGAACGGCACACCTGTCCAGCCAACTGTACTAATCAATTAATACAGTACACACTTCTTATGCCAGTGTCAAGACGGTGGAGCAGGCCTCTCGCCTCTGTGCCCACAGGCTGCTAGCAGGCATCACGCCTCGCCGTGAGGATCGACGTGCTCGGCGAAAAGCTTCGCGAACAAGTTCATGTCGCGCGTAAGCATCTGGTCGTACAACTTAGCATTCTGCGGATCGGCCGGAATCATTGGCCCAAGAGCTACGTCCACATCGTCCAGGCTTTTGATCATGCCGAGCTGTTCCGCGGCAATCAGCGCCGCGCCCCGGCTCGACGCTTCCGGCTCCAGACATTCGACGATCGGCCGGCCAAGCGCGTCTGCCATCATTTGCCGCCATGCTTTGGAAGCCAGCAAACCGCCGCCCGAAGCGATTACCTGGGCTGGAGCCGGATAGGCCTCGAGAAACAGAGAATAAATCTGCTTAAATCGGAGGGAAACGCCCTCGAGCGCCGCCTGAAGTATGTCGGTTGGAGTCGTGGACAGGCTCATTCCAGTAAGAACCGCTCGAAGGTCCGGCCGCCAATACGGCGAACGCTCGCCGGCAAGAAACGGGAGCATTGTCAAGCCATGCGAGCCGGGCTGGCGCTTCTCGATCTGCGATTCGGCATCGCCGGGAAGATTGAATGTTTTGCTCACCCAGCGAAACACCTCGCCACCGTTTGAAAGCGCGCCGCCCAGGATATACCGTTCCCGGTTCACGCGGTAGCACCAAAGCCCGCTCGGAATCTGTATGGATGCGCCGCGGATGACGACGCGCATCGCGCCGCTCGTACCCACCATCAGCGCCAGCCGGTCGCGCGTCGTACATCCACTGCCAACGTTATTGCACGCCCCGTCACCATAGGCCGGGCACCAGGGAATGCCATCGAACAGAGGCCAGCGCGATGCGAACTGTTGTTTCAGCGAACTGGTGGGTTGGTCGAGCTCACCCACAGGAGCAAGCTGATCTGCTTTTATACCGATGAACTCCATCAGCTCTTCGTCATACGCGTTTTCGCGCTGCTTCCATAGCCCCGACGCCGAAACCATCGAAGTAGACTCCGCGCCTCTTCCATGCAGATTGGCGAGAAAATATTCGCCAAACGAAATCCAGCGGGCCGTTCGCGAAAAGGCCGTTGGGTTCGTTTGTTTCAGCCACAGCAGCTTGGCTGGCCAGTAACTGGTGTGGAGAACGCAGCCGGTTCGCTGGCGAATCTGCGCAGCGTCGAATCGTTTCCGGAGCTGATCCACCTGCGGCGCTGAGCGTGTATCAAACAGGTGAATAATCGGCGTGCATGCTTTTCCGTTACCGTCCACACCCAGAAATGAATGCCAGAACGTGCTCATAGCGACCGCCGAAGCTCGCAAACCCTCCTGGGCCATTTGGCCATGCAGCTCGTCAAGACAATTGGCCGTCAATTTCAGCAGGCGGTCCGGATCGATTTCAACGCCGCCATCCGCCGTGGTCGTGATGTCGTATTTGTTCTGAAGCCCGAGCCGCTCGTGATGCCGGAAGCGGCAATCGAACAACAAGGCTCGGACGCTCGACGTTCCGACATCCAGGCTTACAATGTTGTCGTTGATTGACAGGTTGCTCGATGGCGTGGCGGAAGTCATTTCTCGCTATAGTATTGCGCCTCCCGGAACCTGTCTTGGAGTCGCGGTTTCAGGCGGAGCCGATTCCGTCGTTCTGCTGCACGTTCTCCGCCGTCTCTCTTCACCCTTTGGCTTTTCTCTGCGCATTCTGCATGTGAATCACCACCTGCGCGGACTCGAATCGGACGGCGACGAGCAGTTCGTTCGCGATTTGGCCCGTGAACTCGAACTCGAAATCGAAGTTGTTCAGGCTCCCGTGCCGGATTCTGAGAGGAATTTGGAGCAGATGGCGCGGGACTTGCGCCGAAGCGCCTTTCTTGCGTGGATCGGGAGCGGCGCTGTCAACCGGGTCGCCCTCGGCCACACGCGCAGCGATCAGGCCGAGACAGTGTTATTCCGCCTGCTGCGCGGAACCGGGCTAACAGGTTTGGCGGGCATGCGCTACGTTTCCGAGGACAGTTTCGTTCGCCCGCTTCTTTTCCTGACCCGGGAAGAAGTGAGGGCCTGGGCCGCGCGGACAACAGTTGCGATGGCGAGAAGATTCTTCGAATCAAGACCCCCGCTTCCGCCGCAATTTCATCCGAAACGAGCTTCTACCGGCCATTAAAACTTCGTTGAACCCGGCTGTTGAGAGCGTGCTGGCCCGATCGGCAGAAGTGGCGCAAGGGGAAGAGAACTATTGGGATGGTTTGGTCGAGGCGCATTTCAAGGCATTTGCGAAACAAACTCACCATGGTTTGCTCTGTGACCTCAGCTACTTGAATGCGCAGCATGTTGCCGTCCAGCGCAGGCTCCTCAGAAGATGCTTTTCGACAGTGAAAGGCGACCTGCGGCTGGTCGACAGCGCGCACGTGGATGCGGTGCTCGCCATCTGCCGGTCGTACGAAGGCCATGACCGGATCCAGATTCCGGGAATCGACGCGCTTCGCTCGTATCAAACGCTGCGGATTACGGAGGTCAGGCAAACCGGGCCGCCGCGCCACTACCAGGTGCCGGTCATTCCCGGTCAGGAAATCGACCTGCCTTTTTATGCGGGAAAAATCTCGCTCCAGACCGCGCCCGGTGTGTCCGCAAACCCTCAAAATTGTGCTAAGTTCATAGATGTAAAAGACCGTAGCGAAACTGTAAATCTGAGCTCGGCAGCGCTGGGGGGTACGGCAGCTCTAACGCAGCTGGTCATCAGGAATTGGGAGCCGGGCGACGAATATCAACCGGCGGGTCACCGGAGCGTTAAGAAGATAAAGGAGTTATTTCAGGAAAGCCGAGTGCTCCTGTGGGAACGCCGGCACTGGCCCGTACTGGACCTGACATGGAGAAATCATCTGGGTGCGGCGTTTCGGACCTGCTGCCAAATTTGAGATGGAACAAGAGCAAGCCTCTGCGGTGTCTCTTACATATGTTGCGGCGCCCTGAATCGAATGCCTCTGTCGTTACGTCTCACTGTTTAGCTATCAGTGTTTCCTGGGGGCGTATGCCCGCGTCGGGCCGGCATGTTTCCGGCGAGCGAAAGGTAAGTTCATGAATTCAAATGTGAAAACGGCTGTGTTTTGGATTGTCATCCTGTGCGCAGTTGTTCTGGTATGGATGGCGGTCCGGACCGGCCGAGGACCTGCTCCGAGAAACCTGGCGGTTTCTGAATTTGTTTCCCTCGTACAAGACGGCAAAGTTAAAGATGTCAATATCACTGGCTCGGATGTCCAGGGCACGCTAGTCGATAGCACGACGTTCCATACGCAGATTCCGCCGAACGACTCCGAGATTTGGAAGATTCTCCGCGAAAAGAGTGTGAAGTACAACTGGAAGGAATCGGCCGGAAACGGTTGGATCGGCATCCTGTTTAACGCGATTCCAGTGCTGATTCTCCTCGGGCTATGGATCTTCATGATGCGCCAGATGCAGAGCGGCGGCAATAAAGCGCTCAGCTTTGGGAAGAGCCGGGCGCGGCTCCACTCCTCGCAACAGAAGAAGGTTACTTTCAAAGATGTTGCGGGCGTAGAAGAAGCGAAAGAGGAACTCCAGGAGATTATCGAATTTCTCCGTGAGCCGCAGAAATTTCAAAAGCTCGGCGGCCGAATTCCCAAGGGTGTGCTGTTGATTGGCCCTCCCGGCACTGGGAAAACCCTGCTCGCGCGCGCGATTGCAGGCGAAGCGAATGTGCCGTTCTTTTCGATCTCCGGCTCCGACTTCGTCGAGATGTTTGTGGGCGTGGGCGCAAGCCGCGTTCGCGACCTGTTCGAGCAAGGCAAGAAGAATGCGCCCTGCATCATTTTCATCGACGAAATCGACGCCGTGGGCCGTCATCGCGGCGCTGGTCTGGGTGGCGGGCACGACGAGCGCGAGCAAACGCTGAACCAGTTGCTGGTCGAAATGGACGGTTTTGAATCGAACGAGGGCGTAATTCTTGTGGCTGCCACAAACCGCCCCGATGTGCTCGATCCCGCGCTGTTGCGGCCAGGCCGGTTCGATCGCCGTGTAGTTGTCGACCGTCCGGACGTGCGCGGCCGCGAGAGCATTTTGAAAGTTCACACCAAGAAGGTGCCGCTATCCGACGATGTCGAGCTTTCGGTGATCGCCCGCGGGTCACCCGGTTTCGCGGGCGCCGATCTGGCGAACTTAGTGAACGAAGCCGCGCTGCTTGCGGCCCGCCAGAACCGCAAGGTTGTCACACAGGCCGATTTCGAGCTGGCCAAGGACAAGGTCCTGATGGGCGTCGAGCGCAAGAGCCTGATCATGACCGATAAGGAAAAGCGCACTACGGCCTACCACGAAGGGGGCCACGCGGTCACGGCGGCGCTGCTCGAGCACGCCGACCCGCTGCATAAGGTCACCATCATTCCTCGCGGTATGGCACTTGGATTGACCATGCAGCTTCCGCTCGACGACAAGTTGTCGCATGACAAGAACTATCTGGAAGCGCAGCTTGCGATTCTGATGGGTGGCCGCATTGCGGAAGAAATTTTCCTTCATCAGTTGACCACGGGCGCCCGCAACGACATCGAGCGCGCCACCGAGATGGCTCGCAAGATGGTTTGCGAATGGGGCATGAGCGAGCTTGGGCCATTGAGTTTCGGCAAGCAGGACGAGCAGATCTTCCTGGGCCGCGAAATCGCCCAGCATCGCGACTACAGCGAGTCGACCGCGATCCGGATTGACGACCAGGTTCGAAAGCTGGTGGAAGACGCCTACAGCCGTTCCCGTCGGATTATCGAAGAGCGGTCAGACGCGCTTGTCCGGGTGGCCGAGGCGCTGCTCGAACGCGAAGTGCTGGATGGCGCCGAAGTGCTCGATCTCATCAATGGCAAAGAGCTGCCAAAGTTCGAGTCACCGAAGCGCCCGAGCGGCGGAACTACGCAGCCGGTTATCGCTCCCTCGCCCGCGCCGAACCCCGTTCCGGGGCTATTGGGCGGCGAAAGCCCACAGCCTGCCTAAGAGACTAAGCCACGTGGCGCACGCTTCAGCGTGCAGCGTGAACTTCAGTTCGCCGTTGACGAAGCCGGGTACTCCACCCGGCTTCTTCTATTTATGGCGTGTTCGACGCGGTCGTGAAACAATAAGCAGTGTTCCCGCTCTTCAGCCGTATGTCACACATATCTGTAAGCTTTTTCGCCGCCGCCATCGTCTTTTCCGGTTCATTGCTGAACGCTCAATCGAAGCAGCAGACCGATCCGACGTACCATCCCGATCCGATGTACAGCAAGTCGCAGAAGAAAAAAATGGATAAGTACCGGATGGTTCACGGCATCGTCAAAGACGAGCGGGATAACCCGCTAAAGGGAGCGCTGGTTAATCTCAAGAATCTGAAAACGAATCAGACAACAACCTATATCACGAAAGCGGACGGCAAATACACGTTCGATGAATTGAGCCGTGAACAAGACTATGAGCTCAGCGCGGCCTTCTCGGGCAAAACCACGCCGGTAAAGAAGATCAGCCACTACGATCCAGAGACAAGCAGCATGCGTATCCTGAGTTTTGCGGACCCGGACGACGTACCCGTGCAAGCGGTCAACAAGAAATAGCCCGGCAACGAAATGAGCATAGACGAACGACTTGAGTTCTTGATGAAGTCAACGGGGTCCCTGCACGCATCGGCGCAGGAACTGCACGGGATTGTGCAGGAGCACACGAAGCAAGTGCAGGCGCATACGAAGCAGCTCGAAATCGACGCGGAGAATATCCGCAGACTGGCGAATATTGCCGCCGCGCACGAGCAACGTTTAGACGATCTGGAAGGAAGTGCGTGAGCCTTCCCGAACGCCTCAGAAACTCCGCACAAACCGCGGCAACAGCAGATGAATGATCATGAGCGCCAGCAAATAGGCCAGCCCGGCGCCCACGAATAGCGGTGCGTAGAAATCATGTGACCATTCGAGCCAATGGCCAATCGCGGGAGCCGCTACCATCCCCGCCACAGCGCCCCCAAATCCGCCCAATCCCACAACTGAAGCGACCGACGATCGCGGAAACGTGTCGGAAACCATGGTGAAAAGGTTTGCCGACCATCCCTGATGCGCGGCGGCCGCAACCGCGAGCAATCCCACTGCCAGCCAAAGGCGCCCGCCCGCCAGTGGAATAAAACAGGCTGCGAGCACGGCGATGGCGCACGCGAGCATGGCTGTTTTCCGCGCCTTCGTCACGCTCCAGCTCCGATGTATGAGCGCCGACGATAGCCAGCCGCCGCCAATCGAACCAAGGTCCGAAACGAGGTAAATGACCACCAGCGGAGGACCGAGATTCGTCAGGTTCAAAGCATACTTGCGGTGCAGAAAATCGGGCGTCCAATAAAGATAAAACCACCACACCGCGTCGGTAAGCACCTTGCCGACCAGGAACGCCAGCGCCGCACGCTCGGTCACCAGACGAAGCCAGGGAATCCGGACGGTCTGAACCGGCTCGTGGTCCCGCTGAATCAGAGCCAGCTCTGTTCCGGAAAGCCGCCGGTGTCTCTCAGGTTCCTGGTATATCGACAGCCAGAGTACGAGCCACAGAAGCCCCAGTATGCCGGTGAAGACGAATGCAGAATGCCAGCCAAAATGAGTCGCCAGTACTGGAACGACGAGCGGCGCAACGAGAGCTCCAATATTCGCGCCGCTATTGAATATGCCGGCGGCGAGCGCTCGCTCCGATTGCGGGAACCAGTCTGCTACCACTCGAAACGCGGCGGGAAAGTTGCCGGATTCCCCCACTCCAAGCACGAACCGGGCAATCCCAAATTGAACGGCAGTACGCGCCAGCGCGTGCCCCATTGCGCCGAAGCTCCAAAGGAGAACGGCCAGCGTGTAGCCAATGCGCGTGCCCAGATAGTCGATCAAACGGCCTGCAAGAGGCATTACGGAGGCGTAAGCGAGCTGAAAACCGAAGATCACCCAGCCATAATCCTCCTGGCTCAGGCGCAGCTCGCGGTCGAGCACCGGCTTCAGAATCGCCAAAACCTGCCGGTCAATGTAGTTGATGGTCGTGGCTAGAAACAGGAGGCCGCATATATACCACCGCAGATGCTGAATGGAGCGCAGCGCGGTGCCGCCCTGTGGCGGCCGAGTCGACGACGGCATTCCAGAAGGCGACGTCGGGGGCGTAGCCATGCTCCGCGATTCTATCTGGTTGCGGCGGTGTGGTGCGATTCGAACGCGGGCAGCGACGCAAACTGGCGGAAGTTGTCCTGAAACATTCTCTGCACATCGCGCTGGATGTGTTCGGTTGTCAGTTTCCAGCCGTCCCGGATCAACGCCGAGTAGGCATCGATCAGCGACTCGGCAATCCAGTGCCGCGAATGGTCCCACTTATAGATCAACTGGTCGAGAATACGGGCGTCGGAGTGCTGCGGTATGAAGCTCGTTCCGAGCATCTCCAACCGCTCCGAGGTAATTTCCGTCACGATCGACGGATTGTTTAAAAACCACCAGCAGCCAAAGACCATCAGATTGCCGAATTTCCTGGCAGCCACGCACAGTTCATGCTGATTTTCGCGCGACAGCATGCTGACCAGGAACTTGTTATCCGGGTGATCGAGGCAAATTCGTTCAACCGACTGGATATCGGCATGGCCCACCGCATCGCCTGCATCGCGCAATGCGGGGTTGGCCTGTTTCCGCACGCCGATCATCATCGAGAACGGCAGGCCGTGCGCGCGGCAGGTTGGCAGAATCACATCGTTCAATAACAGGCTCCTCTGCGATTCGTCCGGGTAGGCGAAACTGGGTGGAAGCGAAGCCGCCATGTAAAGCGGTTTCAATTTCTCAATCCAGGCGTCAAGAAACTTGCGCGACGATTTAAGTGTCGGCGTATCGACAACGGCATCCACCGGATAGCCATCCGCCGAAATTACCTCGTGTGCGCTCTGCCAATTATTTAGCACTGGATCCATGCGCAGAACCGCGTGATATCGGGGATCCTTTGGCGGATTTTCTTTCCATAGCGTTGCTTCCGTCTTGTCGAAGATATCGTTGGTCATCACGACATCGCTGACATTGGCTCGCCGCAGCACGTCGTCGATATAATCCTCGACCCGGCGGGACGAAAAGAACGCACGAGCCTCCTTCAGCGTGCCCGCTCCCGGGTCGAGACCGAATTCATTCAGTACTCGCACGACACCCCGGCACGCCTCCGAAACGGGAGTATTCCTGACGAATAATGTGTCCCAGATCAGGTCGGCTTGCTTGGATTTTGAAAGCTGCCAGAATTGGGCGGGCTTAACCGGGGACGAGCGGAACGTTTCCGCAATCAAATAATGGTAATTGACCAGTTCGTCTATACCCCACAGGCAAAGCTGCCGGAATGAGGAAGGATAAAGGTGGGTGTGAACGTCGAAAACGGGCGTATTAAACACAAGATCGTGAACGGCGGCCGGGAGCTGCGATAGCCCGAGCGTCGCGGCTGATGACGGAGCGGTCATTGAATTGCTAGTCTGAGGATTGCTGGTCATAGGACTGTCGCTTAAGAACAGATCTGTGCTTCACTTAAGAGTAGCGAATCGGGAATATCTTCCTTCATGAACCGCTTCATTCCAAGTTTTGGATCCCTATGGCAATAACGATCAAGGACGTTGCTCAGCGCGCTGGCGTAGCTGTAGGGACGGTCTCGCGCGTCATTAACGCCCGGCCCGACGTCAATCCGGCTTTGCGCGAACGGGTGGAAGCCGCGATTCGCGAGCTCAATTTCCGGCCTAACGCCAGGGCGCAGAGCCTGGGACGCAACTCCTCGCCTGTGATTTCGTTCATCTTAAGCAATCGCAGCGTGCTGCACCCGTTTCACGCGAGGGTTTTGCAGGGCGTCGAGGAATACTGCGCGGAAACCGGCTATTTCGTCGTTTTTGCTCGATTCGATTATTCCGGAGACACGGCGGTTGAATCGCTGCCCCTGCCGGGTGTGCTGCGAAGCCACGGAATCGCCGATTGCGTGATTGCGGCGGGGACAAACTTCCCCAATTTCCTCGAGTCTATGGAGAGACTCCAGATGAAATACGTTGCCTTGGGCAACAACGTGATCAGCTCCGAGCCAAGGCCTCCCGTAAACCAGGTAATGTTCGACGACCAGGGCGGGATGTCGGAAGCGGCGCAATACCTCATTCAACTGGGCCACAGGGAGATCTACTTCGTCGGCGATACCAGCCTTACGTGGTGCGCGCACCGCCACCAGGCGTTCGTGAACACGATGCAAGACGCAGGTCTCGAACCTCACGCCATGACCTCCGCCCTGGCCGATGACGCCTTCATGAATGGGTTGAACACGGTTTCTTATCTGCTCGACCACGGACACGACATTACCGCCATACTTGCCGCTAACGACGATGTTGCCTACGGCGCGTGGGAAGCCTTGAACCGCCACGGACTGGCCGTTCCCCAGGATGTGAGCCTGATTGGTTTCGACGACCAGTACGGTCCCAGGCGCTACCCGCAATTGACAAGCGTCCGCGTACCGACCGATGTTGTCGGCTGGGAGCTCGGCCGGATGGCCGTGGAACGAATCAAGAGCGGCGGCCGCGACCTGCCGGATGTAGTAGTACCGACGAAACTCGAGCGCCGGGGCACCTGCCGGCCTCTTGCCGCGGAGCGAACGCGGAAACGCGATGAAATGATGGTCAGCTAAGCGATCGCTAGCCGCAATGCTGTTCACTTAACCCATCATGGACGCCGCGAGCCGCCCTGCCGATCCAGCTTGAGAGCATACGGTGGCTCTAGCGGACAAGGTTTCGGGGCTGCCAGGCAACTTCACTCTACGACTTCAACTTGACACTGGACTGACGAGGGCTCCGACTTGCTCGTCAGCGGACTCGGATCCCGGACCCGGCAGGGCTATCTACGCGTCGGAAGATGCTGACTCCGTGTTGCCTTGGCGAACCGCCTTAATCTCGCTGTCGACCTATTCATAATTCGCCTGCAGCTGTCTTCCGCTTCTTTCGAGCATCGAGGACGCGAAGCGTGGTCTCCAGATACTGAGCGTCCGAAACCAGCGGGATCTCGCCCGCATTCAGACGCATAACATCCCACCGCTTCTTGTACAGCCACCGGACCCGCTCATCGGGTAATGTCGAAATCACCTCGGCAAACCGTTGCAGTTCGCGCTCGGGTACCTCACTATCTTGGGCAAGGCCAACCTCCTCGGGTCGCTTACTGAAGAGGTGACGGTGTTGACGGAATTCTGCCAAGGTCGGCGTGCTAACGCCAGTCAGCTCTGATTGCCGTGCCGCTGCCGGGAAGCCCTTGAGCCTTACCCAGCGATTAATTTCCTCTACTGCATCAGGCTCGGCCCACGGAGAGATGACAACATCGGTCATCAGCTTTCGGAGGTCAATGCGGCGCCGTTTGCAATCAGGAACCCAAGCGTTGCGCGGGTTCACTGGCAGCGGGTGCGGATGTGGGTAGTTGTCGAGGTCGATGTGTCGATTGCCGCTCGCCAGTGGATCATAGGCCGTGATGAGCGCCCGTACTTCGCAATCGAGCTCGTATTTCTTCTGCTTCGTGGTAACGAACTCTAGCGCGTTAAACCTGTCCGTCAGATGGTCCGTGCCATATTGAATCTGGCCCAGGTGCGGTTCGTCCGACAGATCATTAAGCGCGTCATAAAGCAGGTCATATCGCGTGACGATGGCGACGCCGTCATGCCCGTATAGCTCCCACATGTCGAGCGTTTCTAGACCTTGCGCATAGAGGTACCAGCAACTCACGTAGTACGACTCTCGATTTTGAGCGAGACTACCAAGATGGTTATTGAGCTGGCGGCGATGATCGATGTTGAAAGGATCGAGGCCAAGCACGCGAAGGGCGTAATCCCCCGGCGGCAGCCCTTCGCTTTTATCGGTGAACAGATCCGCCCGTCGGAAGTAGATCTCTTCGCTCGCCATCAAATCCCGGAATTTGCGCAGGTCCATGAATCGCCACAAGACGGAGTCGCTGGGCGGTTCTTTCTGGCTCCAATATGGCTGGATGGCCATTGGTTCACTTTACCTTTTTAAGCAGCTTGCACGGCACCACCGGCTCCTGATTCTGTTCGCCCCCGGCGGCCCCTCCATTCGGTCCAGTTTGCAGCGCTCCCCCGGCTTCCGTGTAAACCTGCTGGATGCTGGTACGACCGAGTCGTTCCGTTTCGTTGGCTACGTATCGGAGTTCGTCCGCTGACAGCGGCACGTCCGGTGAGAAGCCGGTGCGCGTAGTCATTCTCGCCTATTCTTTCCGGAATGGGCGCGGCGGCCACAAGCATCGATGGCGGCGAAAGTTGCTGCTGCGTTCCTGCGGGCAGCGGCCGGAATCCACGTTGACGGCTTGTCGGCGTTCCGCCAACTGACAGGCGCTTGGGTGCACGGATCTGTGTCGGGCGTTTCGGTCAACTTGATCTCTACCCACCCCCGGACAGCGCGTCGTCCATTCCAACGAACCGAGTTGCGTCGTCTCTTTCGTGAGACGATTCCGGACTGCACACTTCAGTGCGGACCGACGAAGCGAGGTTTGTCAACCTGTCTAGCCAAGCGACCATCGTTGTGCGTCAGCAGCATCCGGCTATACTCGCGCGCTGCCAATATGCGCCAGAGTAGGTCGGCATCTAATGCGAGAGCCTCCCCTGAATGACGTACGCGGGCGCGGAACATTTTCATTGTTCGTTGCGGTACGAAGGACCATGGTTACTCTTGCCGCAGAGCCGCCACCGGATCAATTCGGGACGCTCGCCTTGCCGGCGCATAGCCAGCGAGAATCGCGGCGCTAAGGAGGACGACACCGGCCAGCGCCAGGGTTCCCGGATCGTTGGGCTGGGTCTCGAACAGAAACGATTTGACAAGCCGGGACGCGCTGAACGCGGCAGGCATGCCGATCGCGAGTCCCACCGCCGCCAGTAGTAGAACGCGGCGCAGAACCATCCAAACCACGGCGCTGCGCTGCGCGCCCAGAGCCATACGGATTCCGATCTCGCCGACCTGCCGCGCGACGCTGTAGGACATCGTCCCGTAGAGTCCCACGCACGCGATCAGGAGAGCGAGAATCGCGAAACCCGTGCATAGTTTCGCAAACGTGATTTCCTGGCTGATCGTCCGATCGATTTCCGCTGCCTGTGTGACCACGTTTGCGATGGGTATGCGTGAATCTGCCTTCCGCACGATCTCATACACGCTCTTGACATATCGCAGCGGATCACCCGCAGTGCGCAGCGCGTAGGTCATTCCGTCCGGAGAAAACTGGCTGACCGCTATGAACACGGTCATTGGATTCCCCTCTTTCAGATCACCGTACCGCACGTTCCCCGACACGCCGACGATTTCGAGATCGCGATTCTCGTCCGCGAACGTGATGCGCCGGCCCACCGGATTCTCGTTCCCGAAGTAAGTCCGCGCCAGCCGCTCGCTGATGACTGCGACCGGAGTGGAGCCCGCTAGGTCGTGCTCGTCGATCTCACGCCCGGCCAGGATCGGAATCTGCATCGTCGTGAGGAAACGCGGTCCGACGACCAGGACGCCTGCGCCTGAGACGGTGACAGCGCCGATCTTGATTGTCCCCCGGTATGTCGCGCCGGCACGGTCGGCGCTGATGATCGAGGATTGCGAAAGCGCCGCGCTGCTCACGCCGGGCATCGATTCGAAGCGCTTGCGCAGGTTCTCGTAAAATGTGGCGATCTCCGGGTCGCGATGCCCCGCCTGGCGCGCATTCAACGAGAACAGAAGGATGTTCTCGCGGGCGTATCCCAGTTGGATGGAATGCAGCTTGTTTAGTGTCCGGACAAACAGACCCGCGGCGACCAGGAGGAGAAAAGAGATCGCGATTTGGGCGACCACCAGAACGTGCTGCGCGCGGCGGCGCGGTCCGCCCCCGCGACCATTCTTTAGCGCGGGCATGACGTCGGGACGCGTCGACTGAATCGCTGGAGCGAGGCCAAATAACAGGCCGCAAACCACCGAGAGCGCCGCCGTCACGCCCAACACGTTCCAGTTCAATTCCGCGTGGAGCGTAAAGTTCTCCTGCCCTCTGGAGAGCAGAAACGTCAGTGTTCGCACGCCCCAAATCGAAAACAAGACCCCTAATGCTCCGCCAAGCGATGCCAGCATCACACTCTCGGTAAGCAACTGCCGCACGACGCGGAACCGTCCCGCTCCCAGGCTGAGCCGGACAGCCATTTCGGAGCGTCGCGCGGCGGCCCTTGCCAGGAGCAGATTTGCGATGTTCGCGCACGTGATCGCCAGCATCAATGCCACCATCGCCAGCAGCACGTACAGAGGCTTGGAATACCTGCGGCGCAAGCTACCCAGACCGGCGGCGCCGGGATTCAGCACCAGCGCGGGCAGTTTGGCGCGCTCACCGTCGGTCTTCGCGGTGCTGGCAACCCATTGATGGAAGCGAGGAGCCAGCGCTGCCTGTGCCTGGGCCATGCTTACACCGGGACGCAGACGGCCCATCATTTCAATCCAGTAGAAGTTTTCGTCGTGATACATGCGCTCCGCTCCGGCTTTGTCGACGAGCAGATTCGTGTGCAACGGAAGGTAAAGGTCCGGCGCCCTCGCCGGGTCGACTCCGAAGAATTCCGGAGGCGCAACGCCGATCACCGTGAAGGGCACGTTATCGACGAGAATCGACTGTCCAATCGCATTCGGCGGTCCTCCAAAGCGATTTTGGCTTGTAGCGAAACTGATTACGGCGACCGGCGCTGCGCCGGGACGGTCATCTTCGGAATCGATCAGACGTCCCGCGGCCGGCGACACTTCGAGGCCGCGAAAATACTCGCCGGTGACGTACTCCGCGCCGGCGCTTGTGGCCTGCCCGCGGATCGTCAGGTTACGGTGTAGTCCGTTAAAGTATCCGAAAAGCGTGGAAAAGACGGGATTCTCCGCGCGAAGCGTCTCGAAAGCGCCATACGGGAACATCCCGCTGACCATGGTGCCTTTGTCGCCTGGCCAGGCAAGGCCTTGTACCCCGTGCATGACGTGGACCCATTGCTTGCTGGCGTTGTAGGGAGGCCGGCTATGCCAATTCAAGACCACCAGCGACTCGGGATCTGTCACCGGCAGCGAGCGCAACAGAATCGACTCCATGAAGCTGTAAATCGCAGTATTGGCCCCGATGCCGAGCGCCAGCAACAAGACCGCTAGGGCGCTGAAGGCCTTGTTGGCGGCCATGGTGCGACAGCCATAGCGGACATCCTGTCCAAGTTCCGACCAAAACCGCTTGATCCAAATCTCCCGTGACTCTTCATGCTTCAGTCCGACGTTCCCAAATCGCCGCCGCGCTTCAGCCCTGGCGCACTCCGCCGTCATACCTTCTGCTTCGAGTTCCGCCGCCTTCTCCGCAAGGTGGAGTTCCATTTCCTCACGCAGCCCCTGGCTGCGCCTGGCGCTTTCTATCCAATACCTCAACTGTCGTATCAACATGTCCGTCACTCCGCTCCCATCACGCGGGCGATCGCCAGCGTGAGTTTGGCGTACTTCCGGGTTTCAATGCCCAGCTGTTTGCGGCCAGCCGCCGTGATCTTGTAGATCCTCGCCCGCCGATTATTCGACGTCACGCCCCAGACACCGTCGATCCAGCCGTTTAGCTCCAGCCGCTGGAGAGCGGGGTACAGCGAGCCCTCCTCGACGAGGAGATCGTTGTCGGACGATTGTTGAATGAACTGGACTATGCCGTATCCATGGAGGTCGCGCAGCGACAGCGTCCGCAGAATCAACATGTCCAGTGAACCAGGCAACGAATCGTTCTTTTGCGCCTTGCGCCCCATACCAAGAATTCTTAGCTTATGACGACGAGATTACGCGAGTCAAGTTCAGATTGGCAAGCCCTCGCGCCGCAAGATGATTTCGGGGTGCTCACGCGCGCCGGATGCGAATCGCTATGGCGCGCGTTGCCGCTGTCGACCAACAGGCTACGTCCGATCTCAACTGGCGTAAAGCGTCACCGGGGCTCGTTGAAAAGCGGGCTACCGTTGATCGCCAGAGTCGTATCAAAATCTACGTATGCTGTTGGGATTGGCAATTGGCATAGGCATCCCGGTCGTTCTAATAGGTCTTTATGCCTGGGGCCGATGGATGTATGGTGACCAATGGTATGTAGCTTTTGGCCGAAACGTTGCCCGGGGCGACGACGATCTCACTGATGAGATTGAGCGTGCTCAGTTTACGAGCCTGAATATAGCTCAGCCGAACGACCTGAAGCGGTGATCACGTCTGGGGCGGGTGCCCAAGCTGGTCCTCGGTCGGCCGTTGCTAACGGAGCCGCTGTAGTGGTCCACTCGAATTCAAGTTGCGTACTAGCTGCTGCTGCCCCTTCCTTGGCGAGTGGAACATGAACCCGGCCAAAGGCCACATCACCGGCCAGGTCTACAACAACTTCCCGGCGGACGAGAATACATATCGCTTTGACACGGCTCGGGATCTTCCACCCTCTTGCCAACGTGGATTTCTTATTTGAGCCCGACGCGCTGGACGAGGCTCTCAAAACGAGGATCGCCACGAATGGGATCAAAGAACGGATGAACTTTCACGAATTGCAGAATGTTGGATTGCTCCGTATAGGCTCGCTCGAACCACGAAAACACCTCATTGTAATCGTGAAGCGCCAAATAAGGGTTGATGAAAGCGCCGGCGGGCACATAGCTTTGCTCCCGACGTTGCTTCAGTTCATTTATCAAGCGAAGCGCTTCAATGCGGCGCCCAGCATACCCATAAGCCGCGGCTAGCAACTCGACTGAGCCGGGGCTACGATGCATAAGAGAAACTGTCCGCTCGAGGTCGGGAATTGCCATCTCCGGCTGACCTTTGCCGATCAATACGAAGCCTAAGTAGAAGCCAGCCTCTGCAGATTCGGGATGCACGGCCAGCGCGCTTCGGAGTTCCTCGAATGGCTTCGTCGTAGTGGCGGGCCTGGAACAGAATCCAGCCGATCCTGATGCCAGCAATTCCGAACGGATCCAGTTCCCGGGCACGCCGTGCCCAGCCAATTGCTTCTTCAGTACGCCCCTGGCACAGCAGCCAATCCGGCAAATCCCAGATGCGCGGCTGCGTCATTCGGCTTCAACTCAAGAGCTCGCTTGTATTCAGCCTCAGCATCCCTCCACTGCCACCGTTTCTGATAGACATCGGCCAGCAGGACATGCGCTTCAGCGAGCTCGGGGTCCAATTCCAGCGCCTTCCTAGCCGCACTGAGCACCTTCGGACGCATTTCAGCGGGAGAAGCGCCGACAAGAATCAGGCTAAGATCGTCATACGTGCTGGCCAGGCCAACGTAAGCCGGCGCAAACGTAGGGTCCATCCGGATCGCCTCCTCGAAATAGGTGATACTCTTTTCAAGCTCAGCCCGAGTATTACCTGTTCCGAATCGTCCTTTGAGGTAGTTCTCATAAACTTCGGGCGAGACGTGACGTGCGGCCACCAGCATGGAGTGTTCCTGTCCGGTGATCGTCACCTTTACCTTCTCGGCGATAGATTGCGCCACTTCACTCTGCAGAGAAAGCACGTCCCCGATTTCGCGATCATAGGTTTCCGACCAGAAGTGCTCGTCTGCCGCGGCGCGAATCAATTGCGCGTGAACGCGAATCCTGCCACCTTCCCGCAACACTGACCCCTCCACTAAGGCGTCGGCTTGCAGCGTCTTAGCGATCTCTGGCGCCGAGAGCTTTGTGTCCTTGAAGCGCATCACTGAGGTGCGAGAAATGACGCGTAAGTCACGAATCCCGGAGAGACGGCCAATGAGTTCCTCGGTCATTCCGTCGGCAAGGTATTCCTGTGCCGGGTCGCCGGACAGATTTTTCAGAGGTAACACTGCGAGGGACGTGATGGCAGGTCGCCTCGTGGTTTTAATGCTGCTTCGGTTCAGTACAAAGCTAATGGCAAAGCCTGCTATCAAGATTGCTCCCATGAGCAACACTTTCGAGCGAGTAGAACCGAATCTCTTTTCAGCTGGAAAATCTACAGGATCCGTAGCGCCCGCATCGGTGATCTCGAGCGGAGGAGTGATGGTCGACTCGATTGCTGGCACAGGGGCTATCGGCCGAGCATCCACCAACGGCGCTATGAAGCGGTAACCAAGCCGCGGAATTGTCTCCACGTAGCGCGGTGTGCCCGAAGAGTCATCGAGTACCTCACGGATCCGGGCAACTGCATTATTCAGTCCGTGATCGAAATCGACAAACGTGTCCACCTTCCAGAGCTTGGAATGAAGTTCTTCACGCGTGACCACCTCGCCGGCATGCTCAATCAATACCGCCAAAACTTGGAAGGGCTGTCCCGAAAGTCGCAGCCGCATCCCGTTCTTGCGCAGTTCTTTCGATTGAAGATTGATCTCAAACGAATCGAAACGGAGGACTGCGGCATCCTGCGTCGGCATCAAGCGAAGCGTAGCACACGCTATCCCGCTTCGGAGATCGCCCCCTATCGTTTGTCGAATCACTGACTTAGCCTCTGATTCGAATATGACGGAAAAAGGAGAGCGGTAGGATTGCGCGTTCGAGAGCTGAGGGTTGAAGATCGCTGCCGAGCCGCAATACTGGCCAAACGGAGTTTCGGTATGTGAACTGCGCGACCTCTATTGCAGCGATCTCCATTGCCTGGAAAGGATTCTCATGCAATATTCAAAAATTTCCCAAATTCTGACTCGCGGGGCGCTTCTGCTTCCTGCGCTAATGCTCGCGCCAAACATCTGCGCGCCGGCAGAAATCCCGAATCAAATCAAGTTTCATGGCGTAATCAACGACTTTACGCCTGCATCGACCGGTGGTCCTTGGGAGGTCCGCGGCTCTTGGTCGTTGGTCGTGAAGGGGAAGTACGATACGGCCGATTGCAAGGCCGACTTTTCGGCGGCTCTGACCATGGAGCGCTCCGACGAGGGGATCATAGAGAACGGCCACGGCGACTTTAACGGCGACAACCCGGCGGACCGCATGGCACATACGCATCACATCACCCTGGTTGACGGTCAAGTTACGACTATCACAGGAGGAATTGAAATAAAGGGCTCCGCCATGATTACCGGAAACGGAGCTTTCCCGCCGCCCTTTCAAACTAATAAGGATCTCTCCGCCCTGACGATCGAAATTACTGGGGGCAACACCGTTGCCTTTTCGAACATCGCCTTGACTTTCGGGGATCAGGCCGCTGGACATTTCGGAACGCTGCCTCTGCACGGCGTCGTTCGCAGTTCGTCCGACAAATCGGATAAATAGGTCGCCGATCCGAACCGCCGAGCGAAAAAAGAGTAGATATGCGAGGTCGTATCAACATGTCCGTCACTCCGCTCCCATCACGCGCGCGATCGCCAACGTGAGTTTGGCGTACTTCCGGGTTTCAACCGCCAGTTGTTTGCGGCCAGCCGCCGTGATCTTGTAGATCCTCGCCCGCCGATTATTCGAGGTCACGCCCCAGACACCGTCGATCCAGCCGTTTAGCTCCAGCCGCTGGAGAGCGGGGTACAGCGAGCCCTCCTCGACGAGGAGCTCGTTGTCGGACGATTGTTGAATGAACTGGACTATGCCGTATCCATGGAGGTCGCGCAGCGACAGCGTCTGCAGAATCAACATGTCCAGTGAACCGGGCAACGAATCGTTCTTTTGCGCCTTGCGCCCCATACCAAGAATTCTTCGCTTACGGCGACGAGGTAACGCGAGTCAAGTTCAGATTGGCTAGCCCTCGCGCCGCAAGATGGTTCGGGGTGCTCACGCGCGCCAGATGCGAATAGCGCGCGTTGCCGCTGTCGACCAACAGGCTACGTCCGATCTCAACTGGCGTAGAGCGTCCGAGCGCTCGTGCGAGTGGTCGCTAGCCAGAGGTGATCCAGTTGGACGAGAAGTCATCTTATCGGACGATGTCGTCCGCCGATTCAACCTCTGTGAGTGGCGCGATCCTGTTAGAGCTGCAAAACCGTTCGCAAGCCTTCATCAACGGACCGTTGCAAACGTGCCGATAGCGTGCTGGCATATTCGGTCAGGAAACTTCGGTCGAGCGTCAGAAGTTGCGAGACGTTCACAACTGAGTCGCGGGTCAGGCCAGCAGAGCGCGCGGGCAACAGGATATTCCCCGGAGCGTGGGCGAGTTTACGTTCGAGGTGATAACGGCCACAATTGCGGTTTGAATCCGGCTGAGGTTGAAAGAGTCGGATTGTATAACAAGCACTGGCCGCCTATATCCAGGTTCGGAGCGGCGGGGTTGCGGAAGATCCGCCCACCAGATCTCGCCGCGGCGAATTTCGCTCACTCTACCAAGCGTCTTCTTCAAGCAATTTCAGTTGGGCACGGTGCAATCCGGGATCTACTTTCGCCGGCTGCCGTGAATACACGTCGTTCAGGCGTTCCGTGATGGATTTTCCGTCCTGTCGATCCAGAAACTCTGCAATCGCCTTGGCGTACAACTCGCTTCTCGAAACCCGAAGCCGACGGGCCGTTGCCTCCGCCCGTCGAAACAGTTCATCCGGGACGGAGACCGCAGTCTTCATACTCACAGTATAACTCGAGTTATACCTGAGCTGTCTTACCGGGTAGTGCCTGAAAGCACCTTTCAGGCACTACCTCTTACCGAATCCACTTTGTGGGGCGGACCATCGCCTTTTGTGGTCTGCCAGTGCTCAACCGAAGCAGGCAGACGACATAAACCGATCGTCCGCCCCACCCCAGAGCTTAAGTGAACAGCATTGACAGCTAAGCGGATGCCTTGGAACGATGGTTTTCAAGAAGCCGTTCCGCACAGAATGCCCCCGCCGGCGTTTCCTCGTGTTTGAAAAGCGCGTAAACGTTCACTCCGCTCTCGCGGTAGTTCGCGATTTTTGCCGATAAAGCGTCAAGCTCAACCCTGCTATATTCCGGTTTTCGAAGCCGAAAGTAAACGAAATCGGCCGTGGCTACTTCGGGCGTATCCCGCTCCTCGCTCTCGGCGAAACATAAGGCGATATTCGCGTCTTTGAGTGCTGCAAAGACATCCTCGTTGAACCAGCTTTCGTGGCGGAACTCGAACGTGTAACGGTCATTCGCAGGCAGCCTGTGCGCGAACTCCTTCAAAAGATCGAGGTCGCATTTCGAACTCGGCGGAAGCTGAAACAGGATGGGGCCGAGCTTCCCGCTCGCGCGCAGCGGTTCGAGCGAGTCGAGAAAAACTCGCGTAAACTCTTCGGCGTTCTTCAGCCGTAGAAGATGCGTAATCTTATTGTGAGCCTTCGGCGCGAAAACGAAGCCAGCCGGAGTGCAATTCACCCATTTCTCGAACGTCGAAGCTTTTGCAAGCTGCCGGAAGGTATAATTCACCTCGACAACGTTCAGGCGCGAGGCATAGTACTCGAGGAACTTGGTTGCGGGAACATTCTTCGGATAGAAATCCGGTTTCCAGCTCGGATACGCGTATCCGGATGATCCTGCAAAGAGTTTTCCGTGGCTGTTCGTCACCGATCAAAGACCCGCAAACCAATCGTACCCCTGTTCCGCCCAATAATCCTTCGGCCGCGAATTCGGCGTACCGGATCAGGCCAATGCGTTTGATGCTCTTGATACCGTATTTCACAGGAATGACGAGACGCAGCGGCGCGCCGTGCTCGTCCTCGAGAGGTTGGCTATTCATCTCGTAACAAAGAAGCGTTTGCGGATGAAGCGCGCTTTTCATATCCAGCCCAACATAGTATTGCGAGTCCGGAGTTTCCATGTAAACGTACGCTGGGAGCTGAGCGCCGGCCGGAAAATAGCGGCGCGTGAAATCGGCGAAGCGCGCTCCCGTCCATTCGACCACCGTGCTCCACCCTTCAATACAGTGGAATTTTATGATCTGTGTTACGCGTGGAAGAGATTTTACATCGGCAAGAGTAAGTGTCAGCGCGGGAGATTGAAGCCCGGTATCCAAGCCCAGCCGCCATGAATCGACGTCTACATCTTCATCGAGCCCGTAATCGCCGTTGGGCTTGATCGGTCGGATGTCCCCAGCGCTGTAACTCGGCGCAAGACGGTTATCGCTGAGATAGCCGTGGGCCAGGGTCTCATTGAATCGCAGCACGTCGCGCTGCGGCCATGGAACCATCTCCTCCAACCGGCGCGTACGCATCCACTCGTAACCGCCCAGCGCTCCTACCGAAGCGGCCCCGCAATTAAGAACGAGCGCCGCGTGTGGCGTTTGAGGAACCGCTCCGCATCAGTTGACGGCAGCTTGATCTCACGCTGGCGCTTGTTATTCATGCGATGCCCCAACGGCGCGGTCCGGCTCGTAGCCCGAGATCATCGATCGGAAATTGCTCCAGCCCGCTCGAACCACCTGAGCAATATGAACCACGAAGAATGCGATGTAACCCATCGTAAGCGTGAAATGAATCAGGCGGGCAAACTCGTAACCGCCGCATAGAGCCGTGATCCACCAGAGCTGTACCGGCTTGTAGATCGCAAGGCCCGTAACGAACGAACCGGCGCCCATCGCCACAATCGCCGTGTACGTAATCTGCTGCGCGGCATTGTATTTCTCCTGCGCGGGTAATTGCTTCCTGAGCCCCACATCGTAGAGCATGACGTGCCAGGCATCGCGAAAGGCGGACCAGGATCGAGGTACAAGAAATCGCCATTCTCCCGAAACCAGTGTGTATGTCACATACGCAATGCCATTCAGAACAAAAATCCACATGAACAAGAAGTGAAGCGCCATACCGTCCGCAAGCCGGTGATCGAGCTTCAACATCCGGTACACAAAATCGGGAAAGAAATGAATGGGGCCAAGTTGATATACATCGTTCGCCCAGTAGATGAGCAGTCCGCTCCAGATCATCAGGAAAAGAATGGGGAAATTAATCCAGTGAAACCAGCGTATGGCGGCGAGATGTTTCAGCTTGATGGTCTGCATAAGTGCGTTTCGGCGTTCCATTTAGCCTTACGCTGAGGGGGAGCGGATAGTTACGGATCGTTGCCGGTTAACTCTATTGTCTCGCTGTAACGTCCGGACGGCGAAATCAAAATTCGTTTTCCCTTAACGAGATAGCGCTGCATCACGTCCGCTCTCGCATATTCCAAATTGTCGTCGGAAGGCAGAGCAAGAAGTGTATACGAACCGGGGACAATGTTGGCGAGGGAAAATGTGCCGTCGCTGTCGCTTTGATCCCGGCGTATCAGCGAAGGAGCATATGGAAAATCGTCGCGCAGCATGAGAACCATCGTACCCGCGGCCGGTGCGCCATTTTGCTTCACAGTACCGTTCACAAGGGCCGTGCCGCGCCCAAGTTTCACCTCGATTTGAACTGCTCCATTAGCCCCGAACTCAATGGTTCGCCCCATGACCTTCGCGTTGCTGGCCGTCACGCGCTCGACGTAGAAATCTTCTGGACCGGAGAAGAAAAGCTCATAGCGGTTGGAAGTAAGTTCCGGCGCAGCCCAGCGTGCCTCTCCCTTTGAACTCGAGACAGGCCGCAGAATGCGCAGAGTCGACAAATCCCTCAGCGCCAGATTTACCGCTGAGAGTCGAGTGCTGCTCGAAACATCACCCAGGGAAGCAAACACGGACCGTTGATCGTCCAACGTGGCGGGATCGATGGTAACACTTCCACCGATCTCGATGATTTTTCGCGCAGAATGTTGCCCAGCCGAGTCGCGCCATGCACCCGACAGCTCATAGCGGCCCGGAGCAACCGTGAAAACCTGCCCTTGCCGGTTGAAGAACACAGATCGCAGGGGAATGGAGACACCCCAATGGTTAACAGCTTCAAGCCGCGCGTTCATACCGCCGCCGCCGCTGCGGGGAACGATAGCGTGGGCCGCGGGCGTGGCCGTTAGACTCAAATTGGCTTCCGAATGCGTTCCCGTGAGCAACTGAATCGGAGCCGCCTCGGAGTCATCGCTTACGCCAGGATAGTAAGTGACCGGATAAGCCAAATCGAGTTTGTTGTCTGGGTGATTTTCCGGCGCCATCCCTTGTTCGAAGCCGCGTTCGGCAACCAGAGCCTGCTGCGAGTACCAAGGCTGAGCAGTAACCACCAGAAAGTAGGTTCCAGGTTCGAGACCGCCGATCCGGTAGTTGCCATCTTCACCGGTGTTGCCCGAGCCGGCTTCCGTGATGGCTCTGAGCCCCTCCGCTACACCTTGGCGTAGCGCCTCGACAGTAGCATGGGGCACCGGTTCACCATCCTGATCGGTAATCGTACCTGAAATGGCAGCCTTTCGTTTAAGAGGAAAGATCAGATCGGTGGCGGAAAAACCAGGCGCGACAACTACGGCCGTGCTGTAACGCCCATGCTGTTCAAACGACGATCGCAGATAGCCCGACCGCACAGCCTCTAACGAATATTTCCCGGCGAAAAGATTGTTGAATTCGAAACGCCCGTTCGCGTCTGCTATGACGCTCTCAATCAAATCCGGCTTGCCGGTAGGCGAAACCTGCACTTCCGTTCCGGGCAGTGGTGAACGCGTTTCGCTGTCTACGGCCGTTCCCGACAAGCGGTAGGTTTGCGGCGAACGGGCCTGCCGGCAGAAGCCAGTAGCGAGAAAGAGAACCGATGCCAGGCACGCGCGAAAAACCACTGCCTGCATCGCGATCCAGGGATTTTTCACTTCTACTTCCCTTTCCCGAAGAAGCGAATGCGCAGCACAAAATGCCGGCCTTCGTCGCCAATGAACTCCCCAAACTGCGGCGTACCGATGGTATTGTAAACGGCCGTCGGGTTCTTATGATCGGTGAGGTTGTTGACGCCAACGCGCAGCGCAAATCGGTGACCACGAAATTCAAACCTCCGCTCAACATGCAGATTCAAGTCGAAGTTAAGGGGATAACGATGCGAATTTACCTCTCCCACTACATTTCCCATCTCGTCCTGCACCGAATAGGGGAACCCGGAACGGAGGTCAACCAAAGAAGCAATCGCCCAATTTTTCGAAAATACGGGAAAGAAGGCCGAGCCAACGAAGTGGTTTGGAGCGTCCCAGGGTAGAGGGCCGAAATTATTCAGAATGTTCAAAGGTTGGTCGATACTCTGATTGAACACAGCGGTTGAGACTGCGCTCGACCGTACATAGCTCGCCATCCACTGGTATTGACCGGCAAACGTCTGGTGCACTGTGAACTCGGCAGAATCGTAACGGTCGCGCTTCAGATTGGTCAGGATGAAGTTTTCTATCGTTACAGGTATGCCCACGGTCTGCTCGACATACGCCGCGACTGCCGGATCGGTTAAGGGCGCGGAGGCGTAAGTAAGCCCGTGATTGCCCCGCTTGGCAAGGTACCTCGCTGTGAAGAACAGGTTGTGCTTCAAATCCTGATTTATCCCGGCGGTCCAGTTGTTGTACTTGGGCGCGGCCAAGCCCTGGGGAATCGTATATACCTCAGCTATTGGCAGACCGATCGGTTCGCCGTTCGAGCCGTAGTCGGTCAAGATCGACAACTGATCGCGCGGCTGGCTGAATTGCTGCAGGCTCGTCGCATCAACCGTCACCGCAAAACCGGCTGAAACGCGAGTGCGCGTTGAAAACGGCGCGGCGGAGATGGAAACGCGCGGAGACCACGTGCTCCTGCGGATGAGTTCGTCCCAGTCCTGGCGAACCCCTAGCGTGATCATCGTTCGATTCCAGGGCTTCCACTGATCCATCGCATAGGCACCGGTTTCGACTTCTGGAACAGTAAACTGGCCGTTTCCAGCGAAAGTTGTTCTCGAAAGCAATTGGCCGTCGAGTGCCTGGTATTCGAGCGAAGTGCGTTGGTACAGTCCATCGTAGTGCGTGCGGAATCCCTCGGCTCCAAATTTGAGCTGGTGCGTGCCGAGCCAGTGCCACACCGGAAAAAACACATTGGTCATAAGCTCATCGCGGCTGGCAGTTTGCGTCGAATTGATGAAATAATTGCCTTGCTCTCCTAATGGCGTGATGATGTATGGCTCGTCGCCTTGCGGAATCATACGCCGGAACACGTCCTGCCGCGCGAACCCGACTTCGAGCACAAACCGGCCCGCAAACGTTTGCTGATCTTTCACTCCGAAAAGCCATTCACGGTAGCGCTGGTCCTGGGTGGCGGAAATGGGAGTGAGGGGAGCGAGGCCAACGATAATCCAGGGTCTGTAAATTCATCATGAAATCGCCAAACAGAAGATTCGACGGAGTAATGTTCCATTGCGTATGAAGAAGATTGCTGGCGCTCCACTGATTGCTGTAATTCGCTCCGGCCGGCTGCGCCGGAACATAGAGCTGGCTATAGACGCCGTCTATATTGTCGGAAAACCAAGCGCGATCGCGAACGATAGGCCCGGACACGGCAGCGCGCGGAGCCCAGTTGCCGATATGCAGCCCACCGCTTGTATCGACGCCCGGAACGAAGTCGGTGGCTGAATAGCGCAGCGTGTTCGAGCCTGGTTCTGTGCGGATCTGAAGAACTCCCGCAGACCCGTAGCCATACTCCGGAGAATAGTTTCCGCCGAGAAAAGCGGCACTCTGGACGCCTTCGACTCCCACTCGTGCGGTGAATGTGCCATCGATCGGATCGCCGATCCGAAAGCCTTCGAGCATATAGTTGGTCTGCCATTCCGCGCCGCCTTGAAAGTGAAGCCGCCCTTCCTGATCCTGCGCGACGCCGGGCATGAAGCGCAAAGCATTTCGTAGGTTGTCCGTAGACGGGAACGGCATGTCGTTAATGTCTGTGCCGCTCAGCCGTTCTTCCGTGCCCGAATGGTCCAGATCCAACGGCGAAGGCGTGCCGTTTACATCGAGCGATTGAAAGACTTCCCGCACCTGGTTCATAGTAAGAAGCAACTCGGACGGCGATTCCGTCGCTGTGAAGCGATAGTGTTTGATCTCGAAATATCCCTCCTTCGAAGCGTTGAGCAGGTAAGAGCCGGGAGAGTCG
Organism: Bryobacterales bacterium; assembly: GCA_963722585.1. Classification (GTDB taxonomy): domain Bacteria; phylum Acidobacteriota; class Terriglobia; order Bryobacterales; family Bryobacteraceae; genus KBS-96. The sequence goes on along the minus strand of CAVRNU010000020.1, from coordinate 61,539 downwards.
AGCTTCAGCTTGAACGAGCCAGTCGAGTCCGTTGAGGCGCTTGTCAAAATCCTGGGCTCAGGCACGGAAGTCACCCCAAGCTGCACATTCGCAACGGGCGAGCCACGTTCGTCCAGCACGCGGCCGGAAACCACAACTTCTCCCCGCCCGCTACGCGCCAGCAAAACCAGAGCCCACAGAAGCAGCGGAGCACGCAAGCAACTACCGTGTACTATGTTAGACCCGCTATTCGGGAGAAACTTATAGCCGGCAAAAAAAGCCATTTCGCCACAATTTCGATAGTGTTAATCGCTCGCCGTCCATGATGAATGCTTGTCGGGATTTTCGTACTTGACAATCAAGTGAAGCACCTTCATAGTAGATGTGGAGAGCCTACTTGGATGTCAAGTGAAAGAGCGGATCGGATCGCCGTGCTGCAAGGAACGCTGGATTTGATAGTTCTGCGGACGCTTCAAACCATGGGCCCTCAGCACGCCTATGCCATCGCCATGCGGCTCCAGCAAGTTTCCGAAGATTTGCTGCGGCTTAATCAGGGTACGTTATATCCGGCGCTGGTGCGGCTGGAACAGCAGGGGAGAATCAAAGGCGCGTGGGGCAAGACGGAGAGCAATCGCGAAGCGAAATTCTATTCGATTACCAAAACCGGCGAGAAAGCGCTGGCGCGGGAAACGCTACGCTGGCGGCGGATGGCGGGGCTGGTGGACAAGCTGCTTTCCGAAGGAGCCTGATCGGTGCGTCGATTCCTGGCCAAGACGGCGAACTTGTTCCGAGCCCGGCATGCGGAACGCGAGCTCGCCCGCGAAATCGATTCTCATCTCGCCATGTTGCAGGAGGACTTTGAGCGTCGCGGATTGTCTTCCGAAGAGGCCAAGCAGGCCGCCCGCCGCGCCTATGGAGGTGTCGAGCAGGCCAAGGAATTACAGCGCGAAGCGCGCTCCTTTGTATTGATCGAACACTTAGTCAACGACGTACGCTACGGCGGGCGGAATCTATTGCGGACACCAGGTTTTACAGCCGTCGCCGTGATTGCGCTGGCGTTGGGGATTGGCGCGAACACGGCGATTTTCAGTGTGGTGAACGCCGTATTGCTTCGTCCGCTCGCGTACAAGGATGCGGATCGACTGGTTACCGTTCTGCACTACGGCACCGGTCCGGTCGCGACTGCGAACTACATAGACTGGCGCGACCAGAGCCGTTCGTTTGAGGCGATGGGAGCCGCCGATTCTTGGGGGGCGAACCTCACCAACAGCGATCCGTCTGACAGCAACCCTGCGGAGCGCCTTTTGGGTCTTAAGGTAACCCAGAACCTGTTGCCGCTTCTCGGCATCGAACCCCTGTTGGGCCGGCTGTTCGTTCGAGGAGAAGACCAGGAAGGGGCGGATCACGAAGCGATTCTGAGCTACCCGTTCTGGCAGCGGCGTTTTAATCGCGATCCCAACGTGTTGGGGAAACCGATCATCCTCAATGGCGAGGCTTACATCGTGGTTGGTGTGATGCCGCCCGCGTTCCAATTTGCGCCGTTCTGGGCGACGCATTCGGAGTTATGGGTACCGGATGCATTTGGCGAGGGCATTCACAACCGGGGCGGCAACCACCTGCGTGTTTTCGCGCGGCTGAAACCGGGCGTCACGCTGGCGCAAGCTCGGGCGGACATCGCGACGGTTACCGGACGCTTGGAAAAACAGTATCCAGCCACGAATCGCAGTGTCGTCGTCACGCCTCTGAAAGAGAATGTTGTCGGAAAGATTGAGACGCCCTTGCTGATGCTGATGGGCGCAGTCGGATTCGTACTCCTGATCGCTTGTGCCAATGTTGCCCATATGCTGCTGGCGCGCACATCTGACCGGCAGAAGGAAATAGCGGTGCGGGTTGTGTTGGGTGCCGGCCGGAGCCGCGTCATCGCGCAGTTCCTCACTGAGAATCTATTGCTGGCCGCCGCCGGCGCCTCGACCGGCCTCCTGCTTGCTCTCGGAGGAACGAAGGCTTTGGTGGCACTCAGTCCGGCCTACATCCCACGCGTCGATGTGGTGGGCATTGACGCGCATGTCGTGCTGTTCCTGATCTGCATCACCGTGCTGACGGCCCTGGCGTTTGGGCTGACGCCCGCGATGCACGCCGCCGCCGGGAACCTCAGCGACTCACTTAAAGAGGGCGGCCGTGGAGACAGCGATGGGATTCGCCGCAACCGGCTGCGAAGTTTTCTCGTCGCATCCGAATTCGCTCTGGCCTTCATGCTTTTGATCGGAGCCGGTTTGATGATCCGCAGCTTCTATGCTCTACAGTCGGTCGACCCGGGGTTTAACCCGCACAACGTATTCTCGATCGTCGTGTCGGTCGACGGAACAAAAGAGGCCGAACCGAACCGGCGTGCAATTTTCTACCGCGAACTCCTCGAGAATGTCACCACGCTGCCAGGCGTGAACTCGGTAGGGGCGATCAATCATCTGCCGCTGGCGGGCGATCTGTGGGATAGAGGATTCACGATCGAGGGCCGCCCCAAGCCACGGCCGGGAGAAGAACCGGATGCCGTATATCGCATCGTGATGCCGGGATATTTCCAGACAATGCGCCTGCCGATACGGCGCGGCCGCGCCATTACCGACCACGACGATATACGCACACCGGGAGTCGTGATTATCAATGAACGAGCGGCGCATGAATACTGGCCCGGGGAAGATCCAATAGGCCAACGCATTACGATTGACGATGACAAAAACAGTCAGCCAACCTGGCTAACCGTAATTGGCGTGGTCGCGAATGCGAAACAGAGAGACTGGGCGGCCATTCCCGACCCTGAAATCTATCTGCCTGCGCTTCAGGACGCTGACTTCCTGGGAAATAGCGGCGCGCCCATCGCGACGCACATGATGTACATCACTTTGGTAGTGCGTGCCGATGGGAATCCGGCTGATCTGGTGTCTGCCGTCAAGCAGGCCGTCTGGTCATTCGATCGAAATTTGCCGATCTCCGATGTCTTCACGATGGAGCGGTTGGTCGCCGAGACGAACTCGCAGCCCCGCTTCGAGATGCTTTTGCTGGGGGCGTTTGGCGCGGTCGCGCTCCTTCTTGCGGCCGTCGGGATCTATGGTGTCATGAACTATTCGGTCTCGAGACGCACGCGCGAGATCGGGATTCGCATCTCGCTTGGCGCAAGCCGCGCCCACCTGTTGCGAATGGTGATACGGCAGGGGATGGTGCAGGCGCTGGCGGGCACGGCAACGGGCATCGCGGCGTCTCTGCTGCTGTCCAAGCTGATGACTAAGATGTTGTATGGCGTACAGCCAACCGATCCTGTCACCTTCGCAGCCGTAGCAATCGTTCTCAGCTCCGCCGCACTACTCGCGATTTGTGTTCCCGCGCGCAAAGCCACCCGCATCGAGCCCATGGTGGCGTTACGGAAAGAGTAGTTACACGTCAATAGATCGGTTCTTCACCAGGCGGGCGCGTTCTCCAGCGCCTGTGAATCCACATCCATTGCTCGGGATATTCTCTGATGTGACGTTCGATTTCGGTATGGATCTTTTGCGTATCCCGCTCGGCTTCACCGGACATTTCGAGTTCGGGATAGAACCGGAGGACGTATTTGTTCTCAGAGTGCTCCCAGAACGCAAAGCCGGGCACCACGGCTGCGCCTGTCCGCGCCGCTAATTTGGCAAAGGCAACTCCCGCGCACGCCTTCTTTCCAAAGAAATCGATGAACACACCCTCTTCCGGCGCCGTGTTCTGATCGATCAGAATGCCGACAGCGGCATTGGCTCTTAAAGCGCGAACGACGGACATCGCGACGTCTTTCTTTAGCAGAAGCTGATTGCCGGAAAGTTGACGCCGCTCCTCGACCAGCTTGTCCACCAGCGGATTGTCCAACGGCCGGACCATGACGAACATCGCCTCCGTCATCAAGGCATGGGCAAAGGCGCTCAATTCCCAGTTGCCCAAGTGCGCGGTTGCGATCAGAACGCCGCGGCCCTTGTCTTTTGCGCGTTCATAATTCTCGAGACCTTCGTACCGAATCCATGTGTGAATGTTCGAAGAATTCAGCGCGGGGAACTTTGCGAATGCGACAAGCAGCCGGGCCAGGCTCTCGAACACGCCATCGACAATGCGCCGGTGCTCCGTAGGCGTGCTATCCGGAAACGCAAAGCTCAAGTTTTTCAGAGCGACGCGCCTGAGTTTAGGTAACGCGAGGTCGAGTGCTTTGGTAAACGCCGCGGCGATGGAAAAAGCAAGCTTTCGCGGAGAGACACGCAGAACGTTGAGAAGCGCTTGCGCCAGCGTATATTCAAGGCCGGTCGAGATCGCATTCTTCGGTTTCGCCAAGGTTCAGGGTAGCGGATGGACATGCAATCCCGTTGTAGAGGACTGAAAACAGACAAGACAGGCGCTTTCGCCTGCCATGCCGCCATTCGTGGCGGCATTATGCTTCACCTTCTGAATCAGGGTCATGCACGAAAGTCGGCTAGAAAGCCGACTTTGCAGCCTTGAAAGGCCGCTCCACCCGCAAAAAACCGTTATCTTCAGTTCGGATTCGAATTTTGCGGGTTCGCACGGGGCCATCCGCCCTGCTGCGAAGGCTGCGTGGACGAAGGAGTCTGCGCGGGCGGCGTTGTAGATTGCGGGCTCGAAGTGCTTGGGCCGTTATCCACAGTATTCACACGCGGCCCGGTAGTGTCGTCATTGACCGCTACTTTACGGCGACCAGGTGTCGTATCGCTTTGCGAAGACGTGGAATCGGCGCTCGTGTCCGCCGGCATCTCCGCGTGCGTCACAACAGTAGGTCCGGAGTTCTCTCCGGCGCCCGATCCAGACATATACACTCGACGGGAACGTATCTCTGCGTCCGCGTACCGAATTCTCGCTTCCTGGGCAAGACCAACTTGTACGGATCGGAGATCCGCCGATTGCGTTCCTTCCGGCAGATAGAAATAAAGCGTATAGCGCTGCCGCAGCCTGGCAAGTGTATCTTCGAGCGCCGACGCTTCTTCGACCTGCATCGTATCGCCGCCAGAATCGGCCGCGATTGTCGCCGTCCCGGCAGTGTGCGACCGGTCTCCTCCGCCATAGCCGCCGCCTGGAAGACCGACACCGCCCGGAAGTCCGATACCCCCTCCGCCCGGCCAGCCGCCGCCTCCACCAGGCCAAGTTCCGCCACCACCGCCCCAGGGTCCGCGCCGGCGTCCGCCGCCCATCATCGTTGGCGGTTCATAAGGCGCTTGCAGAAAACTGAGCATCGTTTTGGCGTGGGTTAAGGCCATTTCCACGCGTTCTTCATCTTCTTGGTCCTGTGTCTGATCGTCGGTGAGAATCACAATGGCGCGGCGCGCGCCGGGACGGGCTTCATTCTGCATATAGTTGGCCGCGTCCAGCATCGCGCGTGTGATATGCGTCCCGCCATTGAAGCGCTCCGACCGGAGCAGTCGATCTAATTCGTTTGTGACTTCATCGTGATCGCTTCGAAAAGGCAGGCGCACATGAGTCATTGTGTCGAACACCATGATCGCGATACGATCCTTGTCGGTAAGCACGTTCAAAGCCTGCTGCGCGGCGGAGGCAATGCGTTCCACGTGCGGTTTCATGCTTCCGCTCACATCCAGCAGGAGAAGAACGTCAATCGGCATGTTCTCGGAGGCGAAATTCCGAATCGGCACCGGTTTCCCGTTCACCCGCAAGATAAAATCGCGGACGTCGAGGCCGGTTACGGCACGCCCATCCCGGTCGAGGACCTGGGCATCGACGCGGGACATGGACACGTCGCTCCTAAAAACAGTCTGATCGTCCTTTGCGGATGCGCAGGTTGCGAACACCAGAACGAAGGGGACTAGAAGGCGAAACATAGATGGGCCCCTTTCGGCCGCTCATTACTTACCATACGCGCCCCAGCTCGAGCTCGTTTCCGATTTAGAGCAGGCTGTCTGTGAATATAAAGGTAATGCCGAAGCTATCGTTCCGGGCGAAGCTGTGGAATTGGACAGGCTTCCCCAATCGCGAGGACCAGCTCGCAATGGTCCTAAGCCTCGTTATCGGCGTCATCGTAGGACTCACTGTTGTCGCATTCATCCTTCTGACCGGGCGGCTTGCAGCGCGCATGTATCCGGCGGGCGGCGCGGCATGGCGTCGATTGCTGGTTCCGGTCGTCGGGACGTTGGTCAGCGGATACTTACTCGTCAAATACTTCCCGAACGCGCGGGGCAGCGGGATTCCCCAAGCAAAGTTCGCGCTGTTCATTCAAGACGGATACATCTCATTCCGGACGGTTATCGGCAAGTTCATCTGTTGTTCGATCTCGCTGGCCAGCGGCATCGCGTTGGGACGCGAAGGTCCGTCGGTGCAGATCGGGGCCGGCATTGCTTCAATCCTTGGCAGACGCTTTGGATTGAGCAAAGCGAATGTCAAAGCGCTCGTGCCCGTAGGCTGCTCGGCTGCGCTCGCGACCGCATTCAATACACCCATCGCCGCGGTCCTGTTCTCGCTCGAGGAGATCCTGGGCGATCTACACGCCCCCGTGCTCGGCTCCGTCGTCCTGAGCTCCGCAACCGCCTGGATCGTATTGCACCTTGTTCTGGGAGACGAACCTTTATTTCACACTCCTGCTTACCAGCTCGTGAACCCGCTCGAGTTTGGAATTTACGCAATCTTGGGCGTGCTCGGCGGTCTCGGTTCGGTCTGTTTCGTCAAGCTGCTGCTGAAACTTCGCATCTGGTTCTGGCGGCTTCCGCAGTCCACTTTGTGGCTCCAACCTGCGGCCGGAGGCCTCTTGATGGGCTTGTTCGGCCTCTTTGTGCCGGAAGTGCTTGGCGTCGGCTACGACTACGTGGATCACGTGCTCACCGGCGATTTTCCGGTGAAGATTGTCGCGCTGCTTGCGGTGATGAAGATTATCGCAACACCGGCATGCTACTCTTCCGGAAACGCCGGCGGCATCTTCGGACCAAGTCTCTTCATCGGCGCGATGATCGGTGGAACGGTTGGAAGTGTGGCTCACACGTTGCTTCCCCACGTCACAGCGAACCCCGGTGCCTATGCGCTCGTCGGCATGGGAACGGCATTCGCTGGTATTGTACGCACGCCGCTTACTTCCGTCATCATGATTTTCGAAATGACGCGCGACTATTCGATCATCGTTCCGCTGATGATTTCGAACTTGATCAGCTTCTTCATCTCCCAGCAGCTGCAGCACGAACCGATCTATGAAGCGCTCGCTCTTCAGGAAGGCGTTTATCTTCCGACCGGCGAATCGCGGGAGGAGCTGACGGGCATTCGCGTGAGCGAGGTGATGCATACGGGTACGGAAGCTTTGCCGGCGGACGCCAGTTTGGATGCCGCCAAACAGCGCTTCAAGCAGGAGAAGTGCACCTCATGGCCGGTTGGCAATGGCGACTATGTTCAAGGCGTCATTAGCAGCCACCAGATCGACACATCCGACTCTCCACCGGGCACGATACGCGATCTCATCAAGGGCGATGGGCGCTATCCATTCGTTCATGCCGATCATCCATTGAGTTACGCTCTCGAACAGATGGGAGATAACAGTGTCGATGTCGTACCGGTCGTCAGCCGGAGCAACATTCACCGCATGGCCGGCGTTGTGACCCTCACCGACATTCTCTCTACCTACGGAGTTTCGCCCAAGCCGGACGCGGAGCGTGCGAGATGAGTACACAAAGCCCCGCGAGTACTGTCCCTGTAGCGTCTAAGCTTGCGCTGATTGCAGTCGTCGCCTTGGTCATTGCCGCTCTGGCTACGGTCGATAAGTTTCTGGCCGACGCACAGCAAAGATCAGGCGAGCGCCTCGCGCATCGAGCTTACGTGGATGGGCTTCGTCTCCTCAATTCAGGGAAAGCGGATGAAGCCGTCGAAGCGTTTCGCAAAGCGCACGCTCTCGATCGTGGAAACATCGACTACGAAATCGATTTGATTACGGCTCTCACGGCCGCCGGTAAGCTGGACCGAGCCGAGTTGTTGACGAAAGAAGTTCTCGAGCGCGACCCAAACGATGGGCGCGCCAATCTCGCCGCCGCCCACCTGATGATCAAGAAAGGGATGATGGCTGACGCGGAATCGTATTACCATCGAGCAGTTTACGGAGAGTGGCCCACCGATGCGCCGGCGCATAGCCGGTCTGTCCGCATGGAGCTGGCCGATTTTTTGGCGGCGCGCGGCAAGCAGCAGGAATTACTCGCGGAGCTGCTTCCGCTCCAGGAAGAAGCCGGCAAGGATCCCGCAACGGCAGAACATTTAGCGCGTCTTTTTCTGCTTGCCGGCTCGCCTTCGCGAGCAGCCGATGAATACCGCGTGCTTATCAAGCGGAACCCTGGCGATGCCGCTGCTTACGCGGGCCTCGGCCAAGCGGAACTGCAAAGCGGTGAATATCGCCTGGCGCACGAAGCGTTTCTCGCCGCTTCCGCCCGTAAACCAAACGATCCGTCCATTCGCCGCGAGCTCGATCTAGTCAGCACGCTGACGGCCCTTGACCCCACCTCGAGGAAGCTCACATCAATAGAGAAATATCGCCGCAGCAGACAGATTCTGGACTTGGCGCGATCGGATCTTCAACGATGCGCAACGGACCGTCCAGGAACGGATTCCGTCGACGCAGCGCAACTGCTGAACTCGGCCGGCAATCTGGCGACAAGCAAAATGCCCGCTAGTATCAATAACGAGATGGCTGAAGGGGTCCTGAGCCTGGCGGAAAAGTTGTGGCAAGCCAGAATCAAAATCTGCGGTGCAGCCACTTCCCCCGATGAGCAGCCGTTAAGGTTGATTGTGGAAAAGCTCGCGCAACAGCCGCAATAACCCTCGACGGCCAGGCATCTTGTAGTGGCCGGGCAAGCCTGGGCCTGCCCGGCCTCGCTACTAAACGAACGCCGCCCGCGCCGCCGCCGGAGGATTCGGAGCGCTTTTCAAATACGTGCTCGTGAACTGCTCGAGCTTGCTCTTGCTGCGGCTCTTCAGCAAACGATACTGCGTGTGAGTCAAATTCATCTCGCGCCGTATCTTTTCCTGATCCTCTTCTTGAATATAGAACCGGACAAGAATTTCGCGCTCTTTCGGCCGGAGCTGCTGCAGCGCGCGCTTCATCACTTCCGTCCGCGTAGACGTCTCGTACGCTTTATCCGGCGTGGGAGCATGATCCGCATGGGTGAGGGCAAGATAGTCGAAGTCGACTTCGGCCCGCCACTTCCGGCGCTCCAGGTGTATATCGACAATCATGCGCTCGAGGATCGTTCGGGCATATTTCAGCAGCGCCGCCGGCTCGCGCAGCGCGCCGTCGCGAATCTTTTTCGCCAGCGCAATGAATGTGTCGTGCACGCATTCGTCCGCCTGCTCGTAGCCAACCTTGCGGATAGCCAGATATCGAAGCCCGCGCGTGAACGCGGCATACAGCATCTCCTCGCCCCGGGGATCGCCAGCCTGAATCAACCGGACGATAGTTTCGGCATCACTCGTCCAACTTTGGTTCTGCTGTGTTGCGGTCGTCGTCATGTTGTCTCCCTGAAAAACTGGAGCCGCTGGACAGGGCCCGAATCGTTTCGCCCGCGGGCGTCACGCTAACCTTCGATACTCGATGGCGATTGCAATCGCTTACTTAGTACTACAGGTTCTAGTACAAGATACTCCAAAAGCTGACGTGTGTAAATATTTTACATAGAAAAATTTCCAAATAAGTAAAAAATACTTTATCTTTACGCGCGAATCCACCACTAGATGCACAGAAAAGGCAAAACTCTCAGGGTATAGCCTCGGATTATGCCTAACCTTCGCTTGTTTGGGCTGCAGCAAGGGGCCCATCAATTGCCTCGACGCGGGGGCGTCGATGAATTCCTGGGGCGGAAACCGTCCATCAGCGGGGCAAACCATCCATCACAAATCGCGCGCAACAAAATGGAATTTCTGAAGAATAGGTTCATGAAGAGAACAAAGGCGCAATACTGGGCTTGCCAAGTCGCCGGCTGGAGCGCTTACAGCGCGATTGGGCTGTCGACAGCGGTATTAGACAATGGCTGGCGGCCGAGCATCATTATTGGCTATCTCCTCTTTTTCCTGTACAGCATCGGCCTGACGCATCTGCTGCGCGCCCAGATTCACCGCCGCCACTGGACCAGCCTTCCGCTACTTCGGGCGCTAGCACGGCTTGCGGCTGCGAGCGTCGCAATCGGCGCGGTGCAGAGCGCTCTGGTTGTGGGAGTTTATACAACTATCGAAGGCCGGCTCGGCGTATGGAGTCACCCTTCTTCCATCGCATTTATGTTCATGGGCGTGTCGATCATCGACACCATCTGGACGATCCTCTATCTGACGATTACCACTCTTCGCCACTCGCGCGAAGCCCAGCGCAACGAGATGCAGATGAAGCTCGCCCTTAGCGACGCTGAACTGCGCGCCCTCGAAGCCCAACTAAATCCGCATTTTCTGTTCAACTGCCTCAACTCGATCCGAGGCATGATTAGCGAGGACCCGGTGCAGGCACAGGATATGGTCACGCGGCTCGCCAATATCCTGCGCTATAACCTGCAAAAGGATCGGCGGCATACGGTGCCGCTCGAAAGCGAGCTGGAAGCGGTTTCGGACTACCTGGCGCTCGAATCGATTCGCTTCGAGGATCGATTGCGGGTTCATCTCGAGGTAGACGAGGCCGTTCGGCAAACCGCGGTGCCTCCCATGCTGCTCGGAACGCTGGTAGAGAATGCGATTAAGCACGGCGTTGAAGAGGTTCCCTCTGGCGGCGACCTTTATATTCGAGCGGTTCTCGAAGGCGGCGCATTACGAATTGAGGTAGAGAACACGGGAAGTCTGAGGGACCCTCGGCCGGGCTCGACACAGATCGGCCTTACGAATGCGCGAGAGCGTCTCCGTATCCTTTATGGCGAGCAGGCGAGCCTGCAACTGGGCGCGCGTGGCGACGGCCGTGTGACCGCCACTATCCTGATCCCAGCGATTGCATGAAGGCGCTGATCATCGACGATGAGCGAATGGCACGGCAGGAGCTGCGGCGATTACTTGCCGCCCATGCGCAAATCGAAATCGTTGGCGAAGCTCGCACAGTCGAAGAGGCGCTGGAACTGATCGGCCGGCTCGAACCCGACGTTCTGTTTCTCGACATACGTATGCCTGGAATGAGCGGCTTCGATCTCCTCGAGCGCCTGGACGATGTACCACAAGTGATCTTCACCACAGCCTACGATGAATACGCGCTAAAGGCGTTTGAGGTAAGCGCGCTCGACTACCTGGTAAAGCCGGTGGCTCCGGCCCGATTAGCCGCGGCTGTGGCTAAGCTTCGCACGCGCGAGATCCAGTCACGCCTCGAGCAAGTGTTCGTCAAGGATGGAGAACGCTGCTGGCTAGTGCGCGTTGCGGACATTTTCCTGCTCGAGTCAGAAGGGAACTACACGCGCCTGCACTTCGCGAATGAGCGGCCGCTGATTTCGCGTTCGCTCGCGGCTTTGCAAGAACGGCTCGACCCCAACGTCTTCTTCCGTGCGGGACGCAGGCACATTGTCAATCTAAAATGGGTGGCGAGCGTCGAGCCTACGGTCGGCGGAAACCTCCTGATAATCCTGCGTGGCGGAAAGACAATCGAGATGTCGCGGCGTCAGTCGGCCCGTTTTCGGGAAGCGCTAAGTCTGTAGTCGTTCCATGAGTGGTCGCCGCCGGGCGTGCGGTAATTTTGCAGAATCGAGAGATGAAGCTGATTTCCCGGCGCGACGTTCTCTTAAGCTCTACTGCTACCCTTGTGCCGCCCAATGAAGAAACCCGAAAACTGAAAGTTGTCGTGACGGGCGGACACCCCGGCGATCCGGAATATGGCTGCGGAGGGACCATTGCCCGTTATACCGATCGTGGACACCGGGTCACACTCCTGTATCTCAATCGCGGCGAGATTGATTGCGGCGCGGGCTCGAATGGCCTAGAAGGGCTGCGCGTAAAAGAGGCGGAAAAGGCCTGCGAGATTTTGAGAGCGCAGCCAGCCTTTGCGGACCAATGCGACGGCCATGCCATCGTCGACAACACGCACTACGACGATTTTTTTAGGCTAATTCAAGCCGAAGCGCCAGATGTGCTGTTTACCCACTGGCCGATTGACGGTCACCGCGACCACCGCGCCATCTCCATGCTGGCCTACGACGCGTGGCGCCGAATGAAAAGAGCGTTCTCGTTCTATTACTATGAGGTCTCGAATGGCGAAGACACGCTTATGTTCTCGCCAACCGATTATGTAGACATTGCCGCCGTCGAAGCTCGCAAGCGCGCGGCCTGTTATGCACACGCTTCCCAAACGCCGGACCGCTATTACGCTATGCAATCGGCTGTGACTGGATTTCGCGGCATGGAGAGCGGCTTCAATCAGGCCGAAGGGTTCATACGGCACGTTGAAAGCCGGGGCGGCTTGTTGCCATGAAGCGTCAGGCGGTCGCGTAGTAGCCGTCGCGCGCCTGCACTTTGTACGATTTTTCCTTCACCGTAACCTCGATCTTTCGGTAACCAGCCCCAGCATTCGACTTCTGGGGAACATAGCCAATGCTGTACTGGTTTCTCAGTTCGTCTTCAATTTGGCTATAGATCTGATCGATGGGTTCCTTCTTCGAAACTTCAAAATACGATCCGCCGGTCTCCTTCGAGATTTGCTGAAGAATTTTCTTTCCGTCCGGCCGGTTCGTCATAGGTCCGCGCCCTCGACCGCCGCCGCGTCCCCACCCGCCAGGACCGCCCATGCCAATACCGCCCATCTGGCTTCCGAAGCCCTCGTTGTCGGCAATGCGAACCGAATAGGCAAGCGTGTCGGCGTGTTGCGCCGAATCAACCGCATCTTCCAGCGATACTTTGCTGCCATTGTCTTCGCCATCGGTCAGAAGAACGAGCGCTTTCCGGCCCGTCTGCTTTTTCATCAGGTCGTCGCTCGCGAGCAAAACGGCATCGTACAGCGTAGTGCCGCCGTGCATTCGCATTCCGCCGCCGCGCCCTCCTCCGCCGCCGTAGGGACCCTGCCCGCCGCCCGATCCTCCGTATGGCCCGCCGCCGCCAGATCCCCCAGATCCTCCGCCACCGCCCCTGCCGGAATTAGCAACCTGCAGCTCATTCAGCGCCTGTTCTAACAGCTTGCGAGACGAAGTCAGGTCTTGCAGTAACTCAACTTCCCGGTCGAAGTGGATCAAGAACGCCTGGTCTTTCTCCGGACGCAGAACCTGCTCGAGGAAAGTGTGGCTGGCTTCACGCTCGGTTTCAATCACACGCCGCATGCTTCCGCTCGTATCCACTAAAAGGCCCAAAGTCAGCGGAAGGTCGCTCTGTCTCGAAAAATACGCGATCGTCTGCGGACGTCCATCTTCGGCTAGCGTGAAATCGTCCTTCGTTAGGTCTGTAACAATCTTTCCCTTTTTGTCCCGAACCGTGGCAAAAACGTTGACGACCTTCACTTCCGACGAGAATGTGGGCTTCTGGTTGGAGTCTTGCGCGCGCGCCGATTTCAGAGCTGGCGAGCAACGGGATTGCGGAAAGGACAAGATTCCTTCTCGTGGTCAAAAAGGGTCTCTCAGTCATGCGTCGTCTCCAACCCAGAAGCGAGGGATGCGCCGGGATTTATTTCGGTTCGTCAAGGTTTGTAGGCGATGAGCCGGTATACGGCCCGAGAAGCGGCGGGCGAGCATCCGGCTCAAGCAGCAGCACCCGGCGGCCGGGAAAATATCGGATCAGCTTCTGGTCTTCGTCCGAGCCCAGATCGCGAGCCCACACAACGCGCGCGCCGTCAATATCGGCCGCGTTCCAGACCCACTCCTTTTGAAAAATGTGCTGCGGCCAGTAACGAACAAAAACGAGCAACTTCCCGGGCGTTTTGTCGATCATTCGATTCACTACAACGCGCGGATCGGCCGATTCGTGATTAATGCCATTCCACGTTTCGAATTCGCGTAAAGCCTTAAGCGGACCATTCTCGAAGATGTGGACGGTGTACCAAAAGCAAAAGTGGATAAAGCAAAGCCAAAGCAGCAATCGCGCCGCTTCGTAGCCTGCCGGACGGCCATAAATCACAATACGGGCAAGCCGCTCAAGTCCGGCAACACTGATGAGAATAAACAAGCTCGTACAAGCGGCCAGGTAATGAAACTGAAATGCTGGAAAAAAGTTAATACCGAGCGCAAAGAGAAGGCACGTAGCGGCCACCCACGCGTAGCGCCATTCACTTACGCGCCACAGAAAAAAAGGCAGCGCGAGATACAACTCGGGAAGGAAGAAAAATCGGTAGAAGCGGACTCGGTATTCCATCCGAAGCAGATACGAGCGTACTGTATCCTTCCCCGGCCCATGAAAGGCGGTCTGCATTTTGTAGTCGAGCGCCTGCTGCGGCGTCAGCTCCCGGTGCGGAACCGGGTTCCCCTGAAAGGTGAGCGCCGCGGGAACGCCGTATTGATACTGGCTCAATTGATAGGGAAGGGTGGTAAAAGAGCCGGTCACCTGCTTGTTCTGGAGCAAGGTGAGTCCAACGGCGGGCAGAACGCAAATCGCCGTAACCAGGGCCGGGCGGCGTAACGCCAAGAGCGTTCCAGGACGGCGCAGCTCCGGCACAAAAAACAGAATTACGCTCAAGAGCAGAAACACGGACTCATACGGGCGCGTGAGAACGTGAATCGACAGGCCCAGCCCGAGCAGCACCGCATCCCGTACGTCGTGCCCATGGCGAAAGCGAAGCCGCGGGAGTGAGCCGAAGACAAGACATCCCGCCGCCGCAGCCAACGCGCCTCCCCAGTAGCAGTTCATCCACGGATTCAGCGGTCCAAACTCAATGACCGCAAGCATTCCTCCCGCCAGTGCCCAGGCCGGAGTTGTCCAGGCGCGCAACATCCAATAACACGACGCGCAGAAAGCGGCCACTGACAGAAGAACACCCGCCCATGGCAAACCCAACAGCGTCCAGCCGAAAGCGAGCGCAATTCCCTGCCCGAGCGGATAGATGGAACTGTATGTTGGCTGTTGAAGTACAAAAAATGTCTCGAAAAACTGGGACAAAGCATGCGGCGGGTTGCCAAGCCGGAAATGCCGCAGAGTATCGGCAACGAGAAGATGGCCGAACTCGTCGTACACGTCAGGTATGGGTACCGGATGATGAGGAAGCAGTAAAAGCCGCAGCGCGACAGGCAGCGAAGCTAGTAGCGCGATCGAGAACCAGGGTCTTGCAGCCAGTTTCCGCGCAGCCGGTCCGAAGAACGGCTTCCAGAAAAGGGCCAGGGACACGAGCAGAGCGATCCAGCAAAGCTCGATCAAATCTGGATATTCGATAATCGGCGGCCCTCCGCAGACGCATTATGGATTGTAATAAGAGACACGGTGCAAAGCTCAACCTACATTCTGGACGATCTCGAGAAGATGTCGAAGGCGAAGAATTACTTCGCCTGGCAGGGTAGACTGGTTCGCCGCGAGTTGGGACAGCGAGTGGTGGAAGTCGGCTGCGGCGTTGGCAATTTCACCCATATGTTGCTGGACCGCGAACTAGTCGTGGCATTGGATATTGAAGTCGAATGCATCGAGCGGCTGCGAGAAAGGTATCCGCATCAACCGAACCTGCATACGCTTGTGGGCGAGGTGACTTCGAGCGATGTGCTCGCCCTCAGAAGCTTCCACGCCGATTCCTGTGTGTGTTTGAACGTACTCGAGCATATCGAGGACCACCGCCGCGCTCTTGAACGTATGGCGGCGATACTCGAGCCGGGGGGCGTCATCATCTTGTTAGTGCCGGCGTTCCCCGCCCTTTACGGACCGATTGACCGCAATCTGGGGCATTATCGGCGATATACCCGCGACTCTCTCCGGGCGGTCGCGCATGATGCCGGGCTGCGCATCCGGAAGATGCACCACATCAACTCGATCGGCTTTTTCGGCTGGTGGGCGAACGCGCGCATCGTGCGGCGGGAAGTTCAATCGGAGTTTCAGATCAAAGTATTTGACCGCTATTTCGTGCCCGTTATCTCGAGGGCAGAAGAATTCATTCGGCCGCCGTTCGGGCAATCGCTGTTTGCGGTTCTTGAGAAATCTTGAAAATCTCGATCATCATTCCGGTCTACAACGAGTTCCGGACTTTTAACCAGGTGTTGGAACGCGTGGCGCAAGCGCCATTGCCAAACGGATGTTCGAAAGAGGTAATCGTCGTTGACGATGGCTCTACCGACGGAACCACGCAAGCCCTGGGCGAGCAGTCGCGCAGCGGGCTGGTCGTGGCGCATCATTCGGCCGTGAACCAAGGTAAAGGCGCGGCCCTGCGGATTGGCATCGGTCTCGCTTCAGGCGAGATTGTTTTGATCCAGGATGGCGATCTCGAATACGATCCGAAAGATTACGCCGCGATGGTCCTGCCGATTCTGCGCGGCGAAGCCGATGTGGTGTACGGATCGCGATTCCGCGGCGCGCCCCACGGCATGGCCATGAAGAACCGCATCGCCAATCACATTCTGACCGCCGCCGCAAACCTCCTTTATGGAGCTCGCCTAACCGATGAAGCGACCGCCTACAAGGCGTTCCGCGCGCCGGCCCTGAAACAGTTGCGCTTAGAGTGCCGAAGGTTCGAGTTTTGTCCGGAGGTCACGGCAAAGCTCCGCAGGTTGGGCTACGCGATTCACGAAGAGCCGATCAGTTATAACGCCCGCGGCATCGGGGAAGGAAAGAAGATCCGAGCCAGGGATGGAATCGAAGCTCTCTGGACGCTGGTGAAGTACCGCTTTGCAAGCCGGCCGTCGCTTATCAAACCCGAAGGGGCGGAGGTGTAAAAGATCGGCATTTTCGCGGGGCTCCTGATCAAGCCCCGTTGTCCGCAATGTTGAAACGGAGCCGGAAGCGTGAGCGCCCTAAGAGGGAGTGTGCAGCAGCGCTATCTCAGGAAGTAAGTGAGGCTCCCTCAGGCCTCAACGGCCCTCAACTTGCATAGCTGATTTCCACAAGGAGAGCGGAGGTCCCCGACGCGAGTTTGGGTGGACTCGGATGTTGGGGAATGGAAAAGAACCTTGGTCTGTCGGCGGGAGTGCTGGCTCTATTAGCGCTTGCGGTACATGTTTCGTATCCTCCCGCACAGGAAGGCAGGCCCGGCGGAAGCGTCAAGAACGCGCGGACGCCGGCCGCAATTGCTAAACCCGTCGAATCGCCCAAGGCCGCACAACAGCAATCGCAGTCCGACCTCACTGGCGAGCATCTCGAAGGCCCATGGCTTGCCTCGCGGGAGTTTCTGTACGCCGATGACCCCGCGTTGCCGGACCCGGACGGCGCCCGTCTGAATCTTTTTCAGGTGAGCGACGTCTCCGCGTGCGCAATTCGAGCAATCTGCCGGCAGAGCTTGAAAACATTCTTCGGCCTGAATCAGGGAGAACACAACTTCGAATTCGTAATCGCAACGGTTGCCGATCCCTTGCGGACGCGGCTCGGCCTGACAACCGACTCCACGATCAACGCTATTGAAGAAGGAGCGGGTAATAGCGGCTGGGAATTTGCCGGGCAATGGCTTCCTTGGAATGACACGCCGAATCCTTCCGAACCAGACCCGGACACGCGGCGCGACGAGCGGAAAAGCATTCGGGACCAGGAGCTGCAGCCAGGACTTCTCATCTTCCGACATCAAACAAAGGAAGGCCATCGGGACGGACGCGTGTTGTTTGTCTTCGTAGTGGGCGAAACGCCAACCAGCGGCATCAACGGCCTCCAATTTAAGATGGCTCGCGCCTACGTGGAAGCATTCCAGGATTCCGGCCCGGTTCGCATCCTGGGGCCTGGCTTTTCCGGATCGTTTTACTCATTGACGGAGCTGATTAGAGACGACCAAAGCCGGTACACGAAGGCCAAGCAGGATTATGTAATCCGCAGCGGAACCGCGACCAGCGTACCCGGTGCCAACATGCTTCGCGACGCCGCTTCTGACTTTAATAGCGCGAACGAGAGTGTCGCCGATCAACAGCTTCACTTTTGCGAAACGCTCGAGAGCTTACATGTGCCTCCTCAGAACGCAGCATTTCTCATTGAAGGTGAATCCGGGTACGGAAACGCATTCACGATAGCAGGCAGCAAAGGCCGCGCCGCATGCCAGGGCGTGCGCCTATTCCGTTTTCCCCGCGAGATTTCACACCTTCGGAACGCTTATCGGGATGTAGTGGCGCAGACAAAGGACCAGAACGCGCCGGTACCCGATATCAATTTCTCCTTGAAAGATGCAGACACAGGCGAAGATAGCGTGCCGGTGTTCTCAGAAACACAGACGCCGCTCTCGCAAAACGCGGTTATGCAGGAAATCGCGAACGAGATTCGCCGCAATCACATCCGCATGGTCGAAGCCGGAGCAACTAACGTGCTGGACCTGCTGTTTGTGGCTAAGGTGATCCGGGAGCAATGCCCCGATACCAGGCTGGTGGTGATTTTCCCCGATCTACTCTTTGTACAGGCGCTCCAGACCGAGCCGCTGAACGGCATTTTAGCCCTTTCGACCTATCCGCTGTTTTTTGATCGCACGAGGTGGATGAACGATCCGCGGACGGGGGTCACTTTCACAGACATGAACGCCGAAGGCGTGTATAACGCCACGGCGATGCTGCTTTCAGCGCCGGTCTCAAGCCACACGGCCAATGTCCAAAAAACCAGCCTCGAGGATTATGGCTGGACCGGCTCCTCTCATCCTCCTGCCTGGCTGATGCTACTCAATCGTTCCGGGTTTTCACCTGTACGCGTGTTCACGTCTACGCGAAACCCGGGTTGGTTCGAAGACGGCGTGAAAACAGGCACAACATTCCAGCTTCCGCTCCCATCGCGTTCGTGGGTTTTGGCGGTGGTCACGGTCTCAGCGTGCAGTCTCATGCTCTGTTGCCTGATTGGCTACTTGGCCACGCATCCTGCCTGCCGTTTCTCTCGATCTTTTCGCGCCCGATAAGGGCTGGATGGCCGATTTGGCCCGCCAGTTCTTTCTATTTCTCGTGCTGCTTGCGCTCGCATTCCTCCAATTGGTGCTGTATATTCCGTGGCCATTTCACGAGCGCCAGTATCCCGCACTAGCGCTTCAAGTCCTGTCGATCGCGGGCGCAGGCGCATCCATATCTACGGCAGCGTGGATTGCCATCGCCCGGTTGGGGTGTTCGAAACGGTCCGAAGCGCGTCGCGCAGCCCTGCTCTCCGCGCTGGTCTTCCTCGCCGCCATTTCCATCTGGGCGTATTGTTGCTATTCGGGCAATGACTCGAATTTCTTCTTTTCCTTTCGCAGTGTCGAGATGCAATTCGGATCTTCGCCACTCCTTCCGATTCTGGCTGTCGGAGTTGCGCTCCTGGTCTTCGCTCTTGTTCATCTGAGGCGCTTTCATCTCATCGCCAGCCAGCGGCCGAGAGTGTTCACCAGCACATTCGATACGGCGCTCGAAGGAACGCTGAGGAAGTCGCGCCGCGAAATGAATCGCCTGTTGATGGCACCTTTGGGAATGTGTTGGAAGGAGTACCGCATTGGGACCATCGTCTTAATCGTTGGCTTTGCGCTGGTGTGCTTCCTGATTCGAGTTCCCGTGAATCTCGCATCCATTGACGGCCGCGCCTACGATATCTTGTGCATTCCGCTTCAGCTCGCCCTCGCGACAGCATTAGTCCTCACCTGCTGGCAGATTCGATCGATTTGGGGATGGTTCCATTCCTTTCTTGCGAGCCTGAACGCGCTGCCGGTCGCGCGCGCTTTTACGCAGGTAACTGAAGTTGGGCACAAAGGTCCCATCTGGGCACGCCGCTTAAATCTCTTGTCGCTGGATATTCCAATCCAATCAGCAAGGACCCTTCACGACATGCACCTCCTGATTCGAACCGCGCCGGACATAGCAAACGAAATTCACGCGGAAGACGTTGAGCTTTGGTATATCAGCTATCGCGATGCTCTAAAAAAGCTGCTGAGCTTTGAGGGAACGGACGAGTTTGTCGCCAGGCGTGACGTCAGAACTCAGTTCCGGCGTCTGAAGCACGCCGGTGGCCTCATCTCCGACCAGATTTCTAAACAGGTGTTGTCTCCCTACTGGCGCGAAACCTGCCTGACAGTTTCGAATTCCGGTGAAATGCTAACCAGTGCGGTCGGCGCGGGCTCAGGCGCCGGCGATCGGGCAACATTTCACGATCTGGCCCAACGCTTCGTGGCCTATCATCTTTCCGCCTTCGCCCTCTATGGCGTGCGCCAAATCCAGAATCTGCTGTGGTTCCTGTCTCTGGGCTTTGTAATTCTGACGTTCTCTCTGAGCTGCTACGATTTTCAAGCGCCCCGGTTGATCGGCCAGTTTCTGATTTTGCTGTTCGCCGGGCTTGCCTACGTGGTTTGGCGATGCATGGCCGGCATGGAACGCGATGTCATCCTGAGCCGCCTGGGCGGCACCGAAGAGGGTGAATTGAACAAAGGATTTTATCTGAAATTGGTCAGTTATGGCGCGCTGCCCGTATTAAGCATCTTGGCTGCGCAATTCCCCACGATCTCGAAGTTTTTGTTTTCATGGGTTCAGCCCGCTCTCGAGGCTTTGCAATGACAAGCTGGGCAGCCGCGCCTGGCACTGGCCCTAAAATTGCCATGTTATTTCGGACAAAAAGCTGAACATTCTTCTTGAAAAGAGGCCACTTTTTGTTCAAAGTTTAGAGTGCGGCAAAGCACAGGAGGCAATACATGAGCAGCACAAAATGCATTCCGGTTCCAGGTAGCAATCGGGAACCCGTCCCAGGCGCAAAGTACATTAGCGCCGTGAAGGACGAAGACGAAATCAGGGTCACGCTGGTCCTGCGGCGTCAGGGCGGCGATCCGGCCATTCCGCACGCTGGCCAGCTTGGGGCCGCGATTCGCCGCGAGCATTACGGCGAGGTTCACGGAGCCAACCCGAAGGATATTGCGGCGGTCGAAAGTTTCGCCCACGCTAATGGCCTGACCGTTATCGAAAGCCACCAAGCATCGCGCCGATTGGTGTTAGCCGGAACCGCGCAGCGCATGCAGGAAGCGTTTCAGGTGAAGCTCGGCATCTACGAGGTTCCTCGGCGCGGCCTCAAGTATCGCGGCCGCGAGGGCAGCGTGTGCCTGCCCGAAGCGCTGCAGCCCGCGGTGATCGCCGTGCTTGGTCTCGATAACCGTCCCATCGCGAAACCGCATTTCCGGCAGCATAAAAAACAAGTGACACCCCCTATTTCATTCAGCCCTCTTCAGATTGCGGAGCTGTACGATTTTCCGGCCGGATTGACGGGAGCCGGTGAAACCATCGCCATCATTGAGTTGGGCGGCGGGTATCAAGCGAGCGATTTGAGCACGTATTTCTCAGGTCTCGGGCTTGGGCAAGGTCCGTCCGTGACCGCGGTTTCCGTCGATGGCGGCACCAATCAACCCGGTGGCAGCGCCGATGGCGAGGTAGAACTCGACATCGAAGTTGCGGGAGCGATTGCGCCCGGAGCCAGTATCGCTGTGTACTTTACGCCGAACACCGACCAGGGTTTCGTGGATGCCATCTCGCAAGCCGTGCACGACACTACGCGAAAACCCTCCATTGTTTCCATCAGCTGGGGCGGACCCGAGGATTCTTGGACCGAGCAGTCGCGGAATGCGATGAACGCCGCTCTTCAAGACGCGGCCGCCCTCGGCGTAACCGTCACTGTCGCAGCGGGCGACGATGGCTCGACGGACGGCGAAACCGACGGTCAGCAGCATGTCGATTTCCCAGCCGCCAGTCCGTATGCTTTGAGTTGTGGGGGCACCACTCTTCAGGCAAGCGGAAACGCGATTTCGTCGGAAACGGTCTGGAACGAGCTTGCCTCGAATGAAGGCGCAACCGGAGGCGGAGTAAGCCGCTATTTCCCGCTGCCTACCTACCAGCAGAACGTCAACGTGCCCAAGCAGCCGCAAACCGGTTTTGCCGGTCGAGGCGTGCCTGATGTGGCGGGCGATGCCGACCCAACGACGGGCTACAACGTCAGGGTTGACGGCCAAGATACCGTAATCGGCGGTACGAGCGCAGTTGCTCCATTGTGGGCCGGACTGATTGCTCTAATCAATCAGAAACTCGGAACTCCGGCCGGATATCTGAATCCGTTGATCTACAAGATCGGTGAGTCCGCATTCAACGACATTACTCAGGGCAACAACGGATATTTTCAAGCGGCCACGGGCTGGGACCCCTGCTCAGGCCTCGGCAGTCCGAACGGAACAGCGCTGCTAAGTGCGCTCGAACCCAGCTCGGCCGGCGTCTCGACGGCCACGGCCGCACGCGCCGGTAAAAAGTAGGCGCGCAGGCGTGGGCAGGTTACATGCCTTGGCTACCTGCCCACCCCTGGGGGGTCTGCCTTTGACGGACGGCTTTGACCGCCGGAAATTGGCACTTTATCTCTTCAAGACCTGGGATTCGGTATTATGTATTAGTTCGCGCAACATCCGGAGACGAATCACCCAGACGCAGATGTGGGATCAGTTCGTAATAGTCAATCCGAAGCGTCGATCTTCGACGCTTCGGGATCGAGACGACTGGTTTCCGTATTACGCGGGGTTCTCGGGCGAGTTTGCCAGGGTGCTACTGCGGACGTCAGGCCTCCAGCAGGGGTCGTCCTGTATGGACCCCTGGAACGGAAGCGGAACGACAACAGCTGCTGCGTCGCTACACAGGCACCGCATACTTGGTTTCGACCTTAATCCTGTCATGGTCGTTGTCGCGCGGTCTCGATTGTTCCCGCGAGTCGAACTCCCGAGCGTCGCTCCCTTGCTTGCGGACCTTGCCAGGAAGTCGACAGAATCACAGGTTGAGTGCGGTCCCACTGACCCTCTTCTCACTTGGTTCGTCGCCGACTCGGCAATCGCTGTTAGATCCATTGAGCGAGCCATTCACGCGCTACTGGTTTCGGCGGACTCGCTATCGGTCGCTCTCGCTGACATATCTGGGCTCTCCGCCGTTGCCGCATTCTTCTACGTGGCCTTATTCAGATCCGTCCGTCATTTGCTCCAAAAGTTTACCCCGTCGAATCCCACGTGGGTGCGGCGGCCACGCACGCCACAGGCGCGACTTAGACCTGCATTCGAGAATGTCTGGCTCCTATTCCAACAGTACGTTACGAACATGAAGACGGGCATCCTGAACGAGCCACCCCAATGGGAGACGATCGACGCAAACTACACAATCGAAGTGGCGGCATCGGACAATCTACCGGTCGCAGACTCTAGCGTGGATCTGGTGCTGACGTCGCCTCCGTACTGCACACGAATCGATTACGCGATTTCCACGTCGCCTGAACTTGCCATCCTAGGCCTGAGCCTTGACACGGAACTCAAGACGCTCCGATCGCGGCTCATCGGCACGCCAACCATTCACACAAAGATTCCGAGCGTGGAGCCCTCATGGGGGATTTCATGCAGCACATTCTTGGAGCAAGTCCGAAGCCATCCGTCAAAAGCTGCAAAGTCATATTACTACAAAACTTACGTACAATACTTTTCCGGAATTGACCGCTCGTTGCGAGAAGTAGCGCGTTGTATGAAGCCAACTGCGAAATGCATTATCGTAGTCCAAGATTCCTACTTTAAAGATATAAGGGCAAATCTCCCTGCAATGTTCGCCGATCTTGCTAGCAAGCACGGATTGTTTCTCGGTCGCCGTGATGACTTTCCCATGTCGCGAACATTAGCAAATATAAACACCAAGTCCAGACAGTATCGAACGCACAGTTTCGCAGTCGAGTCGGTACTGTGCTTCGGCAAGAACTAGACACATCTCTATGCCGAGCACGCAGGATCAGCAAGTTATCGAGCTCATCAGCGCTATCGATAGCAAACTTGCGAAGGTTCACACGCAAAGTCTGGATCTCTCATTCAATGAAATCCTAGACATGCACAAGACTAATGAGTTGGATATCAGTCCAGACTATCAACGACTGTTTCAGTGGTCGGAAGGGTCTCGTTCTAGGTTTATTGAATCGCTGCTGCTGGAAATGCCTGTGCCCCCAATATACGTGATTGAGGAAGAAGAAGGTCGGTACTTACTGATTGACGGATTGCAGCGCATCTCGTCTTACCTGCATCTTCGCGGCGAACTCGAAGCAACTCACCTCGATCCTCCAGTGCATAAGGGCGAGAAGTTGGTACTTGTTGATTGCGACATAGTTCAAGAATTGAACGGTAAGACTTTCGACGATCTCGGAACGGCATTGCAGATCCGACTGAAACGCGCCTTTGTTCGGGTCGAGGTAGTACGGAAAGGAAGCGATCCGCGTTTCAAGTACCACATGTTCAAGAGGCTTAACACAGGCGGACAATTGCTTACGGCTCAGCAGCTCCGCAACTGCACAATCAGGCTGCTTGATCCAGTCTTTAACGACTTTGTTATTGAATTGAGCCGCGTGGATTCCTTTATGATCACGACCGACGGCTTGTCTCAACAGAACCGACTAGGAGCTTTTGATCAAGAACTCGTACTGCGATTCTTTGCGATGAAGAACTATCGTCCAGCGTTCAAGCATGACGTAGGAGATTTCCTCACCGAGTACATGGAAAAGGTTTCCGATCCAGCAGATTCGCTGACCTTTGATTATTCCGCCGAACGAACCACCTTCGAGCGGACATTCGCAGTACTTAATAACACCCTAGGAGATCGAGCATTCGCATATGCGAATCAGGCACGTAATGGGCTGACACGGGGGTTCAGTGTGTACCACTTTGAAGCGTTGACTCTAGGTATTCAGTCCCGGGTTCTTACTCTGAATCCGGACGATGCCGCTCAGATGAGCGTGTTGACCGAAGTGCTAACCTCCATCAAACTCGACCCCGCCTTCATCCGGCTCACTACGGGCGGCGGAAAAAATTCTCCAGGCCAACTGAGCGAGCGTATTTCGTTCGTTCAAACTCGCGTTGAAGTACCTTTATGAACCTAGCTGAACTCCGCGCCGAACTCGAGGAAGATCGAGCTTGGCGCGAAGAAGAGATCAGAGATTTTCAGAATCGCGGGTCGAGCATTGCAAGCGAAGAAGAACGGAAGCGGTACCGGCGAGCGCTCATCCTGCTGCTGTACGCACATTTCGAGGGTTTCTCCAAGTTTGCCTTTATGCTATATGCTTCTGCTGTAAATCGTACTGCCATAACCTGCGGAAAGGCAAATTACGCAATTGCGGCTGCGTCGTTGGCCGACATGTTTACAAGCCTTAACAATCCACAGAAAAAGTCTGCCCTCTTTCGCCGAGAACTCCCCGACGACTTCAAGCTGCACCGGTTTGCTCGTGAGCGAGAGTTCATCGAACGGCTCGCAGAGATTGAAAGGAAGCAGGTCAACATCCCTGATTATGTCGTCGACACCGAATCAAATCTGACGCCTATTGTTCTGAGAAAGAATCTATATCGCCTTGGACTGCCTCATGACCAGTTTGACAGCTACGCGCCTGAGATCAACAGGCTGTTGAGCATTCGAAACGGGATCAGCCATGGTGCATTGAAAGACGGAGTAGGAGAGAAAATGTACGAGCAACTCAGAACTGTGACATCCTCTATCATGACGACTCTGAGCGCCGGTGTCATGAAGGCGTTGTCGGACGCGGCATACGCTCGACCGTAGTACCGAGGCCCATAGCAATGGAGCACAGTCTACCGCCGATTCAACCTGCCTTGAGTAAATTTGGACGGTAAGCGTCTCGACGGCGACGGCCGCACGCGCCGGTAAAAAGTAGGCACGGGTATTTCGGCATTCTGCTAGATTTATCATCCTCTAGGTAACCTGGTTCATGCCACCAAGCCGGCCTGTATTCTTGAATAGGCCGGTTTGGTGGTAGCAGTACTTCTGGAGGCAGAATCTTGCATGTTCGTCAGCCAATATTGCTGGAGCAGCGCCGTCCACGCTATTGAAATGACCTTCCCACACTACTTAGAAAAATTTAATGCGGAACCACTATCTCTCACGAATATGGTTTCCCGCGATTCGCGTCTTTACTAATGGAGGACAAGGAGAGGGACATCAATGAAACCACTCACTAAGACGTTAGCGGTTCTTTCATGGAGCATTGCTTTTCTCGCGGGCGGTGCTGTGCCCCTGGCGGTGGCCGGAGCAGCATGGGGACAGGAATATCCAGCGGGGGGACCGGAGTATCCGGCGCCATACGGCGGTGGGCTTCGGGCTGTGGTTGATCGAACCCAAAGCGATCTTCGGCTGGCGGCACAAGAGGAACATCAAAAAGGTGATCAGCGCGACCGCTATCTCAACGCCCAGGGGCATCTCTCAACTTTTGATCGCCACCTAACGAAAGGCAAATTCGACAAAGGCGAGCTTGATAAATCGATCGACAGCATCAAAGCGATCCTCGACAAGAACGTGCTTCAAGCAAGGAGCCGGGACGCGCTGTTGCGTGACCTCGAGGAACTGAGACAGGCACGCGAACGCCGCTACTGACCCACTGGGTGTTACGGACGGGGTTGAATTCTTACGTTCTTGAACTCGCCCGTTTCATCAAACGATCCGATGCCCACGCGACCGCTTCGAAGGCTGAGATCGACAGCGTGTAGCGCGGGCACGGATTGCCCATCGACCGCAACATCTACCGCGCCGGACTTGCCGCTAAACCTCAGCCGAAGGTGATACCATTGCCCGCTCGCCGAAAAAGCTGCAGGTCCGTCCGGGGCGCTAATTCGTACTCGTTCACCCCCATAGACGTGGAAAACACCGTTGTGAACGGGCTGCTTTGCCGCTGTATCAGTCGATAGGTGCGCGTAATCGAAGTGAGCCGGGTCACGATAGGCAAAGACAAAAATCAAAGAATGGCCGAGCGGCTTTGCATCGGCCTCAACAGTTACATTTTGCAGATCCGGCATCTCGGCCAATGCGAACTGAATGGGCCGTCGCGGGCCGGGAACCGGTCCCCTATGAGTAACAAGCCCTAAAATCTGCAAACCGTCTTGCTGCTGAACCTTCCAATCGGAAGCAACAGGAACAGACCAGTGGTATCCAAACGCGTCGAGAGTATCAGCCGCATGAAGGATAGAGGCCAACCAGAGTGCGGCCAATATTCGCATCTTGTCATCCTACGATGAAAGCTGAGCGATGGCAGCCGATGTGCCAGAGGACGCGCCGCGGACGCAGATAATCACGCGCGAGATGCGGATGCACGATATTGCGGCGGGCGTGCGTCTCTGCCGTAGCAGCGGATGGAACCAAGAGGAACGCGATTGGTCCTTACTTCTTGAGCTAAGCCCGCGCGGTTGCCGTGTGGCAGAGACCAATGGCGAAGTTGTGGGCACCGTCGCGACCATCAGTTACGAAAACAGATTCAACTGGGTCGCCATGATGCTGGTCGATCCACAACACCGGCGGGCAGGTATTGGGACGAGACTACTTTCAGAAGCGTTGGACTTGTTGAACGAAAAGACATGCGTTCGCCTGGACGCGACGCCGGCCGGCCGGGAGTTGTATCAATTGCATGGTTTCGCGGATGAGTATCCGATCTCGCGATTCGCGAGAAACGCCAGCCATGCACAGGCAGCAGCACAAACCGGCAAAGTACGACCAATGCGCGAACAGGACCTTCCGGAGATTTTTGCTTATGATCGCGAGGTATTCGGAGCAGATCGGGGAGTAATTCTGAATTCGTTGTTTGCGCGTTCACCGGCCTACGCGTGGGTATTTGGCGAGCCTGGCATAGTAGGCTTGAACATACGAGGCTACTGCTTCGGACGCCCTGGATTTCAGTTTCACCAAATCGGCCCCGTGGTTGCCCGGGGCGAAAGTGTTGCGCGAGAACTCGTTTCGCAATGTCTCGATTACAATCGCGGCCTTTGTTTTGGCATCGACGCGCCGAGACATTGCCAGCCGTGGCTCGATTGGCTCGCGGCAAACGGATTTGTCGAGGAGCGCTCGTTTGTTCGAATGCAGCGAGGCGAGAATCGGCACGCCGGTGACGTAAGCTCGGTGTTTGCGATTTGTGGTCCGGAATTCGGTTGAGAATACGAGATGATCCGTCGAGATCGAGCGGAATCCGTCGAAGAGCTCGAACGGCGCCTCTCAGAACCTGGTGAGGCGGACCGGGCGTTTATCCGGGAATTGCAGGGTGACATTCTCGTTCTCGGCGCAGGCGGAAAGATGGGTCCTTCGTTAGCCAAACTGGCAAAACGGGCAGCAGACCAAGCCGGCATAGCCAAGCGAGTGCTGGCGGTGTCGCGATTTGCATCTGACGCTACGCGGCGAGATTTGGAAGCTGCTGGTGTCGAGGTAGTGGCGTTAGACCTGCTGAATCCGGACGACGCAAAACGGTTGCCAGAGTGCCGGAACGTCCTTTATCTGGCAGGGCGAAAGTTTGGCTCGACGGATCGGCCCGATCTCACCTGGGCCACGAATGCGATCGCTCCGGCACTGGCCGTATATCGCTATCGGAAGAGCCGCATTGTCGCCTTCTCGACAGGAAACGTATACGGATTTACCGCCCTCGATTCCGGAGGCTCGCCCGAGAGCGACATACCCTACCCGGTAGGAGAGTACGCGCAGTCGTGCCTGGCAAGAGAGCGCATTTTCGAATACGGCTCCAATGAATATGGGACGCAGTGTCTCCTCTTCCGATTGAACTACGCCGTCGATCTCCGCTACGGCGTAATGGTGGATATTGCTCAAAGAGTCTATTCAGGCGCGCCCGTGGATGTCACCGTTCCCGCATTTAACGCGATCTGGCAAAGGGATGCGAATTCATATGCCTTGCGGGCGCTGAAGTTTTGCGCTTCACCGCCGCGCATCCTCAACGTCACGGGCGCGGAAACGATTCGAGTTCGAGAGATCGCCGAGTGGTTTGGGGCGCGGTTTGGGCGTGAGTGTCAAATATGCGGTGAGGAACGGAATAGCGCCCTCTTAAGCAATGCGTCGCTATGCCATTCTCTAATGGGATCGCCCTCTACTTCGGGTTCGATGTTGAGGGAGTGGGTAGCCGAGTGGATTGCGGCCGGGGGCGAGAGCCTGCATAAGCCTACGCACTTTGAGGTTACTGACGGTAGCTACTAGTGGCCACGCTTGCCAGAGTCGATCCTCGAGTACACGCGATTCTGCTTGAAGGCGCGGTAATTCCGGCGCACCCGCTGGCTCTGAACGCTCAGCGAAAGCTGGATGAGCGGCGCCAGGTGGCGCTGACACGATACTACTCGGAAGCGGGAGCGCGGGGCATTGCCGCCGGAGTGCATACCACGCAATTTGCCATTCGAGATTCGCACATTGGTTTGTTCGAACCGGTTTTGCGGCTGGTTGCGTTTACCGTGAAGGAGTTTGAGCGAGAATCGGGCAGACGGCTCGTTAAGGTTGCAGGAGTCTGCGGCCGTACCAAGCAGGCGCTTCGCGAAGCTGAATTTGCGCGGAAAACAGGGTTTGATCTCGGACTGCTAAGTCTCGCAGCATTAAAAGACGCAAGCGACTCCGAATTAATCGCTCATTGCCGCGCTGTTGGCGAAATCATACCCCTGTTCGGATTCTATTTACAACCTGCCGTTGGCGGACGGGCGTTGAGCTACCAGTTCTGGAGGGAATTCTGCAAAATTGAGGCAGTAGCTGCAATTAAAATAGCGCCGTTCAACCGTTACCAGACACTCGACGTCATTCGCGGAGTCGCAGGCAGCGGACGCGCCTCCGAGATTGCGCTGTATACCGGGAACGACGACAATATCATCCCCGATTTGCTCACGAATTTTCACCTGGATGCCGGCGAGTTTCACTTCTCCGGTGGCCTGCTGGGACAGTGGGCCGTGTGGACCAGGCGAGCAGTCGAATTGCTTGAAGACATCCAAAGATGCCGAAAAGAGAGTGGCCGTCGAGCGCTAGACATTCTGGCCCGCTCAGCTTCGCTTACAGATGCCAATGCGGTCTTATTCGACGCGCACAATCAATTTGCCGGCTGCATTGCTGGATTGCATGAGATCCTCCGGCGGCAAGGACTACTCACCGGACGCTGGTGCCTTGATCCGAACGAAGACCTCTCGCCAGGGCAACTTGAGGAGATCGATCGAGTCTGTCAGAGCTATCCCCATCTCCAAGACCACGAATTTGTTCAGAGCAGGTTGGAGCGCTGGCTCAGGTGACAGTTTCCGAACCGTGACCACAAGGGAGCGCATCCGGAGCAGAACTCCACCCACTACAATCGTGATTGCGCGTCACATCTCTCTTGCTTCGGAGTTTAGCCGGCGCGCTCGTTTCAAATCATGCCTAAGATCGCGTTCTTGTTCCCTGGGCAAGGCTCCCAACACGCCGGAATGGGCAAAGCTCTCGCCCAACATGAGCCGTTGGCTCGCGAGACATTCGACGAGGCCGACCACGTACTGGGATTCGCTTTGTCTCAGCTTTGCTTCAATGGTCCGGAAGACGAGCTTCGTCAAACCGAAAATGCTCAGCCTGCGCTTCTTGCCGTCTCCGTTGCTGCCTGGCGGGTTCTTCAAAATTATGGCTACTCGCCCGATTTCGTTGCCGGCCACAGTCTGGGAGAATATTCGGCGCTGGTAGCAGCCGGATCGCTCCCTTTCCCTGACGCCCTTCAATTGGTTCGAAAGCGCGGCCAGTACATGCAGGAAGCAGTGCCGCCAGGCGTGGGAGCCATGGCCGCCCTCTTGAAACTCCCCGAAGATAAGCTGGAATCCGTCCTCGCCGAAGCCTCACTCGGCGAGGTTGTCACCGCCGCCAATTTCAACTCGCCCGAGCAGGTAGTGATCGCCGGCCACGCCGGAGCGGTCGAGCGCGCCATGGATATCGCCAAAGTAGCGGGAGCGAGACGCGCCATAGAACTGTCCGTCAGCGCTCCTTTTCACTGTCCTCTCATGAAACCTGCGCAGGAGCGCCTCAAACCGGATCTCGATGCCGCCCATTTCTCCGATCTCAAGATGCCTCTCATCAACAATTGGAAAGCCGAACCCGTCACCTCGTCAGCCGCTGCACGCGAGGGCCTCTACCAGCAAGTTCCCAACCCGGTCCGCTGGATGGACTGCATCCGCGCCATCCGCTCCTTGGGTGCTGAAGACTTTGTTGAAGTGGGGGCCGGTTCAGTGCTCACCGGACTCTGCCGCCAAATCGACCCCTCGTTCAAGGGCGCTAAGTTCGGAGACTCGGCCGATCTCGCAAAGGTGAAAGATGTATTGGCGTAACGCCTGGATGATCCCCATCGTCCTCGCCCTCGCATCCTGCAATCGCGGAACGAATTCGCCCGATACCGAAAAATTCCGCCAGGATTTCATCGAAACCTACCTTGCCATGTCCCCGGTCAACGCCACACAGACCGGTCTCCACAACTATCAGGGAGTCAATCTCGACGGCATTCTCGACGACTACAGCGAGAAAGGCGTGCGCGGCTTCCGCGTCTTCTACAACTCGATGCACGTCTCGGCCGATAAGCTCGATTCACCTAAACTCGCCTCGGAAGTCCGGGAAGATCTGGATCTGATTCGCCAAACCTGTGAAGCTCAGCTTCTCGATCTCGATCAGATTCAGACCTACCGCCACAATCCAACAATGTACGTGGAGCTGATTGGAAATGCTATCAACGGCCCGTTCACCCTGGCTTACGCGCCCGAAGCCCAGCGCTTCCAGCAAATCATTTCCCGCTTGAACAAGGTTCCGCCCTTCCTCGATGTTGCCAAGACGAACCTCGTCGATTCCCCGGAAGTCTGGAACTCCGTTGCGCAGTCGGAAAACGATGGCAACATCGACCTGATCGACAATCAGGTTCGCGCCAAGGTCCCCGCTGCTCTCAAAGCCCAATACGATTCCGCCGCCGCCCAAGCCGTCACCGCCCTCCGTTCGTTTAATGCCTGGCTTGCCGGCACTTTGAAGGGACACTCGAGCGACTGGCGGCTTGGCCCAGACCTCTACCGCCGCAAATTCGGTTACACGCTCGCAAACGGCGATACGCCGGAGACCATGCTTCACGCCGCCGAATCGAAACTTACCGGCATTCGCGCCGAAATGCGCGCCGAGGCCGCCACGCTCTGGCCAAAGTATTTCCCAAGGCGCAAAGTACCTTCCGATGAACAGGCGCTGATTTCAGAGGTGCTCGGAAAGATCGCTCTCGAGCACACCACGCCGGACAAATTCTTCGACGAGGCCAAAGCAGACGTTGCTCAAGCGACACAGTTCGTCCGCGCTCATCGCCTGCTGATGCTGCCCAGCCTCGGTAACCTCCAGGTCGTGCCCACGCCCGAGTTCATGCGCGGCGTCTATGGCGTCGCAGGATTCCAGCCCGCTCCGCCGCTCGAACCCTCGCTCGGCGCCTTTTTCTGGATTACTCCCTTCGACCCCCACATGCCCAAGGCGGACGTCGAGTCGAAGCTGCGCGAATACAACAAATGGGGTCTGGAAACGATCGTGTTTCACGAAGCCGTTCCGGGCCACTTTGTGCAGTTTCAGTATTCAAACAGCGTCGAGCCGCGATCGCGCGCCGTGCTCCGCGAAGTGCTCTCGAACGGGCCGTATGTCGAGGGCTGGGCCGTCTACGCCACCCAGCTCATGGTCGAGCAGGGATTCGATGCGTCATCCGAGATGAAACTTACCTTCGACAAGCAAATGCTGCGTGTCGTCGCCAACGCGATTCTCGACATCAAAATGCAAACCCAAGAAATGACCGACCAGGACGCCCTTGACTTGATGATGCGCCAAACGTTCCAGGAACGTCAGGAGGCCGTCGCCAAGCTTCAACGCGCCAAGCTCACCTCCTGTCAGTTGCCCACTTACTTCGCAGGCTGGCAAGCGTGGCTCAAGCTTCGGACAATCTATCGGCAAAACGTTGGAAACGCATTCGATTTAGCGCGATTCCACGACGTCGCGCTGAAGGAAGGCGCCCTACCAATGCCGGCCGTCACACGCCTAATTGAGAAACCTCACTGACGTACCGGTGGAGCGGGCCGCCCGGCCTGCCATGCCGCCATTCGTGGCTGCATCTTTTTCCCTCTGGATCAAGCCACACGTGTCCACGCGTCTACCTTAACGCCTCATTCCCTCGCGTTTACACTGGAAATTTACCCCTATGAAATTGTGCGCTCTCATCGCTCTTCTCTTCGCCGCCGCCTCAAGCGGGCTGTTCGCTCAAAACGCTGAATCGAAACCGGCATCGCAAAGCGGCATCGATCTGAGCTCCATCGACAAAACTGCCGACCCTTGCGTCGACTTCTATCAGTACGCTTGCGGCAATTGGATCAAAAACAACCCCATTCCGAAAGAAGAACCGCGCTGGGGCCGTTTCGACGAGCTGCACGAGCGGAATCAGCGCATCTTGCGCCAGATTGCCGAGGATTCGGCTACCCATACCTCCCGATCTGCGCTCGACCAGAAGGTCGGCGATTTCTACGGCTCTTGCATGGCCGAAGACCACATCGAGAAAATCGGCACCCAGCCTCTCCACGACGAACTGGCTCGCATCAACGCCATCTCGTCGCAAAAAGATCTGATCGACGAAATCGCCCGCCTGCATGAGCGCCAGGTCGAAGTCTTTTTCAACTTTGGCTCTTCTCCCGATCCAGATAACGCCAAGATGGAAATGGCCGGCCTCGACCAGGGCGGCCTCGGCCTTCCTGAAAAGGATTACTACTTCCGCACCGATCCCGATTCCGTCGAATTAAGGAAGAAGTACGTCGCTCACATTGCAAAGATGTTTGAACTGATCGGTGTGCCCGCGGCTCAAGCGCAGAACCACGCCAGTTCGATCATGAAAATCGAAACCGATCTCGCCAAAGGTTCTCTGGATGTCATACAGCGCCGCGATCCAAAGGCTTTGGTCCACAAATACAACACCGGTCAACTCGCGCAAATTAGTCCCGACCTCAACCTGCGTGAGTACTTTACCGACCTTCAGGCGCCTTCTTTCACCATCGTCAACATTGCCACCCCCGAGTTCTTCAAGACGTTGAATCACGTCATTGAGACCTATAAGATCGATGGGCTAAAACCATATCTCATCTGGCATTACGTCAGTTCGAGCGCCCCTGCGCTTCCCAAGGCCTTTGTTGACGAGAATTTCGACTTCTACGGCAGAACCCTCCAGGGAACACAAGAGCTGAGGCCCCGCTGGAAACGCTGCGTTCAGATGACGGACGGCGAACTGGGCGAGGCAATCGGCAAGAAATATGTAGAAGAGACCTTCGGCCAGGAAGGCAAACAACGTACCCTTGCGATGGTCACAGAAATAGAGCACGAGATGGCGCTCGATCTCCAGTCGCTCACCTGGATGAGCCCCGAGACCAAGCAGCAAGCCCTCATCAAGTTGAAGGGAGTGACCAACAAAATCGGCTACCCCGATAAGTGGCGCGACTATTCGCCATTGAACATCGTAAAGGGCGATTATCTCGGGAACATGTACCGCGCCAACGAGTTCGATACGAAGCGCGACCGCAACAAGATCGGGAAACCAGTAGACAAAGCTGAATGGGACATGACCCCGCCCACTGTGAACGCTTACTACGATCCCACGCAAAATAACATCAATTTTCCCGCCGGCATCCTGCAGCCGCCCTTCTATTCCAATAAAGCCGACGACGCCGTGAACTACGGAGGCATCGGAGCCGTGATCGGTCACGAATTGACTCATGCCTTCGACGACGAAGGCCGGCAATTTGACGCCAACGGAAATCTTCGCGATTGGTGGCAAAAGCAGGACGAAGAGCGTTTCCAAAAACTAGCCGACTGCATCGACGAAGAGTACTCGAGCTTTCAACCCATTCCCGGCGTCCGTATCCGCGGCAAGCTGACTCTCGGCGAAAATACCGCTGACAACGGCGGGCTGCGTTTGGCTTACATGGCCCTGATGGATAGCCTCGCCAAGCACACCGGTGTCGATGATGCGAAAAAAGACGGCTATACCACCCAACAGCAATTCTTTATTAGCTTTGGCCAGATCTGGTGTGAAAACGAAAGGCCCCAGTCGGAGCGCTTGCTCCTGCAAACCAATCCGCATTCCCCGCCGAAGTATCGTGTGAACGGTACGGTAAAGAACATGGAGACGTTCTCCCAGGCATGGGGCTGTAAGCCCGATCAGTCAATGTTTGCCGCGCCCGGCAAAGCCTGCCGCGTGTGGTAACATGCAGCCGCGTCAAACGCGTCCCGCCCCGGAGAACATGTGGCAATAGAAGAGCTCAGCCAGGAAAAGGCGACTAGAAATCCGTTGTTGGAACCGTCGTTCCCGGTTCCTTTCGATCGCATCAAATCCGAGCACATAGAGCCTGCGATAACCGAGCTGCTCGGCGAAATGCAAACCAGGATCGACCGGCTTGGCGATCCCGCAACGCCTAAAACGTACGAAGATGTTCTACTCGGTCTTGACCGGGCTACCGAGCCGCTCGACTACGCGATGGCTCTCGTCCGCCACTTGGAATCCGTCGTTACTACTCCCGCCTTGCGCGCCGCTCATAATAATGTGCAAGGGCCCGTCAGCGCGTTCTACTCCTCCATCCCTCTGAATAGCAACTTGTGGTCGGGCATAAAGACGGTCGCCGAAAGCTCGTCATCACAAACTCTTTCCGGAGTCCACAAGCGATTCCTCGAAAAGACGATCTCCGGCTTCCGGCGCGCCGGAGCCGATCTCGACGCCTCGGGAAAGAAGAAACTCGAAAAGATCGACGTCGAGCTTACTGAAGTAACGACTCGATTTTCAGAGAATGTCCTCGATGCCACCAACGCCTACGAGTTGCACCTGACAACCGAGTCTCAGCTCGCCGGCTTGCCTGAATCGGCCCAGCTCGCCGCGCGCGAAAGCGCACGTTCGAAAGGCAAGGACGGCTGGCGCTTGACGCTCCAGGCGCCCAGCTATATCGCGGCCATGACCTATCTCGATGACCGCAATCTGCGCCGCGAGCTTTGGGAGGGTTCGAACGCGCGCGGTACCGCCGAGCCTTACGATAACCGCGATCTCATCTACCAGATCCTCAGCCTTCGCCGCGACAAAGCGAGACTTCTCGGTTACGCCGACTTTGCCGATCTCGTCCTCGAGGATCGCATGGCCCGCAACGGAGCCCAGGCCCAGCATTTCCTCGAAGATTTGCGCGAGAAGACTCTTGCCGCGTTTGAACGTGAAAACGCGAGCCTCGAGGATTTTGCGCGCGGCTTGGGCTATCCGAACATCGAACCTTGGGACGTCTCATACCTCGCTGAAAAACAGCGCGCCGCGCTCTACGAATTCGATGAGGAAGAGCTCCGCCCGTATTTTCAGCTCGAGAACGTCGTCGCCGGCATGTTCGAGATCTTCTCCCGTCTGCTTCGAATCCGCGTCAGACAAGAGCCTTCCATCCGAGGCTGGGATCCTGCCGTGAAATATTACAGGGTGGAAGATGACCAATCCGGCATGCCGCTGGGCGGCTTTTATACCGATTGGTTCCCGAGAGAAAACAAGCGTGGCGGCGCGTGGATGGATTCGCTTGTAACCGGAAATCCCGATCACGGAGAGCCCCACCTTGGTCTGATCTGCGGCAACTTGACGCCGCCTGTTGCCGATACCGCTTCGCTCTTAACTCATCGCGAAGTTGAAACCATTTTCCACGAATTTGGTCATTTGCTCCATCATGTGCTGAGCCGCGTTCCCGTCCGAACCCTCTGCGGTACCAACGTCCCCTGGGATTTTGTCGAGTTGCCTTCCCAGATCATGGAAAACTGGTGCATGGAGCGCGACGCCATCGATCTGTTCGCACGCCACTATAAAACCGGCGATCCCATTCCCGGCGACCTGTTCGAAAAAATGAAGCGCGCGCGAAATTTCAGGAGTGCCAACGCCCAGATGCGCCAGCTGGGTTTCGGCATTGCCGATCTGAAGCTCCACCGCGAATTCGATACCGCCGCCGGTGGCGATCTGATGCAATACAGCCGCGACATCCTGGCTCAGTTCGCGCCCGTTCCCGTACCTGAAAAATACGGTATGATCGCCAGCTTTACCCATCTTTTCGGTAATCCCGTCGGATATGGTGCAGGGTACTACTCCTACAAATGGGCCGAGGTTTTGGATGCCGACGCTTTCACCCGCTTTAAGCAGGAAGGGATCTTCCAGACCGCCGCCGGCTTGGCCTATCGCAGGGAAATTCTCGAAAGGGGCGACAGCGACGATCCCGCCCAGCTCTATCGAAATTTCATGGGCAGAGACCCGGACGCCAATGCATTGCTCGAAAGATCGGGACTTTTAACAACTACGTGATAAGGATTTCTCAAGTTTGCGTCTAACCTTTCAAAGCGGCCGTCGCGCCCTTAGACGTATGTTCCAACTCTGAAAGGCTTGTCATTACTTCATGGACGCATCCGCTCATCCGGCTGATGACGAGAATGAGCGCTTAAAACGCGAAAATGCCGAGCTAAAGGCGCGTCTCGCCGACCTCTCGTCGATCGTCACCATGCTTCCCGTCCCTATCGCCATCTCTGCCGACGCGAATGCTAATGAAATCGAAGCCAATCCGGCCTTTGCCGCTTTGCTCGGAGTCGAAACTGACTTCAATATCGCCGAAATTGGACCGGCTGCCAAAGACCTGCCATTCCATATCTGCCGCGACGGCAAGCGGGTCGACGCCCAGGATTTGCCAATTCGAAAAGCGGGCCGCCTCGGGCAAGAGATCCACGATGAGCTCGAGATCGTTCGCGACGACGGCATTCGATACGACATTTACGGTAACGCCAAGCCGCTATTCGACGAGAACGGAAATGTCCGGCGCGTTGTCGCCGCCTTCGTCGATGTGACCGATCGGAAACGCGCCGAGCGCGCTCTCTACCAGTCCATGGAAGCCCTGCGCAAAGCCAACGAGGAGCTCCAGCAGTTTGCCTATGCCGCGAGTCACGATCTTCAGGAGCCGTTAAGAACTATTTCGAGCTACGCCCAGTTGCTCGAGCGCCGTTACGGCGGCGACAAGGACGCCTCCGAATACACGGCATTCATCGTCGAAGGCGTCAGCCGCATGAATACATTAATCAGCGATCTGCTGACCTATTCCCGCGTGGGCGCCGCCTCGGAATTGAAACGCGCTCCCTTCGAGCTCGCGAACGCCCTTCAGTGGGCCCTCCTGAATCTCGACCATTCTTTTCGCGAACGCAACGCCACGGCCACACATGACGAGCTGCCGGAGGTAATTGCTAACGAGACGCAGATGACCCAGTTGTTTCAAAACCTACTTAGCAATTCGCTCAAATACAAAAGCGGCCTTCCCCCGCTCATCCACGTCACGGCCGAAGATTCCGCCGAGGAGTGGGTCATTTCGGTTCGGGACAATGGCGTCGGAATCAAGCCCGAGTACGCCAATCACGTCTTCGGTGTTTTCAAGCGTCTCCATGGAAGAGATGTTCCCGGCACCGGCATTGGACTCGCCATCTGCCGCAAGATTGTCGAAAATCATGGTGGCCGCATTTGGGTGGAAAGCGACGGAAAGAACGGCTCCGATTTCCGTTTTACCCTTCCTAAATAGCCAAGGAGCCGGAAGCGTGAGCGCCCGGCCCAACAGACCGGTCAATGGGCCCATATAATAAACTCACTCCCATCGGGAGATCACCGTGAACAACCCTTTTCACCGTCGCCACTTTCTGACGAGCGCGGTTGCCGCGAGCGGCGTCCTCAGCTCCACGCCCGCGTTTCTAGAAGATCCTCTCTTTGCCCAAACCAACCAACCGGCGCCGGCCGGCGGTCGCACTCGCCTCGGCATCATTGGTATCGGCATGCAAGGCTCGGGCCTCCTCTCAAATGCCCTCACGCTTCCCGGCGTCACCTGCGGCGCCGCCGCCGATCTCTATGATGGCCGTCACACGCTTGCGCGCCAGATCACGAATAATCCAACCCTTCCCACAACACGCCGCTATCACGAATTACTCGAACGGAAGGACATCGACTGCCTGATCGCCGCCGTGCCCGACCACTGGCACATGCGCGTCGTCGTAGACGCCTGCAATGCCGGCAAAGATATCTATTGCGAAAAACCCATGTCGCACACAATTCCGCAGGGCTTCGCCATGGTCGAAGCCGCCCAGCGCAACCATCGCATCGTACAGATCGGCTCCCAGCGCGTCAGCTCCGTTCTATGCGCCAAGGCCCGCGAGATGTACCACGCGGGCGTCATCGGGGACGTCGAAATGGTCGAGCTCAGCCTCGGACGCAACAGCCCAAACGGAGCCTGGGAGTATCCTCCTCCCTTTGACGCCTCGCCCGAAACCATCGACTGGGACACCTGGCTGAATGACGCGCCCAAAATCCCCTTCGACAAATACCGCTTCGCACGCTGGCGCTGCTGGCACGAATATGGCACCGGTGTTGCCGGCGACCTGATGGTTCATCTTCTCAGCGGAATGCTGTACACCCTCGGCTGGAACGAAGCGCCGCGTTCGGCTTCCGCGTTAGGCGGCATCTTTCGATGGAAAGACGGACGCAACATGCCCGATCTCCAATGCGTGCTGTTCGATTATCACGGAATCCCGGTTTACGTGCGCCTAAGCCTGGCCGCCGAGACACCTGAAATGGCCCGCTTCCTCGGCCCCAAGGGTATTCTCGAAGCGAGCGGCACTTCGCTGCGCTTCATTCCCCAAACCGGCACCGATGAAAGCCCGAGTTACTACGCGGGCAGCTTCCCCAGCCAAATGCGACTCGAGTATGAAACCGCCTGGCATCGCGAACACGATCCAGCCCCTGGCCACGAACCCCTTAGCCGCGACACCGTCTTCCAGGGTAACGATTGGGACGATGTGCGCCCGCACCTCTGGAACTTCTTTCAGGCCGTCAAAACCCGGAAACCGGTTGCCGAGGACGCCGTGTTCGGCAATCACGCCGCCATCGCCTGCCACATGGCCAATGAATCCTACTTCCGCAAACAGCCGGTCTATTTCGATTCCGAGTCTAAATCTGTCCGCATGTGATTACGACGCGTCGCGATCTTTCTTCAGCAATATTTCGAGTCCCGTCAGGCTCTCTCGAATCTCCGTATCGCGAAACTTTGTCTTTGAAATCATTTCTTCGAATCCACTCTTTGTGTAAGCTCGCTTGAGCAGCATGAAACGAAACGTCAGTTTAGTTATCATTCCGTTCACGGCGCCCAGCCGCATTCCATTTACGGCCTCTTTGATCGCGTCGTTTGACGCGTCTCCGCGCAGATCGATAATCAGCGCTCTGCCCGCCAGGCTTAAGAACGCGATGCATCTCCTCGAGCGCCCGAACCGGCTCGCTGAAATTCTTGAAAGCGGCCCGGCACAGAACAAAGTCGAATGTGTTGTCGCCGAATATCATACTGGACGCGTTACCGAGATGAAAGGCAACCCGCACACCCGCTCTCGCGGCATTCGCGCGAGCGATCTCGACAAATGTTTTGCTGATGTCCAGTCCAGCGATCTGATAATCGCCTAGCTTCGCCAGTTCAATCGCAAAATATCCCGGCCCGGGAGCCACTTCGAGCACGCTACCCTCAGGCGGAATTCCTTCAGCCACCCGTTGCGCAAGCGCCTTAAACTCATCGAGCGATTTCTTAGTAAGCGCCGAATACCACTTTGCAACGGCCCCCTCCATTCCCAAACCTTTATAAGGCTTTAAGCTAGATACATAAGCGGGCATGAAAAACTTCCTTTCCGAAGCGATCATAACCAGCTTTCAAACCGCGTTGAAGCCTCATTCGGCGAACGCAGCCTCGAGATCGACGAACGCGCCGCCATCACCGGCGAAAACCTACTTGTCGCTCACATGCCGAATCACCTTAGCCGTCGTAATCGCCTGGCCCAAATGGCGCTGTGTGTGCTCGGCGATGTGAATGAGCAGCCCGAGAAAGGTAACCTCCAGCCGCGCCCGCCCCACATAACGGGCTGCGTTCAGGTCGGAAGTGTCGAGCTTCATCAGCCTGTGCTCTGCCGCGCTCAATTGCCGGTCGAGATCCATAAACAGCTCATCGAAGCTCGCGCCTGGGTCCGATTCGCGCCTCAGAAACTCGAGCTGCTCTTCCGTGAGCTGGCCGCCTTCGAGATACGTGAGAAGCCGGTCCACGCTTTCCGAAATGTGACGGAGGTGAAACCCTACCGGCGCATTGCTTCCCAGCTTCTTCCATATTTGTTCCTTCGTCAGATCCGCCACATGCCGGCGCAGGTCCTCCCGAACGTTGGCAAAGCAGAAGAACAACGGCATTACCGCGAGCGAAACTCCCTCCAGAGCGTCCCCGCAGCCATGGCTCGACATTTCCCCGCAAAACCGGCATCCAATTAGCGAAAGATACCCGTGTGACCGAGTGAATAGCGGCCCGGTTGAGGATAAACACACAATCCGTGCGGACCCTTGCCGACGGGAATTTTCGCGAGCAGGTGACCATCGCCAGTATCGAAAACATACACGACGCTGTCGTATCGTCCCGATAGCCAAAGCTGCTTCCCATCGGCCGAGACGCCCCCCATATCGGGGCTTCCGCCTCCAGGAATTTTCCATTTTGCCGCTATCTCGCGAGTTCGAAAATCGATGAGCGTAACGGATCCCTCACCGCGGTTTGCGACGTAGAGGTATTTCGAATCGCGGCTGACGTAAAGGCCGTGAGCGCCTTTCCCAGTGGGAATAAAACTGATGCTCTTCAGATTGTCCCCGTCCACGACATGAACGCCGTTGGCTTCCATGTTTGCGACATAGAAAAGTTTTCCGTCCGGCGCGAGCTTTACGTCCTGCGGCATTCCGGCCGGTTTCAGCTTGAGGGTTCCCATCACTTTTTGATTGGCGACGTCAACCTTCAGCAGCTCGCCCGAGAACTCGCAAGTCGCGAGCAGATAGCGCCCGTCGATTGAAAAGTCAATGTGGTTCACGCCATCGCAAGGAACGGGAATGCGATGGACTACTTTCATGGTCTGAGAATCTCGAAAATCCAGGCGCTTCTCGCGCTCAGCGCAAATAATCGAGTACTTTCCGTCTGGCGTGAAGTAGACGTTATACGGATCGTCGACGTGAATGGTTTCGCCCTTCTGTCCCGTCGCGGGGTCGATCAGCGTGAGTTGATCCTGCAGGTCCTGCGCAACCCATAGTTTCTTCAAATCCCACGAAGGAACGACATGCTGCGGCTCTTTCCCAACAGGAAACGATCGAATAACCTTAAACGTTTTCGGATCAACGATGCTGACTGAATTGCTCTTCGAATTCGGAACATAAACGAGCGATGGAAACCCTTGAACCGCCGGTGAAAGCTCGTTTGGACGATCTGCGGAATAAATATCGTTTGGATCGTCCACGGGAGGCATGCCCGGCAACAGGTTGAGGCTTGGCGTAGTCTTCGACGGCGAGCTTGTGTTATGGGCCGAGGCGGTCGCTTCAGGCGAAGACGAGCACGCGGCGCTCAGAAACAAAACGGAGAGCGCCGCGAGGAGACCGAGATAAAAGCGCATACAAATGAATCACGCCGTTCGCATCACTTCGCTCTTATCACCTTTGGCAATCGCCGCCTGTGCCGCGGCAAGGCGGGCGATCGGCACGCGATACGGCGAGCACGACACGTAATCCATGCCGATGCGATAGCAGAATTCCACCGAACTCGGTTCGCCGCCGTGCTCTCCGCAAATGCCGACCTCGAGATGGGGGCGGCTCTTGCGGCCGAGTTGAACTGCGTACTCGACCAGCTTGCCCACTCCCTCCTGATCGAGAACCGCAAACGGATCGGCTTTGAAGATTTTGAGATCCTCGTACTGCTTCGAAAACTTCGTGTAGTCGTCGCGCGAAAGACCCATCGTAGTCTGAGTCAAGTCGTTCGTGCCGAAGCTGAAAAATTCCGCCTCCTTTGCTACGTCGTCGGCGGTGAGCGCGGCGCGCGGAATCTCGATCATGGTTCCCACCATGTACTTCAAATCTTTCATGCCGTTCTTGCCGAGAACTTCTTCGGCTACTTTGGTGACGATCGCCTTCTGGTTTTCGAGCTCCTTCACGCCGCCAATTAGAGGAATCATCACTTCGGGAATCACTTTCTTCCCTTTCTTCGCAACCTGCACCGCCGCTTCGAAGATAGCGCGCGCTTGCATTTCCGTAATCTCGGGATAAGTGATACCTAGCCGGCAGCCGCGATGACCCAGCATGGGGTTGAATTCGTGAAGCTCCTCGACGCGAGCCAGCAACTCGGGCAAGTACTTCTTCAGCTCTCCGACGCTAACGCCATAGGTCGCTGCCATCTCTTTCTTGGTTTTCGAATCCGCATTCGGCAGCTTCGCGATATCGACCATCAGATTTTCGCGCTTCGGAAGGAATTCATGCAAGGGAGGATCGAGCGTGCGGATCACGACAGGGAAGCCGTCCATCGCTTCGAACAGACCCGCGAAATCTTTCTTCTGCATGGGCAGAAGCTTCTGAAGAGCCTGTTTTCGGGTCTTTTCGTCGCGGGCGAGAATCATGGCCTGCATGTGCGGGATGCGGTCTTCGGCGAAGAACATGTGCTCGGTCCGGCACAGGCCGATGCCTTCGGCTCCGAACAACCGGGCCTGCTTTGCGTCTCGCGGGATGTCGGCGTTCGCGCGCACGCCAAAATCGCCGCGATATTCGTCGGCCCACTCCATAAACGTAGCGAAGTAGTGCGACTTGGGATCGGGCTCGTTGGTTTTGCACTGGCCGAGATAGACTTCGCCTGTCGAACCGTCGAGCGAAATCCATTCGCCTTCCTTGACGGTTAGTTTGGCTCCATCGGCAGTGACAGACATGGTCTTCGTTCGTTCGCTCACTTCAATGGAGGAAGCGCCCACGACGCACGGCCGGCCCATGCCGCGCGCCACAACCGCCGCATGGCTCGTTAATCCGCCGACCGCCGTGAGAATGCCCTTCGAGACGTCCATGCCATGTATATCGTCTGGCGTGGTTTCCTTGCGTACCAGGATGACTGGGCCTTTTGCCGCCATTTCCACCGCATCTTCGGAAGAAAATGCGGCGCGGCCGACGGCCGCTCCCGGTGAGGCTGCGCTCGCTGAAGCAATTTTCTTCAGCTTCTTGCGCTCGTTCGGATCGAGCACCGGATGCAGCAATTGATCGAGCTGTGAAGGAGCGACCCTGAGCACCGCTTCCTTCTTGTCGATCAGCCCTTCTTCCACCATGTCAACCGCTATTCGCACTGCCGCCGGACCTGTGCGTTTGCCGTTGCGCGTTTGCAGCATGTACAGCGTGCCTTCTTCGATGGTGAATTCGAAATCCTGCACGTCGCGATAATGTTTTTCGAGGTTCGA
This sequence comes from Bryobacterales bacterium, assembly GCA_963722585.1. Taxonomy (GTDB): domain Bacteria; phylum Acidobacteriota; class Terriglobia; order Bryobacterales; family Bryobacteraceae; genus KBS-96. The sequence goes on along the minus strand of CAVRNU010000020.1, from coordinate 17,473 downwards.
CGTGATTTCGCGAAGCTGCTTGTAGGCTTCGGGCATCACTTTCTCGAGTTCGACGATGGGCTGCGGCGTCCGAATGCCTGCCACCACGTCCTCGCCCTGCGCGTTGACCAGGAACTCGCCATAGAAAGCTTTCTCGCCTGTCGATGGATCTCGCGTGAAGCCTACGCCCGTGCCCGAAGTCTCGCCCATATTTCCGAACACCATTGCCTGCACGTTCGCGGCAGTGCCAATCGTGTCCGGAATCTTTTCCATGCGGCGATAGTAAATGGCTTTTGGCGTGTTCCACGAGTTGAACACGGCATCGCGTGCGTCCATCAACTGCTCGAGCGCGTTCTGAGGGAACGGCTGCCCGGCCTGCTTCTTAAAAATCTTCTTAAATTCGTCAATGATTGCCTTCAGGTCTTCGGCCGTAAGATCGGTATCGAGCTTCGCTTTCACCTTCTTCTTGCGCTCGTCGAAGGCGTGGTCAAACAGAGCCATGTCGACGTGAAACGCCACTTCGCCAAACATCTGGATAAACCGGCGGTAGCAATCGTAAGCGAAGCGGGGATTGCCGGTTTTCTTAGCAAGTGCTTCGGTGGTCTCGTCGTTCAGGCCGAGATTCAAAATGGTGTTCATCATGCCCGGCATCGAGAACTTCGCCCCCGACCGCACGCTCACGAGCAAAGGATCGCTCGCCCCGCCTAGCTTCTTGCCCATCTCTGTCTCGAGCTTTGCGAGCGCCTCGTGTATCTGGTCGTCTACTTCCTTCGGGACCTTGTTGCCGTTTTCGAAAAAAAGGTTGCAGACTTCGGTCGAGATCGTGAATCCCGGCGGTACCGGCACTCCGGCACGGCTCATCTCGGCGAGGCCAGCGCCTTTTCCACCGAGCGTGTCCTTCATCTTGCCGTTGCCGTCCGCTGCGCCTCCACCGAACGAATAAACGTACTTTGCCATTTCTCGTGTTGTCTCCTGATTGCGACTTATAACCAATTAACCTTGGGCGTTTCCGCCGCCTTGCGTGACGATTTCTGAAAAATCGGCGATGGTCGAGAACTCGGTGAGCAGGCTTTGTAACAAAGCGAGGCGGTTCTTCCGGATCGCCGGATCTGGGTCGTTCACCAGAATTTTATCGAAGAAGAGATCGACTTGCGGGCGAAGCGACGCGATGTTTGTCAGTTTGGGATAAAAATCGGAACTTTCGGTCACTTGTTTCCTGACTGCTTGGAACAAGTTGTAGAGGTCTTTCTCGGGACCGGGAGTGAGCTTGCCGGATTGAAATTCGCCCGCTCCATCGAACTGCGCCTGCTTGAGGATGTTCTTAATGCGCTTGAAGCTGGCGGCGAGCGGCTCGAAGTCGGGTGTGGGCCGGACGCGATGAATCGCATCGAGCTTCGCGGCCAGTTCCGGCAGATCGTGGAACTCCGCCGCCATCACCGCGTTCACTTCATCGTAGGGATAGCCGCGGACTTCACGCAGATAATACGCGATGCGCTCGCGCAAAAAATTCGTGCAGCTCGTGTCTGTTCGATGAAATTGAAAATCGGGATAGGCAGCGGCGCTTCGAACAGAATTTTAATAATCCCCTGCCCTGCCCGGCGCAACGCATACGGGTCTTTCGATCCCGTTGGAGCGAGGCCGATCTTGAAATATTCGCGCAGCGTGTCGAGTTTGTCGGCGATAGAGAGAACCTGCCCTTCTATGCTGCGCGGGATGGAATCTTCCATGCTGACCGGCTTGTAGTGATCGTAAATAGCGGTCGAAACCGCCTCCTTTCACCCTGAGCTTTTGCGTAGAGGCCGCCGACGATTCCCTGCAGTTCGGTAAATTCCTTCACCATCTCGGTCGTGAGATCGCATTTCGAGAGCAGCGCGGCGCGGCGCAACGTCCCTCCTGAGTGATCGGCCGAGAATTTCAGCGAGCTGAACGACGCGATCGGTCTTTTCGCGATAATTGCCAAGTTTCGCGTGGAAAGTGACTTTTTCCAAATCCACGAGCCGGTCCTCGAGGCGCCTCTGCTGATCCACGTGCCAGAAGAATTTTGCGTCATTGAAGCGCGCGCGAAGAACACTTTCGTTACCAGAACGAATCAGCCCGTCGGGATCGCCGCTAGTATTTGTGACAGCGACGAATTCGGGCCGCAACGAGCCATCCTTGTTCACCACGGAAAAATAGCGCTGATGGTGGCGCATGACGGTAGACAGGATTTCTTTCGGCAGCTCGAGATATTGCGGGTCGAACGTGCCGCGGATCGGAGTTGGGAACTCGGTCAGATATGTGAGCGTTTGAAGCAGCCCGCCGTCAGCCTGTACGTCCGGGTCGAGGCCTGCTTCGATTTTTTCGCGCCGTTCGGCGGCATGAACCAGAACGAAGTTATCGCGCAGCTTCTGTTCGTAGTTGTCGATGGTCACTTCGATCGAAGTCTTGCTCCCCAGGATGCGATGGCCGCCAGTTGTACGTCCGCTCTCAACATCCGCCACTTCGAAAGGAACGACGTTGTCGCCCAACAGCGCCACAATCCAGCGGATAGGCCGGATAAAGCGAACTCCGCCCTTTCCCGTCCAGTACATCGTTTTCGGGAAGTAAATCCGGGTGATGATGTCCGGCAGAGCTTCCCACAGGATCTCGACCGTGGCGCGGCCCTTCACCTGTTTGCGGAAGCTGAAATACTCGCCTTTATGGGTTGCCACGGTTTCGAGAGAATCGGTGGCGACTCCCATCTTTTTCGCGAAGCCCTGAGCTGCGCCGGTTCCTGCTGATTTTGGCGGCCCGGTCACGATCTCCTGTTTGTCGGGTTGACGCGCAACTAAGCCGTTCGCGCGCAATACGAGCCGCCGTGGAGTCGCATCCACCCAGGGTACTTCGCCTCCTAGCTCTTGCTCTTTCATCAAGAGCTCGAATCGCTGCTTCAAGTCCGCTAGCGCGGGCTCGATCATCCAGTCGGGGATTTCTTCGGCCCCGATTTCGAGCAGGAACGGCAGCGCCATCTACGCGGCCTCCTGCTCTCGAGAAGGATTCTGCTGGGCGACCCAGGCTTCGGCGACGCCCACCGCGAGTTTACGGACACGAGCGATGACGCCAACTCGCTCGGTGACGCTGATGGCGCCGCGAGCGTCGAGTAGATTGAACAAATTCGAGCATTTTAGAACCTGGTCGTAGGCGGCGAGCACGGGAAAGCGGGAGATTTCTTTTGTCCGGCGAAATTGATCGAGAAGCGAAGCGCATTCGGCTTCATGCTCATCAAACAAGCGCCACAGCCGCCCTACATCGGCCATTTCGAAGTTCCAGACTGAGAACTGCTGCTCGTCGGCAAGCCTCACATCCGAGTACTTGAATCCAGGCGCCCACTCGATGTCGTACACGCTTTCAACGCCCTGTAAAAAAGCGACTATGCGCTCGAGTCCGTACGTAAGTTCAGCCGGCACGAGGTCGAGGTCGATGCCGCCGCACTGTTGGAAATAAGTGAACTGCGTAATCTCGAGTCCATCGAGCATTACTTGCCATCCGACGCCCCAGGCTCCTAGAGTGGGCGACTCCCAATTGTCTTCCTCGAGTTTGATATCGTGCTTGCCAAGGTCGATACCGATGGCCGCAAGGCTTTCCAGATACTGTTCGATCACTTCATCCGGCGCGGGTTTGAGTATCACCTGGAGCTGCTGATGTTTGTAGAGCCGCTTCGGATTTTCGCCATAGCGGCCGTCGGCGGGTCGCCGGCTCGGCTGGACGTACGCCACCTTATAAGGTTTCGGGCCGAGCACGCGCAGAAATGTTTCAGGGGCCATGGTGCCGGCGCCTACTTCGAGGTCGTAGGGCTCCTGGATAATGCAGCCTCGATCGGACCAGTATCGCTTTAGTTTGAAAACCGTTTCCTGGTATGAATCCATGGTCAATTTCTCGCTGGGAAACAGGCAAGACCGCTCCCTGTGGTCGCGGCTCGGTTCGGATCATCCATCGGTTGCAGCATCTCGGGTTCGGGACGGGCGAGGCGGGCCTCGCCCCTACAGGGTCGTCGAAAATCCAGCCCAAGCGTCGGGATGAGTCCCGACGCGGCAGGCACGAGTGCCTGCGCCACCGCGAACGCTCGGACTCTGGGCCGACAGGCCTGGAGGCCCGCTCCACCTGATGTCATAGACCCTCCAATACTGCCGGCGTTACGAACCGGCGCTCGGCGTGTTCTTCCATCCGGCGAATCAGGAAGCGCCGCAAATCGGCGGCTGTATCCTTGGTCCAAATTCGATCGGGCAGGCTGGAAATGTGTGCGTGCAACATTTGTTTCGCAATCGCTCGCGATTGCTCTTCTAATTTCGGTTGTACCGCGAGATCGGGCAAAAAGCCGGACAGACGTGTGGCCCAGAGCGAAAAGTACGTAATCGCTCGCCACAGCCGGCCTTGGACTTCGGAGTGCATGTGCTCGAGCGCGGCCGTCAACAAGCGGAAAAATTGTTCGTTCACTTCGTGAGGCGGCAGCAACTGATCGCTCACCTCGGCGATGTAGTCGAGCCCCACGCTGAAGTCGAAATTCGAAACGAGATTGAATTGCGAGGATAACAGCTCGCAGGAGTTCAGATTAGCCAGTTCGCGTGTTTCCTTTTGGGAGTACGACAAGTTCACCAGCGACAGCCGTTCCAGCCCCGATCCGAAATTGTTCTTGGGCTTGCGCGCCCTTCTCGCTACTCCTCGCAATTTACCCTGGTCGCGCGTAAAAAAGCTGACGATCAGGTCGGCCTCGCGAAACGGGTAAGTCCGCAACACATAGGTTTCGCTTACCCGAGCGGCCATCGATTGCGAATATCTCAAGGGTAGCAAACGGTGGGCCGCTGCCCGCCCACGGCAGACGGCAAGACCGTCTGCCCCACCGTTCAGGCGGCGCGGGATAGCAGGTCGCGCGTGTTGAACGGGGGTACGTTGTACGGTTCGATGCCTTTTTGGCAGGAGGCGAGGAGGACGCGGCGCTTGAAATGGAGGGTCCAATCGCGATTTGAACAAACGAACCCAAACTGGTTTGGCTGAATGTTTTCAATCTCGTCCGGGTGCTGGCGGGCGATTTGGAACAGTTCGTCGAGCTCCTCGGCTTCACGCTCGCGGCGTGCGGCCTGCATCTCATGGAGCCGCTTCAAAGTTTGGAGGAAGCGGCGGGAAAGACGCGACTCGTAGGTCTGAGAGAGTGTTCAGGGGATCCTTGGAGCGGCGCATGGTTTCGGCGAAGGCGAGAGCGGTGTGGGATTCGGGATGACCCGTTTCCCATTCGTCGCCATTTTCGGAGTGGCCGATGGAGAAGAGGTTGTGCTCGGCGGCGGCGAGGCGATGAAGACGGAATTGGAGGTCGGAGCAGGCGTTAGCGAGCTCGATTTCGGGAGCGCCGACAGGTTGGAGATCGGCGACGTAGCGAGCGGTGAACTGGTCGTAGGACTTCATTTCTTCTTCTGGCAGGTGGATGACTTGCGAGAGGATGCCGTGGCGTGTGGCATTTAGGGAAGAGCGTTTCTTGCCGTCAGGGGAAGTGGGGCCTTTGGAGTTCTTGGCGTTCTCGCGATTAGCACGGAGACGAGCGTCAGAGACGGGTTTTTTGGACGGCGCCACGGAATCGGATTCGGAGATGTTATCGGTCATGGAAAGTTACCTGGTCGGACAAATAGCACGCACGCGAGCGGGACGGCGAGCGGTTGGATGTAAGTGGTTGAGGACAGGGCGAAATTGGGAGCGAGATTTTTGTGAATCAGGCGCCGCGTCGATTCTACGCGTTTATCGCTTGCATCAAGCCGCGAATGTAGCCGAAGGCGAATGCAAATGCCTGCCTACCGCCCGTGTCTCCTTCAATACGGGGGACGTGGTCGGGCATCAGCATGCCGTCGTAGCCTACTTCTTTGTACACGCGTAGCGCGGCGAGCATATCGACATCGCCGGCGTCGGGGAACGTTTCCTGAAAATTCAAGAATCCGCCGTGGATGTTTCGAAAATGGACGTTGAATATTTTGTTCCTGGTTCCGAAATAGCGGATCACGTCGGGGAGTTCGTTGCGCGGATCGCGCAGCATCTCGGATACTGTTCCTTGGCAAAAATTCAAGCCATGGTAGGGGCTGGGATGAATGGCGATGAGCCGTTTGAGGCCATCGACGCTGCCGAGCACGCGATGGACGCCGCGAAAACCCGTGTCCGCGGGCATGGCGGGATCGTGGGGATGGCACGCGATGCGCACCTTGTATTCTTCGGCCACCGGCACAACGCGGTCGAGGAAATAGGTGATGCGCTCCCACATCATGTCGGCGCTCACGGGGCCCGCTTCGGTAAGCGGGGAATTCTGCGGCTCCTGCGCGTAGACAAATGTGCTGTAGGTCGAGCCGCCGCGGCCGCGTGTCGGTTCCGTCCGTACGACGCCGAGGATGGTCATGTTGTACTTAAGCAGCGGAATGCCGGCCTGCGCGCAATTGCGGATCATGTGGCAGATGTTGTCGATCTCGCGATCGCGCTCGGGGCTCTTGGCAAGCATGATGTCCGGATTCTCGGCTTTCGTGATGTAGGCGGAACTCATGGGAAGGGGCACGGCGGCGAGCGTTATGCCGAACGATTCGACTCGCTCGCGCAGCTGCCTCAAGCCATCGACCGACCAGTTCTCGTCAAAGCGCGCCGAGGGCATCTGGCTGCAGATATGGGTCACGCCGAGCGCCGCCAGAACGCGCAGCGTATCGCTATCGGAGGCGTGCTGCGTACCGAGCTTCATTCGCCCCGGCGCCGAGGCCGTGGCGCGGAAGCTCGAGGCCAGAGCCAGACTTGCAGAAGCCAATCCGGCGGCTTTATGAAAAGATCTTCGATTCAGTGCTGTCATCGTGGTTCCTTAAAGGTGCGACGATCATGAAGATATCCAGTCTCAAACTACATTCGATCGCTATTGCCGATGCTCCGTTGCGCAGTTCGTATGGTCTTCATGCGCCATGGGCGCTGCGGACGATTGTTGAACTGGAAACCGACGAAGGTATCACAGGCATTAGCGAGACGTTCGGAGGCGATGCGCCGCGAGCGGCGCTTGAAGCCCTGCGCCCCCGCATTGAGGGGATGGATCCCTTCCAGATGGCGAGACTTCACGAACACATGATACGGCGCGCGGACGTTGCAGAAGAAGTGCCGGGCGGCCGCACGCAGACCTGGCTGGTGCCCGGAGAGAATCCATTGGACCAGCAGAGCCGGAGCTACGCCGCGATTGAAATCGCTTGCCTGGACATTATCGGCAAAGCCGTAGGGAGACCGGTTTGCGACGTGGTCGGAGGCCGCGTCCGCAGCAAGGTTGCCTTTTCCGCTTACCTTTTCTACAAGCACGGCGGCGGTGGTGGAGATGGAACCTATGCCGACAGATACGGCGAAGTGCTGGATGCCGATGCGGCTGTTCGCGAGTGCCGGCAGATGATTGAAGAGTACGGGTTCCAGGAGATCAAGCTGAAGGGCGGCGTGCTCGAACCCGAACGGGAGGTTGAAACCGTCAAAAAGCTGCGCGACGCGTTTGGGCCGCACACTCCTTTACGAATCGACCCAAACTCCGCCTGGTCCATCGGCACTTCTGTGGCGGTTGGCGAATCGCTGCGGGAGGAACTAGCCGGGGGCGGCTATCTCGAGGACCCGTGCCCGGAACTGAGCGGGATGAGCGGGGTTCGCAAGAAACTGCTCGAGAAAGGCGTAGACATTCCGTTGGCCAGCAATGTGGCTGTGACCAGCTTTCCCGACGTAACGCGCGCACGCGAATTGGATGCGGTTCAGATTGTGCTGTCGGACCCTCACTACTGGGGCGGTGTTCGCGAGGTTCAATATCTTTCGCATTTGACGCAGGTCTTGGGCATGGGTCTTTCGATGCATTCGAATTCGCATTTGGGGGTCAGCCTGATGGCGATGACCCACGCCGCGGCAGTGTGCCCGAACCTGACGTTTGCTTGCGATACGCATTATCCGTGGCAGACCGAGAGAGATGAAATTGTGGCGGGCGGCCGGATCAAGTTTCACGAGGGGTCGGTTGTTATTCCCGAAAAGCCAGGCTTGGGAGTCGAGCTGGACTACGATCAACTGGCGCGCGGGCGCGAGCGCTATGAGAAGATCCCCTATCGCCGAAGGGATGATGAGGCGGAGATGCGCGAGCATGTGGACCCGGAATGGAAACGGATTTTGCCGCGATGGTGAGCGGCGAAAAGCAACAGGCGCTTTCGCCTGTCCAGAACTTCCGCCACAGACTACTAAGCCTTCAGCGCGAAAATCTTCTCGGTGTATATGCGGCTAAGCCGAAGATCTTCTTCAAGCGGACGCGTAACAACCGTTTCCGGCCGGTAAGCCAGCTCGACAACAATCAAGGGATAGAGCTTGCTTCGAGCGAGGTAAGCGGCAATCGGACGATAGTCGATATCGCCGTCCTCGACCGACTCGAGCCACAGCTTATTTTTCGAATTCCGGACGTGAATTTCCGCGACCCGCGATCCGGCCTCGCGGAGCAGGCCGAGCGGATCCTGGCCTCCCTGATGAACCCAGTCAAGGTCCATGCAGAGCCAGACACAGCGGGGGTCGGTGGAGTTTAGAATCTGCCTCCATTCTCGGGCATTCGAGACCAATTCCGGTGTGTGATGATGGACGCGAAGCTCGAAGTCTTTTTGCGCCAAGGCGCGGCCCATGCGGTTCAAATTTTCGGATTGAACGCGCAACTCCTCGTCGGTTTTCTGCGCACCGGGTTTCGGATTGGGATTGTGAACGACCGCGGCGCAGCCGAATGGTTTGCAGATTCCAGCGATATCTAATGCGCTAGCAATCGTCTCATCGGCCGCGTGAGACTCGTGCATGACTCCGCCAACATAGACGGAAGGCATCGCCAGCCCGTTGGCTTTGACCAGCGAAAGAACTTTTTCGCGCAGGTCCGCCGTAAAGAACGCCTGACTCAGTTCGATATTCCGAAACCCAGCGTGGCTGGCCATGGGCAAAACCTCGTCGAGCACATCGCGAAGGCTCTTTTTCTGCCGCTCCGCGTATTGTTGCCAGATGTAGCCTTCAACCGAGAGGCGGGACCCGGCGGTTCTTGCCTCGAGTAGGATTTCGCCCGCGGCGAGAAGCAAAAAGCCGCGTCGCGAGAACTGAGACGAGGTCATTAATCGGTCTCCACTCACCTCATTAACACATTTACGATATTCTTACTCACAGAGCGGCCTTTTCGTGCGGCTGCTTACGAGGCAAGGAGAATTGTTATGCCCCACGGCTCTATTTCCGATGAACAACTTCGCGAGTATCGAGATACAGGGTTCGTTGTTGCGAAGAGTTTTTTCAGCCGGGAGGAGATAGACCTGCTCCGGCGCGCCGCGAAAGAGGACCGGCAACTCGATCAACATTCGTTCAGCCGCGGCGATGGCGAAGGCGGCGAAGTCCGGTTGTCGCTCTGGAATCATCCGGGCGACACGATTTATGGAATGTTTGCGCGGTGCGAGTCGGTGGTGAACTCCGCTGAGAAGATTCTGGAAGGCGAGGTCTACCACTACCACTCGAAGATGATCATGAAAGACGCAAAGGTCGGAGGCGCTTGGGCCTGGCATCAAGATTACGGCTACTGGTATCAAAATGGCGTGCTTTTTCCGCTGTTGACGAGCGCCTTCATCGCCGTTGACCCGGCCACGAAAGAGAACGGCTGTCTGCAGGTGGTTGCGCACTCCCACGAGTTGGGACGCATCGACCACGTGCTGACAGGCGATCAGGCCGGAGCCGATGCCGAGCGTGTGAACGAGATTGTAAAGCGGCTTCCGCTGGTGTACGTCGAGATGGACCCCGGCGACGCGCTGTTCTTTCACGCGAATCTTTTGCATCGCTCCGATCAGAATCACTCCGACAAACCACGGTGGTCCATGATTTGCTGCTACAACGCGGCTCGCAACGATCCATACAAAGAGGCGCATCATCCCCGCTATACACCGCTCAAAAAAGTGCCCGATTCGGCCATCATCGAGGCGGGATTGAAGCGTTTCGGCGATTCCGAGGCCGACGTGAGCTGGCTGGCGGTGGAAGCGGACGTCAGCGCCTCGAGTCTCGCCTCGAAGACTTGAGCGCAAGCGCGAGTTGGTGGAACCGGGGCCTGTGGTATTTTCGTCCGATACAGCAGGGGTGCTGGCCAAATAGAGCGCCACCAGCCCATTGAAAGGGTAGCCCGGCCAACGGTTAGCAGCGCCGGATGAAAGTAAGAGAAAGAAGACCGGATCGCCTTCTCCGCGAAATCATCCAATGACCGGGTCCAAATGGAAGTTCCGTCCGTAGTCCCGAATGCAAGCTGGGCGCTGGGTCTGTTCCTGGTTCTCGCTGGATTCCTCGCCCTGCCCCTGGCCGCAGACGACCTGGTCAAACTACAGGACCCGTTGAATTCCCCAGGGTGGCGGCACTTTTATAACAACGAATACGATTCCGCAACCAGCGATTTTGAGCAGGAAGTGCGGGAACATCCGTCAGATCCGGGCGCATACAACCATCTGGCGCAGACCATTCTTTACCATGAAATATTCCGTAACGGGGCGCTCGAAAGCGAGTTGGTGACCGGCAATAATCCATTTCTGCGAAGCCCGAAAGTGGAGATATCGGATGCACAGCGCAGTAAATTCGAGGACACGATGAGCAAGGCGCTCAGCCTGGGGCAGGCGCGGCTCGCAAAAGACCCAAACGATGCGACGGCGCTGTACGACTTGAGTGTCACCTACGGCTTGCGGGCCAATTACGAGTTCCTGGTGGATAAGGCGTGGATGGATGCGCTTCGCAATGCCACACAGTCGCGCAAGTATAGCAATCAAGTGCTGCAATTGCAGCCCGGGTTGACGGACGCATACCTGATTCAGGGGCTTCATGATTACGTGGTGGGCAGCCTTCCGTTTTACCTGCGAATGGTGGGATTTCTTGCCGGTTTCCATGGAGATCGCGACCGAGGGCTCCAGGAATTGCAGGTTGTAGCGCAGCGCGGCGTATTGAATAAATACGACGCTCGCATCCTGCTGGCGGTTATTTACCGGCGCGAACGGCGGCCCGAGGACGCAATTCCTCTTCTTCAAGGGCTGGGACAGATGTTTCCGCACAACTACCTGCTGCAGTTGGAGCAAGTCCAGATGTACAGCGACGCCGGAAACAAGACGGCGGCACTTTCCATCCTGGCGCAAGTGGAGCGGCTGCGGGCGGCTCAAACGGAGGGGTATCGCGAGCTGCCGCTCGAAAAAATTGAGTACCTTCGCGGCAACCTGCTTTTTTGGTATGGCGATGTCAGACCGGCTCTCGACGAAATGAAAGCAGTGACCGCCAAGGTTGATAACCTGGATCTGAATACGGCGGTACTTGCGTGGCTCAGACTCGGCCAGCTCTACGATTTGTGCGGGCGGCACGAAGAAGCGGTTGCGGCCTATCGCGAAACAATGCGGACGGCTCCCGATTCGGCGGCAGCCAGCGAAGCTAAGGGATACATCTCCTCGCCATATAGGCGAAAGGTTGCGAGCAGCTAATGCAGGGTGGACGTCCTCGTCCGCGCGCGACCGCCCGGTCGTGCTTCCGTGGGTAACTAAGCCGCTTGCTAACGCGCGCGGTTCTGAAGGTTCTTTTGAATCAACGTGCGTTTCGGAACCGCGACCGCCAGGGAGCGGATGTGACAAATTTCGGCTAATCGCTTGCGCGTTCGAGATTTCAGGTATTCTTGCTTAGTACTAGTCCACAGCCCTTCTCTCCCATCTGACAGCCACTTGGCTGGGGTTTCTCAGCTACACTGTGGAGAATCAATTTATGAACGTGATTCGACCCGTGCCCTCCGGTACGTCCAAATCGGACGGCTACAGGCAGATCTGCGAGCAGCTGGCCGACCTGTTAAAGAAAGAGCCGGATTTTCTGGCAAACGCAGCGAATACTGTGTCGCTGTTGTACCATACTCTTCCCGATATTAACTGGGCGGGCTTCTATTTTACCCGCGGAGACACGCTCTTTCTCGGGCCGTTCCAGGGCAAACCGGCTTGCACGCGTATCGATTTCAACGAAGGAGTGTGCGGGGCTGCGGCGACTCGGAATGAAACCATCGTCGTTCCCGATGTCGAAAAGTTTCCCGGCCATATCGTCTGCGATCCCGATTCAAAATCGGAAATTGCAGTGCCCTTGCTGAATTGGGGACGGCTGCTGGGCGTGCTGGACCTCGACAGTCCATCGCCCAACCGCTTCGACGAGGACGACCGGGAGGGTCTCGAGTCATTGGCGGCCCTGTTCCTGTCCTCTTTCTCAACCGACGACTTGCCCGACTTTGAAGCGCTAGCCAATCAATGAACGCTAAAGCTCGAAAATGTCAATTTTCGAAGCCGAACTCCGGGACGTGAGCGAGAATGGCCGGTGTTTATTCACCCCTGCGCTAAAGTAGAGGTTTCGCGCGCAGCGAATAGCGTGTCTGGCGACTCGCCCGGGCCACGACCCCACAATCAAGACATCAGAGGAAATTCATGGACATTGTCGAAGTCATTGGAAGAGAGATTCTGGATTCGCGTGGCAATCCAACCGTCGAGGCGGATGTTCAGCTGGCGGATGGCTCGATAGGGAGGGCCGCGGTTCCCTCAGGAGCCTCGACCGGCGAATTTGAAGCGATCGAATTGCGCGACGGCGACAAGGGCCGGTATCTCGGCAAAGGAACCCTGAATGCCGTTAGGCACATCAATGAAACGATTTCGCCGCGCTTGCCGGTATTGACGCAGCCGATCAAATCCTGATCGACGATACGATGCTGAAGCTGGATGGGACCAACAATAAAGGCAAGCTTGGCGCGAATGCGATTCTCGCAGTTTCGATGGCAACGGCTCGCGCGCAGGCACAATCGGAGATGACGCCGCTGTACCGTTATTTGGGCGGGGTGAACGCGCGCGTGCTTCCGGTACCACTGATGAATGTCATCAATGGCGGCGCGCACGCCGACAATTCGGTCGATCCCCAAGAGTTCATGCTTGTTCCCGCGGGCGCGACAAGCTTTCGAGAAGCATTGCGCATGGGAGTGGAAACATTTCACGCGCTGAAAAGCGTTTTGAAGAAGCGCGGATATTCGACGGCGGTTGGCGACGAAGGAGGCTTTGCGCCGAGCCTTAAGTCGAATGAAGAGGCTCTCGAAGTTTTGATGGAGGCGATTTCGAAAGCGGGGTACAAGCCAGGCGAGCAGATTTGGCTGGCGCTCGATCCGGCAGCCAGCGAATTTTACGACACCGGCAAGAAGAAATACGTCTTCAAGAAATCGGACAAGAGCGAGAAGACGACCGATCAAATGATCGACTACTGGTCGAATTGGGTGCGGCAGTATCCGATTATTTCGCTCGAGGATGGCATGGCGGAACAAGATTGGGAGGGCTGGAAAACTCTTACCGATGCGCTTGGCCGGAAAATTCAATTGGTAGGGGACGACATCTTTGTCACGAACCCCGAGATACTGCAGCGGGGAATCGAGAAAGGCGTTGCAAACTCAATTCTGGTGAAAGTGAATCAGATTGGAAGCCTGACCGAGACTCTGGATGCGATGCGGCTTGCGGCGAGCGCAAATTACACAACGGTGATTTCGCACCGCTCGGGCGAGACGGAGGACTCCTTTATCGCGGACCTGGCTGTGGCGACGAATGCCGGCCAGATCAAGACGGGTTCGGCCAGCCGGACGGACCGGCTCGCGAAATACAATCAACTGCTGCGCATCGAGCAGGAGCTTGGAGATGCGGCGATTTATCCCGGTAAGAAAGCGTTTCGGCAATAGGGCCGCAAGATGGCGAATGAGCGCCCGCTGGTATTGACGATTCTGGATGGGTGGGGCTTTTCGCCGGCCACGGAGGGCAACGCGATCGCGGCGGCGCGAAAACCGGTTTACGACGAACTGCTTCGCTCCTACCCCAACACACTGATTCACACATCCGGGCCGTTCGTGGGTTTGCCGGATGGACAAATGGGTAACAGCGAAGTGGGCCATATGAATATGGGCGCCGGCCGTGTGATCTATATGGATGTCACACGGATCGACTTGATGATCAGCTCGGGCGAATTTTTCTCGAATCCAGTTCTGTTGAACGCCATGCAGAAGGCGGAGGGGCGCCGGCTGCACCTGATGGGACTGGCGAGCGACGGCGGAGTGCATGCGCAGCTCACGCATCTTTACGCGTTGCTCGAGATGGCCAGGAAACACGGGCTGCCGCATGTGTTCGTTCACTGCTTCATGGATGGGCGCGACACGCCGCCCGAAAGCGGCGCGGGGTACATCGAGCAAATCGAGAAGAAACTGCGCGAACTTGGCCTGGGCAAGATCGCGACTGTATCGGGCCGGTATTATGCGATGGATCGCGACAAACGGTGGGACCGCATTGAGCGCGCTTTCGGCGCTATCGTGCTTGGCAACGGTCACAAGGCAACGAGCGCAGTCGAGGCAGTGCGGCAATCGTATAAGCGCGGCATCACGGACGAATTCATCGAGCCTGTAACCATCGTGGACGCGCGCAAAGAGCCAGTGGGGCTGATTCGCGAAGGCGACAGCATCATTATGTATAACTATCGGGCCGACCGGGCACGCGAGATGACGCTTGCCTTGACGGACAAGAAGCTCGAGCAGCCATCGCGTTCTCTTGTTCCTAAGGACCTGACGTACACGATGATGACGCAGTTCGATAAGACATTCGCCCTTCCGTATGTGCTTCCACCCGAGCATCCCGACAACATTCTTGCCGACGTTATGGCGCGGGCCAATTGGAAGAACCTGCGTGTGGCCGAAACCGAAAAGTATGCGCACGTCACGTATTTTTTCAACGGGGGAAACGAGAAGCCGTATGCGGGCGAGGAACGGGAGCTGGTGCCCTCGCCCAAAGTAGCCACATACGATCTGAAACCGGAAATGAGCGCGGCCGGCATCACGGAGAAAGTTGTGCAGGCAATCGAGCGCGGCGGATTCGATGTAGTTGTGATGAACTACGCCAACGCCGACATGGTGGGGCATTCCGGCAAAATAGCGCCTACGGTACAGGCCTGCGAGGCGGTAGACGCAGGGCTTGGCGAGATCTACAAGGTATTGAAGCGCGCCGGCGGAAATTGGATCGTCACAGCCGATCACGGCAACGCCGAAACCATGATCGACCCGATTACCAAAGGTCCGCACACCTATCACACGACGAATCCTGTGCCGTTCATCGTCATGACCGAGGAAAAGATGAAGCTGCGGCCTACGGGCGCGCTAAAAGACGTGGCCCCGACGCTCCTCGGCATGTTGGGCATTGAGAAGCCGAAGCAGATGCTGGGCGAAGATTTGCGAGTGAAAGAGTAGCCAAGCGCCGCGCGACTTCCTGGTCGCGCTTCATGGCGATAAGCGCCAGCCCCTTGCGTGTTCGTTCATTGGTTCGTCAACACGCGCAGGACGCCGCGCCGGTTGTGCAGCCAATGATGCACGAGTAATTCGACGGTGATGTCGTTTCCCGTGGCGGCGATTATTGCCTCGCCGGCTTGCCGCTGGGCTGGCGAAAGAGTCACCCTCCGATTGCCGTGGTTACTCCAGATATGGAGATTGGCTTCGTTTGTTCCGGCCGTCTCCTCCGGCAACCAACTCACTGTTACGTGGCCCGGCGCCGCCGCGGCATGAAGTTCAATGGGCGGCTGCAAAAAATTCCAATCGAAATAGAGAAAACAGCCTAGCAGCAGAACGACCGATATAACAGCGGCGGAAATCAGGATGCGCCAGTCGGTCTTTCGAACAGGCACAACGACGGGCTCAGCTTCGTTCTCGAGAGCCGGTAAGTCCGGTTCGGGCGGGGGAACGGCGGCGGCCGCGCTGGGGCTGGGTTCGGTGAATGCTTCGTTAAGCGCAACGACAGTGGCCTTTCGCGAATACCGGCGAGCCTTCGGCTTCGCGGATGCAGCGATTTCGCCGGTTGGAGATTCTTCCGCCGGCGTCTCCACAGCTCTTTTTTTCGCCCGGGGCGGCCGAACCGGTGAAGGGAGCGTAAAAATGTTCAATTCCGCTTCGTCCGGAAAGACAAACGCAAAGCGGGTTGGCTTGAATTTCTCAGGTTTGAGAAGGACGAGAAGCCGTAGGCCTTGCTGGACCTCGCGCAAACCGGGCTGGACTGCGCCCTTTGCGCTTTGCGGAAGCAGCGACGCGAGAAGCTGCCGCTCGGATTCCTCGACCTGCAGCTCGCGTCGCGAGTGCGAGACAAAAAGACCGACGGGTTCGAGGCCCGCTAATTCGGGATCGGCTGCGGCGTTACGAATCTGTTCTTTGATTCGCTCGACGTCACCCTCCGATGGCAGAAACGCGGGCCCGGAGGCATGCTCGAGTTCAACTTGGCGGAAGGCTTCGATTTGCAGCTCGTTACCGGATGCGCGGCCGAACAACAAGCCGCCGTGCTCGATGCCGCCATAGGCGATGCGGCGATAACCTTCACTAACAACAAAGTCAATTTCGTGGAAGACGGAAAGAGAATAGCGAACTGTGAGCGGGAGTGTCGGGTGGCTCCAGGTTCCGTAAGCAGCGTCGGACTGGGTTTCCATCACACAGATTTCCAATGCGGGCTAATCGGCGACGCGGGATTGCCGGCGCTCGATCGGAGGGTCGCCGAAGTATCCTGCTCGTCGGGCGGCTCGTTCTGCACCTGCAGCGCGTAATAAAACGTGATGACGCCCATCGTCCCCACCAGGGCCAGAATCAAGGCCAGCCATTTGGCGGTACGAATGTTCCAAACCGAATCCGCTGACGTTAAGGCTACAGAATATGCGACGCACACGCCAGCCAGCCCAAGACCAAGACCGCCTTTCCAGCCCCACGGCATCGCGTCGAGCACGGCCTGACCGCCGATTTCAGACCACGCGGTGAAGATTGCGATAACGGCCACGAGGAACTCGGAGAAAAATACAATTCGCAAATATCGAGGCGTCATCTTAACCGATTAACTGGACCAACGAGGGCTCCTCTTCGATCACCGCGCCGTCCAGATCGAGGTACTGCAAGTCAAGCAACCGGCTGGTTTCGATGTTGCTCATGGCCGAGAGCAGTGTTTCTTTGAGGTGAGGGTGATCGCGTTCAAGCGCCGAGAAAATGTCGCGCAGGGTTCGGCGAACTGTACCGGTTTTTTGAGAGCAGCCGCAGGGGATGACGGGCGCTTCGAGCAGTTGGGCGTAGCCTCGAGTCAGCTCTTCGGTCACGAACACAAGCGGGCGGATGAGCCGGAATTCGCGTTTCCTGGAATAGGTGACGGGCGGCAGCGCGCTAAGGCGACCCGTGAAGAGAGCATTGCGCAGAAATGCTTCGCAGAAATCGTCGGCGGTGTGGCCTAACGCGATCACGTTGGCCCCGAGGTTGCGCGCTACCTGGTAAACGGCACGGCGGCGGAAACGGCTGCAGAGGTCGCAGCCATGGTCGGGCTGCTCGTTGAGAAGGCGCAGAGAGGGATTGTCTTGAACGTAGGTCCAATCGATGCCGCGCTGGGCGAGATAGTCGCGAAACGGATGGATGGGCGCGAGGAATTTGCCTTGTTCAATCGTG
>CAVRNU010000019.1:0-359622 GCA_963722585.1 Bryobacterales bacterium | reverse complement strand
GGCATCGAGCGCGTCGTTGAGATACAGATCCTCCTTTGCCTGGTCGTCGAGCGACGCTTGCGGGTCGCGGCCTACCAGCAAGCGAAGGAAGTAAAACAGAAACTCCAGATTGTCGGGAGTGGGCGGTAGCGCGAACGGATTGATCTTTGCCGTCTGCTTGTGTAGCGAGATCTCGAAATAGGAGCCGCCGAACTCCGCCACCAGATCGCGGTAGCTATGCCCGATGTCGAGGATCATCGTGGCCGGGGCATACTTCTGCGCTTGCGCAATGAGATAGTTGGTGAGAAACGATTTCCCGGCCTCTTGTGCGCCCAGGATCAGGATCGCCAGAACGCCGCCCACATGCGCATTGAAGTAGAACAACTGCTGGTCTGCGGTTTCGAAGATGCAGAGATATTCGTCGTGTAAATGCGGATTGTGTTTTTCGCCGATGTAGCTGGCCCAGATCAGCGCCATATCGGCATAGTTCACATTCAGCAGGTACTGATAGCGGCGCGTATACCGGTGGTTGCCGGGCAAGATCGAGAGCCACGACGAAAAGAGATTCAGCCTTTCCTCGATCAACGAAGCATCCCAGCGCCCGAAGACTTTCACCACTTGCGAGATCGATTCGCGGACTCGGTCGAGGCTCCTGCTCAGTAGAACTACCGTGCAGGCAAACGCACCGAAGTAGTTGCCGCGATTTTCGATCTCCTGCATGCATTGGCCAAGCGAGTTGTAATGCGCCTCGACCTCGTGCTTGCGGGGTAGCTCGGATTTCGGCACGCCGCGCCCATGCAAGGCAAGCGCGGCGAGATTGAGAAACAGCGCATCGAATCCGGTCTGTTTGTCGCGAATCACGCGTCGCATCTGTAGATTGCTTTTCGGCTTCCATTCCGTGCAAACGATCAGGTCGGAATCGATGGTGAGCAAATCGGCGAGCAGGTTGGGCATAGTCGAGCCTGGAAGCTGTTTCAGCGAAATGGACTTGACAAAGAAATCGTTAACGCGCAGGTGATCGGCATAGACTTCGACTTGCGAATCGAGCGTCGTCAGATCGACCCGCCCTCCCGGCTCGCAACGAAAAGCGGCGGCATGCGCAGGATCGTAATTAACGAGACTTCGGAGGAACAGCCGCGCTTCGCGCTCGCTAAGCACCTTCGTTTGAAGCAGATCGTCCATCAGAGATTGAAACGACCGCACGGCTCCGTGTAGAATTTCGAGCGCTCGCGCCGCTTGTGCTGCTACTTCTCCGGTTCCGCGCTCGAGCGAATGTAAGAATTTCTTCTGCGGCCGGAAGCCTTCATAGAGTACCCCCAGGTAGAGCCGAATCTCAAAAAGCGAAGCAGCCCGCCCTTCGAGTGCCTTGACCCGGCGGTGAACTGCGGCTGTAACTGCAGCAGTCGGATACGATTCGCGATACGGCGGTTTGGCGCCCGAGCGCTTGACGATGTAAGAATAAAGCCGGAATCGGTCGTCGAACAGACGCACAGCCGATTCATAGCGGCGAGTGAAGGCGTTTAATTCTTCGTCGGTGCGGCAATCGGGATCGATGCCCGAGAGCGACAAAAGAATCCCGAGGTCGCCGAGTTGCGTTTCGAACGTGATGTGATCTATAAATCGCAACAGGGCGATTTCGTCGGCGCATGCGCCAGCATCCTGAAGCGGACTCGACGACCTGCGGGAAAACATGAATTAAACGAGGCCTCCTTTTCTGTTGGTTGTTTTGCCTGGGTCGTATATGTTCCGTTGCCTGAGAGCTCGCGGAACGATGACGACCAGTTCGGGATCGTGTTTGGTCAGCCAGTAGGCTCCGCTCCACAGAAGAGCGAAGACTACTAAGGCTGACAGGAACGTGAAGTGCCGAAAGACCAGGAATGAGGCGATGAGAATGACAATGCACAGCCTGCGGTCGATCCCGAGCAATGTGGCCGCTAGGTTGATGGACCGGTAGGTGGGCATTGGCATCTTACAGTCCTTGAATCCAGCCTTCCCACTTGGCGGCCGAAAGCGCGAGCATGCCGCCGCCGATGATCGCGATCAGCACGCCGCCGAGCACCCGCCCGCTAAAGGCGAGCAAGAGCCCGGCGACGACAATCGCGAGTTCGACCAGCCCAGTTACGAATGTGCCAGTCGAAATCGTCTGTGCAGCCGTTCCCAGACTCGAGAACGGGTCCTGCGCCCAAGACGCCAGGACCATCACCAGCAGCAAGAGTGCGGCTCGCGGTCCTGGTTTCGAAAACAATGCGCCACTCGCAACCTGCAGATGCGAGGCGGCAGTCCTCCAACGTGTCACTACAATCAACTCCTTTCGTAAGAACAGTCCAAAGAAAGATCGAGGGAAGAGCGCGCCCCTGGCGCGCACGAGTGCTGTCGATAGAAACCTCCTGCTAGGGATAGAGCCGATAGATCCAACTCGCGCCCAAATGAATTCCTGAGCGCGGCCTGAATCGTGATCCAGCCGTAGGTAGATCCGGCGGTGGGCCGGTCCCACTTCGGCCGGTACAAACCGGACGACCGGAACAGCCGATCGATGCGCGCCGCGTCGCCGTTCGTGTAATAGGCGAGCAGGGAACAGAGCGCTGCGTCTGCCCGGCTGTGATCTCCCCCGTAATCGGATAGATCGCCGGTCCAGAGCCGCTCAAATTTCGCGCCATTCCTCGCCTGTTGCGCGCGGCGAATGAGCTCTTCATCAGTTTGCGTAATCGGCGCCTGCGGTCTCGAAAACTCAGCGACGCGTGTATGGTTCGCTTTATCGAGGGCAGCGATCAGGTCAAGGATCTCGGCGCGGCGGTCCTCAATCGTATTGGGCGTGCCATCGAGCTGGTTGCCCGTGATGGTGAAATATCGTCCCGAGCTATAAATCTCAATCCCGTGGCTCCGGCGACCGCTTCTGTCCTGCAGCGACGCTTTCACCAGGACGTGAATACCCTCGCCCGAAGGTGACCACTCCGTATAGCTGTTGAGGCGCTTGACAACCTCCGCAGCCCGCGGCTCCAGCCCACCGCCATGGCTGCGGCAGTGATCGAGATCAACTCCCGTGTAAGGATCGGCCTGCGGTGAAAACGAATCCAATTCCATCGAGGCCAAAGCGCGAGGCAGTGGCCTTTGCCTGCTGGTAACTTCCCCACGTTGCAGGATCGGTAGAGCTCGCTGGCCTGCCTGTTGCCGGAGATATCGGCAGCTTGATGCGTTCTTGGCCAATGCGTGTCCAGCAGACCCATTGCTTGCAGTCTTGAAGTTCGCGAGGAATCATCCCGACACCTCCT
Organism: Bryobacterales bacterium; assembly: GCA_963722585.1. Taxonomy (GTDB): domain Bacteria; phylum Acidobacteriota; class Terriglobia; order Bryobacterales; family Bryobacteraceae; genus KBS-96. Next base: position 356,374 of record CAVRNU010000019.1, on the reverse strand, counting down.
CGAATGCAAACGGATCTGTCTTCACGCTCGTCTCGGAGTGAAAGCTCGGAGAATTTTGCTGCTGGACCACGTTGTCCAAAACAAACCCCCCTTTCGTGTTACGTTCAGAAAGATGACGGTCACACTTACTCCTCATGCCGAAGCCCTCCTGCAGGAGCTCGCGTATGCCGGCTCGCCTGAGGAGGTCGTGGAGCGCGCTCTCGAACGGTTTGCTGCCGAGCAGCCTATTGCGAGGAAACGAATGACACCCGCTGAAGCGGTGGACCGCATCCTGCAGCTGCGCGAACGCAACACACTCGGTGGCATCTCGATCGAGGAATTGATCAACGAGGGCCGGAAATATTGAGCAGCTTCGTTATTGAGGCTTCGGCGACTCTGAAATTCGCGCGCAATCATCGAATTTGTCCTTCCTCCCGCATTTGCCGCAGCCAACACCGAGGTTGCCGGTTGGCATAACGGGTCTCCGGTCCAGCAGCCGCGAATCAGGGAGCTATTGGGGCGGTGCGCCGTGGGCGTGTAGAAGGGATAGCCGGACGAACCGTCACCGTGCCTGCAAATGAGTCTTGTGTTGGGGTCGGTAAGGGATGAAAAACGAGGAGCTTGGCGATCGGCTCTGCTTGCCAGTGCACTGCCGTCCGTGCAAATCCCGTGCAAATCTCCGGGACGAAATTGGGCACTAAAGCCTAATAATGGATGTGAGGCACGCTGCCGGTAAGTTGTTGATAATATGAACGAAAAGCGACAAAAAGAAAAATAGCAAAATCCGGTGAAATACTCTTGAAAACCGTTAACGTCGGAAGGCGTTCGGGGGTTCGAATCCCTCTTCCTCCGCCAGAAAATAAGGGAGTTAGCGGGTCAGCGGAGCGAGACGGGAGCAGTCGAATTCCGGCTCGGTGCAAACGGCGGCTTCAATTCGCCCTCCTCAATTTCTCTTTTTCAATTGCAGATCGTAGCCTGAGTTCGAAGTTGTCAACCGCCAATTGATCGTCGCCTGCAAGCACGTGCGCGTAAGTGTTAATCATGATCGTGGCGTTTGCATGTCCCAGTCTTTCTTGAACAGTCTTCACAGGGACACGCTGCTTTAGAAGTTGCGATGCGTGACTGTGTCGCAAATCATGGAAACGAACGCCTTTGAGTCCAATCTTCGCTGCGAAGCGTGCGTACTCTGCGGTGAAACTATCCGGCTTCCCTCCGGCCGTCGGAGCCAGCTGCAGCCGTTTTATCAAGGATAGCTGCGATCTGTTCCGCCGTGACCCGATGGTGCGAGCCATCCGCAAAGCCTATTTGATGCCGTGCAGATGCCTATCAACGTGATGGACGCACATTAGGTCTGCAATGGCCGCGAAATGGCATTTCAAAAAACGCCGTTGGCCATGGCCCGCGAGAGACCGCGCTTGTGCATTTTGCTGATCAAGGTCGTCCGCTTCACGCCCAGACGCGCCGCCGCACCGGAGGCACCCCCCACCACCCAATTACTTTCCTGTAGTGCGTTCAGGATGTGTTCCCGCTCCGCGTCCGCTAGGGTCACCCGCTCTGTCCGAATCGGCTGGTGAGTCTGAATCGGCACGTGAGATGGTAGTGCCGGGAGTTCCAGCAGATCACCCGTCGTAAGGATTACCGCCCGTTCGATTAAATTTTGCAGCTCTCGAATATTCCCAGGCCACATATAGTGCAGCAGCGTTTCCATCGCGTCCTTAGAAATCTTCGGGATCTCTTTGAACATGCGTGCCGCGTATTTGTGGACAAAATGCGCCACCAGCATCGGAATATCTTCGGTGCGACGACGCAGCGGCGGCAGGACAATCGGAAAGACGTTCAGGCGGTAAAAGAGATCCATTCGGAACTGCTTCTTAGCAACCAGGCTGGCAAGGTTTTGATTAGTCGCGGCCAGAACGCGTACATCGACTCGACGAGTATACGTACCCCCCAGCCGTTCGAACTCGTGTTCTTGCAAAACTCGCAGCAGCTTCGTCTGCAACTCTAACGGCATGTCGCCGATTTCATCCAAAAACAGCGTGCCGCCATCCGCAGCCTCGAAGCGGCCCAACCTTTGCGTAACCGCGCCGGTGAACGCGCCCTTTTCATGACCGAACAACTCGCTCTCCAGGAGGCCCAGAGGGATTGCCGCGCAGTTCAGCGTAACGAAGGGGCGATTCCGACGGCTGCTGTGCGTGTGAATCGACTGCGCTATGAGCTCTTTGCCGGTGCCTGTTTCCCCTTCGATGAGAACCGTCGAGTCGGTGGGGGCCACGATCCGAATTTGATCCAATACTCCGCGAAGAGCCCGGCTCGATCCTACAATGCCTTCAAATTCATTCCGGCCTTCTCGAGCATCGCGCTGCGATTCCAGATATTGATCGAGATCCACATACAATTCGTGCCGTGGCTCCGTCTCGGCTCTTTTCATCGAGACAAGGTGTGCCGAACTGCGCATGATTGAGATTTCCGAAATTGGCCTAACACGATCAGCATCCGGATTAAAGATCTTCGATGTCATGTCCCTCTCCTGTCTTGGGGTCCGAGAGTTCCGCACCCGTACGAGTTCTCTCTCTAGAGACCCACTCTCGTATATAGGCCGGACAGTTTCTGAGTTCGATTCCGTTGGCTTCGCTGAGGGCAAGAAGCGTTACAGCCTTGCGATCTACGAGGATAACCTCCTGGAGGTCGATGGCCACTCCGCCCTTTTCCCGTCCGACCAATTCTCTAAGTATGTCCACATGCTCCTCGTGAATCCGGCCACTCACGCGCAAGACCACGAAATCTTCTTCACTCCCAAGTCGTTCGATTCTGCAGCTCATTACGTAGCCTTAGGCTCATTCCGTCTCCTTCTGACAGCGGCCATGCTTGGTCTGCCTGCCGCCAGCGTTTCAACATTAGAACCGCAACCCAAGGCCCATTTGTAAGTTATTGAAAGGAAAGGGCACATCTAGGATGCGTAAATGCGTGTTCACTTCGCAAATTTCGCAAATCTCGTAATTTTGATTATTTTCGCGAGCGGGCTTTAGCCGAATTTGAATTGGCTTTTGTGAATCTTCAGCGCTTTGATCCGGGACGCAAGAGTGGATGGTGGAATTCGGAGCTTGGCCGCCGCGCCCGCCGGGCCGGCGACCCGACCTCTGCTCTCGGCCAGCGCAGCCTCGATGATTTCCCGTTCTCCACGCGGCTCACTTCCAGGGGCTTCGGCCGCTTGAGCCCGAGATGCCGGTCGAGGCGATTCTGTGGAGAGCCAGGATTCATCGACCGAGAAAACATCGCCGGAGCTTACAATCACGGACCTCTCAATGACGTTCTGCAACTCTCGGATATTGCCAGGCCAGTTATAGGACTGAAAGAGTTCGAGCGTCCTCTTGTCAATCGACCGGATATCCTTCCCTGTCCGGATTGCGTAACGCTTCACGAAATACTCGAGCAACATCAAAATGTCGTCCTTACGCTCTCGAAGAGGCGGCACCTCGATGGGAAATACGTTTAGCCGATAGAAAAGATCCAAGCGGAAGGTCCCATTGGCTGTGGCTGCTTTCAGATCGCGGTTTGTGGCAGCGATGACGCGGAGGTCGACCTTTATGGGCTGAGCGCCGCCGACCCGTTCGAATTCCCGTTCCTGAAGTACTCTCAACAGCGCGATCTGGGTGTCAGGTGGAAGTTCGCCCACCTCGTCCAGGTAAATCGTTCCGCCGTCAGCCAGCTCAAAACGGCCAAGCCGGCGTTGGGAGGCGCCTGTGAAGGCACCCTTCTCATGGCCAAATAATTCCGAGGAAATTAGCGATGGTACAAGCGCGGCGCAGTTCACGCTGATGAAGGCGCGTCCAGACCTCTTGGACATTCTGTGAACAGCGCGAGCGATGAGCTCCTTGCCGGTCCCAGTCTCGCCCGTAATCAGGACGCTAGAGTCAGTTCCAGCGACCTTAGATATACGGGAAAGCACCTTTTGCAGGGGCGGCGAAATTCCGACGATCTCCTCGAACATCGATGCCCTGTCGATTTCTTCGCGCAACGCGACGTTCTCGTTGTGGAGTCTTCGCTCAGCTTCCTTGCGATTCTCGATATCGGTCCCAGCGACATACCAACGCATGACGCGTCCTTGCTCATCTCGTAGCGGGTTCCAGCGGAAGAGAAACCAGCGATACTTCCCGTCTTTGCTCAGTAAGCGTACTTCGGCTTCGTGCGGGAGGCCGCTTGAGAACTTACTCTGAGTTTCACTCATCAAGCGTTCCCAATCATCAGGATGAAAGGACCTAAGAGGGTGGCAGCTTCGCCAGTCTTCAAGAGTAAGGCCGTGATAATCGAGCGCGGCTTGGTTGACATAAAGGCGGCTGCGATCGGGCCCTAGTACGACGACGTGTTGAGGCGCGAGATCCACGACCTGTCGAAGCTCCCTTTCGCTTTGCCGGATCCTTTCTTCCGCCTGCTTTGCCGCGGTGACGTCCGTTACGGCACCGACGTATTCGAGGTTGCCAGACGAAGTCGTCAACGCTCGAGCTAGTCCGTGGAGATGCTTGACTCTGCCGTCCGGCATCAGCAAACGATGCTCAATATCAAAATCTGTCTTTTCGTTGGCCGCGTGGTCGAGAGCCTGCTGCACGAGAGCTTTGTCGTCAGGATGAATTCGCTGCAATACCCACGTCAACGTTGGCTTAACGGCCCGATCGTGTTCAAAGATGTTGTAGGTTTCCTCCGACCAGTCGATCTCTCCGCTGAGGACGTTCCAGCCGAAGCTGCCGGTGCGACTGATGCTCTGTCCTTGAGCCAGGAAAGCTTCGCTGCGGTGCAAATCTGAATAGCTGCGTCGCAGATCGGAATAGAGGCTGGCATTCTCGAGCGAAATCGCGGCTTGCGAGGCCAGCAACTCGAGCACCGCGACCCGGTCCGGCGTGAAGGCGCACGGAGTCAAATTGTTCTCTAAATAAAGTGCGCCGACAAGCTTCGTTTGTTTGACGATGGGCAGGCAGAGGACGGATTTGGAGCGCTTCTGCCGCACATATTCGTCCTCCGAATACAAGTTGGTGACCGAAGCATCATCGAGCACCACGCGCTCCCGCGTCCGGGTAACGTAAAGAAGCGCGGATTGAAGGAGTTCAGATGGCGTGACGGCTGCCTGTCGAACGGCGACCTCGACCCTGCCATGGCCGGTGGTGGCCTCTGCCTCGATCCGCGGCTCGTCGCCCCGGAGGAGGATTAGCAGACCCCGCTCGGCCCCCGCATGCTCCACCGCGATTCCCATGAGCTTCTCGATTAGCTTGGGGAGGACAATCTCGCTCGAGAGTGCCTGCGAAGCTTTGACCACTGTATCGACGTCCAACTGCACGACGGGCTGGCCAATCGTGGCCGAAGAGGTGGGAGTTCGTTCCTCGTGCAGGTGCGGATAGCGTTCGTCGAGTTGCTTCACCTTGCCGAGCGCGCCCCAACGGTCGTAGCAGTTCCGCGCGTTGCGTAAATACGTGTGAGCGATCGTCTCGAAGCCGTGCGTTGCGTAGAACCGCGCGGCCAACTCCTGGGCCAGTGCTTCGTTCTGGACGAAGCCGTTCTCGCGAGCCGACTGAATCGCCTGCTCGTACAATTGCATCGCGTCGAAAGCGCGTCCTTCGAGGCGGGCGATCTCGGCCGACACCAGTGCGTGCTTGTCAGCGAAAGTCGGTGGGTAGTTTTCGGCCCACTCGCGCAGCTGTTCCCGGTGCGCTGTCAGCAGCTCGCGCCACTTGGTTCGCTCGTCGGCGGAAGCGTTTTCATATAGCGCCGCCACAGTCAGCGCGGTGTAGCAATAGTAGTCGAGCAACACGATATGGCCGCGCCCGCTCCAAAGCAGCTCTTTTGCCTTGTCGGCTGCCGCGAGAGCTTCGGCGTAGTCCCCGGACAGGAACCGTGCCTTCAGCTTGAGGATCCAGTAAAAGCAGACCATCGTGTGCATCCGGTCCTCCGTCATCAGTTGCGCCTCGAACACCGTCTCGTCAAACGGCGCGTCGCTGAACGTGGAGAAGGTTGCGGTCCGGCCCTGCATGGTCGCGATGAAGCGTTGCTGGCTCACGATGGCATCCGCCTGGTCGCGGAATCTCGCCTTTCGGGCGAAGTCCAGGCTCGTCTCGGACTCGCGCCACGCTTCGTCAAGCGGATCGTTCCGCAGCAGGAGGATCGAGACGGATTCGTAGACGCTGTAGCAGGCGTAGGTCAGAGCGCCCGTCTCGATCGCGGTGCGAAAGGCCGCCCGATTGAAATCGAACGCGGTAGTGATTGGCTGTGTCCAGAGGGCAGCTAGTCCCATCGCGTAGTGGACTTTTGCCTGACTTGCGATGAAGCCGTGTTTCTCGACCAGGTCGCATGCAAGCTTGGCGAGACGATAACCATCGCTGTAACGGCGAAAGACCGGGCCAAGGATGGTTCCGAGCCAGCCACAGCCGATCGCGGACGCGCCACTCGTCCCGTGCTGCAAGCTGATGTTCACCCCGAGGCACAGGTGCAGGCAAAACAAATGGAAGTCGGTATAGTAAGCGGGGATCAGTAGAGCCTCCAGCGCCTGCATCGTGGCCTGCAGTTCCGGATCGGTCATCAGCGGCAGGTCGATCAAATTCTCAATCGGGCGCCCATTGAGATTCCGGCGGAGCGTTTCGTATTCGGCCTCGGCCTGTTCCCAGGTCGGGTGTGCCGGGATGTCGATGCCGAACAGGCGCAAGCACGCGAGCGCGCTGTCAACGGCTTGCGGGTACTCGCCCTTCACGATTTGCAAGTGGACTTTGAGATGATAAGCGGCCGCCTCGTCGACTTTCGAGGTGCCTCTTCGTAATAACTCCATAATCAGTTGCTCGGCTTTGTCGACGTTACCGCTCAGAAACTCGCACTCTGCGCGTTCGAGCCACAGGCTGAACATCAATGCGTACTGGCTGTCCCAATCCCTTTCGTCGAGCAGGCGCATGGCGGTCGCAAAATACACGCACGCCGGCGCGTAGGCCGTCGATGCCTTGGCCTTTCGCCCGGCACGAAGGTCGATCGTCGCCGCCCGCACTTTCTCATCCTGCTCGATCAGCAGTGCAGCGCCTCGGTTGAACTGATTCGCGACATCGAACAGATGCTCGACGAGGTCTTCCGCAGTCATGCCCGCTAGCAGCGTGCGGCCGATGCGTAGGTGAACTTCGGCACGGTGCGCTTCGGGAATCAAGGAATACGCCGCCTCCTGGATCCGGTCGTGAAGGAATTTGTAGGCGTTCTCGAGGCGAAAGATAAGCCCAGCGTGGAGGCCTTCCCAAAATGCCGCGTCAATCTCTTCCTCTGTTTTCCCTTGAACCAGGGTCAAAGCCGCGATCTCGGCGACATTGCCCAGGCAGGCGAGATCTTTCAGGGCTTCCTGCGTAGTGGCGGACAACCGCTTCAGCTTCCCGGCCATGAGATCCACCACGTTGTCCGTGTAGCTCCTGGCGCGGATGCGATCGATATCCCATTGCCAAGCTCGCGTGACTGGGCCGAACGTGAGGAGGCCCTCGTCGGCCAGCGCGGTAAAGAACTGAATCGCGAAGAATGGATTGCCGCCGGCCTTTTCGTGCACCAGCTGCGCCAAGGGCTGCGCGCGCTCAGGCTCGCAATGCAGGGCATCGGCGACGAGCTGGCCGACATCGTCGATCCGGAGAGGTGCCAGCACAATCTCATGCAGCCTCGCACCAGCGTCACGCATCGCCTCAAGAGTCCGCATCAGCGGATGCGCAGTGCCGACCTCGTTGTCCCTGTAGGCCCCGACTAGCAGTAGATGGTGCACCTCAGAGTGCGTGACCAGGTGCTCGAGAAGGTCGAGCGTCGCGGTATCCAACCATTGCAAATCGTCAAGAAACAGCGCGAGGGGGTGTTCCTTCCGCGCAAACACGCCGAGGAAGCGCCGGAAAACCATCTGGAATCGGTTCTGCGCATCTTGCGGCGGCAGGTCTGGAACGGGCGGCTGTTTCCCGATGATGTGCTCGACCTCCGGTATGAGGTTGACGATGAGCTGGCCATTCGGGCCAACCGCCTCCGCCAGGGTAGAACGCCACTGGTCCACGTCCACTTCGCTCTTGACGAGGATCTGACGGACCAGGGTCTGAAAGGCCTGTGCCAGAGTTGCGTACGGGATGTCGCGCTTATATTGGTCGAACTTGCCTGCGGCGAAGAGACCGCGCGGCGGAACAAGCACCTTGTGCAGCTCGTTCACCACCGAGGACTTGCCGACGCCCGAATAACCGGATACGAGCACGAGCTCTGACCTGCCCTGCGCCACGACCCTGTCGAAGGCTGCAAGCAAGGCGTCGACCTCGCACTCTCGCCCATACAGTTTCTCAGGGATGAGCAATCGGTCCGATGCGTCGTGTGCCCCCAGAGGAAATGTATGGACGCAACCATGCGACTGCCATTCCGCCAGGCACCGCCGAAGATCGGCTTCCAAGCCGCAGGCGGTCTGGTAACGCTCTTCGGCGTTCTTGGCGAGGAGCTTCATGATGATCGCAGAAAGCGGCGCGGGGACCGCGGCGCGATCACCAGGCGGTGCCGGTTTGCGTGCAATGTGGCAGTGGACCCATTCCATGGCATCGGCGGCCTCAAACGGCAGTGCGCCTGTAAGCATCTGGTAGAAGGTGACGCCCAACGAATACAGATCGCTGCGGGTATCAATCGAGCGATTCATGCGGCCGGTCTGTTCGGGCGCCATGTAAGGGAGGGTGCCGGCGATAATCTCCGGCGGCGCGGGTGCCTGGCGCTCGTGCGGCAGTTGGGACGCAATCCCGAATCCGGTGAGCCACACATTGCCGGCGTCGTCGACGAGCACATTCGCAGGCTTGATGTCCTTATGTATGAGGCTGTGCCCGTGGACTTGGCCGAGCGCTGTCGCTAAGGAAATGGCGATGCGCAGGAAACGAGTCAGATCGAGCGGTTGCCCCTGATCCCGCTCAAGGACCAGATCCAGGGACTCTCCGCCAGGGTCCGTGAGTACGAGGATCGTCCGCCCTTCCTGACGAGTGAGCGCCAGCGGCTTGGCTGCCCATGCAGAATCAAGTTCGGCTGCAAGCGAGTATTCGTGTTCGAGCCGCCTGAGGCTCTGAGGCGACGGCTGTTCTGCGGTAAGCGCCACTGCCAGGACCGGCGATAAGTTGCCGTCCTTCCGGCCGCGGTAAAGCGTGAAGTCCGCTCCATGCCGGATGGGCTCGAGCAAGTACCCAGAAGGCGCTGTCATGGAGGCATCCTCGTTGCCACGGCTGCACTACTCCGGATCATTCATTTTGACAGAGTGGGACCTTGTCGGCCGTCAGAAGAACCACGCGCAAGACAACCCGAGACAACGACGCTTGTATCCTCTGAGTCGATATCGACAAGTTTCTTCTCGATCCGGCTAGCTTACCTTATTCCGCAGGGCTCCAGGACGCGCGTTCACGAATAATCTAGCCACCATATAGAGACCAACCAGTGTGGTAGCGATCAAGGCCGACTGTATCCATGCGGGCAAAGCTGTTCCGTCCTTTACAAAAGAGAGCGCAGCGAAGCAGAACAGCAGATGCGCACAGAACACTTCGAGCGATGCTTTGCCGAGCAAGAGAAGCGGAGAGATCGTAAACCAGCGCGCCAGCCAGGGTCTGCTGACGGCAAAGAGAATCGCAAACGACGAAAAGTCCAGCAGCCGCAAAGCGCCTAGATGCCATTTGTCGATGAGTCCGGACCAGAGCGCATCGAACTGTACGTTCAAAATCGGGTGGCGGAGCAAGAAGAAGGCAGCGGCCACAAGTAGCGCTGTAATTACACTCAGCTTCGATGTCAGCACTTTGAAGATACTCTCGGGACGGCCAGCTCCGATCCACAGACCGCTAGCCCACAAGAACTGCCACGCCAGCAAGTCAAATGCACCCATCTCGTTCAACGGTATCTGCAACCCTGTTAACTGGACCATATTCGCGTAAATCGTCGTTCTTAGTCCAAACTGAGCGAGAAGCCAGATTAAGCCGCTCGGAACGAGGACCAGCTTCCAGCTCCAGCGGCTGCCCACATACAGCGCAACGGGTGTCGCCAACAAGAAGATGATGTACATCGGCAAAATGTCGAGCAGGGGCGGGCAGTAAACGAGCAGGACCGCGCTACACACAGCATGGATCGGATGCGCCAGGTAGAAGTCGAGAAGGCCCTCTAAACCAGGGCGCTTAGTGTGTATTGCCATTGTGGCGACCACCGTGAATGCAATGCCAAGAAGAAAGAGGTGATAACCGTACAGTCGAAGCGCGCGTGTCCAAAGACGTTTCATGACCGCGGCAAAGCCGGATTCATTCGCGATGCGCCCGAAAATACGACCGGCCAAAAAAGCTGAGAGAAAGATGAACCCTTCGGCTTCGGAGACGAATCCGAGCTGCTGGTTTGTGACGACTTGGGCCTTAGTTGGCAGATGCGCCAGGGTCATCAAAACCAACATGAGCCCGCGCAGCGCGTCTAACTCCGGCTGACGTTGCGAGCCTCGAGCTTTCAATTGTGCCGTATTCGTCAGCACATGGAGAGGCTGCTCTGTCGTAATCGAAACTAGTAACGCTTGAGGCTCTCGCACGGTCTTTCCACAACAATCACCGCATTCTGAGTTCCACTTGGACGTCTCAGAAGCCGCAGCCAGGCAGGACATCACTATGCATGCGCGTCCGTCGCCACGATACTGGTGGCGAGTGGAGGTCACACGTCAGTCGGCATTTCGACTCGACAAAGTGAAATGATCCCGCGATTTTATTTCAGGGCGGGTCAATCAGGCGGCCCGGCGCCGACTGGATGCCCGCGTAGGCCCGTACTTTGACTCGCAGGCCAGAAACCGCGAAGCAAGTCGCTTCAAATCATAGTCCAGAGAATTGGCGGCTCAGTTGCACCAGTTTGGGATTGATGGTGGGAGCGCATGATGGCGAATACTAATGGAGACTCGATTCCTCTGCGACAGTTCGGTCGCCATCAAGTCAAGATCTCGGCGCTGGGCTTTGGCGGACATCATCTAGGAGATGCACCTGATGAGCGCACCGCAATACGCCTGGTAAGGCAGGCCGTCGATGGCGGCGTTACGTTCTTTGACAATTGTTGGGAATATCATCGCGGCAAGACCGAAGATTGGATGGGCGCCGGCTTAAGCGGAGTGCGCGACCGCGTCTTCCTGATGACAAAGGTATGTACGCATGGGCGAGACAAAACGCTTGCGCTGCGCATGCTCGACGAATCGTTGCGCCGGCTGCGAACCGATCATCTGGACCTTTGGCAGATCCACGGCGTGAGCTTCGAAAATGATCCCGACTTATTCATCCGGAAGAACGGCGCCGCTGAGGCTCTGGAGCAGGCCAAGAAAGAAGGCAAGGTGCGGTTTGTCGGGTTCACCGGACACAAGGACCCGTCCATCCACCTGAAGATGCTGGCCACAGGCTTCCCGTTTGACTCGGTGCAGATGCCGCTGAACGCGTTTGACTCGCATTTTCACAGTTTCGAGCAAAAAGTTTTGCCCGAGTTGAACGGGCGGGGAATCGCCGCGCTTGGGATGAAGCCCATTTGTGGCCATGGCGAGCCGGTACAAAGAGGGATACTCACGGGCGAAGAAGCGCTGAGATACGCGATGAGTTTGCCTGTGACTACTACGATTACCGGTATTGATAAGCCGGAAGCCTTACAGCAGGCACTCAAGGTAGCGCAGGGTTTCGAGCCGATGCAACCGTCGGAGATGCAGTCGCTGCGCGAGCGCTGCCGGACGTATGCGGCTGATGGCCGATTCGAGCTCTACAAACTGTCGCTCAAGTTCGACAACCCTGAGGCCCGCCTCGTTCATCGATTTCCTCTTGACATGCAGCAGGTTGAGGTGAGGGAGATGCTCCAGATGACAGACAACAGCGGGCATCCGTATCCGCCAACAAAATAACATGACACCTGGATTCGATGTAACTAGAAGAAGTTTTGTGGAGGCGTTCATGCTGATAGCCGCGGGCTTCGCAGCCGAAGGGCAATCCGGCTCGGAAGTGCCCAGGCGGCCCCTCGGCCGCACCGGTCTGGAAGTTTCGGCTTTGGGAATTGGCGGATATCACCTCGGCTCGGCGAACAGCGACTCTGAAGCGACTCAAATTGTCAATGAGGCCTTGGACGCCGGGATAAACTTCTTCGACAATGCCTGGGAATATCATCAAGGCCTAAGCGAAGAGCGGCTGGGTCGTGCGCTCAAGGGCAAACGGGACCGCGCTGTTGTGATGACCAAAGTGTGTACGCATGGGCGCGACAAAAAGGTCGCCATGCGGCAGCTTGAAGAATCGCTAACGCGCTTACAGACCGATCATCTCGACGTGTGGCAGATACACGAGGTGATCTATGAAAACGATCCGGACCTTATTTTTGCAGCAAATGGCGCGGCGGAAGCCCTGCTCGAAGCCAAGCAACAAGGCAAAGTGCGGTTTCTCGGATTCACAGGACATAAAGATCCTTCTATTCATTTGAAGATGCTTTCGCACGACTTTCCGTTCGACACCGTGCAGATGCCTCTCAATTGCCTGGACGCGACTTTCCGCAGCTTCGAGGCCCGCGTGCTGCCAGAGGTGAACCGGCGTGGCATAGCGGCGCTGGGGATGAAAAGCCTGGGAGGCAGTGGCGAACTGGTGCGCGAGGGTGCAGTCGTTGTCAGTATGGGACTGCGCTATGCCATGAGCCTGCCGGTCGCTGTGACCGTTAGCGGCATCGATTCACTTGACGTGCTGCATCAGAATCTCGAGATCGCGCGCGGTTTTCAGCCTCTAAGTGCCGCTGAGATGCAGACCCTTCGCGACGCGTGCCGATTTGAAGCCTCGGACGGTCATCTGGAGCTATTCAAGACAACCAAGAAATATGATGGAGACCTAGGCCGTGAACAACACGGCTTTCCGTCGGCAGCTGAGTTGCCCGTCTGACCAGGCCAAGCCCCCCGCTGCGCGGACGGTCGGTCGACCGGCCGCGCATCCTACACGAGTTCAACTTCTATTCATCGGCGGCGTGCCACGTCGCATCTTTGTGAAACGTTGTCATTGCACTTGCGAGCGCAGAAGTGTTCGCGCCAAGATCCTTCTCGTAGACAACATCGTTGTTGGTGACAATGAATGTCATTACACCAGACGACCGATACGCTGCCGGATAAGCAATCAAGGCGAATGCGCCAGTTGCCTTGCCTTCGCTTTCCCTGTGAGTTCCATCCGTGGAGGGCGTCGCTAATACATGAAAATAGTAACCATGAAATAGTACGGGATCGCCGGCGGCGGACTCGCTGGCCGCTTTCGCTAACAAGCTTGCCGGAGAGTTGTCCGTCAAATTCGCGGTATTCTCTGCGCCATAGTGCTTTTCGTCGGCGACGAATTCGTGGCAAATCGCAATCGCCGTGAGCTCGTTCCTGCCTATTCGTCGGAACAGCACTTCCTTCCGCCCCGCATCGGCATCGAAGTGCCAGGCGCCGTCTTTCTCAACCAGCGGGATAGGAAACGGCCAGTTCTCAGCACCGATGTACAGTGTCACCGATCCATCGGCCTCTCGGCCCAAGCGGTGCATTTCCTGGTACTTTTGGACGAACAGTTCGCGGTCGAGCTTATCTTGGGCTTTGTCCTGCGAAGAAGTAAGGTCTGTTGATCCGCCCAGGATGTTTGCGATGGCCTGCTCATTGTTGCTCTGCACTGCCTGGAAAAGGCTTTGACTTGCCGCCGAGGCAGACGGAAACGTCTGCGCAGCAGATTGTTGAGCGCGGCCTGGGAAAGCGCCAATAGTTGCCCACATCGCAAGGATCGCCAACACAACCATCGCCGAGCTGGGGCGCCCTGAACGCCTTTGAAGCCATAGGTTAATCGTATTCATCATTTCTTGTTTCATGGTTTTAGTCACCTCGTGCGAACTATCGGCGGCCGCCTCCGTGAGAGCCTCCTCCATGGAAACCGCCGCCTCCATGAAAGCCGCCAAAACTGGCCTGTCCGTGGAAGGAATTGGCTCTCGCATTCCCGCCATGATCGAACCCGCTGAAGGCGCTGGAATGCGCGCCGTTGCTATGAAACCCCTCATGCCCGCCAATACTTCCTCCATGAAAACCGCCGCCATGACTGAAGTTCGCTCGACTCGAACGAAAACTACTGCGATTGACGATAGTCCTGCTATGCGAGATGTATGTGTTGTGGTTGTAGACGACCCTGCCGCCGCCGTGCCAATTGAATCCCCAACTGTGCCAACCCCAGCCGAAGCCGGCAAAGAATCCAATTCCGAAACCCAGTCCGAAAGCGATTCCCGGAACTCCCAGGTAGAGCCCTGGATACGGATACCAATCCGGAAAGACGGCCAGTGGATACCCATACACGAGCCAGGGATCGTATTGAGGCACGTACACCACGTCGGGAGCTGCCGGTTGAATGACGATCGTTTGTCCCTGAGTACTTACGGTCTGCTGCGGGGTGGTCTTCAAGTTTCCGGCCTGCTTAGCCCGCTGCCGCATGGCTTGAATCGCCTGGGTTACCTCCTGCTGCTGGTTGATATAGGCATCGCCAAGTTCCGATGTCCAGGCAAGATTCTGGTTCATATTGGCGAGCACCGCAGGGAACTGCGTTAAAGCTTTAACGCTGGGATCCCAGGATTGTTTGTTTACTTCCTTTGCCAGTTTGCTGCCTTTAAGATCTTTATGTTGTTCCATCCACTTCCCGGCCTCGACTACCTCTTCCGGATAAGTTGCTGCCGCCAGGACCTGCGCAATCAATGCGTCAGGGTAGAGTGCAATGGGCGCAACGAGTTGCTGCAATTGTTCGGGGCTCTGTTGCATAGCCTGAGGCGGCGCCTGCGACACGGATGGGCCGGTCTGATAGGCGAACCCGTCTCGGACACCCAAGAAGAGTAGGCACCAGGAAAGAAATAGAGCCAAACCCTGTTGAAAAAATCTCATAGTGAACTTCTCCTTCATACTTCGTTGTTACGCGCGCCTCTGGAACCACTCCTCTATCTGGCAGGCTCAGGGAGTGCGCCTTCGTCATCGTTTTGCATTTTTCCCGATGTGTTTCTTTCGTTGGACATCTACCTTGGTAGTCAGCAATCGAGCGGCCAAAGGCTGAAGATTGGATTGCCGAGCCCGTTCCGACACTAAGTCAACAACTCGTTCCGGCGACGTTTTTCTGTCTGCGCCTTACGCACGGCGAAGACACCTTGTAGTGTCCTTCGTTCTGCGAAGTGGAAGTTCTCTTTCGGCGGCAGAGTGACACAGTGTCGACGAAAGGCCGTTCACGGTCTGACGTCTTGCGGTGCCGGTGAAGCGGCCGTGACCACATGTCGCCAGTCATGTTTTGACTCCGCCTCGGCCTGCCCGCCATAAGCCTTCTCAACGTTTACGTTATGGTCGATGAGAATGGAACCGACCGCTCTCTGGAGTGCAGCCTTAGCTTTCGAGTAGACGCCCAGGGCCGTAATCTCCGAAGATTTCGCTTGTGCAAGATTTGCCAGGTATTGAATCAGCTCGTAGGCTGTCGCGACCCCCGATTGGAATTTCGCCCGTTCGACGTCGAGTGCTTGTTCCTGGAGCTTGCGAGCCTGAAGCGCAGCCGAGTAACTGGTCTTTGCCTGTTGAAGAGCTATATATGCGTTTCCAACCTGAAGGCGAACTTGACTCTTCAATTGTTGAAAGCGGGCTTCTGTCTGCCGGTATTGGAGTTCGTCCCGCGTCACGTCTGCCTTTGCCACGCGATTCCGGATCGGAACATTTAGCTGCACGCCCACAGAATAACTTGGAAAGCTGCGTTGAAAAATCTGGCTTAGGGCCGTACTGTATCCACCAAGCAGATCCGCTGAGGGTGCCCCGATGCCGAGGACAGAATTGGGAATAAAGTTAGGATTTGAACTGCCGACGCCCCCGTTGTTCTGCATCGATGCGATGAGGCTAAGGTCCGGGAGAAGCTCATTGCGCGAGCCTTTGAGGCTGAGCCTGGTATTTTCTTCCTGCTTTTCGGCTAGCGCGACATCCGGACGATCCTTCGATGCCTGCTCAAGTAGGCTCGCAAGAGGCTCAACAGTCTCTCTCTCCGGCGATTCGATCGGAGTGATCGGTTCAATGTTCGCGGACGCGACTGCCGGGTCCGAAATGCCGCGCCGCGTCAGCACCTCTTTCAACAGAAGTTCCTGCTGGAGCACCATGCCCTGTTCATTTATATACGCCTGCTTTGTGCTAGCGACGTTCGCCAGAGCGGATGTTACCTCAACTGCCGCCTGAGTTCCCTGTTCGTTTTCATGTTTCGTGTCTTGGTAGAGGCGTTGTGCGGCGTCAAGCGATTCCTTTTTCACCGCGAGATCCTGTTTCAGGCTCACCAAGTCCCAGTAGAGGCGAATCACATCGGAAACAGTGCTGATCAATTGCTGCTGGAATACGTCGTCGGCGATATTCACCTCATTTTTTGCCATGCGGATGAATCGCTTGTTTAACCCAATACCGAACCCTCGCAGCAAGGGTTGGGTGAATGTCAAATTGAGAGATGCTGTAGTGAACGGGTTCAAATTCAGCCGAGTGGAGTATTCGCTCAACCAGTTATTAGCAAAACTGACATTCAACAGCCCGCCTGTTGAAAAGCCCTGTTGATATCCAGCGCTTTCCGTCAGTGAATGGAGGGAAACAACATTGGAACCCGTGCTAAAAGGATCGGCTTCCGGATATATCTGCTGTGCGAGGTTGGCCTGGGCGAAAACAGACGGATCATACTGCGGAATCGGAGATCCAGGAGATAACGGCGTGGCGCTCAGAACGGAAAGGTCGGTTTGCGTCTCCGTGATTGTGGCGAGATCCGCTGCACTGCTTGGTAACTGGAGCACGGGGGAGTATCCACCAACGGTCGTAAGCAGAGGCTCCCCTGGCCCACCTTCTCCGGACGGCAATTCTGCGACTGTGGTTGGTACTCCGCGGAGGAGTCCGCCTCCCTTTGCCAGCGTAACCTCCGTGTCCGCGAATTCGAGGTCGTAGCGCTGAATTTCGACATCAAAGTTGTTTTCAATCGCTAGATCGATAGCATCTTCAATGGTCAGGAAGAGTGTCCCATTGTGTACTAAATGCGATACCAAATCCGAGTTTCCAGTTCGCGAAGGCTTTATAAGGGGAGCGCGGTAAGGACCCAGCAACCAGTTCGCCGGTCCGGAGGCTCGCAAGTCTGTCTCGGCAGGCTGGCCTATAGGCTGCGGCCTGCCAGGCAATGCTTGCGCACGAGCGACGTCGCCGCCCGCTTGAAGCAGCACTAGGGCGCCTACTGCGGCTTGCCGAAGAAAAATACAGATATAAGACCGCATCAGTTCTTCTCGCCCGTGGCTCCGCTAGAACGCGAAGGCTCGGCGCTCGACGAGCTGGTTCCACTTGAGGCACCGTGACCGGCAGGCGACATGCTGGCGGGCGCGTCCTTTATCAGAACCGGATTGACCTTTGCCCCCTCGATCACGCTATCGTTCGGGTTGACAACTACGAGCTGTCCGGCTTTCAATCCCGAAAGTATTTCTAGAGAGGTACCATAGTCGTGACCAAGAACGACCTTTTGAAAATGAATGGCATGCTGATCGTCTACGACTGCGAGCATAGTGCCTTTCGCCCGGAAAATCATAGCCTCCTCCGGTACGATCATGGACGTTACAGCCCTTGGCAGAGCGAAGTTTATCGTTGCGTACATGCCGGGCAGAAGAGCGCCCCCGGGGTTGGGGACATCAACTTCCGTTAGCAGAGTGCGTGTGTTCAGGTTTAGCGAGTCGGAAAACCGAGTCACTTTTCCGTCAAATGTCCGGTTAGGGTAGTCGACGACGGAAACCGCGGCGGAATCACCGACCTGGATGGAAGGAGTATGAAGTTGCGGCACATCGACATACGTGCGAAGAACGTCGTATTTCGCCACCCGGTACAGCAAAGTGCTGTTGGCGGTAATCAACGCGCCAACATCAACATTGCGCTGCGTTATAACGCCAGTAAACGGCGCGGTCACTTGCTCGAACCTTTGTTGTTCCAGATAGCGGCCTAGATTTGCCTGGTTCGAGCCGACACTGTCTTTCGCGGCCGCCACATTGGCTGCCGCGACGTTTACGGCAGCGGTTTGCGCATTATACGCGAACTGATAATTGTCATTCGCCTGCTGCGACACGGCGCCCCGTTTCAGCAGGGCGGCCCATCTTTGTGCCGTGATACTCGCCAATCCGGCGTTGGCTTTGGCTTCGTCGAGAGCCGCTTGTGCCTGTTGCAGGGTCGACTGGCTTTGCTGCAACATCGACTTTGCCTGCTGCACCTGTTGGTCTAGTGTAGGGTCGCTAATCACGGCTAGCAGTTGACCCGCATGAACTCGATCACCGATGTCGACGAGCCTGGTTTTCAAATACCCGTCAACCTGCGCCAGAATAGGCGCTTCGGTTATCGGCGCCATCGTCCCCGTGAGCTGTAACTTCACAGAAGCGGGTGAGGGTTGAGCCTGAATGACGAACACGTTGGGAGGAGTCACTGCGCGTTGTTCTTTTTGCGCCGCCAGTTCGTTTGTCAGGCGGACACGGGGAACAATTGCGATCGCAAGTGCGAGCAGCAGCGCTGCCGCAAGCATCGCAAAAGTGCCAAGCATGACCTTTCGCGATACGCGATGAGGCTGTGTCAAATGGCTTTGTGGGCCAGTGGCCGCGTCACTCGTGGGTTCTTTTGAATCTGGCGTCATTTGAAGTTCCTCGTAATCACGAACGACCCGTTAATCGCGAGTTGTTACTGTCGAATCCATTCTTCAGAATTCCGCGCCTTGCGCTTCAGCTTCGATTCGTTTTGAATAGTCTATCGGCGGCGTCTTTCGCAGATAGCTATACATGACGGGAACGAAGAGAAGATTGGAAACCGTGACAAACAGGAGACCGCCTATAACGGCCCGGCCTAGAGGCGCATTCTGTTCACCTCCGCTGCCGAGCGCCAGTGACATTGGTAGCATGCCGAGAATCATGGCAAGGGCGGTCATTATGACGGGTCGCATCCGAACATAGCCTGCGGAGAGCGCCGCATTTAGCGGACTCTTACCTTCTGTCTGCTCGTCGTTCGCAAAAGTAACAATTAAAATCGCGTTGGCCGATGCGACGCCAATCGTTAAGATCGCGCCCATAAGTGCCGGTACGCTCAGGGTTGTCCTTGTGACAAACAGCATCCACAAAACGCCCGCCAGAGCTCCGGGAATTGTCGTCAGAACGATGAGTGGGTCCACCCAAGACTGGAAATTCACTGCCATGAGTAAGTAGACAAACATCATCGCGGCGAGTATTCCGATACCAAGCCGGAGAAAGGAATCGTCCATCGTTTGGACCTGGCCGCGCATATGAATTACCGAGCCGCCTGGCAGTTTCGGTTCATATTTCTGAACGATCTTTCCAACAGCGTCGGCCGTGCTCCCCAAATCGCGCCTGTCGACGCTGACATAGACATCGAAAACGGAAGCGATATCGTAGTGATCAACTACCTGCGCGGACTGGTTGCGTTTGAGGCTGGAGATGTTCTCCAGAAACTCGGTGGGATTCCTAACGGCATCTGGATTTCCATAGGTGAGACCGTAAGCTGCTGGAGCTTGGCGGATCGGTGACGAAGTGAAAGGTGAATACGCTTGCCCCGATAACCCACCACTAGAAGAGGTGATGGGAGTCTGTTCCAAGGCGGAGAGCGAGTCAACTCGATATTGCGGCGTCTGAACTAATATGCTGTAGCTGACGCCGTTAGCAGGATCCACCCACTGATTCGGGGCGAGCGAGCCACTGGCGCTCAGAGAAACCAGCATGTCACCAGCGACGTCCCGCTGTGTCAGACCGGCTAGCTGCGCCTTGACGCGATCGACGTTAACGTCGATTTCCGGGTAGTCAACCGGCTGAAAAAGCGTTACGTCCACAGTTCCACGTATGCGCGCAATTTCTTCCCGCATCTCTTTGGCGATTTCGTAATTCTTAGCCATAGATTTGCCGGCGACCTGAACATCAATCGGCGCAGGAAGACCGAAGTTCAGAATCTGCGTGGTGATGTCGGCCGGCTGAAAGAAAGAGGTCGTGTCGGGAAATTGCTGGTGGAGCATCTCCCGAATCTGCCGGACGTAGCCAGCAGTGGGACGGTGATTCGGTTTCAGAGCCACCAGGATGTCGCCGTCACCGTCACCAATTGTCGCCGTATCGCTTGAGGCGAGATTGATGCCACTGGCGGGAAGGCCGAGGTTATCCAAAATTGTTGCAAGCTCGCTGCTGGGAATAATGGTTCGAATTTCCTTCTCAACGTTCCCAAAGAGCACCTCTGTTTCTTCAATTCTTGTGCCAGTGGGCGCGCGGAGATGAAGGCGAATCTGGCCGGCGTCAACGTATGGAAAGAAGTCGCGACCCACGAAAAAGATCAAGAACAGGGATGCGACTACGAATGCTGCGAACGCGCCGGCACAGAGGGGCCGGTGATGGAGAATCCAAGCCAGCAGTTCCCGATATTTTTCACGGAGCCTTTCAAATCGTTCATCAAAGCCCCTGTGAATGCGCCAAATCCGTCCGTCCGTGGGGAGAATCGGGGCGTGCTCTCCCCTCTGTATCCGAGCGACCTCCGGTTTCATCAAGAAGTGCATCAGCGTTGGGACGAGCGTCCGCGTGAGAAAGTACGACGTCAACATGGCGAACACAACCGCCATTGCCAGTGGCGTGAATAAGTACTTGGCCGCGCCGGTCAACATCAGTACTGGCACAAACACGATACAAATCGAGAGCGTTGACACAAGCGTTGGTGTGGCAATCTGCGCGGCGCCATCCAGGATGGCTCGTACGATGGGCTTGTTCATCGCAATATTTCTGTTCGTGTTTTCGATTTCAACGGTCGCGTCATCGACAAGCATTCCGACCGCTAGAGCCAGCCCTCCAAGTGTCATTGTGTTGATCGTGTCGCCGAGGGAATTGAGAATAATGATGGAGGTGAGGATCGAGAGTGGTATGGAAATACACACGACGAGCGTGCTGCGGAGGCTTCCGAGGAATAACAGGATCATTACGCCGGTCAAACCACCGGCGATAGTCGCTTCGCGAACGACATCATCCACAGCTGCGCGCACAAAAATGGACTGATCGAAAAGTGGAGTGACGTGCAAGGCTTTCGGCAGTCCCGCCAGGATGCGGGGAAGTGACTTTTTGACATCACTGACGATGGAAAGCGTCGAGACCGGTCCGTTTTTGATAACCGTCAGAAGTGCGCCGGCTATCCCGTCTTCACGAACAATGTTTGTTTGAACCTGAAAACCGTCGCGGACGTGGCCAATGTCCCGCATGTAGACAGTGGCGCCATTGATCGCTTTCACGGGGATCATGTTGAATTCCTCAACGGCACTGGGGCTGCTGTTTGTGCGAATCAACTCTTCCCGTGTCCCCATTTTCATGGTTCCGGCAGGTAGAATCGGGCTCTGGGCGGTAAGCGCGTTCGAAATATCGGTAGCCGAGACCTGGTATGCATACATCGCACGGGGATCTGTGTCCATCATGATCGCCCGCGTCTTACCGCCATAAGGAAGCGGTATAGACGCTCCTGGAACGGTCGCGAGCCCGGTGCGAATGAAGTTCTGCGCGTAATCGGCGAGTTGCGTCTGTGTGAGACTCTCGCTGTTTATACCAAGCTGAAGGATCGGCACACTGGACGCATCGTATTTGAGAATCTGCGGAGGGAAGGTGCCCGGCGGAAGAGTCCGCAACAAGGTCTGGACAATCGAAGTGATCTGCGATATTCCCAAGTCCACGGTCACGTTCGGCTGGAAGTACACGCGAATCACGGCCACGCCGTTATAAGAGCGGGACTCGATGTGCTCGATACCATTCACAGTTGTAGTCATGCCGCGTTCACAGATCGTGACGATCCGGTTCGCCATGTCGTCAGGCGCAATGCCGTTGTAGTTCCAAACCACACTGACAACAGGGATGTTGATCGCCGGGAAAATATCCGTCGGCATCGTAAGAACCGAGGCGATTCCAAGGATCGCGATGAGAGCCGCCATTACTACGAAGGTGTAAGGGCGCTGGAGCGCAATTCGGACAAGCCACATCATCGCAGTAACGCCCCCTTCGACTGAAATGGAGCAACTGAGATTCCAAAGTGCGCAACTCTCATTTCGAATGTTTTTCGTGCGGTTGCCGCCTGAGTAAGTCCGGGCATCGACTCTATGACGCCCCATCGTCACAATGGCGCAGAGTCATTCGAAGTGCTGTGACCAGATATCGACTGCATGTCTTGATTGCGCCCTGACGGCCAAGCGATGAGTGTCTAAACCTTTGTTATCCGAGCGCCTTCCCCTCATGGTCAGAAGCGTGCTCAGATTACACCGAACCGACGAACGACAAGCTCTAACAAGGAGAACAGTTATGCGCAGACTAGCTTTATTGGTCGCTCTGGCCGCGACAGCATTGTATGGCCAGGAACAGACTCCAGACAATCGATTGAAGACCGCAAGTGCTGTTCTTCATGAGATCATGTCCGCTCCCGATAAAGGTATACCGAAGGATTTGTTGGCTAAGGCGCAGTGCATTGTGGTCGTTCCCGGACTCAAAGACGCGGCTTTCGTGTTTGGTGGCGAGTATGGCCGTGGATTCGCACTCTGCCGCGAGCACGGCGCCTGGGGTGCTCCCGCGGCAGTCCGATTCAGCGGCGGAAGCTTCGGAGCACAAATCGGCGGCAAGTCAACGGATGTTGTAATGCTCGTGATGAGCCGCCGCGGCATGGAGAAGCTTGCGACCGACAAATTCACGATTGGCGGCGATGTTTCCGCCGCCGCCGGGCCAGTCGGAAGAACAGCCACGGCGGAAACGGATCTCCAGTTACACGCTGAGATTCTGTCCTATTCAAGAAGTCGAGGCGCGTTTGCAGGTGTGGCGCTCGACGGAACGGTTGTGAACAAAGACGACGGCGAGGACCAGAAGCTCTATGGGCGCCAAGTGAATAACAAAGCAATTCTTGACGGCGCGGTGCAGCCGCCAGATGTGGCAGCGCGTCTAATATCTGAACTCGATCGGTACGCACCGCCGAAGTATTAGTGCCGTCCGGGCGTCATCGCCTCGCCGATCTTGCGAGCTGGCCGCGCGGATGTCCTTTTGCCGTGGACGAGTCTACCCAAAGCACCATCGGAAGTTGAACGTATACAAGTCGGCGCAGTATTGATCGCGCGCCTTAAGGATTGTTTCCTGAAGCACATTTTCGGTTTCCGAGTGGTTCCTCATCCTGGTACATACGACACGGAGCACGACCGGAATGTGTGGTTGAACCAAGCTGGATTTCCAGCGGTTCTTCGACGCCCAGCATCTCTTCCACAGTTTGCGACGCGAACCCAGTCACACGCTCAGCATTGACGCTGCAAAGTGCGCCACCGGCTTCCGATATATTCATCTCTTCGGGTTACTATCACGACAGCCAGTCCGAAATGAAGGTCATCGTCATATTTCGCCTGGCTTGCTTCCTGACTGCTGGGAATGTAACGCTTTTCCCAGAAGCTCCAAGAGACTCACAGCAGCCGCCATTCCGCGGCGCGCATCTATGGAGGTCGCCTGTTTACCGATGGCGAACAGCGACGGCGTTTCTTTGCCCGCATTCGAGATCACGGTGTGAAGTTCGTCCGGATTGATCGAGTTCAGGAGGTTGCTCAACATGAGCGCCATCCGAAGCGCCGTTACCATCTCCCTCGAGCTGATCAGGTCGACCACACGCTCTACGACTGTATCGCCTGCCGAGAGAAGACCGTTCAGCAGATCGATCATGCCCTTTTTATGCAGTCGCTGCAGCAGATCATAGGCGGCGAGCACCGCTTCCGCATGCTCAACTGGAGCTTGCTCCACCCTGCGAATAAGATCGTTGCGAGAGTTGTTCGGTGTAAATTCCCTGAAATCGACGGCTATCGCCATAGAGTGGCCTTTCTTTCCTTTAGCTATTTCTGCGGCAGAATCTGAACTAGATTTCCTGTGCCCGGCATGCGGTAATCTTTTCGCCTCCACTTGCGCTCCACCTCAACTCCTGCCTGTGGCGTCCGCTTACCTGAGTAGCGGAAGTTTAGAGGACGGAGAGGGTTCGTGCCTTGCTCGGGGAGCAGTTTGATCTTTACCGCTGTCTCCTTAAAAGCGGGGGTGTTTGTAGCTACATCTGTGTGCGATCCGGTGAGAACGTTCATCGGTTCGTCCCGCGAAAGATGCGGCAGGTAAACCTGGTTTCCATGCACCCGGCTTGTAACCAAAACCTTGATGATCAACGAGCCGTAGCGGCTGGTAACGCGTACCCAGCGTCCGGATTCGATATTGCGCTCTTTCGCGAGCTCTTCCGAGATTTCAAGAAAGCGCTCAGGTGTCTCTTCGCGAATACCGTCAATGCGGTATGTCATGTTGCCTTCGTGAAAATGTTCCAGCAGGCGGCCATTGTTTAAGAAAAGATCAAAGTCGCTGTCCGGCTTTTCGGTAGGTTCGTTAAACAATACCGGATACAGTCTCGCTTTCTTATCGGGGAAGGCGAAGCCATTGAGATAAAGGATCGGTTCGTCTGTTCCGTCGGGCGCGACCGGCCATTGCAGCGTCTTATAGCCTTCAAGGCGTTTGTAATTGACACCGGCATAGAGAGGGGCGAGCGAGGCCAACTCATCCATGATTTGCGAGGGGTGCTGGTAACTCCAGTTGGCTCCCATGCGATTCGCGATCTCCTGGGTGATCCTCCAATCTGCCTTGCTCTCGCCCAATTCCGGCAGAGCCTGATACATCCGCTGGATTCGGCGTTCGGTGTTAGTGAAGGTGCCGTCCTTCTCGAGTGCAGGAGCGCCCGGAAGCACGACGTCGGCGTAGCGGCAGGTTTCACTAAAAAAGATATCCTGCACTACAAAAAAATCCAGCTTTTCGAAGGCTCCTGCCACAAAGTTAGCGTTCGAGTCGGCCGAGATCATATCTTCACCAGCCAGATACATCGCCCGCAATTTGCCGTCGTAGACAGCCTCTACCATCTGGTGATTATCCAGACCACGCGTGGGTGGTAGTTTGACGCCCCAGCTCTTTTCGAAACGCTCGCGGATTACTGGGTCAGCGACGCTCTGGTAACCAGGGAAAACATCCGGCGCTGCGCCAATGTCGCCTGCACCCTGCACGTTGTTGTGGCCGCGCAACGGGTAGGCGCCGCAGCCGGGACGCATATAGTTGCCGGTCACCAGCAGCAGATTCGAAATGGCTGTTGACTCATCCGAGCCCCTAGTGTGCTGCGTTATGCCCATCGCCCATAGAACGCACATGCTGTCAGCAGCGGCGATCTCCTGTGCGACGCGCTCCAGTGTTTCGAGCGGGACCTCGCACGTTTTTGACGCGTACGTCGTCGTGAAAGGCGCAAGGCTTTTGCGGAATTCGTCAACGCCGTTCACCCATTGTTCGAGAAAATCCAGTTTGGCGTGACCGTTGTCGAACATGTAGCGGCTCATGGCCGAGATCCACACAAGGTCCGTGCCCGGGCGCGGCCGAAAATGGATGTCGGCGCGCTCTGCCATTTCGTGCGTGCGCGGATCGGCAACAATCAGTCTTTGCCCGTGTAGCTTGTGAGCCCGTTTAACGCGCGTCGCCAACACCGGATGACTCTCTGCTGTATTGCTGCCGACAATCAGAACCAGAGCCGAGCCGGCAATATCCTGGAACGAGCCCGAATCACCCCCATAACCAACAGTTCGGAAGAGGCCCATTGTCGCCGGCGACTGGCAGTAACGAGAGCAGTTGTCGACGTTGTTGGTGCCGATGACGGCACGACCGAACTTCTGCATCAGGTAACCGTCTTCATTAGTGGTTTTCGACGAAGCAATCACGGCGATCGAGTCCGGACCATATTGCTGCTTGATACTAGTCAGTTTCGTCGTGACCAGACTCAAGGCTTCTTCCCAGCTTGCCTCGCGGAAGCCGCTCCCTTCGCGGATGAGTGGCTTCTGCAGGCGGTCCGGGTGATTGACATAATCCCAACCGAACTTGCCTTTAACGCAGGTCGAGATCTGATTCGCATCGCCATGCAGAGGATCAATTTTGAGAATTTTGCGATCCTTGGTCCAAACATCGTAACTGCAGCCGACGCCGCAGTAGGTACAGACAGTTTTTGTTCTCTTGATTCGCTCCTCGCGCATCTTCGCCTCGGTCTGCGAGACCTGCATGATCGCACCGTAGCCCATCTCCGGTTCCACGGCTTTGACCACGTCGATCATCTTGTCCAAGGCCCCCTTAGGCATGCCGCTCAGAAAACCAGCCTCACCAAGCATCGACTTCTCCATGAGCGCGTTGCAGGGACAGACAGTAACGCAGTGGCCGCAGGAAACACAGCTTGAGCCGCCGATTTGCATACCGCCATCCCAAAGTACGCGCGGATGTTCGAGTTCCCAGCCGATCGAAAGCGTTTCGTTGACCTGCACCATCTGGCAGGCTTGAACGCATTGTCCGCAGAGAATGCATTGGCTGGGATCGTACCGATAAAACGGATTGGACATGTCCACTTCATAGGGCTTGGGTTTGAAGGGATGCTCCTGGTGTTGAACATTCAATGCCAGTGCTGTATTGTGAACCCTGCAATTTTCATTGTTGTTATCGCAGACCGTGCAGTAGAGCATGTGATTCCCGAGAATCACATCAAAGGCCTCGGCGCGCGCATTCTGGGCGCGTTTTGAATCTGTGACCACCTTCATACCGGAGGTCACGTTGGTTCCGCAGGACCGCACGAGCTTACCATCGACCTCAACCAGGCAGGTGTCGCAGGTTTGGATCGGCCCCATGAGCGGCGAGTGATAGCAAATATGGGGGATATCTTTCTCGCGAGGAATTGCTTCCACCAGCAACTCGCCTTCACGCGTAGTAACCGGCTGCCCGTCGATGGAGATCTCGACGGTCAATGGGTTACCACTCTGCGCCTTCCTTTCGGATCTCGTTACGGTCTCAATCAGGCTCATATAGTTACTCTCGTTTCACAACTCATGCACATGGCTATCCATTCGAATTGTGCCCCCGTCAGAGGGGATCAGCCTGGAATCATTGATTTCGAACGGCTATCGCAACACGTAGCCGCGCAACCGAGTCTACCGACCGACATGTGAATCGTCACTGTGTCTCGTATTCATCACGCTCGGCTGGCTGAGCTGTCGAGATCACGCGTAAAATCGCGTCTGAACGTGCGAATTCGTCTCGCACAGCAGGGGGAATTCGGGTTGGCAAGGAAAATGCAATCGTCCAGACTGACGAGCGATCCTCGCACACGATAAGGTGAACGGCTTCAAGAATCCGCGAGGTCCCGGAACCGGAGTGCGCGTTCTCTGAACCTGTTTTCTTGCTTCGCACTGCTTTGCCATGAATTCAGCAATTGACATACACCGGTTGCACTTTGCCTTCACAATCACGTTTCATTACCTCTTCCCGCAACTGACGATGGGTTTGGCCCTGCTCATCGTCACTCTGAAGTCGATTGCCCTGTTCAAGCGAGACGAGTCGTACAACAAGGCAGCCAGCTTCTGGGCGCGAATCTTTGCCATCAACTTCGCTATGGGCGTGGTGACCGGGATTCCCATGGAATTCCAGTTCGGCACAAACTGGGCGGCATTCTCAAAGACGGCTGGCGGCGTAATCGGCCAGACGCTGGCGATGGAAGGAGTATTCTCGTTCTTCCTCGAATCGTCATTTCTGGGCCTCTTTCTTTACGGTGAAAAGCGCCTCGGCCCAAAGCTGCACATGGCGTCCGCCTTTCTCGTTTTCCTGGGATCGTGGTTGTCGGGATTCTTTATCATCGCTACCGATGCCTGGATGCAGCACCCTGTCGGCTACGCGATCGGGCCCCACGGCGAGATTCTGCTCCGCAGCTTTACTGAGCTGCTTCTGAATCCGTGGATTTTCTGGCAATACTGGCACAACATGATTGCTTCTGTGGTGACGGCTAGTTTCGTCATGGCGGGCCTGGGGGCGTTCTATCTTTTGGCGAAGAAGGAAAGTAAATACGGCGCTATCTTTGTTCGGGTCGGCGTTGTTGCCGGCGTAACAGCGACCCTTTTTATGATCTTTCCCACCGGAGACGGGCAGGGCAAGATGGTGGCTGAGAACCAACCGGCCACGCTAGCGGCCATGGAAGGACTCTTTGAAACTGCTAAGGGTGCAGCGATCGTGCTGGTGGGGCAGCCGAACACAGACCGGCTCGAATTGGACAACCCGATTGAGGTTCCGGATGTTCTGAGTTTCCTGACCTATAAGCGTTGGAAAGCGGAAGTCAAAGGCCTCAAGGACTTCCCGCAGAATGTTTGGCCGGATAACATCCCGTTGCTTTACTACGCGTATCACATCATGGTCGGCCTCGGGACAATCATGGTCGCGATCATGGGGTTATCCGCATTATTTCTTTGGCGTGGACGGCTCTATTCATCGCCGGCTCTGCTATGGGTTTTGATGCTGTCCATTCCGTTTCCTTACATTGCCACGACCGCAGGGTGGATGACGGCGGAACTGGGCCGCCAGCCCTGGGTCATCTACAGCCTGATGCGCACCATGAATGGAGCTTCACCACGTGTCTCGGCCGGCAACGGACTATTTACCCTGCTCGGTTTCATGGGGATGTACATGGTGCTCGGAATCCTCTTCTTGTTTCTGGTGGCGCGAGAGGTTGCGCATGGTCCAGAGGCCCTTGTTTCACCGCTGGAACCACACCCGCCAAAAAGCAAGCAAGTGCTCGCGTAGAGAAGGATTTGACAATGGCCACTCTCTGGTTCTGTTTGTTAGCGATCACGATCACGGGGTATGTTCTGCTCGATGGCTTCGATCTGGGTGCCGGAATTGTTCAGCTATTTGTGGCTCGGACCGAGCGCGAGAAGAGCCAGGTACTGCATTCTATCGGCCCTGTGTGGGACGGCAATGAGGTTTGGCTGATTGCAGTGGGCGGTACTTTATTTTTCGCATTCCCAGCCCTGTACGCATCGGCGTTCAGCGGCTTTTATCTCTCGTTGATGATGGTGCTTTGGTTGCTGATATTGCGCGGGATTTCCATCGAATTCCGCAGTCACGTCGATGCCGCGCTCTGGCGGCCTCTGTGGAGTACTGTTTTCGGCTTGGCGAGCGCGGCGCTGGCACTGGTGTTCGGCGTGGCGCTCGGCAATGTAGTGCGGGGCGTGCCACTGGATCAAAGCGGCTATTTCTTCCTGCCCTTTTGGGTAAATTTCTCTCCGACCGGCGAGGTTGGAATCATCGATTGGTACACACTCCTTGTAGGCATGGCATCGTTGTTGGCGCTGGCAGTGCACGGAAGTCTTTGGGTGGTGCTAAAGACCGAAGGGAGTCTACAGGAACGAACACGTTTGTTTGGCGCCAGATGCTGGACGGCGTCGGTCCCGATCATGTTGCTCATGACAGGCGTCAGCTTTGCCATCCAGCCTAACTTGATCAAGCAGTTCCGCGCCCACTCTTGGGGCGCCATATTTCCAGCTCTTGCCGTCCTGGGGATGATGGAGGCACGCGTGCTCAGCTCTCGGAGCCGGGATCTCCAGGCGTTTCTGGCGTCCGGTTTGTATCTAGTCGGAATGCTGAGCAGTGTAGCCTTCGGAGTGTTTCCGAACGTGTTGCCCTCGAATACAAGACCGGATTTGGCTCTAACGATCTACAATGCAGCCACCGCGGAGCACGGACTCTTCGTAGGATTGTGTTGGTTTATTCCTGGGATGGCTCTCGCGATTGGCTATGCCGCTCTGGTGTATCGCCATTCCGCTGGAAAAGTCGACGCGGGTTGAAATTTTCAACCGGCGTGTCAAGGCCGGCAATTGCTCGCGTCGATGGAATGAAAACCAAAAACAGCGCGTCGAACTTAAGCCACGTGTCGAACTCTTAGTTGACGGGTTGCGGAGACAACGTTGGCGTTGCGTGGAAGAAACCAGCTTAAATCCTAACTATTGTCGCGCTTTGGCGACATACAAAAGCTCAGCTCACGTTTACGTACAACCTTACGAACCGATCTGTACTCAGCAGGGCACTCGCTTGACTCGGCTGATTTTATACCAGCTGGGTAAACTGACCCTGCAGCTCTATGGACGAACCGAATCTTCAGTTAGAATCAGCGCCCGGGTTCTTGTTCGGGCTGACCGGATAATGAAAGCCGGATTTTGAAAAGTTGTACTGGAAGTATGCGTACGGGTAGGAGTAATCGTGCCCCGACGTGGTGGTCTTGAGGAATTGTCCAGCGAACAGGCGCGCATAACCAAAGCCAAAGCTCAATCCTGTATTCAACTGGTATTCAGCGACCAGATCGAGTTCGTTGCCGATATGACGGCTCGCGCCGGGATGGGCGGGAACAGCAATGGCTCCACTGCTGGCGTACAAGTTGTCATTTGCAGTGGCCAGCCAGTAGCCTTCGAATGCTTGTTTGAGCTTCCATTTCTTGGTGGCGTTTTCTTCTACGCCGGCTCGAAATTGCACCAGGTTCCGACGGCCGACCAGATCGGCGAAGCCGAATTTATCATGATCAGAAGGATAGATCTGGTCAAAGGTATTCCAGTCACGTCCGGCCGGATTTTTCGTTCCCGAGGCGTAGTTGCCCTCAATAAAAACCCGCGGCGACGCGGCAACCTTGCGAAACGTTTTCCCGACGCCGGCATAGCCTGCCCACGCGCGTATGGAGGCTGCGCCGAGCGAACCCGTCTGACCGTCAAATTCGGTATCGTAGTCGAAGTCGGCGGGAAGTGTACCCTTCATGTGCAGACCGGTGGTGACTTCATTGAGGGGGCCGCGGCCGAGCGTTTCCGGGAGAGCAGAGCTTGAGGGTGCGACGCGCCATAGAACGTAGGGCTCGAAGGTTGCCTTCGGGATGATGTCCTGGAAGCTCCCGTAGACTCCGTACAGATTGTTGCCCGGCAATGCGTTGTGTAAGTCAGTATTGTCGCCCGGCACCACAGAAGAAGCGAACATGCTAACTTTGTTGTCCGAGTAATGAAGGTCGACCCGCGCGACGTTGAAAGTGCGACCTACGTTGAGCCAGTCGGATGGCCCGATTACGCGCTCGTCCCCGAATGCGAGAACTTGGCGGCCACCCACCGCATCCACCCAACCTTCTGTGGAACTTCCTACCTGAGCGTAGCCTTCCCAGAGGGTCCAAACGTCCTCGTAAGGGTTTGCGTTG
This sequence comes from Bryobacterales bacterium, assembly GCA_963722585.1. Taxonomy (GTDB): domain Bacteria; phylum Acidobacteriota; class Terriglobia; order Bryobacterales; family Bryobacteraceae; genus KBS-96. The sequence goes on along the minus strand of CAVRNU010000019.1, from coordinate 325,308 downwards.
GGAATGTGGTGATTGAAAAAGATGCGAGCATCCTGTACTTCAGCGTGGAAGCGCAGCCACGGCTTGGGCTGAATGTTCACCCACACCCGCAAGCGGTCCAGCAGATAAAAATCACGGGTCCTCGCGTATCCGATGCCTGTCGGGCCCTCGAGACGATTACGATATTCGCCGCCAATGCGGAGCCAGCTAGGTAAAGACTCGTCGAGCTTGGCGACGGGAAATAGCCAGTCTAGCGGATCATCGTCGGCAGGCGGGTCAATTGCAGCACCGGACTGGGCGGCCGTATTTGAGTCAGTGCCCGTTTGGGCATTGACCCGTCCTGGAGTGATGCTCACACCCACCAAAAACATTAACGCTAGCAGGGCATTTATTCTCATCGAACTCTTTGCACCATAGATTCAACAACAATGGTCAGTTAGGTCTTAACGGTCTTATAGGAGCTGACTAGCCACTTACACTTCACTGCAGGGGAGGCCGAGGCGAACCGGGGGCGAGAGTATCAGTACGGCGACGGAAAAACTTGGCGGCGAAGGACGAGCTATCCTGGGATCACGAGTTCCTTTTCGGAAGGGATTTTTGCGATTAGTTCCGGGCCAATATTCAGGTGCGACGTTACCGCTTCGGGAGGCAGACGCCTCAGCCACTGGTTCAAAGAGACGTCCACAAATTGATTGGCCTTAAACATTTCCAAAAACATCACATCGGTTTTGCCAGTGTTTTCGATGTAATGAGCAGCAACCCTCGGCACAAAGCCCACATCGTTGGCATTGAAGTCCATGGTGCGGGCTCTTCCCTCGTTCATCATTATGGTCATGCGTCCTTTGCCGGCAAGCCAGAACTGCCACTCGCTGGCATTGGGATGCCAGTGCAGTTCGCGCAAGGCTCCTGGCTTGAGACTAACGAGTGCGGCGGCGATATTCTTGGTAGCGGGAAAGTTGCTCGAGTCCACAATACGAACTTCGCCTCCCGGCGTTGTCTTGGTGGGGGCCATGCCGGACATTTTGAACGTGTATTGAGTGGAAGATTCCACACTCCGTCCTCCGATCGCTGCCTTATCCTGCGCGAGAGATCGAGGCAGTTTTGCCGGGAAAATGTAAAGCTCGTCCTTCGGCAGCTTTGCGAGAGCGTCTTTGTCGAGTCCAAAATTTTTGGCTAAGACATTTCGCGGCGTGTGCGCAACCGTCTCCGAGAGAAGGAAGGTGCCGTCTTCCGAGAAGTCACCTTCATCGAACACCAGCAGGAACTGGCAACCATCCGGCTGAAGCCCCTGAATGGAATGGGGATAACCTGCCGGAAACAGCCACAGATCGCCCTTGCTCACGTCGTCGATGAACATAGTGCCGTCAGGATTCATCACTGTGACGCGAGCGTTGCCGTACTCCATAATGGCCCACTCATCCGCGGTGTGCCAGTGCAATTCGCGGAAGCTGCCAGCCGTGATCCGCATGTTTACGCCGGTCAAATCCTTTGAGCTCGGCAACACCTTCGAGTTCACCTCGTGCGTCCAGCCGCCCTCCTGCACCCGTTTATGCACCAAATCGAAGGAGTACCAGACCGGACCGATATCTCCGTGATCCGTGGGAGGAGGCATATTTGAATTTGGGTTCTCCTCCAGCAAAGGCTTATTTTCCTGCGCAGGATCGCTTACAGAAGTATCTTTTTCCGCCTTACGTGTATCTTGCGCCTCCTGCGCATGCGCAGCGAGTCCGGCCAATGCCGCTGTCGCAAGGACTGTAGGGCTGACTCCTAGAAAATTCCTTCTCGAAAACCCCTCTGTGCCCGGCTCATGAACTGCGCCATCCTGAGCGACCTGGTTTACCGCTCCGGGCTCGCTGTCGATCGCGGCCTTTTCAAATTCTTTCATGATGCTGTCTCACCTCGGATGTGTACCTGTGATCGGGTGTGCAAAGGAAGGGCCAACCGCGCAATCGCAGTGCGTAAAGGTCCAGTTAGTCAGGAATCATTGACTTCGAACCGCTTTCGCGACATGTTGTTGGCAACCGAGTCGAGAGACCGACATGTGCGTCGACACTGTGTCTCCTATTCATCACGCTTGGCTGGCTGAGCCGTGAAGATCACATCTAGAACGGCCGCTCAGCATGCGAATTGGTTTTGCATGACGCGGACTTCCTGTTGGCAGGCCAAATCCAAGTGTCCAGGCCACCGAACGGTGTTTGCACAGCTCAGCGCTGCAGTGAATGTTTTTCGAGAAAATGCCTGAGCAGGCTAACTCCGAACTAATAAGTTGACGTTCAGAGTCTATTCGAACGCCTTACGAGGTGCAGCACCAGTCCGATCGATCACAACTTTGCCGGCCTCGACCACGCCTGCAAAGGATGGGCCAAGACCGTGAATCATGCCGGGCCAGCAAATGTGATCGGCGACACAGCTTTACTGAGGGGGACGTATAAGCGAATGGGAATCTCGCCAGCAGGACCAGGTATACCCAAATTCGTGACTCTTGAGACCGACTCGGACGTAACTCCCAGCCCGATAAAGTCTTGCATCATCCGTCGCATAGCAAGTATTTTCTTCTGCTCGGAAAGGGGTGTAGCCGGAGCCGGATTCTGTGCGGCTTTTGCTTTGAGCTGCTCCAAGACAAGTTTTATTTGGGGATCAAGTTCATTCAAAATCGACGCTCTCTCTCTTGGATGGCGACCTAGGCGCGGTACTCCCGTTATCCTTTGAAAGCGTGACGGGAGTTTGCCGCAGACTGACCGTACCCACTCCCCGTTTGTTCAACGCGGGAAAAAAGTGCGTTGAGCCCTTCGGCCATTGTGGGGTGCGTGAGAATGGCATCACACAGTGCCGTATGAGGAAGTCCGGCGAGCATGGCCATCTCCACGACGGCCATGACTTCTCCCGCTTCAGGCCCGATCATCGTAAAGCCCAGAATACGGTCTCCGTTCGCTTCGATCAGCGCCTTCATGAATCCGCGTGTTTCGTCGATCGTGCGGGTCCTCAGCACGGCAGTCATGGGTATTTTTGCGACTCGCACCGCGATACCGCGGTGCTTCGCTTCAGTCTCCGTGAGACCAACATGTGCAATCTGAGGATCGGTGAAGAGACAAGAGGGGACAAGACGGTCGTGCGTGGTGCGATTTCCACCCGCGAGATTGTCTCGAATGACTCGGAAATCGTCCAAAGAGATGTGGGTAAATTGCGGGCTGCCCGCGCACTCGCCGATGGCCCAGACATTTCGCGCCGTCGACTCCAGGCGATCGTTCACTTTCACATAACCTCTTTGATCCAAGTCAACCCCAGCTATTTCCAGCCCAATTCCCGCGGTGTTTGGTGTGCGCCCGGTAGCGACAAGGATGTCGCTCCCGGCGATTGTTTTTTCGCCGTATGACGTTCGCACTCGGATCTCGACATGCTCGCCCGAGCGACCGTGCACGCTAACGACCTCTGCAGGGGCGATGACGCAAATTCCCTCGCTACCAAATATTTGGAGTAGTTCAGCGACGACATCGGGGTCGTCGTTGGCAAGAAGTTGCGGAGCTTGCTGCAGAATCGTCACCCGACTTCCGAAACGGCGATAAGCTTGAGCGAATTCGAGGCCGACATAACCGCCGCCGATCACGATCAGGTGTTCAGGCAGGCGATCTAGTTCGAGCGCCTCAATATTCGTTAGAGGCTCGGACTCAGCAAGACCGGGGACCGATGGAATTGAGGCGTGGGTTCCGAGGTTCAGAAATATGCGCTCGCCGGCCACCGTCCTGGTGCCGCCCTCGTTTAGCCGCACCTCGAGCGTATTGGAACCAGTAAACCTCGCTTCGCCCATGACGAGTTCGGCGGCTGTCGCTTTGTAGCGCTCTAAATGCATCGCAATTAGACCTTCGATCATCTCGCGTTTTCGTTTTCGAACGATCGCCATATCGGATGAGGCGGTACCGACCGTCGTCCCAAATCTGTCACCGTGGTGAACGAGATCGGCGACCTTTGCGCTCCAGATCTCATTCTTACTGGGAAGGCAGTTTACATTGGGGCAGGAACCACCGATCCAGCGCCGTTCAATCACAACCGTTTGTTGCCCGGATTGTGCCAAATGCCAGGCAAGGTATTTTCCGCCCTCGCCGCTCCCGATGATGATGTTCTTATACTTTTCCGTAGTCATATAGGTGCTCGGTTGCGCATTGTTGCCCCGCTGAGCCGCAGCGCGCGAGTTACACATCTCAAATCGCCATGCCTGCGTTTTGCTTCGTCTAGACCCACGCTTTGGCCCCGAGCGCCAGGTCTACCGTTAGCGCGTATGTGCAGTACATGAGCCAAATACCGGTGACAAACTGGAGTAGACCTACAAGGCGTGCACCGGGACGCCAGGAGAGCAAGCGCGTCGGAATTTCCACAGTATAAATCAATGCCAAGCCGACGAAGACGATCATCACGGGAATGTCTGCCGCACGGCGGAAAACATCGACGCCGAGAATGCTCAGAAAAAGGAACGCAATCGCCATCCAGCCGTCCGGCTGGGCACTCGAATCGATGTAGCGGCGATGGGCCATCGCGAACCAGTGGATACCATATGCCGTGAATGCGAGTCCGGCCATATACAACGGCGCCACGTTTCCGAAGACGTTGAACCATGTGAGTCCAATCATCAGGTAGATACCTGTGATGAACTGCAGGAAGCCCGGCATCCAGAATCCCCACATTCCGAGAGTTCTGTTAACTTCCGGGCTTGTCTTGGGAAAATCAAACAGTGCCTGGCCGCCCCACACGAAGTAGCCGGTACCAAGGCCAAAGAAACCGATAGCCACCGGCACGAATCGTGAAGCTGCGAATGTAAACGCTTGTGTCTCCATATTTCTGTCACTCTCTCAAGTAAGCCAGAGCAACTCGCTTTCCAATCGAATCAAAGAATCACGCGTCGATGACGAGGCAATCGTTCCATAATAAGTTACGGTTCTGCAAATCTCCCGATTTGGCGGATCGCAATTCGACGCGAGCGATCGAGCGTCAACGAACGAGGAAGGAGTTCGACAGTCGTGTCGATGGCCCGACGCAGAGAGAATCCAGGATTCTCGACTGCGTACAAAAATCCGCCACTATAAAACGCTACAGTTCCGTCTTTCTCAATCGAAGCGCGTTGGAGATAACGGAAACCGAGCTGAACGTCATGGCTGCACTTGCAATCATCGGGCTCAACAAGATGCCGAAGAACGGATACAGGATGCCCGCCGCAATGGGCACGCCGAGGAGGTTATAGATGAATGCAAAGAACAGGTTTTGCCGAATATTGCGCATCGTTGCCCGGCTGAGCCGCAGCGCACGAGCTACACCTCTCAAATCGCCGTGGACCAGCGTGACGCCCGCGTTTTCGATCGCTACATCCGTTCCCGTCCCCATCGCAATGCCGATGTCAGCCTGGGCCAAAGCCGGAGCATCGTTTACGCCATCACCGGCCATCGCAACCACTCGGCCTTGCGCCTGCAACTTCTTCACGGCTTGGGCCTTCTGCTCCGGAAGCACCTCTGCTTCCACATCGTCAATGCCTAACTTCTTAGCTACTGCGAGCGCAGTCGTTCGGCTATCGCCCGTCAGCATGATGATGCGGATACCTTCTTTGTGAAGCAGTGTAACGGCTTCCGGAGTGCTCGCTTTCACGGGGTCGGTGACGCCCACCAGCCCCACCGCTTTGCCGTCGACTGCGACAAACATAACCGTCTGTCCAGCAGCCCGAAGCTCTTCAGCCTTCGACAACTGACCGTTGACCGGAATGTGGAATTGCTCCAGCAGAGCACGATTTCCAAACAGCACGTTCCGGCCGTTTACTATTCCACGGACGCCCTTGCCTGTGATCGATTCAAAATCAGCGGTCTTCAGTGGAGAAATGCCGCGTTCTTTCGTTCCGGACAAAATTGCTTGAGCAAGTGGATGCCCGCTCGCCTGCTCGACGCTTGCCACAAGCTGCAGTAACTCCTGTTCACTCGTGACTGCCGGCTGAGGAACAAGACTGACCAATTTGGGCTTACCCTCGGTCAGCGTGCCCGTCTTGTCGACGACAAGAGTATCCATCTTCTCCAAACGTTCAAGCGCTTCGGCGTTGCGGATCAAAACACCCGCGGTTGCACCGCGGCCAGTGCCGACCATGATGGACATCGGTGTAGCAAGTCCTAATGCACAAGGACAGGCAATGATCAAAACGGCTACGGCATTTACGAAGGCGTGACCCAGGCGCGGCTCCGGCCCCCAGATGGCCCAAATCACAAACGTCAACACTGCCGTGAGAACGATAGTGGGTACAAACCATGACGCGACTACATCCGCAAGCCGCTGAATCGGTGCGCGCGTCCTCTGCGCTTCACTGACTAGGCGAACAATCTGGCTCAACAGCGTATCGCTACCGACTCGGTCGGCTCGCATGAGGACGCTGCCGGTTCCGTTTACGGTACCGCCTGTCACACGCACGCCGACGGTCTTTTCAACGGGTATAGATTCGCCGCTGATCATGGACTCGTCGACTGAGCTCGTACCTTCTGTCACAACACCGTCAACAGGAACCTTCTCGCCCGGACGAACTCTGAGTATGTTGCCGACTTGAATCTGGTCTACGGCAATGTCCCGCTCATCACCTGCATCCACCAGGCGTGCGGTTTTCGGCGCGAGTCCCAGCAACGATTTCAGCGCACTGCTGGTCTGGCTGCGCGCCCGCAGTTCCAGGACCTGTCCCAACAATACGAGCGTAGTGATCACGGCCGCAGGTTCGAAGTAGAGCGGCACTTCGCCCATGTGCGAGCGGAAAGCCGCTGGAATCGCGGAAGGGAACAAGACAGCTACTACACTGAACAGGTAAGAAGCGCCAGTTCCTAACCCGATCAACGTAAACATGTTTAGGTGCCGATTGACCAGAGAAGCCCAACCACGCTGGAAAAATGGCCAACCGCCCCAAAGGACAACAGGCGTCGCGAGAACAAGTTCGATCCATCCTGTTGCGATATTCGAGAACCAGTGCGCGCCAGGCAACAAATCGAGCACCATCATCAGCAGCAACGGTGCGGTCAGCACGGCGCTGACCCAAAGCCGCCGCTTCATATCCTCCAGTTCAGGATTGACCTCCTCGCTTGTAACTTCGCGCGGCTCCAACGCCATCCCGCAGATGGGGCATGAGCCAGGCTCGCTCCTGACGACCTCGGGGTGCATTGGACACGTATATTCGGTTCGCGCGACCGGCCGCTGAAGTGCCGCGGGTTCCAACGACATGCCGCACTTCGGACATGCGGCTGGTCCGAGTTGATGGACTTCCGGGTCCATCGGGCACGTGTAATCGATCGCGTTCTGGTTCGGAGATGGCGCTGATGCTGATCCGGGATTCAGATAGCGTTCGGGATCGGTACGGAACTTCTCGATGCAGGATTCGCTGCAGAAGAAATAGCGTGCGCCCCGATGCTCGACCGTTCCCGCGGCGTCCTTCTCCTCAATGTCCATGCCGCAAACGAGATCATGATGCAGGACGGAAGATCCCTCAACCAGCGGCGCAGGCGCGGTACTTCCAATTTGAACGACACTTCCTTTTACATTCATTACATTCCCTTTCAGGTATCCGCCTGATTATCTGGCGGATACCTGATCACCGCCGTCTACTTCCGCGGGTACTGTTCCGGATTGGAATCGAACTTCTTTTTGCAAACGGGAGAGCAGAAGTAATAGGTCTCACCTTTGGACTCGCTCTGCCCTGCCGATTTCTTGGGATCGACTCGCATTCCGCAAACAGGATCTTTCTCCATACGCTCACCTCCTTTCCACTAACAGTGAATGCTTAGCGCAAGTGACGATAGATAAGTTCGAGAAGCTCCTCGTATTGTGCGGCTGCCTGTTCAACACTGCCGTTTCGTAGAGCTTCCGTCGCGCAATGGCGCAAATGGTTCTGCATCAAAGAACGCGAGACACCTCGCAACGCTTCCTGCACTGACGCAATTTGGATGATGATGTCGGCACAATAGCGCTCGTCCTCCACCATCTTGTGGAGTCCTCTGATCTGTCCTTCAATACGTCGCAGTCTCTTCAGGTTTGATTGTTTGATCTCGGGGTCCACCGCAACGGCTTTCCGTTCACCGCCGTTTACGGTGCAAGCACACGGAACATGCGCGCTCTCGTCTAGCCCGCTTCGTCGCGTCATTGCTTTCGGTTTAGCCATTTCTCCTTCATTCTATACCCCCCACCCCTATCTGTCAACTCCGCGACATAAGCAACGAATGGAACCGGGCCTGTCCATTGTCGGCTCGCACGAAATCGCGGCACGGTGGGTGTCTCCCGGTCGAGTCGATGCACGTAGCGCAGGTCCAGGTTGAAGTCCTCTCCAGAACGAGAAGTGCGAACACAAGGTGGTCCATTTGCTGTTCCTGAGAATGCAAAGCTCAATTCATGGTCAAAGCTGGCCCTCGGCATCGAGTAACCCAATAGCCGCGCGTCAAGAGAACAACGCTTGATCCGGCCACTAGTCCGGCTATCGCGCGGAGCAGCGATTTCTGTATGGACTAGCGCGTTGCGGATCCACTGCTAGCGATTCCCGGCCCGCATCGTGATTGAGAGCTTGAAGAGCCTTCTTGACGGTGAGTTCAGCATAGTACTGCGGATTTGGTTTGTCGGAGCGGAATACGGAAATGGCAATGATCACCGCGTTTGTGGCCTCGCCGCGAGCCAACGCGCGCTTGGCCTAAGCCCAGTCCCTCTCCGATTGCGAAAGATGGTCCGGCGGTCGCAGATTTCGCGTGAGAGCGCGTTCGGCTTGCCGTAAACGTTGAACCTGCCGCCCCGATCTGCCCCGGTCATCGAAGTCGAGGTAGACATGGCGATTTCGGCGACGTGGCCTTGGTGCGTCCTCGATCATGATCCCGCAAGGTGTTTACGGAAAGATAGATTTCGCAGCGTTGGCTATTCATATAGCGAAGCCATGCCTGGAATGGTTCAGAGGCGACGCGAGCGGCGGAAGTAATCCGCTGTGTCACTTCACCGGAAGCCCTTTGGATCAGCACCACAGCAAGGCGATCGTCCGGCAGAAAGTTGGTGTTGATGTATTCAACTGGAATTTTCGCTTCCATTGCTTCTCGCTTTCAGTCAGGAACTAACGCCTCGAGCCGGTAGAGAGTGGAGAGCCGGAACTGGCGGGTTTCAAACTCGTCGACGCGGACGAGCTCTCGCACTCGCCGCATTCCGCTTTAATCAGATGAGCGAACCGCCGCAGGGCTTTGCGGCAATCGTCAGCATGAATCGTGCAAATCGAGCCTTCACGGCCGGTGTTCAGTGCTTGCAGCAGCTCGAGAGCCTCTTCGCGTCGCCGAATTTCACGCAGGATGATTCGGTTCGGGCTGTGCCGGAGCGCCGCGTGGCACAGCATCTGCTGTGTGGCCTCCGGGATGGTATCACCGTAAGAGTGCCGTGCCTCGAAGCGAACCACGTTGATTTGTTCGGGCGCCCACCGAATTTCGCTCAGGCCTTCGACCAACAGAATGCGCTCAGCTGGGTCGATCTCGCGCGCCAGGGCGCCCAAAAGCGCAGTCTTGCCGGAATTCGTCGCGCCGGCGACGAGGAAATTCCGCCGCTCGTGGAGGATCGCGACCAACTTATGCATGGTGTCCTCGGGCAAGCTGTCTGCTCGTGTGCGGGCGCATTATTGCTGGTCAGAAGCGCAAATTGACCGGCATCGACCGCGCCTGTCTGGAGCAAGTCATGAAGAATTCTTGGCGACATTAGATTGCGATCCAGAAGTGATGCAATACATTCATTCGGGTCCTCTGTCTCAAAAAACTGCGATGGAGTGGGCCAAGACCCAGATGGAAATAGCTCCACGCCGCTGGCATCTGCACAAGTGGATTTTAGAAACGCGGGATCATTCCACCAGGGTCGGTTGGATCGAGCTCTCCAAGTTTCAAGGCGTTTTCGACCCGGATGAACATAGAATCAGCGACGATGTCAGCCTTGCCTACCAACTGGCACGAGCTTACTGAAATCGGGGATTTGCTTCGGAAGCTGCCCGACCCGTACTTGCGTATGCGTTCGACAGACTCCAGCTCGACCGGGTGGTAGCTTTCGCCCATATCGAGAACATTCGTTCCAGAAGAGTGCTGGAGAAGCTCGATTCCGGTACCAGGCTGCGAGGCGCTATAAAGACGAAGGAGGGAATGAATGCGCCTTATACGCTCTATCCGTAAACGACTGGAGCGCGTGATTGTGAAGCCTTCCGCGGAATTCGGGTGGTTTTCGCGGTGAAAGAGCCTAGCCATTGATCTCCCTGAGAAGCCTGAAAAAGAAACTGGAGACCTCCGGGTGCAGTGGCCTCTGACGATGCGTGTGAAGTGATCGCTTCACGCCCCAGCGTGCAATAGCGCGCCACCTGTCTTAGAACGTCGTTGCCTTGCGTTTGGACACGTCTTGAACATACATTTCCAGCATCGCGGCATAGGTGGCCATGAGCCCGTACTCAATGCCATTGTGCACCATCTTGACGAAGTGACCGGCGCCGCTCGGCCCGCAGTGCGGTAACCCAGTCGGCGGTGCCGTCAAGTTGTTCGCGCCCGGCAGCGCGCGGACGCGGCGTCGGGCCGGGCGGTCTGGGCGGTATTTTGCCTGCGCCCGGGGTGAGCGTTGCAAAGATCGGGTCGAGATGCTCTACCACGTCAGTTTCGCCGGCAATTATCATGCAGTAACCTTGCTCCAGCCCCCAGACACCGCCGCTCGTTCCTGCGTCAACGTAACGAATCCTCTTGGTCGTCAGTTCCTCCGCGCCGGATGTCATCCGCTCACTGCGATCGGGATCATCGGCAAAAGATCTCGTAGATGCACTTCCTGAACCTTCTTGTAATGGGCTCGGAGAGCCTTCTAAGCCTTCCGCGTCGTTAGCGGCGTTAAGGTGTGGTTTCGACTGCCTGGTGTCGCGCTTGTTGCCATTTCGTTGCTCGTCTTTTCTGCTTAACCGGCCGCGGCCGTCTTGAGCGCTGCACTTTTCACAGAGATCGCGGCCATTAGGTCGTTCCAGGATTTAACAAATGACTTCGCCCCCTCATCCTGAAGTTGGGCTGCCAAGCTATCGATATCGACGCCGGCCTTGGCGAAATGAGCCAGCACTTCCTCGCAATCACCTCCGTCTGCGGGCAGGATCGGACCGATTTCGCCGTGATCGGCGAGCGCTTCCAAGGTGGCATCCGGCATCGTGTTCACTGTGAACGGCGCAGCTAGGGCTTTGATGTAAAGCACATCGGAAGCCTTGGGATCCTTGGTTCCGGTGCTAGCCCAAAGGAGCCGTTGCGGGTGCGCCCCGGCGTTAAAGACGCGCTGCCAGCGTGGGGAATCGAGCACTGTACGGTACGCCTTATAGGTATGTTTCGCGATGGCGATGCCGAGCCGATCACGCAGCGCTTCGGGCACTTTTCCCATCACCGCGACATCCCACCGGCTGATAAATATCGATGCTACAGAGCCGACATTAGGCTTGAGCCCCGCGTCGATGCGTCGCTCGACGCCGCGGAGGTACGCCTCGGCCGCCCGCAAGTACTGTTCGCGCGAAAACAACAGGGTGACGTTAATTGGGATGCTAGCAAAGATTGCCTCCTCGATCGCGGGCAGGCCTTCCTTCGTGCCGGGAATCTTTATGAATAGGTTAGATTGCCCGCCACGAGCGTGGAGATCCCTGGCGGCGGCCAGAGTGCTATCTGTATCGTGGGCCAACAAAGGAGAAACCTCCAGGGAAACCCAGCCATCCACTCCATCCGTTTGGTCGTGGACCGGTCGAAACAGCGCTGCGGCACGGGTAATGTCGTCTAGCGCCAACTCGAAGAAGAGAGTCTCAGCAGATTTCCCTTTACTTACCTTTTCGCGGATCGCAGCGTCATAAGCGCCGCTATTCTTGATCGCATGGTCGAAGATCGTCGGATTTGAGGTAAGGCCTGTTACCGACAGTTCATTGATGTAACGTTTGAGCGTGCCGCTTTCCAGCAGTTCGCGCGTAATGTTATCGAGCCAAATGCTCTGGCCGAGATTGTGAAGTGCTTGTGTCGCTTTCATGGTGTGACAACCTCCAAAAGCTTCTCCTTGCTTGGAGTTCTCATCGTGTCCAAACGGTTCGAAGACTTTGTTAAATCATGGTGCCCTTCGAAACGTTCGCTGGAGAGCATATCATCAATACAACTAGAATGGATCGCCAGCTTTTGATTAGTATCGGGCAGCGCATTCACAAAACAGGCGAGCTCGTTCTGCATCATGGCTCATCGTTACTTCTGGGAATTCTTAGCTGCACCTCGCTATGTCGATTCGGTACACGAACGGCAGCCAGAGCCATTGCTTTGGACCTCTTCTTGACGACTCTTGGCAACGAATTGGCAACCACACCGCAATAGAGCCAAACGTTCAGCCCAATTGTCTACGCCGTTCGTGTAGCGATCGTTGATTGAACTAAGACCTAAGCGTAAGCGCCTTTGGGCGCAACGACCTTCAGAAGCGCATTGGCTGCGGCACTCGACGATGCGGGATTTTGCCCGGTAATGAGATGACCATCGACGATCGCAAAGCTCTCCCAATCGGCAGCTTTCTCATAGCGGGCGCCAACTCTCTTCAGCTCGTCCTCGACGAGGAACGGCACAACACGGGTGAGGTGAACTGCTTCGTCTTCACCGTTGGTGAAACCCGTCACGCGCTTATCCTTCACGATCGGAGCGCCCTTGTAGGTTACCCGATGGAGCACAGCGGGTGAATGGCAGACCGCGGCAACCGGCTTGCCGGAATTGTAGAAAGATTCGATCAAGGCGATGGAATCCGGGTTGTCGACAAGGTCCCACATGGGGCCGTGGCCGCCCACGTAGAATACGGTGTCGAAATCTTCCGCCTTCATGTCGGCAAGCCTTACTGTGTGAGCCAGCGCCTCTTGCGCCCCCTGGTCCCGCTTGAACCGCGCCATCGCGGGGGTCTGATTTTCTGGCAAATCGCTCTTTGGGTCGATGAGGGCTGCCCGCCTTTCGGTGAGGCCAGCGTCAGGTTGACACCAGCATCCCTGAACACAAAGTAAGGGGCCGCAATTCCTCAAGCCAGAAGCCGGTCTTGCGGCCAGTGTTGCCAGTTGATCGTGAGATGTTAGTACCATAAGTATTTTTATTTTCTTTCTCCTTTTCATTGAACTGTTACTTCTTTTGCTGACTTTCGTAGTTGCTAGGGGCGATTGGCAGAAAGGGCCAATGGTGCCGCCCACGTACTCATCGGTCCACAGATCCGGGTCATAGAGCTCCACGTGCGGATCGTCTCCGATATGGCGCGTCTTCGTGGTTGCAAGCGACAGCAGATTTTTGCGGAGCGCTTCTTCATAAGCGGGCCGGTCCGCCCAGAATGCGCGCCGTGTTGCCCAGTTCGCCCCAAGTCCTTCGTTGTGAGCGACTGCATCCTGGACGATGAGAGCCTCGACCCGCTCCGAGTGTGCCAATGCCATGCGAAACCCAACCGGCCCGCCGTAGTCCCGCATATAAACCGTGTAGTGCGACAAAGCCAGCGCTTGCGTGAAGTCGTTCATCACGGAAGCGATGTGGTCGAAGGTGTAATCGAACTGCTTCGGGTCGGGCCAGTCGCTATGTCCGAAGCCAGGACAGTCGGGCACAACTCCGAGTCTTTAGTGCTTACCATTGGCCTACGTGCGTACCGCCGCCCACGTGCAGCACCTCCCCGGTGACGTTACGAGCTTCGGTCAGATAAACGACAGCGTCAGCGATGTCCTTCGGGTCGGAGATCGTGCCCATCGGTGACAGGATCTTCAAGAAGTCCTTCGGGTCGTTTTTGTGTAGCGGCGTGTCGACCTGGCCAAGCGCGACCGCATTGAAGCGGATGTTCTTCTTTGCGTATTCGCTTGCGAGACTGAGCGTAATCGCGTTGAGGCCGCCTTTGGTGATCATTGAAATCGACGCTGGAACGCTCGCAAACCGGTGTTCGACCATCGCCGTCGTGATGCTTGTCACGCTGCCGCCGCTGGCCTGCGATAGCATCTACTTGACTGCTAGCTGGGTGATGAAGATGAACCCCTCCAGCTTGGTGGAGACAAAACCGCGAAAATCCTCCGTAGTGTAGTTCGTGAAGGGCTTCGCAGCGAAGACGCCGCATTGTTGAAAACATGGTCGATCGAGCCGAATTTATTAATCGCGGTCTGTGCGACCTTCTCAGCCGTCGTAGCTTGGCCGATATCTCCGTCGACGAGTGCGAGCTTGGGTGAAGGCGCGAACTGGGCGTTGGAAAAGTTGAGGGAGGTTGCAACGACGTTATAGCCGCGATTTAAGAATGCCTGGACGACGGGTGCTCCGATGCCTTGGGAGGCACCGGTTACAATAAGTGTCTTTTTTTCTGCCATTCTGGCTCCTGTCGTTCTCGCAGACCGTCAGAAGTTCTGCCGCTGGTCTTTGACTTCCGTTCCAGGTCGTCAGAATCCATTGAGCACCGAACTTGCCATTCGCAACATGCTGAAAAGTAATAGCGGCGGTTGGAGTCTTGCTGCGTTTTCGGCATAATGACCAGCGTCTTCAGCAAGGGAGCGCTTCCTGTTGATCGTGGGCATTCTTGAATCTCGGGCTTTCAGGGTGCGTATCGCGTAAAGACAAGGTCGTGCGCTTTCGCGTTGGCTTCGTGGCAGGGGAAGCATGTTCGGTGTTGCACAAGACCGACAGGTTTGCGGTCGATGAACCGGCCGAAACCCCAGCCGCCCGTCGCGGCATATTTTATTGAGTCTTTGACCATGATTTGAACAGACGTGGCGCGCCCGGGAACGAAAGCTTGCACGTGGCCCAGAGCTCCGTTGTCATGGACCAATGGCACGTGTTTCCAAGCCAGATTCGCAAGAATCGTGCCGTCCGGGAACGGAAGCTTCCCTTCGCGAAAAGCCTTCATCGCCACGGCGTTTCCTAGAATGACGCGCAACTCGTCAAGACTGCCTGCTTCGTGAGACGGGGCAATCACCTCCCACTGACGGCATCCAGCAGGGATTGTGACGCCGAAAATCGGAGAGGCCTCGTCATCGTTAGTTCCAGCTCCGAAGGGCGTTGAAGCAATGGCGCACGCGGCCAAGGCTGCAAACACAAAGATAGAGAGTCGCTTCATGGTTCGTCCTTGGTATCAAGCGGGCTGACGGCGATCAATAGTCGTCGACATCGACCACAGCTCGGGCAAAAGCCTGAGGAGCTTCTTGAGGCACATTGTGGCCGATGCGCTTCAAGATTCGGTGCGAATATTTGCCCAGGAATTTGTTGCGATAGGCTTCGCCGCTCGCGGCCGGGCCATCGAAATCATTAGCGATGGTGATCGTGGGTACAGTGACGACAGGGCCTGCGAAAGTTCTTGCTCTAGTTGGTCGTATTTCGGCTCGCCTTCAGCCAGGCTCGGGCGCCACTGATAATTGTGGATAACAATGTCGACGTGATCCTGGTCGTCGAACGATGCAGCGGCGCGATCGTACGTAGCATCATCGAAGCTCCATTTCGGTGAGACGATCTTCCACATGAGCTTGTTGAAATCGCGCGTATTTTGCCTGTAGCCGAGCTTGCCGCGTTCAGTAGAAAAATAATACTGATACCACCATCCGTATTCAGCGACTGGCGGTAACGGCTGCAGGTTCGTCTTAAGGCTCGTGATCAGATAGCCGCTCACGGAGACGATCGCTTTGCAGCGTTCAGGCCAGAGCGCCGCCATGACGTCGGCGGTCCGTCGTCCCCAATCAAAGCCGGCGATGATCGCCTTTTTCGATCTTGAGAGCATCCATCAAAGCGATGATGTCGAGAGCGACTACCGATTGCTGGCCATTCCGGAATGTTTCACTCGATAGAAAGCGCGTCCTGCCACAGCCCCGTAGATAGGGGACCACTACTCTGTAGCCCGCCGATGCTAACCTCTATATCTCACAAAAGTTCTAGCAAAAAGCCGTGTCATCTGGCATAAACATAAGTACCAATAAATGTTTTTGTACCGAACGGAGACGCGTGAGCTTTCGGTACGCCTGCGTAGCGGGGGTTCGGTTGTGAAAGGCGGCGGATCGGATCACTCCCTCCCGTGTTTAGCAAGCAGGGAATCCATATCATCGCCGACTCCGTAACCAAAGTTGTGGCTGACGGCGCGTACTTTATCGAGCCGGGCGATTAAGGCATGACGGTCGCTGGCAGATAGCTGGGCGATGGCCTTCAGGGCCTGCTCGAACATGCGTACCAGTGCATCGAAGTAGCCGTCATCCTGATACCCAATGTCGTTGCAGAACCCCGCAGCGCGTTCGCAGTAGAAGACCATCAACTCCGCAAGTCCGGCCGGTTCGCCGACAGCTTTTCTGTAACTGGAGATCGCCTGTTTCGCTTTCACGACGGACGTATCCTGGTTCCGCAATACATCCGGCCAGAGCCAGCGCTCCAGCTCTTCTTTGTAGGACTTCAGAACGTCCGCGCCCAATCCAAAACGGGTGTGAAGAAACGTCTGATTATCCTTGTGGGCGGCGTAGAGATCCTGAATCAGGCCCAATAATCCCAACCGGTCGAAGCTCGCGAGTTCCGCCTTAACATCTGTCCATGAAGGTTTTGATGCCGGTTGGCGCCGTGCCATATTGTCCTCGTTTGGGACATGAGCCTCACAGAACGCAGCCCAGGGAGACCCAGTAATGCCAATCGCCTATGGCTTCCTTAGTTGATTCATCTGGATCGATGGCAGCAAGTTGAGAGAGAGGAACCGCTATGTTCCGCTCCTGCCAACGGATCTGCACAAACATGTCGTGCTCGCAGACATCCTCAGCGGCCATGCGTACGACCTTGATGGTTTCGCCTTTCCTGAGCGGCGAGACATCCTTTGCGGCGACACACTTCGCCTGGAACGGGAAACGAATCTTGCTTTCCAGATAGTAATACCAGCTCATTGCCTGCTCATCCGGACTGGCATCGACGATAGCTTCGTTGTGAATGCGGTCCTCCCGCACAGGGTCTCGCTTGGGTCTTTTCATGACTTTGCTCCCAGGATTCGACGGACTGAAGTGCGCCCGATCTGCACTCGACGTGCGATCTCGGATTTGCTAACACCGGCACGATGCAGTTTGCGGATCTCGGCGGCGTGGAGTCCAGCCGTCATAGGCCGGCCCAAACTTTTGCCCTTCAGCCGAGCTTGGGCCAAACCGGCCCGCGTTCGTTCCCGCAGGATGTCCCGTTCGAACTCGGCAAAGATCGCTAGCAAACCGGCCATCGCCCGACCGGCTGCCGTTGTCAGATCCAGCGCTTCGGTCAGCGATACGAAACCGACTCCGAGATGCTCCAACTCCTGCAGGGTTGCCAGCAGATCGGTGACTGAGCGGCCCCAGCGGTCCAGACGCCACACCAGCACCACATCGATCTCGCGACGGCGCGCCGCCTCCAGCAGTTGCTCGCGGGCTTGCCGGTGAATAGATCCGGAGCCGACTTCACGGACCTGCAGGGCGATCATCCAGCCGCGCCGGGCAACATACTCGCGCAGAGCGCGCAGCTGCATCGAAAGCGTTTTCAGCCAGCCTGGATCATCATAGCCGGAATTCACATTGACGTTGGTCGCTGAAGAGTGTCCCGGTAGTTCCACGGCATCCAATCAGAAGGCGTCTTCAACTCCACCGCGTGCCGCTGTAACTCAGTCAGGTAATCGAACGGATTAGCGCCACACAGCTCGCAGCTGTGAATCAGACTCATGAACAGATCGCCCATGCGAGCGCCGTTCTCGGTTTTATAAAACAACGAATTTTTTCTATGACGAATCGCTTTCTTCAACCCTCTCTCGACCACATTGTTGTCGAGCGGTGCCCCTGGCTGGTGCAGAAAAAGAGTAAGCCGATCCCAATGCTTAAGCAAATAGGTGATCGCCACTCCTAAGCCAGAGTTCGGCTCGACTTTCTTTTCTTCAAACTGTGCGCGGAGCCAAACTTTCAGTTGTTCCATCACTGGCCCACTGTGGGTCTGATGAAACACGAGGCGCTGTTCAGCGGTCATATTCTGCTCGCGCGTCAGTGCATCGTTCACATAGATTTCACGAAGGCTTTCCAGCACGAACCGGCACTCCTCGGGAAAGTTCGGCGTCACCTCCACAAAGCGCCTACGGCTGTGCGCGAGGCAGTGGCCCACAATGATTTCCAGCTCCTTCGGCAGCTTGGGCAGATTGCGTGACAATGCATCACACATCTGAATGGGGGCAGGCAGCTCCGCCGCCCGCTGTTTCAGCACATCGGCGAGATTCTCGCCGGCGTGCTGGCGTCCGGTGAAGAACAGCGCGATGTCTCTCCCAGGCGCTGTCGATATGATCCCGCTCGTGAACACCCCGGTGCGCTCCGACGCCGTATCCGCAGCGCGTGCCTGCGCCCGGTTCAATGACAACACCCGCATGGAAGTGTCATCGTTATGCAGCACTTCGCCCTGCGCTGCCTGGCGAATCAGCTCCTCGTAGGCGGGCTGAAGCGCCGCGGCGGTTTCCGCTACAATCTCGCATTGCGTGGCGGCTGGCAACGGCACGCCCAGGCTGTCTTGCAGCCCTTCCAACCTGTTCCAGGGGAATCCGCTCCCATAGCGCAGCAGCGCGATCATGCTCGCCGCCGTAGCATCGTACTTCTGTTCGCCCAGCCCCTCAGGAGTCTCTGCGGTAAAGATTTTCCCACAAAGATTGCAGCGCTATGCCGCCTCCCGGACTATGCTGCCTTAAGCAGTAGCCGTCAACGTTGGGGCGCATTAGGGGCCACAGATCGCGGCATAAGCCGTGACGACTCTGGATGATTCTGAAAAGATGATAGATCATTTTTTCACCCGTCCAAGTGCGCGCGCTCACCTTCGACACGGGGTTCTCGCGGAGTTTTTGGAAGATTATGCAAAGAGTCTCCATGACCAGGGCTACGCTCGCGAGTCGATCCGAATCCAGCTTCGATTGATAGCGGCGTTTGGCCGCTGGCTTCAGCGCAAGCGTATCGCGGTCGGCGAGATTGATCGCGGGATTCTTGAAAACTTTCTCCAGTGTCATCGTCGCCGTCACAGCAAGCAGAGCGGCGATGCCTTCACTCTCAAATGTTTCTTAGCCATATTGCAGAACAAGGCGATTGTGAAACAACCACCGAACGAACTGGCCGAGCCCAGGTCCATGGTTGACGAGTATAGGGGGTACCTATCGGAGGAACGTGGATTGTCGGAGTCGGCAGTGCGGTCCTACGTGAGGTTTGCAAACAGGTTCTTGCACGAAAATCGTATCGAGAACTTACGTGAACTGCTCAACGTCGGTGCAGTCGATGTAACCGGGTTCGTTCAGCGGCAAGCTCGCCAGCATAGCCCAGGTTCCGCGAGATTAATGGTAACGGCACTACGGTGCTTCTTTCGTTATCTGCGCCATAATGAACGGATCTCGAATGATCTTGCGGCTGCCGTGCCTACGGTGGCTAACTGGTCCTTGTCCTCTCTACCCAAATTCCTCCCACACGGTGCCGTGCAACGTGTCTTACTTCACTGCAACCGCCGCACGTCATTCGGGAGGCGGGACTACGCGATTCTGCTGATGCTAGCCAGGCTCGGCTTGCGTGGCGGAGAGATTGTGGGGTTGAATCTGGATGATATCGATTGGAGCGCCTCCCAGATTGCCATTCACGGAAAGGGTGGCAGCTATGTCCGCTTACCATTGCCAGCGGACGTCGGTGAGGCGATTGCAGTTTATTTGCGTCGCGATCGACCGCACTGTTTGAGCCGCCGTGTCTTTGTGCGCGCCCGGGCTCCTTTCGTTGGTTTCTCCAGTTCCACAGCGATAGCGGGGCTTGTGAGGCGGGCCCTCTTACATGCAGGAGTAGAGTCTGCGCGTAAGGGCGCACATGTCTTTCGCCATTCCCTAGCCACAGAACTACTCCGCCGAGGATCTTCCCTCGACGAGATTGGTGAAGTGTTGCGACACCAAAGTCCGAACACAACCGCAATCTATGCCAAGGTGGACCTGACCTCTCTCCGCTCGATCGCTCTGCCGTGGCACGAAGGTGCCAAATGAGGAATCTGCAAAAGGCGGTTAGCGATTACCTGAGTTTACGGCGAAGTTTGGGATTCAAACTGGTCCAACACGGAGTCTGGTTAGAGGAGTTCGTTGTTTTCATGGCTGAGAAGTGTAGTTCTCGAATCACCACGGCTTTGGCACTAGAGTGGGCAACTCGATATGCGCATCACAAGGCTCACCGATGGGCAGCTCGTTTAACTGTAATCCGTGGGTTCGCTCGACACTGGAGTGCCACTGATCCTGCAACCGAGGTGCCTCCACCAAGCCTGATTCCCTACAGACCGGCTCGCGCCGTTCCATATTTCTATTCCAAACGAGAGATCCAGAGCCTGCTGGCGGCAGCCAAAGGCATCACGGCCCAGCACGAGTTGCGACCGTGGACGTACTACTGCTTTTTCGGACTGTTGTCGGTTACCGGTCTGCGCATCAGCGAAGCTCGGAATCTTCGAACAGTCGATCTTGATTGGAAGGAAAGCATTCTTACGATCAAGGATACGAAGTTCGGAAAATCTCGCTTGGTGCCCATACACCCTTCAACCCGGAAGGTACTTGCTGAGTACGCCAAGCGGCGGAATCAGTTCTTTGGGGAAGACAAGGAATCATATTTCTTTGTCAACAAGAATGGGCGGCGGCTGGATAGCGGCGATGTTTATCGTACGTTTTACCAGCTGTCCCGGCAGATCGGACTACGCGGCCCGGTGGCCAGCCGCGGGCCCCGCATACATGACTTTCGGCATCGCTTTGCGGTTCAGACACTCTTGAACTGGTATCGAAGCGGCGATGATGCGCAACGCCGCCTGCCGGTTCTGTCAACCTTTTTGGGGCACGCGCAAGTCTCCGATACCTATTGGTATCTCACTGGTACGCCCCGCTTATTGGGTGCTGCCGCCGAGAGAATTGGAGAAACGATGGGAGGACCTGAATGCAAGCCGCTAATTTTCCCACCGTTCTACAGTCCTTCTTTACCAATCGCCTCATTAAGCAGCGGGATGTTAGCCCTCACACGATCGCAGCGTATCGGGACACCTTCCGTCTTCTGCTTCAGTTCGCAAAGGAACGACTGGGCAAAGCACCGTCGCAGTTGTCTGTTGGAGCTCTCGATGCGCCCTTGATCTCGGCGTTCCTCAATGACCTTGAAAAACGCCGTGGTAACGGTCCTCGCAGTCGGAATCTACGCCTAACGGCGATTCGTTCGTTCTTCCGCCACGCCACGCTGGAAGTGCCGGAACTTGCCGGCACATGCCAACGGGTACTGGCCATCCCGAGCAAGCGGGAACCCCGAGCTTTGGTGGGCTTCCTGACGCGGCCCGAAATCGAAGCATTGTTGGCGGCACCAGATCAAAGTGTTTGGCTGGGCCGCCGTGATTATGCTTTCATGCTTACCGCCGTTCAGACAGGATTGCGTTTGTCGGAAATGACGGCATTAAAGAAGGAGGACGTTTCGCTGCGAGCTGGCGCTCATGTTCGGTGTCAGGGCAAAGGGCGCAAAGAACGCTGCACTCCCCTAGCCAGATCCACTGTCGCGGTGCTCAAAGCATGGATCCTCGAACGGCCGTTAAACGGCTGTGACCGACTATTTCCCAGTTCGCGGGGCGGGCCTCTAAGTGCGGACGGCGTTCAACACATGTTGGCTAGACACGCGGCAAAGGCTCGCCGGAGCTGTCCTTCATTACTCAATAAGCACGTTTCCCCGCACGTTCTTCGGCACACAGCCGCAATGGAGTTGTTGCAGGCAGGCGTCGACCGAGCTGTAATTGCATTATGGCTGGGCCACGAGTCCGTCGAGACCACGCAGATTTATCTCGATGCCGATCTCGCTTTGAAGGAGAAGGTTCTCGCCAAGACAACTCCAATCAAAACTAAGTTTGATCGTTATCGACCCGACGATCAACTCTTGGCCTTTCTCAAAGGTCTTTGATCGTCGGCCCGATTATGCCGCGTTTCAGAACCCATGGATCTGCGGAGCTGCGTCCTTAGCGCTTCCTCCCAGACTTACCAGTTCCAGATGCGGCATAGTCCGGGAGGCGGCATAGCGCTGCAATCTTTGTGGGAAAATCTTTACCGCAGAGACTCCTGAGGGGCTGGGCGAACAGAAGTACGATGCTACGGCGGCGAGCATGATCGCGCTGCTGCGCTATGGGAGCGGATTCCCCTGGAACAGGTTGGAAGGGCTGCAAGACAGCCTGGGCGTGCCGTTGCCAGCCGCCACGCAATGCGAGATTGTAGCGGAAACCGCCGCGGCGCTTCAGCCCGCCTACGAGGAGCTGATTCGCCAGGCAGCGCAGGGCGAAGTGCTGCATAACGATGACACTTCCATGCGGGTGTTGTCATTGAACCGGGCGCAGGCACGCGCTGCGGATACGGCGTCGGAGCGCACCGGGGTGTTCACGAGCGGGATCATATCGACAGCGCCTGGGAGAGACATCGCGCTGTTCTTCACCGGACGCCAGCACGCCGGCGAGAATCTCGCCGATGTGCTGAAACAGCGGGCGGCGGAGCTGCCTGCCCCCATTCAGATGTGTGATGCATTGTCACGCAATCTGCCCAAGCTGCCGAAGGAGCTGGAAATCATTGTGGGCCACTGCCTCGCGCACAGCCGTAGGCGCTTTGTGGAGGTGACGCCGAACTTTCCCGAGGAGTGCCGGTTCGTGCTGGAAAGCCTTCGTGAAATCTATGTGAACGATGCACTGACGCGCGAGCAGAATATGACCGCTGAACAGCGCCTCGTGTTTCATCAGACCCACAGTGGGCCAGTGATGGAACAACTGAAAGTTTGGCTCCGCGCACAGTTTGAAGAAAAGAAAGTCGAGCCGAACTCTGGCTTAGGAGTGGCGATCACCTATTTGCTTAAGCATTGGGATCGGCTTACTCTTTTTCTGCACCAGCCAGGGGCACCGCTCGACAACAATGTGGTCGAGAGAGGGTTGAAGAAAGCGATTCGTCATAGAAAAAATTCGTTGTTTTATAAAACCGAGAACGGCGCTCGCATGGGCGATCTGTTCATGAGTCTGATTCACAGCTGCGAGCTGTGTGGCGCTAATCCGTTCGATTACCTGACTGAGTTACAGCGGCACGCGGTGGAGTTGAAGACGCCTTCTGATTGGATGCCGTGGAACTACCGGGACACTCTTCAGCGACCAACGTCAATGTGAATTCCGGCTATGATGATCCAGGCTGGCTGAAAACGCTTTCGATGCAGCTGCGCGCTCTGCGCGAGTATGTTGCCCGGCGCGGCTGGATGATCGCCCTGCAGGTCCGTGAAGTCGGCTCCGGATCTATTCACCGGCAAGCCCGCGAGCAACTGCTGGAGGCGGCGCGCCGTCGCGAGATCGATGTGGTGCTGGTGTGGCGTCTGGACCGCTGGGGCCGCTCAGTCACCGATCTGCTGGCAACCCTGCAGGAGTTGGAGCATCTCGGAGTCGGTTTCGTATCGCTGACCGAAGCGCCGGATCTGACAACGGCAGCCGGTCGAGCGATGGCCGGTTTGCTAGCGATCTTTGCCGAGTTCGAACGGGACATCCTGCGGGAACGAACGCGGGCCGGTTTGGCCCAAGCTCGGCTGAAGGGCAAAAGTTTGGGCCGGCCTATGACGGCTGGACTCCACGCCGCCGAGATCCGCAAACTGCATCGTGCCGGTGTTAGCAAATCCGAGATCGCACGTCGAGTGCAGATCGGGCGCACTTCAGTCCGTCGAATCCTGGGAGCAAAGTCATGAAAAGACCCAAGCGAGACCCTGTGCGGGAGGACCGCATTCACAACGAAGCTATCGTCGATGCCAGTCCGGATGAGCAGGCAATGAGCTGGTATTACTATCTGGAAAGCAAGATTCGTTTCCCGTTCCAGGCGAAGTGTGTCGCCGCAAAGGATGTCTCGCCGCTCAGGAAAGGCGAAACCATCAAGGTCGTACGCATGGCCGCTGAGGATGTCTGCGAGCACGACATGTTTGTGCAGATCCGTTGGCAGGAGCGGAACATAGCGGTTCCTCTCTCTCAACTTGCTGCCATCGATCCAGATGAATCAACTAAGGAAGCCATAGGCGATTGGCATTACTGGGTCTCCCTGGGCTGCGTTCTGTGAGGCTCATGTCCCAAACGAGGACAATATGGCACGGCGCCAACCGGCATCAAAACCTTCATGGACAGATGTTAAGGCGGAACTCGCGAGCTTCGACCGGTTGGGATTATTGGGCCTGATTCAGGATCTCTACGCCGCCCACAAGGATAATCAGACGTTTCTTCACACCCGTTTTGGATTGGGCGCGGACGTTCTGAAGTCCTACAAAGAAGAGCTGGAGCGCTGGCTCTGGCCGGATGTATTGCGGAACCAGGATACGTCCGTCGTGAAAGCGAAACAGGCGATCTCCAGTTACAGAAAAGCTGTCGGCGAACCGGCCGGACTTGCGGAGTTGATGGTCTTCTACTGCGAACGCGCTGCGGGGTTCTGCAACGACATTGGGTATCAGGATGACGGCTACTTCGATGCACTGGTACGCATGTTCGAGCAGGCCCTGAAGACCATCGCCCAGCTATCTGCCAGCGACCGTCATGCCTTAATCGCCCGGCTCGATAAAGTACGCGCCGTCAGCCACAACTTCGGTTACGGAGTCGGCGATGATATGGATTCCCTGCTTGCTAAACACGGGAGGGAGTGATCCGATCCGCCGCCTTTCACAACCGAACCCCCGCTACGCAGGCGTACCGAAAGCTCACCGACGACTTCATGAAGTTAGGCGCCCTGGTGAATTCTTTGATTGGTACCCCATAGGTGCAACCGACTCCGCATATCTGAACGGTTTCCGTCGGTAGAAACCTCGATTACGAATCGAACTAAGGCGTTGTCCAGTATTTCCTGAACCCAGGATAATCGGTTGGCATGCTCGCGAGGATGTGGCGGCGTAGATCCACGACGTCCAACTCACCCTCCTTACGATAGAGGACGTCGCCTTGGGGCGACAGGAGCACGGTGAACGGGACGCCCGATTTCCATGTGGGATCGAAAGCCTTCTGGAGGCCAGATGTGTCATCAGACGCGAACAGCAGGTTCCGATTGGATGCATGCTGTTTTTGAAGCATCTCCATGACACCGCCCTTCTCATCCGGCGTATTGGTCGACACGGCCACGAATTCAAAGTCCCGGCCTCGGTACATCCGGAAAGTGTCTACCAGGCCCGGGAACTGATGCACACAGGGACCGCATCGTGTGGTCCAGAAGTTCACGAGCAGATACTTGCCCGTCCCATTGGCACGAAGGTTCTTGAGTTCATTTGCGTCCGCGAGCTCCACATTCACTGGCTCCGCGCTAATTTTGGCTTCTTCCAGCCGGCGGCTTTCCTGTTTGTATTTCCATTTGGTGGAGCAGCCAAAGACGCCAGTGTGCGCAACCGGCACCGGCTTGTCTGCAAGAAGCGCTTCGATCGTATTCCGCGCGTCTTCGGTTTTCACGAGCTCCTTGCGATAGCTGTTATCAACGTGGCCTTCATACCGCAAAATGCGCCGAGCGTCAAATATGAAAATGTGGGGCGTGGCCTTAGGTCCGTAGGCATTCGCAACGGATTGCGTTGCGCCATCGTAGAGATACGGAAAGTTGAAGTGCCGATATTGCGCCCGTATCTTCATCTCCTCGAGGCTGTCGCTCATGTCCGCCGAGTCGAGTTCGTCGATCCGAATCGCACCGGGATCGTTGGGTTGGATCGCCACGAGCGAAACTCCTCGGCTTTGGTAATCCGATGCAAGTTTCTTGATGCGATCTTCATAGAGCTGCGCAGTGGGGCAGTGATTGCATGTGAAGACCATGGCAAGTACCTTGGCGGAGGCGTAGTCAGAGAGTTTGTGGATCTTGCCGTCAACGCCGGGCAGTTCAAAATTTGGCGCGTGAGAGCCAATCGCAAGCGTGGGATGCGATTCCTGCCCATGCGCAATTGCGGCTCCGGCGCCAAGAGTCGTGATGCAAAACAGAAGAAATCTTTGCATATAGAAATACGGCTGCTCACGCCAGCTTGCGCGCATAAGCAAGTTCCTCGCGCATGTCCTGATTATCGTCGCCTTCCTTTTCGAATTCGATGGCGACTAAATGCGGAAACCGGATCTTTTTAAGTTCTTGCATAACGCCAGAAATGTTCGCAATGCCGGTCCCTAGAAGAACATTGTGCTCAGCTCCGGCGGCCTGTACGTCTTTTAGGTGGACAACTTTAAGGCGCGGCCTTAGCCGGCGAATTGCATCGATTGGGTCATGACCGCAAGCAGCCATCTGTCCGACATCAAGCGTCGACCCCACGGTGCCGGAAAGTCCCGCAATCGCGCGCAGAACGTCGTCACTACTTTCATACGGGAATTTCTTCGGAAACCAATGATTGTGAATGCCGAAAGTGACGCCGGCTTCGGTGAAACGGCGATCGATGTCCTGGAGGATAGAGCCAGTCGCATCACCCGAAACGTTCCACGCGCCAAAGATCTTCGCATAGCGAAGGGCATATTCGACGTCCTCCGCATTCTTGATCGTCGCCGTGTAATAGGATACGCAGCGGATGCCGGCGGCATCGAGCTTACGCCGAGCCGTTTCCACCATCTCCTGGCTGGGCGGCCGCATGAGCATGAATTCGCCGCGTGACATTTCGATCTCCTGCACATGATTCGCCTTGAGTTGAACAATCATGTCGTCGAGTGAAAGCGTGTGATACGAGAACGTACCGACGCCAATGTTAAGACGAAAGGGCCCTGAGGCGAGTGCGGGGGCACGAAGAGCCAGAGCGGACAGACCCGCTGCGCCGGCGGCTCGGCGCCCGAACTCACGCCGGGTATAAGCGCTCATTTTTCGGCTTCCTGTTGTGGTGCAGGACGCGGTGTCACGTCCGCGTCCACCAGACCCAAAGCCCACTTGATGGCTTCGACGTACATCTTTTGGAATTTAGGATCGTCCCAGTTCCCTGAGACATGGCCGAGAGTGTTGTAGTAGACGCGGCCCCTGCCATACATCTTGGCCCAAGCGACGGCAAAGTCGTGGTCAGCGCGATGAACGCGCCGGTTCGTCAGATCCAACTTTGAGGCATCGAGCCGCATAAGCACCCGGCACTTTTCCCGCGAGAAGTCCTTCATCTGATAGATCTCGTCTGTGATGGTGAATTCGTGCGGCCACTGCGACATACCGGGAAACCGAGGATCTTCGACAATGATGGGTGCTTGGAACGTGCCCCATGGGTGCTCATCGAAGTAACCGCCGATCATGTCGCCGTATTCAGGCCATTTCGTGAACGTGATGGTGGCGCTGTGTACGCCGATGAAGCCTTTGCCGTCGTCATGGATGAACGAGATGAAGTCTTTCTTCTGCTGATCGTCCATTTCGAGCGTACCGCCGGTATAGAAGAGAACGGCGTCGAAATCGTTCAGATTTTTCGCGTTGAACTCGAGCTTTTTCTTGGTAAGCGGTTCTGTGTCGGTGCGAATGGTCGTGTCCCAAAGGCCCGTTTCGCGGCCGAGGCGTTCGATGGTGGCCAGAGCATGCGACACAGATTCGTGCCGGTAGCCCTTCTCCTCTCCGATCGCGAGCAATTGTTTGCGAGGCGCAATTGTTTGGCTGAACGCGGAGAGCCCAAAAATCAGCAGGGCTGAAAGAATTTTGAATGCGATAGACACAAGAGATGACATTCCTGAATTCAGCGGCTCGCGATAGCGGCGCTGTTCTTCTTTGCGAAAAGTCTTTCGACAGGCATGTCGGCCGGGAAGACGAGATTGAAGAAGCCAACCATCATCTCGTCCCAGGTCTGTTCGCCCCATGGCACCGAGCGCGTCGGATCCGCGTTATCAGGGTTGTTGGCCGAGTTGTCAAAGTGAGCGACGCATTCGATCTTGGTTCCCTTAGGAAGAACGATTGGTTCCTCGAGCGTATACCAGTTCTGCCAGTGCCAGTTGTAGTGGGGTACGCTCAGGATGATCTGGCTTTCGTTGGTTGGATACACCAGCTTGTATAGGAAGTCCTTGCCGCGTCCGTGCATGTGCGGGTGAAGACCAGCGAGCTTCACTTCCGTACCCACCTCGAAACTGGCATCAACACGGTAGTTCGGATCGCCGGGTGGAATGTGAAACGTGCCGTTGGTCGCGGATAGCGTGAGAACACGCTCTTTTGGAGGCTCTTTCGCAAAGACAATGCCGAGACGCGTTTGATCGCGCGTGGGATGACCGTTGGGTGTGTAGTGCACCTGGAAAACGATATCCGAACCGGCTTTGATGAGCTTGGCTTCGCCGGCGTGGAGGACCTCGGCGGGCTGGCCAGGCGCGTAGCCTACGAGAAAGTCGCTGGGCAGAGCGCTCGTATCCGGCTCCTCTTTGGTTTTCACTTGCGGAGCAATAAAAAATCGACCGGCGGGCTGGCCGCGGAACCAATTCGATTTCGGTTCGCGGATAAAAGCGATAATGTGATGCACGACAGCGCGATCCGTCGGACGCACTTCAGCGGCTTGCACCCAAGTGTCCTGAGTGAAACCAGTGGGTACGATGATGTGCTGGTAATCAATTACTCCCGAAGCGGGAACGTCGTAAGGCACGGGCAATTGGTAGATTTTATCCGGCGTGCCGATTTGCCAGCCGTCGACCCATTTCACGGATGGGGGCATGTCTTTGGGATCGCCTTTTGGCGCTTTGGCGTCGGCCCAGTCGGAGATGGTCTTGATTTCGGCATCGCTGAGAACGCGGCCGTTGGTGAACTTGCCGTAATGCGGGTCGGCAAACCAGGGAGGCATTTTACGTGTCTTGACCGCTTCTTTCATCGCGGCAGCCCAGGGGCGCGTGCTCTCGTAAGTAAGCATCGAGAACGGGCCCGCTTCACCGGGACGATGGCAGCTTTGGCACTCTTGTTGAAGGATGGGCGCCACATCTTTGGTGAAGGTCGGCGGCGTGGCCGGCTGACCGAACAAGAAAGCGCACGCAAACCCAAAGAACGAGAAAGAGCCGAAGAGCAGCTTCATGACCAAGCCTCCGAAATTCAAGTTGTTCCGCGCGGGCTGCGTCACCTGCCGTTCAAACGCGTGCGTTACTGGAGCCGCGCTGTTGATATGGATAAACTTCGAGGATAGCAAGCGCACGGAGCTCACGGCCGTTGCTGCTTCGTTTTATGCCGCTTATGCCGCCGACGGGCATCAGGTTGGATTCAGTATACTGGACAGCTGAGTCTTAGAGTGACTGTTCAAGCCGCTCATGCAGTTTTCAAGGGTAGTTGCAGTTATCGCGGGCGGGCTGCTGACCTGTTCCAGTGGCGCGCATGACGTGATCACAACCAAGCTTACATATTCACGAGACATCTCTCGCATTTTGACAAACCGCTGCATCGCTTGCCATGGAAGCCAAACTTCCATACCACTCATCTCCTATCAACAAGTGCGGCCTTGGGCTGTCGACATCAAAGAACAAGTATTGATGCGCCAGATGCCTCCCTGGGGCGCAGTAAAAGGATTCGGAAATCTCGCACCTGATAATGGCTTGACAGAAGAAGAACTCTTGATCGTGGCGGCTTGGGTCAATGGTGGCGCTCCGGAAGGAAATCCGGCTGCATTACCACCAGCCGTAACGGCCAGGGAGCCGGCGAAGCTACCACCCTTGCGCGACTGCATGGTCGTGAACCAGTCGTGTCGCCTGCATGCGAGCCTACTGCTTGCCGGTATCCGGCCCGAGCCTTCCACGGAAGTGCCAACAGCGCGGATTGTGGCAACTTTTCCCGATGGACGGAAGGAACCTCTGGTTTGGCTATTTCATTTCGATCCGAAATGGAAGCAGGTGTTCCGGTTTCGTGAGCCTTTATCGTTACCCGCGGGTTCCGTGATCGAATCTGATATGCCGCTGCAGTTTGCCCTGGAGACGCGTTAGCGGAACTTTGTCACGAAGGCGCTTGCTAACGCGCGCGGTTCTGTAAGTTCTTAGGAATCATGTGGGCTTCTGAACCGCGACCGTGAGGGAGCGTTTCTGACGAGGTTCTGGTATTAAACGTTGCGGACATTGACGGTGAACACGACCGTATTGACTACGCCGCGGCGCTGAAACTGCGTCCAAATGCGATGTAAGCCAGCACGCGGGAAGATTACGTTGAACTGGATTGTAGACCCGCTGGCTAGAAACGGATGCGTGTGAATGAGATCTACTAGATCTTCGCTCGCAACCAGCATGTGTCCCCACACTCCGAGATAGCGTTCCAAGCCTTGGTATGGATCTAAGTCGAAAAATAGTCGGGTTTCTAAACCAGCCATGGGCTGTTCGGGTTCGATGCGCAAAGTCGCTCTGAGATTTGTACCCACGCTCGGGGCCAGCGAAGCTTTCAAATGCGGAGGAGACACGGGACCATCGACATACAGTGTGGAAAGCGAGAGTTGCGGAACAGAGCCAGTAGGGTAGTAATCGGCTAGTAACCGGTACATACCGGAGCTGTCCAACCGCGTCCCTACATGGAAGGCCTTATCATCCTCGAGAGACGGATGAATGTGTTCAAAGAACTCGAGGTTTTCACTCACGAGAAAAAGATGAATCAACTTCTCATGCACCAGTTCGAAGTGCGTAACCGGCGCGCCATCGGGAGATACTACGCGAAGGATGAGCGATGCTTCGCCGCGAGGCTTGAGAACCGGCGGCTGAGTCTCGACCTCGAGCCTGTACTCCACGCGTTCGGGGATCTTGAGCACCAGCCTCATGCCACACCGCGGACATTTACCCGGCCGGTCCATGTGCACATCCGTGTCCATGGGACAGCTCCAATCGAGTGGTTCCGGCGGGCCGGGTTCTTCTTGTTTAGGAGCGCGCTGGGCCTTAAGCGCCGTGGGAGCCGCTAACAGACCAGCGAGGAATTCGCGGCGACTGTTCACAAGAGGCCACTCCAAAAAAATGATTTATGACGCCAGTCAGGCGATCAGACCTAGATCAAAAATTTCGGATTGTCAAACACAAGGAACCCAAATAACAGCGGCAAATAGACGACGGACGCAAGAAGCAGACCACGTGCTCGTTGCGCGACGCGCTCTCTGGACAGTTGCACACCGAAATACAGAAACACCACGTCGAGCACGATTGCGGCGAAGAAATACACGTTTCCTGCCATATGCAGAAGCGTCGGCGCCAACGTAACAGGAAGCAGCAGGAAGAGCGAAACCAGGATTTCCAGAGTCAACGCTTTTCCATTCGGCTGCACTACCGCAAGCATCTTAAGCCCAGCGCGTTCATAGTCTTCGCGGTAGATCCACGCAATTGCATGGAAATGGGGAAATTGCCAGAGGAACAGAATACCAAATAGAACCCACGCTTCAATATTGAGATGGCCGCTTGCAGCGGCAAAACCGATGAGCGGTGGCACCGCTCCCGGGAGCGCTCCGATTGTCGTACAAATTGGACCTCTGCGCTTCAGCGGTGTGTATGCACCCAGGTAGCCAACCGACGTCGCCAGTCCGAGAGCGGCCGTTAGCGGATTGTTGAAAGCCAAAAGCTCGAGCATGCCTAGGATCGACAAAGCTATGCCAAACAGAAGCGCACAATGGGGCTGGATCGTTCCTGCGGGAATGGGTCGTTTCCTCGTCCGCCTCATCTGCGCATCGATACCACGCTCATACCACTGGTTCAATGTTGCCGCGCCGGCGGCCATCAATGCCGTACCCAGAAGAGCATGCAAGAATGTTGAAAAACTGAAGCTTGATTTCGTGCCGTAGCAATAGCCAACAGCAGTGGAAATGACTATCAAAAGCGTAATTCTTGGTTTCGTGAGTCGAAAGTATTCCTGAAAAGTCTGGATCAGAGTAACGGCTTCACCGCGCGTCTCCAGCCACTGCGGCACAGCCTGCTGTTCTTTCCCCATTGAGTGTTGCACCCGATATGTGCTCCCGTTCCCAATGGTACAACCCGCCACGCCGGGCCATTGGGATTCTAGGCGGCGCTTGCTGTTCGGATAGGCTAATATAGCGCTGAGGCAGTGGCGGCGGTTGCGCTGGAATGCCCGCGCAGACACGATGGAAGGTTGATGAGACGCGCCTGGATATTGGGAGCGGCGATCTTACTTGGGGTCGCGGCACGGTCTGCAGCGGACGTCGCGCGCCATTTGTCGCTGCGTTCGCGAGTCGAGTTGTTCCGGGGCAGCAATCAATGGAGCGAGGTCCGGGTCGATTATCCTTTCGATCCCGCCAAGAGCGCGCTGATTGTCTGCGATATGTGGGATAAGCATTGGTGCAGCGGAGCGAATGTGCGGGTGGCCGCACTGGTGAAGAAGCTCGAGCCCGTTCTCGAGACGGCGCGGCATAAAGGAATGATCATTGTGCACGCGCCGTCTGAAACGATGTCATTCTATGCCAACACACCGCAACGGCAGCGCATGCTCTCCTTGCCGGCATTTACCCCGCCAAAAGAGCTGAACATTACTGCACCACCCCTGCCTGTCGACGATTCAGACGGCGGCTGCGATACCCCGGGCGAGAAGGAACATCGGGCGTGGACCTGCGAAAATCCGGGGTTGAAGATTGCGCCGCAGGACTATATTTCAGACAGTGGTCGGGAAATCTATAATCTCTTGCGCTCGCGCGGAATCGAGACCGTATTCTACACGGGCGTCCACGTCAATATGTGCATTTTGAATCGCACATTCGCTATAAAGCAAATGACAAAGTGGGGCGTCCACTGTATTCTGCTAAGGGATTTAACCGATGCTATGTACGGCCCGCAGGACGCGCCGCACGTAAGCCATCAGCAGGGCACCGAATTGGTGATCGAATACATCGAGAAATATTGGAGTTCGACAGCGCTGTCTGATGAATTCACTCGCGCGCTGCGGTGAACGCGCGGCTGAGCTGCGATGTCTTGGTCTGCTCTTCTATCGCCACCGGAATAGCTTCAGCGCCAGCGCAAAACAGAGGATCAGCCATGCAGTTAGCACTGCGAGTTGAGGAGTGACTTGCGACAAGCCCGCGCCCTGCAGCATATTGGCGCGCAGCGCCTCGATCATAGCAGTAAGCGGCAGGGCTTGTATTACGGGCTGCAGAATGTCTGGAAACCTTTGCGATGAGAAGAAGACACCGGAAACAATCCACATGGGCATCATGACCAAATTCATCAGCCCGGAAACGGCTTCAATGGTCTTCACGCGGGAAGCGATTAGCAGTCCCAGGGCGCTGAACGAAAGAGAGCCGAGGATACAGAGGGCTGCGAGATCCAGCGGTGAACCACGAAGGGGCACGCTGAAAGCTAGTACGCCAAAACCGACTAACGCCCCGACTTCGACCACCAGCATCAGCAGGCGCGAGAGCAGGAATGAAAGCAAATAATAGTGTTTCGGCATCGGTGTCGCAATCAAGCGTTTCATGAGCTTCCTACGCCGTGCGTCAACAATAGCGAAGCCCAACCCCCAAATGCCGCTTCCCATTAGATTCATTCCGAGCAGGCCAGGGACAAGGAAGTCGATGTATCTGGAGCCTGGTTCCCGCATAAGCTGATCACCGGCGGCAACTGGATCGGTTCGGCCGGCTGAGCGCTGAATGGCGCGATCGGCAAGCATCCGCGCGGTGCGTCCTTCCGAATTCGTATCATCGTATTCATATCTGACTCCTCCGCCTGGAGCAGGCTCGGCCAACATTGCGATTTTGCCTTGCCGTAAAGCTTGTCGCGCCTGCGCGGCCGAAAGCTGCTGGGTGTCAAGAAGCTTCTCTCGCTTCATGGCTTTCGTCAATTCCGGCGTGACAGCCGCAACTTTGAGTACGTCGGCAGGCCGGTTGCGAAAGGCGATGCCGAGGCCGGCGGCGAGCAGGATAGGAAAAATAAATACCCAAAAAATTGCCTCCGGCTCGCGGAGAAACTCGCGAAAACGGACCAGAGTGAGTTGAACCAAAGGATGGTCGGCGAAACTCAATCCCGACGGAGGCTTGGTCACAGATTCGCGCGGGGGCGCGGCGCTAACTTCACTCATCGCGGAGATGCCGGCCCGTTAATGTAACGAAGACGTCCTCGAGTGTTGCGGAATGGGTTCGCAGTTCAGTGAGCGGAACGCCCTGGCGACCCAGTTCGTCGAGCAGTGCAGGCACGGCTCGATGGAGTTCAGTGACCTGCATCTGGATAGCGCCGTTACTGGAGCGAACCTCACTGACGCCGTCGATATGATGCAGCATCGCAATTTCGACCGGCCGCCCTGCGCTTCCGCCTGAGAATTCGACGACGTGCTCGACCCCAATGGATGCGATCAGTTCACGCGGCGTGCCGAGCGCAATTATCTTGCCGTGATCCATGATTGCAACGCGGTCGCAGAGGCGTTCGGCTTCATCCATATAGTGCGTCGTAAGTACTATAGTTCGACCCGCAAGCTTGAACTCCTCGATCAGCTCCCAAAGCTGACGACGTGCCTGTGGATCGAGTCCTGTAGTCGGTTCGTCGAGAAAGAGAAGTTCAGGGTCGCCAACGAGCGCGCAGGCGAGCGCCAGCCGCTGCTTCTGGCCGCCCGACAACCCGCCGACGCGCGAATGACATTTTTCCTCGAGCTGGACGAGCGAGATAACCTCCGATGCCTGCGGTCCCTGACGAAAGAAGCTGCGAAATAGGCGGACTGTTTCAATAACAGTGAGCTTCTCGGAAAGCTGCGTCTCTTGCAGTTGAATGCCGAGATGCTGGCGAAGTGTACGCGCGTCGTCCGCCCAATTCATGCCGAGAACTTCGACCTCGCCGGAATCGGGCGCAGTCAGCCCCTCGCAGATTTCAATCGTGGTGGTTTTCCCTGCGCCGTTCGGCCCGAGAAGACCGAAGCATCCCCCCTTCGACACCTCGAGGTCAAATGTGTCAACGGCCACGACGTCCTTATACCTCTTGTGCAGTTGATGAACGCGAAGAGCAATTTCCGGAGCGCGTTCACTCATAGGCCCAGTATCGCCGATTCCGCCAGAAATCCGCTCCGCAACCCGCCGCTGACGTGAACGCCGCGAGCAATGCCGTTCCTTAGGGAACTTATAGCCCGGCAATCTCGTCTGAACCAATCATGACGAGCGTCGAACAGGATATTCGCTACGCCGTTCGCGGCTTCCGGAAGCAGCCCGGCTTTGTCGCCATGGCCATAGTTGCCCTCGGTCTCGGAATCGGTTCGGCAACGGCCATCTTCAGCGTCGTCGAGAACGTGCTGTTCGAACCCTTCCCGTATCGCCAGGCCGAGCGCATTGTTTCCGTCCAGGTCCACGACTTGCAACGCAGCGAGCGCGGCGGCCGCGGCGCATACACGACACCCGAGTTTCTGGAACTTCTCCGCCAAACACACACCCTCGAAGAGCTGGTCGGCGTCAACAACCTTGATGTTCTTTACACCACGCGCGAAGGGACGGAACGTCTTCAGGGCGTCCGCGTTACTTCAAATACGTTTGACTTTCTAGGCATCCAGCCAATCCGAGGGCGTGGCCTCCATCCAGAGGATGGCAAGGCCGGCGCACCGCCAGTTTTCGTCATGAGCTACAAGATGTGGATCAAGTACTGTAACCGCGACCCACAGGTTCTAGGCAAGATATTCGTGTTCAATAACGAGCCGCGCACGCTGGTCGGCATCATGCCACCACGATTCACCTACTTTGCCGGCGACATTTGGTACCCGCACAATCCGGATCTCAGTGAACCAGACGCTGACCGATCCTATTTCTTTCTACAAGGCAGACCCAAACCGGGCGTGACTATGCAGGATGTGGCAAATGATTTCGAAATCGTCGCCCGGCGTTTAGCGAAGACCTACCCGGATCGCTACCCGGAAAAATTCAACATCCACGTCGAGAACCTTACCGACATGGTCGTAGGCCGCTTTCGCAATACGTTATTGACATTGCTCGCGGCGGTAGGGCTGCTCCTGTTTATAGGCTGCACGAACGTAGCGAATATGCTGCTGGCTCGGGCCACATCTCGCGAGAAAGAAATCGCGATTCGTTCCGCTTTAGGCGCCAGCCGCTGGCGCATCGCACGGCAAATGCTGGTCGAGAGCACTCTGTTGACGAGTGGCGGCCTTCTGCTCGGCTGCCTTCTTGCCTACGCCGGCGTGAAGGCTCTGGTTTTGATGATCCCGGACGACACCATACCGTCCGAAGCGGTTATCGCTTTGAACTGGCGCGTTCTGCTATTCAGCCTCGGTGTGGCTGCGCTCACCACATTTCTTGCCGGTTTGGTGCCCGCTCTCCATGCCTCCCGAAAGCAGCTTGCCGAGCCCTTGAAAGACTCAGGCAAAGGAGTTAGCGGCGGCTTTCGTCATGGCGGCTTGCGCAAGCTGTTGGTTATCAGCGAAATCGCGCTGTCTCTCATTCTGCTCGTGGGCGCCGGCCTTCTCATGCGAACCATGGTGGCATTGCAAACAGTCGATCTCGGTCTCAACCCCGACAACATTCTTGTGATCCGGCTCCCGCTACCGAAAGATCGCTACAAGACTGCCGCTCAAGTGCAGCATTTTTATGAACAGTTATTACGCCGCCTCAAAGTGTTACCGGGCGTCATCGCTGCGACGGAGACGAGCACCCTTCCGCCTTACGGCGGTATCGGAAGTGAAGCCGATGTGCCCGGCAAATCTCATGCCGAAAAATGGCGCGCGATCTATCAGCTATGCAGCGAAGGCTACTTTCCGACGGTTGGTCTGAAGTTGCTTCGGGGACGAGTGCTCACCGAACAGGAAGTTTCAGATCATCGTCACGTCGCCGTTGTGAACCAGACTCTCGCTAAGAAGTTCTTCGGGAAGGACGACCCCATCGGCAAGCAGATCACGCTCAAGGATCTTGCC
The DNA here is from genome assembly GCA_963722585.1 of Bryobacterales bacterium. Lineage (GTDB taxonomy): Bacteria > Acidobacteriota > Terriglobia > Bryobacterales > Bryobacteraceae > KBS-96. The sequence continues at coordinate 288,621 of CAVRNU010000019.1, read as the reverse complement.
ACAATTCCGGAACCCGTCAAAGATCCATCATTCACCGTCGTTGGCGTCATCAGTGACGCGAAAAATCAGGGCCTTCAGGAGCCGGTCATCCCGGAGGTTTTCATCCCCTACACACTCACCGGCTTCTACGAACGTGGCATCCTCGTTCGAACAGCTTTCGATCCGCTCGCTTTGCAAAATGCCATCCGCCGCGAGATCTGGGCCGTGGACCGTGGAGTAGCATTGACTCTCACCGGAACGCTGAAAGGCTATCTGAAGTCGTTCTCCTACTCCGGGCCTCAGTTTGCCTTGACGATCCTGTCCGTCTTCGCCGTGATTGGCTTGATCCTTGTCGCAATCGGTACGTACAGCGTATTGGCCTACACCGTCTCTCGGCAGACCCACGAAATTGGAATCCGGATGGCGCTTGGCGCGGCTAAGCAAAACGTCTTTCTGATGGTGCTGCGCATGGGCGCGGGGCTCATCGCCATAGGATTGGCCGTCGGTGTCGTAGCGAGTCTGCTCTTAAATCGTCTAATCGCGAGTCAACTGTGGGGCGTAGAACCGCATGACCCGTTGACGATGTTCAGCGTCGTCCTGATCATCGCAGTTATAGGGATGGTCGCGTGTTTGGTGCCCGCCCAGCGCGCCACTCGCGTCGACCCGGTGGTCTCTTTGCGCTACGAGTAGCTCGGCCACCACGCCAAACTGCTAGGCAGATTTGCAGCGCGCCGCGAGGAGACCTGTCGCTTCAGTGATGTCAACGTCCGCAATGAGTAGCCCTGGCTTGCCGTATGGCTGGTAACTGAGCAGCGTGCCGTCTGGCCGCACCACCGCGGAAGTCGTCGGCGACCCAGCGCTTGCACAGTTTACAGTTGCGAAAAAGCAAGTATTCTCGGCGGCGCGACACAGGGCCGCTTTCTCATGGAATGAGTTCGCGGGATCGGCGAAACTGGATGGCTGATATCCGCCGGGCTCGGCTTCGTCGAAATGAGGGTGAAACACAATCTGTGCGCCGCGCCGGGCGGCCCACCGGACTGTTTCCGGATAGCGCCACCCTTCGTGGCAAATGGCAATGCCAAATGTCAGCGGGCCGGTCTGAAAAATGCGCCTCCCAGAGCCGGGCGAATAGATGCCCTCCTCGCTGGGGTCGATCTGAACTTTGTCTTGGAAGCCGGCGATCGTTCCGTCTCGATTGATGACCAGGGCTGTGATCAAGAGCGCATCATCGACGACGCGTTCGGTGCCGAGAATAACTACGAGATTTGCTTTCCGAGCGGCCTTCGCGACGACGGACCACGCGCGTTCGAGGAATACCGGATCGGACGGCGGCACTACTTTCCCTATGCCCCGGTAGCCGGGAATGAAGCATTCCGGAAAGCAGATGACATCGGCGCGTTCGGCCGACGCTTGAGCGATGGCTTGTTCGGCCAGTGCGATCGAGTCCTCGGGAGTCGCCGGAAATTGGATGTTGGCGAGTGCGATTCGAAATGTACTCATCGGGCATTTTATTTTATCGGTTGCGCGGTTTGTAGCGGGTAAGGTTTAGCCTCCGTACTCGCACGTTGCAAGCGATCGCGGAGTGCCGCCCATTCCGGAGTCTCTGGCGGCTTCATGATCGCGATCCAATCCCAGCGCTCTTGGTCGGCGGCATGGAGCGCCGAATAGAGTTGAGCGGCGTAGGCAGCGGCGGCTTCAGGCATTTCGAGAATTTTGCCGCGGCCCTGGGGTAATGAATCCGTGCTTTCCAGCAGATACAACGGCGTTTTGGGGGAATAATGGCGGGGATGGAGGCCAGGCGATAAATGAGACCGTCCTGTTTCTTCGTTCAGAGCGGTGATGGGACCGATCACTTCGGCTAGCTGCAGAATGCTTAGCATGCCCGGACGAAGGAGCAGCGGGACTGGTCCGGCCAGCGATAGGACGGTAGATTCGATGCCAACCTCGCATGGTCCTCCATCGAGAATCATCTCGACGCGATCGCCCAGGCTCTCGCGTACGTGCTCTGCCGTTGTGGGTGACAAATGGGTAAATACGTTCGCGCTGGGAGCGGCGATGGGTACGCCCGCGCGCCGGATGAGCTCGCGGGCAACCGGGTGCTTTGGCATGCGGATTCCTACGGTTTCGAGTCCTGCCGTCACTTCGCGAGGAATTTGGCTCGCTTTACGGACTACGAGCGTCAATGGTCCGGGCCAGAAACGTTCGGCCAATTGGTGCGCCACATCGGGCCAATCCGCTGCGACATCGTTGACCATGTCTAATGAAGCAATGTGAACGATGAGCGGGCTGGTCGCGGGACGCTCCTTTGCCGCGTAGATTTTGAGCACAGCTTCGCGATCAAGCGCGTTGGCTCCTAATCCGTAGACTGTTTCCGTGGGAAAGGCGACGAGGCCGCCGCGGCGCAGGATCGCGGCTGCGCGGTCGAGATCGTCCTCGGTCAAACCCATGGCTTACACGTCCAGATCTTCCTTGCCATCGGCTGCGGCGGTCTTGCCCGTCTTTTTCCAGACGAGATAAGCGTAGATCAAGGGGTCGATATCGCCATCGAGGACCCGATCGACGTCTCCTATCGAGAGCTTGGTGCGGTGATCCTTAATGAGCCTGTAAGGCGCGAGGACATAGCTTCGAATCTGGCTTCCAAAGTTGATATCGAGCTTTGTGTCTTCGAGCTTGCGGTCTTCGGCCTTCTTTTTGTCCATCTCGTACTCGTAGAGTTTGGCGCGAAGCTGCTTCAAAGCGCTAGCGCGATTCTTGTGCTGAGAGCGCTCGTTCTGGCATTGGACCACGATGCCGGTCGGTAAGTGGGTCATGCGGATAGCGGAGTCGGTGCGATTAACGTGTTGGCCGCCCGCGCCGCTCGCACGAAACGTGTCGACACGCAGATCTTCGGGCCGGATGTCGATTTTGATTTCGTCGTCGATCTGCGGGTAGACGAATACAGAGGCGAACGAAGTATGCCGCCGGGCGTTGGCGTCGAAGGGCGAGATACGCACCAGGCGGTGCACGCCCACTTCGGATTGCAAGCGGCCATAGATGTTTTCGCCGTTTACTTCGAACGTGACGGATTTGATTCCAGCCCCTTCACCCTCAAGCCGGTCGGTCACAACGGCTTTAAAGTCGTTGCGCTCGGCCCATCGCAGGTAGGTGCGGAGCAGCATCTCGGCCCAGTCCTGGCTTTCAGTTCCACCGGCTCCAGGATGTATGATGACGATCGCGTCTCGCGCGTCGTTTTCGCCTGACAGGAGCATGTTGGTTTCGAGCTGCTCGAGCCAATGCTTAAGCGAGCCGAGCTCGCGTTCGATTTCAGGGCCGACATTTTCGCCCTCGCGAGAAAGCTCGAACAGCGTGTCAATGTCGGACGTGACAGAAGAGACTCGCGCGGAGTCTTGGATTGCTTGCTCGAGACGCTTGCGCTCCTGCATGGTGCGCTGGCTTTTCTCGGGTTGGTTCCAGAACTCGGGGGCGGAAATCTCGCTTTCCAGTTCTTTCAGGCGCGCCTGCTTGGCGGGGGCGTCAAAGATAGCTCCGGACAGCGTCTGCCTGCTGACGGAGCGGAACGTACTCTCTTTCCAATTCTTCCAAAGTCATTTTATTTCTAGTGTAGCGGGAAGCCAAAGCGTGCCGACGATTTCGCGAACATTACCGGCTCCTTGCGTTTCGAGAAAGCGCTCAAGTTGCCGGGCGATACGGAGGGGAGCACGCGGATGGAAGAATGTCGCTGTGCCGGCCTGAACCGCTTGAGCGCCTGCAATGAGAAATTCCGCTGCGTCTTCTCCCGTTACGATGCCGCCCAGGCCAATGACGGGAATTGTGACGCTTTGCGCGGCTTCGTACACCATACGGAGCGCAATGGGTTTGATGGCTGGGCCGGACAGGCCGCCAAAACCAGCACCAATGCGCGGGCGGCGGGCGCGAGCGTCGATGGCGAGCGAGATGAAGGTGTTGACGAGCGAAATGGCATCGGCTCCGGCCTCTTCGGCGGCACGCGCGAAAGGGGCGATGCTAGAAACATTGGGCGAGAGCTTGACGATGAGCGGCCGGCTGGTGAGTGGCCGGACGGCGCGTGTTAATTCAGCGAGCAAGTTAGGATCGCTCGAAAAAAAGATGCCGCCATGTTTGGTGTTGGGGCAGGAGACATTCAATTCGTAGGCGGCGAGGCCGGGGTGGTCTTCGAGCACGCGAATGGTTTCGGCATAGTCGTCGGGTGCGTAGCCAAATACGTTCGCGATCACCGGGACGTCGTAACGGGCAAGAGCGGGCAACTTGACGCGAACAAACTCTCGCACTCCGATGTTCTGAAGACCGACGGAGTTGATCATTCCGGCGGTTGCTTCCCACAATCGAGGCGCGGGGTTGCCGTCGATGGGTTCGCGCGAGAGTCCTTTGGTGACGATGCCGCCGAGCCTGTTCAAATCGACGAGGCTGGCAAATTCAACGCCATAACCGAAGCTTCCGGAAGCGGCGAGGACGGGATTGCGCAGATGGATGCCGCAGAGAGTGGTCTCCAGCCGGCTGGCCATACCTTCAGCCGCGCGCGGCAACCGGCGAGAGCTCTTCGGCTAATCGCGTAGCGAGATCGCGAATGAGAATCCAGGTTTCGCGGGCGTCCGATTCCCGGGTTTGCATATTGCCGATGGCGAATCGCAGAACATATTTGCCGTGGAGGACGGTATGAGAAAGGAACGCTTTGCCAGTTGAATTGATTTCGGCCAAGAGGTGCTGGTTGAATTCGTCGCCGGCCCGATGGCGGAAGCAAACGAGGGACAAACGCACAGGCGCGGCAAGTTCGAATGCCGGATCTTCCTCGATCCAGCTTTTGAGAAGCTGAGCTAGCCGCAGACTCTCGCGGAGCAGGCGGACGATTCCATCGCGGCCGTAATAGCGCATGACGTACCACAATTTGAGAGCGCGGAAGCGGCGCCCAAGCTGAATGCCGTAATCCATGTAGTTGACGGCCGTTGCGTCCTCTGTGGTTTTCAGATATTCAGCTCCAAGCGAAGCCGATTGCTTAAGAATTTCGGGAAAGCGCGTAAAGAGGACGCTTAAATCGACGGACACGTAGAGCCACTTGTGCGGGTTGACGGCGAGCGAGTGCGCGCGTTCGGCTCCTTCGAGAACCCAGCTCATTTCGGGGACGACGGCAGCCGAACCGCCATATGCTGCGTCGACGTGGAGCCAGACATCATATTTTTCGGCGATGTCCGCAATCGCTGGAATGGGATCGATGCTGGCCGTAGAAGTAGTCCCGGCGGTAGCGACGATGGCGCATGGCCGGCGGCCGGACGCGAGATCGGCGGCAATCGCTTGTTCGAGGAGATCGGGGCGCATGCGGAAGTCTGCATCGAGGCCGATTTTCCGGACATTTTCCTGGCCGAAACCGAGCGCGATGGCAGCTTTTTCGGAAGAGGAGTGAGTCTGCTCGGAGAGATAGACGACAAGGCCGGGATGCATGCCCTTTATGCGGCACGAGGGGTCGGTCCATTCGCGGGCGGCCGCAAGGGCCTGAAACACGCCGACCGATGCAGTGTCGTAGATGATTCCGAAGAAATTGTCCGGCAGGTTGAGCCATTGCCGGAGCCACGAAAGAGTGACCTGTTCGAGTTCGGTCGCAGCGGGCGAGGTCTTCCACAGCATCGCGTTGACGTTGAGCGTGGCGGCGAGCATCTCCGCGAGGATTGCGGGCGGAGAAGACGAGATAGCGAAGTAGGCGAAAAATCGCGGATGATTCCAGAGGGTAGAAGCAGGGAAGATTTTCGATTGGAAGTCGGCAAAAATCTGGTCGATCGGTTCGCCGGTTTCGGGCGCGCTCTGGGGCAGCTGAGTGCGGAGATCGCCGGGCTTTACCGCGGGCAGAACAGGATGGTTCCTGATCTGCTCGAAATATTCGGCGATCCATTTTGCGTGCGCTTCCGCCGCTGCGAGGAATTCGCCGCCATCCATACCCGCTAGCATGTTTTCTTCCATCATTCGGTCGCACCTTGCCGGATTGTGACAACCCCGCTCGCTTTCAGTTTCTCAGCATCGGTTTTCGTGATCTTCCAATCGTGGGTGAAGCGGCCCTCGGCTACTTTTTGGCGATTGTGGAAGAGAACGAAATCCTGCAATCCGTAAAAGATGCTGGGAAAGGGAGTGACGGGAAGGAAGGGGAGCATGGCGGGTTGTCCTTGTGTCTTGATGTCGGATCCTGAAGAGATGACGACATAATGTTCATCGTGCGGCCAGACGTAGGTCAAGTTCCAGCCATCTGTATCTGTAGACAACTGCATGGGCAGCTCTTTCGTTAATCCACTGATGACGCTGTTTGTCTTGCCGTCTCCGAGCAGGATCAGGTCTGAGCTCTTCCAGTCGCTGGGGCGAACGTCCTTATCGGCAACAGTACGCAACCACAATTCGAGCTTGGTACCGGTGGGCGCCCACGCAGCATCGTGAATGGCTTCGCTCTCACGCTTCGCCAGTTCATCTTTCGACGGACTACCGCCGGTCCCATAAACATAGATATGACGATGGCTAAGAGCCATGCGCAGCGGACCTTCGCTTCCCTGTTGCTTTTCGTTGTCATCAGGACCCGCATCGCCATACTTCCAGCCAGCCGCGCTGTTTTCGCAAAAGCAGCAGTGGAGGTGATGGGAGGAACATGGATCGCGGTGCCATCAACGGTTACGGTGAGGGGCTTGCCGGCTTCAAAACTCGGATGGCCATAGAGCATGAGGCTGAAGCCGCCTAGCCCCGACGTTTTCACTTCGACCTGATTTGTAGCCGTAAACTGCGCGTCGATTGAGGCAAGCGTCCCGGGAGTTAGCCGATCGACGACAACCCAGTAGGCTTTCTGATGTTCGTAATCGGAAGTGACGTAGCGGACGCGTTTGGGCCAAAGGTCGCGCTTGAATCCGTCGAACCAGTGAAAGATTTGCGCGTTGGCGTACGCGTTGTCCCAGGAGTTGTGTTTGACGCCGGGATATTCGTTGTACTCGACGGTTTTAGCGCCGAGGCTTTTCAGTTTCGCGACCCAATCGCGGGTTTGCTGAACAGGCACTAGGGGGTCGGCCTCGCCTTGAAAGAAATGGACAGCAAGGTTCAAGACATTCGGCGCGAGATCGGATGTCTTTTCGGGAGGCGCGGGACAAACCGGGGCGATGGCGGCCCAGACATCGGGATGAGTAAGGCCGATCCACAACGTTCCGCCGCCGCCCATAGACAGGCCGGTCAAATAGACGCGGTCGGGATCGATCGGGAAACGCGATTCGACGTTATCGAGGACGTCGAACACATCCTGTTCGGTGATGCCTTGATAGCCGAGCGTGCCTCGCGCAAGCGGCGCGGCAACAATGTAATCGACATCCGGCAGCGGCGGAAAGTAGCGCGTCGCTTCAACGTCATTTTCGCCTGGGGCGTTGCCTTTGCCGAAGACGCGGCGGAGCGCCAGGCGATGGTTCGAAAACGCGCCGTGAAGCATGACGACGAGGGGATAGCGCTTCGTTTTGTCGAATTTTTTAGGCAGGTAGAGGGCATAGGGCTGATCGGAATCGTCGATCCCAGAGAGAAAAGTAAGCACCTGTGGGCCGCTCGTATACTGGGCGCAGGCGGGGAAGCGAAAACAGGTCAGCAACGACAGAAGGAAAACGAATTTACGCACGGAGGCACTCCTCGATCACCATCGGAATCCATTCTTTCAGCCAATCGCGGAAGCGGGTCAATTCAGATGATTGGGCGGTGCCGGGTGGAACGGCGAAGTGCTCCAGATGCCATCCTCGCGAACTGGCCGCCTGCTTAATGCCAACGGTGGCGGGGAATCTGTCGATCCGTTCCAAAAATTCCTGGACATACACGTCGAGCTTGCGCGCCCGTTCAAGGTTATGTGCCTGGATGGCACGGTCAACGCTGAGGAGAAGCTCAGGCAGAGCAGCGGACACTCCAGAGACAATGCCATCGGTTCCTCGTTCGAGTTGCTGCCGCAAATAGATTTTTTCGTTTCCGGCGAGTAGTTGAAATCTGCATTCGCTACGCAGGCGCGCAAGATGTTGAAACAGGTCCCAGTCGGCGCTGGAATCTTTGATTCCGGCAAATTGTCCGCTCGAAAGCAATCGTTCTAAGAGTGGAGGAGAGATGGGATTGGTGTACTGCGGCAGGTTGTACAAATAGACAGGAATACGCCCGTCTACGGATCCAGCAAACCGGAGGAAGAACTCCTCCAGATCGCCGTCCTCGTACTTGTAAAAGTAAGGGGGCATAACAAGGATGCCGGCAGCTCCCCTGTCGATTGCATCGTCGGCCAGGACAAGCGCGCCGTCCAGAGTCGAATGGGAAACGTTCACCAACACAGGAACGCGGCTGCGCTTCATGGCGAGGTTCAAGGTGTGCATGCGGCCGTCCACATCGAAATGGACAAACTCGCCAGTGGATCCAAACAAGACCAATCCATTGACACCCGCACGGGACACGATATCGAGGTAGTCGAGAAAAGCTGCGTCGTTCGGCTCAGCTAAATTTTGGCGCCGAGGAGTAGCGAGCGCGGCATAGACTCCGTGTGCCAGTTGTCTTGAATGTGTCGATTCCATAGCAGGCCGCTGCTCGGGACAGAGATTGTTCGAGCCGAGACGTGGGAATTGCGTTCTAAATTTTACACGCTGTTACGGAATTTCGGTTCCTCGTTCAGCTTCCTCCGCCGCATCCGAGCCGGAGGCCAGGGCGTCGGCCAGTACCTGCTTTGCTTTGAAGACATCCTCGCGGGTGACGAGCACTTCGAATGGGACACTCGGAATCTGGCCGAAGCCGTTTATGATGGCTCGAATGCCAGCTGACGAAAGCAGGCTTTGTATCCCCATCGCCTCCATTTCGGCCGACGGGCCCATGCCGGTCCAGATAGGCTGTGGATCGAAGTCATGTGAGTCAGGAAGAGTATCCACCGGTCCAGCCATGACTTCAGCATACGCCGAGGGCGAGACGGGTCTCGGCGCGATGGACTTTGGACAGTTCGCCCCGGGGCCCTTGTGGGGTCGCCAGTCATGGCGACGTGCCGGCCTGTTGGCCGGCTTTGGATAGGGGCTTTCGCCTGTCAAGCACCGAAGACGAGTCTCGGGGCGCACAACGCCTAGCGGATCACTTCGACGGTGACCTTGGTGGGAATGATGCCGGCCTCGAAGCCCAGATCGAGAAGCTTTTGTGCGGCCTTTGGGATGATGTCGCCGCCGTCGATCGTATAGTGATTCACATACATCCCGACGAACTGCTCGGCCAGCGGCGCTTCCAGATCGCGCGCGAACTGCATGGCATAGTTGAGCGCTTCATCCGTATGATCGAGAGCGTATTGAATGCTTTCCTTCATCAAACGGCAGCATTCACTTTGAAGCTCGGGCGCGAGGTCGCGGCGCAGAGCGTTGCCCCCGAGGGGAAGCGGCAGACCGTATTCTTGCTTGAACCACCGGCCCAGGTCGATTACGTTATGCAGGCCGCCGCGGCCATAAGTGAGCTGTCCTTCGTGAATGACCAGGCCGCCATCCACTTGATGTTCAGCCACGGTCTCGAGAATTTGATCGAACGGAACGACCACGTACTCGAAATCGGGCTGGAACAGTCTCAGGGCGAGATACGCGGTTGTCATCGTGCCGGGGATGGCTATTTTTTTCCCCTTGAGGTCGCCAGGTGACAATGGGCGGGCGCTCACCACCATGGGCCCATATCCATCTCCCACACTCGATCCGCTTGCCATCAAGAAATAGCGGTCGGCGATGTATGGGTAGGCATGGTACGAGATAGCGGTTAGTTCGTAGACGCCTTGAGTCGCTTTGCGGTTGAGCGTTTCAATGTCCTCGAGCACATGGCGAAAACTAACCGCCTGCGACCGGATTTTCTTCGTTGCCAGGGCATAGAACATGTAGGCATCGTCGGAATCCGGGCTATGCGCGCACGCAATTTCTGTGGGAGAGCTCATAGATGGCGAGTGAGCAATGTCAGTGTAGCAGAGCAACAGGCCCCATCGGGCTAAGAGCTAAGGAGCTCTTGGAGCTGGGGTTGAAGCGCGGAAATGGATTTTTCCAAGGCGGTGAGGCAGTGTTCGCAGCGGCCTCCGTCACAAGCGGCCGCAGCGGCTTCGAGAGCTTGCGCCCAATGCCTGGCCCGTGCTGCGTGCAGACTGCCGAGAGACCCTTTGAGCGAGTGAGCGAGGCGGGAAGCCCGATTGAACTCGTGCGAGGAAATAGCCTGCCGGAGATCTTGAAGCTGCCCCGCCGATTCCTCGAAAAAAATCTTGATGATCTCGCTCATGAGATCTGGGTCATCACCCATCTGCTGGCGGAAGGCGAGCAAATCGAACATCGTCAATTGGGCGGCGATATGGTCCTGATCGAGCTCGGCGAGCTGCTGGAAGCGCTTAATTTCGCGGGCGAGTCCTGCCGGGGGCAGAGAGGGCGGCAGAGTTCCATCGGAAAGTCCCTCCAGACATTCCCCATAGACGAGGACGAGAGTTGATGGGGACAAGCGTTTGGCCAGGGTCGAGAGTTGGCCGGCTATTTCCGATGGATTCCGAAGGGTAGAGACGAGAACCACCTCGAACTGGCGGACTGAAAGCGCTTCGTTTGCGTCAGCGAGGCTGGCCGCCTGAAAGGCTTCAAATTCCGCCGGCGTTAGGGCCGAGGAAATGGCGGCCGCGCGGGGTGGGTCTTCTTCAACGAGAAGAAGTCTGGAAGAACTCATATTGCGCTCTCAATGTTGTCGAACGCGGGCCAGAAGAATCTCCCGCAAACACGGCGCTAGTAAATTGTTGTATCATTATTGCTTGACCGGGGGTGAGTCTTCCCTAGTACCTCGACCCACGTTGCATTTGCACAGTCTGTCACTGGCGCCATCCAGAAGTTTCCTGGGTGGCTAGGTCGGTTGTTGTTCCCCGACGACTGTAGAATTTGCGAAACTCCGCTCAAAAGCCTCTCGAGAATTCCGATCTGTGAATCTTGCCTGAAGTCGCCACGCCCGCTTGCGGCGGATCACGCCTGCCGCGTGTGCCAGACTCCATTTACGGACGCATTCCCGCTGGATGAGCACGACCTTTGTATGGTCTGCCGGGGGAGGGAGGTCAACTTCGATGTGGCCTACTCCTTCGGCAGTTACGAAGGTACCCTCCGCGATCTGATCCGACTTTTCAAATACTCCAAAATAGAGACGCTGTCGAAGCCGCTTAGCCGGTTACTGGTGGAAGCTTTACCCCGGGACCAACATTTCGATTTTGTGACAGCCATGCCGATGCACTGGTACCGGCGGTGGCAGCGTGGTTTCAACCAGGCTGAACTGCTTGCAAAGCCTGTAGCGCGTAAATTGGGAGTGAAGGCCGCGCCGCTGCTGCGGAGAGTCCGTTTGGGTAAGCGACAGGCAGGGCTGGGCGCAACCGAGCGCCGCAAGAATTTGAAGGGCGCTTTCCAGCTTAGGCGAAACGCGCGGTTGGACGGCAAACACATCCTGTTGATCGACGACGTGTTGACCACAGGAACTACTCTCGCGGCCGCAACGGCAGTACTGAAAGAGGCAGGCGCGCAGCGGGTTTCCGTCCTGACGGTGGCGCGTGTCATGCGTCGAAGCGGATTGCCGTTACCGGGCACATCGGGTCCAGAGGCGCCCCGGAGTTCCAGTTTCGATAAGAACGAGGAGATGTGGAAGCGGAGAGCGGAGTATGGCGACTATCGAACGACTGCATAAGCCTGTTCTGGTTCTGAACGCCAGTTATGAGCCGATTAATATTTGCGCGGCGCGGCGAGCGTTGGTTCTGATTTTGAAGGGCGTGGCGTCGGCAGAAGAATTGGCTCCGTCGCAAGTTCATTCCGCTCGTCAAGTGATGCGGGTGCCTTCGGTCATCCGCCTTCTCGAGTACAGGCGCATTCCTCACCAGACACGGGCGCTATCGAGAAAGAACATTCTGATGCGCGACCGCTATACCTGCCAGTATTGCCAGCGTACCCTGCCTTCCGGCGAGATGACGCTAGACCATGTGATTCCGCGCTCTCGCCGCGGTGAAACCGCTTGGGAGAACCTCGTCGCCTGCTGCCATCCTTGCAACAACAGAAAGGGCAATCGGACTCCAGAGGAAGCAGGGATGAAATTGATGCGGCTGCCGCGGCCTTTCAGTTTGCATACAAGCCGCCATCTGATGCGGCTACTGGGCCGGAGCGAAGATCAGTGGCGCAAATACCTTTTCTTTTCGGAAGAGGTTTAACCGCATACTTGTAAGGTGAACGAGCGGTTGGAGGTGCCGGCATGCTGCAGGACGTTCGTTATGGATGGCGGCAGCTAAGAGGCTCTCCGGTCTTTACCTTGACGGCGCTTCTGTCGCTCGCTCTGGGAATCGGTGCGTCTGTGACGATGTTCAGCGCCTTTCGCGCCGTTTTCCTGCGTTCGATCCCATATCAAGATCCGAATAGGATCGTTGAAATAGAGAAAATTGGGCATGGCGACTATACTCCGGCAGAGACGATTGCCGATCTAGAATTCTTCCGCCGCTACGCAACTTCGCTTCAATCAATCGCCGGTTACGGCTACTTCGAGACGGCGACGCTTTCCGGTATTGCTGATCCTGTGGACCTGTGGGTCAGGAGTGTGTCTCGAGAGCTTTTTCCGCTTCTCGGCACCAGGGCGCTTCTCGGTAGTACTTTTGTTGCATCGGATTTCCGGACCGATGCGGCTCAGACTGTGGTGTTGGCTTACGACACGTGGAAGAAGTACTTTCGAGGGCGACGCACGGATTGTAGGGCGAACTATCTTCTTAAACGAGCGGGTTATGTCGTTCGCGGAGTGATGCCTAAGGAGTTTTATTTTCCAAAAGCCGGAATAGCAGCATGGCTTCCCGAGCGGACCCCCGTGGCAGACCCATCAACTACCTATACGGCAATTGTGGCCCGTTTGCGTCCCGGCGTATCGTTCGGCCAGGCCAGCAGGGAACTGAACCAACTCACGCCGGTTCTCTTGCGTGTTTACCCGGCGTCGAAACGCAATTTCAAGCTAGCACTCGATCAGGTAGCCACGCGAGATCTTGAAGATTACCGCGCCGCGTTCCTTCTGCTGCTCGGTGCCACCGGTTTTCTTGTCCTGCTCTCCTGTTTGAACGTCGCCAGTCTATTGTTGGCGAGAGCGGTTGCGCGCAAGAACGAGTTTGGGATTCGAGGAGCATTAGGTGCTCGCCGGGGGCGTTTGATCGCTCAAGTATTAACCGAAAGCCTTCTGCTTGGAGGAATGAGCGGAGTTTTAGGTGTTGTTCTTGCGTATGTGGGTAATCGGGTCTTGGTCCATCTTCTTCCGCCTTATCTTGAAATTCCCCGATTACAGAATTCGCAATTGGATTTAGCTGTTTTAGGTTTTGCCGTCGTGCTGACGATTGCGGTTGCAATCTTTTTCGGCCTGGCACCGGCTTTTGCGCTCTCATCGACGAAGCTCAGCGCGGCGGACCGGCAGGGGCGATCCACCAGTGCACATTCGTGGGCACACGGCAGTTTGTTGGTTGGCGAGATTGCCGTTGCGTTGATCTTATTTGCTGGCTCAATTCTTATGGTCCGCGGCTTTATCCGTCTCGCGAATGTGAATCCGGGTTTTCATACGGCGCATATTCTGACCGCGATGGTACCGCCCGGTCACGCCAAACGCTTTACTCGTGAATTGCAGATGCAACGATATACCGAGATGCTTCGCGTGACCCAAGACGTTCCCGGCGTCGAGCAGGCCGCGCTGACCAGCTTTCTTCCTCTGGGCCGCATCCATGTCCAGATACGGCTCTATTCGCCGGTTTCCCCTAATCCCCTCCAAGTCGATTTTCACGCCGTAAGCGCCAATTACTTTTCGGTCATGGGCATTCCGCTGATGCAAGGACGCCTTTTCAGCGAAATTGACCCGAACCGGGACAAGGGCGCGCTGGTGATTAATCGGGCGATGGCCGACAAGTACTGGCCTGGCCAGAGTGCCATCGGTCAGCATCTGGGCAGCAGATCGGCTCCCGCGCCGCCGGATCTAACGGTGATTGGGATTGTTGGTAACACTCAACCTCGTTCTTTGAGTGATGAACCGCGTCCTGAGTTTTATGAATCCTATCAGCAGTACCTTGGGCCAGCTGTTGGAACAACGCTTGTTGTTCGCACGCTCGGCGATCCGAGTTCAGTAGCGTCAGCTCTCCGGCAAACCCTCCATCGTTTCGATCCAGAACAGGTGATTGAAAACGAAAGAACGATGGAGGCGACGGTGGAGCAGTCCATTGCCGCACCCCGGTTCTATACAGTCTTACTCGGCATCTTCGCGCTGCTGGCTCTGCTGCTCACCCTTGTAGGAGTATATGGGGTGGCGTCTTATGGAATTAGCCTCCGTATTCGCGAGTTTGGCATTCGCATGGCTTTGGGAGCGGAACGCCATCAGCTGATCGGAATGCTCGTCCGGCAAGGTTTAACGAAAGCGCTCGCCGGCGTCAGCGCGGGAGCAATCGGCGCGTGGGCCCTGGCGCGGTTCATGTCAGGTCTGGTGTACGGTATTCCGGTCAGAGACCCGATTTCGTTGACTATTGCTGCAGCCTTCCTCATTGTCGGAGTGCTGCTCGCCTATTACCTGCCAGCGCGCCGAAGCACGAAGATCGATCCCGCTAGAGTTCTTCGCCAAGAGTAGGCATACCATTCGGCGCCTAAGCAACCAACATCGGGGCTAGACTTAAGGGTAGGATGAAACGGCAAGTTTGTACCCACGCCAATCAGGTTCATAGTGTTGCGCCTCGCACTCCTCAAGGTTGCGAGGAATGTCTGGAGATGGGTGATGCATGGGTCCACTTGCGGCTGTGTCTCGAGTGCGGCCATGTAGGCTGCTGCGATTCGTCGAAAAACAAGCATGCGACGAAACATTTTCACCGTACCCATCACCCGGTCATGAAGTCGCTCGAGCCTGGCGAGAACTGGGGTTGGTGCTATGTCGACCAGGTCGAGCTGGATTTTGCTTAAGCGAACTTCGTCACCAAACCGCTTGCTGACGCGCGCGGTTCCGTAAGTTCTCACGAGTCAATGTGCGTTTCTGAACCGCGACCGTGAGGGAGCATTTCTGTCGTCAGGCGCCGCGTTGACGAGCTTCAACTAGCGGCGCTCAGCTTGGAATCGAAATGAATACCCAACTCCGATGAAGTGGCTGGGCGCTGCGGAAGAAAGGCCGAAGCCCAAGTGAAAATCCAGTTGCTGCTGAGGCGCAACCTTGTACGCCGTGCCGACATGCAGGAGATGTTGTGGACCACCCCGCTGCGGGAAGTCGCCTGCGTATTCGATGAAGGCGTCCCAAGGCTTTGTTAACTGGCGGTCTAGCAGGAAAGTGGTTTGACCGGTCAGATCTCGCCGTGCGCCTTCGGTCGGCCAATACAACGAGAACATGCCGGCGGCTGTCCAGTTACCCGTTATTGGGCGCGACCAAGGCAGTTGTAGTTGGGGGTCATAGCCATGGCTCGAGATCGAGTTTGCGCCTGTGGGAAAGCTGAGAGCGGCAACCAGCGAAATGTCAAATCCGGTGGGAGAGGCGGCTAGCTGCTGCTTTAGACCGGCCGCGATATCGCCCAGGCCGGAACCGAATCCGAGCCCAGTATTGAAGTTTTGGTAATAGTCTGGAGCTGTGAACCGCAGTTCCGTGCTGGTTGCAATTCCGAAGCGCACTAACGTTTCGGGGAAATCGAAACTCCGCTGCCCTTGGCTCGCGGTTTCGAGGAAGCCGTTTTCAAATTGCAACGCACCGCTTGGGACCACGACGCTCGAGTCGGTGAAGGCCGGCCGGTCGGTTGCGATAGGACTTGGATTGTTGGCGTTGCCCTGATCCTGGCCTTTGAGCAACGCCGTTAAGGAGAGCATCGAGACGGCGGCAGCAACGCATCGAGCTTTCATGCGCGGCTGCGGACGCTCAGTGGCCCTCAGATTCAAGAAACCGCTCGGCTTCGATGGCGGCCATGCAGCCTGCGCCCGCGGCTGTGACGGCTTGGCGGTAAGTGCGGTCCTGAACGTCGCCGGCGTGAAAGACACCTTTTATTTTTGTCTTTGCGCCGCCGTGCGAGATGATGTAGCCGTCTTCGTCCAGGTCTAGCTGCCCGACGAAAGGAAGGGTATTGGGGATATGCCCGATTGCAACGAAGAGCCCATCGACTGCTCGCTCGGAAACGTCATTCGTGATCAGGTTGCGCAGTTTCACTCCGGTGACGTGTCCTTTTTCGACATCGTAAACATCTTCGACCACCGTGTCCGTAACGAACTCGATTTTCGGGTTATTGCGCGCGCGTTCGAGCATGATCTTGGTTGCGCGAAAGGCGTCGCGGCGATGTACGAGCGCGACGCGGCGACCGAAGCGCGTCAGAAAATTGGCTTCTTCCATGGCAGAATCGCCTCCGCCGACCACCATGATTTCCTTTTCACGGAAAAAGAAGCCGTCGCATGTCGCGCAGGAACTCACCCCGTGACCGATGAGCTTCTGCTCGTTGGGCAGGTTAAGCCAGCGGGCGGAGGCGCCGGTTGCGATAATCAACGTGCGAGTTTGAACGACTTCGCCATCTTCGAGGATTAAGGTGAACGGGCGCTCCTGAAGCCGGGCTTCAGCGACTCTGCCGTGTTTGAATTCGGCGCCGAACCGCTGGGCCTGCTGCCTCATATTCTCAATGAGTTGGGGACCCTGTATGCCTTCTGCAAATCCGGGAAAGTTTTCGACTTCGGTCGTAACCGAAAGTTGCCCGCCGGGCTCGTGCCCTTCAATCACCAGCGGCTGCAAGTTTGCCCTGGCCGAATAAATGGCGGCTGTGTTACCGGCGCAACCGGAGCCGAGAATCACTACGTTTCGCATGGGTGGAGAAGCGAGCCGGGCGGGAAGTCTTCCGGCCTAATTCGTCATGCTAACAGACGCGTCAGCCGGGCAGCGCGGATAACGCCCGGTCTTTTTGCTCCATTTTTTGATGATTCTAGTGAAGCAAAGGGCTCGCAATCTCAAACGCAGCCCAGGCCGCGGCGTAAGCTAGCGCCAACATGTAGCTGAACTGAAAGACCGGCCACCTCCAGCTTCCGGTCTCGCGGCGAACGACGGCAATCGTAGAAAAGCACTGGAGGGCGAAAGCAAAAAAGACGAGGAGCGCGACGGCTCCGGCGGGGCTCAAATCGCCGTGAAGCGCCGCTTCGAGACCCTTCGTGTTTCCTTCGGTCTCGATACCATAGATGGTCCCGAGCGTTCCAACGATGACTTCGCGGGCGGCAAGCGACGTGATGAGGCCGATGCCGATTTTCCAATTGAAGCCTAGAGGCTTGATGGCCGGCTCGACCGCTTTGCCGATCATACCGGCGAAACTGTTTTCAATAGGCGGCATTTTGCCATGGCTGAGCGGCAAATGAGCGAGTATCCACAGGACGATCGCGACCGACAGAATAACGGTTCCGGCGCGCCGTAAAAACACTCGAGCGCGATCGTAAAGGCGCAGGCCGAGCGACCGAAAGGTGGGCCAGCGGTAGGGGGGCATTTCGAGAATGAAGACTGATCTCTGGCTTTTGAGGACGGTCGATTTCAACAGGCGCGCGATCACCACGGCAGCGACGAATCCTAAAACGTACAGCAGCAGCATGGTGGCAGCCGGCAACGAAAGAATTCCCTTAAGGATGGGAATATTCGGCACAAACGCGGCGATCACGAGCGTATAGACCGGCAGGCGCGCCGAGCAAGTCATCAGAGGGGCGATCATGATGGTCGCCATGCGATCGCGCTTGTTTTCGATGACGCGAGTCGACATGATGGCCGGCACCGCGCACGCGTAGGCGGATAGCAGTGGAATGAACGATTTCCCCTGCAGGCCGACTTTGGCCATGGTGCGATCGGCAATCAGAGCGGCCCGCGCAAGATAGCCAGAGTCTTCGAGTATGCCGATGAACAGAAACAGGAGCAGAATCTGCGGAAGGAATACGAGAACGGATCCGACACCGCTCCAAATGCCATCTACCAGGAGAGACCGGAACAAGCCGTCTGGCAGCATGTGGCCCACCCACTGGCCTGACGAGGTAATCAGGGCCTGTGTTCCATCCATGATGGGACGCGCCCATGTAAATATGCTTTGGAACACGGCGACGACTACGGCGGCAAATACGAGGGGACCCCAGAGCGGATGAAGGAAAACGGAATCGAGGCGGCGCGTCCAAAGAGGCGGGGCAGGCGCCCTGTACGAAGCGCGATCGCCCAACGCCGATGCCCACTGCCTGCATTTCGGGACATCGTTCAGTACAGGCAACTCGATTCGGGCGGGCTTTGCTGCTGCGAGATTGGCCGCCGTGCCCGAAAGAAATTGCTGGATGCGCTCGATTCCGTGCCCTTTCGACGCACTGATGAGCGCCACCGGCGCGCCCAGGTCCTGCGCTAATCGTGCAACGTCAATTTCGCCGCCGCGAACCGCGAGGTCGTCCGCCATGTTGAGCAGGATGAGAGTCGGCAATCCGAGGTCTAGAACCGGAGCGGCGAGCAAGAGATGCCTGCCGAGATTGGTGGCATCGAGGATGAGGATCACCGCGTCGGGGCGTGCGAAGCCTGGCCGCAGTCCCTTCAATATGTCGTGCGCAACCTGTTCATCTTCCGATCGCGGATGGAGACTGTAGACGCCTGGCAGGTCGATGAGAAAGACCTCGTGCCGGTCTTTCAGCTTCGCTTTGCCCATGTGGTGCTCTACGGTCACGCCCGGAAAATTCGCTACTTTCTGGCGTAACCCGGTCAGCCGGTTGAACAGCGTGGATTTTCCCGAGTTCGGCGGGCCGATAATCGCGACAATCAACGAGCGGTCGGTCAGCCCAAGTGGGACCGGAACGGTCGGATTAGGGAGCAGGCTCGTCCGAGGCCCGCCGCTGTGACAGTCGCTCATGGCAATGCAGGACCGGTCTCGATTCGAAGGTGCAGTTTACGGGCGGTGTCGTGGCGGAGGGCCACTTCTGATCCATCAACCTGAAAAACCCTTGCGCCTCCGCCAGGGGCGGTTCGAGAGGGTACTATTGTGTTCCCGGGCAGGAAGCCCAGTTCCATCAACCTTCGCGCTATATCTTCCGGCAGGTCAATACGATCGAGGATGCCTTCTTCGCCCGAGCGCAAATCGGCAACCGTAGCGGGCACGGTGGGGACAGCCCGGTTCCGGTGGCTCCTCTTGAAAATCATTTGCAGCTCAATTTTTAGAGTATCAGACCAGAGTTCAGACGTGTCAAGGTCAGGGTCCGCAGGAAAAAGCATTGGGAGACCTGAACTCAGTACCGTTGGCAACCCTACTGTTGACTTATTTAAGTCGCGGATGCGAAGATTCAATGCATGGAGTCGAAAACTCTTCGCACCGGCATCGATCTGCCGCGTGAGCTTCACCGGAAGCTACACGAGGCAGCCGCGCGGAAGGGCTGCTCGGCCCGTCAGCTCATTCTCGAAAGCATTGAGCATGCTGTGTCGAGTTCTACGCCCAGACGCCAGAAGAGACGCCTCAGCCTGGAGACGCCAATCGTTCCTTCGACGGGAAAACCATTCGATCTGACCAACGAACAGATCTATGCGCTCATTGAGCTTCCCTGATGTGAACGTCTGGCTGGCTCTACTGTTAGGGGATCACGTTCATCGCGCGGCGGCAACGGAGTGGTGGCGGCGAGACGAGTCTGAAGTGATCGGCTTTACGCGATTTACCCAGCTGGGGGTGCTTCGGCTGTTGACGACCGCAGCGGCGATGAACGGTAGGC
Organism: Bryobacterales bacterium; assembly: GCA_963722585.1. Lineage (GTDB taxonomy): Bacteria > Acidobacteriota > Terriglobia > Bryobacterales > Bryobacteraceae > KBS-96. Next base: position 268,945 of record CAVRNU010000019.1, on the reverse strand, counting down.
CCTTAACCATGCCGGCTGCATGGGATGCCTACGACCAGCTGTTTGCCGATGATCGCGTTGCGTTCCTCGAAGAGCCGGAAGAAGTCGAGCCGGTGTTCCGGCAGCATGCATCCGAGGCGAGAGCTTCCGCTAAGCTCTGGGCGGATGCCTGGCTACTTGCCCTGGCTGAGCGGAGTGACGCGAACGTTGTAACGTTCGATCGCGGACTTGCCTCCCGATCGGGGCGTTGTTTGCTTCTGAGTTGAGCCGGCCCTGGGAAAGGCTGCCGCGGATGCCGTCTTGCGCAGTTGAGGGCACGTTTGATAGCCTAAAGTCTTGTAACACCGAGCCCTGAGCTGGGTGTTGGTGTGTCTTATGGCGAAAGTTTGTGAGATCTGTGGCCGCGGGCCGCAATTCGGAAATCGTGTCAGCCACGCTCATAACGTGACGAAGCGGCGCTGGAATTTGAACCTTCACACAGTGCATGTCGTGGTAAAGGGCGCTGGAAAGCGCGTACGCGTGTGTACGTCATGCATTCGCAACGGGAAGGTTCAAAAGGCTCCACTTAGAACGTCGTCATAAGCGTTACCCCCGCCGTGGCAAGATGCAATAGATGCGTTTCGTCACGTTTGAACAAGAAGGGCCGGCTGTGGCCGGAGTGGCGCGCCCGGATTCTACTGTTGTAGACCTTACTCCTCTCGGCGTTTCAACCATTCTTGATGTGATCGCGGCTGGGCCCGAACTGATTTCGAAGGCCGGTGCATTTGCGGATGCGGCTCTCGAGACGGCCCGAATTCCGCTTTCCACAGTGAAGCTGCTCGCACCCATTCCGAGACCTCGCAAACTGATCTGCGTCGGCTTGAATTACCGCGATCACGCAGAGGAGACACATTCCGAGATCCCCAGCGTTCCAACGATCTTTAACAAATTCGCCACGGCAGTGATTGGCCCAGGAGATAAGATCGTTTTGCCGAAGGTTTCGAAATCGCCCGATTACGAGGCGGAATTTGCGTTTGTTATCGGCCGGGGAGGGCGGCACATTCGCAGCGAGGACTGGCGCGATCACATCTTCGGCTACACGATCGTCAACGACGTGAGCGCGCGCGATTATCAGCGCGCGACGACACAGTGGCTGATGGGCAAGACCTTTGATACGTTTGCGCCCATGGGCCCGTGGATTGTCACGGCAGATGAGATTGAGGACCCTCACGCGCTCGACATCTCAATGACGATTAATGGAGAAGTGCTGCAGAACTCAAACACGCGGAACCTGATTTTCAAGATTCCGGATCTGGTGAGCTTCCTTTCGAGCGTATTTACGCTCGAGCCTGGCGATATCGTCTCGACCGGAACGCCGGCTGGAGTAGGTGTGGCGCGAAAGCCGCCACGCTTTCTGCGGCCGGGAGACGACGTGGTGGTGAAAGTCGCCGGGATTGGAGAACTGCGGAACTCTGTGATTGCGGAGTAGGTGATCTAGGTAAAAGATTGCGCGGCGCCGGTTCACATAAGATGTGACATAATTCTCGTTTAGCTAGATCACCTTCTGGAGTGTGCGCCTATGTCATGGAGCCGGTTTCTCCGCCGCAGATTTTGGGATAAGGAGCGGGCACGCGAGCTCGAAGCTTATCTAGAAACCGAAACAGAGGAAAACATCGCTCGAGGGATGTCTCGTCAAGAGGCACGCCACGCCGCGCGGCGCAAACTCGGAAACCAGACTCTTATTCGCGAGGAGATTTACCGCATGAACAGCGTTGCGCTTATTGAAAGCCTGTGGCAGGACGTTCGCTACAGTCTGCGGACGCTCGCGAAGAATCGCGCGTTTACGTTAGTGGTGGTTCTGTCGCTGGCACTCGGCATTGGGGCCAACACCGCGATTTTCAGCTTAATGAACGCGGCTCTGCTGAAGATGCTGCCGGTCAAAAGCCCCGAGCAGCTCGTGCAGTTCAAGACTTTGGACTACTGGTTCCCTTATCCGATGTTCAAAGAGATTCGCGACCGTAACAGCGTCTTTTCCGGTGTATTTGCATTCGCGGGGATTAACAACGTCGATTTCGAGGTGAACGGTCATGGCGGAATCGCGAAGGGGCAGGTGGTTTCGGGCGACTATTTTTCCGCTCTCGGCGTGCACACCATCGTCGGCCGCATCATCACGCCCGAAGACGACAAAATCGTCGGCGGAAGCCCCGTTGCCGTGATCAGCTACGACTACTGGCAAAGGCGATTTGGGCTCGATCCGTCCGTGCTCGGGAAAAAAGTGGTTTTGAATAACTCGCCGTTCACGATTGTTGGAGTAACCGCGCCGGAATTCTTCGGCCTCGAACCGGGAGAGCGCATCGATGTTTCGGTGCCGATTACGATGATTGAGCAAGCGAGGCCTGGATACGCTGCGAAGGGCACTCCCTACTATGTTCTAACCTCTCCTGTCCGCAATTGGCTGCGGATCATGGCGCGTCTCAGGCCAGGAGTGACGCGTGAACGCGCCCTTGCCAACCTAGAGCCGATATTCCGGCAAGTCGTGCGCGAATCCCTTGAAGGCCTAAGTGGACTGCCTTTCGATTCGCCAGCCATCCGGCGGGTAATTCTTCAAGCCAGGCTCCAGGTAAGCTCTGGCGGACAAGGCCTCGCAGCATTACGCCAAAAGTTTTCAAAGCCGTTGTTCATTCTGATGGCCGCGGTTGGGCTGCTGCTGCTCATCACTTGCGCCAACGTAGCGAATTTGCTGCTGGCACGCGCGAACGCTCGTTCGAAAGAGATCGCGGTACGGCTCACGGTAGGCGCCGGAAGACTGCGCCTGATGCGGCAGTTAATTGCAGAGAGTACCCTGCTCGCCGTCGCAGGCGGCGCATTAGGGTTGTTGTTTGCCTTCTGGGCCAGCCGGTCGCTATTGATCCTGATGTCGCATTCGTCGAGTCCGCTGTCGCTCAGTGTGCGCCCTGATGGAACCGTGCTGGGGTTCACCTTGTTCGTTTCCTTGCTCACCGCGATTCTCGCCGGCATTGTTCCAGCGTGGCGCGCGGCACGAACCAACCTGGCACCGTCGTTCGTTGAAAGCACGCGCAGCGCCGGCAAAGGCGGCGGGCGTTCGCGGCTCGCGAAAGGCCTGGTTATTGTGCAAGTGGCGCTGTCGCTCGTGCTGCTGATCGGAGCGGGACTTCTCGCGCGCAGCTTAGAGAACCTGAAAGATTTCTATCCCGGCTTCAACAAAGAGAACGTCCTACTCCTCGCGCTCAACCCGGGCACGATTGGCTATACGGGAACTCGAACGAACACGCTTTACCAAACTCTGCTCGAACGGATTGCGGCTCTGCCTGGTGTGCGTGCGGCAAGCTTTTCGATGGATACGCCTTTATCCGGCGGTTCCAATGGTACTCAGGTAAAGGTGGAAGGCTACAAGCCCCAGTCCGGCAAAGAACTAACGCCCGCCGGCTTGAACCTCGTCGGACCCGCGTACTTCACCACGATCCAAACTCCAATTCTCTTGGGGCGCGATTTTACTGCAGCCGACCAAGCCCCCGCTCCGAAAGTGGCAATCGTCAACGAAGCCTTTGCGCGTGATTACTTCGGTAGCACGAACCCGCTTGGGAGACGAATCAGCATGCCAGGATGGGTGGGCGATCCTAGCTGGTTTGAAATCGTGGGGGTGGTGAAAGATGCGAAGCAGCAAGACCTCCGCGAACATGCAAGGCCAACCGCGTACATGCCTGTTTCTCAATCGGGAGTGCCGTCGGGTGTTACCTTTGAAGTCCGCACTGCGAAGAATCCCACAGCAATATCGGCGGCCGTGCTCCACGCCATTGCGCAATTGGACAGCCGCCTGCCGGTGTTCAACGTCAGGACGCTGAGCGAGCAAGTGGACGATTCGCTCATTCAAGAGCGTCTGATCGCGTCGCTTTCGAGCTTGTTTGGAGCGCTGGCGTTAATTCTAGCCGCTGTCGGCCTGTACGGTCTGATGACCTATGCAGTGAACCGCCGAACGAATGAAATGGGGATTCGGATGGCGTTGGGGGCTCAGCGTGGCGAGATTGCACGGATGGTGCTTCGCGAGTCGCTTCTACTGGTGATTGCCGGCCTCGCAGTGGGAATCCCGGTTTCAATGGGAGCCTCGCGCCTGATATCGAGCGAATTGTACGGGTTGAAGCCTTTTGATCCTGTCACGATTGCGGCGGCCGGCTTCGCTCTGATAGCGATTGCTGCGTTTGCGGCGTACCTACCCGCACGGCGCGCGTCGCGAGTCGATCCGATGGTGGCGCTGCGGTACGAGTAGCGACAAAGTACCAGTGCAATCTATCCCCTACCCGTGTAGAACCTATATGTCTTTCGTACCTGCGCTCGTCCTTTCTATACTGAAGCCATAACAAACGGCGGCCTCTCGCGGTTCGCCGGTACCGCTTCGGGTGGAAGCGGTGTACATAGAACCGGAAGCACGGAAGACTCGGAGGTCTCATGAGGAAGTCATTGGCGCCTGCCCGTGGTGTGCGCAGACGGCGTGTCGCCCGCAATTGCCCGGTGAGGGGCATGGCATGTCAACCATAGTCAGCCTGCCCGCGTCGAGTAGCCCTGCCTCGCAAACGCTTAAGACTCAGGTAGTACTCTCGCCGAAGCGGGAGTTACACGCCTTAACGGGCCTGCGCTTCTTGGCGGCATTCTCGGTCGTCATCTATCATTTCTGCGAACCGCTGTTTGCAAACTGGCCAAAGCCGTGCGTCAATCTCGCGTCATCCGGCTACGTGGCCGTAAGCCTGTTTTTTCTCCTGTCCGGATTTGTTCTCTCTTACAGCTACCTCGGCCGGGAAGGGAAAATGCGGGGTAGCCGGCGCGGATTTTGGGTCGCGAGGCTGGCGCGCATTTACCCGGCGTATCTGGTAGGGTTCGTGCTGGCAGCCCCCACAAACCTTCTTTGGACGATGAAGGTGAACGCGGCTAAGGCGGCGGCGGTCAAGCTTGTGGTTGGCGGCTCGTTGGTACTTGCGATGTTACAGGCTTGGACTCCGTGGACCGCCTGGTATTGGAATTTTCCAGGATGGTCGATTTCGGTAGAAGCGTTCTTCTATCTTTCGTTCCCGTTCCTTGCGAGCCGCTTATCGAAACTAAAGCAGACATCGTGCTTCGGCGTAATGGGCGCGGCCTATCTTTTATCTATCGCTCCGCCCATCGCGCTGTATTACTTTAAGCACATTACGGGGCCGCCGCAGCTAGACCAGCACCTTCAAATGGCGTTCGAATTTACCCCATTGTTCCGGCTTCCGGAATTCATCATCGGGATGCTGCTCGGCCGGTTGTATGTGCTCGGCTATCGTCTGAAACCCGCGCATAGCCGCATACTCTCTTACGGGTCGGCCGCAGCGGTGATGCTGGTTCTCTCGTTCAGCTCGAGCATTCCTCACCCAATCCTTTCGACCGGCTTGACGCCTTTGTTCGCGCTCCTGATCTTCTCGCTGGCGAGTGGCGAAGGATATCTCGCGAAATTTCTATCGCTGCCGCTTTTGATATTGCTCGGCGAAGCGAGTTATGGGATTTACATTCTTCAAATCCCTGTATCCTATGTCTTGCATACGCTTCCGCCCATCTACGAATGGAAAATGTTCGGCTTGTATTCCTTCACCCTGATTGCACTTTCTTTGTTCTCGTTGAAGTATGTGGAAGCACCTCTTCGCGGGCGGATCCGAAAGTGGCTGGGCGGCGGTGAAGTCTTGCGCTTTGCCAAAAAGTGACTGGGGACGGCAGTCCGTCCCTTTCAGGAGGCACCTGCAAGTTTCTGGACGGTTTGGAATGTATCGGCCTCGGCGGCTGCTTTGTCCGGGCGGTATCTCTTCACTCGCGCAAAACGCAAGGCTAGCCCACTCGCGTACCGAGGACTGACCTGGATCTCATTGAACGCAATCTCGACGACTAATTTCGGCTCGACATAAACCGTGTAAGAATCTCGGGCCACTTCGAGCTTTAGTAATTCCTGTGTCTGCCACTTGAGGATTTCATCCGTCAGCCCTTTGAAGGTTTTGCCGAGCATCGCGAAACCACCCTGAACGGCGTCCCTGGCGCCGAGATGCAGATTACTCAGCCAACCCTTGCGGCGGCCATTGCCCCACTCTGCCGCGAGAATCACCAGATCGAGTGTGCGAGCTTTTTTTACCTTCAGCCACGACTGTCCTCGCGCACCCGCCGCATACGCAGCGCCTGTCGCTTTCGCCATGATCCCTTCGTGCCCCCGTTCGAGCGCGCCGTGGAGGAAGTCTTCCGCTTGCATAGCGTTTGCGGTCACGAGGTGCGGAACGATGTCTTCGGGCGGCGTAATGCCGGTAAGAGCCGCAAACCGTCGCTTCTGTTCTTCGTCGATGAGAGACGAGCCATCGGCATACAGAAGGTCGAACCAGAACGGGCGAAGGGGAAGTTCACGGCGGAGGGTCTCGACATCGAGCCTTCGGCCGAAGCGCCGCATCGTTACCTGAAACGGCCTGGGACGGCCGGTTTCATCGAGACTCAGTACTTCCCCGTCGAGAATCAGATCGTTCGGCGGCATGGCCCGTACTACCTCCACGATTTCGGGCACTGCTCCCGTGACCTCGTTCATTCGCCGGGAATACACGCGAACTTCATCTCCCGACTTGTGAACCTGAACGCGGGCCCCGTCAAATTTGTATTCGAGCGCCGCTTCACCCAAATCGTGAATGGCTTGAGCGGCATCTTCGGCCGTTTGCGCCAGCATCGGCTGCACAGGGCAAAACAATTGAATTGTGAACGGAACGAGTCCGGCTTCTCCCTGCTCGATTAAACTCCGAGCAACCGCCGGAAGGCTGCCTGCCATCATCGCTGCTCTCCGAATTTTTGAGGCTGCGACACCCGTTGCCTTGGCCAGGCCATCGAGCATGATTCCTTCCAGCGCTCCCTGGCGCAGTTCTCCCATGAGCAGGCCAGTGAGAAATCGCTGTTCGGCGTCAGTCGCGCGGGAGAAGAGCCCGCTGAGCAGATCGCGCCGGCGCCGTTCTGAGCCGGACCCTCGAACGCCCGCTAACTCAGAAAGTGCGCGGTCTACTTCAACAATCTCGAGCAAAGCCGTTTGCGCCGGAATGGCCATAGCCTCTCGAATGGAGGCATAACCAACTCCGATATTGCCTTGACGCAGGCTCCCGGCGAGAAAGGACACGGCGATTTCGATTTCATCCGCACCGAGCTGCCGGATTAATTGCGCGAGCAGATCTACTTTCTCGAGACGCTTCGACGTGTTTCGAATCTGCCCTGATGTGTCGACGAGTCGTGCGAGCAGCATTGTCTTCTATGCGGCGCCGCGTTCAATCGCCCTTCCGTTTCGCGATCCAGGCGTCGATCTTTGTTTCGAGTATGTCCAACGGTAGCGCGCCTTCCTCCAGAACCGCATCATGGAACGAACGCAGATCGAAACGGGCGCCCAATTCTTTACGAGCACGTTCCCGCAGCTCGAGAATTTTCAACTGGCCGGCCTTGTAGGCAAGCGCTTGCCCCGGCCAGGCAATGTAACGGTCCACTTCGGTCTGAATATTTGGCTCGTCCATGGCGGTGTGCGCGTGAAAGAAATCGACCATCTGCTGGCGGGACCAATGTTTATAATGCACGCCTGTATCGACCACCAGCCTGACCGCGCGCCACATCTCATTTTCGAGACGGCCGTATTCGCTGTACGGATCTTTGTAAAATCCGACCTCCTTCCCCAACCGCTCCGCGTATAAGGCCCAGCCTTCGACAAACGCGTTGTAGCCGGCATTTTTCCGGAAATCGGGCAAGCCGGGCAGCTCCTGGGCCAGCGCTATTTGCTGATGATGTCCCGGAATCCCTTCGTGATAAGCGATTGCCTCGATGTTCAATGTGAGACGGTGTGTGGGGTCCCATTCATTTACATTGATGCGTCCCGGCCGCTTACCGTCCGCCGAACCAGGGCTGTAGTCTGCCGGAACTGCGTCTTTTGAGCGAAACGCTTCCATGGGGATTACTTCAAGCGGGGCCTTCGGCTGGCGGCCGAATAAGGTGGCCATCTCGGGCCTCATCTGGTTGATGTAGCCCTGATACAGCTTTAGAATCTGCTGGCCCGAAGAAGCATAAAACGACTTAGTGGCCTTGATATGCGCGTTGAAGCTCTTGAGGTCCTGAAAGCTCTGTTGGTGCGCCAGAGCCAGCATGTCCTTTTCAATTTCGTCAACCTGCTTCAATCCGATTTCATAGAACTGCTCGGGCGTTTGTTCGGTCGTCGTCATCACGCGCACGTCGCGGCGATAGAGTGCATCGCCGCCCGGCAGCGACCACACGCCAGGTTCCAACCGACCGGCCGGCGCGTAATCTTGGACGACGAAATCGGCGAATTCGCTGTAGGCCGGAGCAACGTCTGTTTTGATGACCTCGATCACGGCGGAACGGATTCGAGACTGATCGCTGCGCGATATGCTGCTGGGAAAGTGCCCAACCGGACTCGCAAAAGGGCTTTTCGTAACGGGGGCATCCGCAATCTGCCGCGCCTGTGCGGCGACCTTTGCCAGCAGATATTTGGGCGGCATCAACCGGTCGCGCATCCCTAGGCGCATATCGTCTTCAATCTGGCTGAATGCCGCAGGGTACTTATGGAGGCGGCTGATATAGTCGGCGTAATCGCGAGCTGTGGCAAAGTGCGTGTAGCCTGGAAGCTCAGCCAAACTGAGATGCACTCCGTTCATCTGATCGGCCGGCATTTCCCAGGCCTTCATGTCGATTTCCTGGATGTGATCGCGGAGCCGGCGAATCATCAGAGTGCGGTTCAGTTTGTCTTCGGCTGTGAGCGCGCTCGGATCGATCTGCTCGAAATCGCGAAGAAAGCCCCGGTTGCGTTCCGCGTCCCGTTCGTAAGCCTGAGGAGAGTAATCGGTCAGCTCTGCGTTGTAGCGATTGTCGCCGAGCGACGTTGCAGCTTCGGGGTCCGTCTTCAGTCCGTATTCCCACTCGTTCGCTAGAAGCGCTTTTAATTGCTGGCTCGCCGCCGCAGTCTCGGCGGCGGGTTTCCCGCAGCCGGACAACAGAAAGGGAATAGAGATGAGGCAGAGACCAAGAATCCCGCGAGCATGCACCATAGCGACATAGTACGATTGTGCCGTGCGAGTACCGGCAGTGGCGGGGAAACTGCCCGCGACTCTCAAGGCCGTATTTATTATGAGCGCCGCGGGTTCCTGCCCTCTTCGTTCGAGGGAACTCCCGAGGTTCTCTCGAGTCACATCTTCGATCCGGAAACGAGGTTGAATACGTTTCTCGATCCGTTCAGTCACCTGGCGCGGCAACGAACATTACCCGAAGCGGTGGCAGCAACTCCTGAAGCCAGCCACGTTACAACGGCGGCCACGGGCAATCGGTTTTTCATGCAGGAAGACCTAGGCACGGACACGATGGAGAATGTCGCGGTTCACGGCGTGCGTGAAACGAGGACAATCCCAGCGGCCATCAACGGCGCGGGGAAGGACCTCGTGGTTACTGACGAATATTGGTATTCCGATGAGCTGCACATGAACATGCTCACCAAGCACAAAATCCGCGAACGGGAGTGCAGGTTGTGACAATAACGGAGGTTAACAGGAATGAGCCCGACCCTGCGATGTTCCAGGTTCCACCGGGTTACAAAGTTGTCGACGAAAATCCGCCAAATGAGTGAGCGGTAGCTCGAGATGGTAGTACTGGACTCCTTCCGCGGGATGGCTCCGCGTTATATTGGGCTTGGCGCGCCGGGCGCCGCCGAGTCCGCGGAAAAGGCTGAGCCTACCGGTTGTTAGGGTTTTCCACAAGCAAGACGAATCTTCTTTCCGCCCGTTACGCGGACGCCGGGCAATGACTCGAAAGGAGATCGTCATGACCGGGAAGATCCCACACTTATATCCGACGCGAAGGCTGACGCGGCAACCGAACCTTGAGCAACTGAGAAAACAGGCTAAGGATCTGCTCGGGCAATATCGAGCGGGCTCTCGATCGGCCGTTGCGGAAGTGGAGCGGTTCGAGCGTAAGCCTGACCCTGCAACGTTCGCGCTTAACGACGCCCAACGCGTGTTGGCTCGGAGCTACGGCTATGAGAGCTGGGCGAAATTGAAAGCGTTCGTCGACGGAGTGAATGTCCGAAGGCTGGCTGAGGCGGTTAAGGCGGGCGACATGGCTCAGGCACGCGTCCTGTTGAATGCTCGGCCTGAGCTGGTGGACATGGATATGGCGGAGAACGATGAACATCGCGCTCTGCACTATGCGGTATTGCGCCGCGATATCGCGATGGTACGGCTGCTGATGGGAGCCGGCGCGGATGCGCGCAAAGGCATTTGGCCTCACCGCGATGCAACTTCGGCGTCGGTGATTGCAAAGGACCGCGAGTACGACGATATCGTCGCCGTGATCGAGGAAGAGGAGCGGATGAGGCGGGAGGAGATGAGCTGTCCCAACGCCACGATCTCGCCGGTTCAAGACCAAATCAATGCGGCGATCTCCGAAGGCGATAATGCCACGGCTATGCGGCTGCTAGAGGCGGATGGCTCGCTGATTCAGGCGTGCGACCGCGAAGGCGGGACGCCGTTGCATATCGCCGCTGAAGAGACAAACGTCGAGATGGTCGCGTGGCTGCTGAACCGGCGCGCGAATGTGCGTAAGCAGGACCTCGCGGGCTTGACGCCGCTCGACCGCGCCGCGCTTGCCGCCGATCCGCGAAACGAACGCGCGAAATTGTTTCGAGCGGTAGCCAGGCTGCTCGTGGAGCGTGGCGCGGAAGTGACGATTTATGCGGCTGTTGCGATGGCGGATGGGTCGCGGGTTCGTGAGCTGGTGGATGCGGACCCGAGCGTTCTGCGCCAAATCGGCCGCGGAGGCGGGATGCTCAGTCTTGCAGTTAAGCACGGACACATTGAGATTGTCAGGTTATTGTTGGACCGCGGAGCGGACGTGGATGAACGCACGATGCTCGAGGCGGTGGAAGAGCCCACACTGAGTTGGGGTTACCCGCTTTGGTACGCGGCGCTTGCGGGACAACGCGATATTACGGAACTGCTGCTCGATCGCGGCGCCGATCCGAACGCAAATGTATATGCTTCGGGCTGGCCGCTCAGCAATGCCTGGGATCATAAAGACGAATCCGTCAAGCGGCTCTTGCTTGCGCGAGGCGCCAAGCGGCAGCCTTACATGGTCGCCGAGACTCATGACGTGGAAGAGGCGAAACGATTGCTCGAGGCGGATACAAGCGAGGAATTGGCGAGCGAGCTGACGTGGTCCGCGGCCGATCACGGATGCCCAGCCATTGTCGAGATGGCGCTTAGGCGACTTCAATGGCCGGCTAACGATCGCAAATGGCATTGGATATTGATCCAACCCATTCGCGGCGCCGGAGGCGATGGTTCAAATAATGAAGGCCACTTCGCCTGCATGGCGGCGCTGCTCGGGCATGGCATCGACGTGAACGTGCCGCGCTTGGGGCAAACCGCTCTGCATTTTGTGGCGGCGGTACAAGGCGGGCTGAGCGGCGGGGACCGCGCGAGGTTCGCTTCGATGTTGATCGATCACGGAGCGAGGTTAGACTTGCGCGACGACTTGCTCAAATCGACGCCCCTGGGTTGGGCGTGCCGCTGGGGACGAAAAGAACTGGTTGAGTTGCTGATCGCGCGTGGCGCGCGTGTCGATGAGCCGGATGCCGAACCATGGGCGACGCCAAAGCGCTGGGCGGAGAAGATGAAGCACGATGCCGTGCTTGCGGCGCTGAAGAAGGATCGCGAATGAGATGATGAGGAGCTGAGGTAACAATGACCCGATTGAGACTGCTTTTCTATGCCCCTGCCGCGCTCCTGGTATTCTGCGCGGGATACCTGACCGGAACGCATCAGACCCCCGTCCATGCCGATTCCAGCCGTGTTTACGAACTTCGAACCTATCACTGCGCGCCTGGAAAATTGAACGATCTGCTTACACGATTTCACGACCATACGATGGCGATTTTCGAACGGCACGGAATGCACAACGTCGCTTACTTCACGCCTACAGATGAGCCTCAAAAGAGCAACACTTTGATCTACATCATTTCGCATGCGAGCCGCGAACAGGCGGACGAAAATTGGAAAGCGTTTAATTCCGATCCCGAGTGGCAACGCGTGAGGGCGGCTTCAGAGGCTAATGGAAAGATAGTAGAAAAGGTTGACCGAGTATTCATGGAGCCTACAGAGTTCTCGCCGATAAAGTAACTTCTTGTAAAGCGCCGCAAGTTATTAGTTATACGGGCGGGTAGCAAGGGAACGCTTATTCGTCTCCATACATCGAACCTAGTGGAGACCGAATTAATTATATGACTCGAGTATGGAGCCCAGTAAATAAAGCCCTCGCCGGGTTATTTGTGGCGTCCATGTTCGCTTTTTCACAAGGCGTCACATCCGCCCGGCCAGGCATCTTAAACTACGTCGAAGGCCGCGTTTACATCAATAATCAGCAAGTAGACCAGAATCAGCTTGGCCGCCTGAACTTAGAAGTAAACCAGGTGCTTCGCACCGACCCTTACAGCAAAGCCGAAGTGCTTTTGACACCGGGTGTGTTCCTCCGTATTGGAGGCAACAGCCAGGTGACAATGGTTTCAGCGTCACTAATCGATACCAGAATTGCGGTGAGGCAGGGTGAGGCATTGATTGAGGCGGCCGTATTATTCAAGGATAATAACATCGAGGTCCTTTGCGGCAATTCCTCGACGAAGCTATTGAAGGCCGGGCTGTACCGCTTTAACGCTGATAGCGGGCAACTGGCGGTTATCGATGGCAAGGCGGATGTTCAGCAGGGTTACAGCCATGTCGAACTCGGAAAGGGCCGTCAGGTTATGCTCGCATCGGCCCAGCTGAGGGTTGAGAAATTCGATACGAAGCAGGAAGACGATCTTTACGCCTGGAGCAACTTGCGGTCTGAGTACGCGGCTGAAGCCAGTTACGCCACGGCGAAGAACATCAACGTCTACAACTACGGATGGGGCCCTGGCTGGGGCACCGGATGGTTCTGGAATCCGTGGTACAGCTCATGGGCATTCATGCCGTGGGGCGGCTATTTGTACGATCCGTTTGGTTGGGGATTCTTCGCTCCGGGCTTTCTGCCGTACGCATCCCTTTACTACGCACCCTGGCGTCGCGCGGTTGTTCCGGTAAATCCCGGCCATGTTCCCGCCGGGGTGAGCATACGGAGTGCAGGGATGACACCTGGCGTAGCAGCTAGTGTACGGTCCGCGCCAATGTCTCACGGCATGGGCGGCTTCGGAGGCGGAGGGCGCCGGTAACAACGGCGGCCGAGGCGTTCGTTGGCGTGGTAGTTGTAATGGCCGGGCCTGCCCGGCCATTTTATTCGAATCAGGCTTGGGCCCGTCGCGATGCCCGGCCATTTTCCGCCGCCGCGATTACGGGCGCAGGCGGTTCGGCGCTTGCCGCCTCTTTCATCAGGCCCAATGCCTTCCGAAGCTCGAAATCCAGCTTCTGGCGGATGTCCGGATTGTCCTTCAGGAACTGCTTGGCGTTCTCGCGGCCCTGCCCGATCCGATCGCCTTTGAAACTGTACCAGGACCCGCTTTTTTCAACCAGGTTTTGTGCGACGCCCAAATCGATCAGGTCGCCTTCTTTCGAAATCCCCTCGCCATAAATGATGTCGAACTCCGCCTCTCGGAATGGAGACGCGACTTTGTTCTTTACTACTTTGACTTTGGTCCGATTGCCGGTAACGGTTTCGCCTTCTTTAATTGCGGCGATGCGGCGGATGTCCAACCGGACGGATGAATAGAATTTCAGAGCGCGTCCGCCCGTGGTGGTTTCCGGATTTCCGAACATGACCCCGATCTTTTCGCGAATCTGGTTGATGAAAATCAGGCAAGTATTCGACTTCGAAACGATTCCGGTGAGCTTCCGCATGGCCTGCGACATCAGGCGCGCCTGAACGCCCATATGAGAATCGCCCATTTCGCCGTCCAACTCGGATTTGGGGACCAGCGCCGCCACGGAGTCCACAATCAAGACATCGATCGAACCGGATTGAATGAGAGCGCTCGTGATTTCGAGCGCCTGTTCCGCGTAGTCCGGTTGCGAGACGAGAAGGTTGTCGACATCCACGCCCAGCTGGCGGGCATAGACAGGGTCGAGCGCGTGCTCGACGTCGATGAACGCGGCCATGCCACCGGTTTTCTGCGCCTGGGCAATGACCTGCAAGGCAATCGTCGTTTTGCCCGAGGACTCCGGGCCAAAGATCTCGCAAATGCGCCCCCGCGGGAAACCGCCTACACCCAAGGCGTGATCGACTGAAATCGAGCCAGTGGATATGGCGGCAACGGGAACGATGGCCTCTTTTGAGCCAAGCCGCAGGATCGAGCCCTTACCGAATTGCTTTTCGATCTGGCTTAACGTGACGCTGAGATTTCTGGTGCGGTCTTTTTCATCCATGGGTTTTCCTCGGTGGTCATCCTCGATTCGGACTGCTTCTCTTGCGGGGGAGGGCCCAATCAAGCGCAGGACGGCAGGATCTACACTTCATCAGGCGACAATCACAAGTATAACGCCAAAACAATTCGATATGAATCTGTTTTCTCAGCCCACCCGCCGGGCGTAATAACCCTTTCTTGCCCGGACAATCAGGTCTTTACGCCCCCGCACGCGGATCTGCACCGTGTGAAACTGCCCGTCGTTCTTCAACGGAGTCGGCCGGTAGAACAGGTTGTACTGATGGCGGAGTTCGTTCGCGATGTTCTCGAACGACTGGTTCAGCTCGTTGGCCTGAAACGGGAAGAAGGCCAGCCCGCCGGTTTGGTCGGCGAAGTAGTGCATAATCTTGTCGCCATCGGTTTCCTGGCGCGAAGTGTTGGTCGAGATGGTGTAGACGACCACATCGGCTTTCTGGGCGATTTCAAGCGCCTGGTCGCGGCTGAGCCTGCTGTTGTTATCTTCGCCATCGCTCAGAATGACCATGGCGCGGCGAAATTTGTAGAGGGGCTGGTCGCGCATCAGCTTGTCACGGCAGGCGAAGTATATCGCGTCATAAAGCGCGGTGCCGCCCCCAGGCCGCAGCTCGCGAATGGCATTTTCGAGCTTCGCTGTATCGCTTGTCAGGTCCGCAACCAGCTCGGCCGATGAATCGAAGCTGACCACCGTCGCTTTGTCCTGGTCGCGCATCACGCCGTTGATAAAATTCACCGCCGCTTCCTGCTGGAACCGGAACCGGTCGCGAATGCTATTGCTCGTATCGACTAAAATGGCGAGCCGGAGCGGCAGGTCGGTTTCGGAGGTAAACTCCGAGATTTCCTGCTGCTTCTTGTTCTCGAAGATTTCGAAATCGTCGCGATTCAGGTCCGTGATGAAACGCCCACGCCGGTCCGTTACAGTAAACAGCATGTTGACACGCGTGACTTCCGAACTGAATTGAGCCGGGGCGTTGTCCGTGCTCGAGTTCGTTGACTGTTTGTCTTGCGCGGCAACCGAGCCGGTATTTACGACGGCAGCTATCCCCAGGGCGGCCAGGACTACGACAAGGTGCTTCATTTAACTTCTATTATGCGTCGTTTTCAAGAATTGTATCCGCAACTGCCCGAGCCAGTCCTCGAGTTCCGGAGCAAGCGGGCTTTCGACTTGAACCACGGTTCCGTTCGATGGGGACGAAAACCGGAGACTCGCGGCATGCAGAAAGAAACGGCCTAGGTGCGGCATATTGCTTACGCTTTTGGGTGCTCCATACAGAGTATCTCCCACAATCGGATGGCCGATGCTCTGAAGGTGCACTCGAATTTGATGGGTCCGCCCGGTACCAATTCGAATTTCGAGCAGACTGAAGTTTCCGATTTGTTCAAGCGTGTTGTATTCGGTCAGAGCAGCCCGCCCGGTTTTGAAGCGTGCGGTCATCCTGGTGCGCCGGACCGGATCGCGCGCCACGGGTTTCCGGATCACTCCTTGCCCCGGGGACGGATGTCCGTGCACCAAGGCGATATAAATCTTCTCCACTCGACGCGACTGGAACTGCGCGGCTAGCGATTGATGCGCCCGGTCGGTTCGGGCCACGAGCAAAACGCCGCTTGTATCTTTATCCAGGCGATGCACAATACCGGGCCGCAGATCGCCGCCGACTGTCGAGAGCGAGCCAAAATGGTGGAGCAGTGCATTCACGAGCGTGCTGTCGTGATGGCCCGCGCCGGCATGGACCACCATTCCAGCCGCTTTATCGACGACCACGACATCCTCGTCTTCATAGAGCACCGTGAGCGGCAGCTCCTGGGCGACGGCTCGCAATGGAGCCAGTTCTGCAGGCGAGATCTCGATTTGTTCGCCGCCGTGTAACAGGTGCGAAGCCCGAACGTCCGCCCCGTTCAATCGCACTCGATTTTCCTTGATCCAGCTTTGCAGGCGTGAGCGGCTGTAGCCGGGCAGACGCTCATGCAGAAACCAATCGAGACGCTTACCGGAGTCAGCCGGTTCGACTTCGAGCGTGATGCTCATGAACGCATTCCGTATTCTATTGTGCGGAAGATATGCGGGAGCTTTCGGTGGCTCAGGCCGGAACAGCGGCGTTGAGGAAAACATGGCTGTGGCTACTGCTGTTCGCGTTCCTGCTTGCGCTGAAATTGTGCCACTTCAACATTCTCTGGGCGGAGGAGGGCTACGGCTCGGCGGCGGCCGTGCAAATCCTTCATGGCAAGATGCTGTACCGCGATTTCTGGTTTGATAAGCCGCCCCTGGCCGCTCTCGTATATGTGCTGTGGCAGGGGAAGGCGGGGTTTGGGCTTCGTCTGGCGGATGCGGTATATTCGCTCGCTTGCGCGGTGGCAGCGTTCCGCTTGGCGCGCGACATTTGGTCCGATCGGGCAGGGGTTTGGGCGGCATGCCTGACTGCTTTCTTTCTCGTATTCGATATTCCAGCATCTGTCACCACCCTCGGGCCTGATCTTCTGCTGGTTCTGCCCGCGCTTGCTGCCGTCGATTGCTGCGTTCTGAAGCGTCCATTGTGGGCGGGTGTTTGGTGTGCAATTGGATTGGCCGCGAATGCGAAAGCCCTTCTGATCGTTGGCGTGTGTCTTGCCTGGTGCTGGCCGGCTGTGGTTCCGCTAGCTCTGGGATTCATTGTGGGGACCGCTCCGTGGCTGGCATGGCTCGCCGCGTTTCATGCGCTTCCGGATTATTGGCAACAGGTCTGGTGGTTCGGATCGCGATATTCAAAAGACACGTTTGTTGTCCATCCCTGGCGTGAAGGGCTGGTGCGAACGCTCAATTGGTCCGGTTTTCATGCGGGGATTCTGCTTGCGGCCGCCGCTTGTTTCTATTTGAGAAAGCTATGGAGCGATACTCGCTGGCTCTGTTGGATTGGCGCCGGCGTCATCGGAGTGGCTGCAGGAGAGCGATTTTTTCCGCGGTATTACTTTCTTCTCCTGCCTCCTATCCTCATGCTCGCGGCTGGCGGAATGACGCTGGCAAAGCCACGATGGCGCGTCGCTTGCCTGTTCCTGTTACTGATCCCGCTGGTTCGATTCGGACCGAGATACGTTCTTCTTGCCGCCGACGCTCTCGAAGGCCGCGCCACGCAATGGAGCGACGTTCAGCTTAATGAAGACAGCATGGAAGCTTCGCGGATGATCGAATCCCGTGAGCAGCCGGGGGACACGCTGCTTGTCTGGGGCTACCGGCCGGATATTTTCGCGTACACGCAACTGCCCGTCGCGGGCCGATTTCTCGACAGCCAATTATGGACGGGCGTGCTAGCGGACAGGCATTTGACAAGCAGTCTCGCGACGCTTCCCGAAATGGCTCGAGAGAACCGCCGCCAGTTGCCGAATTTGCGTCCAACGTGGATTGTAGATGGACTCGGGCTTCTCAATCCGGCGCTTGCGATCACAGCATACCCGGAGCTACGGCCCTGGCTCGAACACAACTACGTACCTTTCGGCGAAACACGCAATTCGATCATTTATCGCCTCGACGGCTCGAAAGGTGCGCGGGGTCCGCCTCCCGCCCTTCTCCGTACCGCAGTTCTCCGGCTTCAATCCGAATCGGCAGGATATTTTCCTTCAAAGGCAGCGGGCAAGTGGCAAACGGAGTAAATATGCAGGGCGGATTATAGGCCTTGTTGAAATCGAGCACAACCTTTCCGTTCTCTGGTAACGGCGTGTTCACCTGGCGACCCGCTTGATACGTCTCTTTCTTGCTCGTCAGGTCCTTGAAAATGAAAAATAGCGTTTTGCCCTCATAGATCGGCCGGAGCCGGTACGTCTGGCCTTGATAAGTGAACTCGACCAGGCCGGGGCTCTCTTCGGTTTCCGTTTTGCCAAGAATGTTTGGCACGGGAACCTTGGCCGGTGCTGCAATGAACTTCGCTTCGAACCGGAAGCCAGGGTTGATGGGAAAGAATGCCGTGCCTTTGAAGTTTTTTAGCGTCTCGCTGTTCGCATCTTTCACACGAACTGCCAGCCGCTTATCGCGGTCGATCACATAAAACTGAATCGGTCCCACGCTCAACTTGTCGCATTTGTCGTCGTCTTCATCGTGCTTCAACGTGATACTTCCCGTAAACGGCTTCCCATTCACGGCGATTTGATCGCCCTCCAGGCTCCTGAAGGTCACTTCCTCTCCAATTACCTCGAACTCGCCTACCTGGCTCGGTGCATCTTTCGGGAGCATCAGATTGCTGGTCTCGCCGGAGCCAATCGTGCTCTTGCCCGGCTTCAGCCAGAACAAGCCAGCGAGCGCGAGCCATCCCGTGGGCGAGCGCAAGCCTGCCTCGCGATGCTCCTGCCAGGCAAGAATCTGCTTCCGATAAACTGTCGAGTCATCCCAGGCATTCACCACAACCGCCCCAACAAACGCCAAGCCGATTAACACGCGGATCATCATTTCTACTGTACCGGGAACGGGCGGGTTGGAACGGCTCACCGTTTAACATTAAAAGAGGGCATAGCGGGACGACCCTCCGCCCCGATCCCCAACCTTCGCCGCCACATGCCGTCGAACGCCCCCGACCAAAATTCTTCTCCCGCACAAATCCTGATTGGCGCTACATTTACGGCCACGCCTCTGGCTGAGCCGCTACAGTTCTGGATTGCCGAGCTGGCGCTGCCGTATCGTGTTGCTTTCACTCCGTACCAGCAGCTTTTCCAGACGCTGATCTCGCCGGGAAGCGAATTTTCAGCAAATGAGCGCGGAGCCAATATCGTCCTGTTCCGGCTCGAGGATCTTGCACCCGAAGGCGCGTTCGAGGAGATCGAACGGCATGCCGATGAATTGATTGGGGCGTTGCGATCGGCCGCTCTTGGCTCGCGAGTGCCGCTCATTGCATGCCTATGTCCGCCTTCGCCGCGATTTCTCGAAACAGAGGAAGGACAGCTGCTGAGTGAACGGCTCGACGCCAGAATCGCGGCGCAGCTGGACGGACGCCCGAATCTCTATCGCGTCTGCGCGGACAAGGCAATCGCCCGCTACCAGGTGACGGCCGTCGAGGACGCCTTGGCGGAGCGAACCGGGCATGTGCCTTATCATTCTTTGTTTTTCGTAGCACTGGCGACGGAAATACTGCGCGTCGTGCTCGCGGCAACCCGTGCGCCTGTTAAGGTGATCGTCTTCGACTGCGACAACACGCTCTGGACTGGCGTCTGCGGCGAAGACGGACCGCAAAACATTGTCATCGATTCCGACCGCCGTGCCTTACAGCAATTTCTCATCAAGCAAAAGGAAGCCGGCGTTCTACTCGCCATGGTGAGCAAGAACAACGAGGCCGACGTTCGAGAAACTTTTTCGAGCCACGCAGACATGGTTCTCCGCTGGGACGATATAACGGCTCACAGGATCAACTGGGAGTCGAAATCGCGAAATCTGCTCGAGCTCGCGAACGAGCTCAACCTGGGTATCGACAGCTTCGTCTTTCTCGACGATGATGCCAAGGAGTGCGGCGAAGTACGCAGTGAACTGCCGGAGGTGGCCACCCTCGAGATTCCGCATGAAGCCGCAGCTATCCGCAGTTTCCTCGATCACGCCTGGATTTTCGACCGCGTCGCTCGAGCGACGCCCGAGGACCAAACACGTTCCCAGATGTATGCAGAACAACTCGAGCGAAGCCGCTTCGAAAAACAGGCGCGAGATCTTCGGGAGTTCCTCTCCGGGCTGCGTCTCAACATCTTGTTCGCGCCTGTTACAGCCGAGTCGCTGGCTAGGGCCGCGCAGCTCACGCAGCGCACCAACCAGATGAATGCCTCGCTCGTGCGATATGGCGAACGCGAATTGCAGGCAGAACTGGACTCGAAGAACCTCGAGGCATTCAGCGTCACCGTGAGCGACCGGTTTGGTAGTTATGGCCTCGTGGGCCTGGTATTGTTTCGAACCGAGTCCGACTCGCTGCGGATCGAAAACTTCCTGCTCAGTTGCCGTGCACTGGGTCGTGGAGTGGAGCACAAGATGCTGCAACACGCGGCCGAGATCGCGAAGGAGCGCGGCAAACAAAGAATCGAAATCCGAGTGGCGCAGGGCCCGCGCAATCAGCCCGCCCGCGATTTTCTTAGCGGCATTCCCGGAGGCGTGTTCACAACTCCCTATGACACTTTTCGAGTCGTCAAAACCTCTGACGCTTCCATGCTCGAATTTCCTCAATCGCCTACAGAGAGTCAAAAGCCACCGGCCATACATGAGGCGAAGAACGAGTCTCAGAAGGGTACTCGCGGGCATCAACCCATAGACTTCCAACGCATTGCCGATTCACTGTGTTCGGCGGAAAGCATTCGGGCGGCGATTCAGCAGCGGCGGCGGGAACTAGCGCAGCCGGACCGCGACACGGGAACACCGCCGCAAAACGAGTTGCAGTCGAAGCTGGCGGCCATCTGGTGCGACCTCCTCGGCCTTCGGGCTATCGGCATTGACGAAGATTTTTTTGACTTGGGCGGCCACTCGCTTCTGGCAGTGCAGCTTCTCTCGCGCATACACGAAGAGCTCGGAGTCGATCTGCCGGATGCCGTTATATATGGAGAGAAACTGCGCATCGACAATCTCGCGCGGACGATAGAGCTCGCGCGTTTGGGCATCTCCGATCAGGCAGCTTACGATTCGATGCTCGCCGAGATTGAGTCTTTATCGGACGAGGAAGTGGCCGCTCTTCTCGCAAATGAAGAGAGCCGGCAGTGAGCACGACTATTAGCCGCCGATTAACGCTGATAAACGCGGATTGTGTGTGGTATTAGATGATTCGATCTTCCAGTTAATTCGCGGACACCCACTCGCTCAGCTTGCGCATCCTTCTAACATCGAACGCCCCCTATCTGCCGCCTCGCGGAGGATCGACGCGGAGCAATCTCGCTTTTCTTCGCGTGCTTGCCGGCCAAGGTCATCAGTGTCTTGTTGTTGCCGGCATGCCGGAATCGGACACTCCCGAGCAACAGATGCGCCTGAGGAACGAGTTGCAGGACCAGCAGTTCGATGGTTCGCTCGCAGCTAGGCTCGGCCACGATCCGACAGTTCGAGCCAGGCTTGATGAAATCGAAATCGTGGCCGTGCGCGACCTGCCGCGCAACTTTCAAGCGGTCAACGAGCGGGTAAACTCTTGGCGCCCCGATTGGGTTCTCGTATCGTCGGAAGATCTGAGTCACACGCTTTTGCGTCAAGTAGCGCGTGTCGCGCCAGGCCGCATGATTTATCTCGCGCATACGCCTCAGTGGTTCCCCTTTGGCCCCGCGGCGTGGAATCCGGATCGCGATGCAGCGAGCGCTGTTAGAAACTGCGCGGCCGTGGTCGTCATCAGCCACGCGATGGCCGCTTATGTTGAGCTTCATCTGGGCCGGAGACCCGTCGTGGCGCACCCTCCCATTTACGGCGCCGCGCCTTGGCCCCTATTGAGCCGGTTCGACGGCTACATGGGCATCATCAACCCCTGCGCGGTAAAAGGCATCTCCACATTCCTTGCGCTCGCCGATGTTCTTCCCGATAGAAAATTCGCAGCGCTTCCCGGTTGGGGCACGACCCAACACGATCTCGAGAACTTGAAGAGGCGAAAGAACGTGACCGTTCTTCCTCGCGTCGGCACGATCGATCTGTTTCTCCAGCGTCTCTCGATTCTGCTGATGCCGTCGGTGTGGCTCGAGGGTTTTGGTCTGATTGTGATGGAAGCGATGCTGCGGGGCGTTCCCGTCATTTCAAGCGACTCGGGCGGCCTGCGCGAAGCCAAAGCCGGAACCAGGTTCGTCATTCCGGTGCGCACGGTGGAACGATATGAACAGATCTACGACGATCGCAATATGCCGCGCCCCGTCTTGCCTCCTCAAAGCATTGAAGCCTGGGTGATCGGTATTCACGAGCTCACGAAATCCCGCGAAACATACGAACAGGAAGTCCGCCGCGAGCGCGAAGCCGCTGTGAAGTTCGTTCAAAGTGTCGACCGCCTCGCTATCGAGAAGTTGCTCGAATCGCTTCCCCCGCCGCCCGACCTCCCGACCGGCAAGATCAAACCCATCCTGTCGCAGCTCTCCGAGGCAAAGCGCGAATTGTTGCTAAAGCGATTGCGCGAGCGCGCGGGCGAAAAGAAATAAATGCGCCTGGTGCTCGGGTCAAACGCGCTGTATTATCCGGCCCACGGCGGAGGAGAACGCTCGAACCGGATGGTAATGGAGGGTTTGGCTCAAGGTGGCCACGTCTGCTTCGTCGTGACAAGAATCGACCGGTTCGGCCGCGAGGGCGAAGAAAAATTGCGCCGCGAGTTAATGGACCGCGCGATTGAGGCAGTTCCCGAACCAGGCGGTGTGCGCTTCCGCCTCAACGGAGTCGAGATTCTGGTGGCCACCACCGCACCTAGCTTCCGCGCATTCTTTGTCGAACATAAGAATCTGTTCCGGCCCGGCGTCATCATCACTTCAACCGACGATCCGGCGCAGCTTCTGCTCGAGGCTGCCTTACACGATGAACATGCCCCGACCGTTTTTCTGACACGCGCCACGGTTGCGCTCCCATTTGGGCCGGATGCCGCGTTCCCGAGCCGCGAGAAGACCGAAATGCTGCGGCGAGCCGACGGAATTGTCGGCGTGAGCAATTACGTTGCGCGTTATATTCGCGACCATTCGGGTATCGACGCGATTCACGTTCCGATCGCGCCCGCCGAACCCGGCCCCCATCCACAAGTGGGCAAGTTCGATAATCCATTCGTCGCGATGGTGAATCCGTGCGCGGTGAAGGGCATTAAGATATTCGTGGAATTGGCGAAAGCGATGCCCGAACTTGCCTTCGCGGGCGTGCCGACGTGGGGCACGACGCCCGAAGATCTGGCGTTGATGCGCCAGGCGTCCAACATTGCCATTCTGCCCAAGGTCGACAACATCAACGATCTCTTGAAACAAAGCCGGGTGCTGCTCGCACCGTCGGTTTGGGCTGAAGCACGGTCGCGCATCGTGGTGGAAGCCATGCTCGCCGGAGTGCCGGTGATGGCGAGCAATTTGGGTGGTCTGCCGGAAGCCAAAATGGGCGTACCCTACATTCTCCCCGTTACGCCGATTGAAGGCTACGAACAACGTCTGAACGAGCAGTTCGTTCCCATTGCCGAAGTGCCCGATCAGGACATCGGCCCCTGGCGGGAAGCGCTCAACAGGCTAACGAGCGATCGAGCGCATTGGGAGGAGATCGCGCAACAATCGCGGTGCGCCGCTCTTCACTACGCCGAAACAGCCACGGTCGAGTCGCTCGAACAATACCTGGCCGGTGTGAAACGTCAGCCGCGCAATTTCAGCCATCAGCGGATTCAGATGCCCTCAGAGCAGCTCGAGAAGCTATCGCCGGAACGGCGCCGCTTGCTCGAGCTGAAGCTTCGAAGCCAAAAAACCGCGCCCGCCGTGAACCCCGCTCTTCCGGCGGGCGGCGGCCGTCCCTCCACTTACCGGCTGTTTTGCTTTCCGCACGCCGGCGGTGGAGCGGCTTTCTTCCGCAACTGGCGCGAACGGATGAAAAACGTTTTCGAAATCGCGCCGGTGCAATATCCGGGACGCGAAAACAGGCGCAGTGAACCTTATGCGCGATCGGTCGAGGAGCTTGTGCAATCGCTGCTGTTCCATCTGAGGTCAGCATTCGCCGGCCGTTTTGCATTTTTCGGTCACAGCATGGGCGCAATCGTCGCGTTCGAAATGATGCGGGCGCTCCGGCGTGAGGAGCTACCTTTACCCCGCTTGTTTATTGCCTCCGCCGCGCGCGCGCCGCAGTTTCGCCGCGATTACCGGCCGCGCGAAGACCCATCGCGCGAGCAATTGATCGCTCAGGTATGCCGGTTGGAGGGCTTGCCCAGCGACGTGCTTTCAAATCGCGAAATGCTCGACGTGCTGTTGCCAGTGCTCGAGGCGGATACGGCGCTCTACCGGCGCTATGTGTATCATTCCGAGCCGCCGTTTCAGATACCCTTTGTCTCGCTGGGCGGCCGAACCGATCCGAACGTGTCAGCGGCGCACCTGGAAGCGTGGAAAGAGCAGACGACTAGCCGCTTCGAATGGAAGCAGATTGAAGGCGGCCACTTCTTTGTGCGTTCGAATGCCGGCGAATTTCTCGAAACATTACGCCTCGCCGTGACTGAAGTCGACGACACCTGAGCCGGGCTTGGTAGTGTTGGAGAATGCCGCCAGTTGCGCTCACAATCGCCGGTTCCGATCCAAGCGGCGGAGCAGGCATACAGGCCGACCTGAAAATCTTTCATCAGTTTCAGGTTTACGGCGAAGCAGCAATCACGCTTCTCACGGTTCAAAATACTCGAGGTGTTACGCGAGTGGAACCGGCTCCGGCGGAGATTATTCGCCAGCAGGTCGAGGCTGTAATATCCGACATTCCTCCTCAAGCCGCAAAGACAGGAGCGCTCGGTGGAGTGGAACAGGTGGAGGTGGTTGCCGCGATGGCCGCAGCCTTCCCATTTCCCCTAGTGGTCGATCCCGTGATGACGAGCAAACAGGGGGCCCGATTGTTGACAAACGAAGCAGAGAGCGCGATACGAACACGCCTGCTGCCGCATTGCGCCCTGGTTACGCCCAATATCGCCGAAGCGGAAGTCCTCTCCGGCAGCACAATCGACGATTTGACCGGCGTCGAGGAGGCTGTCCGCCGCATCGCTCAGCTTGGCCCGGGCGCCGTTCTCGTCAAGGGCGGGCACTTGGAAGGAGCGCCAATCGATGTCTTGTATTTTCGTGGCGCAATTCATCGTCTTCGCGGCAAGCGCGTGCCTACGCAGCATACGCACGGCACAGGCTGCGTTTTTTCGGCGGCGATCACGGCCCTGCTGGCGCATGGCTTGGCTCTTCCGGATGCCGTGCGATCGGCGAAACAGTTTATACAGCGCGCCATCGAGACCGCGCCAGGGCTAGGCTCAGGACCAGGTCCCGTGAATCACTTCGCTTCCGCAAGCGGCCCCCGTCAACTCAGCGCCGCTTCGTCTTGATCACAATCGGCGTTCCTTCGAACCCGAAGCGTTCGCGAAGCCGGTTCACGAGGAATCGCTCGAGCGAGAAGTGCATTTTGTCCGCTTTGTCGGTGAACACCACGAACGTAGGCGGCCGTACTGAAGCCTGAGTAACGTAGTAAATCCGAATATCGCTTTCAAACTTCAGTTCCGAGACGAAGCGATTAAGCTCACCGGTTGTGACGCGCTTCGAGGCTGCTTCGAATACCCGGCGTACAGTTGTGAAAATGCGCCGCAAACCTTCGCCGTTCTTTGCCGAGGTAAAGAGAACAGGAGCGTAATCCAGGAATTTCAGCTCGTCGCGTACTCGCTCCGTAAACGCGCGCTTGCCGGTGTCTCCCGCCGCATCCCACTTATTTGCCACAAGAATGACCCCGCGTCCTTCTTCATGCGCGTAGCCTGCGATAGTCGCATCGGAGTGAACGATCCCTTCGGTCGCATCAAGCACCAGCAAAACGACATTTGCCATGCGAATGTGGCGGCGCGCCATCACTACGCTCAGCTTCTCCGTCATTTCTGTGGTTTTGCCTTTGCGGCGAATTCCGGCGGTATCGACAAAGCGATAAACAGCGCCAGCTTCCTCGACAGTCTCGTCCACCGCATCCCGTGTCGTTCCGGGAATAGGAGAAACGATCGAGCGCTCCGCGCCAACCAGGGCGTTCAACAGAGTCGACTTGCCAACGTTCGGCCGGCCGATGATCGCTACTTTAATGAGCTTTTTCCGTTCCGGTTCCTCGTCCTCGAGTTCCTCGCGTTCGAACGGCCCGGTAATGGAGTCGAGCAACTCGGCAATACCAAGCTTGTGTTCGGCCGAGATCGCAACCGGATCTCCCAAACCCAATGAGTAGAATTCGTGAACCAGGTTCTCTCGAACGGGGCTGTCGATTTTATTCACGACTAACGTGATCGGCTTATTCAGCGCGCGAAGCAGCTTGGCCAGATCGCGATCGGACGCGGTAATCTCGGTCCGGCCGTCGATCAGGAAAAGAATATGCGCGGCCTCCTCCAACGCGACCCGCGCCTGTTTCAAGATCTCGCTGGGAATGTGCGCATCGTCATCCGGCACAATTCCTCCGGTATCGATGACAATAAACGGCTTACCACGATGTTTCGCGTCGCCGTAGATGCGGTCGCGAGTGATACCCGGTTCGTCGCCGACAATGGATCGCCGATCGCCGATCAAGGCGTTAAAAAGAGTGGATTTCCCGACATTCGGCCTCCCGACAATCACCACTGTCGGAGTCGATTCTGCCACCCGCATTTGCATTCTCAGGTTCGCATAGACCCGCGACGTTTTTTGTGCCGGTGCGTACATCAGGTTGTCTATTTCGCCGGGTGTGAATCGACATATCAGTAGAAAGCAAGATCGGCGATTGAAATCGCGGGAAGGCGGAACAACGATGACCAAGAATAGTTTACAGGTGATTTTACAGCCGCGGTTTGTGATGGGGATGGCGATGACTATCTTGTCTCTGTCGACTGTTCTGCGTCACACAGGATCCCTCGCCCAGCGGATCCATTGCGCCGATTTTCACATGGCGACGATTTGGGATGCCGCCGAACACAAAGCGATGTGCGTAGAGGAACTGGCGCTCAGATGTTACAGAGACCTTCGCCTTGTCTATGCCATTGAGCGTCGGCTGAAGGACGTGCAAGAGCGCCAGTTCACAGGGCATGAACGAGAAATTCCCGCCCGGCGTGGGTGGAACGACACATCAAGGGCCGCCTGTCTGCGGGCATCGGCTAGACTGACACATTATGCCGTTGCGCCGCTCGATCGCCGGGATTTTGTCCCTGTGCCTGTATTTTTCGCTTTTTCCCCTAGCATCCGCGGCGAAGGAGCCGGTTACCGGCCGTCACGCCATGGTTGTGGCGCAGGAACCCTTAGCTGCAGCCGTTGGCATCGAAATCCTGAAACGCGGCGGCAATGCAGTTGACGCAGCGGTGGCCGTTGGTTTCGCGCTGGCCGTCACTCACCCTTCCGCCGGCAACATCGGGGGAGGGGGGTTTATGTTGGTCCGCCTGGCGGATGGCAAAAGCTATTTCATAGACTTTCGCGAAGAAGCGCCTGAAAAGGCCACACACGGCATGTATGTCGGCCCGGATGGCAAGCCCACGAAAGACAGCCTCGTCGGATGGCGCGCGTCGGGAGTGCCCGGATCGGTGAAAGGATTTGAAGCCGCTTCGAAGAAGTGGGGCACGATGAAATGGCCCCATCTCTTAGAACCCGCCGTTCACCTCGCGCGCGCAGGCTTTCGCGTTGACCAGACCTTGGCGCAGGAATTGCAGTCTCCCCATAACACACTGAGCAAGGACCCCGAATCGACGCGCATCTTTTTACGCGATGGAAATCCCTACCAGGAGGGCGAGATCTTCCGGCAGCCGGAACTTGCTGCAACGCTCGAGCGCATCGCCGTACATGGATCGGAAGAATTCTATTCCGGAGAAACTGCCCAGAAGCTCGCTTCTGCCATGAAAGAACATGGCGGGCTAATCACGCTCGCCGATCTCGAAAATTATCGAGCCGTCGATCGGACGCCTCTCGAAGGCGACTATCGCGGCTATCGCATCATCACGGCCCCTCCGCCCAGCGCGGGTGGCGTAGGCATTCTGCAAATGATGGGGATGCTCTCCGGCACCGGATACAACACGGACGGCCCCGACTCGACGAGAGCGGTGCACTATATGGCGGAAGCAATGCGGCGGTTCTACGCCGATCGCAGCGAGTACCTGGGCGATCCGGATTTCTATCACGTTCCGCTTACGCAGCTGCTCAGCCCGTCGTACATCGCCGGCCGCCGCAACTCTATCTTGCCCAGTCAAGCGACGCCCAGCACGCAAGTCGCGCCTGGCCCTATTCAGGCCACAGCGGCGCGCGTCTCGCAGGTTGAGAGCGCCGAAACCACGCACTTCAATGTCATCGACGCAAAAGGCAACGCTGTGGCTGTCACCTACACGTTGAACGGGAGCTTCGGCTGCGGTGTCACCGTGCCGGGTCTTGGCTTCCTGCTGAACAATGAAATGGACGATTTTGTCGCCAAACCGGGTTCGCCGAACATGTTCGGACTCGTGGGCGGCGAAGCCAATTCCATTCAACCCGGTAAGCGCCCGCTCTCGTCGATGAATCCTACTATTTTGACCCAGAACGGCAAGCTGTTTATGGCAGTAGGCGCGCCGGGCGGCTCGCGCATTACGACGGGAGTGCTGCAGGTGATCCTCGACGTCGTCGATTTCAATATGAATCCGCAGGACGCGGTCGATCTCCCGCGATTTCATAATCAATGGAAACCGGATGTTCTCTACCTGCAGAAGGGCTTCAGTCCCGAGACTCAACAGGCGCTCGAAAAAATGGGTTATAAAACAGAGCCTACCGAAGGAGTGGCCCGGGTTGAGGCCATCGTCGTGAAGAATGGGTTGCTCGAGGGCGGAACTGAAACCCGGCTGAATGGCAAAGTGGCCGCCTACTAGCCGCATTCATGCAAAAAATTCTATCCTCGCACCTGTTCGTGAACCACAGGCTCACCGCTGTGTGGCTCGAACGCATCCAACACGCGGGTTTTGATGGTGTCGAAATCTTTTGCGCCCGGCAGCATATCGACTATTGGGACAAAGCGCAAGTCAGGGAGCTGGGGCATTGGTTCCGCGAATCCGCTCTCAAAGTCTGGTCGCTGCATGCGCCCATGTATAACGATGAGGTGTGGGGCCGGTCGGGACCCCAAGCTGTCATCAACATCGCGGAAACAAAGAAACTCGAACGCGGCAAAATGGTGGATGAGGTGAAGCAGGCGCTCGAAATTGCCGACACGATCCCGTTCCGCTACCTGATTCAGCACATCGGTGTGCGCGATGAAGATTTCAGCGACCACAAACTGGACGCTGCCTTCAATTCGCTCGAAGAACTGAAAGCCTTTGCCGGTATGCTCGGCGTCGAGATTCTCATCGAAAACACTCCCAACCATCTGTCCAGCGCGGAGCGTCTCGATCATTTCCTGAACATTACACATCTAAACTTGAAATACTGCTTCGATGTGGGCCATGCGCACATGGGCCAGGGCATTGCGGAAGAGTTCGAGATTATGCGGGATCGCATTTCGTCCACTCATATCCACGATAACGACGGGATCGACGATCTTCACCTGTTCCCACTCCAGAATGAAGGCAACATTAATTGGAGCGAGGTCATGAAAACCTTAGGATCGCGGCCCGGCCAGTACCCGCTTCTGCTCGAGCTCAAGGAGCAGCCCGGGCTTGAACACCCGATCGAACACGCAAAGAAGATTGCCGACGATTTGGACAACCTTATATGAGTAACGAAACCAATACGGCCCAGTCCGCCAAAGAAGCCACTGCCCGGGCGACAACGGCCGCAAATCTGTCTCCGCCCGTCATTGCAATCGGCGAGGCGGGCCGCCATACCGGCGAAACCGTCCAACTTCGTGGATGGCTGTACAACCTGCGCAAATCGGGAAAGATCGTGTTCCCCATCCTACGCGACGGCACCGGCCTGATGCAATGCGTTGCCGTAAAGAGCAATTTGCCCGAAGAGACTTTCGAGATGTTGAAAGGTCTAACGCAGGAAAGCTCTCTCAAAGTCACAGGCAAAGTACGCGCCGAACAGCGCGCACCAGGCGGATACGAGCTCGACGTGGAAGAAGCTGAGCTCGTTCAACGCGTTTCGGAGGAAAAGCCGTATCCGATCACGCCCAAGGAGCATGGTGTCGATTTCCTGATGGACCATCGCCATCTGTGGCTGCGAAGCCGGCGCCAGCACGCCGCGATTCGTGTCCGCCACGAAGTGATCAAATCCATTCGCGACTATCTCGATAACCATGGATTCACGTTGATCGATACGCCCATCTTCACGCCCGCAGCGTGCGAAGGCACCACAACCTTGTTCGAAGTGGATTATTTCGAGGATGAAAAGGTTTACCTCACTCAATCGGGCCAGCTCTACAACGAAGCGAACGCCATGGCCTTCGGCAAGGTGTATTGCTTTGGTCCTACCTTCCGCGCCGAAAAATCGAAAACGCGCCGGCATCTCACCGAGTTCTGGATGGTTGAGCCTGAAATCGCCTATGCGGATCTCGAAGATGTGAAGACTGTGGCTGAAGATTTGATCGTGTACATCGTAGGCCGAATTCTAGATACGCGAAAGGAAGAGCTGAAGGCCCTCGAGCGCGACACGTCCAAGCTCGAATCGGTCCAAGCCCCGTTCCCTCGAATGAGCTATGACGAAGCGGTCAAACTTCTTCAGAGCAAAGGCAGCGAAATTCAATGGGGCGGCGATTTCGGCAACGCGGATGAGACCCTACTGACACAGGACTACGACCGGCCCGCGATAGTGGACCGGTATCCCACCCAACTCAAGGCTTTCTACTTTGATCCCGATCCGCAGCGTCCCGAGCTTGCTCTGGGCGTCGATATCATTGCGCCGGAGGGCTACGGCGAAATCGTCGGCGGCGGGCAGCGCATTCACGATCTCGCGCTGTTGGAACGCCGGCTTGAAGAACATAAACTCCCGCGCGAAGCGTTTGAATGGTATCTTGACCTGCGCCGTTTCGGCACCGTGCCTCATGCCGGCTTCGGCATGGGCGTCGAGCGTTTCGTTGCGTGGATGTGCGGGCTTGAGCACGTCCGCGAAACAATCGCATATCCGCGCATGCTGTATCGCACCAGACCATAGTTTCGCGTTTTCGATCCCTTCCAAGTAGAAAGGATTGCCTCACATGCGTCATTCGCGAATCGCGATTCTCGGCGCGCCGCTCGATCTCGGTGCGGGCCGCCGCGGCGTCGACATGGGCCCCTCGGCTCTACGCTTGGCGGGCCTCGGCGCTCGCATCGCCACGCTCGGCTACAACGTAGAAGATTTGGGCAATGTGTTCGTCGAACAACAGGAGAGCACACCATCCGGTCCCGCTAATGCGAAATATCTCGCGCAAATTTCTTTGGCTTGCGCCTCTCTCGCCAATGTCGTCGATAGCGCGCTGAGGGAAGAAAAATTCCCGCTTGTGCTAGGTGGCGATCATTCGGTGGCCGCCGGTACGGTGGCTGGCGTCGCGAATGCATATCGTCAGCGGCAGCAGAGTGTGGGCCTGATCTGGATCGACGCGCACGCCGATATGAACACCCCCGAAAGCAGCCCGAGCGGCAACGTTCACGGCATGCCGCTCGCTTGCTGCATTGGGCAAGGACCGAGCGAACTGACGGAAATCCTCGGCTTCGCTCCCAAGGTTCAGCCGCGCAACGTGGTTCTCATCGGCATCAGGGACGTCGATGTGCCGGAGCGCCGTCGCATCCGTGAATCGGGCATCGCCGCATTCACGATGCGCGACATCGATGAGTGCGGCTTGCGTCAGATCATGGAGCAGGCCCTCGCGCTCGCGGGCGACGGCACGGCTGCCATCCATCTATCGCTCGATATGGACGCCGTCGATCCCGACGAAGCGCCCGGCGTCGGCACTCCTGTCCGCGGCGGCATGACTTATCGCGAGGCGCATCTTGCCATGGAGATTGTCTGCGATTCCGGCCGTCTCTGCTCGATGGAAATTGTCGAAGTGAACCCCGTTCTCGACTCTGCCAATAGAACGGCACTTCTGGGTGTCGAGCTGGTCATGTCCGCGTTAGGCAAACGTATCTTGTAAGAACCGATAAGCACCCGGTTGTTACAATACTGGTTTCGTTTTCGCGCGGGAGGAGCCTCATTGAGAGCGTTCGGATTACTGCTCCGCTTTTGTAGTTACTTATTTCACCTTGCAGTCAGCTTCTTCTTTCTCGGCTTGGGCATTGTTTCCGCGGTTTCATCGACACCTCTTCACCTGGATGCCATCGGCTTGCCTCCTGAAAAAGCGTTGCTGGGATGTTTTGCACTCGGCATCGTGGGGTTGTTTTCTACCGTGCTGGCATTCACCGGTACATTCCGTTGGCTCTTCCCCTTGTGGGCTGCGTATATCGTTTGGCTAATGGTGAAAGGATTCTTTCTGAGTTCTTTCACGTTCACCGGGGCCGAGGGATTCCGCTCGGCCGTTCTACTCACGCTCTGCGCCATAGCCGCGTTCTTCGGTGCGCTGTGGGCTTTGAAGCCGCGATCACGTTTGTAGTCCGACATCGGAGTGGCGTCGCCCATCTCTTACACTATTAGGTTGTGAACGGTTTTATTCGCTCTTCACTGATCGAGGAAGCTCCAGAATGGGAGAAGCGCTTCCTGGACGCGCAGCCGTTCCGGCACATCGTTATCGATAATTTCCTCGCGCCGGAGTTCTGCGCGCGCCTACAGCGCGATTTTCCTACTTTCGATACGAAAAAGGCTCTAAACGAATACGGCGAAGTCGGCGGAAAGGCTGTCGTTGAAAAGCTTCCTGGAATCAGCGCAAGCTACAAGAATTTTGATGAGTTGATCCAATCCAGCGAATTCCTCGATCTGATTGGCCGGATGACGAACATCCCGAACCTGCTATACGATCCACACTATTTCGGCGGCGGTACGCACGAAAACCGCAGCGGTCAGGATCTCGATATCCATATCGATTTCAACTATCATCCAATCACCCGAACTCATCGCCGGCTCAACTTAATCATCTTTCTCAACCCCGAATGGCATGAAGACTGGGGCGGCTGTCTCGAACTGCATAAGAACCCATGGGGACCGCTCGAGGAAGATTTTGCGATCTCGGTCGAGCCCCTACTCAACCGGTGTGTAGTTTTCGAAACCACCGAACATTCGTGGCACGGTTTCCGGCGCATTCAGATACCCGCGGACAGATACGGAGTGTCACGACGATCGATCGCCGTCTATTTCTACACTCATGAGAGGCCGCCCGAGGAAAGAGCGCCTGGCCACAGCACCGTCTATGTGCCTTGGAGGCTGCCTGATCATTTTCAGCCGGGATTAACGTTGTCGGAATCCGATCTGCAAACGATAAAAATTCTGCTGCAGCGGAGGGACGATCAGATACGTTTTCTGTATGAACGCGAAAAAGAATACAGCCACAACATTGAAGTCGTAAGCGACGTGCTCGGCTCGAAGGCATTTACGATCGCTCGCCTGGCCACGGCGCCGATCCGCAAATTGAAAGCGCGCATGAGGGACAACAAGACGCCCGGTCGAACTGTATTGCGGAGCGAGTGACCTCCGTATGAATGATAATCGGCCAAGCACGACGGCTCAAAGGGTTGCGATTCGGCGCGCTGAACACCAGATTCTTGATCGTCCGCCGGTTTTCGACGATCCGCTCGCACTCCGCATTATTGGAGCGGCGGATGCGAACTTGCTTACCTCGGGCCAGGCTGGAAGTCTCGATGTTGCTTCACGGTCGATGCGAGCATTCATGGCGGCGCGGAGCCGGTACGCCGAGGATCAACTGGCGGCGGCTGTTCATCGCGGCGTCAATCAATTTGTGATTCTCGGAGCCGGGCTGGACACATTCGCATACCGAAATCCATTTCCCGAATCGAATCTGAAACTCTTTGAGGTCGACCATCCCGCGACGCAAGAATGGAAGCGCCGGCGGCTCGAGGAAGCGGGAATCGTCGCGCCTCGCTCGGTCGCTTTTGTACCGGTCGATTTCTCGAAGCAATCGCTAGAAGATGAGCTCAGGCGAGCGGGCTTCGATCCACGCAAAGGCGCGTTCTTTTCCTGGCTGGGGGTGACGCAGTATCTTTCGCGCGAAGTCGTCTTCGAAACCTTCCGCTGGCTGCATTCGATTTCGCCGGCGAACGGCATCGTGTTCGACTATGCCCTTCCTCGGCACTCCCTGAACTGGCTCAACCGAATTACTTTTGACGCTCTGGCAAAGAAGGTCACACTTGCGGGCGAGCCGTTTCAGGGATTTTTCGATCCCGCCGAATTAGCTGATGAGCTTCGCAGTATCGGCTTCCGGCATGTTGAGGACCTCGGCCCTGATGAAATTAATTCCCGCTATTTTCAGGGCCGCCGGGATGGGCTGAAAGTACGAGGTGCACTCGCACATCTGGCCAGCGCCCTCGGGTGATCTGACCACAATCCCGCTACAGTGGAATGAGAAACCATGCCCGCGCTATTCGTCCAAACGCTCTTCAACGACCTCCGCTACGGCTTCCGCCAGCTCAAGCGCGCCCCGGTTCTCTCTACTGTCGCGGTCCTGTCGCTTGCACTGGGCATCGGAGCCAATACCGCGATCTTTACTCTCATCGACGCCGTGCTGATGCAAAACTTACCCGTAAAAGACCCGGCAAAGCTAGTGCTGTTTTATGACGGCATCTCGACGGGCGTGTACAGCGGCGATGGCTTCCCTGGCGATATGTTGTCTTACGCGGCCTGGGAGTATTTTCGCGACCACAATCAACCGTTCGAAAGCGTGAGCGCCTTTTGTCAAGGAAACAACCGCGTGTTGGTGCACCTGGTCGGTTCGGCCGGATCGGGGCCCAAAGAGCAGGCATCGAGCCATCTCGTCTCCGGCAGTTATTTCAACGTTTTCGGTCTGCAAGCCTGCGGCAGGGCGCCTGTTGACTCCTGAAGACGATGCCCTCAACGCGCCGTCGGTCGCAGTCATTAGTTACAACTATTGGGACCGGCGGTTTCATCTCGATCACGCCGTCATCGGCAAAGCCGTCGAGCTGAACGGAGCCGTATTCACTATTGTCGGCATCGCGCCACGCGAGTTCTTCGGTGAACGCGTCCAAACCGCTCCCGATTTCTGGCTGCCCCTCACACGCCAGCCGCAAGTGATGCAAGATGAATCGCTGCTATCGAAGCGCGACCATTTCTGGCTCAACATGATCGGCCGTCTCAAACCTGGCGTCACGCATGCAGGCAGCCCAGGCGACGCTCAACACCCAGCTTCACCAGTTCTATACGGCGCAAGTTGGCTCGCGCATTTCGCCCGAACAGCAGCGCAAAATTCACAACGCCAACATCGCGCTCAAACCCGGCGGCCGCGGCATTTCCTGGATGCGATTTAGATATTCCCAACCACTGCACATTCTGATGACAATCGTCTCACTGGTCCTTTTGATCGCGTGCGCAAACTTGGCCGCGCTTTTACTCGCCCGCGCCTCCGCCCGGCATCAGGAATTCTGTGCGCGTCTGGCGCTCGGAGCATCAAGATCGCGCCTAGTTCGCCAACTGCTCACCGAGAGCGTCCTGTTATCCGTATTCGGCGGCGCAGCAGGTGTGGCCTTCGCGTGGTGGGGCGTAAAGGCGCTGGTGGCAATGGTCGGAGTCAGTTCGGTTGTGAAGGTCAGGCCCGACTTTCTTGTCCTGTCCTTTACGTTCGCGATTTCCATCCTCACCGGAATCGGCTTCGGACTCGTTCCCGCTCTACGAGCCGGCGGCCTCGAACGAAACCTCGGCTCCTCCGTTCGATCTGCACAATCCGGCAGATCCCGGTTCAACCCGGCGCACGCCTTCCTGATCGTTCAAATCGCTCTTTCGTCCGTTCTCCTCGTCGGCGCTGGCCTACTCACGCATAGCCTCGTCAATCTCGAATATCAGGATCTCGGTTTCAATCGCGAGAACGTACTCTCGGTTCGAACCGATCCGCGTCTGGCCGGATATCAACCAGCCGAATTGCCCGCGCTATATCAAAAGCTGCACGAAAGGCTCAACGCGCTGCCAGGCGTGCTGTCGGCGAGCATCGCGCGATACAGTCCGCTCAGCGGCTCCGAATCGGCTGAAAATTTTTCAATTGAAGGCTACACGCCGGCTGCGGGCAAAGAGATGAAGCTGTATGATGTCGAGGTTGGACCGAGATTTTTTGAAACGCTACAGATTCCGCTGCTCCTGGGCCGCGTGATCGGACCACGCGATACGCCGGCGTCGCCTCTGGTAGCTGTAATCAGCGAGGCTCTCGCGCAACAATATTTCCCCAACCAGAACCCCATCGGCCGCCATATCTACATGGGCGGCCTTTCAAACCGCCCGGCGCTGAAATCGTCGGAGTCGTAGCGAGATTCGAAGTACTACGACGCAACCGAAAAACCCAAACCCATGGCTTATTTCGCCGTCGGGCAGCCGATCGGCCCCGACCCTTATTCGGGCGAACTTCTGATTCGGACCGCCGGCAATCCTAGAGGCGCAGCGGCTGAGATACGTAATGCCGTCCATGAAATCGACAGCAAGCTTCCTATCGAGAAAGTTACAACACTTGGCAAACAAGTGGACGACTCGTTTCGCCCCGCGAAAAACTTGACCACCTTCTGCGGATTTTTCGGGCTACTCGCGCTGCTACTCGCTTCCATCGGGCTGTACGGCACGATGGCCTACGCCGTTGCCCGCAGAACCAGAGAAATCGGCATCCGCATGGCACTCGGAGCAGAGCGCGGAAACGTACTGTGGATGGTCCTCCGCGAATCGGCCTCGCTCGTCCTATTCGGATTGATTCTCGGCGCGCCCTTAGCCATGGCCGGCGCGGGTTGGTTGAAAAGCTTTCTATTCGATCTTCCGACCGTCGACTTGACTGGCATCGGAGCCGCTATCGTACTTCTCACCGCCGCCTCCGCCATCGCAGCCTATCTGCCCGCGCGCCGCGCCACACAGAGTCGATCCTATGGTCGCCCTGAGGTACGAGTAGCCCGGCATGACCATCAGCCGCCGTGAAGCGCTCGCCGCTATTTCCGCATCCGCGCTCGCCTGGAATGCATGCAAGCCTCAAAATCAAGTGAACAACACAGAAGCCCACGATATTCATTCCTTCTCGAATCCCGAAAAAGTCCGGGTCCGCCATCTCGATCTTGATTTGACTGCTTACTTCGGCGAGCGGAAGCTCGCGGGCACCGCCGCTCTCTTTATCACGCGGATCGCGCGCGATTCCACCCCGCTCGTGCTCGACACGCACGATTTGACGATCCACTCCGTCGAAGCCGGCGCGGAAAACGGCTCTCTCGAAAAAGTTCATTGGACGCTTGGCGCGAAAGACAATTTGCTCGGTTCGCCGCTCACCATTGACCTGCCGCGAACTGCCACCAAAGTGCTCATCGCCTACGAGTGCGCACCCACCGCAACCGGACTGCAGTGGCTCGAACCGCCACAAACCGCCGGCAAAAAACATCCCTTTCTCTTCAGCCAGAACGAATCGATTTTCGCCCGTACCTGGATTCCGCTGCAGGACTCGCCCGGCGTCCGCATCACCTATACCGCGCGCATTCATGCGCCCGAGGAATTGCTGGCGCTAATGAGCGCTAACCAAAAAGGTAAGCGAAACGGCGCTTACGAGTTCACGATGGAGCTGCCGGTCCCGTCATACCTGATCGCGCTCGCGATCGGCGACATCGCCTTTTCGCCTACCGGCCCGCGAACCGGTGTCTATGCCGAACGCCCGGTTCTCAACCGTGCCGCTCACGAGTTTGGGGACATGGAACGGCTGGTCGAAGCGGTAGAAGACCTGTACGGCCCGTACCGGTGGGGCCGCTACGATCTGCTGATCCTCCCGCCCAGCTTCCCCTTCGGCGGCATGGAAAATCCCCGCCTGACTTTCGCCACACCCACCGTCATTGCAGGCGATAAGAGCCTGGTAAGCCTCGTCTCTCACGAGCTGGCCCATTCCTGGTCCGGCAACCTCGTCACAAACGCCACGTGGAGCGATTTCTGGCTCAACGAAGGTTTCACTACCTACATCGAAAACCGCGTGCAAGAAGCGGTTTACGGCCGCCCGCAAGCCCTTATGGAGCAAGTGATCGCCCGCCGCGAGCTCGATCACGAACTGGAAACTTTCGACCTGCGCGACCAGATTCTTCACATCGACTTGAATGACCGCAGCCCCGAAGATGCGATGACCGAAGTGCCTTATATCAAGGGCGCGCTGTTTCTCCGTCAAATGGAAGAAACATTCGGCCGCCAGACGTTCGACGATTTTCTAAAAAAGTATTTCGATCACTTCTCGTTTCAAAGCATCACCACCGCAACCATGGTTGTCTACCTGATCACTGAGCTTCTGGACAAACATCCCGACTTAGCCCAAAAAATTCCGTTGCAGGAATGGGTTTACGAATCTGGCCTGCCGGCGTCAGCTCCGAAGGCCGTCTCGCCGATTCTAGAAAAAGTCGGCTCTGAAGCTCGCGCCTGGCATGACGGGAAGCTGAAGCTTTCGGCAATCGAAACGAAACACTGGAGCACGCAGCCATGGCTCGAGTTCTTGCAAGTCCTACCCTCGCCGCTTACAACAGCTCAAATGTCGCAGCTCGACCACGCCTTCCATTTCACAAAAACCGGAAACGACGAGATCCTCGACCAGTGGCTCAAAATGGTGGTTGCGGCGGATTACCAGCCGGCCTTCCCGCGCCTCAGGCGATTCTTGCTCGAAGTCGGACGCATGAAGATGATTCGCCCGCTTTACAAGGAATTAATGAAAACTCCCGAACATAGCAAATTTGCGGTCGAAGTATACGCCCGGGCGCGGCCGGGCTACCACCCCATCGCGCAAGCCGCCATCGACAAAATCGTCCACCCGGCTTAGCCGTAATATAGGAACATCTCCCGAGACCTAAGCGTCTCTAAGATTGGAGTGGCTATGACACCCGAAGAACGCCAGATGTTGACCGATCTCGCGAATAAAGTCGCGCAGACCCCGGCACCCCCCGTAGACAAAGAAGCGGAAGATTTCATTCGTACCCGTATCGGTTCACGGCCCGATGCGCTGTACCTGATGACGCAGACCGTGCTCATCCAGAACATGGCTTTGGACCAGGCTAAACAGCAGATTCAACAGCTTCAGCAGTCCTCCCAGGCGCCAGCCGCGCCTTCCTCCTCGAGTTTTCTTGGAACCCAGGGCGCCCCACGGTCTTCCGGCTACGCCCCGCCCCAACAAGGCTATTCCGCGCCGCAACCTCCGCCTCCTACTTACCAGGCCGTCCCTGTGTCGAGCGGATCATCCGGCTCTTCAGGTGCGGGCGGCAGCGGTTCGTTCCTCAAAGGCGCGGCTCAAACGGCAGCAGGCGTCGCTG
This sequence comes from Bryobacterales bacterium, assembly GCA_963722585.1. GTDB lineage: Bacteria > Acidobacteriota > Terriglobia > Bryobacterales > Bryobacteraceae > KBS-96. The sequence continues at coordinate 229,666 of CAVRNU010000019.1, read as the reverse complement.
CCGGCGCACTCGCTTTTGAAGGTATTCGCTCCTTGTTCGAGTCCCATTCCGGTGGCGGCTTCTTCGGCGGCGGAGGCGTTGGCGGCTACGGCGCGCCGGTCGAAGAAACTGTGAACAATTATTACGATTCGCCCGAACAGCAAGCTAGCGACGATCGAGACTATCGCGAAGACAGCTCGCAAAACGACGATGCGAGCCAGGATTACGACGATACGTCGGACACGAGCGACGATTATTCGGACGACGACGGATCAGGCGGCGATTTTCTGACTTAGACCCACCCATAAGGAGCCCGAAGCGTAAGCGACCGGCCAAGAGCAGGTTATTTCTCCGGCAACGCGAACGCCACGTAGCTTCCGCCCGACGCCGCGTTCTTCGATTTGCCGCCGCCGCACGCGATAACAATAAATTCGCGACCATTGACCTCGTAGACCTCCGGGGTTGCATTCCCAGCCGCGGGCAGCTTGGCTTCCCACAGCAGCTTGCCTGTCGCCTTATCGAAGGCGTGAAACATGCGATCGAAATTGGTCGCACCGATGAACAGCAATCCTCCCGCCGTAACAACGGCCCCTCCATAATTTTCGCTGCCCGTATTCTTCATTCCTTTCGCGGCCAGCTCGGGATATTCGCCAAAAGGAATCTTCCAGCGGTATCGACCCGTGTTCAAGTCGATTGCGTTCAGCGTTCCCCACGGAGGTTTGACGGCCGGATAGCCGTCCGGATCGAGGAATTTGTTGTAACCGTCGATAGCATATTTCTGATCAATGCGAGGATCCGATTGCTCTTTGGCCTTGACTGCGACGCTTTCGCCGCGGACCACATAGGCCGTAATGGCCGCAACATCTTCCCGTGGCAGCCGTGCGAACGAAGGCATTCTGCCTCCGCCTTGACGGATCATCGCGAACACTTCATCCTCGTTCATCTTCTTCGAGATCTCTACGAGCGACGGAAATTCCGGCGGCGTTCCTTTCCTGTCCGCGCGGTGGCAATTCGCGCAATTTTTGAGATAAAGCGCTTGTCCGGTAGCCGCGTTCGCTAATGAACTGCGATTCACCAGCCGGAGCACCCATGCCATTTCATTCGAATTGATATAGAGGAGCCCCGTTTCCGGATCCCAAGCCGGCCCTCCCCATTCGGCCCCTCCATCGAAGCCTGGAAAGATGATTGTTCCTTCGCGGCTCGGTGGAATGAACTGACCCGCGCTTTTGAGCTTCTGAAATTGGGCGAGAACGGCATCATGCGCTTCCTTTGTCCGTGTTGTCAGCATGTCCTCCGTCAATCTCTGCCGCGCAAATGGCGCAGGTTCAAGAGGCAGAGGCTGCGAGGGGGCCGCTATCTCCCCATCCACGTCGCTTGCCGGGTACGCGCGCGTTCCGATCGGAAAAAGCGGCTTCCCCGTTTCCCGGTCGAACACGTACACAAATCCGGATTTCGTCGGCTGAGCTACCGCATCTACCTCTTTGCCATCGCGTTTCAACGTGACAAGCGCGGGTGGCGTGGGCAGATCGCGATCCCACAAATCGTGATGAACCGTCTGGTAGTGCCAGATCCGCTCCCCTGTTTCAGCCTTCAACGCGAGCAGGCAGTTCGCAAACAAATCGTTGCCCGCGCGATTCGCTCCGTAAAAGTCGAACGTCGCTGAGCCGAGAGGAGCATACACGATACCTCGCTTTTCATCGACGCTCAACCCCGACCATGCATTTACGCCGCCAATATACTTCCACGCATCCGCGGGCCACGTCTCGTAGCCAAACTCTCCTGGGTGAGGGATGGTATGGAACGACCATTTCAACTTCCCCGTGCGCGTGTCATAAGCGCGGATGTCGCCGGGCAGCGCCGGCAACGTCTCGCTTACGATCGTTCCGACAATCAGCAAATCTTTGTAGACGGCCGGCGGCGATGTGGCTGAAATCAAGAGCCCCGCCGGGTCGCGGCCCAAATCACTGCTCAGGTCAATGCGGCCGTTATCTCCGAACTCTTTCACCGGTTGGCCGCTGCGGGCGTCAAGCGCGTACATGTATTGCCGCACGGCGACATAAATGCGCCGGTCTTCTCCATCGGCCGAGCGCCAATACGCCAGGCCCCGATTCCGCATTTTCGACAAGGCGCGATGCCCCTCATTAGGATCGAAGCTCCATTTCGTCTGACCATTCGAAGCATCCAGCGCGACGACTCTCAGCTTCGGAGTCGTCGCAAACAAGACGCCGTCAATCACAATGGGATTGCACTCTATCTCCGATCCTGAAAATTCGTCATGCGAATCGAATCGCCACGCAACCTGCAACTGGGAAACGTTGCCGCGATTAATCTGCGTCAAAGCGGAGTAATGAGCGGTGGCGGCGCCTTGACCGCCATCAGCAAGAGACGACGCGACGGCACATAACAAAACAATAGTGAAAGATCTCGACACAAGCGCCTACTATCGTAACCGAGCCACGACTGCGAAGAGGGCAGTCTTACAATTTTTGGGATGGGTATGTGAGACAAATGTTCAGTGCCTAGGGAGGCGCAGATGTCTACAATTTCGAGAAGAGAGTTTTCAAAGATGGCAACGAATGCTGCGGCCGTCGGGTTGTTAACTGGTAGTGCGCGGGAGATCGGTGCGAACCCGCTTGGCCTGCCCATTGGATGCCAGACGTATCCCGTCAGGAAGATGATCGCGGAGGATTTCACGGGCACCCTCAAGCAGCTCTCCGCCGCTGGTTTTCAGACCATCGAACTGTGCTCGCCGGTGGGCTACGCGAAGTCGGGTTTCGGCGGCCTCGCCAAATACAAAGGATCGGAGCTCCGGAAAATTTTGAGTGACGTGAACCTTCAATGCATAAGTTCTCACTTCGATATCCATGAACTTCGGAAAGACTTGCCGGGAAGAATTGAATGGGCAAAAGACGTCGGCTTGACGCAAATGCTCGTGCCGAGCCTCGACGGGCCCCGCAATCCGACTATGGACGATGTAAAGCGAGCGGCTGATGAATATAACAAGATGGCCGAACAGTCGGCAAATGCAGGTATCCAGCAGGGTCTTCACAACGAGAATTTCGAGCTCTCGACAGTCGACGGCAAACGGACGTATGACGTACTGTTTGAGCTTCTCGATCCGAAGCTCGTTAAATTTCAGTTCCAGGTTTCTACTATCAGCCGCGGCTATGATGCAGCCGAGTATTTTACGAAGTACCCAGGCCGCTTCATTTCCATGCATGCTCAAGGATGGTCGGATAAGACCAGGGAAATTGTGCCGATAGGACAAGGCACGCTCGATTGGAAGAGAATCTTTACCGCCGCCAAAACGGGCGGTATCAAGAACTACTTCGTCGAGATGGATCTGGAGAAGATGCGGGCCAGCGTTCCTTACCTGCGTAGTCTGCAGGTATGATCAACTTCGCCAGGAGGGCAGACAGTCTTAAGTGACACCGTATTGAGTCCGAGCCGGAGGATCCACGAATGCGTTCGCTTTTTCCGAACTTGTGATGCGCATCCTTGCCGTGTCCCAAGCGATGAATTCGCCCGGTAGCCGCTGCGCAATGCAACCGAGGAGAAAGGCCTCTGTGACCGGGCTCTCACTTTCGAAATTGGCAACGGGAGCGGGGCCGCCTTTGCAAGCGGCGAGCCACTGGTCAATTGCGATATCGATGTGGGGGCCCGTTCGAGCGGGAGGCGGGGGTGTCTGATATTTTGGGGATTCGGGATACACGCGCGGCCGATTGCCGTTGAACCCAGCCAGCAAAATTCCTTTGGTGCCGACATACATAATGCCCTCACCATCCTCGCCGCCTTCGAACAGGCGCTTATCCTCAGGGCCCAGACCTGCCGGCCGCGGCGGCCGAAGACCTCCGTCATACCAGGACATGCGTAGGGCCGGACGGTTGTCGATAGCTGGAAAGGTCAGATAGACGAGCGACGATTTGGGGAATGTCTCGTCGTAGGATTCGCTGGTGCTCGATTCGACGGACAGGGGCGGTGTGAGGTTAAGAATTTTAAATACGCCTGCAAAACTATAGCAACCCATATCGCCAAACGAGCCGTCGCCAAAGTCGTACCATCCGCGCCAAACAAACGGGAGGTAGGCCTTGTTGAAGGGCCGCTCCGAAGCCGGCCCGAGCCAAAGATCCCAGTCAAGGCCGGCGGGAATCGCATCCACGTCCTTGGGGCGTTCAACGCCTTGGGGCCAGAAGGGCCGGCTCGACCAATTGTGCACTTCGCGGACTTGACCGATTGCGCCGTCGGCGATCCAGGAAGCGATTAAGTGCGTGCTTTCCGAGGACGGATTATTGACGGTAATGGAAGCGGCTACCTTTGTCTCCCGAGCGACGGCCGCTACTCGTCGTGCGTCGGCAATAGTGTGCGTCATAGGCTTCTGACATAACACGTGTTTGTGCTTGCGCATCGCCGCTATCGAGATCGCCGCGTGCCAATGGTCGGGCGTTGCGATGTAGACCGCATCGAGATCTTTTTCCTTTGCCAGTAATTCACGATAGTCGTTATAAGCGCTGCATCCTTTGTAGGCGCCGGAGGCCGAGTCTTTTCGCGAACCGTAATATGCTTCAACGAGGCGGCGGGCCGGTTCACGTCCCCCCATACCGAGACTGGTTCGGAATTCATGCGTGAGTTGCACTTCGCCCGGCGAGGCCAGATCCTCGCCCCAGTTCTCGTATCCAGAGCCGAGCAACTTGCGAGCCGCTTTCAGCAGAGCGTTATCGCCATATTCGACATAGTTCTTGCTGCCCGCGTTGCAATCGCAGATTGCAACAATCTGAACATCGGAACGAGCCAGCAATTCCATTGAGACAGCTTGCCCTTGTCGCCCCAGCCCGATAGAGGCGATGGTTACCTTGTCGCTTGGGGGTACGTAGCCGGCGCCTCCCAGGACGTGCCGTGGAACGATCAGGAACGAACCAGCCGATGCCGCTGCGCCCCGAAGGAGGTTCCGGCGTGAGATCTCCGTTGTTTTGTCCAGAGCCGCGTCGTCAATCATGATTGCCACTCTCCTGTATGAAACTCCCAGACAGTTTGGGTTCAGGCTCGAGCTTCTGGTGTTCGCGATGATAGCTTATCAAGGTCCATAGCTGGAGGATTCAAACCGTGAAAGCCCTGGTTCTCGTGCTGGCTGCTGCAACTACCCTTATGGCTCAGACTCAAAAGATCCGCATCATCGCTTTCGGTGCGCATCCCGATGATTGCGATATTCGCGCCGCGGGTACTGCGGCACTTTGGGCCAGGATGGGCGACGCCGTGAAATTTGTCTCGGTCACAAACGGGGACGCGGGACATCAAACGATGCACGGTAGCGAATTGGCGCAGCGTAGAGCCGCTGAGGCGCAGGAATCGGCGCGGCGTTTGGGCATCGAGTATGAGGTGCTGAACAATCACGACGGGGAGTTGCTTCCCACGCTCGAAGTTCGGCAAGAGATCATTCGCCAAATCCGGCGTTGGAATGCGGATGTTGTGCTGGCGCCGCGTCCAAACGACTATCATCCCGATCACCGGTACACAGGTGTCCTAGTTCAGGACGCCGCCTATATGGTCGTGGTGCCAAGCGTCACACCCGACACACCGGCGCTCCGCAAGAATCCAGTGTTTCTTTACTACGAAGATCGTTTCCAGCGGCCCAATCCGTTTCGGCCCGACATTGCAGTGAGAATCGATGACGTCGTTGAAAAGAAAATCGACGCGCTGGATGCACACGTATCGCAGGTCTATGAATGGCTGCCATGGGTAGATGGCAAGCTCGATGAAGTCCCTAAAGACCCGGCTGAGCGTAAGGCGTGGCTGAAGCGCACCAGGATGCATGAAATCAGCCCAGCCGTTCGGGCGTCACTGGTGAAATGGTATGGTCCTGAAGAAGGAAACGCAACTCGGTATTATGAGGCCTTTGAAATCTGCGAGTATGGCGCGCAGCCGGATGAAGCGCGCATCCGGCAGTTGTTCCCCATGATTCACTCACGGTGAATGAGTGACATCTTCGGCGTTCGACCGACCCTTTACTCCGGCCAGTTGACACCCGCCCACAGGTATGGCGAATAGGCGAGGTTGTCAAATCGGAGAAGCGAGAGTCCGGAGGATTCAAAACTTACGGCCGAGGCGCGATCTGCCCAGCCGGTTTTGATCCGTTCGAGTTGTCCCGGTTTCAACTGGAAGGTGACCTCGCGCATTTCAGGGGAGCGCAAAGTCAGGGTAATTTCCTTGTCTGTCGGGTTATAAACGTCCGCGCGAATCAGCATTTTTGGAAAGGCAAAGCGGAACTCCGCCTTCGATGCATCGGTGTCCACGGCGCAAAGCGAGAAGCTCGTCATGCGTCCTGCCGGCGGGCATACCTTCCACTGACCTTCGCCCCAGTCGATCACTCCGGAAGGATATTGGCCGCGGAGAACTACATTGGCTCCTACATGTGGATTATCGAAATCGACGATCAACGGGACAGGCTCGGAAGCCGATCCCTGCACGTCCACATCGTGCGATCTTTCGTGCCGGATGCGAAGAACGCGCGTCGCGTCATCAAAGGTGTAGCCCTCTTCGTTGAGGTCGCTGCGTCGGGAAAGTTTTCGCCCTCCCGACGATACCGACTCCAGCTTGAAATTCAGCCGCAAAACGTCGGTCGAAACCGGATCGAAAGTCGAATACGTAACCGAACCGCGGCCATAGGCGATTTTGGTAACGACCGAGCTTGATCCGACAACGTGAGACTCGTCCGACGGCGCCCATTCCGGGACTGCCCAAAACGCATCCATGAGGCGGCGAGGGCCATCGGAAAATTGATCCGTGAACCACCACTGGTTCCCGAACGGGGCGTGCGCATTCTCCGGCAAGCCTTGGAAGTAGGTCACCCAGTTGTACGACCGGAAGGCGTCTTCGCGATACGCGCCTTCACCAGTGCGAGCATAATAAAGCGCTTCGACTGCAGCCAGACGCGAAGTGTGACTGTCGCAGCATTCATTGGGACGATTGCAGCAGAACGTCTTGCCGTCGCCTTGCTCGGTCGTAACGGTCGCGCCATGCACGATGTACTTCGGCCATTTGGGCGTCGTCTTCACCCATTCGATCAGCTTGCGGGCGTGCTCTCGCCATTCGGGATCTTTGTCGGGGTTGAGCAGCACGTAGCGGGCATACTCGAGCGGAATCACCTGGTTCATGTTTTCCATGCGTGGCGGGACATCCTCGAAATAGCCGACCCACACGTTGTTCTGCATCGGGTACTTTTGAAGCCAGTCCCAGGCAGCCTGGCGCGTCTGTTTGTAGGCCGAAACGTTACCCCGGTCGAGCCGAATCAGCTCATCGAAGAGCATGATTGGCTCAACAACGTTTGCAGAGTACGGACCCATCCCGGGTGCATCCAGCGTTCCGTCGCGCGCGTGGCAGCGCACCGGCCAAGGCGATTTCTTCGCATCGCCAGGTTTGTAATTCTTTGCGAGCGCGTCGGCGCAACGGATGGCCGCCTCGAGGTACTTCGTATTACCCGTCATTTCATACAAACGAAGGTAGCCGTAGCCATCCTCGCCAACGACATGCGGCTCGATGTAATCCTCGCCGTGACGGCTCCAACCTGTATAGCGCCGGTCGCCTGGGTTCGCCGATGTATACGGAACGCGCGCCCAGACGTAACCTTCGGGTGTCAGCCCGTTTTCGAGTTCGTAATCGACCAGATCCTCGAGAAACACAACGGCGTTATGGTCACCGGTAAACGGATACAAACGTTCGATGAAGCCCTCCATCATGGCGCGCAGGTACGCAGTCGAATTGGCCCAGTGATAGTCCGGCTGCAACTCGAACGTGGTTCGGTCGAAGTCGAAGCAGCAGAAGAAATAAGGAAGCCGGTGCCGGTTGTATTGGTCCCAAAGAATGCTCCACTGCGTAAGCACGTGCGAGCTATACGAATAGCCGGTATCCTCCGGCATCGGCCATGGCAGGAGTTTGCCGCTTCTGTCGAGCTGAACGGGTCTGCCCGCTATGGTCGGCGCATTCACGGTGGAAATTACTTGGAATGGCGCCTGCGCTAACAAAGAAGCCGAAGTGCAGAACACAAAGAGAGCGCAGCAGCGAAAACGAATCATGATTTACCTCAAGCCACGGGTCGATAACAGTTGCTCTAGTGATTCGCGACCGGACCACGGTGTCGCACGTACCGTGCACGAGAATACGCCACCCGGCGAAAGAACTCGATGCGTATTAGCGGCGACTGCCTCCGAGAGTGTCACCGGACAACTGGTCCATGGCTCGATCACGGCTAAGTAATAGCCGCGCCAACCACCGTAACTCAGCCAAAGCCACAGATACGGGCATGTTTCCAGCGGAAACTCGAAAAGAATTCCAATGCCTTGGTTTCGATACTCCAACGCATACCAACCCGCCGAAAGATCAGCCGCATAGTGGCCGGCCGCATATTCACCGGGTGGCATGACGCGGCTCATGTCAGTTTCGCCGGCTGGAGTGTTGAGGATGGGCCAGCCGTATCGCTGACCGGGCTCGCCCAGAGCGGGTCGATTGGCCTGGCCCACAATTCCAGTGCGCGCCGGTATGTGGATAACGCAGTCGGGTGTGATGACGTAGGCCGGATGCGTCCCCCAGATGAAGTCGATTGGCAACTGTCCGAGATGCTGAACCTGAAACTCCATCTCCACGCTGTTGTCTTTCAGCCGAACTGTTTTCCGTGCTTGCACCGGACTGATTGGCCCAAAGGCCGAAAGCGTGACGAATGGCTCGGTTCCTGACGCGTTGACAGATTCTACCTGCCACCGCACTGATCGCAGCTCACCAAGGTTTGGATAAGCCTCTCCGTTATGTGAGCAAGCCTCACAAGTCGGGAATCCATCGTCCCAGCCGCCACACCAATAGTTGTCGAAATTCGCCTCAATCGGATATGGCTGGGGAGCAATTCGCGGATTGTGCCACAGAAAATTGTGCCCCGTGGGCTTATGAATGAGATCGAATATTTTAGCGCCGATTTCGGGAAGTAAACTTACTTCGAGCGCGGAGTTTTCGAGGCGAATCATTCGCGTGGTGTGGGATTTCCTTCCACAACAACTTCAGTCGATCCACGCTCGCGAATCCGAACGATGAAGTCGCCTTTGGCCTCGGGCTCGACCGTGTAGCCCGGTTCGCGGATATCCGCTCTTTCACCAAGAACAGCGCCACCGCAGGCAATGCGCCGAGGTTTGAAGTTGAGCCGCAGCACTTGAACGCCGGTGGCATCGAAGGTCCGGTAAGAGATTTTGCCGGGCCTGTAATTGACTTGTTGGACCACTGTTGATGAACGGAGAAGATGATTCTCGCCGGCGGGCGCCAGATCTGGAAGCGCTCCCATAGTCCAACTGAAATGACGAAGATAGTCGGCATAACCGTCGCTGAACCAGTAGGGGTCGTGGTAATCGGCTCCGCAACAGGCGATGAGCCCATCGGAACGGGCAAAGTAAGTCGCATAGTTCATCGACCGGAAGGCGTCTTCGCGCGCCTGCCCGTCGCCAGTCCGTTCCGCGAACAGCGCGTTGATTGCAGCCCATCGCCCTCCGTGGCTGCCTTGACCGGCTCGTGAACAACAGCCGCGCCCGTCCGGCGTGCCTTGCTCATCAATCGCCCACGCGCCGAAGAAAGGGCCGCGGCCAAAACGCAGCCGTACCCAGTCGATCAAATGCCCGACGTGGCTCACCCATTCTGAATCCACAGACGCGGGATTTTCGCGGCTGAGAATATAGTAGGCAGTCATGTCCGGCAGGAATTGGTTCACGTTGTCTGTGCGCCGCGGTACATCCTCGAAAAATCCGGACCATTTGTCCCAAGCCTTGCTGCTGCGATTGAGAGGATGCTGAAGCACCCAATTCCAGGCCATGTCGCGGGCTTTCTGGTACGCTGCTGTGTCGCCGGCCTTCAGCCGAATCAGTTCGTCGAACATGCGGACGGAAGACGCAACATCGCCGCCGTATTCCTCGAGCGCCAAAGTAACCCCCGTGCGCGCGTCAACACGGAAAGGCCAAGGGGTATGGTCGTCATCGCCTTCTCGAACGTGATGCGCCAAGGCGTCGGCGCAATGGAGGGCAGCGTCGAGATACTTGCGGTCGTTCGTCATCTCGTAAAACAAGGTGTAGCCGGTCCCGAGTTGGCCGATCTTGTCTGTCTCGATACCGCCGAAGAATTCTTTGGGCAAATCCTGGATGCAATGACCGTATTCCGTCTGGTCGTCGCATGCCGTTGCAAATGGGACGCTCGGCCAGTTCCAGTCGGCGGGCGTCGTTCCATGAGCAAGCTGATAATCGAGCATCCCGCGAACGACGCCGATAGCTTCTTCGTCGCCCGAGTATGGATACCAGCCAGTGACGCCATCGACGAACGCTGCATAGACCATGGCGGGATTGTGCTGCCAGTTTAGGCCTTGAAGCGTCTCGCCGTTCATAACCGAGTTGATGAGATAGATTTTGAGGCCGGTGTTGTGGCGTGTATCGCGTGGAACCCTATGCTCGATGAAGTCCCAACCGAGATGCAGAACCTTGTCGTATCCCCGATGCTGCTCGGGTTCAAACCAAGCCAGAAGTTTACCTTGGGAATCGAGGACGGCCCGGTGGAAAGGGAGCTGCGCATTTACGAACCACGGTGGTTCGGTAGCGACGAGAGTTGTAGCGAGTATAAGCAAGGCAAGTCGAAGCGCCATCAGAATTTCGGGCAACGAAGCGTTAGAACGCATAACATCATATGTTTTCGCCCGCATTCCGTCAAGTCTGAACGCTCGGCATAAGATTGAAAGGGTACTTTTCCATGCAGAAGCGCACCTTTCGTAACGGGCGCCTCAGCGAACAGGCGCTCCACGAGATTCAGCGCATGATCGCGGAGGAATATCCCGAGCCCGGCTCACGCCTTCCCAAAGAAGCGGAGTTGGCCGATCGATTTCGAGTCAGCCGCATCGTGATCCGGGAAGCGATGAAGATCCTCGAGGACAGAGGCGCCGTAGAGGTGCGTGCCGGCCGCGGAACACTGACTGTGGCCCCGAAACCCGATCGTGTCAAGGAATCGCTGCTCCTGCTTTTTCGGGATCAGCCAGTGCCGACGCTCGCCGAAATGGAGTTGATGCTCGAGCTCCGGCAAGTACTCGAAGAGACAAGTGCCAGCTTGGCCGCCGTACGGGCTACGGAAGAGGATTTGAAGGAGATCGAGAGCGCGCTGATGGGCATGGCGCAGAAAGGAGGCAGCCTCGAAAGCACCATTGAGGCAGACCTTCGATTTCATCGTGCAGTGATGCGCGCGGCGCACAATCCATACCTCGAGATGGTGCTCGACCCTGTGATGTCGGTATTTCTGCAGCAAATCAAACTGACCACCAGCTACAACACCGGTTTTGATATGCATAATCATATCTTTCAGCAGATCCGCGACCGCAATCCCATTGGAGCCCGGCAGGCCGTGCGGCGGTTGATGAAGGGCACGATCGAGGATTCTCGCAAGGCGCTGCTGAATCTTGCCTGATCTTCCCGACTTGTCGCCTTCTGATATTCGCCGGTTAGCCCCCTGAAGGCCGAATAAAAACATCTTGACGTCCAACTTTCAAAAACATATGATGTTTTAAAACTCGGCTAAACGGGAGGGATCCATGTTTCCCAAGGTTTTGCGTCTACGCCACGCGAAGTGTATGTCCGCATGGCTTTTCGCCATTCTTGCCGCATGCTGTCTCGTCTCGCCACTTGCGGCCCAAATCAACACGGGCAAGATCACTGGTTTCGTGACGGATTCCGGCGGGGCTTTCATAGCGGGAGCGGCGGTCCGGGCAGTCAACGAGCAGACAGGCGTAGCTACGAGTGTGGCGACGCAGGATAACGGCAGCTATCTTGATCAATTTCCTAATCCCCGGCCAGTACACAGTCGAGGTGGAATCAAAAGGATTTGCCAATAGCATTGAAAAGGGTGTGGAAGTGACTGCAGGCGGAACGGCACGCCTCGACTTTACGATGCAGCTAGGCCAGGTAAGACAAGCCGTGGAGGTGCAAGCCAATCCACTGGCGGTGAATACGGAAAGCGCGGAGCTTACTCAGACATTTGGTTATAAGGCCCTCGATACATTGCCGAATATAGACCGGAATCCGCTATACCAAATGAATTTGTTGCCGGGCGCCAATAATGGGGCAGGTAGCGGCAACTATGGCTCGAATGGCGGCGAGAATGGGTCGGCCATCGGCCTGACACGGCCTCAATTGAGTTCCATTGGCGGCGTCGACGCCAACGCTAACGGCGTTTATATTGAAGGCATTTTCAATCGGGAACCGCAGAACGCTTATATCGGAGTGGTCCCGCCGATTGAGGGTATCGAAGAGCTTCAGGTCTTTGCCGGGAAATACGATGCCGAGTATGGTTTCTCGGGAAGCACGGTCATCAATATTGTCACTAAATCGGGAACCAACGAGTATCACGGGGCTGCGTTCGAATACCTGCGAAACAACGCGACGGATGCGAACAACTATTTCGCCACCCAGTCCACTCCCTTCCGGCGAAACCAATTTGGAGGCGCTGTAGGAGGGCCGATCCTTAAAAACCGGTTATTCTTCTTTGCCGACTATCAAGGCACTCTATTCAATACGAGCACTTATGAGTACACAAGCGCGCCCACCGCGAACATGTATCAAGGCAATTTCTCCGAACTCTATTCCCTGACCCCGCCCGCAGGCGCCGACAGCACGTATGCCCAACTCTACGATCCGTTCTCCCGAGTCTTTGACCAGAACGGGAACGTCGTCTCGGCCTCACCCTTCCCGGGCAACATCATTCCAGCAAGCCGCTTCGACCCGGCTGCCGCGAAGATGAATGCCGACCATATCTTCGGCGTGGCCAATCTTCCGGGCCTCACGAATAACTTGTATTATCTTTACCAGAACACGCAAGATGCCCATCAGGGAGACGGGCGAATCGATTTCAATGAATCGGATAAGCATCGATTGTTTTTCCGCTACTCGCTGCTCGATTCCACAAACGGGAACTCGACCAACATTAACCAGTTCTTTCAGGACGGTCAAGCCAATTCGCACAGCGTGAACCAAAACATGCAGCTGACTCTGCTGAGCACGCTAAACGCGTCTCAAGCGAACGAGGCGCGCATCGGCTACAACCGGACGCACGTAAATACCGGAACCAATTCCATGGACAAGGATTGGAACAACTACTATGGAATTCCCAATGGCAACCTGGGTGATTCGATTACGCAAGGTATCTTCGAACTTACGTCACTTCCACCGTTTTCAAATTTCGGACAACCGGATTGGGTTGCCTTCATCATCAGCAACACGATCGCCGCGACGGACAACTTTACGTGGGTGAAGGGAAAACACACATTTAAGTTCGGCGCGAATCTGAACCACATTGAAGACACTTCGGCCGACACGATCGGTGGCGACGACCCGCGCGGCTCGCTCACGTTCGATCCAGCCATGACATCGTACGATGGAGTCGCGCCGCCGTTCGCCTATCCGAGCTTCCTGCTCGGCACGATGACCAGCAGCGCCCGCGCGCGTTTTGTGAACGGATGGCCGTATCAAACGTACTGGCAGAATGCGTTTTATGCGCAGGACGATTTCAAGATTCTACCTTCGCTGACGCTCAATTTAGGCTTTCGGTACGAGCTAACCACTCGGCCCGTCGAAAGATACAATCGCCAATCGAATTGGGACACGGCGACGAATCAACTTGTCGTTGCCACGAACAACGATCGTAGCCCTTCGCTCAATCTCGACAAAGGCGATGTCGGTCCGCGAGTTGGACTTGCCTGGTCGCCTGACAAGGGCAAGACCAGCGTGAGAGCGGGCTTCGGCATTTCTTACTGGCAAACGTATTGGACAGGTCCGCTAACGATTCTCGGTTTGGGGTATCCCAATTACGCGAAACAACAGCTTCTTACGCCTAATAACCTGACGCCGAGCTTGCTGCTTTCGCAAAACGGCCTGCCGCTGGCAACGGCAGAGTACGATTCCTCCGGGAACCTGATCATTCCGGCGAACGCAGTGATTCGAGGCACCGACGCAGACTGGAAGAGCCAGGAGGTACAGCAAACTTCCGTCAATCTGCAGCGCGAGCTGGCCCGCGGGCTATTGGTCGATGTGGGCTATCTGCGCGTGCGTGGCGTGCACAACAATCACACTACGAACATTAACCAGGCGCCGCCGCAGCCGCCGGGAGTCGACTATAACTTGGCGCGACCGTTGGCGCAGGAATACCCGCAACTGGGCGATATTCCGGTTCAGTTTTCAAATGCGAGCAGTTGGTACGACGCGCTCACTGCCCGCGTGGTCGCACAACCGGGCCATGGCCTGACTCTGAGCGCCAGTTACGCTCACGGGCGCAACTTTGCGAACGGAAACAATATTGACCAGACAAATATCAATCAGTATTACGGGCCAACAGTACAGGACATCGCGCACACCTTTAGCGCACAGTTCAGCTATGAGTTTCCGGTAGGCCGGGGTAAGCAGTTTCTCTCGAATGCGAACCGGCTGACGGATGCGTTGCTGGGAGGCTGGCAATACTCAGGATTCCTGACCATTCGCAGCGGGCTCCGATTCGACGTCACCTCCTCTGTTAGCCTTCTCAACAACGGCCAGGCGAACCGGCCGAACCGTGTTTGCAGCGGCAACCTGCCGGATCCAACCGTGAACTTGTGGTTCAATACCAGTTGCTTTGTGGATGATCTGACGGTAGATAGCTATGGCAACGGAGGAATTAACCCGCTGCATACAGACGGCCTTCAGCAACTGGATTCGTCGCTATTCAAGACCTTTAAACTCGCCGAACGATATTCATTACAATTTCGCGCAGATGCGTTTAATACATTCAACCACCCGAACTTCGCAACTCCGGATGCAAACGTGGGCGATCCAACTGAAGGCCAGATCTTTTCGACGTCCGTCGACAATCGGCGTATGCAATTTGGACTGCGCTTGTTGTTTTGATGGTTGTGGAAACGACACCACAACCGAGCCGCGACCGCGAGGGAGCGTTTTTTTCAAGGGAGGCGGCAACTGAGTGAGACTCGACCGGAGACGGATCGCGTAATGCGCCTGGCCAACAAGGTATCGCTGGTCACAGGCGGCGGCGCCGGCATCGGACGAGCCATCGCAAAAGCATTCGCCTGCGAAGGAGCCAGCGTGGTGGTGGCGGACATCAACGCTGCGGCGGCTTTAGAAACCGTGAATCTGATCCAGGCCCAAGGAGGAACGGCTATGTCCGTTGCGACGGATGTCGCCGATCCGGAATCCGTGCGACGGTTGGTCGATGCCATCATCAGCCAATTTCACGCTATCCATATCTTGATGAACAATGCCGCAATCCAAGTCAACAAGAAGATCGAAGATACGACGCCCGAGGAATGGAACCGGCAAATGGCAGTCAATGTGGGCGGCGTATTTCTGTGTTCCAAGTATTTTCTGCCTCATCTGCGAGCCACGCGCGGCTGCATCGTCAATATGTCGTCGGTGAATGGTACGTTCGTGGAGCCGATGTGCGCTGGATACTGCGCCACAAAAGCGGCGATCCTCGGTTTCACCAAAGCTCTTGCCATCGATCATGGCTGGGAAGGGATTCGGATCAACGCAATCTGCCCGGGTTACATTGACGCCGGCTTGGCCGAGGGATATTTCCAGGTTCAGCCAGACCCCGACGCGGCGCGGATTCAAGCCGGAAAGCTGCATGCGCTCGGCAGAATTGGCAAACCGGAAGAAGTGGCGCAGCTGGCTGTGTTTCTGGCAAGCGATGAGGCCTCGTTCATCACCGGCGCAGCGGTCGCCGTCGACGGTGGGTTCAGCGCGGGCCTACCTTCGGAGAACTGATCATGCAATTGACAGAGAGGCAACTCAGGCTACTCAATCGCACCTTCATCGATTACCAGGCGACGTCGGAATTCCTCGAACACCCGCTGGTGATAGAGAGAGCCGAGGGTCTCTACTATTGGGACACCAGCGGCAAGCGCTACTTTGACGCGATAGGCGGAATTTTTGTCGCCGTTCTGGGGCACCGGCATCCTCGCGTGATGAAGGCCATGCGCGACCAGATGGAAAAAGTAACCTTTGCGCCGCCGCTGACCAGCGTCACCAATGTGCTGCTGGATTTCATAGAAAGACTGGGAGACGTCGCGCCCGGAAATCTGAAATTTGTCAAGCCATTTAGCGGCGGTTCCGAAGCGATTGAATCGGCCCTGAAATTTGCACGCCAGTACTTTAAACAGACGGGCCGGCCGAACAAGTACAAGTTCATCAGCCGCTATTACGCTTATCACGGCGGCACCTTCGGTGGCATGGGTGCTAGCGGAAACGGCTCGAGGAAATCCAAATTCGAACCGCAGATGGATGGCTTCCTGAAGGTATTTCCGCCCAGTCATTATCGCGATCGTTTCCCTACATGGGAAGAAGCAAACCGTTTTGCCGCGCGTTCAGTTGAAGACGTTATTCTCCACGAAGATCCCAGCACAGTGGCCGGTTTCCTGGTAGAACCGGTAGGGAATACCGGCGGCATTATCACGCCGACTGCGGAATATTTCGAGATTCTGCGCGAAGTCTGCGATAAGCATGATGTCTTGCTGATTTTCGACGAGGTGATTACGGGATTCGCCAAGACCGGCAATATGTTCGCCGCCGAGACCTATGGAGTTACGCCGGACATAATCTGCGCCGGGAAGGGCATTTCGAGCGGCGCCGCGCCGCTCGGTGCCATGATCGCCCGTGAAGATATGGCGGAGGCATTTCGTGGGGCGCCTGAAGAGGGTTTTCATTTCGCCCATGGTCATACGTTTGCCGGCAATCCACTTGCCTGCGCGGTGGGTCTTGCCGTCCTGGACGAGATCACGGAAAGTCGTCTCTGCGCTAAGGCCCAGCGATTGGGCGAGTATCTGCGCCAAAGGCTCATCTGCCTGAGGAAGTACGGTGTGGTTCGAGAAGTTCGCGGCAAAGGCATTCTGCTTGGTGTCGAGCTTGTGAAGGATACCAAGACCATGCAGCCGTTTCCCCAGTTAGGAAATGCACTGAAAAAGACGGCCCTCGAGAATGGAATCATTCTTCGAATCGACCCTAGCTGGTTCGCCGTAGCGCCGCCGCTGATCGCGGAAGAGAAAGACATCGACGAAATGTGCGAGCTGATTGAAGCAAGTCTTCGCGCTGCCCTCGAGCGGGTTGGCCGTCTATGACGGCGAGACCTGCAAAAGTAGTCGATTGGCTCCTGTTGCTTACCTGCAACCTGATGTGGGCTAGCCAGTTTGTGATGGTGAAGCTTGTCCAGGAACAAATGGGCCCGCTATTTGCCGTCACGTTCCCTATCGCGCTCTCCACCTTGATGTTGATCGTGCTGGTGAAACGAGAGCCGAGGATTCGCGTCCAAAAACAGGACATCTGGAGCTTCATCTTACTGGGAATTCTGGGTCAGCTCGTCGCGCAATTGTTCATCACCTGGGGAGTTCGGTACGCCCCCGCGTCAAACGCCGCGCTACTGGCACTGATTATGCCGATCTCGACCGCAGTAATGGCGCATTTCCTCCTTGACGAACATATGACCAATATTCGCTGGATCAGTTTTGGCCTGGCGATCCTCGGAGTCTTGGCGTGTTCCGGCGTGGACTGGAGCAGCTTGAATTTCGGTCATGGATACCTTGGTGGAAATTCGCTGATTTTCCTGAGCGTGCTGGGTAGCGCCTTCTACAACACCTACAGTAAGAAGGTTTTGGAACATCATTCCCCGCTTAAAGTCCTTCTGTATAGCTACTACGCCTTACTGGCAGTTCTGTTACCAATTACCCTGGCGGCTGAGCCTTCCGGATTCGTAAATCTGGCGCACTATTCG
This sequence comes from Bryobacterales bacterium, assembly GCA_963722585.1. GTDB lineage: Bacteria > Acidobacteriota > Terriglobia > Bryobacterales > Bryobacteraceae > KBS-96. The sequence continues at coordinate 211,885 of CAVRNU010000019.1, read as the reverse complement.
AAAACTGTGTGGTTTGGCCTGGCGATTCTGGCCGTATTCCAGTATTTTCTGTCGATGGTTATCTTCCTGAATGTCTTGACTCGGCTCGATGCCACGCAGGCAGCCCTATCGAATTACCTGATTCCTTTCTTCGGCGTTTTGATCGCGGCCGCGGTGCTTCACGAACGTTTGACAAAGTTCATGATCGCCGGTGGGTTACTCGCACTGGCAAGCACGCTGCTGATTACAGTGTGGGATGACGCCCCGCACGTGGCAGCTGTCGAGCCAGATCAAGACCGCAGTCCGGTGCTCTAAGCCTTCTTGCCGTCACTGCCCATATCTGCCAGGGGTCGGTTGATTTATCATTGTTGTTGCCGTGAGCCTCCGCTCCCGTTTGTCGCACGCGGCGCACGGAAGAATTATGCCGGCCGGTCGGGTCACGCCCACGAACATCGACCAATACATAGCATCGTTTTCGCCTAACATTCGAGCGATCCTCGAAAGAATAAGGTTGACGATCAGGCAGGCTGCACCGGAGGCGCAGGAGACAATCAGCTACGGCATTCCAGCGTTCACGCTAGACGGTATCTTGGTGTACTTCGCTGCCTTCAAGAAGCACATCGGGTTCTATCCACCAGTGAGGGGCGACGCAGCGCTAGAAAAGTCGATTTCAACTTACGCAGGAAAGAAGGGCAGCTTGCAATTCCCGCTCCACCAGCCGATTCCCTATGACCTAATCGAAAGAATTGTGAAGCTCAGAGTGAAGCAAAACTTATCGAAGGCTCGTGCATCTCGCAAAGGCTAGGTTTCGCATCATAAAGACGCTTCCGGAGATCGGCCATGACGGGTCGCTGCGCGTATCTCTCGAGCGCCGGCCAGGCCATTCGAACATCATTAAGCGCCGGTATTGGCCGAAGAGCGTCGGAGCTTGGGGGTGACCGTTGTCTTCTGCGCCTGGGCGCACGTTAAGGCTGGGAAAGCAAGCAAAGCTGCCGGCGCAACAAAGATTCTCTAGCGCGTCAGGTTAGTTCCGGTATTGCTCGTCACTAACCTGCTCCATCCAGTCGACGACCTTGCCGTCGAGCTTTTCTTGAATGGCGATGTGCGTCATACCCGTTGTCGGTGTCGCTCCGTGCCAGTGCTTCTCGCCGGGTGGGACCCAGACCACATCACCGGGCCGGATCTCCTCGATCGGTCCGCCTTCGCGCTGAGCCCAGCCGCAGCCCGCGGTCACGATGAGAGTCTGCCCGAGCGGATGCGTATGCCATGCAGTTCGTGCACCGGGTTCGAACGTCACGCTAGCGCCTTGAACGAGCGCCGGATCAGGGGCCTGGAAAAGCGGATCGATACGTACCGTCCCAGTGAACCACTCCGAAGGTCCTTTCGCGGAAGGCTGCGAGCCAACTCGTTTGATGTGCATATCTGTGCTCCTCTTTGTCATTTGCTGTCGCTTCGTATTGTGACAGCGGGCGCAAGAGCGCTTACGGACGCAGCAGATCTTGATTGCGCGGCGCTCGTCCATCGCGCGGTAGCTCTCCTCGACCCTTTGTCCAGCTGCACGGTCAGGTCGAACACTTTGCCGGGACTGATCTTTTTATTCCACACGAGACAGATTACCTCGGGCAGGTAGCGCGGACCGGGGCGGAGTCACCGTCGCAGTGGCGCGATCTTGATAGTCGCCGAGCGGGCGCGTGCGCCGATCATCGGGCTGAGATACGGGCTGCCCCGGTACTTCGCCCGGTATGCGTCGTCGATGAGGCCGTTGATCTCTCCGTCCACGGGCTCGAAGTTGACTTCCTTTGTCATGCCCGCGGCAGTGATCCGCCCCGCCTTTTGCCGCGCCGCCGCCTGGTACCAACGAGAGCTCTGTCCGTTGTACGCGCGCACGTAGAGCGCGTCGCCGACCGCGACGGACCAAATCCACGTCGGCGTGCCGTACGTCACACCGTCCTCACGGAACGGTGAGATGTGCAAGTCATCGGCTTCAGCAATCTTGCTCAGTTCTTCTTTTGACCATGTGGTCATCGTGAAACTCCTAAATACCCGATCGAGCTACTGTCTGTCGAAAGTTAATTCGTTGTGGTAAGGACGGCCCTGCATGTCTGTTCCGTCAACCGTTGTCTTCAACGCTTTCCCGTCCGGCGACACAACGCCGTGAACATCCTCTATAACCGTTCCGTTCTGTTTCCAGATGTCGTGGAATGTCCTGCCCTGAATCTTCGAAGTAGCCGTAGCATTCTCGATACCCTGCACGGAAACTTCTTTCCCGTCCGACCAGGGCAATGATGGCTTGTGAGGTTGACCGTCTGCACCAACCAAATCCAGGTGGCGCGTACCATCGGGTGTAAATGTGATGGTGAAGCTCTTGAACGACGGGCCCGGATTGAATTTCGATTTCGCCAGGTTCAGCTTCCACGTCCCCGTGAACCGGGTGATGTGCTCGCTTTGGGCTGCAAGGACAAGGGCGGCCCCGAACATCAGAGTAAGCCGTGAGCGGAGAAATAAGTGTTTTCTCACCCTTGTCGTCCTCAATGTACGGTGTACCCGCCATCCACAACGAGTGCGTGACCGATCACAAGTTGTTGACGACAGCGCCGCTTCCTTGCTCACGCATTTGGAGCAACTCGTATTTCATGCAACTCCAGACACCGCGGAGATTGATCGCATTCACGCGGTCGAATTCTTCGCCGCTGGCATCAGCGACCTCCGAAACGGAGCTCTGTACGCCAGCATTGTTGAATGCGGCATCCAGCCGGCCAAAGGTGGAAACGGTTTGGTCGACCATAGCCTTCACCTGCGCTTCATCGGCCACGTCGCAGCGTACGGCAATAACCTTATGGCCCGCGGCGGCCAGTTCCTCGGTGGCCGCGCGAGCCGCCGCTTCATTGACGTCGGCCAGCACCACCGCAGCGCCCTGCGCAGCGAATGACTGCGCCGTGGCCAGGCCCATGCCAGAGCCCGCTCCAGTGATAAGTGCGACTTTGTTCTCAAATGACGAGTTCATAAAACGAAGTCCCTCGAAGTGCCTGCCTTCACGCTCCCCTGTTTCTCACGGGCAAATCTCTTCACCGTTTGCTCCGTTTGCGCGGATAGCTCAATACGCCCTCTCGTGCTTTGCCACGCATCAATCGCGAGCTGACAATGCGTTTGCGAATCCGCTCAGCGATATGTCATTCGCTCAAGCTCTTCGGGGTAACGAGCGCCTTGCACTGTGATCTTTGAGGCGGCGTTGTCGATCTCGCGGAGATCATCCGGAGTAAGTTCTATGGCAGTTGCTCCGATGTTCTCCTCGACGCGCGCAAGCTTGGTCGTGCCTGGGATTGGAACAATCCATGGCTTCTGTCGAAGCAGCCAGGCGAGCGCGATCTGAGCAGGTGTCGCTTTCTTTCGTTTTGCGATGGCGGCAAGCAGATCAACAAGGGCCTGATTCGTTTTCCGAGCGTCAGGTGTAAAACGCGGGATGCGGCTCCGGAGGTCGGTGCTCGCGAACGCAGTGTCTTCAGTAATCTTGCCGGTAAGGAAGCCTTTGCCAAGAGGGCTGTACGGAACGAAGCCGATCCCGAGTTCCTCGAGCATTGGTAATACTTCGGCTTCCGGGCGTTTCCACCAGAGCGAGTATTCGCTTTGAACCGCCGTGACCGGCTGAACTGCGTGTGCCCGACGGATAGTCTGCGCTGCCGCTTCAGACATGCCGAAGTGCTTTACCTTGCCCTGCTGAATCAGATCCTTCACCGCTCCCGCCACTTCTTCGATTGGCACCTCCGGGTCAACACGGTGCTGATAAAACAGATCGATTGCGTCGACCTCGAGTCTTTTCAGCGAGCCCTCCACGCCGTGCTTGATGTACTCCGGCCGGCTGTCCAGACCTACCGAACGCGGACTACCATCGTCCTCGAAGTTGAACCCGAACTTGGTCGCTATAACCACCTGCCCTCGGAACGGAGCGAGGGCTTCGCCCACAAGCTCTTCGTTCGCGAACGGACCATAGACTTGAGCGGTATCGAAGAATGTGACGCCGCGTTCGACCGCTGCCCGGATGACCGAGATCATCTCCTGCTTGTCCCCGGCTGGACCGTAACCACCGCTCATGCTCATGCAGCCGAGCCCAATAGCCGAAACTTCTAAGTTGCTCTTTCCAAGTTTTCGTTTCTGCATTGGTTCTCCTTCGGAATCGTTCCCTCATCTCCAGGCTACGGACGAACGCCCTTCGAGCGGTAGTCCGATCCAACTGATTTCTTGCCTATTTCTCTCGCCTTGGTGACCGGTTAATGTCGCCGGCAGTATTCTGGTGGTTAGCGTGTGGAGCCCGTATCGTGAAAATTCCTAGTAAAGACGCTTCTAAGCAACCCGATCGGGCGGACGAGCTACGGGCTGAGCTGGCTCAAAAGATTGCTCAATTGATGGGCTCGGCGGAGAACCTGTCCACCGACATCCCGGGCCTGACACTTCATCGACGAACCGCCCCGACGGCTCCGCTCTCAGTGACTTATGAACCAAGCGTAGCCGTAGTCGTCCAAGGGCGAAAGCGAGTAGAACTCGGCCGAAGAACTTTCATTTACGATGCATCGCGATTTCTGCTGACGTCAGTCGATTTGCCGGTTGTCAGCCAAGTGATCGAGGCAAGTGAAGATTGGCCGTATCTTTGCTTCAGGCTCAAGTTGGACATTCCTACTGTCGGGGAGCTTCTCAGTCGAGGGGAGATTCCGGTAACCGAAGCAGCGCTTGACAGCCCTGCCATGGCGACTAGTGAAACCACCGCGGAGCTTCTGCGTGTGTGCAGCCGGCTCATGGATCTCCTGAATACCCCGCAGGACATTCCGTTTCTCAGTGACCCGATCCAACGTGAGATCATCTATCGGATTCTTCAAAGCCCGGAAGGGCAACGCCTGCGAGCCATTGCAACTCTGGAAGACCAGAGCCACCGAACAACAAAAGCGATCGCGTGGATCAGGGAGAATTACGCGAAGCCGCTACGGGTGGAAGAGCTCGCACAAATCGCCGGCATGGGCGTATCTACGCTGCATAGCCACTTTCGGGAGCTGACTTCGATGAGTCCTCTTCAGTACCAGAAGCAGCTTCGGTTGCACGCGGCGCGGCTACGCATGCTGGTGGATGGCTTGGACGCCGCTACTGCAGCCTTTGAGGTCGGATACGGAAGTGCCACACAATTCAATCGCGAGTATAGCCGTTTCTTCGGCCAACCACCGAAGCGGGATGTTCGAACGCTCCGCTCGCCCGGCGCTCTATCTTCGGAGCTTGTAACCGATAAAAACGCTCCAGTGAGCGTCAGCACAAGGTGACTGAGCGCGTCCGTTCCGACAACACGATCTATTTTCGTCGCCGTTCATTTTGGGAGTGGCATCACAAGGCTTTTAGATTGCATCCCGTGATTGCTCGCAATCAATGCTGGTGTCCGTAACTGTTAGGCATTCTGTTACGCATTCTGTTGCAAAGCTACGTAACCAGCCATATAATCGCTAACGGGTTTGGGCTTGATCGCGTCCTCTGTCAGCACTCCAGAAGAACGAACCGCTGCGATCGAACGCGCGTTGCACAGTCGAACGTTCGCCCGGTCGGAGCAACTCAAGGCGTTCTTGCGCTTCATTTGTGAAGCCGAGCTGCGCAATCCAGGCTCGGCGCCGACCGAATATACCATCGGCGTCAGCGTCCTCGGGCGTCCTGAAGGTTACTCTCCCGCTGAAGATTCTTCCGTCCGAACTCGCGCTTACGACTTGAGGCAAAAGCTTGAAAAGCTCTATGGCACAGAACTGATCAATGAACCGGTTCAGATTGTTATCCCCAAGGGCAGCTACACGCCGCAATTTGTGAAGCGGGCCGTCCGCGAGGACACGGCGCGCGCCCCAGTTGAAAACGATTATCCAAGAATTGAAACCCTGGCCTTGACCCAGCCAGAACGTCGACACTGGCTCCGTTTTGTACCGTGGATCCTTGTTGGAGCAGCCGTGCTAGTAACAATTCTGGCTTGGAGGATATCAAGAACCGCTCTTCCGACGCAAAGGCCGGACCCGGTTTTGCGCGAAGCCTGGGGGCCGTTCGCACAGCCGGCTGCTAATGTTCTTTTGGCAGCCGCAACGCCTCTGACCCTGGTGGCTGGTCCGGCGAATCACGCGGTCTTCAACAGCAGCAACTATCCCGCGCCGCCCGAGACCTACGGGTGGTTTCAACAACATCGGCCATCTCAACCCGCAGGCGAACTCGGGTTTACTTTCTCGGATAATATGTTAGCCGTCGGGACAATGAACGCGATTCTCAGTTCGGTCGAGACGCTTCGGTCGTTCGGTGCCGTTTATCAAGTTCTGCCCGAGCGAGTTGCCACAATCTCCGCCATCCGCGGGCGAAACACAATCCTGTTCGGAGCTCCGATCGATAGCGAGGCCGCTTCGCTCATGCTGCAGGACACTCCCTTCACGATCGATTATGAGCCTTCTGTTCGCGAGTTCGTCGTTCGTAGCCGGGCCACAGGCAAATTCATCATGCCCAAGAAGACCGCCGCCGGCGACTTTCTCGACACGTATGGATTGCTTACAGTGATTGGCTCCCGCTATCAGGATTCGCGCCAGCTTGAAACCGTCGTGCTTTCCGGTATTACCTCCGTTGGCACGCAGGGCGCGGCGGAATTTTTCGCTTCTCCGAACGCCTTGCGGAACCTACGTGCTAAGTTCGCCAAGGAGGGGGTAGCGGAGTTTCCTTCTTCATATCAGGTTGTTGTGCATTGCGTGTACAACAACATGCTTCTGCTGTCCTACGAATATTCGGCTCACGCAGTCATTTCACGTTAACGCAAAGACCCAATCAACTTCTGTAAGACCACGCAGAAATCTGTAACCGTGAACTAACAGTCAACGAACTTGTGTAATCTCAGATCCGAGGCGAAACTCGCAGTCAGGGATTCTGTAATCGTTTACACGAGCGACTTGGTCGGCCATGGTTCATGCGCCTCGATACGATTTGGTCTAAAAACCGCTAGCGTCTTCAGGAGTCTCACCATGAAAGTGAAGTATCTGCTGCTTTTGCTTCTTTCGGCTGAAAGTGTATTCGCACAGGCTGATCGAGGCTTCATCACCGGTTTAGTCACCGACCCTCAGGGTGCTCCCGTGCCTGACGTCAATGTTGAGATCAAAGCTTCTTCGACCGGCGTGGTCACAAATGTCAAGACCACAACATCCGGGAATTTCAGTACGCCTCCGCTAGTGATCGGGACCTACGAAATCACGGTCTCCGTTTCTGGCTTTAAGGCGTTTCATGCCAGTGGCATCACGCTGGCCTCCGGGCAGACGTTCCGGCAGGACATTCAGCTGCAGGTTGGCGCTATCCAGCAGTCCGTCGAAGTGAGCGGTCAGGTCGAGCAACTGAACGCTGACAATCCTCAAATGTCGGCATCGGTCAACCAACTGGCCTACGAGTCGCTGCCCGCCATTATGGGTTCCGGCGAAAATCGAGTGCCCGAAGCTCAACTCTACACATTTCCAACATTTGTTGCTCCTACTCAAGGCAATATCTATCCGGGCAGCGCATTTGGAGCTCGGATCAATGGGGGACAGCGCAGTGCATTCGAGAACTTCCTGGACGGCGCTTCGTACGGAGAGGTGAGCGGGCATAACGGCACCCAAGAGCGTTCTGCACCTTACGAATCTATTGCGGAAACACGCATCGTCGATAACACATTCAGTGCCCAATATGGACACACCAGCGGCGGGTTCGTAGAATATACGACCAAGAGCGGCACCAACGATTACCACGGCGGAGTGTATGAATATTTCGACAACGACAAGCTTCAGGCCAGAGGCGAAATCGCTCCTGTCCGTCCGCCGGTTCGTCAGAATCAGTACGGCTTTACACTGGCAGGCCCGATTTCTATTCCGAAGCTTTACAACGGCAAGAATAAGAGCTTCTTCTTCTTTAATTTCGATCAGTTCAAGTTCACCACTGCGGGAGCTGGCAGTGGTTTTGCAACGGTCGCTGATAACCAAAATAGAAGTGGAGACTTTTCGCAGTACGTGACTGGCCAACAGGTTGGAACAGATGCTTGCGGCCGCCCTGTCTACAACGGCGAGATATTTGACCCTAGTTCTACTACGAGCGCTGCAAATTGCGGCGGCCCAGCTACTGCTACCGTCCGAACCCCGTTTCCCGGCAACATCATTCCCGCTTCTCAGTTCTCGAAGGTTGCAACCAACATTCAATCTTACCTTCCGGCTCCAACCAACTCTGCGCTATCTAACAATTACCTTTTGGGGCCCGCGCAGTCGTTTCTGAATGCTAGAACGATACTGACCCGGATCGACCACAACATTACCGAAAATATCCGACTCGCACTGACGTACAACTATGACGATCGCCCAAGAGAACTCGATTGCAACAATATCGGTGGCTGCGGGGAGCCCATAGGTCACCCGCGTCTTCAAGAGATTCAGACTCACACGGCGCACCTCCAACTGACCTACATCATAAGCCCGAGCTTCTTCACTCATTTCGTCGCCTCTTACGACCGCTGGGTTTTACCCGATACCTATCCTTCGATAGTCGACAAAGGATGGGCCTCGAAAGTTGGCATCACCGGGATCCCATACGCAGACGCCGGCGGGTTCCCGAATATCAATTTCGACGAACGCTATTTAGGGTTCGGCGTCGACGGTACGGGCGACCTCCAAGGTACCGACAGGTGGCAGTTTCTGGATGATACGACCAAAATTCTTGGCAAGCACACTCTCAAAGTTGGGTTTGAATATCGTTGGGAGCGCTGGTTCACTGGCAATTATATCGGTGATGCTGGCGTCTTCAACTTCCGCGCTGCCAATACCGGCACTTATGACGCTAATGGCAACTTGATCTCGGGCACTGGCGATCCCTACGCTTCTTTTCTTCTGGGTCAGGTAAGTTCCGCTAGCTTTTCGATTCCAGCCTTCTCCGATTACCGGCGTCCCTACTTCGGGCCATGGGTCAACGATGACTGGAAGGTTACCGATAAGTTGACGCTCAGCTTTGGCTTCCGTTTCGACCTGCAGTTCCCCCGGACAGAACGCCATAACGAGTTCTCCTCGTTTGAGCCCAACTTACCCAATCCCGGTGCCGGCAACATTCTTGGGGCTCTCGCATTTGCAGGTCTAAATGGCCGTTCCAATACTTTCGAAAACCTTCAAGCAGATACGTACGGACCTCGGTTTGGTTTTGCTTACCGAGCGACTGATAAGACGGTTGTTCGCGGCGGATATGGAATTTATTACGCCGGCGTTACCATGAACGGCTTCAACGCCAATCCAAATTACGGATATAGCACGAATCCATCCGTGACTGACCTCAGTAACGGCCGGCAGGCCATTTTTCAATTGGATAATGGATTCCCGGCGAGTGCAGTCGCTCTGCCACCGCAGATCACCCCGACACTTGAGAATGGCACAACCGTGCAGTATATGAATCCGAATGGCGTTACTCTGCCGCGCTATCAAAACTGGACGTTGTCAGTCCAACGTCAGCTCTCAAATAGCATGATGCTCGACGTAGCATACGTCGCGAACCATGGCACTCGTTTAATAAGTGGAAGTCAAATGAGCGACCTAAATCAGAACAATCCCTTAATCCTGCAGCAATACCCACAGTCGGTGCTTACTGCGACAGTGGGAACAGCTGCGGCGGACGGGTTCCCCGCGCCATATTCGGGTTTCACAGGCACAGTCGCTCAAGCGCTCCGCCCGTATCCTCAATACCAGTCAATCCCCGAGTTCAACGGTGCAAATGGTTGGAGCACTTATAATTCGCTACAGACCACCTTTAGAAAGAACTTCAGCAATGGTATCCAGCTCAATGTAGGATGGGTGTTTTCGAAACTGCTGACCAACGGCGCCGAATCTGGGCTGTCGGAAGGCTTTGGAGGCTCGCAGCCCATTAGCGTTTATCTTCCGACTAAAGCCGTCTCCATTGATAACGTCCCAAACGTCCTCACAATCACTTTTGTCGATCAGCTGCCGTTTGGCAAAGGAAGGGCTCTGCTGAATCGAGGCGGCTTCGTCAATGCAGTTCTAGGCGATTGGACATTAGCCGGTAATCTTCGCTACGAAAGCGGCCGCCCTCTCGGTATCTATTATTCGAATAATCCCTATTCGGATGTTTTGTTCAATACCGGCTATTTGCCCAATCGCGTTGCGGGGGTCAGCGGCTATGGGGATACAAACAACGGCAACATCATTGTTGGTACCACCCAATACATACTACCGAGCGCCTTCACAACTCCACCCGCCGGCAGCCTGGGCGATGAAGGGCGTCTAGACTCTGTTCTGCGCGGTTGGGCAAACTACAATGAAGACCTGTCCCTGTATAAGGACTTCCTTATAAAGGAACGTGTTACATGGCGCGTCGGCGGGAATGGCAAGAACGTGTTCAACCGCCATCAATGGTGCGATCCCGACACCAATCTCAATGATGCTGGATTTGGTACTATTACGGGCCAGTGCAATTTACCTCGAGTCTTTGAACTATACATGAAAGTCAACTTCTAACGGCTATCTCTCCCTGAGAGACTCACAATGTTGTCTTCGCGAACACCGCCATTGGCCGTGCTACTAATACTTCTGGCCGCGGCCTTTGATGCCTGGCCTCAGGATCATGCTTTCGAAGACGCTTATGCCCGATATAGGTCCGGCGCGGTGGATCAAGCCGAAACGATTCTGAAGGCAGCGATCAAAGGAAACCCGTCAGCGCTCGACTATTCTCTGTTGGGCGCGATCGAATTTCAGAGAGGGAAATTGAGCGATGCCGAGCGAGACCTCGGGAAGGCCCTGGCGCTTGAGCCGGGACTCCCTGGCGCTCGCGAGACGCTCGGCGACGTCTTACTCGCGAAGGGTGATCGAACAGGCGCAAAGAGCGTATTTGAAACCTTGCTCGCCCAGAACCATAACAATCTCGAAGCACTGCTTGCGCTCGGCAATCTGGATACGGACGATAAACAATACGAAAACGCGGCGCGTTTACTCGAAGAAGCGCGGGCACTGGCTCCGGACGATGTGCGTGTTCTGGTTGGTTTGGCACGTGTAAAGAATATTCGCGGCGACGCCGAAGGAGCCCTCGCCCTACTCCTAAAAGCAAAGCGGCTTGAGCCAGACAATTTCGACGTGCAGTACGATCTCGGAGCGATATGCCTTGAAATGGATTTGTTTAGGGACGCGACTTCCGCGTTGGAACGGGCTGTCGAGTTGCGTCGAGACGATGTCCGCGCTCGTTACGCGCTTGCATCCGCTCGAATAGCTAACGGCAACTTTCCGGCCGCGATCGCGATTTACCGGGCCCTCTTGAAGGAGGAACCGGAAGATGCGCAACTCCACTACGCTTTGGGTACGGCCTACTATTTAAGTGGTCAACTGGAGGTCGCAAAGTCATGCTTTAAGAAAAGCATCGACTTGATGCCACACCAAGTCGAGTCGCTGTACTATCTGGCGGAGATCGCCGGCCAGCAAGGCGACCAAGAACAGGAAACCGATCTGCTAAGGACAGTGGTTCGCCGGTCGCCGGCTCACGTTCGTGCCCACATTGCGCTTGGGATGCAGTATCGGCAAGCCGGGCGATTTCTAGATGCTGTTCGTGAGTTCCAAACAGCCATCGAACTTGATCCGCAGTCGCAGAAAGCGCATTATCAATTGGGTCTTGCTCTCGCTTATCTCAAGCGAGAAGATGAGGCTCAAAAGGAATTGCAAATCGCAAGCAAGCTCCGCAAAGCAAACGACGACCGTGTCGCTTGGGAGCTGGCGCCTCCCGCAGTAGGTTCAGGTAATGCCCAAAACAAGGATGCACGATAGATGGCGCCGGCCATCAGAACTCATTATCCCTTTCGGCTTGTTCCTGGCACTGGGAACCTTACTTCGAAGCGAAGACCGCGCTACGGATATTCGACGGTTTGAGTTGCTAATCGAAGATCAAAAATACGGCGAGGCGGCGGCCGATCTCGAGGTCTATGCTCGGCAACACCCAGACTCTTGGCGGCCGCTATATCAGCTTGGGTACGTCTACTTCAGGTTGCACCGAATCCAGGAATCCTCGAACTTGCTTCAAAGGAGCCTGTCTCTAAATGATAACTTTGCCGAAACGCACAAGATTCTTGCCTTCGACCTGAATATACTCGGCCGCCCGGATCTCGCCGAGAAAGAGCTCAAGCAGGCCATCCGTCTCAATCCGGCATCTTATGAGAGCCACTACGAATTGGGAAGGATCTATTTTGAGCGCAGCTCCTATTTCACCGCAATTGAGGAACTGGAAACCGCAAAGCGCTTGGCTCCCGATTTTGTCAAGGTCTATCACAATCTCGGACTTGCGTATTCGGGGGTAGGTGACAACGACAAGGCTGTTGAGAACTTCAACAAGGGCCTGGAACTCAATGCGCGCCAGAACAAACCATCGGCCTGGCCCTTGATCGATTTTGGAACTTATTGTAATCTGCAAGGCGAATTCGCCAAGGCACGCGATTTGCTGCTCGATGCCGTTAAAATCGATTCAAGATGGGATCAAGCGTATTGCGAATTGGGCAAAGCCTTCCGTGGTCTTGGACGAACTGCTGAAGCGATCGTCGCCTTGAAGCAAGCTATCTTTTTAAACCCCCGCAACCCTGAGTACCACTACATGCTTGCCGGGCTTTACACGCAGACGCACCAATTAGCCGAAGCCAAGGAACAACTGGCGGAATTCGTTCGTCAGAGGAACTCCGGAACCAAGTGAATTCGGAGCGTTTCACTTCAGCGCTCGCGGAAAGCGACCCACGAGTGCTGGGCGAACTGACCCAGGCAGGTGCCTGGTGCAATCTTATAACAGTCTGGGTGAAAAGCGTAGCAGTGCGAGTCCGATTCCATCCGGCTATCTGGGAGATGTCTCCTAGCGGGATGCCTCCGACTCCGGGGAGGTCTATCGCAAATCGGTCCATAATCCTGCGGAGCAAAATGGCCTTGAGTTACAGTTTTGATTTTGCTGTGAGCCGGAGGTTTACTGCACCCCGGAGAGGAGTAGCATTCCCCTCCAGGACAGGAGTTTCTGGGAGTCGCGCGCAGCGGCCAATTAGGGGACACGAAATTCAGGTCGCTGATGCCCATTCGCAGAAGATGGGGCGCGGAAATGCCGTCATGGTGGATTCCCACGGCATCAAGTACGGTGCTTCAGATCCGCGCGCAGACGGCCAGGCAATCCCCGAAAATCCCAACGACTGGGGGGTCTTCCAAGACTTCCTCGAAGTAAATGACGCATTTGAATACGCGGGCGATGCGGATGCTTTGAGAATGCGAAGGAACACTCCCTGCCGGTCGCGGCTCGGAAACAACCCTGTGAGTTCAGATGCTTGACCGAGCCGCGCACGCGAGTAAGCCGTCTGATGACGAACTTCCGCTCGAGTCGCTAGATACGATTCCGTTGGCAAGCCAGTCTAGATTTCTGTAAGTTTACTCAATTCCATGAATTCGGAGTTTGATGAGTTGGTCGAGCGTCAGATTTTGAACCCCGTGGGAGCGGAGCCCCTCGATGTATTGCGGAGTCACGCCGTGTATGCGGCATGCAATCAGCTTGTCGGGCTCTGGGTGGGCGTACCCCAAACGAGCTAGCTCGCTTACGAACTCGGGTGAAACGCCATGAATCCGGAACGCGATAAGCCGGTCTGCGTCGCTGGTGTCAACTCCTGCCGACTGAAGGCTCTTCACGAAGTCGGGCGAAACACCATGGATGCGAAATGCGATCAGTTTTTCGTTGTCCGCCGTGTTGATGCCGGCGGAGCGCAGACCTTTGACGAAATCGGGTGACACGCCGTGGATGCGAAAAGCAATGAGCTTGTCAGAATCGCTGACATTTAGGCCCGCTCCGCGCATGTCCCGTATGAATTGCGGCGAGACGCCATGAATGCGAAACGCAATCAGCTTATCGGCGTCGAGTCCGGTGATGCCTTCCGCTTTCAATCCGCGTGCGAATTCAAGGCTAACATCGTGAAGGGCGAAGGCAAACTGCCGTTCCTCCGTCACGCCGGGGAAGCCCAGAGCGGCCATCTGCTGGCTGTATTGCGGATTCGTTCGAAAGGTGAAAAGCCCCGCTCCCGCGCCACTTTCAACGAACCCTTCGCATTCAAACGTGCCGGCATCGCGCGTAATGTTGAAGCGCACGTCATGCTTGCCGGCGGTTGACCAGTCGAGGCCGTGAAATTCGCCGATCGGCCAGTCGGAGCTGGAACTGAAGTGACGGCTTTCGCCATCCGAGCTCTCGACCGAGAACTGTATTCGATCCCGAAGAACCGACTCATGCAACGTCCATTCGCCCTTTTCCACCGCGCACAAAGCAAGGTTGGGAGCGGCTAAAAGAACTAAAGGCACAAAGAAGACTATGAGAGAACGAATACGTCGAGAACGCATAACAAAACCGTCCTTTCGGTTGAACCCGCTGATTAGAAAACTTCGGCGTTTTTGAGCGCGATGAGCTGATGAAGAGTCAGATTCTTGAATCCGTGACTGCGCACTTTCTCGATGAATTCCGGAGTGACGTCCTGCACCTTAGCGCTGATATAGTCGTGCACCCTCAAATCTCCCAACCCCGCGGATTTCAAGGCGCGAATATAGTCGGGCGTTACATCCTGCACCTTCATGCTGATCAATTCATGCAGGCTGGGATTCAGGCCGGTGGCTCGAATAGCGCGAACATATTCGGGATCGACGTTTTGGACCTTCATGCCAATCAGCTCATGCACCTTGATTTCGCCCAGCCCGGCGCTCTGCATTTCGCGCACGTAAGCCGGCGTGATCCCTTGTACTTTCATGCCGATCAATTCGTGCGTAGTCGGATTCAGGCCCGTCGCCCGCATCTGTTTCACATAATCGGGCGAGATGCCCTGCACTTTCATCGCAATAACATCGTGGACGCTGGGATCGAAGCCGCTGGCGCGCATAGCGCTGATGTAGTCGGGTGTAACGCCCTGGATCTTGAGTGCAATAATTTCGTCGATCGTGAGGTCCTTCAGCCCCGCGGCTTTGAGGCCGTCGATGTAGGATTCGCTCGAAGAAGACGTGGCTGACGCCGCATTTGACGCCGGTTCCGCTTGCGCAAGTTCCTCCGTTGCGGCGATAGGTTGAGCGGTCTCTCGCGAGGAGACAACTGGTGTGGGCGACGGCACCGCCGCGGGCACATCGATTTTGGGCGTCGATGCTGCGGGAGTTGCGTGCGCACGCACTTGTTGTGGCGGAAAGTCGTTACGCACGACTTGCCAATCGGTCTTGGTCACAGCGGCGGCAGCCACCAGTACGCTCGTCGCGCAGAGAATGCCGAGCACGGCTAAACCGGCGGCAGAAATAGCAGCGGCGGTAGCTTGAGGACGCAACAAACGCATGACGCGCGCCTTCAGTATTCCGCCTGTCGCAGCGAGAGCCCAGGACGGTGTAGCGCGGCCGGACTCGAGCAACGTCAGGGCTCTGGCATACTCGGTTGCATTTCCGCATACTTCCACTGAGATGTCGTCACAGCAGTTTTCACGCTCATTGCGGATAACTCGATTCACCCACCAAACAGCCGGGTGGTAGAAAAGCAGTGTTTCCGCGGCGATTTGAAACAGGTTGACGAAGCAATCGAGGCGCTTGATGTGCGCAAGTTCGTGAACGATGACAGCTTCCAATTGTCCGGCTGACAAGCCGCTTATAGCGCATACCGGCATGAGCACAATAGGGCGGAGCCAACCCATGACCGAGGGTGTATCCATTGCCTTCGACTGCAGGTAGCGTATGCGCCGCTTCAACCCAAGGCGCTGCTCTAACGTCTGGCATTTGTGAATCAGCTCTGCTGATAATGGTTCTGTATGTTCCCGCCGAAGGCGCACAAGTACCACCCAGCCACCCATCGCGCGAAGGCTGAAGAGCAGCACGCCGCCTAACCAAAAGCAAGCGCACCAACCCGGCCAGGTAGCGGATGCGAACGGCTCCGGACTGTTCGAGGTTTGTGGACTGTTCGCTGAGGAGGCCATGTCGTCAGCAGCTTGACCCCCAGGCGTGATATGGGCAACCGAGGCGGTAGTGTTGGTTGCTCGCAGCAGGATTGCAAAAGTAAACCCAGGGGCAATCAGCATAGCGGCCAGCGTGCAGACGGCCAGCGAGTAGCGGGTTTGCGCGCGCCGGCAGAACGCCATCACAGCAAACAAAAGCAGAGCGAGCGCCAGGCCCTCCCACAGGAAGTGAACGAGTGTCAGGCCTAGGATGCGCACCGTTTCGCCTTGAAACAAGTCCCTCGACCCGTCGGCAAGACTTATCATTTGGCCCTCCCTTCGTACTCATCCAGCAGGCGGCGAATCTCGTCGATCTCGGAACGAGATGCCCTGGCCCCGGACAGCGCGTGCATCATTAGCTGACTGGCCGATCCCGCGAAAGCCTTTTGCAGCAGATCGCCTACAAGTTGCCGCTTTGTCTTTTCGGCAGGTTGCCGCGCCTCATATATATGGGCGCGGGAATCCTCGTTCCGCTTGACCAATCCCTTCGCAGTCATAATCTGAAGCAACTTGAGGACGGTAGTGTATCCCATGTGCTTGGTTTCCGCCAAAATATCGTGTACTTCCCGCACAGTCGAGGGGCCACGCTCCCACAAGACTCGTAAGATGTCGAGTTCCGCGGAAGTAGGCTTCCGGTCATCTTGAACCGCCATGCAGTGATCTTACTACGACGGCCTTCGTACTGTCAACGAAGAATTTCGTAGTTGGGGAATTGTTGATACGGACGCGCTCAAGGACCCTGCAGGCAATTTCGGATGCCTCGGTTCGCGAGCGCGCAACGCTTGGGTTGACAGATGACATAAGCGCGCGCATACTAGGGTAAAATGTCAACCCGAGACGAGAAAGAACGTCTTGCCCTGGTACAGGGCACCCTCGATCTGCTGATCCTCCGCATTCTGCTTTTCGGTCCGCAGCACGGGCAGGGAATCGCGCGCGCCATCCAGACGAATTCCGAGGAAGTGCTGCTGGTCGATCACGGCGCCTTGTATCCGGCTTTGCAGCGTATGGAAGCGCAGGGCTGGATTGCCGCTGAGTGGGGCGTGTCATCGAATAACCGCCGTGCACGGTTCTACACGCTTACGGCGAGGGGCCGCAAGCACCTGACCCAGGAAACAGGCCGCTGGCGCACCATCTCGAACGCCATGGATCGCATCCTCGACCTCGAAAAACTCGAAACTCAGGAGGGCTAAATGTTTGGCCGCAAGCGCTCGCAAAGCGATTTCTCCGATGAACTTCGGTCGCACTTACAACTGGAGATCGATCGCCTCCGCAACGAAGGCCTTAGCGAAGACGAGGCCTATTGGACAGCCAGGCGTACGCTCGGAAATCTTTCCGCCGCGGGCGAGCGCTTTTACGACAGAAGCCAGTGGCTCTGGCTGGAGCACACGCTCCAAGACATCCGCCTCGCGCTACGCCGCCTCCGTCACTCTCCGGTTTTCACCCTGACGACGGTTCTTACGCTGGCCCTAGGCATCGGCGCAACCACCTCCATCTTCACCTTGGTCCACGCCGTCTTACTTCAGTCCCTCGCTGTTTCTAACCCGCAGCAACTCTATCGAATCGGCAAACATACGCATTGCTGCATTTGGGGAGGGTACAGCCAATACCAGGAATTCTCCATTTTTTCGTTCGAACTATACCGTTACTTCCGCGATCATACCCATGATTTTTCGGAGCTGGCCGCCTTCCAGGCCGGAGGAACTGATGTCGGGGCGAAGCGCGTCAACCGCACCGAGCCGGCGCACAGTTACCGCGCTGAGTTTGTGTCAGGCAATTACTTCGCCATGTTTGGTGTGAATGCGTACCAAGGACGAACCATTACCAGCAACGACGACCGCGCCGCATCCCCGCCCGTAGCGGTGATGAGCTACCGCTTATGGCACGAGAAATACGCAAGCGATCCATCCATAATCGGCAGCGTATTTAACCTCGATAACAAACCATTTATGATCGTCGGAATCACTCCTCCCACTTTCTATGGCGACGGCCTGCGCTATGTGCCGCCCGATTTATTCCTGCCGCTCGAGACGGAACCGCTCGTCGAGGGCGATAGCTCGCTGCTGAATCAGCCGGATGGTGCCTGGCTCGATTTGATTGGCCGCATTCGACCGGGCGCCAGCCCTGACGCCATTCAGGCTGAGTTGCGTTTGGAACTCATCCAGTGGCTGCGCTCGCATCGGGCAGATATGGATGCGAACGCCCGAAAGCTCCTTCCGAAACAAACGCTGTATCTCAGCCCCGGAGGCGCTGGAATCGTCGGCATGCGCGAGCAGTATGAACATTGGTTGAACATCTTGATGCTGGCCTCCGCCTTTGTACTGGCTATTGTTTGCGCCAATGTTGCAAATCTCATGCTGGTACGCGGCATGGAGCGGCGGCAACAGACCTCCTTGAGCATGGCTCTGGGTGCCCGGGCTTTCCGTTTGTTGCGGCAGCCTCTGACGGAGAGCCTTGTACTTTCGATACTGGGCGGAGCGGCTGGACTGGCGGTCGCATTCGCCGGCACGCGCTTGATTCTACATTTTGCATTCCCGCCGATGGAGGGTATGGCTGGTGTGCCGATCCACGCATCGCCTTCGGCTCCGATCCTGCTATTTACGTTCGCTGTGTCGCTAATCACCGGCGTCGCCTTTGGGATCGCACCTGCGTGGATGGCGACCCGCGTCGATCCGATCGAAGCGCTGCGCGGCTCAAATCGCTCGACAGCGCGTACCGGCTCGCTGCCCCGGAAGGCTTTAGTGATACTCCAAGCAGCGCTGTCATTGGTACTGCTGTCGAGCGCCGGACTATTGACGGCCGCGCTGCGAAACCTGGAGAACCAGGATTTCGGCTTCAACCAGGAAAGACGCACTCTCGTAAACATCGATCCGCAGTTGGGTGGGTATCGAGTGGGGCAATTGGAAACGCTCTACCGGCGGCTGCACGATTCGTTTGCGAGCATACCGGGGATTGCTTCGGTTTCCATGTGCATGTATTCACCGCAAAGCGGAAGTGATTGGGAGCACAGCATCTACGTAGATGGGCAGCCCACTCCCGGACCTAACGAAGACAATGGAGCAGGCGTGGACCGCGTAACGCCCGGATTCCTGGAGACGATCGGTAACCGGATCGTGCAGGGGCGGGCCATTGGAGAGCAGGACACCGCAAATTCGCAGCATGTCGCGGTAGTCAACCAAGCCTTTGTCAAAAAATTCTTCAAGCATGATGACCCGATCGGCAAGTTCTTCGGCGACAGCGATCCGCGAGCTACACATTTGTATGAAATCGTGGGTGTGGCAAACGACGCTCGCATCGTCGACGATCCCGGAAAACCAATTGGGCCCTTTTTCTTTCTACCCGAGGCGCAATATACGGTCTATCCGAAACCCGAGGACACCCAGAGCGACTCGTTAACGCATTACATGCACGACATCGTCCTCCTCATGAAACCGGGCGCAACCGTATCCAGCGAACAGATCCGGCAGGTCGTGGCATCCATCGATCCGAACCTGCCGGTGAACTCGATCCGCAGCTTGCGCGATCAGGTTGCGAGCGCTTTCACGCAGCAGCGTTTGATCGCCCGCTTAACGTCCCTTTTCGCGATTCTGTCTGTTGTTCTGGCGGCGATCGGTATCTACGGCGTGATCGCTTACAACGCCAGCCGGCGTACCACCGAGATCGGCGTGCGGATGGCGCTCGGAGCGGATCGTCTCGACGTAGTCGGACTGATCCTCCGCGGAGCTATTACATTGATTGTCTTCGGTCTCCTGTCTGGATTGCCCCTTGCGTTTGGAGCGGCCCAGCTGCTCGGCAGCCAGCTCTATGGATTGAATCCATACGATCCAGCGGTGATAGCGTTAGCGATTCTGACGTTGAGTTCATCAGCGCTGATCGCTTCGCTTATTCCAGCCCTTCGCGCGAGTTTACTTTCACCACTCGAGGCGCTGCGAACCGAGTAGCCGCGAAAGATTGATTTTCTGGCAAACGCCCACCTCAGCCTGCAAGCTCAATTTCGATTTGACGGTTTTCGGGATTCACGTTCACGATCCGGAACGAGCGCATCTGTCCTTCGCGCACGGTATTGGCGCTTGATCCAGGCGCAGCACCCTGTTTCCAACGCTTGGCAAGCATCGCGCTCAAAGCCGCAACATCCGCCGCTGTCTTTTCACTTGAGCTGCCGGCAGCGTCCTCCTTTTGTTTGACGCTGCACGTAGCAACCACACCTTCGCCCAGCTCGACTTTGGCTCGATCGCCATGCACTTCGGTGACGCGGCCAGTCACAGTTTCCCCGGCCTTATGTTCGGCGATGTATTGATCTGCCTTCGTTGGCTCTAATTGCTTCATGCCCAGACGCACTCGGCGCTTCTCGCGGTCGATCTCGAGCACCGCCGCGCGCACTGTTTGCCCTTTGCTCAAAATCTCCCGTGGATGCTCGAGCCGCTTTTCGCTGGTGATGTCGGAGATGTGAATCATTCCTTCGACCCCATCGCCCAGATCGACAAAAACTCCGAAGGGAGCGATGCTCGTTATGGGGCCCTCCACGTTTGAGCCAACCGGATGCTTCTCGGCAAGGGTTTCCCAAGGGTCTCCCATGGCCTGTTTCAAGCCGAGAGCAATGCGCTTATCCGCCGTATTCACCTGAAGAACCACTACGTCGACGCGATCGCCTTTCTTCACCACATCGCTCGGCTTTCGGACGCGCTTGTCCCAGGTCATCTCAGACAGATGAATCAGACCGTCCACGCCTGGCATCAGCTCGACAAATGCGCCGAAATCGGTCAGGCGCGAAACTGTGCCGGTCACACGGTCGCCTTGATGATAAGTGCGGCTTGCGATCGTCCACGGATCGTCTTGCAGCTGCTTCAGCCCAAGTGAAATCTTCCTTGCCGCGGGATCTATCTTTAGGATTTTTACTGTCAGATCGTCGCCTGGCTTCACCAAATCGGAAGCTTTTCCGACGTGATTCCAGCACATGTCGGCGACATGAAGCAAGCCGTCCACGCCGCCTACATCGACGAACGCGCCGAAATCCATCACATTGCGAACCTTGCCCGCGATGATGGCTCCTTCCTCGAGAGCGGCGAACGCTTCCTGGCGTTTATGCGCTTGTTCTTCTTCGAGCACAACGCGCCGGTCGACAACAATGTCCTCCTTTTCGACCTCAAGCTTTGTAATCCGGCATTGAATTTCCTGTCCCACCAAGTTAGGCATTTCGCTCATGTCGCGAATACCGCTGCGCGAGGCGGGCATGAAGGCCGGAACGCCTATGTCGACGCGAAAGCCCCCTTTCACCTGCTCGGCGACTGTACCGGCAATGGCGCGCTTGTCCGCAAACGCCCGCTCGAGACCGGCCCAATCTCTCGGCCGCGCCACTTGTATTAGCGACAAGTGATAATAGCCCTCCGCATCGCGTCCACCCGCGCTCACGGCAACCGATGCGCCCATTTGCGGCTCATCCGTTCGCTGTTCGCGCCATGCCGAAACCGGCAAAATTCCTTCGGTCTTCCGGCCGATGTCGATCAGAATGTTCTCGGAGCCAACCGAAACGATGACGCCCTGAGTGGTTTCCGCGCCTTGTGATTCGGCGTGCTGCTGCTCAAAGGTCGACAACAGTTCAGCAAAGCTGGCGTCCTCTTGTGTAGCCGGCTCCTCGGGAGAGGCTAAATGGTGGGGATTCGAATAACTCATGAAACCTGCGGGAATATCTAACATTCTGTCACAGACTCTCACGTTCCCGCCCGCCGGCTTGTAAGATGAGGCTCGTGGAAGCAGAAGTTGCGAAGACCAGGAGCAAATGGTCTTTTACGGCCGAGGATGTGGCGTGGATCATCCTGTTTATCATCCTGGGCTTGTGCCAGGAGGATGTGGATTATCAGGCCAGCTTTATGCTCATTTGCCTCGCTATTTTTCAGGTGCTCGAACCAAAACTGGATTTTTTTCAGACACCAAAAGGGCATGTTGCTGGTCCGCTCGTCAAAATGGTTCTGTGCTACGGGCTCGTGGGATGGGCGCACGCCATCAACAGCAGTTTTTATGTCATTTTTCTGCTGCCTATCATCTCCGCCGCAACCGTCCTGAATTTTACCGGCACAGTTTCGTTCATCGTACTTGCATGCCTCGCCTACTCTTCGTTCCTTTTGTTTGTCGACTGGCAGGAGGCATATCTTCCCCCTTCCGATATTCGCCTTTTGTGTCTGCGCATCTTTTTCTTCCCCGTAGTCGGGTTGGCTGTGTACCAGCAAGCTCGCGCAAAACGTGAGGAAATGACTCGTACCAAAGCGGCAGCCGATCAACTGGCGGAGTCAAATCGCAACTTACGCAGAACGCAGGCGTCGCTGCGCAGGACCGAACGTCTCGCGGCCTTGGGACAACTTACCGCCGGGCTTGCGCACGAGCTGAGAAATCCGCTTGGCACAATCAAAGCGTCCTCGGAGCTGCTGGTAAAACCTGCCACGTTGCAGAAATCAGAGGTGGTCCAGGAGCTTTCGAGCTATATCGTCACCGAGGTCGACCGCACCAGCGCCCTGGTATCCAGATTTCTCGATTTCGCGCGACCTCTTCAGTTGCATCCGAAGCCTGGAGATCTTCGGGAAACGCTCGGGCGGTCCGCCGCGCAGGTTCACCCGCAGGCGGAAGCCAAGCAGATTCAGATCGAAACCCGCCTGCCTGAAACCGCAATGGAATTTACCTTCGATGACGCGCTGCTGTCGCTTGCGTTGACTAATCTGCTGCAGAACGCAATAGATGCCAGCCAACCCGGCACGACGGTTGCATTAACGCTTGACGAGCTGGGCCACGAAGCGCGAATCTCCGTCATCGATCAGGGTTCGGGAATCGCTCCAGAACACATCGAAAGCGTATTCAATCCGTTCTTTACGACCAAAACCGGTGGAACCGGCCTTGGCCTGGCGCTCGTCGCCAAGATCATCGACGAACACCAGGGGAAGATTACAGTGAACAGCGATTTGGGGCGGGGAACCACTTTCGAAATTTTGCTTCCGAATACAGTAGAAACTTAGCAATGGCTACGCGCATATTGATCGTGGAAGACGAAGACAAGCTGCGGCGAGTAATCGGTCTGCACTTGGAAAGCTCGGGCTTCGAGGTGGATCACGCTGCGACGGCGGAACAAGCTCTACCGCGGACAACCGCGGCCGATCTGATACTGACCGACCTAAAGCTTCCAGGCATGGATGGTCTCGCATTCTTGAAAGAGGCGCACGGGCGCAATCCGAACGCTGCCACGATCGTAATGACGGCTCATGGTTCTGTCGAAGCGGCCGTCGAGGCGATGAAGCAAGGCGCTGCGGATTTTCTTCAGAAACCTTTCGCGCTCGACCATCTGACGACGGTCATCAACAAAGTCTTGAGCGTTCAATCGCTGCGCGCCGAAAATCAACGGCTGCGCGACGAGCTCGATCAACGCTACCAGTTCGACAACCTGATTGGCCACAGCGCCGCAATGCGGGACATTTTTCAGACCGTCACCCGCGTCGCTCCAACCAGGGCCACCGTTTTGCTCGCGGGCGAAAGCGGCGTGGGCAAGGACATGATTGCGCGCGCCATTCACCAGCATTCGCCCCGCAAGAACTCGCCATTCGTCAAGATCAACTGCACGGCACTGCCTGAAAACCTCATGGAGAGCGAGCTATTCGGGTATGACAAAGGCGCCTTTACTGGCGCGAACACAAGTAAACCGGGAAAGTTTGAGCAGGCCGACAAAGGGACGGTCTTCTTAGACGAGATCGGAGATGTTCCCACCAATATCCAAGTGAAGCTGCTTCGAATTTTGCAGGAACGCGAGTTTGAGCGCTTGGGCAGCAACGTGACTCGCAGCGTCGATGTGCGCGTAGTTGCTGCTACAAATGCCAATTTGCGGGCTGCGCTCGAACAAGGCCGGTTTCGCGAAGACCTGTATTACCGCTTGAACGTGGTGCCCATCAATGTTCCGCCGCTTCGGGAAAGAAAAGAAGATATTCCATTTCTAGCGATTCATTTCGTGAGTAAGCTTGCGGGAGATCTGGGTTCCTCAGTTCGAGAAATCAGTCCGGCCGCGATGGACCGGCTGGTTGAATACAACTGGCCGGGAAACGTGAGGGAACTCGAGAACACGATCGAACGAAGCATGGTGCTAGCGGCGAGCAACATTCTTGACGCGTCGGACATACGCATCGAGAGCGCGCGGCAGCCCATGCCCGCCGCAGCGCAATCATCTCTACTACTGCCCGAGGGAGTGACCCTCGAGGAATGGGAGCAGATGATGATTCGCGAGGCGATGCGGCGCGCCAACGGCAATAAGAGCCAGGCCGCCCGGATTCTCGGTCTCACGCGCAATGCGCTACGCTACCGGCTGTCTCAAATGGGCCTCGATAACGAGAAAGATGCCGAAGAAGGTGCGGGCGCGGGCGGCTGAGACTCATAAGTGCTAGGTTAAGCGTTGTGGGATAACCTCGAGCAAAAGGACGGGCAGTTAGGACGTTAATTTTCGGTTCGCCGACCAACCGGCCTGGAGAATTTTAGTATCTTAAGTGGCATCGAGAGAACAGGGCCGCGGGCATGGGGGCCTGCATGAATACCGCTTTAGTGCTAGCCAGCCTTCTGATCTCTGGCCTGCTCGTCGGTAACGAGTTGGCTGTGGCTCTGTTCATCCACCCTGTGCTCTACTCGGCGCCTGATGAAGCGCACGTTCGCGTCGCCAAACCGCTTGCGAGGCGACTTGGGCGTTACATGCCGTTCTGGTATGCGGCCAGTTTGTTGTTCGCAATCCTGCAACTTCTCATCAGCGGACCGGGTACGAATGTCTCATGGTGGCTGTGTTGCACAGCAGCGATCCTCTTAGCCGCAATCATCGTTCTAACGATCCTTTTGCCCGTTCCGATTAACAACAGAATTGCCGGCTGGGATCTCAATCGGCTTCCGCCCGACTGGTTGAGCATGCGCCGACGCTGGGATTTGTACCATGGCATCCGAGTTCTTCTGCTTATCGTGATGCTGATTCTGCTAATCTTGTCCGCTCTCGTCCATTAGGCAGGTAGCTATCGCTTATCGGGGGAACCTTGCTAAACGCGCGCGGCCCGGCGCCGCTCGAGTACACTGGCTGTGCTATGGCGACGAAAAATTTGCGTCCCGGATGGGCCTTATTGGTTCTGCTCGCGACCAGTATCTTCCCGGGTCCACCATTGTCCGGAGCACAAAGCGCGAATGGGAATTCTCGAGATGACGCAGCGGTGCGCGATGTCGTGCGGAAGTACGTGGAGGCTCGTGAGGAAAAGGATCCTCGCGCTACGGTGTCGCTCTTTACAGCCGATGCCGATCAACTTGTTTCCTCGGGAGAGTGGCGTAAGGGCCGCGAGGCGGTGGTGAGGGGCACGATGGCCAGTTCGCAG
The DNA here is from genome assembly GCA_963722585.1 of Bryobacterales bacterium. Lineage (GTDB taxonomy): Bacteria > Acidobacteriota > Terriglobia > Bryobacterales > Bryobacteraceae > KBS-96. Next base: position 186,544 of record CAVRNU010000019.1, on the reverse strand, counting down.
CGGACCGGGGGGACGCGGTCGATCACAGTCGAGTCGGTGCGCTTTCTCGCGCCGGGTGTGGCGATCGCCGACGGCCGGTATGAATTGAGCGGGCTTGCTGGCGGACAAACACGCCGCATGTGGACGACAATCATCGTGACGCGCGAAGGCGGCGTCTGGAAGATTGCCGCGATTCGCAACATGCTTCCTGCACCGCCGGCGCCCATGAAGTGATTCAGAGCTTGATGATTTTGGGCGACGAACAGCCTTTTAAAGCGTTTCTCGTGTCGAAGATCAGTTGGCTCCGCTCGAGTACAGCCGGGTAATCGACATTCTTGTGGTCGGTCACGATTACAACGCAGTCCGCCTCATCGACGGCGGGGAAGATGGGTTGAGCGCTGAGACGAAGGCCTTCGGTCGCGATGTGGGGCACGTATGGATCGGAGTACGACATTACCGCTCCGAGGCGCTGCAACAGGTGAATGATATCCAGCGCCGGCGATTCACGGACGTCGTCGATATCGCGCTTGTAAGCGACGCCAAGAATATGGATGCGCGAGCCACGAACCGGCTTTGCGGCGTCGTTGAGCGCATCTTGAATACGGTCCACGACGTGCTCGGGCATCTGGCCATTGATATAACCGGCGAGCTCGATAAAGCGAGCCTCGATGCCCGCCTCTTTGCTTTTCCAGGAAAGATAGAAAGGATCGATGGGGATGCAATGCCCTCCAAGTCCCGGCCCCGGATAGAAGGGCATGAAGCCAAATGGCTTTGTGGCTGCCGCTTCGATGACCTCCCAAACGTCGATTCCCATGCGGGCGCACATCAAGGCCATTTCGTTTGCAAGACCGATATTGATCATGCGAAACGTGTTTTCGAGCAGCTTCACCATTTCGGCGACGCGCGTCGAGCTGACCGGAACCACGGTCTGAAGCGCTTGCTTGTAGAACAGCGCCCCGATTTCCGTGCAGTTCGTGGTGATGCCGCCCACAACTTTCGGTATGTTCGCCGTCTGGTAGTGTGGATTTCCGGGATCGACGCGTTCCGGAGAAAAGCAAAGAAAAAAGTCTTCGCCGGCCCGCAGACCGGACTCTTCGAGCTTAGGAAGCAGCAACTCTTCCGTCGTGCCCGGATAAGTCGTCGATTCGAGCATCACAAGCAGGCCGCGATGCACGTATTTTGCGATCTCCTCGGTTGCAGAGAGGACAAAGCTCATGTCCGGGTCCTTGGTTTTGCGCAACGGCGTGGGCACGCAAATATCGACCGTATCGAGTTCCGCGATAACCGAGAAGTCGGAGGTAGCACGAAGCTTTCCGCTTTCGACCAGCGGCGAAAGAAGCGTGCCGGGTACATCCTTTACGTAGGAGTGGCCGGCATTCAGCTTCTCTATTTTTTCGGTCAGCACGTCAATGCCCAAGACTTCGAAACCAGCGCGCGCGAACTCGACCGCCAAAGGCAAACCCACATAGCCGAGCCCGATGACGCCAACTTTCGCGGACCGGCTCAGGATACGCTCGCGCAGGGCGGCCGCAGGCCGCATGGATTTCACAGGTTCTCGATTCAGCAGCTCAGTCTCCAAGGAAAAACACTCCTTCGCCGACGAATTCGGCCGGCCCGGTTAAGTAAACACTATTCTCCCAGCGTAAGGTCAATTCACCCGCTGGCGTGTGAATGATAACTGGGCTTTTCACGCTGCCTCTAAGGATAGCCGCTACGGCAGCCCCGGTTGATCCCGTGCCGGAGCTGCGTGTTTCGCCCGCTCCGCGCTCGAAGAAAACCACATCAATGTTGTGTTCATCCAAAACACGAACGACTGAGACGTTTGTGCGATTGGGGAAACGCTGATCGGCTTCGGCAAGGGATGCGGTTGATTTCCAATCCAAAGGCAATGAGTCGACAAATATCGCGCATTGCGGATTGCCCACGTTCAGAATCGTAGCGTCGAAGACGCTTTCTTCGAGCCGCAACTCAGTTCGCACCTCATCCGGCCGGAATTCCGGCTGCCCCATATCCATTTCGAAACGGAATGACGCACCATTGCGAACAAGCAATTTCAGTATTTTTACGCCGACCGGCGTATCAATGACGACCGATTCGCCTTTGGCTACGTTCTTCCAAAGCGCGAACGCAGCGGCGCAGCGGGTTCCGTTTCCCGATAGTTCGGGCTCGCTTCCGTCGGAATTGAAAAGCTGCGTCCTCAATCCGCTTCGGCGCGTCGACACGAGCATCCAGCCATCAGCCCCGATACCCGTATGGCGGGCGCATATTCGGCGAGCGATTTCGGAGGGGTTTTCAGCGGGCGCCTCGTGCGACCACGTAAGAAGGAAGTCATTTTCGGCTCCATGCAATTTCGAGAAAGGAATGTTTATCACCACGCTCTCCGGTATACGCGGACTACGGGATCGTCTTTTGTATGAATCTCGAGAACCACTTCGTAGGTGGTCTTCCTCCAATTTGCCTTATCCATTGGCCGCGCCAAAAGATCGCGATCGGCTTCGACAACCACGGCCCACTGGCACGTCCTCAGAAGCTCCGGATGATAGTTGTTCACGAGCCAGGCGAGACCATCGCCGGGATGCAACGTTTCTGATAACGGAATTCTTGCGCGGCAGAATACACCTGCCACGTCGCCATCTGAATAGAGGATACCTTCGCCACTGTGGTAATTGTTTTGAAAGAATTTGGCGACTTCAGCCGTCCAGAAGCGCCTCGATACTGAATTATGTTGCGACTCCTTCCAACAGATCCAATTCTCATGCGAAGGATGGAGAAGCCAGGGCAGAATAGCGAATAACGGCAAAGCACCCGCGAGCCAGATTACTTTGCCGGGAAGGGCCAGCACAAGGGCCCCGGCGGCGAAAGAGCACAGCGGGAGAAGAGCGAGCGCATAGCGCGTGTTGTAATAGCTGAACGGAAATAAATTGGGCACGTGGATAGGCTGCCCGGTGGAATACATGCTCCACACGTAAAAGGAAGGTGTGAGCGCAAGAAACAGAATGGCGGCGTATCTGCGCTTAGCAATGGCGGCGATTGTTCCGGCTGCGCCCAGCACGAGAAGAGGCCAGCCCGCGCAGAGCCTTCCAGCGGCGAGGTAATATTCAGCGGCAACGGCAAGATGATGGTCGACCGGATCGCGCGCTTGACCCTCATCCAGGCCGCGCTGGTAAATTCCCTTCGCCGAGTAGGGTCCTCGATAAAAGTCCAAAGCATCGCCTGTTTCCCACCAGTTATGAGCAACCCAATAGAGCGGAGCGAGACTTGCCAAAACGGCGAATATGAGCGCGATCCTTGCTTTTTTTTGGCGCGCGAACAGCAGAAATCCGAGGGCTACGAAAGGAATCAGAAACCACCCGTCATAGCGCGTGAGGCTCGACCAGATGGAGGCCAAACCCGCGATGACCACGTATTTCATGCCTTGCGTCCTGCGAAATCGCAGGAGAGCAAAAAGCTGCACGCTTATGCCGGCGAAAAAGACCGTCTCGGTCATAGGTATCGCGGCGAGGTACAAAATATTGGGGTTCAGCGAAAAGCAGGCAACTGTAACGGCGGCGGGCACTACGGCTCCGTAAAGCTCACGCGCGGCGAGATAGAAAAAAGTCGCCGCGAGCGCGAAGCATGAGGCAGCCGGAATCGCTCCGGCGAGTCCGCTGCTCCACAGGAAGTTATTGCCGGCGAACGGAAGACACAGCACATGGAGCATAGGCAGCCAAACGTTTCCGAGATGCCCGTAACCGGGTGAACGCGAATCGACGATCGCGCGGCTCAAGTCCAGATGGGCCTGTGCATCGCCCCAATAGAGAGTGAATCCATGAGCGTAAACCCAGGCCACCGCGGCCCAAGCCACGATAGCGGACAGCGCCGCGACAATCAGGATCTCCCGCCAGGAAAACGATCCTTCAGAATGCTGTAAATCGCCGGAACTCGTCGAATCGTTGATCAATTTCTTTACGTGTTAACGTGCGGAACCGGTCGACGCCGAACTGCTCGCAACAATAGCTGCCCATCACGGAACCGTAGATAACCGCCCGATGTAATTCGCGGATGTCGATGTTCCCGTTCCTCAAGTCGAAACCGCACTCGGCCAGATAACCGACAAATCCCCCCGCGAAACAGTCGCCGGCGCCAGTCGGGTCGAACACCTCTTCAAGCAGATAGCCGGGAACCATAAACAGGGTATCGCGCCGGAACAGCATCGCTCCATGCTCCCCTCGCTTGACCACCAATGTGTTCGGTCCCATGTCCAGAATTTTTTGCGCGGCCCTTCGCAAATTGTATTCATCCGCGAGCATCCGCGCTTCGCTATCGTTGATCAGCAGAAAATCCCAATTCGCGATTGTCTCTTTGAGCTGACTCCGGTAATCTCGAATCCAGTAATTCATGGTGTCGCCGCCGGCGAAGCGCAAGCTTGTCATCTGTCGATGAACGCTCTTCTGCAGCTCAGGCTGAATGTTTCCCAATAGCAGATACGGGCTGCTTTCGTACCCGGACGGAAGCTTGGGCGCAAAATCCGCGAATACATTTAGATCGGTTTGAAGGGTGTGCCTGTCGTTCATGTCGGCCGAATACACGCCAGACCAGAAGAAGGTCTTGCCTGGAACCGCTTCAAGACCTCGCAAATCGAGTTTGCGGCTTTCGAGGAACGCTCTGTCCTCGGCAGCAAAATCGTCGCCAACCACGGCGACAATCTTCACATTTGTGAAATACGCAGCACTGAGCGCGATATAAGTACACGCTCCGCCTAGAATCCGATCGCGCTTTCCGTGCGGCGTCTCGATGGCATCGTAGGCCACTGAACCAACTACTACCAATGACATTCGATTTAGTGTAGCCAACCGAACGTCGTTAGCCGCAGGCAGCTCTGATGGTCGTCACGTTCGAGACCGGCCGGCGCACTTAGACAGCCCTAGACCACCGCCGCCTGGAGTTTCGATGCGGAGGACAGCGCCCGCGGAGACGTGGATGGTGCATTTGCCTGGCAGTTCTCGGGCGACGCCATTCTCGATGAGAGTGTTTCTGCCGAGCGCTCCGGACTGGCCACCGGCAAGCCCGTAGGGAGGAAATTTGCGGCGGTCTGACAACAGCGTGACCTGTGCCGGGGCGAGCAATTCGATTTCGCGAATCAGGCCGTCGCCGCCCCTATATTTACCGCCGCCGCCTGAATTGCGGCGATAGGAATAACGGCGTACGCGAAACGGGTAAGCGTACTCGAGGGCCTCGACCGGCGTGTTTGAAGAATTCGTCATATGCGTATGAATACCTGAGATTCCGTCTGCATTGGGCCGCGCTCCGGCACCCCCGGCAACCGTTTCGTAGTACGTATAGAGCTGACCGTTCCGAGGATCGATGCCTCCGATCGTGAGATTGTTCATGGTGCCGGAGCTGGCAGCGGGAACACGATCGGGAACGATACTTGCAAGAGCGCGAAGCAAGACATCGGTGATGCGCTGCGACGTTTCCACGTTGCCTCCGGCCACGGCAGCGGGTGGACGTGCGTTGACCACCGAGCCTTCGGGCGCAATGAGAGTTACGGGCCGCATGAGTCCTGCTGTCGCCGCGGCTTCTTCCGGCAGCAGACAACGCAGGACGTAGAACGTGGCGGAATATGTGATGGCGGCAACGGCGTTCAAGCTACCGGCCACCTGCCGCGCTGAACCCGTGAAGTCAACAACCACTTCTCCCCGTTTCGGAAGGGTTTTAATCGTTACACAGATTCTGATGGGTTCGTCCGTGACGCCATCGTCATCGAGAAAGTCCTCCGCGAAGGAAGTTACTTCGGGAAGGCCGCTCAAGTAGCTGCGGATGAGCTGTTCGGAGTGATCGAGCACGGCAAGCACGTTCGAGTTTATGCGAGCTAGGCCGTATCGTTCGACCATCTCGACAATTCGCTGGGCGCCGATTCGGCAGGCTCCCATCTGCGCAGTGAGATCGCCTTCGCGCTCGCGCGGGGTTCGAACATTATTGAGGATGAGCGACAGCAACTGACGGTCGAGCACGCCGGCTGTTGCGAGTTTCAGCGGCGGTATCCGGATACCTTCCTGCCATATCTCGCGGCACAACCCCATGGAACCGGGGAACGCCCCGCCGACGTCGGCGTGGTGGGCGCGATTCGCAACATAGAAGGCGGCCGTAACCCGTTCTGGGACGAAGACCGGCATGACCAGAGTTATGTCGGGCAGATGTGTGCCGCCTTCATAGGGATCGTTGAGAATGGCGATGTCTCCGGGGCCGAGAGTGAGCTTGTCGAGCGCGGCCCGAACCGACATAGGCATCGATCCAAGATGCACGGGCATGTCATCGCCCATGGCGACGATTTGACCGGCTTCATCGAAGAGAGCGCTCGAATAGTCGCGGCGTTCGCGGATATTGGGCGAGAAGGAAGTGCGGCGAAGGGCTGCGCCCATTTCTTCAGCAATGGAATGGAAGGTGCTGCGGAATATTGCGAGGTCGATCGGATCGGCGGTCAGGGCATCACCTCGATCAGGAGATTCGAGTATTCATCGACGAGCGCTTGGCAGCGTGGTGGAACGAAAGTCGTGGCGCTATATTCGACAACCAGCGCGGGGCCGCTGAAACAGTCGCCTGAATGGAATTGTGAGCGATCGTAGACCAGCGCTTCGCTCCATGCGCCATCGGCATAAATGGGCTTGGTCTTGATGACCGCATTGGCAGCGTTGCCGGGCCGGCGGGCGTGGCGTTCCTGAGGGGGCGGCTGAACCGTTGTGACGATACGTACACGCGCGTTTACGACTTCGACGGGCCGCTCGGGGTCGGCATAACCATAGCGGCGTTCGTGCTGCAGGTGAAATTTATTGACGAAGTCGTCGGACCAGTCGACCGTTAACTCGTAGCCCTGTCCGGTGTAACGTAAGTCCGTCGATCGCGTGACGATCGCATTCGAGGGGTTCGACTGAAGATCTTGCGCGGCGAGTTTTTCGAGCGCTTCAAAGTGTCGCAATAACGCAGGCTGCTCGCAAGCCGGCAGCATGACGGTGCGAGAATAATCGCGCACGATATCTGAGACGAGAATGCCGTAAGCGGACAAGGCTCCCGGGATCTGCGGCACGAGCACGCGGGGAATCTTCAGCGCGCGGGCTAAGGCGCATGCGTGCATCGGCCCCGCTCCTCCAAACGATACCAAGACGAACTCTTGCGGGTCGAGTCCCCGCTCGACCGAGATCTTCCGTAGCGCACCCTCCATATGCGAATCGGCAAGGCGAACGACGCCTTCAGCAAATGTTTCGACACCGCTCAACCCGCCTTTGGCATCCTCGCAAAACCGGCGCGCGCGCTCGACATCGAGCCGCATCTTGCCGCCCAGGAAATGTTCGGCGTCGAGCCGGCCCAGCAGAAGATTCGCATCGGTGACGGTGGGTGTTTCGCCTCGTCCGTAGCAGACCGGGCCCGGTTCGGCTCCGGCGGATTGGGGGCCGACTCTCAGGGCGCCGCCGCGATCGAATCCGGCGAGCGATCCGCCGCCCGCTCCTACCGTGTGGATTTCGAGCATAGGAACTGCCACGGGCATTCCGAGCACTTGCGACTCAGTAGTGATGCGTAACTCCGCTTCATTCTGCACGAGCGCTACATCGGTTGACGTTCCGCCCATATCAAAGGTGAGAATGCGTGAGAAGCCGGCGCATCGAGCTACCTCGAGAGCTCCGACAACACCGCCAGCAGGACCCGAGAGAATCGTGCGGACCGGCTCGTGGGCAACAATGGCGGCAGGGGCGACACCGCCGGAAGATTGCATCACGAAGAGCTGAGAGCCGTTCGCTTCGAGGCGCTCGTTGAGCTTGCCGAGATACTGCTGCACTTTGGGGCAAAGATAGGCATTAATAACGATGGTCGAGGCGCGCTCATATTCACGGAACTCCGGCAAAATCTCGTGCGATGCGCAAACGGGGATGCCCAGCCGGCGTAAGGATTGAGCGACCGCCTTTTCGTTGGCCGGATTGGCAAACGAGAAAAGCAGAGACACGGCGACGGATTCGGGATGCGCGTCACGGATCGCCCGAAGTAAACGATCCAAGTCGTGCGGTTCAACGCTGGCCAGGACAGAGCCGTCACTCGCGACGCGCTCGGCAACTCCGAAGCGCAAGTCTTCGGGCACCAACGGTGGTTCCTTGACCAGAAACCAATCGTAAAGCTTGGAGCGGGTCTGGCGGCCGATACCGATGGTGTCCTCAAAGCCTGCCGTGGTTACAAATGCGGTTCGCGCGCCCTTACGTTCCAATAGGGCATTTGTTCCCACAGTTGTGCCGTGGGAAATTTCCACCGGTTCCTCTCCGGCGATCGAGCTTATGGCAGCCAGAACCGCCTCGGCAGGATCCGCGGGCGTAGAGCCGATCTTAAGAACAACGAGCCGGTTTTGCGCCAAATACACGCAGTCGGTAAACGTCCCTCCGGTATCGATCGCAATTCGCATCATCACAAAGTCCCGTCTACGCTGATCACACGTCGATCTTCTCAACTCAGTTTGGCCGGTGTTCCCAGCAAGGAAAAATACAGCGAAGCAATTGTCGGTGGGACGGCATCTACTAGCATTGCTATCTGTTAAGGAAAACTGGACGCAGGGTTGCTGTTCGAATGCGTCTGGATGCTAGAAGGGACGAGCGTGTCGAGAGTACGGGATAATGAATAAGCTCGCTCACGCTTGTAGCAGAAAGAGGTGACCGTGCCGTGCAATTATGAAACAGAGCCTGGGATGCGGGCGTTCCAGAGATCAATTGCGGCCGAACTCGATCAAGCCACAGCGAACACCCCTCCGCTCGGAGCCTTACAGCAGTTCCTCGAGGCCGTTCCCGCCGCTGCCTATATGTGCGACGCAGTTGGGCGCGTAACAGTTCACAATGAAGCAGCCGTCGAACTTTGGGGCAGGACGCCAATAGCCGGCGATGAGCACTGGTGCGGTTCCTACAAAATGTACTGGCCAGACGGAGCCTCGATGCCGCTCTCGCAGTGTCCAATGGCAGTTGCCCTGAAAACAAGGCAATCCCTTTGGAGTGTAGACGCGGTTATCGAGCGTCCAGACGGTAGCCGGCGCCATGTACTTGCCAATCCTCAACTGGTCCACGACTCGACTGGTACCCTTCTCGGGGCTGTCAACATATTGATCGATGTTACCGAGCGCAAGCAGAAAGAGGCGATGAGCGCCTGGATGGCGGCAATCGTCGACTCTTCGGACGACGCCATCGTCAGTAAGACGCCGCGGGGAATCATCACATCCTGGAACGCGAGCGCCGAAAGGATATTCGGATATACGGCGGCAGAGGCCGTTGGACGGCATATCTCGCTCATTATCCCCGAGGAACGGCTCGCTGAAGAGGATTATGTGATCGGTCAAATTCTGCGTGGGGAAAGAATCGATCATTTCGAGACCCAACGGCAGCGCAAGGACGGTCGCAGAGTCGAGATTTCTCTCACAGTGTCGCCGATTAAAGACGCCGCGGGGCGTGTTATTGGAGCCTCGAAGATAGCACGCGACATTACTGAGCAGAAACGCGCCGCGGAGGCTCTCCGCGAAAGTGAGGAACGCTTCAAGGCGATTTTCAACCAGATCGTGTCCGGAATTGCAGAAACAGATCTGGCGGGACGTTTCGTGCTCGTTAATGACCGTTACTGCGAGATTGTGGGGCGAACGAGAGAAGAGCTCGTAAATCTACGGATGCAGGATATTACGCATCCGGCCGATCTGCCTAAAAGCATCGAGTTATTCGACCGTCTTGTTCAGCAAGGAGTCAATTTCGAAATCGAGCAGCGCTACATGCGTCCGGACGGCTCAGAAGTGTGGGTGCATAATGGCGTTTCAGTTGTCGCGGATGGCGTAGGACGCCCGCGTTACGCCGCGGTGAATTCCGTCGATATCACTGCTCGCAAGCAAGCTGAAGAAGCGCTTTGCCGCTCAAATGAGCAGCTCAAGCGGGCGAACGAAAATCTGCAGCAGTTTGCCTATTCGGCGTCGCACGACCTTCAGGAGCCTTTGCGGATGATGGCGTGCTATAGCGAACTGCTTACGCAAAAATCTAAGGACAAGCTCGATACCGATGCTGCCAGCTTTGTCCAATTCATTCGGGAAGGAGCAAATCGGGCGCAGCTCCTTTTAAGGGATATGCTTCAGTACACACGCCTTGAGCTGGCTGAAGAAGCTGCTAACAAACCGGTCGACTGCAACGCGGCGTTGAAAACGGCATTGTCCAACTTGACATCGGCTATCGAGGAGAGTAGCGCGGCCGTGACATCGGAGCCGCTTCCGATAGTGCTGGGCCAAGAGGTCCGCCTTGTACAGCTTTTCCAAAACCTCGTCGGGAATGCAATTAAATATCGGCGCGAAGAACCGCCACGAGTGCATGTAGCGGCGGAGCAGCGCGATGGCATGTGGCGTTTTTCCGTTCGTGACAACGGCATCGGAATCGAACCGCAGCATGCGAAAAACATTTTCGGGCTCTTCAAGCGCCTCAAGAAAGATACTGACGGCACAGGGATAGGGCTTGCAATCTGCGCGAAGGTGGTGGAATGTCACGGGGGCCAGATCTGGGTTGAATCGGAATTGGGGAAAGGATCGACGTTCTTTTTCACCATTCCCGTCGTCGATTCTGCCCAACGCCCGAAAGAAAAGAACATTTCGGAGCGGGGCCGACCAATGGAAGTGTTTCTCTAACAGGCCCTAAGCCGCGCCTCGTGTTTTATTGGAGCGTCGCCGCTTCGGTTGCGCCGAGGCATTTGCGGCTATGCTTTTCTTTAGGGCCTCCATGATGTCGATCACGGGCGCACGTTTCGGTTGCTTCGCGCGCGTCACCTGCTCACCCTTCTGTTTTTGGCTAATGAGGCGTCTGATGTTAGCGCGATACTGATCGTGAAATTGATCGAGATTGAAGGGCGCGCGGAGAGATTTCATCAGCGTGCTGGCTAAACTTAGTTCCTTTTTGCTCACTTCGGCGCCCCGAGTATGAACTCGCGAAGCTACATTCATCTCGTCCGCGTAATACATCGTGTGAAGAACGAGATCGTCTCCATCCGAGCGGATAATAACGATGTGCTCTCGCGCGTGCATTGAAAGCTTTGCGACTGCGCAATAACGATTTTCAGATAACGCAACGCGCAACAGATTGTATGGTTTTTCCGCATTCTTTTGCGGTGCCATGTAGTACGATTTCTCGAATACCAGGGGATCGATTTCATCGGCAACCGCAAACTGAATGATCTCCATGCTGGTGGCAGTAGGCGGTGCAACATTTTCCAGCTCAGAGTCTGCAATCACGACATACTGGTCCTTTGCCGCTTCATAACCCTTCACCAGTTCGCTACGCTCCACCGGTTTATCTTCCGCCGAGCAATAGAAAACTTCGTGCACGCGCGAAAGGTCTTTATTATGAAGCAAATGAAAGCGGATCGTCTTGCTTCGGGCAGCTGCGAACAGCTGGACGGGGATAGAAATAAGGCCGACGCTTAGGTAGCCTTTCCATACAGGACGTGGCATAGCAGAAATTTACACCGCAAGAGAAATGCCAAATTTGCCTGCAGCCGTTTGTGGTGTTTTCTTCTTGAAACCCGAGCAGGTCCGCTTTGTTCAGCCGGCGTGCGTGTATTTCTGGGCGCCCTTCGTAGAGCGCGATGTCGCCAATCAGCCCAGTTTTGCATCTGAGAGCGCGCCAATCGCTTTGAAACTGCTGCCGGCTCAAGATTCCACGCAGCACAACTCGACCTGTAGTTTCTACAGATATAACGATGCGCATTGACGGCGAATCCTACAGAGCGGGGCAGCAAACTAGCGGTTCCCCTGCAGGCATACGCCGAAGCAACGCAAAACGGACCCGAAATGACAAACCTCCTTCTCGAGAATCAAATTGCAAAAGCGCCCACACGGTGGCGCCCCGACGACACATCAGCCACGTACGCAGAGCCGCTTGCTGCCGATCTGAGAGGGTGTATTGAAGGCGAGGTGCGCTTCGACAGCGGAAGCCGAGCTCTATACTCGACCGATGCCTCGAACTATCGCCAAGTGCCGATTGGAGTGGTTATTCCGAAGACCGTTGACGATGTGATTGAAACTCTGAAGAGTGCCCGTCGTTTTGGGGCTCCAATACTCGCGCGGGGCGGAGGCACCAGCCTATGTGGCCAATGCTGCAACGTTGCCGTTGTATTGGATTTTTCGAAATACCTGAACCGGATTGTCGGAATTGATTATGAGGCGAAGCAGGCAACCGTTCAACCCGGTGTCGTTCTCGACTGGCTGCGGAGTGCTGCCGAGAAACGCTCGCTCACTTTTGGCCCGGATCCCGCCACTCACAACCACAACACAATCGGCGGAATGATCGGGAACAATTCGTGCGGCACCCACGCCGTAATGGCCGGGAAAACCGAGGAAAATATTGACGAACTGGAAGTCGTCACTTACGACGGTGTGCGCCTGCGAGTTGGCTCGACCAGTGAAGACGAGTTAGAGAGCATCATTCGAAAGGGCGGCCGCATCGGCGAGATCTACGCGGGGATGAAAGCGATTCGCGACAAATATGGGGAGCTGCTTCGCCAGCGCTTCCCCAACATCCCGCGGCGCGTGTCGGGTTACAACCTGAATCAACTGTTGCCCGAGAACGGGTTCCATGTGGCGCGAGCGCTGGTTGGCTCTGAGTGTACGCTCGCGCTCACTCTTGAAGCGAAATGCCGGCTGGTCTGGAGCCCGCCGGGCAGATCGCTTTTGGTGTTGGGATACCCCGACATCTTTCAAGCGGCGGACCACGTTATGGAGGTTATGAAGACTGGCCCGATTGCTTGCGAAGCGGTAGACGAAATGCTCGTCGAGGATATGAAGAAGAAAGGGCTTCATACCGACGACCTGAAATATCTTCCAGAAGGTAGAGGCTGGCTGCTCGTGGAATTTGGCGGGCATACAAAAGACGAGGCCGACGATAAGGCGCGGCACACGATGGATGCGCTCAAGAAGAGCGAGGGTGCGCCGAGCATGAAGCTCTACGACAAGCCGGAGGAAGCATCGAAGATTTGGGAGGTGCGTGAAGCCGGTTTAGGCGCTACAGCGTGGGTGCCTGGCCAGCATGTGACATGGGAGGGCTGGGAGGACTCGGCGGTACCGCCCGAAAAACTCGGCGCGTACCTGCGAGATCTGTACGCTCTCTATGACAAATACGGGTACATGGGCGCGTTATATGGGCATTTTGGACAGGGCTGCGTCCACACCCGCATCACATACGATTTTTATACCGCCGAAGGTATTGCAACCTACCGGCGTTTCATGGATGAAGCCACAACACTTGTGACACGCTATGGCGGCTCGCTATCTGGAGAGCATGGCGACGGGCAATCGAAGGCAGAGTTCTTGCACAAGATGTTCGGGCCGGAATTGCTCGAGGCGTTTCACGAGTTCAAGCGAGTATGGGATCCGGAATGGAAAATGAATCCAGGCAAGGTGGTGGATCCGTATCGCATTGACGAAAACCTCCGCCTGGGCACCGACTACAACCCGATGCAGGTGGAAACGCACTTCCATTTCCGCTCGGACGGAAACGATTTCGCGCATGCAAGCCTGAGATGTGTTGGCGTGGGCGAGTGCCGGCGTCAGCATAAACAGACAATGTGCCCCAGTTACCGTGCAACTCTTGAGGAAAAGCATTCTACCCGCGGCCGTGCCCACCTCCTGTTCGAAATGATGCAAGGCGAGGTCATCAGGGACGGTTGGAAAAGTGACGAAGTGTACGATGCGCTCGACCTCTGCCTGGCGTGCAAGGGATGCAAGCATGACTGCCCGGTGAATGTCGATATGGCGACGTACAAAGCGGAATTCCTGTCGCATTACTATGAAGGCCGGCTGCGGCCGCGCTATGCGTACGCGATGGGCTGGATTAATCTGTGGGCGCAAACCGCCTCGCTCTTTCCCGAGATCGCAAATTTCTTGAGCCAGACGCCTGTACTAAGTAGGCTCACGAAGCTGGCAGGCGGAATCGCACAGAAGCGCCGCATGCCGCAGTTCGCACGGCAGACGTTCCAGTCATGGTTCCGCCATCGCTCGCCTCAGAATCCGGGCAGACCGCAAGTGGTGCTTTGGGCAGACACCTTCAACAACCACTTTCATCCTGCGGTAGCGGCATCCGCCACGGAGGTGATCGAGGCTGCGGGATATCAGGTTATCGTGCCGAGGAAACATCTCTGTTGCGGGCGCCCACTATACGACTACGGATTTCTGGATATGGCGAAGAAGTACCTGCTCGGCGTTCTCTCGGCGTGCCAGGGTCACATTCAATCCGGAACTCCCTTTGTAGTGCTTGAGCCGAGCTGTCTGGCGGTGTTTCGCGATGAGATGGCGGATCTTCTTCCGCACAATCAAGACGCACAACGCCTGGCAAAGCAGTCCTTCACGCTGGCTGAGTTCCTGGATCAAATGGCTCCCGGCTATTCGCCGCCTAAGCTCGAGCGCAAGATTGTCGTGCACGGCCACTGCCACCAGAAAGCGGTCGTAGGAATGAATCATGAAGCGAGCATATTGAAGAAAATGAGCGCCGACGTATCTATCCTAGATAGCGGTTGTTGTGGCATGGCCGGTAGCTTCGGCTTTGAGGAACACAAGTACGATGTGTCGCAAAGGGTGTTCGCGCATGAGTTGGAGTCGCATGTGGAAGAAGCTCCGGCGGAAGCGGTCCTGCTGGCTGATGGTTTCAGCTGCAAAACGCAGATCGAACAGAACACGCAACGGCAGATTCTGCACATGGCACAACTTATAAAGATGGCGATGGATCTGACCGGTAACTCACCGGATGGTCGGGAGCCCACGTACGCGACACTTCGCCGTAACGACCACCACACGCGCGAATGGGTCACAGCAGGCGTCGCAGCCGGGCTGCTGATTGGAGGCGGGCTGCTATCCTGGCGTAGTTTGCTTCGTCGCGGCGCTTAACTGGGCGGGAAGGCAGGAGCTTAGTTTCGGGATGAAAAACGGCAATTATGAGCGAACGACTTGCTGCGTAGTCGGGGGTGGGCCTGCCGGCATGATGCTCGGGTTCTTATTAGCTCGAAGCGGAGTCCGCGTCACGGTTCTCGAGAAGCATGCGGATTTTTTTCGGGATTTCCGCGGGGATACCGTGCATCCATCAACCCTGGAACTCTTTTTTGAACTCGGGCTCCTCGATAAGTTTCTTAAGGTGCCGCATCAGAAGATCGCATCGGTAGGCGGTGTATTCGGCGATTTCCCCTTTACTGTGGCCGATTTTCGCCGTGTACGGACCCGCTGCCGGTTCGTCGCATTGATGCCCCAGTGGGATTTCCTTAATTTCGTTGCCGGCGAGGCGCGGCGGTTTCCGAATTTTAATCTCGCGCTCGAGCACGAAGCGACAGACCTGGTCTCTGAGGAAGGCCGTATTGCTGGCGTCGAGTTGAAGTCGCCTTCCGGCACAGGAATTGTCTATGCCGATCTTGTGGTAGCTTGCGACGGACGCGAGTCCGTTTTGCGGCAGCGTGCAGGTTTGGAAGTGGTGGACTCCAGCGTACCGGTCGACGTGCTCTGGTTCCGTATCAGTCGAGAGCCGGGCGATGCAGAGGACGTGCTTGGCCGTGTGAATTTTGGAAAAGCGTTGATTCTGATCAATCGCGGAGATTACTTCCAAGCCGGTCTCATCGTACGGAAGGGCAGCTTCGAGCAGATCCAGCGCGACGGTTTAGAGCGCTTCCGAGAAGATGTTGTGCGGATCGCCCCCTTCCTGAAGGACCGAGCTGAGGAACTGCGCGGTTGGGATCAGGTGAAGCTCCTCACGGTGCGGATCAATCGTCTCCGCAAGTGGTACCGCCCGGGTCTTGTATGTATCGGCGACGCTGCGCATGCGATGTCGCCGGCCGGCGGTGTGGGAATCAATCTGGCAATACAGGATGCGGTAGCCGCGGCCCGGATCCTTGTGGGCGCATTGCGCGAGCGCGGCTCAACCGATAGATTACTGCCGAATATACAGCGGAGGCGTGAATTGCCGGCTCGCGTGACACAGTTTTTCCAGATGCGAGCCCATATCGCTTTCGCACGTGTTTTTGACAATCCCGGACCGCTCGAGGTGCCGTGGCAGTTGAAAACAGCAATGCGCATACCTGGCCTTCAGCGTCTTCTCGGCCATCTCGTGGGCGTTGGTGTTAGGCCCGAGCACATTAGGAAGCAAGCGCCCAGCCGGCTTGTAAGGTTTGCATGCGGCGTGGGTGTGGGGCTCGCTCTTGTGGGCTGGCCGCGTCGCCGCACGGCACTTCAGTTTAAGCCTGAAATGCGAATTTAACTAAGCGAGAGGTAAGGATCTCTTTGCGAAAACAAGGAGATGGAACGACACGTAACGGACAATTTAATCCCTCGCGAGATGCATGCTCTGTTGTCGAATGAGCGGCTGATTGTGCGGGAGACGCAACGAGCTGTCACGCCGTTTGGCGGGATGGTGGTGTTTGTGGCATATCTTCAGCGGATCGATCTGGTAGGGCGGATTCGACAACATATGCCGATTCGCTGGCGGTCGCACAATCAGATCGATCCGGCAACCACACTGATTTCTTTCCTGATGGCAGTAGTGGTGGGAGCCAGGCGATTTGTGCACGCCAACTGGCTGCGCGGCGATCGAGCCTTACATGCACTGCTCGGCATCACGCGCTTTCCTACCGATGACACGATCCGCAATCTGTTTCGGCGCTTTGGAATGGGAGAAGTTCATCAGTTCTATGCGCCTCTCACGGAGTGGCAGATCGAGCGCTTGCCGGTGCGAAACGAAGGTTACAGCCTGGACCTGGATTCGACCGTATTTGAGCGCTATGGACAGCAGGAGGGCTCGCTCAAGGGACACAACCCACGCAAGCATGGCCGCCCCAGTCATCATCCTTTGCTGGCCGTTCTAGCCGAGGCTCACTTCCTACTCCACGGCTGGTTACGCAGCGCAACTGCGGACCAGCGCGCGGAGTAGTCGAGTTTCTCAAAGAAGCACTGGCACTGTGGCAGCAGCGCCAAACCATTCGTGTCGTACGTGCTGATTCAGGCTTCTTCGATGACGAACTGCTCAGCTTTTTAGAAGAGCGCCGTCTGCCCTACATTGTAGTCGCACGCATGACCAAGTGGGTGCAGCGCGCGGCGCAGTGTGTCGAGCAATGGCAGCCTCTGGATGAGAATTACGCGATCGGTGAGTTCCGCTTACAACTCTGGGGTTGGAAAACCGAGCGGCGCTTCATCGCGGTGCGCGAACGTGTGCGCGAATCACGCTCTAGCGCCGGTCGCAAACTGATCGACGTGCCGGGCTACACGTTTCGGATTTTCGTAACCAGCCAGACGCAAGCCGCCGAGGAAGTCTGGCGCGATTACAATCACCGCGCGGATGTGGAAAATCGAATCGCCGAGCTGAAGCACGATCTGGGAGCCGATGGCTTCTGCTTGCAGAAGTTCTTCGCTACCGAGGCTGCCTTCCGGGCCGTGCTGTTGGTCTTCAATCTCCTGGCGGAGTTCCAGCGCGCAATCGGCTTGCCTAGCTATAAAGAGCCAGCCACGCTGCGCACCCAAGTGCTGACCTGCGGAGCCATTCTCGGTCGTGCCGGCCACGCCTGGTGCTTCATCTCTCGGAAAGCTGGGGCGGACTAAAAGCACGAAGCGCCTTACTCGACAACATCTTGCGCTGGCAAATTCCAACTTCGCCGAAGTTCAATCCAGCCATCGCAACTTGATACCGGTCTCCCCCTACACCAGCTCACTTCCATGCTTAATTTCGGAATTCAGGTTAAGCGGGCACGCTGAATGCCGGCACCTCTGTCGACCGGCACAAGCCACGTTCATTCGCAATCGCTCACGTCGGTTGCCATCATGAGACCCTCTTGTGTGGGTATCACCCAGATCTGAATCGTAGACTCGGGCGTCGAGATTGGCGCTTCCCGGTCAAGTGTTTCGTTATTGCGCTGGCGGTCCAGCACAGCACCGCACCATTCCAGCTTTTCGCAGATCCGTTCACGCACTAACGGTGTGTTCTCGCCGATGCCGCCGCCGAAGACAATCGCCGCCGCACCGCCCAAAACGGAGAGGTACGCCCCGATATATTTGCGAACGCGATAGGAGAACATGCTCAGGGCAAGATCGACAGGCCGTTCTGAGGTGTGTTGGCGCAATACACGTGTGTCGGCCGACATCCCGGATACTCCGAGAAGTCCAGATTCCTTGTTGAGAAGCTGTTCTATTCGAGTGCTGTCCAGGTTTTCCTTTCGCATAAGATACGTGACGATCGCCGGATCGATGTCGCCTGAGCGCGTGCCCATCATGAGCCCTTCGAGAGGCGTGAAACCCATCGAGGTATCTACCGATTCACCGCCACGAATGGCTGTGGCGGATGAACCGCCTTCCAGATGCAAGGTAATCAGATTGGTCTCGCTTAGTGGCCGATGCGTAATCTGCGAATAGCGAATCATTAAATAACGATGCGATATGCCATGAAACCCATACCGCCGGATTTTGTGTCGCCGCGCCAGCTCGAGCGGCAGCGGATATAGAGCTGCCTCCTCGGGAATCGTTCGGTGAAAAACAGTATCGAAGACAGCAAACATCGGCAGGCGCGAGCCGACTTTAGAACGTGCCGCCCGGACTACACGCAAGGCCGCGGCGTTGTGCAGGGGCGCAAGATCTTCGAGTTCTTCGATTTGATTCACCACGCCATCGGTAATGCGTACCGGTCCGGAGAAACGATCACCACCGTGGACGACCCGATGAGCAACTCTCTCGATATCGGCGAAACCGCGGATACCACCGTCTGCTGCGCCGCCATGCTCGATCCAATCGAAAAGTAATTCGCTGGCGTGCCCGTGATCGCGGATTTCAAGCTCTTCCTGATGACGAACCCGCTTGCCTTCCAAAAGAGAAAAAGTCGAATGCGCACGGCCAATGTTGTCGTAGCTGCCGGCAGTCAGGCTGCGGCCAAACGGACGTGCCTCTCTTCCATCGTCAGTGCCGTTCGGCTGCGTGGCGACGATCTCGAATTTGAGTGAATTGCTTCCGGCGTTAAGAGTCAGGATGGTCATCGGTTTCTGTCAACCCGAAACTTCTCATGAACTGCCTGTGAAGCTCGCCGAATTTGACATCATAGTCGGCACGGCTCCTGCTGATCACTTCATATGCCTCTTCACGATCGTAAATGTCGGTGATTTCGCAGGCTGAACTGCCAAGGTCCGGCGACTGCTTGTAAGTTAAGAAATAATGCTTCAGGCGCTCGAT
Source organism: Bryobacterales bacterium (assembly GCA_963722585.1). Classification (GTDB taxonomy): domain Bacteria; phylum Acidobacteriota; class Terriglobia; order Bryobacterales; family Bryobacteraceae; genus KBS-96. Next base: position 167,364 of record CAVRNU010000019.1, on the reverse strand, counting down.
AATTGCATTCGGGCAGTCTTGAATGCCGCGCCATTTTCCATACAGCAGATCGGCCTTTAAGACGGCGATCAGCTTATCGTCCGCCTCGTTTCCGTCGAGCATTCGCAGACCCCCAATCGGCCGGGCGTTCAGCACGATGTCGCTGTGCGCAATCGATTTCTCCGTTAAAACGCAGATGTCCAGCGGATCGCTATCGCCCGTCAATTGGGTTCTTCCAGTTCTTTCGCGGCTGAGCGCGGCCACCTGCTCTCCGCTATAGGTCTGTGGAATAAACCCGTAGTTCGCCGGACAGACATTTGAATAACGCTGCGGCCGGTCGATGGTGAGATAGCCGCTATTTTTGTCCACTTCGAACTTCATGGAATCGGAGGGGACGATTTCGATGTAGCAGAGAACACATTCGGGGCAATTCCCGCCCGGAGATAGTCCATGCCAAGGGTGAGGCCTATAAAACGAAGTAAATAGCTGCCAATTCTCGCGATTCACGATCGGCACCTCGTACATTCATCACCAGGTATCCCAACATCGTTCCAGGCGCTCTGCCCAACGCTTCGGGCCAGACCATATTTGGTCCGCTGTGGTCTAGGCTGCGTCTTCTTTCGGCCGATCCCCTGCCAGGAAAAATGTATGGGAACGATTGGCCCCAGAAACCATCTCGAGTCTGCAAATGAAGCTTCAATGAGCGCTTCGAACGCCCCTACTAGCCGGCGCTTCCTGAACCCCACCAACACACAACCGCAGCCGAAACTTCAATCGGTCCCTCGAATAAACGACCTCCCCGTCTCCCCTAGCCCTTGCGGGCTGTGGAGCCTAAAGGAGGTCTCCGATTTGCGACCGTCGGGCAGCAGACCCCAGAACCTTCCACCGATTGAGCCGGCAATTGAGTCGATTCGTGGTTAAGATACAGGGCGACCGGCCTTATCGAATCTTTTAATGGAACTCATAAGCATATTCTCGGGAAGGATTGGCAGAATCGACGAAGCAGGCACGTATGAGTCAGGTTTGGATCAGTTTCCTCAGTCCGCGATATATGGAAACGATATTCAACCGTTCCAGAACGCAATAGCACCAATAAGGCCCAAGGACCTCAGTAGGCGCGCTTACGCAGCACGATTTGCGGCGAATGGTCCATAAAATCGGCCTATAGGCTTTAAAAGGTTTTTTAGCAATGCAATTGCCAAACGGGTAAACTACTGTACCGCATATAGTTATTTTTCTTGACGCTGCCCTAGATATGGGGGATTATTTGGTGGGGTCACAAAGGTACCCCTGATCATGCAATACGTAATACACCAGTGGCCGATCGCGTGGCTGATAGCACTCATAGTCTTCCGGACCTGCGGCATCAGCCTCGCGATCAAGACTACTCCACGTTAGAGTAGGTCCCGTATTTGGGGGGCCGGCTGGTACCGACCCCCCAGGGATTGTGCTTGCTTTTCGATAAGCAGACCCAAGCCATTGTATGACCGAACTAAGCGCTATGTAAAGGCAAATCTTGCTATCTAAAGGGCTTTTTGATAGCAAACCCCCTCGATATTGTCAATTCGAATGCCACTGATCAGGCAGTTAATCCCCGGTACCTACGCCCCGGGGCCTGGAAAGATCTGCACACTCGGGCAATTCCTCAAATACAATTCTGTCACTGTCGGGCATGATATGGACATGCCACTAGACCTTTGCGCTGTACGGATAGGCAAGTCTCCGCCGGTCAGTAAACCGGGAAGGCATTTGATCCAACCGGGAAGCGAGTCGTTTGAAGTGCTCGGGATCCCCAAGGGATTAGAGGCAAAGATCAATTACTATAGCGGTCTGTGGGCTTTTTCAGTCCGGTATACACCGCAGTACACAGGTTTTCTCCGCAGCGGAAATTCTGAATCGCGCCCCTCTTTCTCATCGAGTGAGGAGGCATTAGAAGGCCTGAAAGATTGGCTGAGGCGACATGTCGTATCGACAGACTGATGAGCGCCTGCTGTTCTACGAACGTCGCGAACAGGCTTGACTTTAGAAGGCGCCAGGCTATCTTTTCTTCCTCAACAGACCCTCTCTATCCTTCGTTCGCGGCCCATGGCAAGACCGCGGAGGACCAGAGAATGAAGTGTGGAGAGAGAATTCATTGGTATCCGGAAAATGAAGGGCCGCTGGGAGGCCATTGTTCGGCTCGGCAAGTCGGACTCAACGAACTGCATTATCGACAGCAAGCGGACAGCGCGCGAGGCAGCCCTGGCTCACGACCTGGCGGTCCTGCGACTCGAGACCGGTGGACAGCTGAACTTCCCAGAGCTTTCCGCCCTCATCGAGTCGATCCGATCCGGCTTCATTTCCTCAACAGTAACCCCTCTCAAGGCCCTATCTGCAGGCCAGTAGTACCCGTAAGCTGCTGAGATACTTGATCTTGTCAGGCATTAGACCTGGCAGAAATCTAGAAAGTCTTCAGTAGTTCTCTCAATGCAATCCATTCTCAGTCGGGTCAAGCTGTGCTTGAACGACGCCAATAAGCTGGCAGCGATTCAGTTGGCCGCGTCCATTCTCTCCACGGCATTAGTCTGCCTTGGTCTCGGCAGCCTAGGCAGGCGCGGCCGCGCGCCAACACGAATCCCCCGGTTCAGGAAACCATCCTGCCGGGGGATTCGTGTTTATGGATGGCACATCGAACAAGGAATCAACCTGTCGTCGGACGCACTATTGACTGTACCGATCGTGTACCGATGCGCGCATTTCGCACGTTTCTTGCCATTCTCGCTCTTTTGTTTTCTATGAGTTACTGACTCAATTAGGCCCGCGGGAATCTGTTAGACCCGCTCCTAGCCGGTGGCGTTGCGCTTGCGACGGAAGCGCGACGGTTCGTTAGTACCCTCGCGCAGACGGCTGCCTCTCGTAACTCTTCGAGAGGCAGTTTAGCCGTTGTCAGATGGTCGATATGTTCGACTACTTTCACACGCTCTTTCCGGCGATATTAAAGTGAGTCGCCGCCGCAAGCAGGTGGCGATCATTGGTCCAGATTTCTCTTTCACCCATGTCAAGCACGGTTGCCAGATGAATCGCATCACCGGCGCGCAGCGGAACGCTTGGCGGAAGTCCGCAGATCAACGCAACCGTTTTCCGCAGCAGCGTGTCGCTGACAGGCGCTAAGTTCCAGAGGCCGGCTTCGACATGGCGGCTGAAAACGTCGATTAATTCACGGCCCTGCTCTGGCGTTAACGATCCCTCGCGAGCGTGACGCCTGAATACGCAGACCACTTCGAGCAGCGCCCACGAGGAAGAGCAAACGTAGGGCGCGCGGCGGATCACTTTGCGCACCGCGTCCGCGTCTGGTTCGTTCACATAGAATTTGGCGATGTATGCCGAGTCGAGATACATCGCTCAGCGATCTTCTTCGAGGAAGCGCCCGCTGTCGCCGGCGACCGTCGGAAAACGCCGCCACAGATCCGCCATGTCCGGCAGCCGGGGCTTTGCGCGTTTCTTTGAAATGGGACGCAACTCCGCTACCGGTTCGCCGCGGCGCTCGATCAAGATCACAGACCCCTCGGCTGCTTCACGCACCAGTTCGGATGTGCGGATGTGAAGGTCGCGGACCGAAGCTGTCTTCATGTGCTACATTGTAGCACGTCCTGCCTAAATGCTAGCCCGCTTTCTGCTTCAGTTCGTTCAGCAGCTTATCAACGCGGTCGGCCCGCTCGAGCTCTTCAAGCCGCTTCTCAGGGGTATCTTCCTCGACCACTGACACCTGTCCGACGCCGAGGGCTTCCTCTGAAGTGACCTTATCGCCGATTCGCCGCAGCCGGGCATCCTGACCCACTTGTTCCAGCCCGCCGACACCCGCGCGCGCCGCGAGTTTTGCACGGCGATGCCGGGCAACCATCAACTCCGCTTTCGTTCGTGTCTCCGTCATCTTCTGCTCCAGCCGGTGAAGCGCCGTTTTCAGCATTTCCACCTGGTGCGCCTGATCCTCAATCTGCTGGGCAAAATTATGCGCCGCCGTTTCATAGGTGAGAGACCGTTCGAGCCCGGTCCGGGCCAAACTCTCATCCTTCTTCGACAAAGCTAGCTCCGCCTTGCGTACCCAATCCCCTTGAGCCGCCAGGCTGTCTTTCTGCTTTGTCTCGAGCAGATGCTGGTCCGCAATCGCAATCGCCACCTGGGTCTTCACCTGCATGTATTGGTTTTCCATATCGAGGAGAAGCTGCTGAAGCAGCTTCTCCGGATGTTCCGCCTTACTTACGAGATCGTTGATATTGGCTTTCACCAATGTTGTTACACGCTCTAGTAGTGCCATGTGTCTTTCCTTTCCAGTTATGAATTTGCTTGCCCGTTCGGCCGCTCGCCGATGTTCCGAACCTTTTGGAACAAATCGGACATCTGCATTCCCGACAGCGTTTCGAACAAGGCCGGAATCTGCGCCGCCATCTTTGCCATGTCGCCCGTAATCTTGTTCATTCCCGCCGCGCTTCCGTCGCCCGTCGAAACGATCGTGATCTTGTCGATGTTCTGTAGCGGCGATGCCAACGCCTTGGCGATCTCCGGCAGTCCGGTGATGAGCTTGTCAACCACCGCCGCCTGATTCCACTCCTGGTACGCCACCGCTTTCACATTCATTGCCTTGGCTTCCGCCTCGCCTTTCTTCAGGATGATTTCGGCTTCCGCTTCGCCTTGCATGCGCGTAGCGGCGGCTTGTCCTTCCGCGTCCACCATCGCCTTCTTACGCCCTGCTTCGGCCAGCGTCTCAATTCGTTGGCGTTCAATTTCGGCGTTCTTCAAGACAGTGGAAATGAGCTCCTTCTCGTGGCGTAGAATCTCCGCCTCCTGCACGCGAATCTCCTGTTCCTTCTCGACCTGCCGTATCTTCACAGCCTCGGTCGCCACCTGCTGTTGCATGATGTTGGCCTGAATGTCGTAGGCTTTATCCGCCTGGGCCTGCTGCCGCTTAACGGTTTCGACGTATTGCGCCCGCTTAATCTCGAGATCGCGCTGCGATTCGGCCTGCTTGGCCTGCGATAACGTCTCGGCCAGCACGCGTTCCTGATCGGCTTGAGCCTTCGCTACCGCCGATTCCCTGGTCGCCACCGCGCGCTTTATAGCGATGTCGCGATCCGCTTCAGCCGCTGCCACTTCGGCATCGCGCTTGATGCGCGCGATGTCCGGTTTTCCCATGTTGGTGATGTATTCGTTCTTGTCGCGAACTTCTTTGATGGTGAAGGAAACAACTTCCAACCCCATCTTGCTCATATCGTCGGCGCACGTCCCGCGCATGCGGTCGCCCACCATCTCTGGCTCTTTCACAATCTGCTCGACCGAAAGCTGGCCGATGATGCCGCGCAAGTGTCCTTCCATCACCAGACGGATCAAGCCTTCGCGTTCGGCATCGGTTTTCGTCAAGAACTGTTCGGCGGCCGTTTTGATCGATTCCGGGTCGCTTTTTACCTTGATCTGTGCCACGGCTTCCACCGTGACTGCGACGCCCTGGCGTGTATAAAGATCTTGCTGCGGCGCGACATCGAACGACATGAGTTGGAGGGAGAGCTGCCGGCAGGTTTCAACCATCGGGAAAATCACCGTGCCTCCCCCCTTGACGATGCGCGTGCCGCGGAAACCATACACGATGATCGCCTCGTGCGGGCCTGCCTTCCGGTACAGCCGGGCGATGGTCATCATGAGCGCTATCAGCGCAATCACCATCAGCCCGGCAATCACAATTACTTCTTGTTGAGACATAAATGTCTACTCTCCTTTAGGAGGAAGCTCTCTCACGACCGCGGCGCTTCCTCGCCGCCACGGCTCGATTCCTTGTCTGCCACGTGCTGCGTTTCATCCGCGATTGCATCCCACAAGCGGACATACGCAATGCCTTTTTCGTAGCGCGTGACCACCACTTCCGCGCCACGTTCGATCGGCTCTTCATCGCCGCTGCGCGCATAAGCCAATTTCCGGCTGCCCTCGCGGATAAACAGGATCTCACCCGTTCCGTCTTGCCGGATCGGGCTCGCGACGCGGCCGACAACGCCTACCATTTCGTAATCGAACGGGTCCATCACCCGCTCGTTCGCCAGAAGAAAACGCAGAAGCGCGATCAACAGGAACGAAGCCGCCAGATCCCGCGAGCACCGAAACCGCCAACACGGCGAATAACGCAAAACCGCTGTGACGGCTCATCAGGTAGCCGCATCCGCCGAACCACGCAAGAAAAATGGCCAGGCTATTGACGTTCAATAAGTCTCCGGCAAACTGCAAAGCGGCGTGGCGGGCGACTGGCGATGATCCATGGTGATGAACGTGGCTGTGATGAATGTGGCCACCATGGTGCACGTGACCGCTATGAACATGCCCGTGTGCCCGGAACGAACCCATCAGCAGTCCCGCAATCGACCAGACAAATCCAAACACGAAGCACAGAAGATACCAGTTGCTGGCCGTCATTGAAAGCTCCTGTCCTCGGCCTGAGGCCGCAAAACACTCCACAACCGGTCCACCAGTTCCGGCGTTTCCAAAATTGCATTCAGCAGCAGCAGACACCGGCGCGAATCGTTGTGCCGCGCCACGCTCAGCAGCGCTTCAGCGAGCGGCGCATCGCGGCGAAATCGTTCGGCGCCCTGCACCAGCCACAAATCGAGCTGATCTTCCTTCAACCGCAAATCGCTCATCAACTCCGTGTGATAGCCCTCCGGGTCGCTGACCAGAAATCCCGGATGAACATGAAAGAACCGCGCTAGCAACAGCCGCGTCGAGTTGGTCAGGTGTTCGCGCTTGCCGCCTTCAATTTGCGACACGTAGGGCTGACTGATGGAAGACTTCAGTTCGCGTTTGACGGCGCGGACGACTTCCTGCTGAGTCATTTCGCGGTTGAGCCCGCGGAGATGGCCCTCGACGGTGCGGAGGTAGCGGAATTTCTGGGCGAGGGTCATAATTGCAATCTGCAATAATAATATTGCAAGTTGCTATCAGTGTCAAGGGTGTTCGAAGCCGCGAAAGCGCCACCGTTTTCCTTAGTGCTCTAGACACGTTTCGCCAGGGAGACAATTCGATCTTCCAACGTTTCGCTACACTATCCTCCAAATGAGCACCGAGGAGATGAAGGCTTTTGTCCGGCAACACTTTGAAGATTTCGTCAACAGGCAGGATCTTTCGGTTGCCGATAGGAATTTTGGGCCGGAGTACCAGGAGCACGGAAGCGACGCGCCCCCCGGCGGCCCACCGGGTCCGGAGGGACCTAAGACCTATCTTGCGGCTGCGTTCAAGCGTTTTCCCGACATCCACGTGACGATCGAGGACATTATCGCGGAAGGCGACCGGGTGGTGGTTCGGAATATTTGGCGAGCCACCGATAGCCAATCCAACCAGAAAATCGAGTTTAGCGGCATCGTGATCTGGCGCATCGCACACGGGCAGCTTGTCGAACGCTGGGCCTACCTGTCGGCTCCTCATCCGGTTCACTAGCGCCCGGTCGCTCACACTCCCGGCTCGGTTGGTCTTATCGACCGGTTACAGCATGTCGCTCACAGCGTGCCAGCGAGCGGCCTGACAGGCGCGAGCATGGGGAGGATGAGTTCGGAGATGGACGGGGCAATTTGCTCTGCCGGCGGATGGCCGGGTGTGTCGAACCATGCTTTGACAGCGCCGTATATCGCCCAGCTCGCGGCGCTGGCAACTAACTCCGGCGAAAGAGCGGGTGCGGCCACATTACCGTCCCATTTCCCGATGCCTTGCATCAAAACACGCCGGATCGATGCCGTGATCGCGGCGTCCATCAGCGGCTGGAAGGCACTGTGGCGTTTGCAGCCCTCCCCGCCAGCATGGGTCTCGGTCAGGTAATCGCACGCTGCGAGAATGATGGCAAGAATGGCGGAGGGGCAGGTGCCGTCGAATCGCACGTTACGTTCCTGAAGCAAAGCGTGGAAACCGCCAGCCACCATTGCCTCGAACAATGCGAACTTGTCCGTGTAGTGGTCGTAAAAGGTAGCGCGATTGACCGTAGCGGCATCTGTGATGTCCTGAACAGAAATCTCATCCAGGCCCTTCGTCTCCAAAAGGTTCCCAAGAGCCTTTTGCAGCAGCTGCCGGGTGCGCCGGATACGGGGGTCGCGAACTTCACAATCGGAAATCGGCATTGTCCTACTTATTAGAAGCCACCAAAGAAAAAAGAATCCAGAAAACAACAGCTGTCGTCTAAACGGCTATACAGCAGATGTCGTTTAAGCTGCATCTGTTGTTCAAAGAAGGAGATATGTATGCCAACTCTGTTGCATCTGGATTCCAGCCCGCGTGAAGACTCCATCAGCCGCGAGCTAACCCGCGAGTTTGTAACAACCTGGAAAGCGGCTCATAAGGATGGCGCGGTGATCTACCGCGATCTGGCCGCCGATCCGTTGAAACCAGTGGATTCCGCCTGGATCGGCGCAGCGTACACACCCGAAACAGACCAAACCCCGGAACAGAAGAGGGTGCTCGCCCGCTCCGATGAGCTGATCGGCGAATTGAAGGCGGCTAACGAGTATGTCATTGGCGTGGCCATGCATAACTTCAGCATTCCCTCGGTCTTGAAGCTTTGGATCGACCAGGTAGTCCGGAGGGGACGCACGTTTTCCTATACTGCGGCCGGACCGCGAGGGCTGCTCGAGGCGAAGAAGGCTGCGCTCCTGTGCGCCAGCGGAGGCATCTATGAATCGGGAACGCCGGCCAGCGCGTTCAACTTCGTCGAACCGTATCTGAAAACAATGCTGGGCTTTATCGGAGTAACCGACATAAAGTTTGTGGCCGCTGGCGGTGTGGCCCAGGTTATGACTGGCGCGATGGACCGCGAGACGTTCTTAAAGCCCGCGCTGGAACGTGTCCGCGCCGTGGCCGCCTAAAATCACCCGAGGAGAAAACAAAAGATGAGGATTGTCACTCTAATCGCGCGTATTTTGTTGAGACTGGTGTTTTTGGTATTCGGACTGAACGGATTCCTGCACTTCATTCCGATGCAGCCGCCCAAGGGTCTGGCAGGACAGTACCTGGGCGTTTTATTTGTTTCCCATTATCTGGTGCCGATATTCCTGCTCCAGGTGATTGGAGGCGTGTTGTTGCTCGCCAATCGTTTTGTGCCTCTGGCGCTGGCATTGCTGGGGCCGGTGCTGGTGAACATCCTGCTGTTTCACTCGCTGATGGCCCCAGAGGGGTTGCCGCTCGCGCTTGTGACCACCGTGCTTTGGCTGATTGTGTTCTATGGAGTGCGCCAAGCGTTTGCGAGCGCTATTTGTTTCGCGTTCAGCGTTTGAGTGACCGCGACTCGCCCCGCGCGATTAGCCAGGCTTCGTCACTAAGCCCCTTGCTAACTAACGCGCCGCGGTTCTGTAAGTTCCTATGAATCAACGTGGGCATCGGAACCGCGACCGGCAGGGAGCGGACGTGACGAAGTTCGATCAGAGTTCCAACTTGCCTTGATACTCCATATCCTTTAGCGCGAACTTCTTTCTTAGTTCCATACGCTCGGCCGTGATCCGAAACTCTGCATTCTTATTCTGCAGCGTAATCGGCTCCGATTTGTCGAAATGAAAAATTGCTCGCGCGTCCCGGCCCTGGTCCAATTCCACCTTCGTGGGGTTCAGCTGCTCGTGCCCAAACGACAAGACTGTCATAGCCTTCAAACGATCTGCAAGTCTCAACTCTTCGGAATCGTCGCCCGAACCGGCCGTGGGACCTTGCGAGCCGAGTCCCGACTTCGGCAACCCAAGTACGACGATGACGTATTCGTTCAGCGGTTTCATGACGGCCGGATCTGTTGCGCTGCCACTCGTTTTGGCTTCCGCCAGCCGTACCGGCAATGCGCTCTCCCATCGCACGGTTACCGTCGTCGACTGTTGGTTGCGCGGATAGCCGCTTCCACGGCCCCGGCCCATGCCACCCCCGCCCATTCCGCCTCCACCCATGCCACCTATGCGACCCATGCCGCCTCCGGGCATCGGACCGTCAGATCCCCAGGTGCCGCCATTTCCGCCATTGCTTCCCGAGTTGCCATAACCTGGCGCCGTCGCCATACTCACGCTCGCCGATTTGGACCAAGCCGAATTGTTCAAAATTTGATACACGTCCGTGCTGGTCCACTGCGACGGGTCGTCCTTTTGCCATGAAGAACTGGCCGCCGCAAGGCCCGCCACTAACGTAAGAGCCATTCCGGGCACGAAAATAGGCCGCATATGCATCACCTTGCTTTCCGGCTTGGACGCCGTCTCCCGGCATCAAGAGTACACGAATTCGAGCATTGCGGGGAAATGTTAACCTAATAGATTAAACCCTCTCGCTGATGACTACGCGCGTTGCAGCCGGTATCTTGGGTGAAATTGTGCTGCAAAAGCAGGCCGAAGTTGCGGCCTTGCTTCCGCAAACTCAGCAGTTTAAGAAGCTGGCCACGGCAAATGGCAATGGCCGGCGTCCCTTTGCCGAGGCTCTTCGCGCCAAGAAGTTTGCGATCATTGCCGAGGTAAAGAAAGCTTCTCCGAGCAGAGGATTGCTCGAGCCCAACTTTCATCCGGCGGAGATCGCGAAACGGTACGAAGCGGGTGGCGCGGCGTGTCTCTCCGTTCTTACGGACCACAAATATTTTCAAGGAAGCTTAACCGATCTGGAGCAAGCGAGAAACGCAACCGCACTCCCTGCGCTGCGCAAGGATTTCACCATCCACCCAGTGCAGATTTATGAGGCGGCCGCCCACGGGGCGGACGCCATTTTGCTCATTGCCGCGATTCTCGATACCAGCCAGCTTCGAACGTTTCGCGAGCTTGCCGCCGGACTGGGCCTCGATGCGCTGGTCGAAGTTCATGACGGCGATGAACTCGAGAGTGCGATCGACTCCGGAGCCAAGATCATTGGCGTCAACAACCGGAATCTCGAAACATTTCAAGTAACGCTTGAAACTTCGTTGCGGCTCAGCGAAAAGATGCCGGCGGAAGTAACTCGAGTCAGCGAAAGCGGCATTTTTACTCGCGCCGATATCGACTTGCTGCGTGGCGCTGGATTTGATGCGTTCCTGATTGGCGAGTCGCTTATGAAAGCGGGCGATCCGGTGGCCGCGCTCGAAAGTCTCATCCACCGATAGGACATGACTCCGCCGTCCCAGAATCCGCGCCTGATCAAAGTCTGTGGCGTTACAACGGAAGAAGATGCGCTGGCGGCGGCGGAAGCGGGCGCAACGGCGATCGGCCTCAATTTTTACCTTCCCAGCCCACGCTATGTTTCTTTGAACCAGGCGTTGAAGATATCGGAAGCTCTGCCGGCGTCGATTTTGCGCGTGGGCGTCTTTGTGAATCCGAGCGCAGACGAGTTGTTTCGCGTCGTCGAAGAGGGCCGTTTGGATGTAGCGCAAATACACGGCACTCTACCCGCGGGGCTGTTGGCTCTCAGAGCGTGGAGAGCGGTTGCTGTAGATGCCTCGTTTTCGGCCCGTGAGATGGAAGCTGCGGCTTTCGAGGCTTTTCTGCTCGATGCCCCGGCGGAGGCGTACGGCGGATCGGGCCAGACGTTTGAGTGGTCTCGGGTGCGGAACGTGGCTGCGAGATTCGTTCTGGCCGGAGGGTTGGACGCATCAAACGTGGAAATGGCTATCGCTATTGCTAAACCCTGGGGTGTCGATGCTTGTTCGAAACTCGAATCCGCGCCCGGGAGGAAAGATTCGAACAAGATGCGGGAGTTCGTCCAAGCCGCGGAAAGAGGCTTTCTCTCGCTCGAAAACGTTGCCGAGCTAGTTCGATAAAAATTTGCTTTATGACTACGTCCTTGCCTGACCCAAGAGGTCATTTTGGCCCTTACGGCGGCCGATATGTGCCGGAAGTTTTGATGTCGCCGCTCGAAGAGATCGAGCAGGCGTACCTGGCCGCGCGCGACGATCCGGCCTTTCACCAGGAATTGAACTCGCTTCTGCATCACTACGCCGGCCGCCCAACCCCGCTCTATTTTGCGAAGCGTTTGACGGCCAAACTTGGCGGAGCCGAAATCTGGCTGAAGCGCGAAGACCTGCTCCACACCGGCGCGCACAAGATCAACAACTGTCTGGGCCAGGTGCTGTTAGCGCGGCGGATGGGAAAGAAACGAATTATCGCCGAGACGGGCGCGGGCCAACACGGCGTTGCGACGGCGACCGTTTGCGCGCTGTTCGGTCTCGAGTGCACGGTCTACATGGGCGAGGACGACATGCGGCGGCAGCGGCTGAATGTCTTCCGCATGCGTCTGCTCGGAGCCAAAGTTTCGGCGGTGTCGGCTGGCAGTAAAACGCTCAAAGACGCGACCAGCGAAGCCATGCGCGACTGGGTGACGAACGTCTCGACCACCTACTATATCCTCGGCTCGGCGCTCGGTCCTCATCCTTATCCCATGATGGTGCGCGACTTTCATCGCGTGATCGGCGAGGAAGTGCGGGCGCAGGCGACCGAGCAAATCGGCCGGCTGCCTGATACGCTGATTGCCTGTGTGGGCGGCGGCAGCAACGCGATCGGGCTGTTTTATCCGTTTATGCGCGAGGCAGGCATTCATATGATTGGCGTGGAAGCCGGCGGCCGGAGCCTGCGTCTCGGTGAACATGCCGCGCGCTTGCAGGGTGGTTCGCCCGGCGTTCTGCACGGGGCCTACAGCTACTTGTTACAGGACGATGGCGGCCAGGTCAGCCCAACGCATTCGGTTTCAGCCGGGCTCGACTACGCGCTTATCGGCCCCGAGCATGCCTGGTTGAACGATCAAAAGCGCGCTGAATACGTATCGGCCAGCGATGCGGAAGCTCTCGAAGCAGCCCGTACGCTCGCGCGCACCGAAGGCATTATTCCTGCACTCGAATCTTCGCACGCGATTGCCGAGGCCGTCCGCAGAGCGCCTGCCGAACGGGGCAAGATTTACGTGGTCAACGTTTCGGGCCGGGGCGATAAGGACACCGAAATTTTCCGCGAAAATATGCCGGAATTGGATTCCTGATGGACGCAACGGTTACTGCTTCACGAATTGGCCGCCTGTTCGAACGCTGCTCCGACCGAACGCAGAAAAGCGTTTCATCGCGTATCTGGCAGCGGGCGATCCGCAACCCAAGGCAACCGCGCCGCTTGTTTTCGCGCTCGAACGCGGCGGAGCGGATTTAATCGAGCTCGGAGTTCCGTTTTCCGATCCGATTGCCGATGGCCCAGTGATACAACGCGCCTCCGAGCGAGCGCTGCGCGCCGGAACAACGCTCGCCGGCATCCTCGACATGGTGCGCGAGATTAGAACGAAATCCGAAATTCCGATTCTGCTCTTCAGCTATCTCAATCCGGTGATGCATTATGGATTCGATGCGCTGGCGCGCGATGCCGCCGGCGCGGGCGTGGATGGCGTGCTGTTGACCGATCTGAGCGTCGAAGAAGCGGAGGAGCCGGTGGCGCGTTTGCGCGAACATTCGCTCGACACGGTTTTTCTGGCGGCGCCCACCAGTTCCGAGCGGCGGCTCGAACTCGTTGGAAAGCATTCCTCCGGCTTTGTCTATCTCGTTTCGCGGACTGGCGTAACGGGCGAGCAAGCCTCGCTCTCCGAACATGCCATTCCTTTGATTCAGCGCATGCGCCGGCATTCGCGCTTGCCTCTCGCGGTGGGATTCGGAATCAGCAAGCCCGAGCACGTTGCCGAAGTTGCGCGCTTTGCCGACGGCGTGGTTGTGGGCAGTGCGATTGTCAAAACGATTGAAGCCAACATAGCGTCGCCGGATTTGAACGGCTCAGTCGAAGCCTTTACACGGCAAATGAGCGAACCGCTCCGAGGACCCGTCGCATGAGCCAGTTCTCGGCCAAAGATCTCGAGGAATGCCGCGAACGCATTGACGAAATCGATGTCCGCCTGCTCCAGCTACTCAATGAGCGCACGAAAATTGTGGAGCGCATCGGAGCCATTAAACGGGCTCTCCACGCTCCCATTTACGAGCCGAAGCGCGAGGACGACGTACTCGCCAACGTGCTCGGGCACAATCGCGGGCCGCTCGAAGCCGACGCGGTCAGGCGGGTGTTTGAGCGGATTATGGACGAGATGCGAACGCTTCAAAAGACGAAGATGCTCGAAGCGCAGCGCCAGACGAGCGACGCCACGGCTTCGGGAAAATAGGGAAGTAAATGTTAGTTGTGATGCAGGAGGGTGCGGAAGAGGCCCATATCCAAGGTGTCATCGACCGTTTAGTGGGCATGGGTTTTACGGTGCACCGCTCAACCGGCGTGCGCCATGTGGTGCTGGGCGGAGTGGGGCCCGTCGACGACTTCGATCCGGCCGATTTCGAGGTCATGGTTGGCGTAAAGGAATGCCATCGCATTGTTTCGCCCTACAAACTGGCCAGCCGTCATTTCAAGCCGGGCGGTTCTGTGATTCACATCGGAGACCTTTCGATCGGCGGCGAAAAGGTCGTCATCATGGCCGGGCCTTGCAGCGTCGAAAGCGCCGATCAGATCGAGAGGGCTGCCTGCATTGCCGCCGAGGGCGGCGCACAGGTCATCCGCGGCGGCGCGTTTAAGCCGCGCAGCTCGCCATACAGCTTTCAAGGTTTAGGCGAGGAAGGGCTGAAGCTGATGCGGCGGGCGGCGGACCGGCACGGTCTGCTGGTGGTGAGCGAAGTGATGGACCACACCCAGATTCCGCTTCTGCTCACCTATTCCGACATTCTTCAAGTGGGCGCGAGAAACATGCAGAATTTCAATCTGCTTCGCGAGCTGGGGCGCATCCGCAAGCCGGTTCTTCTGAAGCGGGGGATTTCCGCCACGGTCGAAGAACTTCTCCTCTCAGCCGAGTACATTCTCTCGGGTGGAAACTACGACGTAATCCTGTGCGAGCGGGGCATTCGCACCTTCGAAACATCCACCCGTAATACCTTCGACATTGCGGCCATTCCGGTGCTGAAACGCTTATCGCACCTCCCCGTGATCGGCGATCCCTCGCACGGTACCGGCAAGCGGGATTACGTCATGCCCATTGCCAGAGCGGCGGTCGCGGCAGGAGCAGACGGTTTGCTGGTTGAAATACATCACGATCCCGATCACGCGATCAGCGACGGCGCACAAACCCTCCGCCCCGAGCAGTTTCTCGAGATGATGCAGCAGGTCCGCGCCATCGCTGCGGCTGTAGGCCGAGCCGCTTAAACCACTTCATGGAAACAGTTGCCATTGTCGGCGTGGGGCTGATTGGAGCTTCATTTGGCCTCGCGCTCAAAAGGGCAGGATTTCAGGGCAGCATCATCGGCGTCAGCTCGCCGGAGGCGCTCAAGGAAGCGAAGGCCGCGGGCGCCATCACGGCATCGCTCCCGCTCGCCGACGCCTGCCGCATTGCGGACCTTGTCTACCTTTCTCAAACTGTTGACCGGATTCTCGAAACGCTGGCACTGCTGCGGCCTTATCTGAAGAGCGATGCGCTGGTCACCGACGCCGGAAGCATCAAGCATGCCATCGTTCAACAGGCGGCGAAATGCCTTCCCGATATCGCGTTCCTTGGCGGGCATCCGCTCGCCGGCAAAGAAACGCGGGGAGCGTGCGCGGCCGATGCAGCCCTGTTTGAAAGCCGGCCCTACATCCTGACGCCGCCTCTTGGCCCTCCATCTCCGCACACACTTACATTTCGAGCCTATCTGGAACAGATGGGCGCGCGTATCGTCGAAATCAAACCCGAAGCGCATGACGAAGCAGCGGCCTTCACCTCTCATCTTCCGCAGCTTCTCTCGACCGCTCTTGCCGCTACCCTCGAGTCGGCGCAAAACGAAAACTTTCGCCGGGTCCACGGTCCGGGACTGGCCAGGCATGACACGACTAGCCGCGAGTTCGCCAGAATTGTGGTCTCCAATCCTCGCCGGCAATCAGCCGCAAGTCTTAAAAGCCCTGGACGCCTTCACCCAGCGGCTCGCTTCGCTCCGCGAAGCGGTCCTAGCCGGCGATATTTCCGACATCTTTCGCTCGGGACAGTCATTCGCCGCTCAACTCCGGGGGCCAAGCCGTTCAGGCTGACTTTAGGGACTGATAGCTACCCGATAACTCGGCGTGAACTGTGCCACGTAGTCCTATCAATACTGGTTGGCTCACTTTTTCCTATCAATCACTTCGCTAAGTGCTTATAATCGGGAAAACTAAGGGGGATGTGTAAGCGTGAGTACCTTATCGCACGTTTTGAAGACACATCTGCTGGCCCTACCCGACGTCAGCAAATTGTCCTCACTCAGACGTTTTACCTCGATCTTTACTCAAGACCAGTCCGCCGATGCGCTGTACTTCATCGAAGAAGGGCTGGTGAAACTAACCAGAACCAACGATTCGGGAGATCGAATCATTTTGTCGATTTCGGGACCGGGCGACCTCATTGGGGAAGAGGTCATGTCGGCCGAAGCCTCCCAATATCAAGCCGATTCGGAAGTACTAACCGCGGCGACGTTGCACCGGATACCGCGTGACACCTTGCAACGCGTACTGGGGCAGAACGGAGAACTCGCATCTGCCGTCATCGACTTTCTGCTGAACCGCCGAAAGATGCTGGCGCGAAAAGTCGAGCTCTTATGTCTGCACGATGTCGAGTATCGAATTCTGTTCTATCTGGCGGATTTAGCAACTCTCGTCGGGCCCTCGCATGACGATGAGGGGTATCAGCTTCCGATCACTCAGGCGGAACTGGCCGATCTCATCGGAGCAACACGAGAGACCACATCGACGACGCTGAATCAACTCGAGCGCAAGGGACTTGTGAAATTGTCGCGCCGCCTGCTCACGATTCCATCGCCGTCGCTGCTTCGAAGCGCCGGCAGTTCTTCTAATACCGCCCTTAAGGCGGAAACGGCGTAAAACGAGCCGGGCGAGGTAGTGGCCGGGCCTGCCCGGCCAATGGGGTTTGTACATTCCCCGGTCATCCCGCCGTCGAAACGGAGCCAGGGAGCGTAAGCGACCGCAATACGGAATGGTTCTCGTTCATTGGATCATCCGGGTAGCAGGCCATTCTCACGCCCTGGCCGCTTAGAACATATTCGATGCCCGCCCTGAGGAGGGGTGAGGCAGGCCTCGCGCTCACAAACGCTACGTTACGCAAGCAGCGCCGAAATGCTCCGCACTAACGCGCGGTAGTTGAGATGGGAAAGTTCGTTGAAGGCAAACCAGGAGCCGTCGCGCCAGCTTGAGTAGTACCAGCGCGAGAGTAAGGCGATCTGTTCGAGCCGGTCTCCCTCGCGGTTGGGAGACGACAAGTGCTGCCCCAGTT
Organism: Bryobacterales bacterium; assembly: GCA_963722585.1. Classification (GTDB taxonomy): domain Bacteria; phylum Acidobacteriota; class Terriglobia; order Bryobacterales; family Bryobacteraceae; genus KBS-96. The sequence continues at coordinate 150,177 of CAVRNU010000019.1, read as the reverse complement.
GTTCGCGAAGCTGCCGGTCGAGTGATTTGGAATCGGCTTCGGGCCGCGAGAAGTCGATCGCCAGAGGCGGCTGCCAATAGCCCGATACCATCGGCCACAGCGCAATCGACCGTTCTGTCGCGCCGCATGTCAGAGCAGTGCCGTTCAAACACTCCACATCGGTAACGAGCTCGTCGCGAAGACCGATGACAGCCTTAACCCTTTCGATCTCACGATGAATGCGCGCTGCTTCCTCGAAGCCGGTCTCGTCGCTCGCGCGGTCGCGGGCCGCCGTCAGAACGCTTAGCATGTGTCTGCCGTTCGATTCGAGAAACGCCTTCACACGCCCCACCTCTGCGGCATACTCGCTGGTGGTAACGGCGAGCTGGCAAGGCCGCATGCATTGATTCATTTCGCCGTAAATGCAGCCCGGGTGGTCTGCGTGCGGCTCGAGCCGTTCCGTACAGCGGCGCAATTGAAACAGGCTTTCGGTGCCTTGTTGAAAGCGCTCGGCGGCCTCGCGCGTGACAAACGGTCCGAAGGCCGGCCCCTGTCCGGTTGTGTACCGATTGTGCACCGAAAGTCTAGGAAAAGCATCTCTAATGAGAAGTTCGACGAGCCACGGCGACTTCAGCTTTAAGCGCTGCCGGTAGCGCGCCGGGTCGTGTGTCCGTGCCAGCCAGTACACTAGAAGCGACGTTTCGAGGCGTGACCCTGTTAGCCAATATTCGATTGCGACCAGCTTCGAGCGAAGTTTGGCCAGCCGATTGCTATCGTCTCCCCGTGAGCCCAAAAGTAGGCGGCTCAAACGCTTTGACAGATACCCGCTCCACCCCAGATACGGAGTCCCGATTTCGGGCGTCAGCACATATACGCCCAACTGGTTCGGAACCTGACCCAGCCTGCCGGCCAGTTCAGGATCGGAAGGACTCAGACGCTGCGACGGCGGTATCATCTCCTAAAGGCGCGCAATTCCAGTCTGATTGTAAGGCGTGTTCAAACCGGTGAATCCAATCAGTCAGGACTTGACACTCATTCCGTGGAGACTAGAATAGGGAAAATCTCGCTATGCCAGGTTGTCAGCACGAGCGAACCGAATTCCTTTACCGGCGCGACGGCGTCGATTACGTCCGCTGCCTCGATTGCGATCAGGTATTTGAAGCAGAGGACCTGGACTCGGTTCCAGTTTACGATGAGGATGAAGAGCCGCAATCCAAGCGGGCTCAACCGCACCATCACCGGCGCTAGCCGCAGTCCCGTTGCCTGCTCCGCGCGCGCCCGCCAGGGGCCAAACTTCTCTGGCACGGGAGCTCAAGGCACTGGGTATGCCTAGTCGCGGCAAAGTCGCCACGCTAGCGGCTCCCCTCCCGCCTCCCATCGCGGAGAACAAGCCTTTGCGCGTCGTTTCGATTGGCGGCGGAACGGGACTTTCCGCTCTCCTCGCCGGTTTGAAGCGTTACGCGCGGGGCGTGCACGGGGAGCCCGTCGAGGGCCCGTACGAGGTTGATATTACAGCGGTGGTCACGGTCACCGACGACGGAGGCAGTTCCGGCCGGCTCCGCCGCGACCTCGATATTCTCCCACCCGGAGATATCAGGAGTTGCATGGTCGCTCTCTCCGAGGACGAGGGCCTCCTATCCAGATTGTTTCAATACCGGTTCCATTCCGGCCATGGCCTCAAGGGTCACAGCTTCGGCAACCTCTTCCTCGCAGCGCTTAATCAGATTACCGGGGATTTCGCGCACGCCGTCCGGTTGTCTTCCGAGATTCTCGCCATTCGAGGCCGGATTTTCCCGAGTACTGCGTCGAACGTGACGCTCGAAGCCCGCCTGGCCGATGGAAAAACGGTGGCCGGGGAGAGCAAGATCAGCCAAAGCCGCCAGGCGATCGATCGCATTTTCCTGCGCCCGGCAGGCTGTCGCCCGCTCCGGGAAACGCTTGAAGCGATTGAACGAGCCGATGTCATTACGCTGGGGCCCGGGCTCGCTCTACACCAGCGTCATCCCGAACCTCCTGGTCACTGGCATTCCCCGGGCCATCGAACGGTCGCGCGCCCTCAAGCTCTATTTCGTCAATCTGATGTGGCAGCCCGGAGAAACCATCAACCTTTCCGCGTCCCAACACGTGGAGGCGATTTTGCGCCATGCCCGGCGTCGCGTGATGGATTATGTCGTTCTGAACACTGCCCCGATTTCCCCTTCCCTGCAGCGAAAATACGCGGCGCAAGAAGTTCATCCGGTAGAGAACGATTTCGAGAAGCTGAATTCACTTGGTGTCAAGGTTTTGGCCGCGGATTTGGTAGGCGACTCGAAACTGGTCAGGCACGATCCAGCTACCGCTGCCAAGCTGATAGTCGAGCTTGCGGCGCGCGCGCGAAGCGGCCAGGAAGGGAATCTCGCCGCGGTCTTGGCCGAGGTAGCTGGCTGACCATCCGAGAAATATCTGCAATGAACGAAGTGACTGTAGTGATCCTCGCCGCCGGTCTGGGCACACGAATGAAATCGAACAGCGCCAAGGTTCTGCATCAGGCAGGGGGCGATACGCTGCTCAACCATGTTCTGCGGGCTGCGCTAGCCGTCACTCGGCCGGAGCAGATCGTCGTGGTGGTCGGGCATCAGGCTGCGCTTGTGAAGTCGAGCGTAAAAATCGCCGGCATCCGTTTTGCCGAGCAGATCGAGCAGAAAGGCACCGGCCACGCATTGCTGTGCGCCCGCCATGTTATACCCGAGCGCAACGGGTTATTGCTGATCTTAAACGGAGATGGGCCGTTGCTGAAGGGATCTACACTTTCCAGCTTGCTAAAGGCTCAGGAAGCGGCGCACGAAGGCGGCCACCTGCTGACGACTGAGGTCGAGAATCCCGCGGGATACGGCCGGATTGTGCGTAATTCAGCAGGCTCTATCGCGGCCATCGTTGAGGAGAAGTCGGCAACGCCCGATCAGCTTGCGATTCGAGAGATTAACACCGGCCAGTATGTCTTCGATGCCGGCCGATTCTGGAAACACATCGACGAGGTCCGCCCAAACAACGCCGCGGGCGAATACTACCTGACAGACATGGTCGAGATTCTCTCGCGGCATGGCCATCCGGTAAGGCCGTTTCTCGTAGAAGATGAAACGGAGCTGCTGGGCATCAACACCCGCGCCGAGCTTGCCGTCGCAGATCGAATTCTGCGCACGCGCAAAAACCATGACCTCATGTTGAGTGGAGTGACCATCGAGAACCCGGATAGCGTTTTAATCGACGCGGACGTCACCGTCGAAGCCGAAACCGTAATCGGAGCCAATGCGCAGTTGCGGGGCTCGACCGCCGTCGGCCGGAATTGCGAAATCGGAGCCGGTTCCATTTTGCGCGATTGCGTAATTGAAGACGATGTTCATGTTCTTCCGTATGTCGTTGCGCAAGATACGCGTATCGGCAAAGGAGCATGGGTCGGGCCTTTCTCGCGCCTTCGCCAGAAAGCCGACGTGGGCGAACAAGTTCATATAGGCAACTTCGTCGAGCTGAAGAACACCCGAATGGAGCGGGGCGCGAAGGCGAACCACTTGGCGTATTTGGGCGATGCGGCAGTGGGAGCTGCGACGAACATCGGAGCGGGAACCATCACGTGCAACTACGACGGCGTCAACAAGCATCCAACCGCGATCGAGGATGGCGTGTTTGTGGGAAGCAACTCGACGCTCGTCGCTCCGCTTCGTCTTGGCGCCGGAAGCTACATCGCGGCCGGTTCCGTCATTACCGCCGATGTCGAGCCGGATTCATTGGCCCTCGGACGCGAACGCCAGGTGAACAAGCCCGGATGGGCCAAGAAACGCAGAGAAGCCCGCAACCAATCTCGAAAGGAGCCGAAAGCGTAAGGTACGTGGCGCACGCACTCTTGCGTGCCGCGTCGAGACTCTTCTCGACGCCATTTTCGCTTTTTTCGATGAGAGGTTTCCCCCACGGAAACCGACGGTATCTGCAGATGATTCAGCGTCGTCGCCTGCCTCACGTGTATCCAGATTCCAGGAGCTTGTTCGTGACCTGGAGCCTGCACGGCGTGCTGCCGCCGTCGATCTCTGCCCGGCCAGCTAAGCTTGCCGGCGGTTCAGCTTTCGTGTGGATCGATCGCCAACTGGACATGCCTCGCTCCGGTCCGATGTACCTTCGCCAGTCCACGATCGCTCAGCTCGTAGTGGATTCGATCCATAAAGGCGTGCGCCTCGGCCACTACGAACTTTATGCTTATGTGGTGATGGCCAATCATGTGCATTTGCTCGTTCATCCCCACATCGATCCCAGCCGGCTGCTCAAATCATTAAAGGGCGCTACAGCGCGAGAGGCCAACAAACTCGTGGGACGAACCGGAGAACCCTTCTGGCAGAAGGAATCCTACGACCACTGGGTGCGAGATCAAGTCGAGTTTGGGCCCATCCGAGCATACATTGAGAACAATCCGGTAAAAGCTGGATTAGTCAGGGCCCCGGAAGAATACCCCTGGTCTGGCGCAAGCGTCGAGAAGAGTCTCGACCCAGCACGCACGAGTGCGTGCGCCACGTTAAGTTAGCGCTTATGGGCCTCATGGGTGGGCCACAGGCCAATTGGGTTGATTACGTGACTGGTAGACTTCGGAACCGCGCGCTTAGCAGCGGTCCAGAGAGGACTGCCTAGCGGTCGCGGCTCGGTTTCGATTATCGATCAGTCGATTTTTTCAAAGCTCGTGAGCGACCGGCCTGCCTTTACAGCACCATCATCGGGTGATACACGTTGGGAAATTTTAGCCGTCCGATCGCTACCAGTTCGCCCGGATACGAAAGGGCTTTCACGAATGGCGTCCCAGGCGTGATCGCGAATGGCGATGTCCGAAATTCCCGCCCTAGCCGGATCTGCGCCTCCTCGCTCTCATCCACGTACGCCGCCGGGAATTCAGGCAGAATGGAGGCGGGCGGAATCAACGCTTCGGCAAGTCGGCCCTCTTCGGCAAGGCTCCGAAGTTGGTCGAGCGTCCGCGCTTCGTCCACTTGAAAGTTCCCGCTTCCTGTTCGTCTCAGGCTGCTGAGAATTGCGCCACATGCCAGCTCGCGGCCGAGATCGTGCGCGATGCTGCGAATGTATGTGCCGGCCGAGCAAGTGATGCGGAGCCGGATTGTGTCGACGCGAATGTCCCGTATGTCGACCGACTTGATCTCCACCGGAACGGGCGTTAGTGGCAGATTTTCGATCGTCCTCGAGAGTTTATAGGCCCGCACGCCATTGATTTTTTTGGCCGATACGGGCGGCGGCGTCTGGAGAATCGAGCCGCGGAATCCGGTAAGCGCTTCGGTTACCCGTTCCGCGCTTGGAAGGGCAGCGCCAGTAGGCTTGACATCGCCATCGGCGTCGTATGTATTCGACACAAAGCCCAGGCGGATTTCGGCCTCGTAAGTCTTTTCGTTCTTTTCAAAAAAGCGCGCCAGGCGAGTCGTATTACCGCTGACGAGAATCAAAAGTCCAGTCGCCATCGGATCGAGCGTTCCGAGATGACCGACGCGTGCGCCCTGAGTCATTTTTCGCCAGAACTTCACTACGTCGTGGCTGGTCAGTCCTTGGGGCTTGTCGATCGGTACGAGTCCATTCATTGCGGTTTATTGCGGTCTGAATTGGCTTTGGTTGCAGTGCTCTGTCGCGGTGAAAGCCTGCGTTAGTCTGGTAGCTGGAAAAACGAGGGCCGAGTTTGGAAGAAGAAGTAATTGGCAAGGCCTACGACCGGCGCTTGATGCGGCGGTTACTCACGTATATGAAGCCGTACCGCATTGCCGTTGCGGTTTCGCTCACGCTGCTGCTGTTCGACTCTCTCCTTCAACTGCTTGGGCCGCTGCTCACCAAATTGGCCATCGACCGCTACCTGGTCCCTGTTTCGCATGCTAGCAGAACCCCGATCGATCCCTACCTGTCACATAATCCCTGGACCGGACTCCTCCAGCTAACGATTCTGTACCTTCTCGCGATCCTTTTGGGCTTCGTTTTTGATTTTGGCCAGACCTACCTGATGCAGTTGACTGGCCAAAGGGCGATGTTTGACCTCCGCCGCGAGCTGATGGCTCACTTGCAAACCCTCGACATTGCATTTTTCGATCACAACCCGGTGGGCCGCCTGGTAACACGTGTGACTACTGATGTCGATGTCCTGAACGATCTGTTCGCCTCGGGACTGGTGACCATTATTGGCGACGTTTGCATGCTGTCTCTCGTAATCTTGACCATGTTCTGGCTCAGCCCTGGAATGACCCTGCTGATGTTAGCGGTAATGCCATTCGTGGTGCTTGTCACTATCCAATTCCGGAGGATCGCCACTCAGAGCTACCGCCGCATTCGGGTTGCGATCGCCCGGATTAACGCGTATCTCCAGGAACACGTGGCTGGTATGGCGGTTTTGCAGCTATTCAATAGCGAGCAGCGGAGCAAACAGGAATTCGAGGGGATAAACCGAACCCACATGGAAGCGTTCAAGGATTCGATCACGGCGTACGGCTGGTTTTACCCGGTGGTCGAGTTCCTGGGTATGATGGCGCTCGGTCTGCTGCTCGCCTACGGTGGGTTCCGCATTCGGCATGGCGCCTTGACGCTAGGAATTCTCGTTGCTTTCTTCCAGTATGGGTTGCGGTTCTTTCGGCCCATTCAGGACCTCAGCGACAAATACAATATCCTGCAATCGGCCATGGCGGCGTCCGAGCGAGTCTTCATGCTGCTTGACACTAAACCCACTGTGGTCTCGCCCCCCGATCCAGTTCCTTTTCCCGAGGGCCCGCTCAGCATCGAGTTTGACGATGTGTGGTTCGCTTACGAGGGCGACAACTGGGTCCTCCGCGATGTCAGCTTCCGCATCGAAGCCGGTGAAACCATTGCGATCGTCGGCCATACCGGGGCGGGGAAGACCACATTGATGAACATTCTTCTCCGCTTCTACGACGTCCAAAGAGGGTCTATCAGGATTGGCGGAGTAGACATCCGCCGCCTGGATTTGCTAACTTTGCGGCGGCAGTTTGGAGTCGTGCTGCAGGATCCGTACCTATTTACCGGCACGATTGGAAGCAATATCCGGCTCGGCAGTTCGCATATCTCCGATGACGAAATCTCAAGTGCTGCCGAGCAAGTAAATCTGCTCGACTTCGTCCAAACCCTTCCCGCTACGTTCGAGCATCCCGTTCGAGAACGCGGCAACGGATTTTCGACCGGCCAGAAACAATTGATGAATTTCGCCCGGGCTCTCGCGCACAACCCTCGAATTTTGATTCTTGATGAGGCCACCTCGAGTGTCGATACCGAGACCGAGTGTCGCGTGCGGGAAGCATTGGCCCGCCTCGTCTACGGACGAACTTCATTGGTGATCGCCCACCGCCTCTCGACCATCCAGCGGGCCGACCGGATTCTCGTGATGCACAAAGCCCAACTACGCGAGATGGGGACCCACCAGCAACTGCTGGCCCTCCGCGGCATTTACTGGAAGCTCTATCAATTGCAGTACAAAGAGCAGGAGTTCGAAGGTGCCGGAATTGCGGCCGATTCCGTTCTGCGAGCTCCCGAATGACGGTCATGAGAAGCGGACGCAGCGGCTGAGCCGTGCGACCGCAGAAATTCGCGCAGCGCCGTTCCTTACCCGGCGCCTACAGAACCGCGACCGCAAGGGAGCGGCAAGCATACCCTTTCTTGCGCAACTTGGTACTAGCCTCAATGCTGTTCACTTAAGGGGAAACCCAAAGCTCTCCATGTCACAGGCTCCCAATTCCGAGGTCCTTGAATCATTTTCCGAGACGCCGACAACTCGCTCATGTGGATCACATCCGCGCGGTCGTTCTGCCCAACCCGTCAAGGCGACGCCCCGTTGGCGAGGCATCAGGGCGCGGCCTTTCTCGGGACGATCGCTGTCCAGTACAGATCGACCACAGGATTTCCATGAGTAAACTCCGTGGCGACCTTGTAGTAGGCATTCATTGCCACGGGAAGCATGACCGAAGACCAGTTGATGTGTTTATCGCGATCGTCGTCATAGTGCACCGAGGCGGCTGCGTAGGACGCACCTGACGTCGGTGCGGAGGCGTCAGGACCCGTATAGCAGGCTATCGACCCGCGCTCTCCCGGACCACCATGTATCCAACCATGCAGGATGCCGTCGGATGCGTCCGCAGTGTAAATGGTGTCGGGCTCGCGCTTCTCGGCCTTTCGCAACATCCAGCGATCGTCAACAATTGGCAGCCAATATGCCCGCACGCGCACATCCCCGACATCGATGTGAGGCTGAACCTGATAGGCAGATCCGGCGGGTACGGGCACGCAAAAAGACTGAGCGGAAATGTACGCCAAATCCTTGACATAATTGTGAACGGAGGCGCCCGCCACATTCACGCCGTCGATGAACGCAAGAGCCCCGCCTCGCGGTCCATCGAACGAGGTCCAGACGCAAACAACAAGGAAACCGTCGCTTTCAGCCCTGTGTTGTTGGTCGGCCATGGCTCTTAGACCAGTTGGGAATGCCTGCCGCCATGCGCCGAATTTGAGCGTGGTGCGCACCCGTGATGCTTGAGCATTGGAGTTGCCCGTTGTAGTGTAGGAACCCAACTTGACGTAATTTCCCGCAGGCACTGGCATACAAATGCCGCTGTGCTTGTTCCAAATGTCGTTATTGGGAGACCAGTGCGCGTACGCCGCGGTCGATGCTATATCTGGCGCGTCGCCGGAGTCCGACGGGTCTGCAGACCGCCCGCTCGCCAGGTTTACGTACCCACGGGCGCCGTCATCCATCTGAGTGCGGATTGCTAGATAGAAGAATGCATCTTGCTTGGGTGTTATAACCTGCGATGAGCCTTCCGAGAGCCGATCAATAGGCTCCTGATCGAGAATGGAGGGCGGCACCGGCACTTTGTTCCACAGTTCTTTTACCTTGTCTCTCAGGTTGATGGGCAACAGGTCCACTGTCGAGATCATCACGCTGTCTTTTCGTGGCGCTGCATCAGATCCCAAATCGTCGGATAGTTTGTAAAGCGCGATTACCTCCCAGTTATGAGGATCTTTAACCGTTTCGCTCCAAACGTTAGGGTCGACGTTCTTTGTAGTGTCGCCACCGGTAGCTTTGAAAGTGACACTTTCTGCAAGCGAGTTCGCAGTCACGGTCTTGCTGCTTCCCTCCTCCAGGCTGAACGAGGCCGAGCCCGCTGCCCGCCCCGCCTTTCCCTCCACAGCGGCTTTGATGGTGTCCTGAATCGCGTCCGTATCCATCCTGCCCTGCGCATCGTACTTCTTCTGGAAAGAGAGCTGCCCTCCAAGCACCACCACTTGCGGTACCGCGTGACCGTAGCGGTCGAACACATCTTTCAGCTTCTCGACTTGTTTGTCCTCAGAGGGATCGGACAGTGCGTCTTCAACGTCACTCGCAAATTTCGGCGCTGTGACGGTGCATTTGTCCAGGTATAAAGTTGCACGTGGGTACTGCCACAAGCCCGTCAGATAAAGATCCTTAGAATACTGGTTTCCCGCCCGCCGCTCGCTGTGGGAGCGCTCGAATGACGCCGCGCAGAATACATACGACGCAGTCGCGGATTCTGTGTCCACACGCTCTGCTACATAGGAAGAGGTCTGCTCGGTATAGTTGAGCGATGTCGCAGTGAGTGACTGCTTCGTTTCATCACGGTAGAAATCCACCTGAGAGTCGGGTACTCTCCAGAATCGAACCGGCGAATCGCCGCGATTCGGCTTGGGTCCATCCATGTTGTAGCCGTATAGGATTTCTGAATCGTGCGCCAGGATCATCCAATCATTGCCATTCAATTCACCAGGTGAAATGACCCGGGCGCCGGGGGATACTGAAAAACCAACTGGCAACTTCCATTCGATGCCGTCCGGAGGCTTGGGGTCGGGCCCCGAAAGATCGAGAGTCTTGCCCGGCGGCAACTGTGGCGCCTTTAGAGGATCGTCTCGTTGCAAGGTGCGCTTGAGGGTCGCCGCCAGCCCCGGGACACCCCCGTCTTTCCCAACGATCTGGTCAATGACATCGGCGGTCACGTCTACGACATAGGTGTAACCCTTCTTAGCGAAGGCGTCCTTGAATTGTCCGGCTTTGTTGGCATCAAGCCACTTGCTCACTTCGTCCTTACCCTCTGACTGTTTCGGGTCTGTAGGCATGGCACGAAATCGTATCACAGCTTACCCGGACGATGTGTTACGCCCACAATCGTTCTCAAAAGGGTGGCCAAAGCCATCTGTGGCCAAAGCCATCTAAGGTTGGTCCGGAGGAGTAAAAATCCAGATACCTCGAAGGGTCCACTTACCTACGCCGACTTGTGGAGTTGGCCGTCTAACGCGCCAGTTGGAGATGAAGGGAGCCGTAGATCACCTGTGATGGTCGATTATTACGAATCTCGGCTCAGTGCTCGGCAAGTTCGCTTGCCTCCGCCGGTTAACGTCACTTGGCCGCAAAACGCGCTAGCCGTAGAAGTGAAGTCGCTCGGCGACCCCAACCCGCTCCGGGAGACGTCCCACTTGTGGTCTCGGGCCGTATTCGCGCCGCTCGCGGCGCCCATGATGGGTTAAGTGAACAGCATTGGTACCAGCCTAACTTCGTCGCTGGACTGCTTGCTAACGCGCGCGGTTCCGTAAGTTCTTGCCAGTCAACGTGTATATCGGAACCGCGACCGGCAGGGAGCGGACGTGACGAAGTTCGGCTAGCCTTCGGCTAGCCTTCTGCCGCCGAGACCGCACCGTTCATTCACAAAAATCTGCAAGCGACTTGCCTCGCCCGCACAGTCACTTAGAGACAACTGAACCCCGCTCCACGCTGACTCGTGTTACCTGTGGGGCAGGTTGTCAAACCTGCGGTCGATTGTTAATCGGCCCCAACCGAAAGGATCTCCCTATGAACACCAACACCTCTGAAGCCCGTGTCCGCGCCAATCGACAGAACGCAAAGAGAAGCACCGGGGCGAAGACCCCCGAAGGCAAGAAGCGCTCCTCCTTAAACGCCACTCGCCACGGCATCCTCTCCCAGGTCGTCCACCTGCCCGAAGAGGAAATGAAATCCTACGACGAGTTCACTGCCGTTACGTCGCCGGTCTCGAACCAGTCGGCGCCCCCGAAATCGAACTTGCCAACGCCTGCGCCGATCTGCAGTTCCGTCTCCACCGCCTCGCCGCCGCCGAGCACAACCTCTTCTCCATCGGCCACTCCGAAAATGGCGACGAATGGGAAACTGGACATCCCGAATCCCACACCGCGCTCGCCTTCGCTGAAACCATGCGCCGCTCGAAGGACCCGCTCAACACTCTCTCGACTTACGAGTCGCGTCTCTCCCGCCGTTTCCTCCAAACGTTAAAGCGGCTCCATGAAATGCAGGCTCAACGCCGTGAACGCGAAGCGCAGGAACTCGAACAAATGTTCCAAATCGCCTGCCAGCACCCCGATGAAATTGAAAACATTCAACCAAACCAGTTTGGGTTCGTTTGTTCAACTCGCGATTGGAATCTCTATTTCAAACGCCGCGCGCTCCTCGCCTCCCGCCAAAAAGGTGTTGAACCCTACCACCCGCTCCCTTTCAATGCCCGCGAGCTCCTCTCCCGTGCCGCTTGATCGAATCCTGTCAATATAAGAATGTGACGGATCTAACAACACCTGACGTTCTGGAGAAGCTCGAAACGCATCTCCCGCACGAAGAGAAGCTCGACCGCCTTGCCGAAGTCGCGGTTCGGGTGGGACTCGGCCTTGCTCATGGCCAGGAATTGGTGATGACGGCGCCACTTGAAGCGCTGGTATTAGCTCGCCGCATCACCGAGCATGCCTATAAGGCCGGAGCTTCGCTCGTGAGCACGCTGCTTACCGACGAAGAAGCGACAGTAATGCGCTTCCGCTACGCGCCGGACTCGAGTTTCGACTACGCGGCCGAGTGGCTCCAAAAAGGGCTGGCTGCGGCGTATCGTGGCGGTGCGGCGCGGCTTGCGATTGCGGGCGCGAATCCAGGGTTGCTATCGGGCCAAGATCCGGACAAGGTGGCTCGGGCCAATCGGGCGCTTTCGAAAGCCAGCCGGGCTCCACTCGAGATCATCACCAAGCATGAAATCAATTGGACGATTGTTCCGTGTGCCACGCCCGCCTGGGCGCGTGCCGTCTTTCCTGGCGAAAGCGAGCAGGCGGCGATGGATCGTCTATGGGATGCGATATTCGCCGTCACGCGGATCGATGCGCGCGACCCGGTCACTGCCTGGCGGGTGCACGACAAGGGACTTCGGCACCGTGCGCGGTCGTTGAATGACAAGCGTTATTCAGGGTTGCATTTTAGAGGGCCGGGCACAGATCTGCGCGTGGGCCTCGCGGACGATCATTTGTGGCTGGGCGGCGGCACGACGGCGAGGAACGGTCTCGCTTGCATCCCGAATATGCCCACCGAGGAAGTTTTCACGACGCCGCACAAAGAACGGGCCGACGGCGCGGTGACGAGCACCAAACCGCTTTCCTATCAGGGCATGCTGATCGAGAACATCCGCGTGCGTTTCGAGGGCGGACGTGTTGTCGAGGCATCGGCGACCAACGGAGAGAAAATCCTTCAGAGCATGCTCGATACCGACGACGGGGCGCGCCGGTTGGGCGAAGTGGCGCTGGTTCCCCACTCCTCGCCGATTTCGAAAAGCGGACTGTTGTACTGGAACACGTTGTTTGACGAGAATGCCGCAAGCCACATCGCGCTCGGCCAAGCCTACAGCACTTGCCTGCGCGCTGGAGATACGCTCGACCAGCAGCAGCTTGCAGCACGCGGAGCCAACGAGAGCTTGATACATGTCGATTGGATGATCGGCTCGGCGGAGATAGATGTGGACGGCGTTAGCGCAAATGGGAAAGAGGAAGCCTTGATGCGGAAAGGGGAGTGGGTCTGAGAAATGGGGAAATTTGTTACTGTCCCTATTTTAATTGCGTTCTCGGTTTTTGGGGCTTCGGCGCCTCCCGCCGGGTTGCCTCGCTTCCTTCAGATAAACGATCATCTCTATCGTGGGGCACAGCCTGCCGCCGAGGGTTGGAAGTCGCTGCAGAAGCTCGGCGTCCATGCGGTGATCGACTTGCGAGCGTCTGGCGCGCGGTCTGTGCGAGAGGAAAAGGCCGTCGAGGAGCTAGGAATGAAGTATTACAGCGTTCCCTTCCGGCCCCTGTCGGCGCCCACCGATCGCCAGATTAGAACGGTTCTGGCTTTGATTGGCGATTCGAATAATTGGCCGGTGTTCATTCACTGCGAGCATGGCCGAGATCGCACGGGCACGGTGATTGCATGTTATCGGATCCAATATGACGCGTGGTCGAATGAACGGGCGCTCGAAGAAGCGCGCGAGAACGGGCTGAGCTCGGTGGAGCGCGGGATGAGAGGGTACATAATCAGGTTCAAACCCGGTGAACTGAAGTTCACCGCGGCACGCTGAAGCATGCGCACAGCGATGCTATTCTGAGAACGCATTCCCTCCACAGATGGATTTCCTTGAAGGTCTGAATCCGCAGCAGCGCGATGCCGTTGCCCATGCCGAAGGCCCGCTGTTACTGCTCGCCGGAGCAGGGAGCGGTAAGACACGGGTGATCACGCATCGCATCGCGCATTTGATCTCGCATCATCGCGTGCCGGGTCCAGCCGTGCTCGCGGTTACGTTTACTAATAAAGCGGCCGATGAGATGCGGAACCGTGTCAGCGCGCTGTTGGGCGACGCGCCGGCAAGCCAGAGTCCGTTTGTTTCGACGTTCCACTCGTTCTGTGTGCGGCTGCTGCGTCGAGACGGCTCGACGCTCAGTGAAATTCGTCCCGGGTTCACTCGGCAATTCGTCATCTACGATGACGACGATCAGATCGCACTGCTCAAATCTATCTACCGCCAGCAGGGAATTGACGACAAATTCATGCAATACCGGGCGATGCTTTCACGCATCAGCCATGCCAAGAGCCATCACGAAACGCCGCTCGACTGGTATAAGCAGGCCAACGATCCGCGCCTGACGCGGATGGCCAAAATTTACGAGCAATACGAGGAGCGGCTCGAGCAAGCCAACGCTCTCGATTTCGACGATTTGCTGCTTGAATCGGTGCGGCTATTGAAGCACGACGAGGCGCTGCGGCTGCGCTATAACCGGCAATTCGAGTTCGTGATGATCGACGAATATCAGGATACGAATCGCAGCCAGTACGAACTGATGCTGTTATTAACCGAAATGCGCAAGAACGTGTGCGTGGTAGGCGACGAAGATCAGTCGATTTATGGATGGCGTGGCGCAGATATCCGCAACATTCTCGACTTCGAGCGCGATTTTCCCAATACCGTGGTAGTGCGGCTGGAGCAGAACTACCGCTCGACCAAGAACATTCTCGAAGCGGCCAGCGCGGTGGTCGCGCATAACAAGGAGCGGAAAGGCAAATGGCTGTGGACCGATTCCGGCGATGGCGCGCGGATCGGCTTATACGAAGCGCCCGACGGCGAGAACGAGGCTCTTTTCATCGCCGACACGATTGAGAAGCTGCTCGCTGCACGGCCGAATGAGCGTGTTGCGGTGCTTTACCGGACTAATTCGCAATCGCGCCAGATTGAAGAAGCTCTGCGGCGCTATGGGCGTAAGTATCTTGTGGTTGGAGGCTTCAGTTTCTACCAGCGCGCCGAAGTAAAGGATCTGCTGGCGTATCTCAAGATCCTGATGACGCCCGGCGATTCCATCAGCCTGCTTCGCATCATTAATACACCGGCGCGAGGCATTGGCAAGGGCACTGTGGATCAGATCGAGCAGTTCGCGCTCTCGCATAACCTGAGCCTGTGGACTGCCATCGGCCGGATGCTCGACGAAAAAGCGTTTCCCGCGCGCGCTGAAGCTGCGCTCAAATCGTTTGTCACGCTCATAGAAGAACTGCGGGAACAGTTGGGAACGCAGCCGGTGCCTGAGGTACTGCGGGCTATTTTCGAGGAAACCGGTTATGGAGAAATGCTGCGGGCCGACAACTCGACTGACTCGGAGTCGCGGCTTTCGAACATCGAAGAACTCATCAACGCTGCCGCTGAAGCGGCCGAACGCGGCGAAACACCTTCGGATTTCCTCGACCACGCCGCGCTCGTCGCCGACGCCGACCAGGTAGACGAGAGAGCAACGGTTTCGCTCCTCACGGTGCATAACGCAAAGGGACTCGAGTTTTCAAATGTGTTTCTGGCCGGCATGGAAGAGGGCCTCTTTCCGCACAGCCGGTCGGTTGGATCCGAGCCGGCGATGGAGGAAGAGCGGCGGCTGTGTTATGTGGGCATGACGCGCTCGCAAAAGCGGCTGTATCTTGACTTGGGCGCGGTACCGTCGCCGCTTTGGGGGCGGGCAGCCGGAGGCGACGTTGAAATCGCGTTTCCTTGCCGAAGTTCCGCCCAGTCTCTGCGAGCGCCTGTCGCCGTACAAAGAACTCAACGTGGATGAGGTGGAGCTCGACGCCGAGCAACATGACGTCCGGCAGTCGGTGAAGCGCAATCTGTACACCGGCCGCACACACAACTCGCTCGACAATATCGCGCAGTTTTTCGCCGAGCGCGGCATGCCGGTGCCGACGGGTATTGCAAGGGCGCAGCAATCCACGACGCGAGCCGCTTCGCCCGCTCCACCTCAAGCGGTATCGCCGCCCCCGAAACCGATCGCTGCGCGAACCGCCCCAAAGCCGCGCGGCGCCGGCGTTCGCACGGGCATCGCCGTAACTCATCCGAAATATGGCCGTGGAATTGTGCTGCGGCGCGAGGGTGAGGGCGAAGATGCGAAACTAACTATAAATTTCCCCGAATTCGGGTTGAAGAAAATGATTGAAAAATATGCAGGAATCAAAGTAGAAGAATGAATACAAAACACGTTAACGCCCGTGAAGAGCGGAAGAAATTGAAGCGCGCCGCGCGCAGGAAAGCGGCCCCGAAGGCGAAACGAGCCGCGGGTGTTGCGCGCGGGGAGAACAAGAAGAAAGTTAAGAAGCTGGTGAAGGGTCAGCGGAAACGGTAAAGGGCAAGGCAGGCGTCGCGCCTGGCCGGTCGCTCACGCTTCCGGCTCCTTATCGGCCCTCCTCGCATGTCGCAACTACTGAAGACGAAAAGTATCGAGGGCTTGGTACGCGAGTCGGAATGCGGTGAAAAACGCTTAAAGAGGTCGCTTGGTCCGATCAGTTTGATTGCGTTCGGCGTTGGGGCGGTGATCGGCTCGGGTATTTTTACGCTGACAGGCACGGCCGCGGCGGGACAGACATTCGATTATCACTCGGTGCTGAACGCGCCGGTGCTCGACCTGTTGATGCACGGCTCGAAAGCGATATCGACAAGCGGGCGCCCTGGGGCGGGTCCGGGCATCACGCTTTCTTTCATCCTGGTAGCGTTTGCGTGCAGCTTCGCGGCGCTGTGTTACGCGGAGCTGGCGTCCATGATCCCCATCGCGGGCAGCGCCTACACGTATGCGTACACGACGCTCGGCGAAATTTTCGCGTGGATCATCGGCTGGGACTTGATACTCGAGTACGCGGTATCGAACATGTCGGTAGCGGTGGGCTTTTCAGCTTACTTTAACGATATCTGCGACAGGATGTTCGGCGTCCATCTGCCCGACTGGCTGTCGCAGCCTCCTATCATCGCCGGCAAATTCTCGCATGCTGTGTTTAACTTTCCGGCTTTGCTGATTGTGATGGTCTTGAGCTGGATCCTGGTGCGGGGGGTGAGAGAAAGCGCGGGCGCAAATAACGTCATGGTGGGCGTGAAACTCGTCGCTGTCCTGCTGTTTGTGTTCGGTGCGGCACGCGCGATCAAGCCCGAGCACTGGCATCCGTTTCTGCCCAACGGCTTTCCGGGCGTATTGACCGGCGGCGCGATCGTTTTCTTCACCTATATCGGGTTCGACTCGGTTTCGTGCGCGGCGGAAGAGACGAAGAACCCACAGCGCGATATGCCTATAGGCATTGTCGGCACGCTGATCCTGTGCGCGATTCTGTACGGTTCGGTGGCGCTCGTGCTGACCGGAATCGTGGATTGGAAGACGCTGAATAACGATGCGCCGGTAGCGAATGCACTGAAGGCAGTGGGCTTGAACAATCTCAGATTCGTGGTCACGACAGGTGCTCTGCTGGGCATGCTGTCGAGCCTGCTCGTGTATCAATACGGTCAGGCGCGTATCTGGTTTGCGATGTCGCGCGACCGGCTGCTTCCGGATTTCTTTTCGAACGTGCATAAGCGCTTCGCAACTCCGCATGTTTCGACATGGATTGCGGGATTGTTTGTCGGCATCCCGGCGGGAATTTTCGATATCGGGACGCTGGCCGATCTGGCCAATATCGGCACGTTGTTTGCCTTTGTTCTGGTGTCATTGGGAGTGATCGTGCTGCGGCACAGCCAGCCGGAGCGAGTGCGATCGTTCCGCGTTCCGTGGGTTCCCGTCACGCCGATTTTGTCGGTGTTCTTCTGCGCGGTTCTTATGATGAGCCTGCCGCTCGAGACGTGGCTTCGTTTTCTGGTGTGGCTCGTCGCAGGCCTCGTGATTTACTTCACTTACAGCATGAAACGCAGCCCGTTGCGGCTAGCAGTGGGTGCCGCTGAGCCAGGGCCGGTCGCTGACGCCTCCGGCTCCTTGTAAAGGCTCCGGCCCAGTTATGAAGGGCAAATCGAAGCTGCAGTACGGGTTGCTCTTGGTGCTGCTCGCCTGGGGCGCGATCGCGCAAGCTGTCATTTCCGGGCACCTCATCTCCGCGCATTATCGTGGGAGAAACGCAGGAGTATTGCCGCTTCAGTTTCACGAGGATTCGCTCGAACTGAGAGGTGAAAAGTCCGAGCTCCAACCCATGGGGCTCGAGCCGGGCGATGAACTGGTGGCGCTCAACGGCCAACTCATAACCGGGTTCCGGCAAATCGAAAGGATGCGCTTCGCGTGGAAACCCGGGCAGCATGTCCAGGTGATGGTGCGGCGCACGATGCCTGGCCAGGCGCCTCACATGATGGAGAGGACTGTGCCCGTCCACCCGCCGCGCGGCGCGGCTTTAGGCTGGACGTTCACCATCGTTCTATACACGATTGTTCCGATTTTTTCGCTCATTCTCGGCTTTTTTGTAGCCTTCTCGCGGCCGCGCGACAAACTCGCCTGGATCACTCTCGCCATGCTGGCCTCGTTCAGCCAGCTTGGACCCGCTACTTTCTTTGGCCTTCCCGCGCCATGGATGCAAATCGTGGTTGGCTACCGCTCGCTGCTGAGCAACACATGGCCGTTGTGGGTGATGCTGTTCGGCCTCTATTTTCCGCGCCCGTTTCCCTTCCTTCGCAAACGAAAGTGGATTGCCCCGGTTCTGGCAATCCCTTTCTTCGTGCTGCTGGGAGTCGATCTCTATACCGATTTTTACGACGCCAGCCGGATTGCTACGCTGCGCACGATCGCCCATTATGAAAATCGCCTCGAAGGTACGGTGCTGGCATTCTTCATCGTCTGCATCGCTTCGTTCTTTGTGAGCATCGGCATCAAGCTGAGAAAGAGCCGGGATGCCGACGCGCGGCGGCGTTTGCAGTGGCTGCTCGCCGGCAGCGCGGTGGCGCTCGTTCCTTCGCTGTTGCTCCGTTTGCTTCAAACGTTCCTGGGCATCGAGGTACCGCTGTGGTATGCGGCGTCGTCGATTCTTGCTATCACACTCTTCCCAGTGACGCTCGCGTACGTGATTGTCGTGCAGCGGGCGATGGAGGTTCGCGTCGCCGTTCGCGCCGGCCTGCAGTATGCGTTTGCGCGCGGCGGCATCGCCGTGCTAGTGATGATCCTGGCGGCGGGAATCATTCTTCTCAGCCTTAATCTACTCCAGTCGTCGACGGGTCTGGTTACGCCGATCGTGCTGCTCGCCGCCTCGACCGGGCTGTTGCTGCTGCTGGTTAAAGCCGGTAGACAACTGGCCCGCTGGACGGACCGGAGATTTTTCCGGGAGGCGTACGACACGGAAGTGATTCTCACTGAACTCAGCCAGAACGTGGCGGGAATCCGCGACACCAAAGCGCTTTTGGAAACTGTGACGCGGCAGATATCGGATTCGCTCCATGTGCCGAGAGTGGCGGTGCTGCTGAAATCGTCCGAGGCTTATCGGCCAGCATACGCGCTAGGGTACGAGGGCGTTCCGGCGGTTGAACTGTCGCCGGGGGCAAAGACGATTCAAGTGCTCGAGGAAGAGAAAAAGCCTTCGACGGTGTATTTCGACGATGAGACGTCGTGGGTGCAGCGCACGCCCGAGGAGGAGCGCGAAATACTGCGATTGCTCGACGCGCAGTTGCTGCTGCCGATGGCGCTTAAGGAGCGGCTGCTTGGAATCATCAGCCTGGGTCCGAAACGCTCGGAAGCTCCGTATACGGCGGCGGACTTGCGGTTGCTGACCGCGGTCGCATCGCAGACCGGACTTGCGCTCGAGAATGCGCGATTGACCGAGAGCATTAAGCGCGAAACGGCCGAACGGGAACGAATCAATCGTGAGCTCGAGATTGCGCGCGAAGTGCAGCAGCGCCTGTTCCCGCAAAATCTGCCGGTGGTGGATGGACTGGATTTCGCCGGGTACTGCCGTCCGCAACAGGACGTGGGCGGCGATTATTACGATTTCATTCCTTTGAACGATGGGTGCTTGGGAATCGCGATCGGCGATGTTGCGGGCAAAGGGATCGCGGCATCGCTGATGATGGCGACGCTGCAGGCATCGCTGCGGAGCCAGACGCTGAGGCCAGGCGAGAGTCCGGCGGAGATGCTCGAGTTGATGAACAGGCTGTTATATGAGGGGTCTTCATCGAACCGTTATGCGACGTTTTTTTATGGCCAGTACAGCGCACCGAACCGGACGATGGTGTATGTAAATGCGGGGCATGACGCGCCCATCGTATGCCGCAAAGACGGCGGCCATCGGATTCTGCGGCTCGAGCGCGGCGGAACGGTTTTGGGCTTGTTTCCGGAAGTGCGTTACGAGCAGGAATGCGTTCAGTTGTACAAGGGAGACACAGTAGTTGGATTTACCGACGGAATCAGCGAGGCGATGAACGCGAAGGATGAAGAGTGGGACGAAGACCGCCTGATTGAAGCCGTCTGCGAGTGTCACGGGCGTAATGCGTCGGAAGTGATCAGCCACGTTTTGCGGCGCGTGGATGCGTTCACAGCAGGGGCAAAGCAGCACGACGATATGACGTTGGTGGTGATGCGGGTCGAATAGCGGATGCGGCCGGAGATTTCAGTCGTCATCTCGACATACAATCGCGAAAAAAGTCTGGCCGGAGCGATAGAAAGCATTCTGGCGCAGGGAAATGCACCGGCATACGAGTTGATTATCGTCGACAACCGGTCGACGGATGAAACGCGGGAAATGGTAAGAGCGTACGAATTGCGGACAAACCGGATTGTGCGGTACGTGTTTGAGGGCCGCCAAGGCGTGTCGTATGGAAGGAACGCGGGTATTGCGGCAGCGGAGGCGCCGTTGATTGCGTTTACGGATGACGATGTGGTGGTAGCTGAGGACTGGCTCGCGGCCATGAAAAACGCGTTCGAGGAGAGGCCCGAGTGTGGGTGCGTGGGGGGCAAGGTACTGGCGCGGTGGCCGGAACAGCCGCCCGCATGGTTGACCGAACGGCACTGGGGACCGCTCGCATTGCTCGACTACGGAGCGGAGCAGATGCTGGACGCGCACAATCGAAAATGTCTGATCACGGCAAATATGGGAGTGCGGCAGCAAGTTTTCGACCAGATCGGCGTCTTCAGGCCGGATTTTCAGAAGACCGCCGGATCCACGTGTTCACTCGAAGACCGCGAGCTTCAGGAGCGCTATTGGAAGGCAGGCGGGCGCTGCTGGTTCGATCCGCGCGTCGTGGTTCATGCGCAAATTCAGCCGTTCCGGCTGCGGAAGGAGTATCATCGGCGGTGGCACCTGAGTCATGGCGAGTTGCATGCGATCCTGCGCGATCCGGAATTCGAGCGCTCGGGCTTTCGATTTTTCGGCGTGCCGGGACACGTATGGTGGCGATTTGCGGCAGAGACTTTCCACGCTGCGGTTTGCGCGCTCGGGTTCCGGCGCGAGCACGCGTTTGAGCACGAACTCGAAGCGCGCTTTTTCGCGGGTTTCATTCGAAAGCGATATGGACAGCAATAAATTTTGATTAGAAAGGGGAACGGTTCTGTGTCGAGATTTCTGATTGGTTCGGTTCTTGCAATTGGCATCAGCTTAGCGCCGATGGCGCTGGCGCAAACAGATACGGTGCGGGCGGCACAGCAGGCCCTGAAGGACAAAGGTTTCGATCCCGGTCCGATCGATGGCATAGAGGGCGTGAAGACGCGCGCCGCGATCAGCGCTTATCAGAAACATGAAAATCTGACGACGAACGGAAGACTTGGCCCGGAGACGCTGGACAGCCTTGGGGTGAAAAAAGGCACGACGGGCACCAAGTTCGATACGGCCGGATCGAACGTGAAGAATTCGTTCGGAAGCGGCGGCAAACAGGTTGGCGAAGGCGGAAAGGCGCTTGGCTCGGACGTGAAGCATGGCGAAGTGCTGAACGGCGCGAAAGATTTTGGGAAAGATGTGGGACACGGCGTGGCCAAGATCGGTAAAGGCACAGGTCAAGCCACGGAGAACGCCGCTAAAGGTGTAAAGAGTGCCGTCACCCATAAGAAGGACACGGATAAGAACCAGTAGAGACGCCGCGCGGTCTCACGGTTGAAGCAACCGGGTCACGGTCTCGAACGTATATCCGCGATCTTTTAACACCGGAACGATTTGCCGGACTGCATCGAGCATCGGAGTCACATTGGGCGCGGCCTGAATATCGCGGCCGTCGTGGAGACATACGATGCCGCCCGCCGCGGCTTTTTGCAACACAAAGCTCGCAATCTTTTCGGCATTCCACTCCCAATCGTGGCCAATCACGGTCCACATCACGCCGAGGAGACCGAGGCGGCGCTGCGCCTCGAGAACTCCAAACCACCCGAGTCCGTAGGGTATCCGCATCAGATTGGCGCGCAGGCCGATCTCGGAGGCGATGACGTCTTGGGTCCGCGAGAATTGGTCGTAAATGAACGAGGGGCTTTTTAGAAAAGGTTTTTGTCCTGGCCAGGGGCAAAGGCGTGGGTGGGAGAACGTGTGGTTTCCGATTTCGTGGCCGGCTTCGTTCACGGCTCGCGCGACATCCGGATGCCGCAGAATGTTCATTCCACATTGAAAGAAGGTCGCCTGTATAGATTGCTGGGCGAGGTAGTCGAGGAGGCGACGAGTTGCCTCACTCGGACCGTCGTCGAACGTGAGTGCGATGGAATTGCGGGTGCCCAGCCCATGGTAGACGCTTTGGCCAAAAACGTGCAATAGGTTAGGCATGTCCACAGCGTATCAGCGCGAAATAAACTTTAGTGAGCGGCAGGACTTTGGTGCCGACGCGCTGGTACTGGCGGTACCCACAAGAAAGGGAAGTGACAGTTTTCGAGTTTTTAAATCGGTACGTACTTCCCGAAATGTGGCGATTCGATGGAGACTTATGGGGCGGTTGCGCCTCAACTTCTGTGAATCTACTGCCGATAGGGCAATAGGGAGATAAAAACGTGTTTGCTTGCAATGAGAAAGCCCGAATGACCAACGAACGGTGTCCGATGCTTGTGCCGGGAGGCGTTCAGTGCACGCACAAGGCGACGGTCGTCCCGCAGGCTTGGGAAGTCCCTTCCTACTGCGTTCCGGGCCGGGCGATTTGTGGCTGCTGCTACGAGGCGTTGAAAGCCAAGGCCCTCGGGAACGCCTGCCTGATGCCCGAAAAGCAAGCCGCGTAGGCCGCTTTTGTCCCAAATCTGGGACTGAGCTGAAAGAGCCTATAAGCCGACCGGCAGGCCGGCTCGTCGTCCAACTGGCGACCCCACAACAGCAAGATCCAGGCGGCAGATTAACATTTCTGCCAATGATACGCTGAAGATTCCGGATGGAATTTGAAAAGGTCTATGAGCCACAGCGCTTTGAGCCTC
Organism: Bryobacterales bacterium; assembly: GCA_963722585.1. Lineage (GTDB taxonomy): Bacteria > Acidobacteriota > Terriglobia > Bryobacterales > Bryobacteraceae > KBS-96. Next base: position 127,248 of record CAVRNU010000019.1, on the reverse strand, counting down.
ATTGGGCCGAGTGGTGGATCGATAACTCCTTATATCGCGCCAATATAGAGCCCGGCCGCCCCGTATTTTCGCTGGTCATTCCGCCTCCGAACGTCACCGGATCGCTGCATATCGGGCATATGCTCGAACATGCCGTGATGGATGCTGCAGTTCGCTGGCACCGCATGAAGGGCGACAACACCCTCTGGCTTCCGGGCACCGATCATGCCGGAATTGCGACACAGATGGTGGTGGAGCGACAGCTCGCTCAAGAAAACCTGACACGGGTGAGGCTGGGTCGCGATGAGTTTGAACGGCGCGTTTGGAAATGGAAGGAAGAATACGGCGGCCGGATCAAAGTGCAAATGCGGCGGGAAGGCGCGAGTGTCGATTGGTCTCGCGAGCGGTTTACGATGGACCCCGGCCTGTCGCGCGCCGTCAGAGAGACATTTGTCCGGTTGTGGGAAGCCGGCCTCATTTACCGTGGCGATTACATGGTGAACTGGTGCCCCGATTGCCATACCGCTATCTCCGACCTGGAAACCATTCACGAGGCCGTCCCCGGGCATTTATGGCACATCCGCTATCCGGTTACTGGCAGTAGCGAAGCGCTTGTGCTCGCGACAACCCGTCCGGAAACCATGCTGGGCGATACCGCCGTGGCGGTGCATCCGGACGACAGCCGTTACCGGCACTTGATTGGTAAGACCGTCCGCTTGCCAGTGGCGAATCGCGAAATACCCGTGATTGCCGATCGCATGGTCGACATGACGTTCGGAACCGGCGTCGTGAAGATTACTCCTGCCCACGACCCGAACGACTTCGAAGCCGCGCAGCGCCACCACCTTCCGCTCGTGCGTGTGATCGGTCCGGATGCCAGAATGACCCAGGAAGCAGGCGCTTACGCCGGTCTGGACCGTTTTGAGGCGCGTAAACGCATCGTTGCCGCACTTGAACAGACGGGCGAACTGGTTAAGACCGAGGAGTACACGGTCAATATCAGCAAATGCGACCGGTCGAAGACAATCGTCGAGCCGCTGGTTTCGACACAGTGGTTCATGAAGATGAAGCCGCTGGCTGAAAAAGCGCTCGAGGTGGTGGAAAACGGCCAGATTGTATTTATCCCAGACGATCGCCTTCCGGTTTTCTACCAATGGATGAACAATATCCGCGATTGGTGCATTTCGCGCCAATTGTGGTGGGGCCACCGGATACCTGCGTGGCATTGCCGCAGCTGCAAGCAGATTACGGTCGCGCGCGAAACACCGGCCGTGTGTTCTCATTGCCAGTCGACGGAAATCGAACAGGAAACCGACGTTCTCGATACGTGGTTCAGTTCCGGGTTGTGGCCGTTTTCGACGTTGGGATGGCCGGATGAAACAGCGGATTTGAAAGCGTTCTACCCCACGTCGCTGCTCATCACCGGCTTTGACATTCTTTTCTTCTGGGTAGCGCGCATGATTATGCTGGGCATCTGGTGCACGGGCGAAGTGCCGTTCCGACAGGTGCATATTCACGGGCTGGTGCGTGATGCCGAACGCCAGAAGATGTCGAAGACCAAGGGCAATGTGGTCGACCCGCTCGATCTGATCGACCGCTTCGGCACGGACGCTTGCCGGCTTGCACTGCTACTTTCCGCGGCGCCGGGCGGCGACATCGCGCTCAAAGAAGACCGCCTTGCATCCGCGCGGAATTTTGCGAACAAGCTGTGGAACGCTTCGCGGCTTCTTTTCCTCAACATGGAGAGGAGCGGCATCGAAGGTTGGGTTCCGAAGCCGGTAACGACTGCGGCGGAGGAACTTGCGACGGAGGATGCCTGGATCTTCGGCCAGCTCAACGGTTGCGCCGAATCGGTGAATCGCGCGTTCGAAGTGCACCGCTACCACGAAGCGGCGCAGACCTTGTGGGATTTCGTGTGGCACGATTTCTGCGACTGGTATCTGGAAGTAAAGAAGCTGCGGTTCAGGGAGAGCAGCGGCCTTGACGAGCATTGGGAGGCAGCGCTCACGGTTTATGAAACGACACTTCGGCTGCTTCACCCGGTGATGCCCTTCGTGACCGAGGAGTTATGGCAGCGCCTGATTCATTTGGGCGCGGCGGTCGGCGATCAACCTGTTTCCATTTCGCTCGCATCGTATCCGAGTCCCGAAGTCACTTTGAAAGCGAACGCGCCGGATGCGTTTCTACTGATCCAAGCCATTGTGACTGCGGCACGTGAACTCCGCGCCGATCACAAGTTGGATACGAAGGCAATCTACGCGGCCTCGCTTGCGCTTCCAGATCGGCCGCTAGCTCCAGACGATCTGACGGTTGTCGAGAAGCTTGCAAAGCTTAGCCTTTCGAATGGTCAGATTCCGGCGCAAGCGGCACATTTCCGGCGCTCGGGGCCCAATTTCGATCTGACCATTCACGTGAACCGAGGAGGTTCAAACGGAACCGGTGCCGGAGAAACTCGCGCCAGGCTAGAGAAGGAGAACGCGGAGCTGCGCAAGGCGATTGGCGACAAGAAACGGCAGCTTAGCAATGAGGAGTTTGTCAAAAAGGCTCCGGCGAAAGTGGTGCAAGGGCTGGAGGCGAAGGTTGCCGAATACGAGGCACAGCTGGCGAAGAACGAAAGGCTGCTGGGGGGCTTATAAGGGATTCTTTCTTAGCAGGCCGGTCGCTCACGCTTCCGGCTCCTTTAAGCTCCATAATGTTCGAAATCACTCATCCTGAGATACGGATTGCGGTCGAACGCGCACTGGCCGAAGACGTGGGCGCCGGGGACGTAACAACTTCGCTGACTGTCCCAGAGGATTTGCGAGCTCATGGCAGGTTTCTTGCTAAGCAGGATTTCACCCTTGCGGGAATTGAGCTGCTGCCACTCATCTACGACCATGCAGAGATAAAGCTTTCCGCGGCTAGCGGAGATCGTGTTGAAACCGGCGCGATTCTAGCGGAGGTGCATGGCGCGGCCCGCGCTCTTTTGACGCGCGAACGTGTTGCGCTTAATTTTCTGCAGCGATTGAGTGGGGTCGCAACCATCGCCCGGTGCTACGTGGAGGAAATCGCAGGTACCGGGGTGCGCCTCCTTGACACGCGCAAGACGACTCCTGGACTCCGGGTGCTCGAGAAAATGGCCGCGGCGGCCGGGGGCGCGACGAATCACCGGCAGGGTCTATTCGACGCTGTTCTGATTAAGAACAATCACATCACGGCGGCGGGTGGAGTCAAACAAGCGCTCGAACGCGTGAAGAACTTCAAGGGGCCGGTCGAAATCGAAGTCCGAACACGCGCTGAACTGGACGAGGCCCTTGGCGCGGGCGCGAAACATCTTCTTCTCGACAACCTGACTCCCTCCCAGGCTCACGAATGGATCAGCTACATCGCGGGCCGTGCGACGGTCGAGCTTTCGGGTGGCATCAACCTTTCAAACATTCGCGCTTACGCCGACGTGGGTCCCGACTTTATTTCGTGCGGAGCCATAACTCATTCGGCAACGGCTGTGGACATCAGCTTCCATCTGGATCTTTCTCACTGATGGCGCAAGGCTTCCATTGGTTCCAACCGCGCGGCGCGGCGAGCCGGAAAGAGTCCCGCAACTAAGGCAACTGTTAACAGAATGGCCGCTGCCGTGAGCAATACGGCGGGATCGTTGGGCTTTAGTTCGAACACAAGGCTTGTAACCAATTGCGATGAAGCGAAGGCGGCTGCGATTCCGAGGACCGCGCCGATCGCCGCGATGGTACTCACCTCGCCGAGGACGAGCGCGAGAATATCCAGGCGTTGTGCGCCGAGCGCCATGCGTATGCCAAACTCGGTCGTGCGGGTGACAACTTCATGTGAAATGAGTCCGTAGGTTCCGACGGTTGCGAGCAACAGCGCGAGCATTCCAAACGACAATGACAGGCCAGCTAGAAGCCGGTCGCGATCGAGCTGCCGGTTAAGAAGTTCATCGACCGAATGGATGCTCAACACCAGCAGGTTCCGATCTTCAGCCATTACGGCGCGGCGCAGCTCGGCGAAGAACAGTTTCGAGTCCAACTTTGTCCGGAGAACGAAGCGAATCGTGGGTAAATCGGCATTGTCGCTCTCGGCCTGATAGTACGGCAAATAGAAGAAGCGCCGGGCTGGCCGGCGCACATCTTCGCTCCGGAAATTCTTGACCACTCCGACTACCTGGACCGGGAACTTGGACAGTTTTCCTGCGGCATCGTATTTTCGAAGATAGATGTTCTTACCGAGGGGATTGCCTTCTTTGAAGAAATGTTTGGCGAATTGCTCGTTGATGACGGTTACTTTCGGCGCAACCTTATCGTCGCGCTCGCTGAAATCTCTTCCCGCAAGGATATTCGCGCCTAGGGTTGAGAAGAACGACGGGCCAATTTGATCGTAATAGGCTTCTCCATCTCGGTCGTTCGCGGGTTGAAAGCCGTCTGCTGAAACATACATGTTTGAGTTTCGGCCCATAAACACGCCGTTACCTGAGATAGTCCCGACGGACACTCCTGGGAGCGAGGCAAAGCGGTTGCGAAGTCTCCGGCTCAGTTCGATCATTTTTGAACCTTTGTAGCCTGCTTCGGTTGCGTCCACATCCACAACCGCTAAATGGCTTCGTACGAATCCTGTATCGAAGTGGGTTAGCTTGTACAAGCTCGTGGCGAATAGGCAAGCGCCTGCAATCAAAAATACGGACAGTGCGATCTGAATTGCTGTCAGGCTCCGGCCCAGCTTGCGCGCCGGCGAACCGGCCGTGGAAGTGCGCGCTGCGCCTTGCAGATCGCCTTGCGCAGGCCCGGTGGTGGCGCGCCAGGCCGGCAGCAAGCCGAACAACAGCGCGCATAAAACCGAGACTCCAGCAACAAAGAGAAGCACGGTAGCGTCAATGCCGGCGCTAACCAGCACGCTTCCTTCGCCCAAGCCGGCAAGCGAAGCGAGGCCTTGCTCCGCGGGTTTGGCGAGCAGAAGTCCGAGGATGCCTCCACCGGCGGAAATCAAAAGACTTTCGACTAACAGTTGCCGGATCACTCGAGCGCGGCTTGCTCCAATGGCCAGACGGACAGCGAGTTCTTTGCGTCGCTCTTTCGAACGGGCCAATTGCAGATTCATCAAATTCACGCAAGCGAGCAGGAGCACCAGGCCAAGCATCGCGAAAACAATTTGCAAGGGCTTCGAAAAGCGAGCTCTTAAGAACGAGATGCCTTTGGCTGCCGAATCGAGATGAAGCTGTTGAGTGAGCGTGATCTTTCTATCTGCCGCAGACATATTCGGGAAGCGCTCGAAATCGATTTGGACATAGAGAGGCGTGAGCATGGAAGCGGCCTGCTTCAGTGAAACTCCCGGCTGGAGCCGTCCCATCACGGTCAGGAAACCTGTTGAAACCTGGTTGAGCCAATTGCGGCCCGGAAATACAGACTGGAAAGTGGTTAGCGGAATCCACACGTCAACTGCGTTGCCAGCGACGACTCCAAAGAACTCCGGCGGCGCTACTCCGACGATCGTGTAGCGAGCTCCCTGAATTCGCAGCTCCCGTCCGATCACGTTGCGATCGCCGCCAAATTGCCGGTTCCAGAAAGCATTGCTAATGACAGCGACATGAGCGTGGCGACTGATCAGGTCGTCCGCCGGAACGATGGAGCGGCCGTATTTTGCTTGAACTCCCAGGCTGTTGAAGTAGTTTCCCGTCACGAGCTCGACATATGAGCGTTGCGGCGCTCCGCCTGTGTCGAGTTCGCGATGTTCATCGAATCTAGCAAAGACTTCCGAGAGTGCATGATCCGAGTGTTTGGAGAATTCGTTAAATGCAAAATAAGAGAAGCTATCGCCGCCTTCGAATACAACCAGGCTATCCGGGTCATGCACGGGCAAAGCCTGAAGCAGGAGCCGGTCGATCACGCGGAAAATCGCCGTGTTGGCTCCGATGCCGAGGGCCAGCGATCCGATCGCAATGGCGACGAATCCCGGCTGTTTCCGCAGCAGTCTTAGCGCGTAATGGAGATCGTTATAGAGACTCTCGAGCCACTGCCAGCCCCACACCGCTCTAGCGCCTTCCTTGGCGAGCGTCAGATTCCCGAGCGCTCGCCTGCCTGCGGCAGCTTCTTCGGCCGCGATGGCGGACAAACTCTCAATTTCATCGTTCATTTCGCGCTCTGCTTTGGCGCGAATCCACGGAATAAGATACTTTAGCCTGCGAAGGAAATTCATGCGTCCCTCTCTTTCGGCGCGGCTAGGATGCGCGAGTGCCCTTCCACAGGACTAATATACAGCTTCTCTATATATAGAATGGCCATGTTTTTTACGACATGCCGATACAGGACCTACGGCCCGCCGCGATAACATAATCACGCCGATGGGCAGCTCACCTTTAACCTTTTGGACGCGCTCGTCTACTTTCCGCTTGGATCGACAGGACCCTTATCTCAGTCTGCACTTCGTTATCATTTTCGTGCGCGATCAGGAGCGAAGCCTGCAATTTTACTTGAAGCAGCTTGGCTTCAGGCTGGTTGTGGATCACCGTTTTGGCTCCGGCTATCGCTGGATCGAGGTTGCGCCTCCGGATGGTAGCGCGAACCTCGCACTCTTCGCACCGACGCCGGACTCTGACGAATACAAGCTCATTGGGCGGCCGACGCACATTTTTTTTCTTACCGAAGATGTGAATGTCAAGTTTCAGGAATGGTGCGAGCGTGGCGTTTGCTTTCATTCTCCGCCGCGGCAACCGGCATGGGGTGGAATCGTCACCAGCTTTGAAGATCTGGACGGGAATTCATTTGGACTTGCGGGATTCGACGCGGTGACGCTCGAAGTAGAAGCGCGACGCCGCGAACTTGCCCAGAAGCTCGAAACTGAACGCCGCGCTGCCCAAGAGCTCGAAATTGCTAAACAAGTGCAGGCCAGGCTTTTCCCCCAAACACGCCCGGCCTGCCAAACACTCGACTATTCGGGTATTTGCATTCAGGCTCGTGAGGTGGGCGGTGATTACTACGATTTCCTCGACCTCGGTCAAGAGCGGCTTGGCTTGGTGATTGGCGATATTTCAGGGAAGGGAATCGCCGGCGCGCTATTGATGGCCAATTTGCAGGCAAACCTTCGCAGCCAGGTTGCAATCGCTCTCGATCAGCCTCAGCTCCTGTTGCGGTCGGTAAACCAGCTCTTTTACGACAATACAGTTGACAGCTCGTATGCAAGCCTGTTCTTTGCCGAATACGATCGGACAACGCGGCGCTTGCGCTACGCCAATTGTGGGCACCCTGCTGCCCTTCTCCTTCGGAGTGATGAGTCTTTGAATCGCCTCGAATCCACATCTACTGTGCTAGGGCTTTTTAAAAGTTGGGACTGTTTAATGGAGGAATGTCAGCTCTTCGTAGGAGACACACTTGCAATTTATACCGACGGAGTAACTGAATCGTTCAATGCCCGAGGCGAGGAATTTGGAGAGCAACGCCTGGTAGAAACCCTTCGGCGACGCCGCCAATTGTCTTCAACGGATCTGCTTCAGTCGATCCTCGATGACGTGCGGCAGTTTAGTCCCGAGGAACAGCACGACGACATTACTCTGATCGTCGCCAAATGCATAGATGGCTAGGCATTGGAGTTCAGGCCGGCGAGAGCCTGGCATTTCAAAAAGTAAGACGTTTTCAAGTTATGCCGCTTGATATCGCTCTGATTCGGGAACAGCGCCCACAAAATGCGATCCACTACTTTGCCGTTATCGGCTCTACGATGACCGAGGCGGCGCGGCTGGCGCTCGAGGGCAGCCCGCACGGCACGGTTGTTGTCGCGGACGAACAAACGGCGGGAATCGGCCGCTTGGGAAGGCATTGGATTTCAGAAGCCGAAGCGGGCATCTACTGTTCGGTTGTGCTGCGCATCCCCATATCGACCCGCCAACTGCCGCTGGTGACGCTCGCACTTGGGTTAGCAACGGGAGAAGCGATTCAGCGCAAAACGAGGCTCGCTTGCGACCTGCGGTGGCCTAATGACGTTCTGGTCAGCGAACGGAAGGTGGCCGGCATACTGGCCCAGCTGCACGAAGCGTCGATCGTCGCCGGCATCGGCATCAATGTGAATCAAAGTTCGATGCCAGGCGATCTCCGTACTCCGGCAGCATCGCTAAGGATGGCACTGAACCAGGAGGTTGCGCGGGAACCGTTGCTGATCGCTCTACTCGAATGTCTCGACGAGTTCTGCGCGCTGCTGGTAGGACAAGGGGCAGGCGCAATTTTGCAGGCGTTCTCGGCCGCCTCGAGCTATACGCTGCATCGCCGGATCGTGTTTGAAGACGACCGCGGTCAGGCAAAGGGCATCACTTTGGGTCTGGATGACAATGGTTTCTTGCGGGTGCGCGACGATTCGGGCCGTGTGCAAACGCTTTATGCCGGAAGCGTGCGGCCTGAGGCGCCGTAATCCCGCTTGACGATCACCATGCTTCTCGCTCTTGACGTGGGGAATTCAAACATAACGATTGGAGCGTTCGATCGCACCGAATTGGTAAAGCGCTGGCGCCTGAGAACCATTCACGAACAAACGGCGGACGAATGGGGTGTTCTGATCCGGAACCTATTCTCTTTTGCCGGACTCCCGCTGAGCGAGATTGACGGCATTATTGTTGCGAGCGTTGTACCGCCACTAAACGAAAGCCTTACCGACATGGCGGAACGTTACTTCGACAAACATCCGGTCTTTGTGACGCATGAAACCGATACCGGAATCGCCATCCGCTACGATAATCCGTTCGAAATCGGCGCCGACCGGATCGTAAATAGCGTCGCGGCGTGGAATCGATTTCATGCGCCTGCCGTGGTTGTCGATCTCGGGACTGCTATCACGTTCGACACAGTCAGCGGTAATGCCGAATATCTCGGCGGCATCATTTGCCCTGGAATTGCGATCTCAATCACCGCTCTGTTCTCGCGTACGGCGCGGCTGCCTATGATCGATTTCCGGGAACCTCGAGCGCTCATCGGGAAAAACACAATAGGAGGGATGCAATCCGGGTTTTTCTATGGGTTCACGGACATGATCGATGGATTGATCGACCGGCTCATTTCGGAGCTTGGACCGGAAACGAAGATTGTAGCTACTGGCGGTCAGGCCCACATGATTGCCAAATCGTCGCGGCACATCAACGAAGTGGATGACGATATCACACTCGACGGGCTGCGTATCATCTGGCGACGGGTGCAGGGCGCATGAGCGATTTCGGTCACGGCCCGCCGGTTGAGGAGGAATCCTGGCCCGCAAATTATTTCAATTATTTCACCGAGATCGAGGAGCGCTTCCGCGAGGCGCGCGGCACTTCGTTGTTCTTGTTATCGCCGCTTGACTGGGCTCTAATAGAAAACTGGAAAAACGCGGGAGTGCCGCTTGAAGCCGTCCTTAAAGGTATTGACGAGGCTTTTGAAAAGTGGCGCGCTCGAAAAGTGAAGTCGCGCCACGTCAACTCGCTTGCCTATTGCGCGCAAGCAGTGATGGAAGCCGCGCAGCGTCTATCGGGCGCTGGAGCCGCCAAGGCGCGCCAGACTGGCGAGCCACCGTTTCAAGCCTCGGAAATTCGCGAATATCTGAGACAAACCGCAAACGGCATCGAATCGAACAATCGCGTGGCTTACCACGCGATTGCGTCTTCACTTCAAGCGCTCGCGGCGGAAGTTGAAGAGCGCGTGAACGATCTCGAGGATTTGGAGCGCCATTTGACCGCGCTCGAAGACAAGATGGTGGCCATCGCGCGCAGCGTGATGAGCGAAGAAGATCTGGTGGAAATGCGGCGCCGGCTGGATAGCGAGCTCGCGCCTTATCGCGGCAAGATGACGGCCGCACAGATTTCAATGCTCGAGCGGCGGTACCTCGATACTCGGCTGCTCGAAAAAGAGGGACTTCCGCGTTTGAGTCTCTTTTATATGCGTTAGAGCCAACGCGAGAACCAACCTCTCAGAGCGGACCCCACCGCCCGGCGTCCGCGCTGGCATCTCGTGGCTCGGACTCTTCGGAGGGAATTATGTCGGGCTGAGTCTATGCGATGCAGCAGGGTTTCATGGCCCGTCTGCTAACTCTTTGTTCGTTACAAAGGACCAATCCGGGAAACCGACTCCAGTACAAACGTCAAAACGGGCCCTATAAGTTCTCCGGGAGATTGAGAAAGCTTAAGACATGCTAGGCGTCTCTCAACTTCACGACCGTGGAGGGCTGCCTTGAAATTCGGGCCTGTCCACCCTCCGTCAGTCCCAAGGTTATCGCTCGCTGACCCCACTAACCATAATTAAGTCCGCGGATAGCGGGGCTTTTCCACGCTGAAACACCACACTATACATATAGTTAGGTAAATCACGGCTACAATGCCAAAGATGGTTTTGACGTTATGCACTTCAATGCGGAGTTGAACGCGTCGTTAGACGATCACCGGGCACGCTATGTGTTGCTCGATCGGCTGAGCGCGATTAGATAGGAGCGGATGCGTAAATTGGATATGCGAATCACGTCCATCCATCTGCTCGCTGTTCTGAACCTGTTGTCGCTGCACTCTCTGTGCGGGCAAGGCACTGTACCAACGTTCCAGCGCACAGTCGGCCAAAGCTACTATATTCTCGCCGGCCGTAATCCGAAACGGGGAGGCACGACCACCATCCCCACCGTGCTCGTTGCAATCACGCTGTCGCTCGAGGCAAAAAGGATTGGCGGAAAACTAATGCTTATGGATGCAACTCCAGAGATACGGCGCGTTCTCCGCTCGCCCATTTTCTCGAAGTTCGCCTTTCCCACAGGCGGCACGACACAGTATGCCGATGCCATGCTGCGCACCACTTTCCCGAGTGCCGATGGATGGCATACGGTGCTCGGCAAACCGGAAGTGAAGGTTGTAAGGATCAGCGTGCCCGTGGGCTATGGCTACATCCTCACCTCGAAGAAGACCGGCGGCTCGCTTGCCGTTGTAGATGTCGAGTTCCTGCAAAAAGAGCTCTTCAAACAACTTCCCAAACAGGAAGGCAAGCTCGTAATTGCTGTGACGCGGAACACGACCTACTACACTCTCGGCGATGCTACGGTTTGCTGTTCCTGGGGAACACACGGCGTCGATTTAGCCACCGGAAATTCTTTCGTGCTCGGTTCGTATCTTCACGGCGCACCCAGAGTAGTCGAAGACGGGGACGTGCAACCGCTTACCCAGCAGCTTGGCGAGTTTGTCAACGACCCCTTGCATGATCCTCTGGTCCAAGGCCCCAACGTTAAAGGTCCGGGGAATACATTCCCAGCGTGGATGCGGCCCGCCACGATGCGTCCGGGAGACCAGGGCGCCTGCGGGGGCACGGGCGTCGCCTCGACTTACTTTCTTCTCGAACCGACAAATGCGAACGCGAAAAACAATATTCCTGCATCGCAGGCTTTTGCGGCTCGAGGAGGCGGAACCATTTATCACCTGCAGAACGTAGCGCTGCTCCCCTGGTATACCGGCGCCTCTGAAGGTCTCGGCGGCACTTACAGCTTCCCGGATGCGCAGGCACTCACTGAACCGTCGAAACCATGCCCGCCACGCGGCAGACGCGCGGGAGGTAACGCGTCCGCACCTGCTAAGCCCACTGTGGCGGCCGTTCCGATGAGCAGCCCGCCTAATGGTCACAAGCTCATCGGCTACTGGACCGGCTACGGCGCAGCGGGTTCCACGTTCCCGCTTCGCGATGTCTCGCCGCAGTGGGACGTCATCATAGTTGCGTTCTCCACTCCGGATAAAAATGCGCCGGAAGGGACGATGAAGTTTCAAACCCCGGCCGGACTTGATACGGGGCAGTTTAAGGCGGATATTGCCTACTTGAAAAGCCAAGGCAAGAAGGTCATGATCTCTCTTGGCGGCGGCGGCCAGCATTTCACGCTTGCCGATTCCAAACGCGTTCCGAACTTCATCTCTTCTGTCACGCGCATTGTTACCGAGTATGGCTTCGACGGTATCGACATCGACTTTGAAAGCCCGTCTCTATCGATCGAACCCGGAGACACGGATTTCAAGCATCCCACTACGCCATCCATCGTGAATCTTATCTCGGCTTTGCGCCAGTTGCACGATCACTTCGGCTCGCGGTTCATGATCAGCCTGGTGCCCGAAGGCACGCAGATTCCGGCCGGCTATCCCAGCTATGGGGGCCAGTTCGGCTCCTACCTCGCTATCGCATACGCCATCCGCGACATTCTCTCCTTTATGGATGTGCAGGACTACAACACGCCGCCGCTCGAAGGTCTCGATGGCGAGATCTACCAGGCCGGCTCGATAGACTATCACGCCGCGATGACGGAGCTCGTGCTGCACGGCTTCAATGTTGGAGGCGATCCCACTCAGTTCTTTCCACCCATGCCGGCCGATAAAGTTGCTGTTGGATTCCTTACCGGAGACACAACGCCAACCATCGTCACGCAGGCGATGAACTACATCATTACTGGGAAAGCTCCTTCCGGAACCAAGTACAAGCTGCGCGATCCTCACGGGTATCCCAGCATGATTGGCGCGATGTTCTGGACGGTCGACGCCGACCGCCGCGGGAACTACAACTTCTCGAACGCAGTAGGACCCGAGCTTCATGGCTATCCGGCAACCGATTAGCCGAGTTCGTCACTAAGCCGCTTGCTAACGCGCGCGGTTCTGTAAGTGCTTGTGAGTCAACGTGCAGTATCGGAACCGCGACCGCAAGGGAGCGGATGTGACGAAGTTCGATTACCCGAGTTCTGCCGCGCGTAGAGCCAGGCCACGGGCAACGGACGTGAACTCGCCGCCCGTGCGGATTTTGTGAGGCCCGAAACGAGATTCGAAGATACGGCGGACGGCAGGCACGAAGGATGAGCCACCTGTGAGGAAGACTACGTCAACGTCGGCGGGGTGTGTTCCCGTTTTGGATAGCAGTCGATCGACGTGATCCTGAATATCCGAAAGTTCTTCCTGAATCCAGTCCTCGAAGTCTGCGCGAGTGAGTTCTTCGTCGATCTCCACGTCGCCATCGGAGAAATGGAAGCGGGTGCGCTCCGCATTCGAGAGCGCGATTTTCGCGCGCTGTACGGCCCGATGGAGCTGATAGCCGAGATCGTGCTGGATGAGATAAAGAAGCGCTTCGATCTTCTTAGGTTCGAACGCCTGTGCTGCTACGCTTTTCAACATGTTGAGTGTGTCGGCCGATTTGAGAAAAGATAGGTGATGCCAGCGCTCGAGCTTGAAGTAGACCCAGTTCGGAACGGGTAATCGTTTGCGGCCCGACCTGAGTTCGGAACCAGCTCCGAGAGCCGGAGAGACGAGATGGCGGATGATACGCGCATCAAACGAGTCGCCCGCAATTCCCACGCCTTCGTTGCCGATTACTTGGCGAGTGGCTCCTGACCGCCGCAGCGACGGACCGACGCGAAGGAGGGAGAAGTCACTGGTACCGCCGCCGAAGTCGCCGATCATTACGAGTTCGTCGTGATCGAGAGTGGATTCGTAGTGGTAAGCAGCTCCGACGGGTTCGTACTCGAAGCTGACCTCTTTGAATCCGGCAAGGAGGAGCGCTTCCTTCAAACGGGCTACGGCATATTCGTCATCGGCTTCAGATTCCGCTCCGACGAAGCGCACGGGGCGGCCCACGACAACTCGCTTTGCAGTGGGGCCGAACTGATGTGCAGCGCCGAGTCGGATGTCGGCGAGAATTCGCGCAATGAGTTCTTCCAGTTTGAAGCGGCGGCCGAAAACGTCTGTTGTGTGTAGGCTGCGGCTGGTCAGGAACGATTTGAGCGACTGAACGAGGCGTCCCTTTTCATCGGATTGGAGATATTCGTCGATACCAGCGGGGCCGCTCCAGGACTTGATCGTGCTTCGGCCATGCTCGCGGAGGTTGTGAAGGTAGAGAAGGGAGCGGAAGGACTCCGTTACACCTCCAGAGTAAGTGAAATTCGCGACCTGGACTCCGTTCGGTCCTGCGAGGGCGATGGAACTGTTCGTGGTTCCGAAGTCCAGACCTACGGGCATTCCTTCAGAATGCCAGACGCCTACTGTTTCTTCTTACGGAAGTGCCGGAACTTAGATGGAGAACGAAGCTAGTAAGTAATATGAGGTTTAACACCATGATCGATTTACGCAGTGACACCTGTAGTCTTCCCACGCCCGCCATGCGTGAGGTCATCGCCAAAGCGGACGTTGGGGACGATGTTTATCATGACGACCCGACGGTTAACAGGTTGGAGCGAAAGACCGCTGAGATTCTGGGGAAAGACGATGCAGTCTACATGCCAACCGGCACGATGACCAATCAGGTTGCGATTCGGGTTCATACAGAACCCGGCGACGCTGTTCTCTTCGATCAGAACGCCCACGTCTATCTTCTGGAAGGCGGTGCGCCGGCCTCTTTGTCCGGAATCCTGCCGCGGCTGCTGCCTGGAGTGCGCGGAATCTTCACCGCACAAGATATCGACGCGGCCGTTGGCCAGCGTCATCCATTCTTTCCGGCCACCGTAACCCAGCCGATTAAGCTCTTGTGCGTGGAGAACACACACAATGTCGGGGGCGGCTCGGTCTGGCCCCTTGAATCAATTCAGTCTGTCGCCGGCGCTGCGCGGCAGCATAAACTTGCGCTGCACCTGGACGGGGCGCGGCTTTGGCATGCGACTGTTGCGAGCGGGATTCCGGAGGCGGATTATGCAAAGCCATTCGATACGGTGAGCGTGTGCTTCTCGAAAGCGCTCGGAGCGCCAGTGGGTTCCTGCCTCGCTGGCTCCGCGGGATGTATCGCGAGAGCCCGGCGTTTCAAGCAGCAATTCGGCGGAGGCTTCCGGCAGGCCGGCATCATCGCGGCGGGAGCGCTACATGCCCTCATCCATCACCGTGAGCGCTTACATGAGACGCACAGCAACGCACGGCGTTTTGTGGAAGGTCTAGCGGAGCTCGCCGAAATTGACCTTGACCCTAAGAGCGTGGAAACCAATATTGTTCGGTTCCGTTTGCGGAGCCTATCGGCCGGGACTTTCGTTAACGAAGCTTTTCAGAAGGGCGTGCACATGCTTCCGTCCGGCGTCGATAGTGTGCGCGCGGTATTCTATTTGGACATCTCGCGCGCTGATGTAGAGACTGCCTTGGGCGCGATCCGTGCCGTAATCCAAAAGATGTCGCGAAGAGCGGAAGTCCACGCGGGCCAGGCACATGTTCGTTGATATTCGGTATGTCTTGAGGCAACTTGCAAGGTCGCCAGGATTCGCCTCGGTGGCGATACTCATTCTGGCACTTGGTATTGGCGCAACTACTGCGATTTTCAGCGTAGTCGACACCGTACTGCTGCGGCCCTGCCGTATCCGGAATCGGATCGATTGGTGATAGTACGGGACGAGCTTTCAAAGATCGGCGTGCGCCTCGAACGCGTAAGCTTCGAAACTTACGAAGCGTACAAAAATGTACGGTCTTTCGATGCGACAGCAGCGTTCACTGAGGAAGAGCGGAACCTCATAGACTCCAGCAGTGCGGAACGCGTCTCTGTACTATCGTCAACTCCTGCCTTGTTCGAGATGCTGGGCGCACGCACCGCGGTTGGGCGAGGGTTCACGGATCGGGATTGGAATCCCGCGCACAATGACGTTGCGATTCTCAGCTATTCATTGTTCGCAAGCCGTTTTGGCGCGAATCCACGCACTCTCGGCCGGACCATTCGTCTCGATGGTCGTCTCTACACCATAGTCGGCGTGATGCGGCCAAACTTTCAGTTCGCGCTGAGTAGCAACGGAGCCGATGTATGGATACCGCTTCCGTCGATGAGGGACCCTCGCGTTTGGCAATTCCGAATGCTGGCCCGGATGCGGTCAGGGGTGGGGATCGAGACAGCGCAAGCTTCAATAACAGCCGCCGCTAAGCACGTGGAAGAAACGGTACGCCCGTACCGAGGGCCAAACGGCGGAGACGGTGGATATCGAGCAGCTGTTATTTCCTTGCGAACTCAACTTTTTGGCGATTTCCGAACCGGCAGCATACTTTTAATAACGGCGGTTGGCCTGTTGCTCCTCATTGCGTGCGTGAATGTAGCTAATTTGCTGTTAGCAGGGGCCGCGGCCCGAGAAAAGGAAACCGCCATACGGCGTGCGCTCGGCGCATCTGGTATAAGACTTCTGCGGCAATGGGCGACGGAAGCTGTAGTTCTAACAACGATAGGCGGCGCAGGCGGTCTAGTAATGAGTCACTGGGGAGTTCTACTGCTGAAGGCGGTAAGCCCTGCCGAATTACCTGGAGTTACAAATATCGGCATCGATACTCGAGCGCTCCTGTTCACCCTTGCCATCTCGGGTATTGTGTGTCTGTTGTTGAGCCTTGCGCCCGCCCTCGTGATGGGCCAACGAAATGCGAGCCTTAGGGGACCACGTCGTAGGCGCCGCATCCCGAATGTGCTCGTTGCGGCCGAGGTTTCAATCGCACTCGTGCTGTTGATCGGCTGCGGATTACTAGCCGCGAGCTTCGCCCGATTGCGGCAAATCGATCCCGGCGTGCGCGTCGATCACTTATTGACGATGCAGATACAGCTTTCAGGGCCGCGCTATGAACAAGCCCGTCAGAGGATTCGCTTTTTCTCCGAACTTAAGGACCAACTGACGAAGCTGTTCCGATGTCCTCGATGCGCCGCCCGTAGCGATCATTAATGAAACCCTTGAACGCCGATTCTTTCCAAAGAGCCATGCGATCGGTCAACACGTTCTGCTTGGCGCGCCAGAACCAGGCTCGCGGTGGATGACGATTATCGGTGTAGTTGGCGACGTGCGAACTGGAGCGCTCGATCTCCCTCCAATGCCACAGTTCTACACCCCAGAGATGCAGAACGCCTACGATCGGATGGCCGTCGTGCTGCGGACAGAGGGCGATCCCCGTGCGATGGGGCGGGCAGCTCTCAGCGTAGTGCATCAACTGGATCCCGAACAGCCGGTCTATCAGATGAAGACAATGGAGCAGCACGTAGACGCGACCCTCAGCCAGCCGCGCTTCCAAACTCTGCTGCTCTCGTTCTTTGCCTCAATGGCGCTGATATTGGCGGCGCTCGGAATCTATGGCGTGGTTGCTCATGCCGCACTTCAAAGAACGAAGGAGATAGGTATCCGGGTTGCGCTGGGCGCTGACCCCGTGCGGGTTATTGCGATGGTGTTGGCTGATGGACTTCAGCCAATTGCGGCAGGAATCGCATTGGGCATTGGTGGAGCCGCGATGCTCACGCGATTTCTTTCAAGTGTTCTTTACCAGATCAAGGCAGACGATCCGGCCACGTTCACCTTGTCTGTGATGTTCCTGGGAGTGATGGGCGCGGTAGCATGCTTAGCGCCAGCCTTACGCGCCTCTCGGCTCGATCCGCTTACTGCTCTTCGCGAAGAATAGCGAATCAGCTCCGTACCGATCGCTCAAGCAACAACGAGGCCTGCAGCATGGCGCGGGCATATGCGATGTCGTAAACCATACCCGTGTAGCCGCCTCCGCCCGGATACTGGTTGTGAATTCCACGCTCGCGATCGACATCGAGCGCTCGTTCGTGCTCCGGATAAATCAGCCGCGTGTATTTCACTTTGACGAGTTCTCGCATGATGGCAAACATATCGTTCTCGCCTTCGTCGATGAACACTTCGGTGTAATCTTCGTACGGCTTTCGCACACGCACATTGCGATAGTGGACGTGATTGATGCGATCTCGCGATCCGAAATACTGGCATACCTCGACCGGATCGTGCCCCATCTCGCGCGTTACGCCGCAATCCCACGTAATGCCGTTTGCGGGGCTGTTCACGATGCTTATTAGGTGTTTCCAGCCTTCCACCGTCGCCATGATTTGCTGCGAGCCCCTGCTCAGCGGAAATGGCGGATCGTTCGGGTGCAGCGCTAACCGCACATTCGACTTTTCCGCACCGGGCACGACGGCTTTTAGAAAGTACGTGATGTTGTTCCACATTTCATCGAGATTGTGGACCCCTTCCTGCGGCAGTGGCGGCAGGTCTTTTACGCGGTCGTAAGAAGCGGCGGTGAGACCTGCTCCGCCACGTCCGGTTTCCTCGTAATAGCCTTCAATCGCGCGATGTGCGTAGAAATTGTATTCGACAACTGGCAATCCAACCTTTCCCGCGGATTCGACCGATTGATTAAATTGTTCAATCTCTGTGTCACGTCCGGGGCGTCCATAAATCGTGTTTGGGAAGCCAGCGATCATCATGTTGCCGAGTGAGAGGCCGCCGGCTTTCAGTTTGTCCACGATCGGCTGTAACTGCTCGACGGTCCAGGGCATTCGTGGGCCGCCCATCAGGACGTGATCGACGCCAATCTGCTTCACACGCCGCATGGCCCCGTCCGTGATATCGCGGCCGTTGATTGGCGCGGCGAGTTTCGGCGTGTTGGGCCCTTCTTCCGGCATTCCGCGGTGCGAGACGTATTGCGCCCCTTGCGCCTGCGTCGCACGTGCGGGAAAACAAGCGGTTGAAGCGATGCCCTTGATCAAGCTCCTGCGCGACCAGTTAGCGTTCACTGTATGGAGCTCCCTTTGTTTGAATTATCTTCAAGAATTCTATGCCAAACGAGGTGAGTCGAATATGGTTCCTGGCTACTCCTGGCGCAGCACAACAGCCGGATCGATGCGCGTGGATTTGCGGGCCGGCAGATAACAGGCCGCGAGCGCGAGCGTCGCGAGCAGCACGGGGGCGGCGCCGAGAAATAACGTGCCATAGGAGTTCAGAGTGCTCGATTGAGCTACTGAAGAGAAAACCGCACTCAAGGCACGCGTTCCAAGCCACGCCATGGCGAGCCCGATGACCGAGCCCACCAGCGTCAGAATTACGCCCTCCTTCATAATCAGCCGCATCACCTGACCGCTTTGAGCGCCCAGCGCGATACGGATACCGATCTCGCGGCTACGGCGCGCAACGGAATATGCCGTAACTCCCGCCAATCCAACCGAAGCCAGAATCAAGCCAACTACGCCAATAATGCCGTAAGTCCAAACGCCTGCCCGTACTGCAAACAAGGTGTCACCGATCTGTTCCACCATGCCGCGAGCGTTGAACACAGTCAGTCGTGAATCGATTGCAGAGACTTCGCGGCGAACTTCTCCGATCGCGTCGACGCCTGGGACAGCCCGGACCATAAGTGTTATGCCGCGTAGGGAAGGCCGTCCGTAGTCCGCTGGGCGCAGTGGAAAATAGATTGTAGGCGGCGGCTTCTGAACTCCGAAGCCCTCGGCTACATCCTTGGCAACGCCTACTACTTCAACGATCTGCCTTCTGTTGCTTGGAGCTTCGACGCGATAATCGAAGGCGCCCGGCCATACGCCTTTTCCGGGGTCAGTTTCACCATTGCCCAGCTCGATGTGCTGGCCTAGTATCTTCTGCCCTTTCGAGAACTCGCGAACGAACGCCTCGCTCACGATCACCGGCATCATGTTGCTTTTTTGGTCTTCGTTTTGGAAGCTGCGACCCGTCAGGATCGAAATGCCCGTCGTTGTGAAGTAATCTTTGCCGACGACAAATTTCTGCGCGCTGTGTATAGATCGCGGGTCCGACGTATCCTTGCTTGCGGTGGAAAAGGTCAAGCTTCCGTTCCCATTCACTGCCGCCGGCACTGAATCGGTGAGGCACGCGGAAACGATACCAGGCAGCCTTTTCACCCGGTCCAAGAGCTTATCGAAGAAAGCTGCCGCGCGGTCGCTCGAATAACCATCGCGAATGGGATCGAGCGACATCAGGTACAGATTTCTGGGATTGAATCCTGGATCGATTCCCAAAGTCGATTGAGAACCGAGCGCCAGGTACCCGGTCATCAGTAGTAGAGTCAGCGACGCGGCGAGTTGACAGAGCATCAGCATGTTGCGCAAGCTCAAGCGCCGGAACTTACGGGGCCGAACCAGGCCGCCCTCTTTCAGCCCGGAAGCAAGATCAGTTCCAGTGGCCTGCCACGCCGGTACGAGACCAAAGGCAAGTCCGGCGCATATCATCAGTCCAAGCGTGAAGATAAACGCGCGCCAATCGGGCGTAAGGTCGAAGGTGACGGGAATCGGATAGGGCATCCTGATTTGGGAGGCTCCGCGCATGATCCACATCGAGAGCAGGAACGCGAGAACGCCGGCGCCGGAGGAAGTCAGCATGCTTTCCGTCAGCAGTTGACGAATGAGACGCGCACGGCTTGCTCCGACCGACAGACGAACGGCAATCTCTCTGCGGCGATCCGCTGCGCGCGCCAGCATCATATTCGCGACGTTCGCGCACGCGATCAATAAGACCAGACCGCCCAGTACTGTGAAGAATTCCGTGAAGATCGGAACGTCCTGTTTACGCAGGGGCATCTCTTTGCCCCCGCTCACCAGCAGGACTCGTCGTTCTCTCCGGTTTCTGTTCACATCGCCGTAGTCGCGCTCCATTTCTCGAGCCACCGAATCCAGTTGCGCCTCGGCTTGACCCTCTGCAATGGCCGGTCTTAGCCGGCCCACGACGCGAAAGATCGTCGAGTCGCGCCGCTCGAGCGCGTTGCCGGCTAGCTCTGGCGCGATGCGCTCGCCTGCCAACATCGGCATCCACAAATCGGCGACGAAAATCATGGGCGATGCGCCTAGAAACTTCTCTGGCGCCACGCCGACTATCGTGCACGGGTGACCGTTAATTCGGAGCGTTTTTCCGATCGCTCGTACATCGGAGCCGAGATGAATTTGCCAGAAGCGATAACTCACGACTGCCGTGGGCGTTGCGTCGTGTTCGTCCTGTTCGTTGCCAAAGAACCGCCCGAATGCGGGGCGGACGCCTAATGTCGAAAAGTACGAAGGCGTCACCAAATGGCCCCAGGTTCGCTCTGTTCGATCGCCGAGCGCGATGGCGAAGGGAACCGGAGCTACATAAGCAAATGTTGAAGAGAAGATATTCGTCTGGCTGCGGAAGCGCTTGTAAGCCGGATAGGAGGTAGGCATCTCGAGCGCAACCAATTCGTCGGGTTTCGAAACGCGGGGAAGATCGCGCAAAACGAGGCCGTGCAACTCGCTATAGGCGCATGTGGCGATGCAGATGCCCAAGCTGACCGAGATCACCGCAACCGCCGTGAAACCGGGAGATTTCGCCATCATCCGATGCCCATATCGCATGTCCTGCCGCAACTCGGCAAAATGCCGAACCAGAAGACGGAAAGCGCGCATAGTATGTAGTGTTCGATATATATCGCGAGCCATACCTGGCGTCAAGCGGCGTTTCTTGCCGCCTCGGGACTTTGCAGCCTACACGACACTTTCGCAGTCCTTTTTAGGGCGCTCACGTTTCCGGCTCCGCTTCAAAATTGCGGACGGACGGTAGGTCGCCTCTGGTTGGGGCCATTCGCCCCTCTCCGGCTCCCAAGGGTCCCGAAATTCGTGCGATTGCCAGCCCCATTCGATAGGCTTAATGTGGAGTTGATATGGCTATCACCCTCACTGTTAACGGGCGGTCCAGAACCGTCGACGTTTCTCCCGACACTCCGCTCTTATGGGTGATTCGGGATGCCTTGAATCTCCACGGGACCAAGTATGGCTGCGGAATCGGCCAGTGCGGCGCCTGCACGGTGCATCTCGCCGGCCAACCGATCCGCTCCTGCGTTACTCCTGTTTCGAGCGCGGCGAACGCGCACATCACCACCATTGAAGGGCTGTCGAAAGATGGATCGCATCCGCTGCAGGTTGCCTGGCGCGAGATCGATGTTCCTCAATGCGGGTACTGCCAAGCCGGACAGATCATGTCGGCAGCCGCGTTGCTCGCCAAGCACCCGAAGCCGACGGACGAGCAAATCGATACCGCGATGAATGGCAATCTGTGCCGCTGTGGAACATACCTGCGGGTCAGAGAAGCGGTACATAAGGCTGCCGCGATGCCCGTCAAGCGGACCACCGCTGAGGCGACCGTTGGCAGCGTTGCAGGGCAGGAAGGAGGTCTATAAGCCATGCGTCTCACCCGCCGTTCATTTCTTCAAGCCACCGCAGTATCCGGTGGAGGCATGATGCTCGGCCTGTATGTCCAGGACAAAGCGCTGGGCCAGAATCCGCCGCCACCGCCTCCGTTCGATTGCAAAGCATTTGTCTCCATCGCGCCTGACGGCACGGTGACGCTGCTGTCGAGAAATCCGGAGATCGGGCAGGGAATTAAGAATATGTTGCCGATGTTGATTGCGGAAGAGCTCGATGTCGATTGGAAATCGGTCAAGGTCCAGCAAGCCGATCTCGACACAAAATATGGCTTGCAGACGACCGGCGGCAGCCGTGCCGCGTCGAATAACTGGATTCCGATGCGCCAGGTTGGAGCGGCGTTCCGGCAAATGCTGATCGCGGCTGCAGCGCAGACGTGGGGTGTTCCGGAATCGGAATGCTACGCGGAAAATGGCCGCGTGTACCATCGTTCGACGGACCGCTCGCTGGGCTATGGCGAACTTGCCGCGAAGGCCGCGACCATGCCGGTGCCGGATCTTAAAACTCTCAAGCTGAAAGACGCAAACGATTTCAAGATCATCGGCCAACGGACTTTGGGCGTTGATGTTCCCGATATCACTGTCGGCAAGCCGATTTTCGGAATCGATTTCACTACGCCCGGCATGCTGTATGCGGTATTTGCGAAGTGCCCGGTGTTTGGCGGCAAGGTAGCAAGCGCCAATCTCGACGAAGTGAAGCAGATGCCGGGCGTCCGACACGCCTTTGTTGTTGAAGGACAAGTGCAGCTTGCTCCGGTGATCGCGGGTGAGCCTGGCCTCGAGCCTGGCGTCGCAATTGTCGCCGATAGCTGGTGGCAAGCGGAGTCGGCCCGCAAAAAACTTCAAGTGAAGTGGGATTTTGGCCCCGGCGCTCAGCAAAGCTCGGCGGAGTTTGCGCGCCGTGCTCAAGAACTATCCAAACAGGCACCCGCGCGAACGTTGAGAAACGACGGCAACGTCGATGACGCGTTGAAAGGCGCCGCGAAAACGATTGAGGCTGCGTACTCGTACCCGTTCATTTCGCATGCGCCGCTCGAACCTCGAAATTGCAGCGCGCATTTCAAGGACGGCAAAGTCGAGATTTGGAGCACAACACAGCAGCCGGCGCGCGGCCGTCAGCTTGTGGCGAAGACGCTGGGCATCTCTGAAGAGGACGTCACCGTCCATCTGCTGCGGGCCGGCGGATCGTTTGGCCGCGGCCTATATAACGACTCGATGGCCGAAGCCGCCTGGATCGCCAAGACCACAGGGGTACCGGTGAAACTGCTCTGGACGCGCGAGGACGATATGACGCACGACTACTATCGTCCTGGCGGATTCCACTTCCTGAGAGGCGGTGTCGATTCTTCGGGCAAAGTTGTCGCCTGGAGCAATCACTTTGTCAGCTACGGAGCCGGAGAAAAGTTTGCGTCGTCGGCGCAGATTCAGCCTGGCGAATTTCCCGCGGGTTTTGTGCCGAACTTCGGTATGTACTCGTCCGTTATGCAGTTGACTCTGAAAACTGGCGCGCTTCGCGCTCCTGGCGCTAACTCGCAGTGTTTCGTCATGCAGTCGTTTATCGACGAACTGGCTCATGCCGCGGGCAAGGATCCGGTGCAGTTCCGTTTAGAATTGCTAGGCGAGCCCGGACATCAACTTGTTCACGAAAGGGCAAAGTCGACGGCGAATGGGGTCGGCCAGGATCAGACTCATCAGACGTACGATGTGGGGCGAATGCGCGGCGTGCTCGAGCAGGTTGCTGAACGGTCAGGCTGGGGCAAGCGAACGTTGCCGAAAGGAACGGCGATGGGCGTGGCCTTCCACTACAGCTTCCAAGGCTACTTTGCGCACGTGGCGGAAGTCAGTGTCGCGGCGGGTAACAAAGTCAAGGTTAATAAGGTCTGGGTTTGCGGCGACGTAGGCAGTCAGATCATCAATCCAAACGGCGCGGAGGCGCAGGTTCAAGGCGGGGTGATCGATGGCATGAGCGAATTGATGCATCAGGAGATAACGCTCGAATCGGGCCACGTGGTTCAACAGAACTATAACCAGCACATGTTGGTGCGTCTTAGCCAGGCTCCTCAGATTGACATCCATTTCGTGAAGAGCGACCACCCACCGACAGGATTGGGTGAACCCGCGGTGCCTCCGGCGATCCCGGCTGTTTGTAATGCGATTTTCGCCGCGACAGGCCAACGCATTCGTTCATTACCGCTGG
This sequence comes from Bryobacterales bacterium, assembly GCA_963722585.1. Classification (GTDB taxonomy): domain Bacteria; phylum Acidobacteriota; class Terriglobia; order Bryobacterales; family Bryobacteraceae; genus KBS-96. The sequence goes on along the minus strand of CAVRNU010000019.1, from coordinate 103,177 downwards.
TGAACAGCGGCTTCAGTTGGGCCTGAGACGACATTTCCGAGCCGCCTGGGAATAGATGCCCGAGCTGCCGGATATCGCAGCCTATCTCACGGCGCTCGAGCCTCGCGTGCTCGGTCAACCTGTCGAGCGCGTTCGGCTGGCGAGCCCCTTTCTGCTTCGCACGACACAGCCGGCAGTCGCGAGCGTCGAGGGCCGTAAGGTGGGTGAGCTTCGGCGCGTAGGGAAGCGAATTGCCATCGGCGTAGAAGGCGATTTATGGGTGGTGCTTCATTTGATGATCGCCGGCCGGCTTCACTGGCGGCCGCCGCACTCGAGGCTGGCGGGCCGTCAGAATCTGGCAGCCTTCGACTTTCCCGGAGGCGCTCTGACTCTCACGGAAGCCGGTACGAGGCATCGCGCGTCGCTGCATATTCTGAGCGGCGAGGAAGGATTGCGGTCCGTGGATCCGGGAGGAATCGAGGTCTTCACCGCCGATCTGGACTCCTTCCGTTCGGCGCTGACGTCTGAGAATCACACGTTGAAGCGTGCGCTCACCGATCCGCGCCTGGTGAGCGGTATTGGCAACGCGTACTCCGATGAAATTCTGCACGCCGCGCAATTGTCGCCCATCGCGCAGGCGCAAAAACTGAAACCGCACGAATGGGAGCGGCTCTTCGAGGCGACGCGCAGCACGCTCGAAATGTGGATTGAGCGTCTACGGGCCGAGGCGCGCCGTCAGTTTCCTGAAAAAGTCACTGCGTTTCGCGAAGGAATGGCTGTGCACGGACGCTATGGCGAGCCGTGTCCCAGATGCGGCGAGCGAATTTTGCGGATTCGATACGCAGATAACGAAACGAACTACTGCGCTCGATGCCAAACGAATGGCAAAGTTCTGGCCGATCGCGGTTTGTCGCGGCTCCTGGGATCGGATTGGCCGCGCACGTTAGAAGAGCTCGAGGCGCTCGCGCGGCGCTGAATCCTCACTATTCGCGCCAGCTCCGCAACCCCAGTAACTTCTCACCCAACTCGGTCAGAACAGCCGGCTTCGCGTTTTTCTTTTCCCATTCCCGCGGATCACCGGGAAATGCGAAGCCTTGCGGAGGCTCCATCTCGCGCCACGAACGAATGCGGGTTTCGCGCAGCGCGGCGTTCGACTCATCGGCCGGAGTCATCGAGATGTACTGCGCGATCCGCACGCGATCTCTCGACCGGTTCGCACGCACGCCATGCGCGAGAAGGCTATTGAAAATCAGCAGATCGCCGGCCTTCATCGAAACCGGAACCACTTCGAAGCCGGTGATATCGGGTCTCCATGGATCGCGGTCCGCAGGCTGCGTTTTGATCCATTTTTCGAGAGTGCGAAACAATTCGGGAACGCACTGAAACCCGCCCATTTCAGGATCGGTGTCGACTAGCGACAAGACTCCCTGAACATTTACCGGGAACGGGTCGAGGCTGGTGTCGGAATCCCAATGAATAAACCCGTCGAATGCGCGCGCGCCTTGATTGGGCGGGTTGAGATTCGCGCGATCGATCGTAACCCATAGGGCTTCCCGATCCCAAATATCGACAAACGCGTTGTAAACGCGCGGATATTGCCGGTTATTCCACAAATATTGGTGATTGTAGATTTCCACCATCCCGCTGTTGTTCAGCTCTTTCATCTGGTGGTCGCGCCGCTGCGGTTTGAGCCACGTCGCCGGATCGCGCGGATCCATCTCCTGGAATTGCCACAGTAAGTTGCGGAGGTTAGTTACGTTCTCCGCGGGAACGGCGTTTTCCACTACCACGTAGCCCCAGGTGATCCAGTGCTTCCAATCGTCTTCCGAGAGTACCCGAAGGGGAAGCTTTTTCTGAATGTCTTTAAGCTGAACGTCCTCGACATAGGCCACACTCGCGTTGCCCGGGCGATTCTCTCCGTATTTGTACCGATCCATCGTTACTGAACCTTTCCGCTAAGCCGATCTGGCTGATCTGATTCGATCTTATGCGGCTTTTCGCCAGCGTTTGTACAGCGCCTTTCCAAAATTATGTACTAAAATGTCAAAACTTTGATTGCCGGAGACACATTTGAGTCTTCATCGCGTTAGATTGACCACAAGCGATTCCATCACCGTTCTGTCGTCGGGCCGAGTGTCACGGAGTCCCCTGTCCGCTTCGTAAATCAGCTTCAATCCCTTTCTGAGCTGGTCTGCTCGAAAGATCGACGCCGTATGAAGTAGCTGTTCAGCGCGGTGGCGCCACATGCGGACGCCCTGCCTCAAGAAGTGATTGAGCACCTGCTGAACGTTTTGGAAATGCAACTCCTGAACTACCAGAGCGAGGCGGAACTCGGAGTCCAGAAACGTTAGCGCCAATGGCAGGTATTCCCCATCGCGCACGAGAAGATCGAGAGAAGCTAGTGCGGCGGCCCGATCTCGCCTTCCCAGCGAATTCACCAGTCCGAAGATGTTGCTCTGCGATGCGTTCGATACAAGCGCTCGAACATCGTCGCCAGATACCCGTCCGTTTGAGCCGGCAAAAATTGAAAGCTTTTCGATCTCGGTCGCTAGCCGCAAAGCATCCGCGCCGACCGCGTCCAATAGAAACGCAAGATCGCGAGTTTCCATCTTCAACCCATGTTCGGCAAGAATCTCGTGGGCCATAGCGCGCACGTTTTCAGGTGTCAGGGACCGAAATTCAACGGGATCGGGGATGGCGGAATAAAATTTGGCGACGCGGTCGAGTTTTGCCTTATCGTCACCGCTGAAATCGTAGCGGCTGCATTCGAAAACAAGCACCGTGCCAGGCGTAGGCGCTTTCAAATAGTCCTTAATCAAGTCGTCTGACGCGTTTCCCACAGCGGCGCTGTCTTCATCTCCCGATGAGATGCGGCGCGGCAAGGCCGATTCCGCCGAGCTGATCCAGATGACGCGTTCGCTCGCGAAGAGCGACAAAGAACGCGCATCGTCTATGACCTGTGCAAGCGAAACTTCGTCGAGATCAACCTGAGTCAAGCCATCTACGCGGGCGCCGCCGGGCAAGACCTTTTCAAGAAGCGCATTCTTACAGATCCGGCGCTGGTATGCTTCCGGCCCGAGGAACAGGTAGACCGGGGCCGGGTTTTGTTTGGAAATTTGCGCCAGAAATCGTTCGGGGATCATGGGCTTAGAAATTTTCCATGATGCCGCTCACGACCATGCGGGCCAAGTCGGCGGAAACGCGCTGGAGCGCGAGCGAGCTTTCGTCGAAATATTGGTTTGGATTCAGCGCGATTTCGTAGTTGCTGTGGATCTCGAAAAGCGGGCGACGGTAAATCACTTTTCCGGTGGCGCGCTCTGTAAGGGTGAGCTGCAAATACACGCTGATGGAGATGATGGTGGCCTTGCCGGTGGCCGGATCGAAGATCAAGGGAGCCGCAAGAACCTGGTTGATCACTCCATCCAAGATGGCGTCCGCATTCTCCTTGTCTCTCACGATTTGATAAGGAGTTCGCGCGATGAACTCTCGTGAAATCGCCTCCTGGAAAGCATCAGACAATCGATACCGAGTGGTCAGATTGCGAAACGGAAGAACGGCGATCGTTTGAATGTTCTTCGGGACCAGGTCGCCCTTGCCGCCGACGTGGTAGCAACCTGCTGTCCATAGCAGACTGGCGAAAAAACTGATCGCCAACAAATTCCTGATTGCTCGCACTCGGAGTTACCGTTCGATCTTCGAAATCAGTTCGCGGACCCCGTCCGCAACCGTCCGCAGATTATCCGACACGGCCCAGAGCCAGATGGCGCGAGAATTGTTGCGATCGACTCGGATGTCTCCCACCACGAGCCCGCTCTGTCCGGCGATGCCAACATTCGTCGGAACCTCGTGGCCGGAAGCGCGAACGTCGATGTGCGGCAAGGCGAGCGCAGCTTCAATTTCCGAAGGCTGGGCGTGGGATTCAAACTCAATCCAGCCGGAAAAAGTATAGCCGTGAAAAACCGGCGCCTGCACCAGCCGCAGCGAAGGCATGGGGATGGCAGTCCCTGCTTGCGCCAGGCGGGCGAGCACTGCCGCCAAGTGTTTTTCAATCCGCTGTTCAATGGACGCGAGCGACTGTGGCGCATCTTCGCCGTAGGCCGGTAACATCGCAAAACTCACCTGAGCGTCGTAAATGTTCTTCTCGAGCGTTTTGAATGAAAGAAGGCTTGTGGTCTGCTGCTGCAGTTCGGCCAGGCCCAATCTGCCTTGCTCGCTGGCCGGCTCAAAAATCTCGAAGATCGCTCGCGAAATTGGGCGGTAGAGGGCCAGGCGCGACAAAATCGCGGCGAGAGCGGCGGCGGCCGGGTGTGCAATCGCCACAATGCGGCTTGAGGGAGGTGGATCGTCAATCAGAGGCGCGAAAATGCGGGACTCTGCTTCATGATCGAGAGAGCCCGTGCAGTCAATTAGAATCGGGCGTTGGCCCACAGCTCTGGCCAGGTTCAGGGCCTTGATCGCGCCCGCCAGCGATCCGGCGGAGACTACAGCATCCACTTCGCTCAATATTTCCGGACCGAGAGCCTGTCGAAACACGGCCTCCTCCCCTTCTTCGCCGAAATTGGCTTCGCCGTTCGACGCAAAACTCTGGATGAGCGCTTTGCGGCCGCCGGAGGCGATCACATCTTTAATTTCGTGTCCGAGCAGGGTGTCGGCGCCAACTAGGGCGACTCGAGTCGTGGAAGTAATCATAGATGCCTAAACCATGAGGCTAGCAATAGCGGGCGAGGCGGGCCTCGCCCCTACAGCCGTTTAATGGTTTTGTAGTAGTGGTCGGGCAGGCCCTGGGCAGGCCCGGCCCTGGTATAAAGATCCCCAGAGCATCTTGCTAACCCAATCGGCTTCGTCTCGCCGTCGGCACGGCGAGCAGATTTCCTTTCTCGACATGATTGGTGCCGAGCGGCCGAAGGGTAGCCCCCACCGCCTCGAACAATTCAAACCGTGGGTTGTCGAGGGCTAGGAGAAAATCGGCTGCGGCTGTTCCCTTGAGGCCGAGCCGCCGCGCGGCCTCTTGCCACTGTTCAAAAAAGATGATGGGCGCCTGTAGTTGGTCGAGCAGATGCCGGCCACCCTCGAACACCAGCGGCTCCGCGCCTTCCACGTCGATCTTAATGAAATCGGGCGCAGCGATGTCACCCAAGGCGCTAAGCTTATCGAGCATAGCCGTTTTACAGACCACGACATGTGAATCGACTCCCGGATCTCCCATGCTGGCTAGCATGTGATAGCCGTGACTTGGCACATGGAGTTCCAGAGAGCTTTCGGTATTCGAGAGAGCCAGCTCCAGCAGAGTTGCAGTCGGAATGCCGGCGATTGTGCGGCGAAGATTTGGAAGTAAGGCCGGCTGAGGCTCAAATGCGTAGATTTTTCCGTACGATCCGGCAAGCGACGCAAACAGCGCGGTGTGATACCCGATATTCGCGCCTATGTCATAAACCACATCGCAGGGCTTTACCAGTTTGCGAAACAGCTCGCGGTCTTCTCTTTCGAAATCCGGTTCGCCCGGTGCCGCGAGCAGGAGCGATATCTCGAGCAAATCGAAACCTCGAAGATCGACATAAACCGGCGCCTGCTCAGCAACCTTGATGGGAGCAGACTCCTGCCCGGCGACGAGAACCTGTGCGATTCGCCAACCACCCGGACGCTTGTCAAGACCCAGGCGGAGCCACTGTCTTAAGAGCGCGCGAGCAAACGAACTGGGGAACATGAGACGGGCGCAGTCATTGCGACCATCTTAACGGTGTCTCTCGTCACATCCGAAGAGAGTCGCGCCCCAAAGAAAGTAGCGCCCCAAGCCCGCCGTGATACGCTGACGCCAAGCGGGACATTTTGTGCATTTCCGCAAGATGCTGTTTGCGACGTTCCCATGCCTCGCGCTGATTTGCGTGCTGTACGGGGCTGCGCAAATACCTGCTGTTCATCGAAACGGCCAATTCGGCACAGCCCAAATGGGCGGCGACGAATTCGATGGAGGAACGCTTGGCATAACCTCGCCCGGCGATCCTTCGAAAATTGGAAAACGATCGTCGCGGAAAGACCAGGCGCCTCGCGCATTTCGCCAATATCCCGGCGTCGAATACGAAAATTTTCCCCTGTCGCCAAATTCCGATGAAAAGACCGAATGGGTGTTTGCCCGGCTGATGTACCGGGCCATCCGTTACGGCAATTGGACCATCGATTATCCCCGCTCCGACCGGCACTTGTCAGCCGCGATTCGCCGTCTCACTCGTGTGCACGCCCGCCCCGCGGAGGAACCTGTGTCGCTCGAAGACGGCGATGACATTTATAACTATCCGTGGCTTTATGCGGTGGAAGTTGGGCATTGGGACTTGACCGATTTTGAGGCCGCCAAGCTGCGCGATTATCTGCTGCGCGGCGGATTTTTTATGGTTGACGACTTCCATGGGACCTGGGAGTGGTCGATTTTCATTCGAAGTATGCAGAAAATATTTCCCGATCGTCAAATTGTTGAACTTCCGAACGACGACGCCATCTTCCATACCGTCTACAATCTCGACGATCGCTACCAGGTTCCGGGCGAGCAATTTGTTTATTCCCACCGCACGTACGAGCGCGATGGCTATGACGCCAGGTGGCGAGGTATCTACGACGACAAGGGCCGGGTGATGGTGGCGATCTGCCACAACATGGACCTGGGCGATTCGTGGGAGCATGCCGACAACCCGGTGTATCCCGAGCAGTACTCGGCCCTCGGCTTCCGTATTGGCGTAGATTACGTCATTTATGCGATGACTCATTGAAGGACGGCAAGAAGTACACATGTTCGAGTTTCTGTTTAAGTACCCGCCGGCCGTCTTTTCTCGGGGCACGTTTGTCCTTCTCGGCTCGTGGCCGGTGTGGGTTTTGTTTCTGCTGATATTCCTGGCAGCCGGGGCGGTGGGCTGGGTATTTTGGCGGCGGCGGAACTCGGTTGCGGCATCTCTCAGGGGCAAGCGAACGGTTTTCCTGTGGCTTCTGCAGTCGGCCTTTCTGGCGCTTGTGTTGTTGCTGTTATGGCAGCCCGCGCTCAGCGTGACGGCGCTGCGGCCGCAGCAGAATATCGTCGCGGTTGTGGTTGACGACAGCCAGAGTATGGCAACGAAGGACGGGAATGTCAGCCGGCGCGACGAAGCGGTAAGGATGCTGGACGGCGGGCTGTTGCGGCGCCTTCAAGACCGGTTCCAGGTGCGGTTGTACCGTCTTGGCGCTCATGCGTCGCGCCTTTCAAATATCGGCCAACTGCGCGCAGCCGAGCCGGCTACTCATATCGGCGCGGGACTTCGCGAGATTGCCGGCGAGGCTGGCTCTTTGCCCATCGGATCGATTGTCTTGCTAAGCGACGGATCGGATAACAGCGGCGGTATCGACCTGGCGACGCTCGAGGGCCTACGCGCGCGGAACCTGCCGGTCAACACGATTGGTTTCGGCAGCGAGAATCTTCGCCGCGATATAGAACTCGACCGGGTAGAAGTACCGGATAAGACGCTCGTCAACTCGCGTGTGCAGGCGCAGGTTTCTCTTCACCAAAACGGTTTTGACGGCGACAAGGCGAAATTGACAGTGAGCGATGGCGCAACCGTTCTGGCTTCGCGCGATATCGTTCTGAAAGGCCCGCAACAGGCCGAAACGATCGAGTTCAACGCGGGGAGCGCCGGACCCAAGACCATTTACACCAGTATCGACCCGCTCCCAGGCGAGCAAAACACGCAGAACAATCGTCTGACGCGAGTGATTCAGGTCGATGGCAACACACGCCGCATTCTCTATGTTGAAGGTGAGCCGCGCTGGGAGTTTAAGTTTCTCCGCCGCGCGGTGGAAGACGATCGGGCGCTGCATATCGTCTCCGTGTTGCGCACGACCCAAAATAAGCTTTATCGCCAGGGCATCGACAACCCAAATGAACTCGCTAGCGGCTTCCCGACCCAGCCTGACGATCTGTTCAAGTTTCAAGGCCTGATTCTCGGCAGCGTCGAAACCGGATTTTTTACTGTTTCCCAGCAGGAAATTATCAAGGATTTTGTCGACCGGCGAGGCGGCGGCCTGCTGTTTCTGGGCGGCCGGGCATCGCTTGGCGACGGCGGCTACGATCGCGATCCTTTTACTGAATTGCTGCCCGTGAAACTTCCTCGCCGCGCCAATACGTTCCGCCGCGACATGGCGGAGGCGGTTTTGACGCCACAGGGCAGGCGGAGTTTGATCACGCGTATCGAAGACGACCCGCAAAAAAGCGTCGAGCATTGGAAGATTCTGCCTTACCTGCCGAATTATCAGGATGCGGGCACGCCTAAACCGGGCGCTGTCGTTCTGGCCGAGATGAGCGCCGGGGGGACGAAGCTGCCTCTTCTGATTACAGAAAATTTTGGCCGCGGTCGCACTGCGGTTTTCGCTACCGGTGGGAGCTGGCGCTGGCAGATGCAGCAGCCGGTCGAAGACATGAGCCACGAAATGTTCTGGCGTCAACTCCTGCGCTGGCTGGTGGCGGAAACACCATCGAATGTCGATATTTCTCTACCGGCCACGTTACTAACGGATGCAGGCGAGATACGTCTCTCTGCTGAAGTGCGCCAGCCCAACTATCTGCCTGCGGCGAATGCAACGGTTCAGGCGCGAATTGAAGGGCCGGGCGGGATATCGGATTCCGTGACTCTCCGGCCTGAACCGCTGAAGCAGGGGGTATATTCCGCCGATTGGAACGCAACCCGGCCCGGAGCATACGTTGTGGACGTGTCGGCTACGCAAGGCACGGACGATTTAGGTCATGACGTCCGTACGTTCCGCCGCGAAGATGGCGTGGCCGAAAATTTTCATCGCGAACAGAACCGCGAGCTGTTGGAAAAACTGGCGTCTGAAACGGGCGGCCATTATTTTCGTCCTCGGGACGCAGGCCGTTTGGTGGCCGAGATCTCGTATTCCGACGCCGGCATTACGGCGCGCGAAACCAAGGATCTTTGGAACTTGCCGATTGTGTTCATCGTGGTCATCGCGTTACGCGCGGCCGAATGGCTGCTCCGCCGCCGGTGGGGTGTTGTATGAGGGCTGCTCTGCTTTTATTCGCCCTGGGTTCGCTTCCGCTTGGCTCACTCCGTGCCTCGAGTTACTTCGTCACGATAGCGGGTCTGGGCGGCACGCCGGAATACGAGACACAGTTCAAGCAATGGGCGACTGAAACGGATCGCGCTTTGCGGGTAAACGGCCCCGATTGCCATGTCGAGACATTATCGGGCGGTGCCGCAACGAAACAAGGGATTCGGGAACTACTCACGCGTGTCGCGGCGACGGTGAAACCCGACGATGCGTTCGCGCTTCTGCTGATTGGGCACGGCACTTACGATGGGGCCGATTACAAATTCAATGTGCCAGGGCCGGATATCACGGCGGGTGAACTAGCCGCGCTGCTCGACCGCATTCCGGCGGAACGCCAGCTTGTCGTCAACATGACCAGCGCCAGCGGAGCTTCTCTGCCGGCACTGGCGAAGAAGGATCGCGTTGTGATTACCGCGACGAAATCGGGTTCGGAAAAGAACGCAACGGTATTTGCGCGGTACTGGATCGAGGCTTTACAAAACTCGGCGGCCGACACAGACAAGAACGGAACAGTTTCGGCGCTCGAGGCGTTTCGTTACGCGCAGGCGAAGACCGCCGCTTATTTCCAGGGAGAAAAGCTGCTCGCGACCGAACATCCTATGCTCGATGACACCGGCTCGAAGGAGGGCGTACGCGATCCGTCGCCGTCGAATCAGCAAGGACTGCGAGCGGCCGCGTTCACGGTGATCAAGCCTCCTACGCAAGCCGCTGTGATCGCCGATCCGCGGAAGCAGAAGCTGCTCGCTAAGAAAGAGCAGCTTGAAGCGGCCATCGACCGTCTGAAATATGAGAAGGCGGCGATGCCATCCGACGACTACAAGAAGCAACTATCCGATCTGCTGCTCGAACTTGCGCGAACCCAAGCGGAGATCGACCGGTGAAGCCGCTTCTGAGCATCGGAATTGCGGCCGCGCTGGCCGTTCTTCCGCTTCGCGCGGCAACGTACGAGAGCTGCCGCGCCTTGGTCCATCACGGCCAGCTTCCACAGGCTCGGGCCTGTTTCACTTCGCTCGCCGGCCGCTCCGACGCTTTTTCACGCGCCGAAGGGTACTGGGGTCTCGACCGGTACGAAGACGCCAACGCTCAATTCCGCATTGCTTACCGGCAGCAGCCCCAATCGGCTCTCGTCCGCGTGGAATGGGGCCGGCTGTTTTTGGAACGATTCAATGCACAGGAAGCGATGAATCTTTTCACTGAGGCGCTCGAGGTCGATAAAAGGTACGCTCCGGGCTATCTCGGCATGGCGCGTGTGATGGCGCTCAGTTACGACGAAAAGGCGGTTCGATTGGCGCAGCAGGCGATCGAGTATGACCCCAAGCTGTATGAAGCGCATGAATTTCTGTCGTTTCTGGCGCTTGAGGACAGCGATACAGCGAAAGCAACGGCTGAAGCTCGCCAGGCGCTGTCGATCTCCGGCGAGGCGCTGGACGCGCTTTCCGTGCTGGCGTCGATCGATTTCCTGAACGACAAGACCACGTCGCCGTGGATGGAGCAGGCGCTGAAGATCAATCCCGTTTATGGCGAAGGATACTCGACCGCCGCGCATTTCTTTGTCATTAACCGCCGCTACGACGAAGGGATCGAGTTTTATCGTAAGGCTCTCGCTCTGAAGCCCGATCTTTGGCCGGCGCGCTCGGAACTGGGTTTAAACCTGCTCCGTCTCGGAAATGTGGATGAAGCGCGCAAGCAGCTCGAGCAATCGTACAACGCCGATTACCGCAACGCCGAAACCGTGAATGCGCTCCGCGTGATCGACAGTCTGAAGAATTACGAAACGTTCACATCCGGCCAGACGACGCTTGTGCTTGCGAAAAGCGAAGCCGCGCTGCTCCGGCCTTACGTTCAGGCCGAGCTCGACAAGTCGATACAAATCTACGAGCGCAAGTACAAAATGAAGCTGCCTGGACCAGTGCGGCTTGAGGTCTATCCGAATGATCAGGATTTCATTGTAAGGACGCTTGGTCTGCCGGGCCAGGGCGGTTTGCTCGGCGTCACTTTTGGGCTTGTTGTTGCGATGGACAGCCCATCGGCGCGCGAGCCGGGGCAATTCAACTGGGCCGCAACCATCCGTCACGAGCTGTGCCACGTTTACATCGTCACGGCGACTCACCATCTTGTGCCGCGCTGGTTCAGCGAAGGACTGGCCGTACACGAGGAATCGGCCACAAACCCGCATTGGGGCGATCGCATGACGCCCGACATCGTGACGGCGCTGCAGCACAAGCAATTGCTGCCCGTGATGGAGCTGGAACGCGGCTTCGTGCGTCCCAAGTTTCCTTCCGAAGTGCTCCTCGCCTATTTTGAAGCCGGCAAGATGTGCGATTACATCGCAGAGCGTTGGGGCGACGATACGCTGCTCGGGATGGTCCGCTCATTCGGCGACCGGAAGACAAGCGAACAGGCGATTCAAGACAACCTGCACGAAACACCAGCTCAGTTCGATAAGGACTTTTCGGCCTGGCTGGACAAACAGACGCTGAACACAGTGCAGCATTTCGACGACTGGAAAAAACAGATGCAGACGGCTCATAACGATCTCGAGGCCGGCAAGAAAGAGGAAGCAATTCAAACGGGCGAGTCTGCGAGCACTATCTATCGCGATTTCGTGGGCGGCGGCAACGTCTACGAGCTTCTCGCCAAAGCCTACCTCGCCAAGGGCGATAATGGCGCGGCGATCGCCCATCTCGAGCTCTATCGCGACCGCGGAGGCCGCGACCCGAGTATTTTGAAACAGCTTGCCTGGCTGGAGGAAAAAGAGGGCCAGCCGGGGACGGCGATCGATACTTATGAGCGCATCCTCGACGTCTATCTGGAAGATGCGGAAGTGCACCAAAAGCTCGGAGCTCTTGAATTGAATAATGGCAAACCAAAGCTAGCGATTCGTGAATTTCAGGCCGTACTGGCCCTGAAGCCGGCAGATCCGGCCCAGGCACACTATGATTTAGCTAAGGCCCTTTACGCCGCCCAGCGTACAGGAGACGCGCGCGAAGAAGTTCTGTTGTCACTCGAGGCAGCCCCCGGATTCAAGCCTGCCCAGCAGTTGCTGCTCAAACTGGCTCAATAATCATGTCCACTCTCACCACCGCCTTCACCGATTCGGCAGAGCTCAGGACTCTTGTCAAAAGTTTCCAGGAAACGCACGCCGCCATCGCGCGGGAAGTGCGAAAAGTTATTGTCGGGCAAGATGAGGTCATCGAAAGCCTTCTTATCTCGCTATTTGTCGGCGGCCACTGCCTGATTACCGGTTTGCCCGGCACGGCAAAGACATTGCTGGTCCGTACTATCGCTCAAACTCTAGGCCTAAAATTCAAGCGCATTCAGTTCACGCCGGACCTGATGCCTTCGGACATCACCGGCACAGACATCATTGAAGAAGATCCGGCTACCGGTCACCGGACCTGGACGTTCGTCGCCGGTCCGATTTTTTCGAACGTGCTGCTCGCCGATGAGATAAACCGGACGCCGCCCAAAACCCAATCGGCGCTGCTCGAAGCTATGCAGGAGCTCTCCTGCACGGTGCGCGGCCATCAATACCGCATCGATCCGCCTTTCTTTGTGCTCGCGACGCAGAACCCGATCGAGCTCGAAGGCACCTATCCGCTTCCCGAAGCGCAGCTCGACCGATTCCTGTTCAATACGGTTCTCGATTATCTCCCTGCCGAAGACGAATTGCGGGTGCTCGATCTCACCACGACGACCGAACAGCCACAAGCGGACGTTGTCACCAATGGAGAAGACATCATTCAATTCCAGCGGCTAGTCCGTATGACGCCTATCGCGGAGTCTGTGGCTCGTTACGCCGTCGAGCTTGTCCGCGCTACCCGTCCCCTATCGAATGGCGACGCGCCCGATTTTGTCAAGAAGTATGTGAACTTCGGAGCCAGCGTTCGCGCCGCCCAATTTCTTGTTCTTGCGGGGAAGGCGCGCGCTCTTATGCACGGCCGCTACCACGTCTCCTACGAGGACGTGCGCGCACTGGCTATCCCCATCATGCGCCACCGTATTCTGACCAATTTTCACGCTGAATCGGAGCGCATCGATTCAGCCGAAATTCTGCGCCGCCTGCTCGAATGGAAACCGGCGCCGCGCTCATGAGAACACACGAGATGCTCTCGGCTCTTTGAAAACTGTTACCTTTATGCCTGCTGTTGCTGAAAACCGTTATCTCGATCCCCAGGTTCTTGCCGGAATCTCGAGCCTCGATCTGGTCGCGAAAACGGTGGTCGACGGATTCATTGCCGGGCTTCACCGCTCGCCCGATTTCGGTTTCAGCCAAGAGTTTGCCGAGTACCGCGCTTATACGCCGGGCGATGATTTGCGGCATGTCGACTGGAACGTCTTTGCTCGCACCGAACGCGCCTATTTGAAGCGCTATCGCGGCGAGACGAATACCGAGGTAATCGTTCTGCTCGATACGAGCGCGAGCATGGGTTTCGGCTCGAGCCCGGTTCGCAAGATCGATTACGCAAAGTTTCTTGCCGCATCTATCGTCTACCTCGCGAATTTGCAGCGCGATGGAACCGGCATCATCACATTTCACGACGAAGTCTCGAACTATGTCCCGCCCTCCGGCCGGCAGGGCCAGGTTATGCGCCTGCTTCACGCGATCGACCGGGCCACTCTTGGCGAACGCACAAATTTCGCCGCGCCCTTTTTTCAATTGCAGCAGCTTGTGAAGCGCCGCGGCATCACGGTGCTCATCTCCGACTTTTTCGAACAGCCCGACACCATTCTTGATACGCTCGCGCCCCTGCGCGCGCGAGGCCAGGAGCTGATTCTTCTCCATGTGCTCGACCGTCAGGAACTCGAGCCGAAATTCGGTTCGAGCGTGATGCTTATCGACATGGAAACCGGCGATACGCTCGAGACCACGCCCGATTACGCGCGGTCCGAGTACGGAACCAAAATCGCCCGTCACATCAAAGACCTGAAAATGAAATCGGAAGGGGTGGGCGTCGATTATTTCTTGCTTTCAACGGACCGTCCATTGGACGAGGCTCTGCGCGAGTATTTTCACATCCGGCATCGGAGGAATTGAGTGGGTTTTCTGGCTCCATGGTTCTTGGCAGGCGCGGCAGCGGTGGCTCTGCCCATCTGGCTGCATTTTCTGCGCCGCAACCGGACCAATCCCCAGCCGTTCAGCTCGCTCATGTTCTTCGAGCGGCGCACGGAAACCTCCGTGCAGCCGAGGCGCCTGCGTTACCTTGCTCTGCTTGCGCTGCGAATGGCGCTGCTGATTCTGCTGGCGCTGGCGTTCGCGAATCCATTTATTAACCGTACATCGGTGCATGCCAGCAGCAAGCAGCTTGCCGTGATTGTGATCGACCGGTCGTTCAGCATGCGCGATTCCGATCACATCGAACGAGCCCGCGTTGCAGCGCTGAACGTTCTGAACAGCCTGCCCAGCGGAACCCTTGTGGAGGTGGCTGCGCTCGATTCCCACTTGGAAGGCCTCACGCAGCCCGATGTTGCGCGTGATCCTGCTAAATCGGCGATTGCTTCCGTTCAGCCTACAGATCTAGCAAGTTCCTATGCCGAATTTGTGCGGGCGCTTCGCGCCATCCAGCAAAACACCGGCATGGTGCTAAACGTTCACCTGGTCAGCGATATGCAGCAGACCTCGATGCCCGGCGCATTCGCCGATCTTCAGCTCGGGCCGCACACTTCGCTCGCGTTCCACTCCATCGGCGCGAAACAGAATCCGAATTGGGCGGTCGAGACGGTAACCGGCACTGCGCATGTCTACGAAGAAAAGCACACGCGCCTTTCGGCCACCATTGCAGGCTTTCAGACGGACGCGGCCACGAAGAAAGCGAGCCTGTGGCTGGATGGAAAACTGCTCGAAACAAAAGACGTAGCTGTGCCAGCAAATGGCCGGGCGCAGGTGGAATTTGTGTCGTTCCCCGTCGGCTATGGGGCGCATCGGGCTGAGATCCGCATTGAACCTCACGATTCGCTCGCTGGCGACGACACATTCGGTTTCCCGATCGAACGCTCCGATAAGCGCACCGTTCTCTTCTTGAGCAATGGCCATCCGGGCGACAGCTTTTACTTCAAGGCGGCTATGGAATCGGCCGAAAATACAGGGCTGAATGTCCAGGCGGAAAACATCCAGCAAGCCGCCGGTGAGGATTTTTCGCGTTATGCGTTTACTGTTCTTTCCGATTGTGGAAAACTCGATGAAACGCTTGAGCGGAGGTTAGATAACTACGTCCGCCACGGCGGATCGCTGTTGGTCTTGTTGGGTCCTGAGAGCGCGCGCTCGGGCAGAGAGCCTCTTACCGGCATTCGTCTCAGCGCCGACACCGAAACACAGGGCGCGGCGTTTGTCGATAACGGTTATCCGGCCCTGGCCGATTTGGGGCAGCTTCAAAACGTTCAGTTTTTCGTTGCGGCGAGAATGAGCGTGCCGGCGGGCGCGCGTGTCGTCGCTAAGCTGGCCGACGGCGCTCCGCTTCTGGTGGAACAAAGTTTGGGCGAAGGACGGGTAGTCACGTTCGCGTCTACCCTTGACAATGTTAATAGCGACTTTCCACTTCACAAATCGTTTTTGCCGTTCGTCGCGCAGGCCGGCCGGTATCTTGCGTTTGCAGACGACGCCGCGTCGAGCGTCATTGCGGGCGCGCCGGTCGAGTTGCGACGCTCGCGGCAAAGCGGCGCTGCGGCGGACGTGACCGGTCCGGACGGCAAGCACGAATTATCGCTGCATGAAGCCGCGGCGGCGCTCGATTTCGTGCCCCAAACAGCGGGCTTCTATGAGATTCACAGGGCCAATGGACAGCGTTCCCTAATTGCCGTTCACGCCGATCGCAAAGAGTCGGATCTGACGCCAGTTGCCGCCGAAACGCTCGGGCTGTGGTGTAACACGGGAAACATGCAAACGTCTGCGGCTGCGGCGGGCGGGGAAGAGCGTCAGGCGACCCGGCAACCGTTCTGGCGTTTTTTCCTTATCCTTTTAATAGGCGCAGGACTTGTGGAGTCGATTTTCGGCAGCCGGTATTTGAGAGAAGAAAGGGGTCGGCATGACAGCGCTCGAACAACTGAACGCGTACTTGCGAAAACTTGAGCTGCGCATGAGGCTGCTTGCAGCCTCGCGTGGAGCGGCGATTATTGGCTGCTCGGCGGTGCTGCTAACGGCGGTTCTGGCCTGGCTGTGCAACCGGTTCGCCTTCGCCGATCGCGTTGTGCTTCCCCTGCGCATCGTGTTGTATCTGTCGGTTGCGGCCGCTATCGTCTTCGGCCTGGTGATGCCGCTGTTGCGTTTGAACCGCCGGTGGATTGCGCATCACGCGGAAGAGCGCCTGCGAGGATTCGATCAGCGATTGCTTACGATCACGGAGGGTTCCGATCCCAAGAATCCTTTCACCGAACTGCTCGCCGAAGATGCGCTCAAAATTGCGCGCGAGCACCAGCCGTCCGAGCTTGCTCCTCGCGCAACTCTCATCGGGCTTCTCGCATCGGCCAGCGTAGCTGTGGTGATTTTACTGTGGCTCGTGATGGCGGCTCCCGGCTATTGGGGCTATGGCGCTTCGCTGCTGTGGGCGGGAACTCCGCGCGCGACTGGTCCTCTGTACGACATTGTGGTTCATCCGGGTAACCGGACCATTCGCCGCAAATCGGATCAGCTTGTCACGGCCGATTTGATTGGTTTCGCGGCGGATAAAGTGACGCTCTACGCGCGGTATAAGAGTGGAGTCGAGTGGCAACACGTCTCGATGCAGCCGCAACGCGACGGCAACGGTTACGAGTTTCTCTTCGCGGCCCTTTCCGATCCCGTCGATTACTACATTTCGGCCGGCCAAGTTCAGTCGAAAAATTACAAAATCGACGTCAAAGACCTGGCAAGCGTCAAGCGGCTCCGCGTCACCGTTCATTATCCGACGTACCTTGACTTGAAAGACCAGGTCACCGATCCGGGCGGCGATGTCCGGGCAGTTGAAGGCAGCCAGGCGGAGGTCTCCGTATTAACTGACAGGCCTCTCGATCGGGGCGTTCTCGTCATGGAAGACGGACACAAGCTTGAGCTCAATCGGAGCGAAGGCAACTGGCTTACAGCCAAATTTCCCGTCGCCAAAGATGGTTCGTATCACGTGGCGGCGCTCGATGAAGGCGATGCGATTCGACTAACGGACGATTACTTCATCGAAGCGAAAAAGGACTCCGCGCCGTCCGTCAAAATTGTCAATCCGGCGCGCGATCCCCATGTCAGCCCGATTGAGGAACTGCCTGTTTCGGTCGAAGCCTCGGATGACTTTGGCCTCAAGAATGTCGAGCTTCACTATTCAGTGAACGGCGGCCCCGACAAGACCGTTCCAATGGCAAAGGAAAAGGGAGAGAAACAGGCCGAGAACAAGACCACGCTTTCGTTCGAAGATTTCAAGGTTGTTCCCGGCGATCTGGTCAGCTTTTATGCGACCGCATCGGATGCGAAGAGCACGTCGCGCACGGACATGTTCTTCGCGATGGCCGAGCCATTCGATCTACGCTTCCAGCAGTCGCAGCAATCGGCCGGCGGAGGCGGCGGCATGGGGAATGAGAGCAGCGACATTTCTCAACGTCAAAAAGAGATTATCGCCGCAACGTGGAATGAGTTGAAGAACGGCGCGACCGAGAAGAATGCCGCTGTGGAAGAAGCGCATTTTCTTTCGGACGTCGAGGGAAAACTCGGGGAGCAAGCTAAGACGCTGGCCGATCGCATGCGCTCGCGCGAGCTTTCCGGCAGCAACGCCGAATTTGACGAGTTTTCAAAACAGATGGATCGCGCTTCGGCGGAAATGGGAAATGCTGTCGGCCAGTTGAAAGGCGAACAGTGGCACGATGCGCTTTCGCCCGAGCAACGAGCGTTACAGGCGCTAACCCGCGCCGAATCGTTGTTTAAGGATATCCAGGTTGCCTACGGGCGCATGAACGGGGGCGGCAGCATGGGTGGCGCGGGCAGCGCCGGCCGCGACCTCGAACGCATGTTCGATCTCGAGCTCGACCCGGAAAAGAATCAGTATGAGACCGGCGAATCGGCTTCTTCGCAATCGCAGCAGCAGAAAGACCTGCAGGAGGCGCTCGAACGCTTGAAGGAGCTGGCGCGCCGCCAGCAGGAACT
Source organism: Bryobacterales bacterium (assembly GCA_963722585.1). Lineage (GTDB taxonomy): Bacteria > Acidobacteriota > Terriglobia > Bryobacterales > Bryobacteraceae > KBS-96. Next base: position 85,020 of record CAVRNU010000019.1, on the reverse strand, counting down.
GGCCGCGCAGCGTCAGCCGCAGCAATCGTCGCAAGACCGGTGGGAGCAGGAGATGCTTCGGCGCGAGGCGGAACAGCTTCAGCGGCAGATGCAGCAGCTTTCACAGGGCCAGCAGCAGGGGCAAAACGGACAGCAGAGTTCCTCCGCGCAGAGCGGTTCGCAAAGCTCTTCCGCATCATCGTCATCGTCGCAATCGTCCCAACCGTCGCGCGGTTCACGGCAGGGGTCGCAATCGGCCCAGTCCGCCACCACGCAAGCTTTTAACCAACAGCTCGAGCAGGCTACTAACGCTTTGCAGCGGGCGGAACAAGAGATGCGCAGCGCCGTCAGCCAGCACGATGCCAGCGCGCAGCAGCGTGCCGCGGCCGATTTGCAGGCGGCTGAGCAACAGCTTCGCGAAATGCAGCGCCAACAGGCCGGCAACTCGATCTCGAATCTAGCTGCGAAGGCGCAAGACATGCTCGAGCATCAGAAGGATTTTTCGAACCGGCTGCGACAGGCTGCCTCCGCGCAGAATGGCGAAGGGAACGATTCGGACGCGGCAAACGAGCGCTACGCGTACGGCGGGGGCCGGTGGAACCGCGATCCTTATGACCCGACGCGCCGCTCGTTGCCAAGTGGCACCAACCGCCAAACCGACCGGCTGGCGGACGAAGCGCAGCAGATGGCCGACCAACTGGACCGGCTTCAGCGCGAAGTACAACACCAAGCCCAGAGCCTCGCGGGAGGCCAACCGCAGGTCTCTTCGAAGTTACGCGACGCGGTCTCAGGCATCCAGCAGCAGGATCTTGCATCGCACATGAAGAAGAATGCCGACTGGATCCGGCAGGGATACGCCAAGGAGACCTGGGTCAACGAGCAGGGCGCAACGCTCACGCTCGACCAGTTTAACCGCCAAATGCAGGAAGCGGAGCAGCTCGCGCGCAATACGCAGCCTGCGAATGGAAACGGGCAGCCAGGCGACGACACCGAGCGCGCGCTTCAACAGGTTGAACAATTACGGCGCGACCTGAGCCAGCAATCTTCACAGCCCGGAAACTCGACCTTGCGTAGCGGCGGCATGATGCCGGGAGGGCGGCCCGCTATTGCGGAAGCCATGCAGAATATCGCGAGCCTCCGCCGCCAGCTTGGACCTCGCAGCGGCCGCGCCTATTACGACAGCGAATATGCGTATCGTTTTCTGAACGATCTACAAAACGCCGATCCGGGTGAATTAGCCGCTCGCCTGAACCGGGAAGTGTTGCCGGCGCTCCAGCGCCTGGAAGTGGATCTGAAGAAGCAAGCCAAGATGCCGCCCGATGCCAGCCGTCTTGCCGCTTCCGAACCTACGCCTGAAGCTTACTCGGACGCGGTTGCCGAATATTTCAAGAAGTTGAGTAAGTGACTAACGCGGAGGACTCCGGCCTTGTCTCAGCAACAGATGTCGCCGACCGCGGAGCAGTCCGAGCGGCTTATTCAGTTTCTCGACAAGAGCCGTACCGATTTACATTGCGCGTTAGACGGCCTCGACGATCAGGTCTGTGCTGAAAAGCCAGATGACGATGCGTGGTCCATCAAGGGGATTGTCGAGCATTTGTCGATTCTTGAAAAACGCGTCGTCTTGATGCTGCAGACTAAACTCGCCACGGCGGAGCTTGCTCCGGAACTTGAAGTTGATTTGGAAACTCGCGATGAGACCGTCGTGAGGAGGACAGTGTCGCGGACGAGGAAGTTCAGTGCTTCGGAGCCTCTTCAGCCTAAAGGGAAATATGCAAGTTGTCGCGAGGCGCTTGACGCGTTCGACACCGCGCGACAGTCGACGATCGCTTATGTGAAGAGTACGCCGCCTTTTCTGCGCGGGCGCTTTTTGCCTCACCTCGCAGGCGTGCTTCTTGACGGGTATCAATGGCTGCTCCTGTTGGCAGCCCATACCGAGCGCCACATCCAGCAAATTGAAGAAACGAAACAAGCGCTGTTAAACGCTAAACATTGAGACCGTTTTCACTTCGTTGCCCAATACGCTCGATGTCCAATGTAGTCGGAATCGGGTAAGTTGGCAAGAATCGTTCGGCGCAGTTCAAGAATGTCGACCTCGCCCTTTTCCTCGTAGAGGATTTTCCCGTCGGGCGCGAGCAGCACCGTGTACGGTACGCCCGAATCCCACTTCGGATTAAACGCGGCTTGCATGACATCGGTATCGTCGGATCCGAAGAGCAGATTCCGGCTCGAGGCGTGCTGTTTTTCAAGCATCTTGATCACTCCCGCCTTCTCGTCCGGCATGTTTGCGGCAACCATCACCAGGTCGAAGTCGCGCAGCCGGTACATGCGATATGTCGTCTCAATATCGGCGAATTCGTTGATGCAGGATCCGCACCACGTGGCCCAGAAATCTACGAGCAATAGTTTGTCGGACTGATTGGCGCGCAGCTTCTTCAGGTCTTCCACCGAGGCAAGGTCCACGCGCACTGGCTCGGCTTCGATCCTCTTCATCTCCTCCTCGCGGCCGGCTCGCTTCGAAATCCACTTAGTGGAGCACCCAAATACGCCGGTGTGATTCACAGCCACGGGCTTGTCCGCGAGCACGGCATCGATAGCGTTTCGCAAATCCTGCGTCTTCACCAGCCGCTCGCGCTGGCTATTATCCACGCGCCCTTCGTACCGCAGCTTGCGCTCCTGATCGAATACGAACACATGCGGCGTCGCTTTTGGTCCATATGCGTTCGCGACCTTTTGCGTGTCGCCATCGTAGAGATAAGGAAAATTGAAATGCCGGTACGCGGCTCGAATCTTCATCTCGTCCAGGCTGTCGCTGACATCGGTGTAGCCCAGTTCGTCCAGGCGAATTGCCTCCGGGTTGTTGGGCTGAATCGCAACCAGCGCCACGCCGCGGCCACTGTAATCGGCCGCTATTTTCTTGATGCGTGTTTCATAGAGTTGCGCGGTGGGGCAGTGATTGCACGTGAACACAACGACTAGCACCTTTGACGCCGAATAATCGCTCAGCTTATGGATCTTGCCATCGATGCCTGGCAGCGAGAAATCGGGAGCGGGCGATCCGATTGCGAGCGTGGGATGAGGTTCATCCGCGAAAGCGATTCCGAGGAGAAGAAAAATTATCGCGAAGCGCCACATAACATAACCGACATTATCAAATCCGCTATTTGACAAGGCTCTGGCAAGGGGTTAACATGGCGGTATGCGACATGTCGTTTGGCAAGCAACTATCTACGGAAGGTTGCTGCGGCTTTATCCCAGCCGGTACAGGGCGTTTTTTGGCGCTGAAATGCTTGCCGTTTACATGGAGTCGGCTCGCGAGCGCAGCCGTCATGGCTGGGCTGCTCTTGGTTCGTTTTTGTTGACGGAACTGCGTGGTTTGTTGAAAGGGGCAGCGGCCGAGTGGCGGGCGAAGTGGACCTCCGGCGATTATCTTGGGGTTAGCCGAGTTTCGCAAAACAGTGAAGCTGCGCTACCGGCTGAGGTTTGGATGGCAGAGAAGCACCTCGAATTGAGGTTGCGCCAAATGGTGGACGCGATTGCGCATCATCGGTTTCAGCAGGCACGTTCGCTGTCGAACGCCGAACGCGACGCGAGAGAGAACCTGCGCGTGATTCGACAACGATATAACTTACGAGACGCCTCGGCGGCATAGGGTTTCGCGTGAAGAACAAAACTCTTGCGGCTCTCTTTGAGCAGATTCGCCGCTGGTTTCGTTCTAAGCCCGACCCGCGCGATCCTTACGCCCGTGTGCGTGTTCCATTGCGCAAAGGCCCGGGCGGCCGCAGCGCCTCGATTGCGTTGAAGGAGCCGGAGGACTGAGCACCGGCTGCGGAAGACCGCTCCCCTGAAGATGCGGCCTGGGAGGCCGCCGCAGGCCAGGGGCCAAGCCGGAGGCGGCTCTACCAATTCAAGATCGGCGCACTTGGATATACTCGTGAGTGCCGCGAGGACTGTATGCAAATTTCAGCTGACCAGGCAGTGTTCCTTTTGCAGGCCGTTTTGCCGACGCTCGAGAACGAGCACCGTTTAACTACCAAAGTGCTCAAAGCGATCCCGGCCGGCCAGGCGGACTACCGGCCTGACCCGAACGCGAAGAGCGCGTTCGATCTGGCGTGGCACATTGCAACAGGCGAGACGCGTTTTCTTGCGGCGGTCGCAAGCGGGCATTTTAGCTTCGATCCCATTCCGAAACCGACAGAGCTTTCCGAGGTCATTACATTCTATACGGACAACTTTTCGAAAAATGTTTCGGCCATCAAGCAGCTATCGGGCGAGCAACTTGCGATGGTAGTGGATTTCCGCGGCTTGTTCCAATTGCCTGCCGTAGCCTTCCTCACTTTCAACATCAATCATATTGTTCATCATCGCGGGCAATTGTCGGTTTATCTGCGTCCAATGGGGGGCAAGGTGCCCGCCATTTATGGCGAGAGCTACGATTCGGAACAGGCGAAGCTGGCCGCAGCGGGCTAGGCCGCGCGTACGCTCCCGGATGTGGCGGTTCGGTAGTCTTGCGCTCGCGCTTTTGGCGGCGCTGATACTGGCGCAAGAAACGCCGCCAAAACCGCTTGCCATTGTGGATGCCGCGATAGAAAGTTCGGAAGACGCTCCCGGTGTGGCTGCCGATTACGAGTTCATGCCGGGCGATTTTCTCTATTTTCAATTCGAGATTGCCGGCTTTAAGACTTTAGGAAAAGACGACAGTGGCGGGCGGCATATCTCGCTCGCTTATACAGTCGAAGCCCTGGACGACAAGGGCGTTTTGCTTGCTCCGGCCGCGAAAGACGAAATTGCGCAAGAGATCACGCCCCAGGATAAGGATTGGGCGCCGAAGCGGAGAGCATCGTTTCTGCTGCCTTCCTATGTCGCCCATGGAACCTACCATGTAAGGCTCTCCGTACGGGACCTGCTTGCCAAAGCCGAAGTCGAGCGCGATATTCCTTTTCTCATTGGCGGAAGAAAAATTGAACCGAGTCCGACCCTCGGGCTGCAGAATCTGCGTTTTCTGCGGACCGATCAGGACGGACCCGGTTTGGAAGTTGCCGCTTACCGGCCCGGAGACACGGTCTGGGCGCGGTTCGATATGACGGGCTTTGCGGTTGGTCCGGCGAACAAGGTGGATCTCGAATACGACGTATCGGTCCTTCGCCCGGATGGAAAAAAGGTTTTCGATCAGAAAAACGCGGCGACGAATGAGCTGAACGGGCTCTTCTATCCGCCTCAATTTGTGCCCGGCGAATTAAGTGTCACAACGACGAGCGATTTGCTTCATGGCGAATATACACTTGTTATCCAGCTCCACGATCTCATCGGGAAGAAAACAGCGGAGGTTCGCCAACAATTTCAGATCGAATGAACCTGCGACGTTCAAGACCATTGAACCAGTTCCCGGTCCTCGATTGACGCGAGAATTTCGGCCTCTTTGGGCGGCTGCACCGGGAGTTCGATTTCAAAAGTGGTATCGCCGGGTTTGGACCGGACACGGATGTGGCCGCCATGGCGGTAGACGACAACGCGGTAGGTGATGTCGAGACCTAAACCCGTTCCTTTGCCTTGAGGTTTGGTGGTAAAGAAGGGTTCAAAGACGCGACTTTGAATCGTTTCAGGTATACCCTTTCCTGTATCGTTAACTTCCACGACCACACTTTGCTCCGACGGGCGTGTCCGAATGGTCAGAGTACCGCACCCTTCCATGGCGTCAATCGCGTTGTCGATCAGATTGGTCCACACCTGATTCAACTCGCCGGGGTAGGCGCACACTTTGGGGAGGTCGGAGCTGTACTCGCGCTTCACCGTGATGCCTTTCTTCAGCTTGTGGTTCATGATTTTCAGCGTGTTTTCGAGTCCCCGATGAATGTCCACTTCCTGGAAGCGGGCTTGATCCATATACGAATATTCTTTAAGGGCCGAAACGAGCTCCGATATTCGATCGGTGCTGCTTTCGATGTCGCGCGCCAAGGCGGTAAGGCGTGTCACTGTCTCGATCCAGTAAATGCCTTTGACCAAATTCTTTCCGGCGACCGCGGTCCAAGCGCTTAGCTGATCGGCGGTGAGACCGGACTCGGCTAAAACGGGAGCGACTTCGTCCGCCCTTGGAACGGATAGCTGTTCCAGCCAGCCGAGCAGCGCTTCCTCGCGGTCGCTCAACTCGAGCGGATCGGGCGAGGACGATGGCGGACGGCTCGTAATCAGGTTCGCGAAACCAATCAGGCTTTCACGTTCCTCGGCTGAGAAATTTACGTCCGCTTTCGCCATTCGTGCAGGCGTTTCGATAACTGCTTCGAGCATCAGCTTGGCTGCGCGCCGGGCCGCAGTCGCTGGATTGTTCAATTCGTGAGCCAAACCAGCGGCCATTTTACCCAGGGCGGCGAGCTTTTCTTCCTGGACAAGGTAGTTATCGGCTTGCCTCGCGCGCCGCGACAGAGTCTTAAGCACCAGCTCGGCCAGCGGCGAGCCGCTTGCAATCAGTGCTCGAACGGGGGTCGCGTCAAGCCGCAACAGCTTGGTGCGGTCGCACGCCTGAAGACAGAAAACGAGCGGGTCGCTTGTCAGGGCACTCAAATCGCCGGTGAATTCTCCGGCCGTGTGAAAGCCCAATAATTCCTCGGCGCCCGCGACGCGCCGCGAGACGCGAACTGCTCCCTCGAGCACAACAAACAATCCACGGTTCTCGTCGCCCTCGCGCTGAACGACATCGCCGTTCCTAAACTCGAGCACCTCTCCCATGCTCTTCAACGATTCGATGTCGCTTCCCGTGAGCTTGGGAAAGAGCTTACGGTTCTTTGGGTCTTGCAACATGGCCGTAATTTATGCCGACGCCGCGCGCTCCGCCAGACCGCTCAGTGCTGCCAGATGCTCGTGAATCATTTGCACGCAAATTGAACCCGCTCCAACTGCCGAGGCCACTCGTTTGATGGAAGCATGCCGCACATCTCCGGCGGCGAATATGCCCGGCACATTCGTCTCCAACAAGAACGGTTGCCGCTCGAGCTTCCATCCTTGGGGAATCTGGCTGCCTTCCGGCTTGGGCAATTCCGGACCGGTGTAGATGAATCCGTGATCGTCCCTTGCGATCAGGTCTGCCAGCCATTTTGTATGAGGTTTCGCGCCGATGAAGATAAACACAGCCGAGGTTGGCATGTTCTGCGTTTGGCCACTCTGATTATCGCGAATCGTGATGCACTCGAGATGCTCTTCGCCCAAAGCCGAGACGATCTCGGAGTTAGTGAGCACGTCGATATTTTCCGCTACTTCGATCTGATCGATTAGATACCTTGACATGCTTTTTGCGAGGGAATCGGCACGAACCACCATGGTTACCCTACTGGCGTACTGCGAAAAGTGAATCGCCGCCTGGCCAGCGGAGTTCGCCCCACCCACGACGAAGACATGTTCATCACGGCACGAGATTGCTTCCGTGAGCGCCGCCCCATAGTAGACGCCGGTTCCGGTGAGGCGGTCTAGCCCTGGGACATCCAGTTTGCGCCACGCGAGGCCCGTCGCAATCAGAAGGGCGTGGCAACTGATCTCGCTGCCATCGCCAAGCTTCACAATCCGGTACGGATCTTCGAGTCTAAGGCTTACCCCGTTCTGAGGGCTGATTATTTCCACTCCAAACCGCTTAGCTTGAGTAAGAGCGCGCCGCGCCAGATCGCCGCCGCTAAGCCCCGACGGGAAACCCAAATAGTTCTCAATTCTCGAGCTCATGCCCGCTTGGCCCCCGGGAGCCTCCGCCTCGACCAGCGCTGTTTTCAAGCCTTCGGAAGCCCCGTACACGGCAGCCGCCAACCCTGCGGGACCGCCCCCAACAATCAGCAAGTCGTAGAACGAAGTGCCGGCGCTAGTCCGTAAGCCGAGCCGGTCTGCGAGCAAAGCCGGCGTCGGCCGCTCGATTCTTGACCCATCGGGGAACAGGACAACCGGAAAGCTGGCTGCATCTTTCAGCTCGTTGCTCAACAGCCTCTGCATGTCGGCATCGCCATCGCGATTGGTCAGGTCGATCCACTCGTAAGGAAATGAATTTCTTCCCAGAAAATCTTTCACAGCGTGGCTGGCTGGAGACCAGCGATAGCCGACTACGCGCAATCCGCCGAATGGAGGCCGGTAGTGGGCCCGCCAATCGTCGAGGAGATCGTCCAACACAGGATACAGATTGGTCTCCGGCGGATCCCACGGCTTCAGCAAATAGTAATCGAGCTTTACTTCGTTGATGGCCGCTATCGCTGCGTTCGTATCGGCGTAGGCAGTCAACAGCACCTTCTTTGCCGCCGGGAAGATGCGGGTTGCGGCCGCGAGGAAGTCGACGCCCGACATAACAGGCATGCGCTGGTCCGCGAGAAACAGGGCAACGGTTTCAGTCCTCTCTTTTAGTCTCTTGACGGCGTCGAGCGCACTTGCCCCGGATTCCGCCCGCAGTATTCGAAACTGCTGGCCGTATTTGCGCCGCAGATCTCTATCTACGGAGCGCAACACCTCCGGTTCATCGTCGACAGCTAGGAGCGCCGGCTTCGCCATACACTCGATTCTCGCACTCAAGAGATGAATGCAAAGCGGAAGAAGTCGCGGGAAAAGGGCGTTAGGGCCTCTCTTTACACGTTTTTACACGGCATAAGCCTCATCGAGCAGCTCGACCACGTGCATGACGCGCTGTCCGGAACCTTTTCGCTCCACGCCGGCGCGCAATTGCAATATGCAGCCCGGATTCGCAGTGGCGATGACTTCGGCTTGTGTCAGTTTGACCGCCTCCATTTTGCGGTCCAAAAGGCGCATCGCCATCTCGTCCTGAACAACGTTGTAGATGCCCGCGCTTCCGCAGCAGATGTCGGAATTCGGCATCTCGCGGAATGCCAGTCCGGGAATGGAGCGCAGCAGCTTTCGAGGAGCATTTTTAATTTTTTGGCCATGCAGTAAGTGGCACGAATCCTGGTAGGTGACCGAGTACGCTAGCGGGCGCATCGCCGGGTTCAGTTCGATCGATGCCAGAAATTCGTTGACGTCCTTCATCAATGTCGAGAAACGCTCCGCTTTTTCCCGATACGCTTCATCGCCATGAAGCAGCTCGCCATATTCCTTCAGAGTTGACCCGCAGCCGGCGGCATTGGTGATAATCGCATCGAAGCCGCCGTCCAGCATTGCGTCGATGTTCCGCCGCGCAAGAACCTGCGCTTCTTGCGTCAAGCCGGAATGTACATGAAGCGCTCCGCAGCAGCCCTGGCCGCGAGGAATCGTCACTTCACAGCCGTTCTTCTGCAAGACGCGAACCGTAGCCTCGTTCAATCTACAGAACGTGAGATTGGCGATACACCCGGCGAGAAACGCAACCCGATAACGTTTACGGCTTTCGGCCGGATAGGTTCTTCCGATGCGCGAAAAGAAGAATGGCGTTTCGATAGCCGGCGCGAGCGCCTCAATGCGGCCGATCTTGCCCATCAGCTTGAGTACGCCGGATGCTCGAACAAGCCGCTGCAACCCGGAAGCCTGATATAAGAAGAGACCCGCGCCCACGGCCTCGAGCATGCGCCGTGAAGGAAGAAGGCGATGGAAGACGAAATTGCGAAGCTCGCGGACAGGCCAAGCGTATTCGCGGCTGGCTTGAATACCGGCCCGGGCGGCCTCGATCAGACGTCCGTACGGGACACCCGAGGGGCAGGCGGTTTCGCAGCCGCGGCAGGCGAGACAAAGTTCCATGTGCTCGATATAGGAAGCGTCGATTGGGCCTCCGCCGGCGACGCGAATCATTTGCTGAATGCGCCCGCGCGGCGAATCCATTTCGACGCCGAGCTCACGGTATGTGGGGCACGCGTTCAAACACAAGCCGCAATGAACGCATTTGTCGAGATCGGATTGCGCGGGACCGGGCAGCACGTCGAGCGCTGCGCCCGAGACTTCAGATTCTGCCATACAACCGTTTTCGATTCAACAGACAATTGGGATCGAACATCTGTTTAAGCTTCTCCATCATGACAAACGCGTCGTTCGCCGGCGCCGTTCGCGGGCCGCTCCACAGGTCTTCTTTGGTCCGAATGTCTTCTGGAGCATGTTCGATAACGGCCGTCAAGCCCTGCTCTTCGACCTTCCGCCACCACGGCGCCGCCGCGCTCCAGCCGCCAAAGTAAAAATAGCTTACGCCAGCCGCAGCCCGCGCTATAAAAGCGCCCGCAACGGTTTTTGGCAGCGACCCGATGCCTTTGAGCGTGGTGGATACACGGGCGACAACACCTTCCCGATGCTCAGCCAAGAAATTCGGTGTGAACTCCTGAACGCCGCGCCAGAACGTCTGCTCCTCGGGTCCCGCCAAATGGTCGGCGCCGTTAAATTCGCTTCGGTATCGGGCCAGCAGATTCTCAGGGCCCGCAACCCTCACTACCAGCACGTGTCCCCGAAGGCCGAACCGTAGAGCCACTGCTGGAGACAAAAGATCAATCGCCACCGGCTGCAAAACACTTTTCAGAATGCAGCTGCGCTTGTCGAGCGCTTGTTCGAGGTCCGGCCGCGAATACAGGTGCGTTTCGGTGGCTTCCGGCAGCGAGTGTAGGCGGAAGTTCAAGCTTGTAATCGCCGCGAGCGTCCCGAAACTTCCGATCATGATCTTCGCCATGTCGAGTCCTGCCACGTTTTTTACTACCATGCCGCCGGTCTGAACGAGTTTGCCCTCGAGTGTGGCGAACTTCATTCCGATAACCAGGTCTCTTGCCGTCCCATAGGCCCGGCGCATGGGTCCACTGCAATTTGATGCCGCAATTCCGCCTATCGAGCTTTTACCAGAAAACGGCGGATCGAGCGCGATCGTTTGCCCGTTGCGCGCGAGCAGCGATTGAAGTTCTGAGAATGGGAAGCCGGCCTCCACGCTGACGGTCAAGTCTTTCGGTTCATAAAGCAGAATTTTCCGCAGATTCCTGGTCGAGAGCAAAACGTCGGCGGGTTGAATAGGCCCAGCCATACTGGATTTGCTCTCATGCCCGGCGAGCCGGATCGTTTCGTTTCTGGAAGCGCATTCCTGCAACTGCTCTGCGACTTCTTCAGGAGTGTTTGGCTCGAGCAAACGCATGAAGAACTATTTTGCTCTACACACCGCGCCGCGTGCCCCACAGATCGATGTGCACACGGGGGCTGAAACGGTAGTGCTTCTGCTTGCAGATATCGACTATCCATTGAGCACGCCGATATAATACGGCCGGGTCCGTGCCTTCCGGCATCAGAATCATGTTGCGCGATTCGACGCCTATTTCCGCCTGGAGCGCCTCGATTTCGTCGAGGTCGGCGGGGCTGGCAACGACAAATTTCAACTGGTGGTCGTATTCGGATGTCAGACGTTTCAAGACTTCCGGTTGGTAGCGAAGACGGTCATGCTGCGCTGCCCAGCGGCCCCCTTCACGCTCGTACGGAATGGAATTTCGAAGTTTCGGACTGATGCTCATCAGGTCGCAGGAGACAGGGTGATAGACGGTTCCGGCGGTTTCAATCGTGATATGAAGCCCCATTTCGCGGAGGCGCAAGGTAAGAGACGCGATTTCCGGCGCAATCATCGGTTCTCCTCCCGTGACCACAACATGGGAGGCCCGGAACGGCTCGATATCCGCGAGGATCTGCTCGACACTCCGGTCCCCGCCTTCAGGACTCCAGGATGTGTAGGGAGTATCGCACCAGACGCAGCGCAGGTTGCAGCCGCTTGTCCGAATGAATACGGACGGTACTCCCACTAGAGAGCCCTCGCCCTGAATCGAATAGAAGATTTCGGAGATCTTCACGTCCTAAAATCGCAGACGACGAAAAACGATCGTCCGCGCCACCAAAAAGCACTATCTGACGTATGCCACTGCGTCCTCGATTCCTGCTTCCGCGAATCCCTTCTTGCGCAGCAGACACGCATCGCATTCCCCGCATGCGCGCCCTTGTTCGTCTGGATCGTAGCAGCTATGGGTCAAAGCGAGGTCGACACCCAGTTCGACTGCTTTGCGCGCGATGTCGGCCTTGGTCATGGCGGCGAGCGGTGTATGGATGCGCAGGTGCGTGCGCCCCTCAACGCCGGCTTTCGTAGCCAGATTCGCCATTTTCTCGAACGCTTCGATAAATTCCGGGCGGCAATCCGGATAGCCGGAATAATCGAGAGCATTTACGCCGATGAATACATCGGAAGCTTCGAGTACTTCCGCATAAGCGAGCGCGAATGACAAAAAAATTGTATTGCGGGCCGGCACGTAAGTGATTGGAATCCCGCTTCCCATGTTTTCCAGGTCCCGTCTTTTGGGCACGTCGATCTCGTCTGTGAGCGCCGAGTGTCCAAAGGCGCGCAGGTCAATTGCAGCGACGCGATGATCGCGGGCTCCCAGATTACGGGCGACACGGGCCGCGGCATCCAGCTCGATCTTATGGCGCTGGCCGTAGTCGAACGACAAGCAATAGCATTCGAAACCAGCCTGTCGCGCGATTGCGAGACATATGGATGAATCGAGACCGCCGCTCAACAGGCAAACTGCGTTTCGTGATTCAGACATGTTCATGCGGATTGGCCCAAAAAATAAAAACCGGCGGCGCCGCCACACCTTCAGTATGGCAAGGCGGAGGACCGGACAAGTCCTATTCGCGGAGTGGGGATTCAAAACGCAACAATCCACTCTACGCGAGCACTAACAATCGTGAGTTTCCCGGTGAAAAGAGCGTTCAGTATGGCGTTTGTTGTGTGCGGCGGCTGTCCTGGCGACCGCTCAGGACGGTCATACCTGGGAGGTAACGGGAGGTTACGACTTCGCGCGCGTTGGCCTTGCCGGTCTTCAGGCACAGACAAACACGTTCGCTCAGAATAACGGCATTCCGACCGCGAATACCGGAAGTTATTTCGACTCGAACGGCTTCACGTTTGGTCTCCAAGAGAACGTGAACAACTGGTTTAGCGGACTATTCAGTTTCTACGGTTCGTATCCCAGTTCAAGCGTTAACATTACCCAGCAGCTGGTCTCGGCCGGTTTCGTGCAGTCCGGATCCTCGACATACACCGCCAAAGGCAACGCGCAGCTGTATACGTTTATGTTTGGACCGCAATTCACGCTTCGTAAGAGTTCGCACGTGCAGCCGTTCGTGCGAGTGATGGGTGGCGGAGCTTACGGCGTTACCAAAGTGAACGTAGACCAGAACGGCGCAAAACTAACGAGCGACCTGATGGCCAGCGATGGCACGTTTGCTCTCGGTGGCGGCGTTGGATTCGATATTCGCGTGACGCGGAATGTCTACTTCCGCGCAGCAGGAGACTACATCCAGAGCAGCTTGTTCAACGATACGCAGAGGAACCTTCACGTTTCCGCGGGTATTACGTACCGCTTTGAGAACAAGGAAGAGTGATCTTCCGCTAGACTGCCTGTTCTACGCGATCAGCTGCTTCACAACATTGCCCGCGACATCCGTCAAGCGAAAGTCGCGCCCTTGGAACCGGTAGACCAGCTTCGTGTGGTCAATCCCCATCTGACTTAGGATCGTGGCGTGAATGTCGTGGACTTCAATTGGATCTTCGGCGATGTTGTAACCCAATTCGTCCGTCTTGCCAACTGTGATGCCCGGTTTGATGCCCCCACCCGCCATCCACATCGTGAACGCGCGCGGATGATGGTCGCGCCCTAGGAATTTTGAATTATTGCGCGCTTCGTTCATGGGAGTACGGCCGAATTCGCCGCCCCAGACGACCAGCGTGCTCTCGAGCAGTCCTCGCTGCTGCAAGTCGGTGATGAGAGCCGCGGCCGCGCGATCGGTCTCCTGACACAGACTGGGTAAGCGGTTCACAATATCGTCGTGACTCGATGTGCCATGATTATCCCAGCCGCGATGGTAGAGCTGAACGAACCGCACGCCGCGCTCGACCAGCCGCCGCGCCAGCAGGCAGTTATTCGCAAATGATTTCTTGCCCGGCGCGGTCCCATACATCTCATGAATGGCGGCCGGCTCCTTCGAAATATCCACAAGTTCCGGCACGCTCGACTGCATTCGGTAGGCCATTTCGTACGAAGCGATTCGCGTGACGATTTCCGGATCGCCGTTCGCGGCCAGATGCATCTCGTTCAGATTCTTCAACAGGTCGAGCGATTCCCTCCGCGTTGGATCGGAGACGCCGCCTGGATTGTTCAGGAACAGGACAGGGCTGCCTTGCGAACGGAATTCGACGCCCTGATACACAGTCGGCAAAAAACCGCTGCCCCAACATGCCTTTCCGCCGTCTGGCTGATTTTCACCGGAGATCAAGACGACAAAGCCCGGCAGATTCTTGCACTCGCTCCCCAATCCATACGTCATCCACGCGCCCATACTGGGCCGGCCGATGATCTGGAAGCCCGTGTTCATGAAGATCTGCGCGGGCGCATGATTGAATTGCGTGGTATGGACGGAACGGACGATTGCGATTTTGTCCGCGATCTCTTGCAGGTGTGGAAGCAACTCGGAAATCTCGGCGCCCGATTGGCCGCACCGCTTGAACTCATAGGGCGAACCGAGCAGCTTCGGCGTCCCTTTTATGAAGGCGAACCGCTGGCCCTTCATGAGCTCCTGCGGCACGTTCTGGCCGTCGTATTTTTGAAGTGTGGGCTTCGGGTCGAGCAGATCCACTTGCGACGGCGCGCCTGCCATGAACAGATAAATGATGCTCTTCGCCTTGGCCGGGAACATGGGGGCTTTTGCGGCCAGTGGATTTGTGCTGTCGATGCCGCCTGAGGCGAATAACGACTGGTTCAGCAAACTGGTTAGCGCGGTCGCGCCAATGCCGAATCCCGCCTGGCGGAAGAAATGCCGCCGGGTCTCCGACCTGAGCAATTCTACGGATGGATCGAGTGCCGGGTCTTTCATCGCTTTACTCCTTACTGATCGTCTCGTCCATGTTTAACAAGACATTCGCCACCATAGTCCAGGCGGCGAGTTCGGGCGCCTGTGAACTGTTGGCTGAAGGCTCCGCGTTTGTAGTCTGAAGAGCCGCAGCCGAATCCTGCCGGTAGCGCTGAAGCTGCTGCTGGTAGAAGCTCAGCACATGATCGAGCTCTGCTTGTGTTGGATTTCGCGAAACTGTCAGCTTGAAACCGTACGTTACGCGGCTCGCGTCATCAGTTCCGCCTTCGTTCACCATTCGCTTCGCCAGAGCGCGGGCGGCGTCGAAGAAATATGGATCGTTGAGCGCTGTCAACGCCTGTAATGGGGTGTTCGTCCGGACACGGCGAATGGTGCAGAACTCGCGGCTGGGCGCATCGTAAGTTACGAGGCTTGGGTACGGCGCGCTCCGCCGCATAAAGGTATAGATCGCTCGCCGGTACCGGTCTTCGCCTTCACTTTCCACCCATTTGTCCTTGCTGTAAGGAACATCCCAGATGCCTTCGGGTTGATACGGAAACACGCTCGGTCCATACATCTTGTCGCTCAACAATCCGCTCGCAGAGAGCGCGATGTCCTGCACCATCTCGGCTTCCTCGCGAAACCGGGCGCCGCGGGCATACAACTTGTTGTAAGGATCGCGAGCCAGCAATTCGGGCGTAGCGCGGGACGACTGGCGGTACGTCGCCGACGTAACGATCAGCCGCTGAATCTTCTTCATGTCCCATCCTTCGCGCATGAATTCGGTTGCCAGCCAATCGAGCATCTCCGGATGCGAAGGCGGATCTCCCTGCGTGCCGAAATCCTCGGCCGTCTCGACAATCCCGTGACCGAAGATCGCCTCCCAAAAATGGTTCACTGTGACTCGCGCCGTGAGCGGATTGTCGTCGCTTACCAACCACTCGGCCAGGCCCAGCCGGTTGGGCATTGCATCGCCCGGCAACCGCCCCAAGGCCGAAGGAACATCGGCATAAACCTCATCTCCTTTGCTCATGAAGCTGCCACGTTCCCGAATGTAGGCGGTGGGACGGGCATATCCAGGGCGTTCCTGCATCACCATCGCCGTCGCAATTCCCAACGCCTTCAGCGATTTTCCCAGCTCCGCCATCTGCTTCCGCGTATCGTCGAGCAGCGGCGAAACGGCTCGATAGGAAGCAGAGAGCTTCTCTTTCTGCTCAGGCGTGCGTTTTTCAGGAGCGATGTCGAGAATCGGCCTGATGCGCGCCGGAATCAGGACAATAAAATCGGGTTCACTCACCCCGGTCACCGACAGGCGAAAGCGCCCGAGATTGCGCGTCGCGTGACGCATCTCGTGTTTAAGCGTCACCGTGAGAATCGTGCCGCTCGGAAATCCGAATGGCTGGTCGGGAATCAAGACTGCCTGCCGCTCTCCCGCTGCACCTGTGGGCGACGCGTCGATTGCCCAGCCACGCACATCGCTCTCTTTCGCGGTGAGACTTGAAATGTCGTAGCCGTTTTGCGCCTCGTCCGCTTTCGCGGTTTTCCAAATCACGTGCCGCTTTGCTTCGGGCTGGTCCGCCGGAGCCGCTTCCACGTCGAATTCGCTCAGGAAGAAGTTGCCTTCCGCATCGCGGCCCGGACCACCATGCGGCAAGCTCTTATCGTTCAGGACCTCGATGCGCACGCCGGTAATCTGTTTTTCATTCGTGCGTGCCGTTAGCGTGTATGTGTCGGCGAACGGATTCTTCCCGCTCGCCAAAATCGAGGCATCAGGAAGGACCTTTAATGTAGCGCCGCCCGCCGACTCGTTTCGTTCGGGACGAAGCGGCGCCCAAGCGCTTCCCGCCGCCCGCATGTCCGCTTCCCATTTCGTCTGAGCCGCGTCGAGTTCGGGCGTCTGCGTGTCGAGCGTTTGTTGCAATTTGCCCATGCGTTCGCGGAGGGCCTTGCTTTTTACCGCTTGCTCCGGCGTCGGCAATTCGAGATCCGGTTCCAATGCATATTGCTCGGAGTGCCCACCCACCACCTGGTATTCGCTGTTACTGAAAAAAGCTAGAAATCGGTAATAGTCTTTCTGCGTGAATGGATCGAACTTGTGGTTGTGGCATTGCGCACAGCCAAGCGTCGAGCCAAGCCACACGGATGCAGTCGTGTTCACGCGGTCCACCTGCTCATACCAGTAATATTCTTCCGGATCGACGCCTCCCTCCTGGTTCAGCATCGTGTTGCGATTGAAACCGGTCGCAATCAACTGGTCCTTAGTCGGATTAGGCAGCATGTCGCCGGCAATCTGGTCGATGGTGAAGTTTTTGAACGACATGTCCTGGTTCAACGCGCGAATCACCCAATCGCGATATTCCCAGGCGGTTCGCCGGTTGTCCTTCTCGTATCCGTTGGTGTCGGCGTAACGAGCCATATCGAGCCATTGCCTGGCCCAGCGCTCGCCATAATGCGGTGAAGCAAGCAGATGGTCGACCACTTTCTCGTAGGCATTCGGGCTGCGGTCGGACAAGAATTCGTCGACTTCCCTCGGACTCGGCGGAAGCCCGATCAGATCGAGATAAACGCGCCGGATCAATGTCGCTTTATCGGCCTCAGGCGAAGGCTTCAGTCCTTCCTTGTCGAGCTTCGCGAGTATGAAATTATCAATCGGATTGCGCACCCAAGATGGGTTGCTAACGTTCGGAATCGGCGGCGTGACTGGTTTGATGTAAGCCCAATGCTTCAGCGGCCTCGTGGAGGCGGTCGGAGCGGTCGAATCGGGCCCCGTCGCGCCCTTATCGATCCATTCCTGAATGGTCGAGATTTCATCGGCGCTCAGCGGAGGGCCGCCGTAAGGCATCTGAGGGCGCTCCTTGGCGAGCAAGCGGCGGATGATCCGGCTGTCGCTACTATGACCCGGAACCACGATCTTCCCGGAATCGCTGCCCTTTAGAATCGCGTTCAGCGAATCGAGCCGCAATCCGGCTTGCTGCGTCTCGGGCCCGTGGCACTGATAGCAGCGCGCCGACAGAATCGGCCGGACTTTCGTCGCGAACATCGGCGAAGATCCAGTGCCGGCCGTCTGAACTGCCTCGCCCTTTGCCGCCTCAGCTTTCGCTTCTGAAAAATCGCCTTTATCAATCCACGCCCGCAGGAGCTGCACTTTCCGGGCAGGCAGCGGATCGCCGCCCATCGGCATTCGCGGGCCATCGGTTAAACCAAGAACACGCTTGATGAGAAGGCTATCGCCGCTTTTGCCTGGGACGATAGCTGGTCCCGATTTTCCGCCCCGCAGAGCCGCGGCTTCCGAATCGAGCCGGAGCTGCCCCATAGCCGCACTGCCCGCGTGACATTTCCCGCACGATTGTTGGAGCAGCGGTGCAATATCTTTGCTGTAATCGACGGTCGCTCCGCGTAGAGCGATGGGAACTGAACAGCAGAGTCCGGACAGGAGCCAGACAGCGATGCGACGAAAGTTTGTCATGCACTTCACAGCAGGGCCTCAGCATCTGGAGGCCCTATATTCGATGATACATGCTGGCGACCGGGTACGTACACGCAAGCCCAACCGGTCACTCATGTCTCAATGCATTGACCGGGTCGACGCGCGCGGCGCGCAATGCCGGGATGTAAGCGGCTAGGAAAGCGATCAAAGTGAGCGCGCTGACCGCCACTCCCATCGTGAGGGGGTCCATGGCGCCAATTCCGAACAACTGTGTCGCGCTGTCCACATGTTGATACCGAGCCAGCGACCAGCGCGGCCCCGTCGCATTGAGTCCATATAGTTGCCTCGTCATCAGCCGCGCACTCAGGGCCGCCGCGCCCAAGCCGGCCATCACGCCGGTAGCGACCAGGAATGCCGTCTCTTTGAGAATCATGCCGGTCACCCTGCTCTTGTCCGCGCCAAGCGCCATGCGAATCCCTATTTCGTTTGTCCGGCGCGCAACGCTGTACGACAAAACGCCATAAAGTCCCGCTGCGGCAAGGATCAGTGCGATAATTGCGAAAATCGTGCAAAGCCGCGCAATCAGTCTCGGCTGCGCGTTCTGCGCGTCAATCAGTTCGTTAAGAGTTCGCGCGCTTTGCACGCTCAAGTCTTCATCGACTGCAAGAATCGTCACTCTGACAGCATTCAACATGCGTTTTGGATCACTCGCAGTGCGGATTTCGAACCACGACGGGCCCCCGGTTTGATCCGCAGGCGTGTAAAATTTTGGATCGATCGCGCCGCGCAGTGAACTGACACGGGCGTCTTTTGCAACGCCCACCACCTCCATCGAGCGCCTCACCTCGTTCCCTTGCTCGTCTGGGAGTGTGCTCGTAATGTGTTTGCCTAACGGATTACCGCCGGCAAAGAAGTGATTTGCAAACGCCTCGTTTATGACGCAAACGCCCGGTGAATTTGCCGTATCCTGCGGACCGATTTCCCGCCCCAGCAGCATCGGAATCCCAAGCGTTGAAAAATATGCCGGACCGACAAAACCGCCGGTCGATCCGCGATCGTCGTCGTTCTGGGGTGCGAATCCTTCCACCGCAACTGGGAAAGCCCCGTCGAACCCGCTGAGCAAGTCACGATCGGAATAGCTGACAGCGCGCACACCGGGAATCTCGCGAATGCGCGCCGCCAGTTCATGATATAGATTGACAGCGCGTACGCCCCGATAACCAGCGTTGAAACTATCCACGTTGACGAGCAACAGATTTCCTTGTGGATACCCGAGTGCGACCGATTGCAGATTCCACAAGCTTCGCAGGAACAGTCCGGCTCCGAAAACAAGCAGAAGTGAGAGTGCCACTTGCGCCACAACGAGGGTCTTTGCGGCTAGCGCCCGCTGCCTCGAACCCGTTGTACTACGGCCGGTCTCCTTAAGTGTTTGGTTGACGGCTGTACGCGTTGCGCGAAACGCGGGAGCAAGCCCAAACAGAATGCCTGTCAGCAGAGTCGCACACACGGTAAATGCCAGCACTCGCAGGTCCATGCCCCCGTAAAGTCTGAATCCGTCATTGGCATCGGATATGAGCCGAAGCAAAGCTGGTGAAGCCATTACTGCCACGAATATGCCGGCGATACCGCCCAGCGCCGCCAGCAGTAGACTTTCGGTCAGCAGCTGCCGCGCGAGCCGTCCTTTCGAAGCGCCGATCGAAAGGCGTATGGCTACTTCCCGGGAACGCGCGGTCGATCGGGCCACCAGCAGGGTTGCGACATTCGCGCATGCAACCAACAAAACCAGGCCGGCCAGCGCCAATAGGATTGTCCATTGTTCGGAAAACTCGTCGTGGCCATGGAATGCGCCTGTGCGTACAGGCTTCACGACGATGTATTGATTGAGGGCGTCTCTTTGAGCCTGTGCCGGCATCGTAGCGGCGTACCTGGTCGTGAGGATTCCGCGGAACAAGACATTCACTTCCGCCTGAACCTGCGGGATGGTCGCGCCGGCTTTCCGACGCCCGAAAACGTGCAGCCACATTAAAGACGGGTCGTGCAACCCATCCCCGCTTGGCATAACTAGCGGCTGCATCATCATCGGCAGCCATACATCCGGATCTTGACCCACGGTCTCGCCTCGGAAACCCTTTGCTGCGACGCCAATAACGATGAGCGTGGTGCGGTAAAACCGAATCGGCGTGCCAAGCACGGCGGCACTCCCGCCGAATCTTCGCTGCCAATAGTCGTAGCTGATGACAGCATATGGATCTTTGCCGGCTCCCGCGGCATCACGTTGCGTGAAGAAGCGACCGATGGCGGGGTGCACGCCGAAGACAGAGAAATAGTTTTCGCTAACCATGTGGCCACGCGCTTCTTCTTGCGTGCCGCCCGAGACGCGAACCGGCCAGCGCTCGAGCCGTAACCCGGAAGCGCAGATGCCGGACATTGTTGCCGAGCGATCGCGCACTCGCACAAACTCGGGGTAACTCAATAGACTCCGTGGCCCCGTTTGCATTCCGCCCAGGACCATAGAAGCGTTGGGGTCGGTGAGCATCACGAGGTCATTGGGGCTGCGCACCGGCAGCGACTTCAGCAGCGCAGCGTTCAGCACGCTGAAGATGGCAGTGTTCACGCCAATCGCCAGCGCTAGAGTGAAAACGACAATGATGCTCGAGCCCGGATGTTTAACCAGCATCTTTAGCCCCAAGCGAATGTCCTGTAACATCACGCCTTCATTTTGCTGCTTCATTGGCTAGGCTGTCTACCTTGCCCATCAGCATGAAGCCGCACACTCTCAAACCGGCTTTGGTCAGTGCTCCTCGCGAGGCCACGTTTCGAATATTGCACCGGGCCGCCGGAACCCTACCCGCGAGGCAGCATTCCCTCTTTACCTCTTGCAACAGAAAGCTCGCGATTCCGCGCCGGCGGTAATCCTCCCGAACTTCCATGTACAAATCCGCGAAAGGCCTGTTGTAGTGGAGCAAGAACCCGCCGGTTGCGACGACCTCTCCACTCAGTTCCACCACATAGTCCCCAACCGGCTCAGTTCTGTGCTCGAAGATCTGATCGTCACTGTGTCTGCGGCGAACGAGCGCGCCTGGAACAGCGTACTCGGTAGCGGCGTGATCTTCGAATAACACCACATCGGCGCTTACTGAGGGAGAGAATTCGTAAAGCATCGAAGAAAGCAGCAGGTCGTTGCTTTGGCATTCAATGAATTGAGCCTCAGAAACGGCTAGCAGCTCTCTGAACACTTCGCTCGCCTTCCTTCTGAACGGCTGCACGATAAAGTACTCGAATACCGTGTCCCGGTCTTTAATTTCTCGCCCCTTGATCGAGCCGTAGCCGACCGTAAGATTGTCCATCATCAAAAGATACGAGTCAGTCCAGCCACGCTCGTGACACGCGTCATAGCGGATCTGAAAGTTGGTTTCCTGAAGAAACAATGCGCGAAGGGGCTGGATATCCTCCAGTTCCACCTTTTGGGCTGATATCGTCATCTCGAGACCTGTTACCGATCCAAGGCAAGCTTGGAGCATGCCGAGGGGCAGGATAGCAGGCGGCGCTTGCTTGAACCGCGCACAACGCCACCAACCGGCAGTGCCCTGGACGGTACACTAAAGGTTCAATACCCATTTTGAAACGCATATGCGAAGAGGTTTGTGTGTCCTGGCCGCGCTTGTCTCGGCCACGGCGGTCTTTGGGGCTGACGCATTTTATTTAAAACCGGGCGATCGCGTCGTCTTTTATGGCGACAGCATCACCGATCAGCGCCTCTACACAGTTCTCACGGAAACGTTTGTTCTGACGCGCTATCCGAAGTTGGATGCGACCTTCCTTCACTCGGGATGGGGCGGCGATAAAGTGAGCGGCGGCGGTGGTGGGCCTATTGATCTCCGACTGCAGCGGGACGTACTCGCCTACAAGCCGACAGTGATGACGATCATGCTGGGAATGAATGATGGACGGTATCAGCCGGAAACGCCGGGGAATGACACCACGTTTTTCAACGGCTATGAGTACATCGTCAACACGGTTCAAAAGACCGATCCGGGCATACGAATCACGCTCATTGAGCCCTCACCATACGATGACGTTACACGGCCGCCCACGTTTCCCGGCGGGTACAACGCTGTGCTCCTGAGCTTCAGTAAATGGATCGCGAATTACGGCCGGCAAAAGAACCTTATTGTCGCGGACTTTAACTCTCCTATGGTTGCGATGCTCGAGAAGGCGAATTCAGCGAATCCCGCCGATGCGCAAAAGATATTGCCCGATCGGGTTCATCCTGCCATCTCCGGACATTTGATTATGGCCGAGCAGCTTCTGAAGGCGTGGAACGCAAGGCCGACTGTTTCTTCCGTGGCTATTGATGCCTCGGGAAGCGTGCCGAAACTGCAGTTTGCGGATTTTGCTCAGGTCTCGGATCTTAAGGGTGGCAACGGCGTTCAATGGACCGAACAGGACAGCTCGCTGCCTCTGCCGTTTGCGGAGTGGACCGGCGGTGGAGATGGGGCATTGATGGCGCTCGCGATACACAGCTCCGATGTCACGGAGGCTCTGAACGAGGAGCCGCTTCGCGTCACCGGTCTTAAGCCCGGGAATTATGCTCTCCAGATAGACAGCACGACCGTGGGATCGTTCAGCAGTGCGGATCTGGCAAACGGCGTCAACCTTGCCGTCCTGAATACGCCCATGGCGCAACAGGCGAATGAGGTCTACGAACTCACGGTTGCACATGCAACGATTCACAACGACCGGTGGCGGAACATTCAGGTCCCCTTGGCTAAATACGCTTTGCCCGAAGCCAAGCCGGCGATGGATACGCTCGATTCGCTCGAAAGCGAAATCGTTCAAAAGCAGCGCGAAGCTGCTCAGCCGAGGGCCCATACATTTCAGCTTGTTCCGGGGACATGAGCCGGGTATCGCGGCTTTACGGACGATGGATGGACTCGTGGGAGAACCGGCTATGCTCTCGAGCCACCGACAGGATTGTCAGACCATTTGATTTTGGGCTGGAATGGTCTGCTCGGTGGCCCTGTGCGGAACGGATGGAGCTGAACGGTTCGCGAAATCCGGCCGCGTACATTTGCGAGCTGAATCGCCGCATACTCGCCGGCAGCCAGAGTTTCTATGGCTATGAGACCCCTGGCGATTTCCGGCTCGACGGGCAGTGGCTTCGGTTTACGTCGCCTGTGCGGACTCCGGTCCCTGAGAACAACTCGGCCTCGGCGATGTGGTTTCCCTCGAAAAGAAGTAATGGAAGGGCGGTGGTTGTTCTGCCTCACTGGAACTCGAGATTGCCGCAACACAACGCGCTCTGCAAGGGACTCGCGCGGCTAGGCGTTTCCGCGCTTCGCCTCAGTTTGCCGTATCATGATTCGCGAATGCCTCCGAAGTTTTCGCGAGCCGATTATGCAGTATCGGCCAATGTATGCCGGACGATTGATGCGACGCGCCAGGCTGTCATCGACGCGCGCTGCTGTTTCGACTGGCTCGAGCAGGAGGGTTATTCGCGGCTGGGAATTATCGGCACGAGCCTCGGATCGTGCTACGCGTTTCTGGCGAGCGCCCACGACGCCCGGGTCAGGATTAATATTTTCAACCACTGTTCGACGTATTTCGCCGATGTCGTTTGGCGCGGCCTCTCGTCGCGGCACATTGCCGAGAGCCTGGAAAGCGCCTTGGAGCTCGACACATTGCGCGAAATGTGGCGGTGCATCAGCCCGCCCAGTTACAACGATCTGTACACGGCGAGCCGGAAAAAATCGAAATTCATCTACACGCGGTACGACACCACCTTTCCAGTGGACTTGTCGGAGCAGGTGATCGCCAATGCGCGGGAGTGCGGCTGGCAACACGAGGTGAAGGTCTTACCTTGCGGCCACTACACGATGGGTGAATTTCCGTTCAAATACATAGTAGGTTATGAGATTTGTGCTTTCGCGTTGAGAAATTTGTAGGGCGCGGCGCGTTAGGCGCAATGCTGTTCGCTTAACCCATCATGGGCGCCGCGAGCAGCGCGAATGCGGCCCGAGAGCATAAGGTGGCATGTCTCTCGGAGTGGCTTGGGGTCGCCGGGCGACTTCACTTCTACGACTTGCCCGTTATACGGACAACTGATCTGCGAAATGGTTTCATCGGTTGGTCGGGTTGCTGTGCGGGCCGGCCAAGCTACGATGACCGGACATTTCGTGCACAACAATCAGATTGTTTCCGAATAGTGCGTCATCTTGGCGCAATCCGATACGAGCGCCACGATGTCGGACGCGGGAATGGAATCTGGTTGAATGGAAAGACCTCAATGGGTTTCGGGCCTGCGGTTCTCGCCTCGTTGATTGTGTTAATCACCTATTCGTTGTGGGCGCGGTTGCCCTCGTTCAATAAACTCTCTCCGGGATAGTACGACGTTCGACGCTGGAACTTTGCTCCACTCGAGTGTAGAATCCTTTTGCGCGCGACACCTGACAAAGCCGGTCAATTAGTACAATGACGAATGTGCAATTCGTAGGCAAGTTAACGCCAGCGAATTTCAACGACGCGCGAGCAGACGCGCGCTCAAAGACGTATTGGCATGCGATCAGACCTCAAGCCATACTCAAACTTGTAGTTCGGTCATTAGCAGTACTCATTGCTCTAGGTAGCATTGTTGCCATATCGCTCGTAGGCGTGCTTTCCTTTGGATGCTACGGTGTGGCCAAGCTTCTCGGGAGGGTTCGTCCTCTACGCGACACGTATCAATTTCTCTCTCAAGCTTACGACCGGTTCATCGACCGCCTGGGCCAAAGAGTTCTGCGAGACTCCCGAGACACCCCCGCGTTACGAATCATGGTCTCTCTCACCCTTACTGCTGTGCCAATTTTCGTGATCCAGCTCGTCTTAGGAAAACCTCGACTTCTGCTGGCGATCGCTTTCTATCTTTCGCTGTGCGGTTTCAAATTTCAGCGCTCTATGAGGATGTTCAGCGCCAAACACATGGAGGCGCACCGGCCCCATGGGTACTTCTCAGGGGAATACGAAAAGGTCCTCGGGCGCTACGCGGAATTCTTTCTCGGATATTTGTATGGGGACCTTCCAGAGCTGGGTCGGACGGTTCATGTCCGTCTCCACCATAAAGAAAACGGGGGACCCGACGATAATGTCTACTCCAGTGGCTACGATCGAACCAATCCACTGGATTTCTTTTGGTATCTTTCAGACAACATTTGGACGGCCCTGGGGCTTGCTCCATACGCCTACTTTAAAGCTAAAGGCCAGGAACAGAACCGAAAACGAATATTTTGGGGAATAACACGGTACTGCGTTTATTTCGGAGCTGTCTTTATTTACGATTGGAGAATTGGGATCGTATTCGTCTTAGTTCCTCTTCTCTTCATGAACGTCATCATGGCAATCACCGCATGGGTTCAGCACGCCTTCTGTGACCCGAAACACCCCGAGGATTATTTTATAAATACCGTGACCGTCTTGGATGAGGTGAACTTCATGAACGAGGGATACCACCTATGTCATCACCACCGATCTGGCCTGCACTGGACCGAGATGCCAGCCCATTTCGAGCGAATTCGCGACAAGATGAAAGAGTCCGGCTCCCTGGTCTTTCGGGACTTGGATTTTATGGGGCTTTTCATCGAGTTGACCGTCCTACGCCGAATGGATGTGCTTGCCGAAAAACTTGTTCCGTGGGAACCCATGAATCACGAAGAGAGGCTGGCTTTGCTAGCGGAGAGAACTGCGAGGCCCGTTCTGGCCTGAGACGCCCGGGGTGCAAGCTAGCGGCGCGCACCCGTTAATCGGAAGTTGAGAATGTAAAACCGGGTTCTCGGAAAATGAACCACGCTGGCGAATAGCGCGGATACCGAAGTCACGTAAAAATCCAGATGTCTGTAAAGTCAGCGTCTCGGAAGATGATTCAAGAACCTCGGAATTGGGAGCCTGCGACATGGAGAGCTTTGGGTTTCCCCTTAAGTGAACAGCATTGGCGTTAAGCGAAGTTCGTCAGCGGACCGCTTCCTTCGGGCGCGGCTAGGCCAAATGCCTGATCCCATTGGCCTCGTTTCGGAGCCGCGGCCGCCAGCAAGTGGTTCGGTGACGAAGTTCGGGTAGGCTGAAGAATGGAGGCGTTCGAATTATGGCGCACACGACGGCGGTTGAAACGTTCCGGGTAGAGAAAGACGCTCTAGGGCCTGTCAACGTGCCGGTCAATCGTTTGTGGGGCGCTCAGACACAGCGGTCCACCGAATTCTTCAAGATTGGAGTGGAGCGCTTCACCTGGGGCCGCGGGCTGATTCGGGCTTTCGGAATTCTTAAAAAAGCTGCTGCGCTAGCCAACGAGGAACTTGGTCAATTGCCGGCCGAAAAGGCGCAACTCATTGCTCGCGCGGCTCAGGAAGTAATCGACGGGAAGCTCGATTCGGAGTTTCCGCTGGTCGTTTTTCAGACCGGCTCGGGCACGCAGACCAACATGAACGCTAACGAGGTGATCGCAAATAGAGCCATCCAATTCGCAAACGGCGTGCTTGGCTCGAAAAAACCGATTCATCCCAATGACGATGTCAATCGCAGCCAGTCGTCGAACGACACATTTCCGACAGCGATGCATATCGCGGCAGTAGAGGAAATCGAGAACCGCGTGATTCCCGCGGTGGATTCGCTGATCGGTACGTTTCTCGAAAAGGCCGGGAGCTTCTCCGATGTCATTATGGTTGGCCGGACGCACTTGCAGGACGCTACTCCAGTTACGCTCGGGCAGGTGATTTCGGGATGGGCCGCGCAACTTCAGCACGCCGTTGGGTCAATCAGAGCGGCGTCGGCGGGTCTGTACGGGCTCGCCATCGGAGGCACAGCCGTGGGTACGGGGCTGAATGCGGACGAGCGGTTCGGCGATCTGGCGGCGCGGCGGATTGCGGACGAAACGGGCAAGCCGTTCTTTTCCGCGAAGAACAAATTCGCGGCTCTTTCCGCGCACGATGAAATGGTGAATATGAGTGCTGCGCTCAGAACGCTGGCCGGGGCGCTGATGAAGATTGCCAACGATGTGCGCTGGCACGCTTCGGGACCGCGAGCGGGATTAGGAGAGCTGATTATTCCCGAAAATGAGCCGGGATCGTCCATTATGCCCGGCAAAGTGAACCCCACGCAGTGTGAAGCGATGACGATGGTCGCGGTGCAGGTGTTCGGCAACGACCAGGCGGTAGCATTCGCTGGCTCGCAAGGAAACTTTCAACTGAATGTGTTTAAGCCGGTGATGCTGCACAATGTGCTCACTTCGGCGGAATTGCTTCGCGACGCCTGTGAATCGTTCAAGGAACACTGCGCGAAAGGGATTGAACCAAACACGGCCAGGATTAGAGAAAATTTGGAGAATTCGCTGATGCTGGTGACTGCGTTGAATCCACACATCGGATACGAGAAGGCGGCCGAGATCTCGCTGACTGCTTACCGGGAAGGGCTTAGCCTGCGTGAAGCCGCGAAGAAATTGAACTTGCTGACGGATGAACAGTTTGATGAATGGGTTCAGCCGAAGGAAATGACGCACCCGCTGCGAGCGCCTAGCCTTTCACGTTGATAGTGCCGCGGCATCGGAGCGATCCGCAAGCGCAGGGCACTTTTTCAACCTCCGCGCCGAAATGGTAATCGACGGTGAGCTCCTCACCGGGGCGGATATCGCGCGCGGCAATGTAGAGGATGTGGCCTCTGACAATTCGCGCGACCAGGTTGGGCTCGCAGCAGTGGTTGATGTACTGAGCGCCTGAGCCATTAACCGATCCGTCAATCGTCCAGTAGCTATCGAGTGTGAACAGGTAGTTCAGCTCTCTTTCGGAGCGCTTTTTCGTTTCGCGGCGGCTAATCCGCTCGCCTGTGTATTCGATCACTTTGTGGTGCGCGGGGATGGTTTCGGCGGCATAGACTCCCCATCGGTGTATTTTCGAGCGGCCCACGCGCAGCTTGTAATTCGTATGTTCGAGAATTGATTTTGGGAATTTGGTCTCTGCCAAGCCCGGCAGAAGCAGCAGACTTACGAGCCATTAAATCTAAGGTAGCGAATTTAGGGGCCGCTTACGCTATTTTTTGTTTTATTACGTCCACTAACTCCTGAACGGCGGCGGCGCTTTTCTTGAGAGCCGCGGATTCCTCGCCCGTCAGCTTGATCTCGTATATGTGCTCGATGCCCTTCGATCCCAATTTGACGGGCACACCGACGAAGAGGCCGTGGATGCCGTACTCGCCTTCGAGATAAGCCGCGCACGGCAGAACCTTCTTCTTATCCTTCAGAATGGACTCGACCATTTCGCATGCAGCGGCGGCTGGCGCATAGTAGGCGCTACCGGTTTTGAGGTATTTGACGATTTCTGCGCCGCCATCGCGTGTGCGTTGGACAAGCCGGTCGATGGTTGCCTGGTCGGTCAGCTCGGTGAGCGGAATGCCGGAAATATTAGTAAAGCGTACCAGCGGAACCATGGTGTCGCCGTGGCCGCCCATCACCATGGCGGTGACATTTTCGAAGGAGACATTTAACTCTTCGGCTATGAAAGTGCGATAACGGGCTGTATCGAGCACGCCCGCCATGCCGATAACCCGGTGGCGGGGAAACCCCGAAACTTTGAACGCGGTCCAGCACATTGCATCGAGCGGGTTGGTGACCAGAATGAGGATCGCGTTGGGTGAGCGCTTGGCCACCTCGCCAGTGACGCCCTTGATGACCTCGTAGTTAGTCATCAGGAGATCGTCGCGGCTCATGCCGGGCTTGCGTGCAATGCCCGCCGTAATGACGACGATATCGGAGTTCGAGGTTTCATCGTAGCCATTTGTTCCGGCGATCTTGACATCGTAGCCTTCGACCGGAGCGGACTCGAGCATATCGAGGCCCTTGCCTTGAGGAACGCCCTCAATTACGTCGACGAGGACAACATCGGCGAGCTCCTTCGCGGCGATCTTTTGGGCGGTATTTGCCCCAACGTTTCCGGCGCCGACGACCGTAACTTTTTTGCGCATTAACTCTCCTGCTGATGATGCGTGCCTACACTGGCAGGCACGCTCAAAACTCTCAGGATAACGCAGCGTAATAGCTAGGGTTCCTTAATCGTGATGAGCGAATCGGCATGCTTCGGGCCTGTTCGCTGGACGGTTCCGCACGGCCATCGAACCACGATCTCGTCGACCATTTCAGCTGTTCCGAGGCCAAAGTGGAGGCGGAAATCGTTTTGCGAAAGATAACTTCCTCCGCTGCGGACCTCCTGGATCTGAGCGCGGCCTCCGGCTCGAATACTGACTTGTGCGCCGATGGCGGAACGGTTCGAACGAGTGCCTATCAGGCGCAGCTCGATCCAATGTCCGGGTGGCGCATCTCGAAGCTTCAACAGCGTGGGCGCCTCGTTTTGATTGTTCACGACAACTTCGACTGAACCGTCGTTATCGAGGTCGGCGAAAGCTGCGCCTCGTGCGGCGTGAGGTTCGGTGACTCCGGTGCCGCTTGAAAGCGAAACATCTTCGAATTTTCCGTTGGCCAGATTGTGGTACAGAATGGCTCGGTCTCTGAAATGAATGTCGATGTGCAGCTTGTCGACTTCGGGAAAGACGTGGCCGTTCACAAGCAGAAGATCGGGCCATCCGTCGTTGTCGTAGTCGAAGAAGCCGGCGCCCCAGCCGACAAATCGCGTATTTTTTCCAAGACCGGCCGCGAGGGTGGTCTCATCGAAATTGCCATCGCCGCGATTGCGATACAGCGTTTCCATCTCGTCGCTGAAATTCGAGCGAAACAGGCCGAGCTGGCCGCTCGCGTCATAATCGGCCGCGGCGATGCCCATTCCGGAAAGAGAACGTCCGTTTGAGTCGAGCGCAACTCCACGCAATAGAGCTTCTTCTTCGAATTTGCCGTGCCCCTGATTGATGTAGAGCAGGGAAGGGGTTTGATCGCAGGCCACGTAGATATCGGGAAGACCGTCATGATTGACATCGGTGGCGAGGACGCCCAAGCCGTAGTGCCCTTCGGGCTCCGCAATTCCCGATGCTTCCGAGATATCGGAAAACGTTCCGTCGCCGTTGTTCTTGTAAAGCAAATTGCGATCGAACGGCAAGCCGCGAGGGCCGCATGCGACTGGTATACCGCGATAGAAGCAATACGGATTGTCACCGGGCTTTGGAGCGGAGCGAGGATCGAGTTTCAGGTAATTGGCGACGAACAGATCGAGTTTTCCGTCGTTGTCGATATCGACAAAAGCGCATCCGGTGTTGTAGCGCAACCGGTCCTGCAGCAAATGGGCTTGCGCCGTAACGTCTTCAAAGCGTTTTCCGTTGATGTTCCTGTATAGATGATTTTGTCCCCAATAGGTGACGAACAAATCGGTGTAGCCGTCGTTGTCGTAATCGCCGGCGCAAACACCCTGACCCCAGCCGCTTGAATGCAGGCCCATCGAATCGGTTACGTCGGTGAAGTGGTCGTGGCCATCGTTGTGATAAAGCCGGTTGGTGCCGCCATCGCCCGAAACGATAAACAGATCCGGCAGCCCGTCGTTGTCGTAATCGAAAGCGGCGACGCCGCTGCCGGTGGTCTCGACAATCAGGCGCTTCGACTGGTCTCCGCCATTGGGAAAGGTCGCGGTTAAACCGGCCTGAACGTGAATGTTTTCAAAATCAGGCCGCCACACGGCAGGCGAGTGCTCGAAGACAAGCGCTCCGAGAGCGATGGCGGCGATAAAACCGATGCTGTATGTCACTGCGGCGGAGGCTTCTCGCCCAGCTTTTTCAGAAATTGCGTGAACTCGCCTTCAGGCGGGCGTTGGAGGCGGTCGAGTATCGCTTTTTCCGATTTTGCCTTGTCGAGTTGGCCGGTATCGCGGTAAGCCATCATCAAGGCGTAGTGGGCGGATTCGTTGTTGGGCTGGAGCGCGACAGCTCGGTTCAAGAGAGCGACGGCAGGGCCGTACTGTTTGCTCGCTGAATCCAGTTTCGCGAGAGCGATCATGGCTTCGGGGAACGCGGGCTCGAGCGACAGCGCGCGCTCGAGATGCATTCTGGCCGGGCCGGGCTTGTTCTCGACGCCCGCGATCTGGCCAAGCTGGAATTCGGTTGCGGCATCTTCGGGATTCAGCTTCAATTCGGCGGAAAACGCTTGGGCGGCTTGTTCGAGAGCGTCGGGCGAATGAGATCGCATCAGGAGCGCGCGCCCGAGACGGAAGTGTAGGTCGGGCGCGTCTGGATTTGCGGCAATCGCCTTGTTGTATTCGTCGACAGCTTCATCGAACCGGTTTTCGAGTTCGAAGACTTCAGCGGAGAGCTCATGAACGCGGTACGAGGCGGGAACGTGCTGATACATCCGTAAGGTCGTGTTGTTGAAAGCTTGCATATGGAGCTTGGCGAGGGCGTAGAGGACATCGGCGTTGTTGGGGAAACGGCGCTCGAGCGCGGTCAAAACAATGAGGCCAGCGG
Source organism: Bryobacterales bacterium (assembly GCA_963722585.1). GTDB lineage: Bacteria > Acidobacteriota > Terriglobia > Bryobacterales > Bryobacteraceae > KBS-96. The sequence goes on along the minus strand of CAVRNU010000019.1, from coordinate 53,411 downwards.
TGGTATCTCCGGCAGCTTCTTCGCATTTAGCGGCCGCGATTCCGGCGAGAAGGGACGACGTGTCGTCTTTTAAATTGGCGTCGTTTTTAAGGATTGGAAGAGCGGAGCGGCAATCGTTTGTCGCTGCCTGGGCCAGAGCCAGGAACAGGCGGGCTCTCGCATCGCGGGGATCGGAAGCTACTGCGCTTTTCAATTTTTCGAGCGCAACGGAATAACGTCCCTCGCTAAACGCAGCGATGCCCTCGTCACGAGTGGATTCCCTTGCGCCGGTCAGAGCCAACGCGCAGCAACTTAGAGCGATGGCCAGCGCACGCGAAACCTTAATGTCCGGCATCGTCTAAAACCAAATCGCGGCTCGAAAACCGGTGATGTTCGCGGCCCTCATAATAACGGAAGCTCAAAAGTGGAGGGAGTCCAGGAGCGATGGCGGGTTTCGGCATAACGCGTTCGGAAGCGCTCTCGGCGACATTCCAACACCGGCCGGATTTAACGATAGAATCGAGAACGGTCGCGTCCTGGGGCACAGCGAACAAAAGGCAGATCAGCGAGATTTGTTTCATCGATTATCCAACTCCCGAAGCGCCCGTTCTGCAACCGCATTTCCCGGCTTTCGCGCGAGCAATCGCTGCATTACGTCGCGCGCCCTTTCAAACTGTCCTTGACGAACATACAACCGGCCGAGATTCAGATAAAGAATATCTTCATCGGGCGCCACTTTGAGACCGTACTCGAGGGCCGCGGCGGCGTCATTGACCTGGCCGGTGTTGAGATAGAGCACGGCCAGGTTGTTAATTGCCGATCCAAAATTCTGACGGGCTTGAATGGCTTGCTCGAAGAACTGTTTCGCTTCGTCAGTGCGGCCCTGTTTTGCCAGCACGAGGCCCAGGCCGTTTGCGGCATCGGGGTTTTGCGACTCGGTGCTCAACACCTGCCGGTAATATTTTTCGGCTTTGACGTTATCGCCGGTCTGCTCGGCCGCGTGAGCCGCATTCAATTGCACGTATGTCAGATCGGGATTGAGAACCAGGGCCTTTTCAAAGCAAGCCAGTGCCTGAGGCGTGTTATTGCGAGCTTCGTAGACCCCACCGAGTTCGGACCACGCATCCGCATAGGCGGGATTCCAATCGAGGGCTTTCCGGATGTACTGCTCCGCGTCATCAAGACTGCCGGCTTGCAAATAGATTTGCCCGATGAGCATCGGAATGCGCGCATTTCCCGAGCCTCGGCGAAGCGCCTCGTGAAGGTAAGGAAGAGCGGATTCGGTCTGGCCCTCCCAAAGCAGGCCGGCGGCGAATTTGAAATAGTCGCGGTGTGGCGGGTTGTGGTAAACGCCCGGGAAGGGAAGGCTGTTCGGCATCGCGTTCGCGAGCAACGCGTTCAAATCGGCTTTCACTTCTTCCGTTCGCGGAACATCGGCGTAGACCTTTGCGGCTTTTCCCTCCGCGTTGATTAGCAAGCAGAGCGGCGTTTTCAGGTCCTGGCGATAGTCGAAGAGATAGCGCCTGAATATGGCCCAGGACGTCTTCTGTCCGGTTCGAGCGTTATTTAAATCGATCACTTTCAACGGGACACCGGCGACCGGCACCGCAGATTCCGCCCCTTTCAGAATAAGGAGCGCCGGCCCAGGGACAGACTCGGGCAACGGCAAGGGATCCATAAACCACGTGGTGTGAAGGCGGGGTGTGTTTTCGGTGTTGAACGCTTTTTCCTTTATTGGTTTCGAAGCTGAAAATGGCTTGCTTGTCACCTGCTTCGAGCCTTCGGTGATTCGGTAGACATGGCCGGGATCGAGAGGGCCAAATTCTTGAGAAGCCCCGGAAGGCCAAACGAGCCGGACGCGAACCGGGCCCTCGCGCTTGCCGAGTCCGATTACAATGCGCTTGGAATGCTGCGAGAGATAGCCGCTCTCGGCGCTCAGCCAGACAGTTGCTCCGCCTAAGATTTCGATTCGAGTTCCGATGGCGTCCCGGTTCGATCGCGTGCCGCGAAGATCGAATGCGATTGACTGGTTTCCGTCCGCGCAGTTGTTCTGGAGAACGCGAATTTGAGGCCCCAAGCGATTTTTCAGGATGAGGTCAGGACGGCCGTCGCCGTCAAAATCGGTTATGGCGAATGCCCGCGTATCGTCGGCGAAATCGAAACCGCTGATGCCGGAAACGTCGCAATAACGGCCGCCTCGTTTGGCGTAAAAGACGTTGGGTTCGTGGCCATTCCAGCTGTAATCTTCGCGTATGAATTGATTGATAGCATTCCAGCCATTCTCGTACGCTGGAGCTCTCTTAGCGGTTTGAGGCGATTCGGAAACCACCTGGCGCCAGAAGAAGCTCATCGTGTCTGCGATGGATTTGTTTAGCGGCGCCTCGTTCGACAGCATGCCACAGCCGATTGCCAGCTCGGCCTCGCCGTCATTGTCAAAATCGTGACCGACACTCGACCAGGCCCAGCGTCCCATGGCTACGCCCTGTTCTTGCGTTGTTTCTTCGAACACGCCGCCGCCCTTGTTCCGATAGAGCGAATTGCCCTTGGTATGCCGTCGATATGCTTCAGCGAATTCGGGGGCACCTTGGGCCGGAGCAAATTTCGGGCTGTGCACAATGCGCTGGCCGGATGCGGTCCACATGTTGCCGACGTAAAGGTCGGGGCGTCCATCGTGGTCGTAGTCGAACCAGGAAGAGCTCATTCCTGGACCGAGGTCCTCGATGCCCGACTGGGCGGCCAAATCGCGAAACCGGCCATGGTCATTTTTATAGAAGTTATTGCGGCCGAAATCGTTCGCGACGTAAAGATCGGGCCAGCCTGTTCCGTTTGTGTCGCACCAGGTGGGCGCGAAGCTGAAGCGATGATTGTTCTCGTTCACGCCGCTGGTTGCGGTCACATCTTCGAAGCTGCCGGAACCGTCCGGGTCGAGTAAATTCTTGAAAAGGAAATTCGGCGGACCGTTATTCGCATCGTGATACGGAACGGCGTAGGTGTACTGGGCTTCGCTTTGAAAGTACACGTAGGTGCAGAGATACAGATCGAGCTTTCCGTCGCGGTCGTAGTCCGCCGAGGCCATTCCAGTAAAACCTCCCTGAGGAAGAGTCGCGAAGCGGAATGCGTCGTCGCGGAGGCGGAAGCGGTTCCCTTCGTTCAGATAGAGCAGCGGACCGGAGCTGCGCAGTACAACCAGATCCTCCCGCCCTATATTGCGCAAGTCGAGAAACAGGGCAGCCGAGGTGTCGTCGAGAAGAGCCAATTTCCACTCATCCGTGATGTCCTCGAAACGATCGCCGCGGAAACGGAACAAGCGGTTTGGGAGGCCGCCGGGTTGGCAGACATAAACCTCGTCGACGCCATCGCCATCGATATCGCCCACAGCGATGCCGTTGCTGCCGTAGAGGTCGATTCCCGAAGCGGGATCGAGCCTTGCACGCCAATACGGAACCCCGAAGCATAACTGTTGGTGAAAACTTCCGCAATTGTCGAAGACTGTGCCGGTGACATCGCGAAACATTGCCTCAGAGGCTTTGGTCCTGTTTTCGTCGATAGGCTGAAGCGATGTAAACTTGCCGCCCTGCCATCGCGCCTGCCAATGGCCTGTTGTGTAAAGTAGATAGCCGTCTTTCAAGCTGGCGACTTCGAATCGGACGCGATCGCCGGGCAAAACAAAGAATTGAGCGCGGCGGATCGTGCCCAAAGACTCACGCCATTGAATGAAACGAGTTTCAAGGCTGGGTTCTGCGGGCAGCTTTCCCGAAACGATCGCCTGGCGCAGCGCTGCTTCGGCCTCGATCGCTTGCGCTTCTTCTGGGAATTGATCGGCGCCAGGCTGGATAAACGGCGCCAATTTCAAATAAGGCGCGTGCTGTGGGACAGGTTCGGCATAGGTGGCGGGCGACTGCAGAAGGCTCGACAAAGCAGGCGCAGCGCACGCTGCCTTAAGAAACGTTCGGCGATCGAGCCGAGTCCAGGAGCCCTTCACCTTGATACTGCGCGCTCAAATGGAACTTCTTCCACTTTGCCGCGACCTTCCACCGTTTTGAGTGTACGATCGACGCCGAGGTTTTGCCATCGTTCGACCTCGCCGCGGGGCCAGCGAACTTCCAGTTGGTCCACTCGCGTGGCGGGTCCCAAGCCGAAGTGCAATGCGAATGAATTCTGCGAATAGAAACTGGAGCCGCCGAGAACGGGAGCGACTCTTGTTCTGCCGCCCGCAGTGATGGTAGCGAGAGCGCCGATCGCACTTCGATTCGATTTTGTGCCGGTCAGTTCGACGTTGACCGAATGCCACCGGGGAGGAGCGTCGTTATGGAGAACGCTTGGCGTGGCGTTCATGTTGACGATAACGAGTTCCGGCTGCCCGTCGCCATCGATGTCGCCGACGGCTAAGCCACGCGCCGGCCGTGGAGTCCGGAACGCGGGACCGGCGGAGGCGCTGATGTCTTCGAACTTGCCATTGCCTCGATTGTGAAATAGAACCGTGTCTTCGTAATAGGAGTCGCCTAGCTGTTTCCCTTCAACCTCGGGATAGACGTGTCCATTTACCTCGACCAAATCGGGCCAGCCATCGTTGTCCACATCGACAAAGGCAACGCCCCACCCGAGCAATTGGTGTACGCCAAGGCCTGCTTCGCGCGAAACGTCGGTAAAGAATCTGCCGTCGTCGTTGTGAAACAAAGAAGAGAGATCTCCCGAAAAGTTCGTCTTCGCGATGTCGAGCCTGCCGTCGCCGTCGTAATCGCCGACAGCCACGCCCATGCCGGCTTGCAATTGGCCGTCGAAATTATAGGCCACACCCGCCTCGACTCCACGCTCTTCGAACGTTCCATTGTGCAGATTATGAAATAAGAGGCTTGGCGTCATGTCGCAAGCCACGTAGATATCGGGCCAGCCGTCGCCATCAAAATCCGCGGCCACTGCGCCTAGGCCATAGCGGCCGCCGGGTTTCAGAATACCGCTCTTTTCAGAGACATCTTCAAACGTGCCGTCTCCGTTGTTGTGATACAGGATGTTCGAAGCCAGCGGCAAGCCGCGCGGCCCGCACATCACGGGAATCCCCTTCCACTCGCAGAAGCCGCCCTGACCGGGACGCGGGGTTTTGGCGAGATCCAGGTTCACATAATTCGATACGAACAGGTCGAGATAGCCGTCGCGGTCGTAATCGACAAACGTGCAGCCAGACCCATAGCGTACTCCGACGATAGGCAGGTGGGCCTTTTCGGTTACATCCTCGAATGTTCCGTCGCCGCGGTTTCTGTAAAGGACATTGTGGCCGTAATAGGTCACCAGCATGTCTGGATGGCCATCGTTGTTGTAATCGCCTATACAGACGCCTTGCGCCCAGCCTTGCGAGGTGAGTCCGGCCTTCGTAGCAACATCGGTGAAATGGCCATTGCCATCGTTGTGATAAAGCTGCAAACGTGGTTCCGCGCCTGCTTTTCGCGCGTCCAGAGTCGTTCCGTTCGTGATGAGGATGTCGTTCCGGCCGTCGCCGTCGTAGTCGAAAATCGCGGCGCCGTTGCCGGTCGCCTCAAGGATGTAGTCTTTCGTGCGAAGACCGCCGTAGGTGTTTTTACCGTTAATGCCGATTTCAGAAGCGATGTCGCGGAAATGAAGCTGGCTCGATTCGGGAAGCGCGAGCACCCACGCTGCTGCAAACAACGAGCCCAGAACGGCGGCCTTCCGCATTCAGGGACATTGTAACTAGACGAGCAGGCTTTGAAGAACCTCGCGGTAGTGGCGGCTGGAGGTCAGGCGGGTGCCATCGCTCAAAACCAGCTCGTATTCGCCGTGAAAGAGCGGGTGGAGTTCCTTGATGCGGCCGGCATTGACCAGGCGGGAGCGGTGAATGCGGAGGAAACGAAATGGCTGAAGGCGCTGCTCGAGGTTGCTCAAAGTCTCGCGCATCAGATGCACCTGCTTGCCGACGTGTATCTCGACGTAGTTGTCGGCCGCCTCAATCCAGTCAATATCGTCAGTCTGCAACAGCGTAATTCGATCGGAATTCCGTATGGCCAGGCGATCGGCCGTTCGAGGCTTCGCCTGCTCGGCAACCAGGGACGTGAGCTTTTCGACCAGCGAGTGTTCCGTCCGAGGTTGAGACAATCGCTGCTCCACGCGGGTGAGGCAACGTGAAAATCGCTCCTCATCGAACGGCTTCAGCAGATAGTCGAGCGCATTGACGTCGAAAGCGCTCACCGCGTACTCGTCGTATGCCGTCACGAAGACAACAGCGGGCATTTCTTCGGGACCAACTTCACGGATCACCGCGAATCCATCGACCTCTGGCATTTGGACGTCAAGAAAAACCAGGTCGGGCTTTGTTTCCCGGATATCCGTAATAGCTGCTCGGCCGTTACAGCATTCGCCGACAACTTCATAGTTATCGTGCCGGCTCAGATGGCTCCGAAGCCCGCGCCGAATGATCGGCTCATCATCCACAATCAAAACCTTGATCATTGTAGTATCAGTTCTTCGCTGCTTTCCGCGCCTTCAAGCGCGAGTGGGAGCGCAATCCGCACTTCGAAGCCGCCGGACTGGCCGGCGATCACTTCCATCTCGTGTTCGGGATAAAGCTGCTTCAAACGCTTGCGTGTGTTGCTCAGGCCGATGCCATGGCCCACTTCTTCGCCTTGTCCTTGCGTGAGACCTGGCCCGGTATCGGCGACCGAAAGATGAAGAACGTCGTCGACGATACGGCTCGCAATGGTAATGGTTCCCGGAGTGGCTAGGCGCGCGATTCCATGGCGGATCGAGTTTTCGACCAGCGGTTGCAGCAGCAGCGTCGGCACCAAGGCTCGCGCGCTAGCAGGCTCGATCTTCCATTCGACCAGCAGCCGGTCGGCGAAACGGATCTGCTCAATCTCGAGGTATGCGCGAAGGAATGCAACCTCGTCTTGCAGCGGCGTTAGAACGCTCACCGAGCTTCGAAGTGTGGAGCGCAGCAAGTCGCTTAATCGCACGAGCATACGATTGGCCGACGCCGTGTCGTCCATCATCAGGACGGAAATAGTCTGCAGCGTATTGAACAGAAAATGAGGATTGAGCTGCATGCGTAGGGCATCCAACTGTGCCTGGCGCAGGCTGGTTTCAAGTTGCGACCGCTCAAGCTCGAGTTGAGACGCCAGACGTTCCTTTTTTCTAAGCGCCTTGAAGTAGGACAGCCCGTTTGCTACCGCCAGGGTCGTCCAATACAGCGGAAAGTGCTTAAGAAACGACGTGAAACGCAGACTTTGTATGTAGTCCTGAGTATTCGCCAGCGGTTTCTGCACAACCAGGCAATACAAAAAGTGGCTGATGAGAATGGAAACGGCTGTGAAGGCGAAAGAAACGGGAACATGGGTCGCGATGTTTCTCGCCCATCGGTCCCTCGTGATCGGCCAACGCCTAGCGACTGAGAAGAGGGGAGGTGTCAGCAGCGCCCAGGAATAGTAACAAGTCAGCCAGATCAGGAAAACTTTCCATACGGGCCGCGAATCCCCAGCTCCTGACTCTTCCATGTAGTGGTGTGTCAGAGAGAGGAGCGAAACGATTGTCCAAACACCGAAAATGACGAGCAACTGACCGGTTCGGCGGCGTAGCGTCCTTTGTTCCATCGTGTACTCAGCTACTCTCATGGTCTCACCGTTGCTAAACCGGCGAAGTCGGCAGGCGTGTCGACGTCAGTAGCCGCCTCAGGCAAGGGAAAGCCGAGGACGGGGAAACTGCCGCCGCGCAGCAGATGTCTGGCACCCGCGTCAGCGGGGAGCGCGGCGAGCGACGAGAACAAGTCTTTGGTGAACAAAGCTGGAACGCCATGTTGGCCGCTGTATTCCGCGGCTAGGATGGGCGCTCGCGATTTCGCTTGCATGCGGCGCATTTCCAGAAGATGCGAGGCCCGCACTAACGGTTGGTCGGCGAGTAGAATGGCGAGTACTTCAGGAACAGGCGCTCGCTCTGTGATGTGATCGAGTCCCACGCGAATCGAAGTTCCCATACCGGAGGGCCAGTCGGGGTTCTCGACGACTTCAACTCCTTCCTGGGCGGCGGCGAGAGTTACAAGATCGCCATGCGCTCCCACCACGACCGCAATTCTTTCAAAGGAAGCACCTTTCGCCTGTGCAATCGCATTCGAAATCAGCGTACCTTTACCGAACGGCAGAAGTTGTTTCAGGGAGCCCATCCGGCTCGCAGCGCCGGCGGCCAGAATTAGCGCTGCCGCGACGGGAAGCGGCGTCACGTCCCCGCCGTCGGATGTTCCAGTGTTTCGTGTCTCGGCACACATTCAGCAATTGGCCCGATAACTCTAGCTTGCAATTTGAGGCGGGTTTTTGCGACTTCACTGGGGCGAGGCGACCCGGTTTCGCGCCAGAGTTTTTGGAAATGGGGCGGGATGCGGGAGGGAGCTTAGAGATTTACCGGGAATTAACTATTAACTTATGACTCAGTTTCATTTGGCTGGTACTCTCACTTCGTCGCCCTAGAAACAGGGGCCGACAAAGAAGGAGGAACAGTCGATGAAGAAGTATTTTGGCAACAGAACCGCGAGCGGGGCGTGTTTTTGTCTAGCGGCCGTATTCGCGATGATTGTGACAGCGAGCACCGTGCGGGCAAACGACTCGGAAAATGAAGAGTATCTACGAGCGGATCTTTCCCCCCTAAACCAGGTTCCAGCGGTATTTGCAAAGAGTTTTGGCCAATTCGAGGCCGAGATCGAAGAAGAGGGTTCGATTCCATTCACCTTGTCCTACGAGCACATGAGCAGCCCGGTCACGATGGCCCATATACACTTCGGCGCGAGCAAAACGAACGGTGGAATTATCGTATTTCTGTGCGGCGGAGCAAAACCGGCTTGCCCCGCTGACGGCACGATCACCGGTACCATAACGGCTGCCGACGTGAGTGTGTTGCCGGCCACCAATGCGGATTCGGTTATTCCTCAGGGCATTCAGCCTGGTAACTTCGCTGCCTTGCTTAAGGCCATCCGCTCGGGGAATGGATACGTAAACGTGCACACCACCACGTTTCCAGCTGGCGAAATACGCGGGCAAGTTAAGGTGCGCTAGCCGAACTCAGTCACTAAACCGCTTGCTGACGCGCGCGGTTCTGTAAGTTATTATGAATCAACCTGCATATCGGAACCGCGACCGACAGGGAGCGGATGTGACGGAGTTCGGCTAGGTCCGGCTAGGTCGTTCCCGGCGCACTCAAATGCCGCCAACAATGGCGGCATGGCAGGCCCGGAGGCCCGCTGCACGAATGGCAACTAAACCGCAGCTTTCGATCGGCGCGCAGCGGAGGCGCTGGTTTCGGTCTGGGCTAGTTTCTTAGGGGGCTCGTCCAGCCGGCGCACTTGGTCGCTTACGCAGACCAAGAACATGGGTTGGCGGGCATGCTTCAGCAGATCGATGATTCTCTCGTGCTGGTCTTCGAGAAAAATCGATTTACCATCAGTCAGCAGATGCAGCTTGGAATTACTGTCGAGCAATTCGCCTAACCTTCGACCCATTTCCCGCTGCAGGAACCTGAGAACACGCCTGATTTTCTGCAGCGAAAAGCCTTTGCGCCGCAGCTCGGCGATGACTGTGATTTCGACGACCTCTTCCGGGGAGTAAACCCGCTTATGGCCCTCGTGCCGGGGCGATACCACCTTGCGCTCGTCCCACCATTGAAGCTGGCGTAGACTGACCTGCGCGATGCTGGCGACGTCCGTGCTGGTGTACATGCGTCCGGGTTGTTCTAAATCAGGGCGTGCCTTTCGTGTTTTGAACATAACACCCAGGATTCGTTTCGGGGAGAGTAGCTCCCCAATTCTACCCCAGCCGTAGGCGCTGTCAATAGGAAATTATGCGTCCGACAAGAACCGATAGAGGGGGGAATTCTCTACCTGAGTGCGGACGCTTGCGCCTTTCAACCGCCACCGACAAACTGAACGATTTCGAGTCGGGATGCGGATTCGACGCGAGTGGAAGCCCAATCACGTTTCGCAACGATCTTGCCGTTCAGTTCCACCGCGACTCGGCTGGTTTCGACGCCGAGTTCACGCAGAAGTTGGTCGACGGATAGATCCTTGCTCACGTTTTTCGCTTCTCCATTCACCATGATTTCGATATGTTGACTTGTCAAGTCGGTTCCTCTAATCCGTCAACGGTATTATAGTGAATGTTTCCGGCTGCGAGCGTTGCGGGGAAATCCACGAATGCCAACCACTTATGCCGAGACGTACTTCCCTGTTCTTGTTCAGATCGTAATCGCGCTTGTGGTCGCGGGCGGAATGATCGGCGCTTCCGCAGTTGTAGGCCGCAAGGTTCGCGATCGAGTGAAGGATTCGCCGTACGAATCGGGCATGACGCCGGTTGGCTCTGCCAGAGAGCGGTTCAGCGTCAAATATTACCTGGTAGCGATGCTCTTTATTCTTTTCGATATTGAAGCCATTTTCCTTTACCCCTGGGCGGTGGTGTATCGGGAACTGAAGCTGTTTGGGTTCATCGAAATGCTCCTATTCATCGTTCTGGTCCTCTGCGGATTCTTCTACATCTGGAAGAAGGGTGTTCTCGACTGGGCGACGGAAGACCGGGAGGACGCCGACAGCACGGGAGAGACGCAGCGTGCTGCCTGAAGCGTTCGAAGACGATGCCACGCTGAGAACGCTGGACGCTCAGTTTCCTGACGCGGTGGTGGAAGCAAGCCAGCGATTAGGCGAGACCAGGCTAACGCTTGATCCATCGGCACTGATCGATTTTTCGAAAGCGCTCAAGAATGATTTTGGATTTGACCAGCTCAGCGGCGTGACGGCGGTCGATTGGTGGCCTGTCGAACCCAGGTTCGAGGTGATCTATCTTCTGCACTCGATCCGCAACCGTCGCCGGCTCCGGATCAAGCTGCGCGTGAGAGAAGGCGAGGAACTGGACTCGGTTACGCACATATGGACAGCCGCGAACTGGTATGAGCGCGAGGTGTTCGATCTATTCGGCATTGCTTTTATAAATCATCCGAACCTGGAACGCATCATGATGCCGGCGGATTGGGAGGGCCATCCGCTCCGCAAAGACTATCCGAAGCATGGATACAAATACTCGTACTCCGAGGAAGGTTGAAGAATGAGCGGAGAACGCGCGACGCGTAGGAGAGGAGACAGATGAAAGCCGAAGGCGAACTGCACGTCGCCTCTCTGGATGCCGAGCACGAGCTTGAGACTCCCGACCCGTACACATTGAAGGAGGAGCAGGTCCGAACCTCCGGCCGGCGAATGACCCTCAACATGGGGCCGCAGCATCCGTCCACTCACGGCGTGCTGAGGGTGATGCTCGAGCTTGAAGGCGAAACCATTTTAAGGGCACGGCCTGAAATCGGATACCTTCATACGGGGATCGAGAAGGAGTGCGAGGCAAAGACCTGGCACCAGGTAACCACGCTGACGGATCGCGTCGATTACCTTTCTAACCTGATCAATAATCTTTGCTACGCGCTGGCGGTGGAAAAACTGCTTGACCTTGAAATTCCGCCGAGGGCGCAGTGGATGCGCGTTCTGCTGTCGGAGCTTCAACGGATTTCGAGTCACCTTGTGTGGCTTGGAACTCACGCGCTCGACATGGGCGCGATGACCGTTTTCTTTTACTGCTTCCGGGAACGTGAGACGATTCTCAAGATTTTCGAAATGTTCTCCGGACAGCGCATGATGACCAGCTACATCCGGATAGGCGGCTTGGCTTTGGAGCCGCCGCGCGGCTGGCACAAAGTGGTTTCTGCGTTCATTAACGATTTCGGCAGCAAGGTTGACGAATACGAAGAGCTTCTGAACAACAATCCCATTTGGATCCAGAGGACAAGCGGCGTCGGCATCGTTCCGCTCGAGGAGCTAATCGATCTGGGAGTGACCGGACCGTGCTTACGGGCGGCCGGCCTGAAGACAGACGCCCGCAAGGACGAACCCTACTCGAGCTACGACAAATTCGATTTCAATATTCCAACCCGGACGGAAAACGATGTCTACGCTAGATTTCGAGTGCGAATGGACGAGATGCGGGAAAGCACACGCATTGTCAAGCAGGCGCTCGGGGGTATGCCGGATGGTCTCTGGGTCGCGAAAGCCCCGGGCGTGGTGCTACCTGATCGCGAGCAGATGAAGACGCAAATGGAGTCGTTGATTTATCATTTCAAGATCATCACGGAAGGCATCCGGGTTCCGGAAGGCGAGGTGTATCAGGTGGTTGAATCGCCACGAGGCGAACTCGGCTATTATGTGGTGAGCAGCGGCTCGACGCACCCGCACCGGGTATTCATGCGCACGCCGAGCTTCGCTAACCTGCAATCCATTCCCGCGATGATAGAGAACCGGCTATTAGCCGATTCTATTGCATCGATGGGGAGTATCGACCTGGTTCTAGGAGATGTAGATCGTTAAAACATGACGTTTTCGCCTGCGCTCGAAGAAAAATTCGCACAGCTGTTGACCATTTACCCAAAAGGCCGGACACGATCGGCAGTCGTTCCCATGCTGCTCTACGCACAGGATGAAGTGGGCCATATTTCGCAGGAACTGATTGAAGAGGTCGCCCGGCGCGTGGGCGTTGAGCCGGTGCATGTGGACGAGGTAATCGGCTACTATTCGATGCTGCACCGCAAACCGCTCGGGAAGTATCATGTTCAGGTTTGTACCAATATCTGCTGCATGCTTGTTGGCGGCCAGGAGCTGTACGATTACGCATCTTCAAAACTGAAAATCGGCAACAAAGGGGTGACGCCCGATGGGTTGATCTCTCTCGAAGAAGTGGAATGCATGGGGGCGTGCTCATGGGCACCCGCGGTTCAAATCAACTACGATTTCCATCACAACGTAACGAGGGAACGGCTCGACGAATTGATCGACGATATTCGGCGCGCTCGCGCCGTATAGCACATTTCGTAAAGAATCATGCCACTCTACAACGAACCGAGTCCGCTTGAAGTCAGGGTTATTTCGCAGAGGTTTTTGCTTCCCAACTCGGCTAGCATCGACACTTATCTCGCGACCGACGGCTACGTTGCCATAAAGAAAGCCATGCAAATGACTCCGGAGCAGATTATCGACGAATTAAAAGCGTCGAATCTGCGAGGACGCGGCGGAGCGGGCTTCCCGACCGGGTTGAAGTGGAGCTTCGTCCCGCGTGGCACGGGAAAGCCGGCTTATATCATTTGCAATTCTGACGAGAGCGAACCGGGCACGTGCAAAGACCGGCTGTTGATGGAGTACGATCCGCATCAATTGATCGAAGGCATGATGATCGCCGGCTGGACGGTTGGGTCGAACAAGGGCTACATCTTCATTCGGGGCGAGTATCGGTACCTGATTGACATCGTCGATAAGGCGATCGCCGAAGCGTACAAGCGCGGCTACCTGGGCGAGAACATTTTCGGCAGCGGCTGGAACTTCGATGTTTACACGCATACCGGCGCCGGCGCTTATGAGTGCGGCGAAGAATCGGCGCTGCTCGAATCGCTAGAAGGTAAGCGGGGCGTTCCGCGGCTGAAGCCGCCATTTCCGGCAGTGGTTGGGGCATGGCAATCGCCGACGGTTTTGAATAATTGCGAGACATTCGCGACCGTGCCGGCGATATTGCGGATGGGAGGCGGCGATTATGCGGAGCTAGGTACGCCAAGGAACGGCGGCACGAGGCTGTTCTGCGTTTCGGGGCATGTCAATAAGCCGGGCGTGTATGAACTGCCGCTGGGTTTCAACCTGCTGCGCCTGATCGATGAAGTTTGTGGCGGAATGCGGAACGGCAAAAAACTGAAGGGCGTGATTCCCGGCGGATCTTCTTGTCCGGTCTTGAAGGCGAATGAATGCGATACGCCGATGGATTTCGATTCGATGGCGAAGCTGAAAACGATGGCGGGGTCGGGCGGAGTGGTAGTTTTCGACGAAGACACAAACGTCGTTCAACTTGCAATGCGAACCATCAATTTCTATCAGCATGAGAGCTGTGGATGGTGCATTCCGTGCCGTGAAGGAACAACGTGGCTGAGAAACGTGCTCACCAGGTTTTATGAGGGCTCCGGCCGCGAGGAAGATATCGATTTGATCGCCGACCTGGCGAAGGGGATGTTTGGCCGCACGTTTTGCGCTCTTGGGGACGCGGCGGCGATGCCGACCATGGCGTTTATCGATAAGTTTCGCGACGAGTTCGAGGCGTATTTGAAGACAACGCCGGCGCCGTCTTCGGTTCCAGAGCTCGCTCTGGTGTAAGCGGCACGAAACGAAAAATGGCAGATCCAGTTACATTTACTATCGATGGGAGGCAACTTGAGGCCGCTCCCGGTACATTACTAATCAATGCCGCCAAGCAGGCGGGAATTGAGATTCCTTCCTTCTGCTACTACGACGGGCTTTCGCTGTGCGCGGCCTGCCGCATGTGCCTGGTGGAAATCGAAAAGATGCCCAAACTGCAGCCTGCTTGTACGATGCCGGTGGCAGCGGGCATGGTGGTACATACTGAGTCGGCGCAAGTGAAGCAGGCGCGAAAGGGCATGCTCGAGTTTCTGCTGACCAATCATCCGCTCGATTGCCCGGTTTGCGACAAAGGCGGCGAGTGCGAGCTGCAGGACATGACGTTCCGCTACGGAGCAGGCGAAAGCCGTTTCGTCGAGATTAAGTATCATGAGGACGAAAAACAGTGGTCGCCGGTTGTTTTCTACGATCCGGCCCGCTGCATTTTGTGTTATCGCTGCGTCCGCATCTGCGGCGAAGGGCTTGGAGTCAACGCGCTCAGCATCGGAAACCGGGGCGTTCACTCGGAGATTATTCCGAACGAGGAAAACCATCTTGCGTGCGATGAATGCGGCGCTTGTATAGACATCTGCCCGGTGGGCGCGTTGACGAGCGGCGCTTACCGGTACAAGACGCGCCCCTGGGAGATGGAGCATGTGGGGACCATCTGCGCGCATTGCTCGAATGGCTGCAAGACCACGCTTGGGGTTCGCAATGGCGCGATTATCCGCGGGAACAATCGCGACCGTTCGGGCATCAACGATGAATTCCTGTGTGTGAAAGGGCGCTACGCGTTCGACTTCACGCACCATCCCGAACGAATCACCAACCCTCTGGTCCGGCGTAACGGGAAATTGGAAGAAGTTTCGTGGGCAGAGGCGCTAGCAACTGCCGGCGCCCGGTTCGCCGAGGTGAAGGCTCGCAACGGTAAGTTTGGCGTGATCGGATCGAATCACACGACGAATGAAGAGAATTTCTACTTGCAGAAATTTGCCCGGCAAGTTCTTGGAACGTCGAATATCGACCATCACCGGACCGGCGATATTGTCGCGTTGATGGATGCGCTTCGAGGCCGCACGGGCGTTCTCGCGACGGTTGCCGACCTTTACACGGCGAAAGCGGCGCTCATCATTGGAGCCGATCTGGCGCAACAACATCCGCTGCTCGCGTTCCAGTTGCGCGCCAATTGGCGGCACCACAAAGCGTCGGTATATGCCGTGGTTCCCGGCCCCATTCGCGAAGATCAATATGCGAAGAAAGTGATCCGGGCCGCGGAAGGCGAGGAATTTCGAGCGCTTGATACGTTGCGGGACGAGTTGAAGCGACTGCCTGAGCTGGTCGTCATATTTGGCGATACGATCAAGGGCGAAGCCGCGTCGCGCCTGGTCGCATTCGGCGATTCCCTCGGCATTCCGGTCAAGTACGTCGCACTCGTCGATTATTCGAATTCCCGCGGGGCGTCGGACATGGGGCTGTTGCCCGATCTGCTGCCGGGTTACCGCAGCGTTCGCGATTCCGGCATCGAACCTGGACTCGCTTTCGACGAGATTCTGAGCGCGCCGGACTTGGACGTGCTCTGGGTAGTTGGCGCGAATCCGTTAGCGCGCCACAATTTTGCGGCGCGGAACGCGTTTGTCGTAGTGCAGGATCTCTTCCTGACAGAAACCGCGCGTCGCGCCGATGTCTTTCTGCCCGCCGCATCGGCATACGAAAAAAAAGGCACAGTGACGAATGTATGCGGTGAGGTGCAGCGCGTTCGGCCCGCGGCGAGCACGATGGGTCCGAAACCGGATCTCGAAATTATCGGACTGCTCTCGCGGGAATTGAAGGCTAACGTCGGCATCTGGAAGGCGGAAAGCGTGTTCAGCGAGATCCGAACGCAGGTTCCTGGCTACAATGTTCCGCTAGCCATTATCGAGACAGGCGGCGCGGCGGCTACTACTCCATTGAACGGAGCGATCCCCTTTACCGCCAGACCCGATCTGGTGTGGTCGGCGAGGAACAACCTATTTCACTCCGGCACGCTCGGGCAGTTCTCGAAAACCCTTAACGCGGTGCTGGAAGCGCCAGGCACGCTTTTTGGCGAGCCGGTACAGCAGCCGGCACATGAAATGGCCGCAAGGGATAGATGACCTTCATCGTCATAAGTCTCATCAAGATCGCCCTCGTCATGGCTTTCTTCATGACGACGCTCGCATACCTGCAGTGGATTGAACGAAAAGTACTCTCACACATTCAACGCCGGGTTGGACCAAGGCGAGTCGGCCCACATGGATTGCTGCAGCCGATGGCCGATGTCGTCAAGCTTCTGACGAAAGAAGATTTGATGCCGTCGCACGCGAACGGGTTCTTTTACCTGCTGGCGCCGGCCATTGCCATTACACTTTGTTTGCTTTCGATCGCTGTGATTCCGTTCGGTCCGGAAATCGATGTTTTCGGGTATCGCACGGAGATGCAGATTACGGACTTGAATATCGGCATTCTGTTTGTTCTGGCGATTACTTCGGTGGGCGTTTATGGAGTCGCGCTAGGCGGATGGGCGTCGAACAACAAATATTCGTTGCTGGGCGGCCTGCGCAGCGCGGCCCAGATGGTCAGTTATGAGCTGCCGATGTCACTGGCGATCGTCGCTCCGCTGCTGCTGCTGAATTCGCTTAGCTTCCGGGAGATGGTCGTGAGTCAGGGCGGCTACTCTTTCGGATTCCTTGCCAGGTGGAGCGTCTTCCAAGGGCCGTGGCCGCAGATCTTTGGATTCATCATTTATTTGATTGCGGCGTTCGCGGAAACCAATCGAATTCCGTTCGATCTGGCCGAAGCCGAAAACGAACTGGTTGCGGGTTATCACACAGAGTACAGCAGCATGAAATTCGCTTCCTTTTTCATGGCCGAGTACGCGAATATGACGACCGCTTGCTGCATCGCCACTTTGTTGTTCCTGGGCGGCTGGCAGCCCCTGTTTCCCGCCCCGTATTCGAACTACGTTCCGGTTGTCGTTTTTCTCGCCGCTGCCGCGTTGTGCTTCATTCACGGCTTGCAGCCCGCGCGTAAGAACGACAACATTACGCTTCCAATTGTTGGCGTCGCCGCCCTCGTTCTCGCGGCGCTCTTCTTTGTTCCGGTGCTGAACACGATACTCATTCCTGTTTTCTGGTTTGCGGGCAAAGTAGGACTGCTTCTGTTCGTCTTCATCTGGGTGCGCGGAACGCTTCCACGTTTCCGCTACGACCAGTTGATGCGCTTCACGTGGACCTTCCTGTTTCCCGCCGCGTTGATCAATTTGCTGGTGACCGGGCTTCTGGTTGCGACCGTGAGCCGCTGACGGTGATCGACATGGATACGATTCTCTTCTTTATCTTTGCCATCTTCTCGGTTGCGTGTGGGTTGAACCTGGTGCTGCAGAAGCATCCGATTTCGAGCGCCTTGTCGCTGATCGGAGTGATGGGCTCGCTGGCCGTTCTCTACCTGCTGCTAGGAGCCGAGTTTTTGGCCGCGGCGCAGCTTATTGTCTATGCCGGCGCCATCATGGTGCTGTTCGTGTTTGTCATCATGCTTCTGAATGCAGGGGCTGAGAAGCCTAGCGATAAATCGTGGTTTGCGCAGATTGCGGGCTTGCCTCTTCTGCTTGCTTTCATCGTTGTGATGGGTTTTCTGATTAAGGTGTTCCTGCGTCCGCTTCGGGTGGTCGAGTTTGGGTCATGGGTGGGAGGCTCGGCGTTAGGGATTGGCCGAGTGCTCTTTACTCGATACCTGCTGCCGTTCGAGGTTACATCCGTTCTTATTCTGATTGCCATTATCGGCGCGATCGTTCTGGCGAGAAAGGAGATCGACTAGAGATGGCTCACGTTCCTCTTTCCTGGTATCTAATTCTGAGCTCGATCCTGTTCGCTTTGGGCGTCGCCGGCTTCATCTACCGGAAGAACATCATCACGGCGTACATGTCCATCGAGCTGATGCTCAACGCCGTGAACCTAACCTTTGTGAGTTTCTCGTATCAGTTGCGGCGGGTTGATGGACATATCTACGCATTTTTCGTCATGGTGGTCGCGGCGGCCGAAGCGGCTGTCGGTCTGGCGATCATTTTGACCGTTTTCAAGAATCGCTCGACGCTTCAAATCGACGAAATCGATTCGATGAAGCTGTAGCTCGTCTAACACATGAATCTCTGGCTTATACCGCTGTTTCCGCTTCTCGGGTTTTTGTTCAACGGACTATTTGGCCGGCGCCTCAAGAAACCCGTCGTCAACTTAATTGCGGTGGGCTCAGTGGCAGCATCGCTGGCCTACGTGGTTTGGGCGCTCTCCGCTCTCTATCCCATGGCCGCGCCACATTCGGAAGCTTACTTTTCATGGATTCGGAGCGCGAACTTACGTATTGGCTTCGATCTGACGGTCGACCGTCTCTCCGCTGTGATGCTGCTGATCGTGACGGGAGTTGGCCTCATCATTCACATTTATTCAATCGGCTACATGGAACACGAAGAAGGATACGCGCGCTTCTTCTGCTACATGAACCTGTTCATGTTCTTCATGTTGATTTTGGTGCTCGCCTCGAACTTTCTGCTGATGTTTGTTGGGTGGGAAGGGGTCGGGCTGTGCAGCTATCTGCTGATTGGCTTTTACTTCCTTGAGAATTTTGCGAATGACGCGGGCAAAAAGGCCTTTGTGGTGACCCGCGTTGGCGATTTTGGCTTCCTGCTCGGCATGCTGCTTCTGGTGGTGACATTCCATACGCTCGATTTCGGCCAGCTTGCGAACTCTGTTGCGTTACTAGGGACGGAGAGTCACGCCGGCGTTTTGACTGCGATTACGCTGCTGCTCTTCGCGGGCGCGGTGGGGAAGTCGGCACAATTTCCGCTGTACGTCTGGCTCCCTGACGCGATGGCCGGCCCAACTCCGGTTTCCGCTCTGATTCATGCGGCCACGATGGTGACAGCGGGTGTTTACATGGTGGCGCGGGCTTCATTTCTATACGGCCACGCGCCCATCACCTTGCACCTGGTGGCACTGATCGGATTATTCACGGCTGCTTTTGCTGCAACTATCGCTGTTGCACAGAACGACATCAAGAAAGTTTTCGCTTACTCGACGATATCGCAGCTTGGTTATATGTTTCTCGGGCTCGGTGTAGGCGCTTACTCGACCGGCATTTTTCATATCATGACCCACGCCTTTTTTAAGGCGCTGTTATTCCTGGGCGCCGGGAGCGTGATTCATTCGCTTTCCGGTGAACAGGATTTGAGGCACATGGGCGGTCTGCGGAAAGCGATGCCCATTACGTTCATCACGCTACTGGCGGCAAGCCTGGCGATTTCGGGCATTCCTCCGTTCGCTGGCTTTTTCAGTAAGGATGCGATTCTGCTGGCTGCCTACCAATACGCTCCCTGGATGTATTGGGTGGGCGTTGTTACGGCGGGTCTGACCGCGTTCTATATATTTCGGGCCTTTTTTCTCGCGTTCATGGGTGAATACCGGGGCCATCATCACCCGCATGAGTCGCCTGCCGTGATGACGCTTCCACTGATTGTGCTCGCATTGCTCTCGACGGGAGGCGGCTTCCTTGACGTCACGAAGTGGCTCGCGCCGATGTACCCTCACATCGAAGGCGAGAGCCCGACACTCATGATGTTTTCCGTTCTCGCGGGTGTGATTGGCATCGCCATCGCGGCGTTCATGTATTGGATCAAGCCCGCGATTGCCCAAGCGATGGCCGAGGGCCCACTCTATCGTTTGATCTACAACAAGTATTACGTGGATGAAATTTACGCAATACTAATCACGAAGCCCGTTGAGTTGTTTTCGCGCTTCATCCTCTGGAAAGGCGTCGATGACGTTCTCATTGATGGAGCAGTGGATGGCGGCGGCCGGCGCATCCGAGGGGTGGGCGCGATCCTTCGAAGAATGCAATCCGGAGAGATTCGGAATTACGCGACCTGGGTAATGATGGGATCCATCATCTTGCTCGTGATTCTCGGTCTGGCGGGAGGCGGCAGATGAATTTTCTCCTGATTACGCTTGCATTGCCGCTTGCAGGCTTTTTCGCCGTTCAGCTTTTGCCGCGCGATAGCAAGGCGTCGTGGCCAACCGCGCTGTTGTTCTCGGCGGCGGCTTTTCTTTTTTCGCTTGGGCTGATCGCTCCGGTTGTATCGGCTCCGACTCAACAGAGTTCCTCGATTGACACGGTTTGGGTCGATTCGCTGAACATCCATTTCCATCTCGCCGTCGATGGCCTCAACTTGTGGCTGATTTTGCTGACGACTCTGTTGCTTCTCATTGGGATCTGGGTTGCCGATTCCTTGACCAAGGAGCGCAATAAGACGTTCTACGGTCTATTGCTGCTATTCGAGTTTGGTCTGATCGGGGTTTTTTCCGCAGCCGATTTATTTGTGTTCTATGTGTTCTGGGAAGTGGCGCTTGTGCCAATGTATTTTATGGTTGGCGGCTGGGGCGGCGCCCGGCGTATGTACGCGGCAGTCAAGTTCTTCGTATATACGTTTGCTGGTTCGGTACTCATGCTGACCGGCATCATCTATCTCGGGAGTAAAGCGGGCACGTTCGATTACGCCCAGGTGCTGGCGGCCCTCAATAGCGGAACGGTAGTATTGAGCGCGCAGGAACAGCTTCTTTTATTTCTCGCCTTTTTCGCGGCGTTCGCGATCAAAGTACCGATCTTTCCGCTTCACACGTGGCTACCGGTTACGTATTCAGAAGCGCCCGCTACGGCCACGTTTCTAATCGCTGCCGTGATGTCGAAGATGGGCGCATATGGCTTAATCCGGTACTGCCTTCCGTTATTTCCAATGGGCGCGCACCGCTCATCAGGATGGATCGCGGTTTTGGCGATCATTGGGATCATCTATGGCGCTTTGCTCGCCACAGTGCAGGTGAACCTGAAGAAGTTAATTGCTTATTCGTCGGTCAGCCATCTCGGATTCATCGTGCTCGGCATTTTCTCGTTTCAACAGCTCGGCGCGGATGGGGCAGTGTTTCAGATGGTCGCGCACGGACTTTCGACAGGAGCTTTGTTCGTTCTCGCGGGCTACCTTGAAAAACGCGGCCAATCGACCGCCATCGACGATTATGGCGGAGTGGCCGTTGCGGCGCCTGGTCTTGCGACGGCATTCATGGTTGCCATGCTTGCCAGCATCGGACTCCCGACGCTATGCAATTTCATTGGCGAGTACCTGGTTCTGCAAGGCGCCGCATACGCCAACTTCACCTGGGCAGTTTGGGCCGCGGTGGGCGTCGTCCTCTCTGCTGTTTACATGCTGTGGATGTACCAGCGCACTTTTCTGGGCAAACCCGATGCCGAAATCAGCAGGTTCGCCGACCTCGGGGCGAAGGAATGGGCGCCAGTGATCCCCTTGATTGTGATGATGGTTTGGCTGGGCTGCTATACGCGCCCATTCTTGAGGCCGATTTCGGCGGCGACGCAACAGTTGCTGGAACAATCGAAAATGAATTTGGAACTTAAGGTTCGCAATGGTCGCCCTGTGACTCCACAAAACGCAGTCGGCAAGACCGTCCGCGCCACCCAGGTGACCGCGGCCTTTCGAGGGCAAGCCATGGCAGGTAACTATCTGCCGCACGCTGCCGATTACCTGCGCATTCTTCCGGAGATTATTCTCTGCGTCTTTGGCATCGTTCTGATGGTGCTCGAGGCCGTTACGTCGGAGCAGCAGAAGGCGGCGTTGGGCACTTTGTCGCTGGTTGGCATTCTGGCCGCGTTTTTCGGGAACTTATACGCTTATGCGTCGGCGGGCGAAGCATTCCAGAGCATGATTATCGTCGATGGTTTCGGAACGTTCTTTCGCGGACTGGTTTTGGTTGCCGGCTTCCTGTGTACTCTTGCTTCATTTGGTTATCTTCGCCGCGAGCGCGCAGAAACCGGCGAATATTATGCGCTTATCCTGTTTTCGCTGATCGGCCAGTGCATCTTATCGACGGCGAACGACCTGATCATGGTTTTCATCGGCCTGGAGATTTCCTCGATCGCCACCTATATCCTGGCTGGCTTTCTGCGCAATGACCGGCGCAACAATGAATCGGCTTTGAAGTACTTTCTTCTGGGCTCTTTCGCGACGGCTTTTCTGCTGTATGGAATTGCGTGGGTCTATGGAACAACAGGGACGACGAACCTTGACGAACTTCGCCGCATTATCGGCGATCCATCGCTTGCGCCATCTCCGGTCGTGGCCGGTGTCGCGGCAGCGCTCATTTTGGTAGGCTTCGCCTTCAAAGTTTCCGCCGCGCCGTTTCAAATCTGGGCTCCGGATGTCTATCAGGGCGCATCGACTCCGGTCAGCGCTTTCATGTCGGTCGCACCCAAGGCTGCCACGTTCGCGATTTTCCTACGCGTGTTTATCACCGCTTTCGGTTCGCTTAGCGCGCGCTGGGCGCCACTATTGTGGGCCATCGCGCTGCTCTCGATGATTGTGGGCAACTTCGCCGCGCTCACGCAAACGAACGTGAAGCGCCTACTCGCGTATAGCTCGATTGCGCACGCCGGCTATATTCTGGTGGCGTTTGCCGCCAACTCACAGCTCGGGATCGCGGCCGTTATGTTTTATCTCGCCTCGTACGCGTTGATGAACATCGGCGCCTTTGCCGTCATCAGCCACGTCTGTTCGCAGCATGAACGTTATGTGAAAATCGACGATCTGGCAGGCCTCTCGCGCCGCGAGCCTGCTACGGCGGCGCTTCTTGCCATCTTCGTTTTCTCTCTGATCGGCGTGCCGCTGACGGGGGGATTTTTCGCGAAATTCTACGTATTTCGCGCGGCGCTCGATTCTCATCTCATATGGCTGACGGTTCTCGGCTTGGCCAACAGCGCGATTGCCGCTTACTATTACCTGAAGATTGTCGTTGCGATGTATATGCAGGAACCGGGCGAAGCGGCGGCGCAGCTCGGACCGCTGTCGCCAGGCACGCGCATTGCTATCTGGACTTCAGCTCTCGGAACGCTGGCGTTGGGTATCTTTCCGTCTCTGCTGTTGCCGTTCGTCTCGCAATCGGCGGTGAGTCTGGGACATTGACAGTTCCGCGTGGCAGACCCCGAGTGTCAGCTAATTTATTGTTTTCGTCGAAATCAGCAGGATATACTTACCGGTAATCTTCACAGCGAGTCGTTTCGTCTGTGCATGCCAAGGTAATGGCAGCGTGCGTGGTGTGCGCCCTGCCGCATGGATGTTCATGGTAAGTAAACTTTAGCGAGGAAACCTCGTGTCTATGACCAAACGATCTGTTGCGGAATTTATCGGTACCTTCTGGCTGGTATTCGGCGGATGCGGCAGTGCTGTGCTGGCGGCGGCATTCCCGAATCTGGGCATTGGCTTCGTCGGCGTGGCATTAGCGTTCGGCCTTACGCAATTGACGATGTGTTACATGATCGGGCATATTTCCGGGGCCCATATCAACCCTGCTGTGTCAGTCGGACTGGCAGTCGCCAAGCGGTTTCCAGTTTCTGAGCTTCCCGCGTATATCGTCGCGCAGGTCCTGGGCGGCATCGCCGCTAGCGGAGTTTTGTATATCATCGCCAGCGGGAAACCGGGCTTCAACCTCGCTGCGGGTTTCGCGTCGAACGGCTACGGCGCACACTCTCCCGGAGGGTACTCGTTAGAAGCCTGTCTAGTGGCCGAGCTGGTGCTCACATTCATGTTTGTCATGATCATTCTCGGATCAACCGACAAGCGAGTGCCTTCGGGGTTTGCAGCCATTGCGATCGGCCTGGGCTTGACTCTGATCCACTTGATCAGCATTCCCGTGACAAACACCTCGGTGAATCCGGCGCGAAGCACGGGGCCGGCGGTTTTCGTTGGAGGTTGGGCTACGCAGCAGCTTTGGCTGTTTTGGGTCGCGCCCATCATAGGCGCCGCAGTTGCCGGGGTAATTTATCCGTGGCTATCTCGGGAAACTGTTCCCGAGCAAGCACCGGCCGTCAAGACCAGAACGGCATCGGCCTAGTAATTATCGTTTGCACAACGTTGGATAGTTCTTTTTGAGCTCGCTTAGCTTCGGCAAATCGTTGTACATCACGTACGGATACATCGGATTCCGCTCAACGAAGTGCTGATGATACGCCTCGGCGGGATAAAAGGCTTTTAGCGGAACGACTTGCGTCACAATCGGGTGCGAGAAGACGTGTGCCTGGTCGAGTTGCGCTATGTAGGCTTGCGCCACTTTTTTCTCCTCGTCGTTGGCATAGAAAATCACGGAGCGGTACTGCGTGCCGCTGTCGGGACCCTGCCGGTTCATCTCCGTCGGATCGTGCGCCACGGAGAAGAATACTTTCAGTAGTTGGCCGTAGGTGATCTGAGTGGGGTCGTAAGTCACCTTGACGGATTCCGCGTGTCCGGTGTCGCCATTGCTTACCAATTCGTAGTGGGCGGTTTTGGCTTCGCCGCCGCTGAACCCCGAGATGGCGCTCTTGACGCCCTTCAGGTGCTCGAAGACGGCTTCAACTCCCCAGAAGCATCCTCCGGCAAATACTGCGGTTTGTGGGCCTGTCGCCTCGCTTGCCGGAATATCGAGCGCGGCATCGGGAAAGGATTTCAAATTCTTGGCTGAGAGCATAATGGTGGTTACCGTTGCGACAAGAACGAACGAAAGCAATCTCAATGGTCTGTACATGGAGTCCTCGCGACCGAAAAAGAGCGGTCCTGCTATCTATTTCGCCGGAGCCCGCCATCTGGTTAGATCGTACACCTGAAAAAGTCTAGAGGTTTTGAAGATCGCGGTAGCTGGGCAGCTGAGGTAGGCCGGTGGCTGATTTGACCGCTCTTATTACGGCTTGGGCTACAACCTCGGCTGCGATGGCTCCAATCAGACTGGCCTCTACTTTTTCCGAACTCGCGCCCGTACAAGCGGCGAAAATTGTATCGCCATCGAATGAGGTGTGCACCGGCCGGATTGTGCGAGCCAGGCCGTCATGAGCCATTTGGGCGATTTTGGTGGCTTGCGTCTTTGAAAACACGGCATTCGTCGCGACAATTCCGAGGGTCGAGTTTGTTCCGGCTTGCGCGCGAACGCCGTGACCGGCCATGAGCTGCGCCATCGCATTCGCAAACCCTTTCCCGTCCGCGGTCCTCGCGCCCGCGATGATCGCACCTGTACCCGGATCGAATATATCTCCTACGGCATTCAAGGCGACGATGGCGCCTACGATTAGGCCCGTGTCGCCAATCGTCACACTCGACGTGCCGATGCCAGATTTCATGGCACGCTTCATTCCCAAGAGTTTGCCGACGGTAGCCCCTGCTCCTGCGCCCACGCACCCTTCGGCCACAACTTCACTGGAGGCGGCGCGGCACGCCTGATAACCGGCCTCGGCGTCGGGCCTGATCTTTGGATCGCCGACACCCAGATCGAAGAGAATGGCAGCCGGAACAATGGGGACCACGGTGGTGCCCATATGGAAGCCCATTCCTTGCTCTTCGAGAAACCGCATCGCGCCGGTAGCGGTATCGAGGCCGAAGGCGCTGCCGCCCGAAAGCATGATGGCATTGACTTTTTGGACCGTGTTAACCGGCTTCAACAGGTCTGTTTCGCGCGTGCCCGGAGCGGAGCCACGAACGTCCACCCCGGCTGTCGCACCCCCATCAAAAATGACGGCGGTGCAGCCCGTAGGACGGCGTTTGTCAGTAAAGTGACCAACTCGAACTCCAGCTACGTTGCTGATGCCATTGCTTTCGCGCACGCCGTCGGTGGACTCAGCATTCACTAGCGCGTTGATTCCAGTGGCCAGCACTGCGGTGCCCTGTAGAAACGTGCGACGCTTCGACCGGGGCTCGGTTTCGGAGGCAGACATGAACAAACGAACCCAACCTTCATGATAGACGTATACGGGCAGTCCGGTCCCACAAGCAAGCGACACTGAAGCGATGCCTCGTGCGCTGTCACTTCGTTGGGTTGCTGTTTCCGTTTTCATCGCCTCATCCACTCTCAATTTTCTAGATCGGCAGTTATTGAACACGCTCGCGCCGCTCATCCTGGCGGAGTTCCACCTCGGTCAGACCGGTTTCGGCTTTATCGTTTCGATATTTTCATTTGCCTATGCCGCGAGTTCGCTCGGGGTGGGCTGGCTGCTCGACAAACTTGGGGTGAATCGTGCGATGTCGCTGGCCGTCGCATGGTGGTCCCTTTCGGCAACGGCCACAGCTTTTATTCGCAGCTTCGGGGGCCTTGCGGTTTGCCGCGCTTGCCTGGGAGTTGGAGAATCGGCCGGGGTTCCCGCAGTTGGAAAAGTGAATGGCGTCTATTTGAAACCCGAAGAGCGCGCCCTCGGAGCCGCGCTGAACCAGGTTGGCATTAGCCTGGGCCTGGCGGCAGCGCCGTTGTTTATTGGGCTGGCGATTCATTACTCGTGGCGGGCGCCATTCACGTTGGTTGGAATGCTGGGGTTCGTGTGGATTCCGGTGTGGCTGTTCGTCAGCCGTCGTATCCGGCCCAGCTTCGAAAATTCTTCGCCCGGTGAGACAAAGCCATCGCGTCCGGATCTGAGCATGCTGCGCGACAAAAGCCTTCTGGCTCTCGTTTTGTCGAATATTTTGTGGATGGGCGGTTATTCTTTGTGGTCGACTTGGACGAGTCTCTACTTGATCCATGTTCATGGCATCACGCTCGTCGAGTCGGCGCGATATGTTTGGATTCCGCCGCTGGTTTCGAATTTTGGCGGATTCTTCGGCGGCTGGTTATCGAAGCGATCCATGGAGCGCGGTGTTCCGCCTGTTGCCGCGCGGCGCAGGGCCGTGTGGTGGAGCGCAGGCGGCTATCTTTTAACTTTGCTTCTGCCATTCGCGCCTTCCGCAGGTACGGCGACGGCGCTCATCTCCATCAGCTTCTTTTTCGCGCTGGCGGGCAGCGTGAATATTTACGCGATTCCGATTGACTTGTTCGGAGCTGCGCGATCGGGGCTGGGCATTGGGGCGTTGGTGTTCGCGTATGGTTTTTTACAGACGTTGATATCGCCGGTTATCGGATATCTCTCCGATCATGGTCTATACACCCAGGTTGTTTGGCTGGTTGTAATTCCGGCGGTGCTTGGCGCCGCTGCGCTTCAGCGGGTTCGCGAAGCAGATTCGGTCAGAAATGAAGCACGAGTTCGGTAAACTGCTCGAGTCTAAGCAAGCGAGGATGGGAAGCGGGCACCTCTTCCTTTTCCAAGCTCCATGTCTTGGGATGTGGGACATAAACTGCGCTGAGACCAGCCGCAAGCGCCGGATTGATGTCGGATTTAGGTGAATTACCGATCATCCAGGTCCGGTCGATAAAGCAGTCGCGTTCCTGGGCCAGCCGTCGATAGGCTTGCTCATTCTTCTCTTTCACAATGGCGATGTGTTGGAAGAAGCGGCCCAGTCCCGAACGCTCGACTTTGATTCGCTGCTCATCGGGATCGCCCTTTGTGAACAGCAACAGCTCGTGCCGGCCATTCAAGTGAGCAAGCGTTTCCTTGACGCCTGGAATCAGCTCGAGCGGGCGCTCCCGTATTTGATAGGCAAACTCCTTCACTGCTTCGAGATCGCGATCGGAGACGTCCCGTTCCGCCAAATTTTCGAAGCATTGCGCGAGATTCCGTGCAAAATTGTTCGATCCGTAGCCGTACGTTTTTGCATTGACCATCTCGATCTCATCGAGCACGGCGCGCACCTGTTCCGGGGACAGGGATGAGTGAGCCAGATAATCGCAGAACTGGTCGAATGCCTCTTCAAAATATATGTTGTTTTCCCACAGTGTGTCGTCGGCGTCGAAGATGAGGTGATTCCTCACGCTCCTTCAGGCCCCTTCGTTGTAGTGCTTTGCATGTCCGTTTCGCGGTCCTACCCGTTTTGCCAGGGCGATTCGCTCCCGTTTGTGAATGTAACCTGGCAGGCTCTGAATCAAATATACTAAGCGCTCCTTTTCCGAGCGCATGACGAGAAGAGCCTGCCGGTAGTCGAGATCGTCGATCGCCTGCGCCAGCTGAAAGCTGAGCTGCGGTTCGCCGATGCGCGGAGTTTCGGCGGACATTTCGGTCTCGGCGACGCGCAGGCGGTCGTATTCGGCGATAGCCTGTTGCTGCAGGGCCGGAGGTGCCGGACTTGCGTCGTCGTCATTGAAAAATTCGACCTCAGCTTGAAGATACGTTTTCTCTTCGTCCAGCGAAATGATTTGAAAACGCCTTCTCCCCACCGCAACCAAGTCGAGACGCCCGTCCGGGTACCGCCGCACAACGCGCTCGACGGTCGCGGTGCAGCCTACGTTCACTAAGCCGCCATCTTTGGCCAGCACTACGCCGAATTCGCCTCGTTCTGGAATTAGCCGCCCCATCATCTCCTTGTATCGATCCTCGAAGATATGCAAAGGCAGCGGCGTGGTTGGGAGAAGGACCAGTGAAAGGGGAAAGAGCGGCAGAAGTTGCCCCGGCATGCTTCCATTATCGGCTTCGGAGCTTCAGACGGCGGAGGACTCCTGAAGGTGGTTGCCTGAAGGTATACTGGTTTGCGGAAAGGGCTTGGCTATTGGCTGTCGGCGGCCGTCCAGCGTGTGTGGCGATCTGCTGCGGCCGGTGAATTACTCTTGTCCGCCCGATGCTCTTGAAATTGAAGCGCACCCCCGGCCTGTACCTCGTGGGTTTCATGGCCGCCGGCAAATCGACGGTGGGCCGTGCCTTGGCCGATGAGCTGGGGTGGTCTTTCTTCGATGTCGATATCGAAATCGAGAGAGAACAAGGGGCCTCTATTCCGGAGATTTTCCTAAAGCGGGGAGAAGCAGCGTTTCGAGACTTGGAGACCGAAGCGATCCGGCGTCATGTGGACGTGATCCAATCCGGGACTCCGGGTGTGGTCGCTCTCGGCGGCGGCGCATTTGTTCAACCGCGCAATTGGGAGATCCTTGAGAATAATGGCGTGACCATCTGGCTCGATTGTCCATTCGACGTTGTATGTCAACGCATGAATGGCGGCGAAGGACGGCCTCTGGCGGCGGACAAGAGCCGACTGGCAGAGCTTTTTGAGGATCGCCGTCCGTTATACAGCCGCGCTGATTTCCGGCTTGAGATCATGGACGACGATGTCGCCATGATCGTGCGCAGAATTCTAGGGCTGCCGATCTTTTAATCTTCGTGTCATTCCGATCCCGCAGGCTGAAGGCTGACGCCATCGACATATTTCGCGCAGGACTTAGGGCCGCGAATGTAGCGGAAGCCGTGAAACGCAATTTGAAACTCTCGCACAAGGGTTTGCGGGCCGGAGACGAAACACTCGCGCTCGGCAATTTCGATCGCATTTACGTGGTAGGCGCAGGCAAGGCTTGTACGGCTATGGCGTGCGCCGTCGAAGAAGTTGTGGGGACCGGCAGGATTGCGGGCGGAGTCATCAATGTGAAGCATGGGCATACGAAACCCAAGCCCAAACGCATTAGAGTGTATGAGTGCGGCCATCCTGTTCCAGATGAGCAAGGAGAGCGCGGCGCCTGTGAGATGGAGGAACTTCTTCGAGGGTTTAACAGGCGGGACTTGGCTTTTGTTCTGATCTCTGGGGGCGCTTCCGCTCTTCTTCCCGCGCCTGCTCCGCCAGTCACGCTGGCTGCGAAGCAGACGATGACGAATCAGCTGCTGAAGTGCGGCGCCGATATCTTCGAGTTGAACGCAGTCCGCAAGCATTTATCGCGGCTGAAGGGCGGACAGCTTGCGTCTTTGGCTTACCCGGCGACCGTTGTTTCGCTGCTTCTGTCCGATGTGATCGGCGATCCGCTGGACGTGATTGGTTCAGGTCCGACAGCGCCTGACAACAGCACATTCGGCGACGCGCTACGCGTGCTGTCTAAGTTTCGATTGACGAAGACAGTTCCTCGAAGCGTGATGGCGAGGCTGGAAGAGGGCGCGGCAGACCGACTTCCGGAAACGCCGAAGGCTGGGGACAGAATCTTCGCGAACGTGCACAACGTTCTGGTGGGAAGCAACCGCCTGGCTCTTCAAGCCGCAGCGAGAGAGGCTAAGCGGCTCGGCTATCACACGTTGATTCTGTCGAGCTCGATTCAAGGGGAGACGCGTGAGGCTGCCAGGACTCATGCCGAGATCCTTCGCGAGATCATCCGAAGCGATAGCCCGCTAAGGCGGCCCGCTTGCCTGCTCTCAGGCGGCGAGACGACTGTTACCGTCACGGGAACAGGGAAGGGAGGACGCAACCAGGAATTCGCACTGGCCTCCGCCATCTATCTCTCGAACGAGGAGAACTGGGCTGTATTGAGCGCGGGAACAGACGGAACTGACGGTCCTACGGATGCAGCGGGAGCTTTTGCGGATGTTTCGACTGTGAGGCGCGCAGCTCGATTGGGTATTTCTGCCGATCAACATCTGATTGACAACGATTCTTACCCGTTCTTCGAGAGCACGGGCGATCTCATCAGAACTGGACCTACGGGTACTAATGTCATGGATTTGCGTGTGTTGTTGGCCGGTTAGCAAGGAACGGTGAACTGAAGTTCACCGCTGCACGCTGAAGCGTGCGCCACCCATATGAGTTATGCGACAGCGACGGTTTCGGCTAGGCGCGAGTGCTTCCACAAGCTCACGTAGGGCTCGAGATCCTGCATCATTTGAGCGAACTGCGCGGTCGATAGCGATTGAGCTCCGTCGCTCATCGCCTTTTCCGGGCAGGGATGGCACTCGACAAGCAGGCCATCGGCTCCGATTGCGACGCCGGCGCGGCAGAGAGGCGGCACCAGGCTTCGCTTTCCTGTTGCATGGCTGGGATCGAGAATTACCGGCAGATGAGAGAGTTCGTTGAGCACGGCAATGGCGGCGATATCGCAAGTATTTCTCGTCGCGGTTTCAAAGGTCCGAATGCCGCGCTCGCAAAGGATGACGTTTGGATTTCCGTGCGCTACGACATATTCGGCCGACATCAACAGTTCCTTTATTGTCGAGCTTAGGCCGCGCTTCAGCATGATTGGCTTTCCGGCTTTGCCGAGCGATTTCAGCAACGCGAAGTTTTGCATGTTACGTGCGCCGATCTGCAAAATGTCCGCATATTCGGCTACCATCGGAACATCGCGGTCGCTCATCACCTCGGTGATGATGCCGAGGCCCGTCTGGTGCTTCGCATGTTGAAGCAATTTCAACCCTTCCTCTTCAAGGCCCTGGAAATCGTAGGGCGATGTTCGCGGCTTGAAGGCTCCGCCGCGAAGGAACTTGGCTCCAGCGCGGACCACAGCATGGGCGGTATC
This sequence comes from Bryobacterales bacterium, assembly GCA_963722585.1. Lineage (GTDB taxonomy): Bacteria > Acidobacteriota > Terriglobia > Bryobacterales > Bryobacteraceae > KBS-96. The sequence goes on along the minus strand of CAVRNU010000019.1, from coordinate 22,010 downwards.
GAGAATTTGCCGCTCGCTTTCCACCGCGCAGGGCCCCGCCATCACGATGAATTCATCCCCGCCTATATCGACGCCATTAATGCGAAACACTGATTTTCCGGGCCGGAACTCACGGCTTACAAACTTATAGGGCGCGGAAATGCGGACCGCTTTCTCGACCTGAGGCATTGCTTCGAGGGATTCGAGACAGGGGGTGACATCGCCGACGCCAACCACGCCGATTACGACGCGCTCCTCTCCTTCAATCGAATGGACCTTATAGCCAAATTCGCGGATACGATTACAAACCGCTTCAATTTCCGCTTTTGTGGCGTGTAACTTCATCGAGATAATCATGTCGTCCGTCCAAGATTTTTATTCAAATGCGTATTGCAAATCAAAAAAGGCCCGCTCTCTTTCGAGCGGGCCTTTAAAAACTCTAACCAGTTATTAACCCTGGTTCAGTTCTATGCGGACACCACCCGGATCGATCCCGGAGGATACCAAAATCGAAACGAGTAAAAGTAAGATGTGACCGCTGCCATTGAAGAGAGATTATATCCAGTGGAACGTTCGATTCGCAAGCCGAATCGGAGCAACGCACTCTACACTTTTTGGTGGTGTTTCGCTGTTTTCGGTTATGCTTAGAACAAGCAAAAGTCGCTGAACCCGCCGCATGAACACGGTACGAGTCGCGCACATCATGCCGTTTGCGAATATCGGAGGAACGGAGAAAGCAACTCTCCGGCTGGCGGAAGCAGCGTCTCATTGCGGGTTCGAGAACTTGATCTACTGTCCCCGCGAAGCAGAGGAGCTCAAAAACTTTTATCATGAGCACTGCTTTTCGACGGCATCTTACGATCAAGTTGAGCCAAGCTACCACCATCCGATGCCGTACCTGCGGGCCGCCCAATCGCTGGGTCAAGACATGAAGCGCCACCATGTCCGGATTGTCCACTGCGCCGACATTCTGGGCGCTCACTACGCCGCGCTGGCGGGACGGCTCGCGGGCGCTTTTGTGGTTTGCCACGTGCGCTGCCAGCATCCAACGATTACGCGGCGCGACCAAACCTTTCTTTACCCGGTACAAAGGTTCGTGTTCGTTTCGAAAAACACATGGGACGTATTCGGGATGCACGTGCCCAAAGAAAAGGGCGAGGTGCTGTACGACGGCGTGCCGGAAATATGCACCGACGCATCGCCAACCGAAGCTCGAGCGGCCTATGGTTTGCCAGCGGATGTTCCGGTCATCGGAATGGCTTCGCGAATACATCCGGGGAAGGATTTCGAGAGTTTGATCTCGGCTGCAAAAGTTGTTGCCGAATCGTTTCCCTCGTGCCGGTATCTGCTGGCGGGAGATTATGAGCAGAATCCGGTGCATCGCGAGCACTTCTTACATCTGCAATCGCTGCTACGTGAGGCCGGACTGGCCGAGCGGTTCGCGTTTGCCGGTTTCGAATCCGATATCTCCCGATTCTTCGCGGCGATCGACATTTTCGTGCTGTCCAGCCAGGCCGAGGGGCTGCCGCTTGTGATTCTGGAGGCGATGGCGTGCGGCAAACCTGTTGTGGCGACCGATGTGGGAGGCGTGAACGAGATTGTGGAGGATCAGCGAACGGGTTTGCTGGTACCTGAAAAGTCGCCCGAAAGCCTCGCGAAAGCGCTGTTATCGCTGCTTTCGAGCAAGGGCAAGGCCGGCGACATCGCACGCGCTGGGCGCGAATTTGTGTTGAGAAATTTTGGAGAGGGGAGCTTTCAGAAGCGGGTCCGCGATCTATATTGCGCGATCGCGAAGCAACAGGGATACCTGAGCGATCGCGCTCCATGCATGCCTATGTGATTCGAAATCCGGACATTTTTTGTACCGTTTCTTCCCGCTGCTCGACAGCGCGAACGTCGGACATTGGAGGGCCTGCGTGGAGTGAGGCGGCGAATTCGGAAAGTTTTTCGGGCGTGCCGGTCGCATACACTTCTACGCGGCCGTCTTCCATATTGCGTGCCCATCCGTCTAAACCCAGATCCGCGGCGCGTTTCTGGACGAAGTAGCGGAAGCCGACGCCCTGGACGCGCCCGGCAATGAGCCACCGCCGGGCTTGCTTTGCGGCCATGCAGTCATTGTTTCATGTGAGGCCAGCACGCCATGGTTCTGTCAAACTGGGGTAGACGTCATTATCGATCCGGTCATGGCATTTCCCGTTACTCGCTTGCGGCGGCTGCGGTCGACCGCTTCCATTCGAAGCCTGGTGAGGGAGACTCAGCTCGCCCCTTCGCAGTTCATTCTTCCGCTATTTGTCTGTCCGGGTGAGGGCGTGCGAAAACCCATCGCCTCGATGCCGGATCAGGCGCAGCTTTCGGTGGACAAACTGATTCTGGAGTGCGAGGAATGCGCTCGTTTGGGACTTGGGGGAGTGATCTTATTCGGCATTCCACCCGATAAGGACGAGCTCGCTTCCGGCGCCTATGCCGAGAATGGCATTACGCAGGTCGCTATCCGCGCGGTGAAGAATGCCGTTCCGAACCTGCTTGTGATGACCGATGTTTGCAACTGCGAATACACGAGCCACGGTCACTGCGGTTTTATAAAAGATGGCGACGTCGATAACGACATCACACTTGAGTGGCTCGCAAAGACGGCAGTTTCACATGCCCGGTCAGGCGCGGACATCGTCGCGCCCAGCGACATGATGGATGGCCGCGTAGGGGCCATTCGATCGGCCTTAGATGCGGCCGGATTTGCGAAGACGCCGATTCTTTCCTACGCGGCGAAATATGCTTCCGTTTTTTACGGCCCTTTCCGCGAAGCCGCCGAATCGGCGCCGCAATTTGGAGATCGCCGTAGCTATCAAATGGATCCGGCAAACGCGCGCGAAGCCATGCGCGAGATTGAGCTCGATCTGGAAGAGGGCGCGGACATGATCATGGTGAAACCCGCGCTCGCGTACTTGGATATCATTCGCGAAGCGCGCAGCCGGTTCGACGTGCCGTTGGGAGCCTATCAGGTGAGCGGAGAATTCAGCATGATTATGGCAGCCGCTGAAAGGGGATGGCTCGATCTCGAACGCACGATGTTCGAAACGCTCACGAGCATACGGCGCGCGGGAGCGGATTTCATTCTTACATATTTCGCCAGGCCGGCCGCAGCGATACTAAACACGGCGTCAAAGTAGTTGTGCATCCGCTCCCTCCCGGTCGCGGTTCTGACGCAGCGAAGACGGTAAGCTGATGCGTATGGCCCAAACGCCTTGGGGCGAATTGCCGATCGCGGATGCTCACATTCACTTTTTTTCGCACCGTTTTTACAGCAGCCTTGCGGCACAGAAGAAACTGGCTTCCGTCGCGGAACTGGCGCCGCTCCTGAAATGGCAGCTTCCTGAGGAGGCGCCGCTTGGTTTGGCTCGAACATGGGTAGCGGAACTGGACAGAGGCGGCGTTTCAAGAGCCGCTTTAATTGCGAGCGTCCCTGAGGACGAAGAGAGCGTGGAAGCGGCGGTTCAGGCGTTCCCTGAACGCTTTTTCGGATTTTTCATGCTCGACCCGCTGCGTCCTGGCGCACAGGAGCGCGTCAAGGCAGCGCTTCAGCGCAGGCGTTTGCATTGCCTATGCCTGTTTCCGGCGATGCACGGCTACTCGATTGCCGATCCCAGGCTCATCTCGATTCTCGAGATCGTTGCCGACAATCGTGCCGCAGTCTTCGTCCACTGCGGCGCTCTTAGCGTGGGTGTTCGCAGCAAGCTGGGACTTCGAAGTCTCTTCGATATGCGTTACTCGAACCCTATCGATCTCCACCCGGTCGCTCTGCATTTTCCGCAGATCCGTTTCATCGTTCCCCATTTTGGCGCAGGCTACCTGCGCGAGGCGCTTATGCTCGCCGATCTTGCGCCAAATGTCTATCTCGACAGCTCGAGCAGCAATCGCTGGATGATTTACGATCCGGCGGGCCTGGATCTGAGAACGGTGTTCCGCAGAACTCTTGATGTAGTTGGACCGGGCCGGATATTATTTGGGTCCGATTCGAGCTTCTTTCCGCGCGGCTGGCACTCAGCGATTTTCGATCAGCAAACAAAGGCGCTTTACGAACTGGGGGTCGATGTGGCGGGAGCGAAGCAAATCTTGCACGATAATCTAATCAATCTGCTTAGGGCTTAGCCCAACAGTTCTCAACGAAGAAAGCATACTCCGCAACCGGACAACTTCGCCGATGACGAAGACGGCGGGACTTTTTACCAATATATGTTCATCCGCCACCGCACCCAGTGTGGTTACAAGAACCCGCTCGTCTGGCGATGCGCCACGTTCGACAAATGCAACTGGATCGCGGCGGCTTCGTCCCGCTTCGATGAGATTTCTTGCGATCAAAGCGCGGTTCTTCACACCCATTAGGATGATCAGAGTGTCGATTTGGCTGTAGCGCCGCCAGTTCTCATCCGAGCCATTGCCGCAATGCCCGGTGATGACGGCGAAGCTTCGGGATAATTTCCTGAAAGTAAGCGGAATTCCTGCCAGTCCCGGAACTGCAATCGCAGAGGAGACGCCTGGAACAAGCTCCACGTCGACGCCGTGCCTGATGGCAAGAGCCCATTCTTCGGCCCCTCGGCCGAACACAAGCGGATCGCCTCCCTTGAGCCGCACGACGGATTTACCAGCGCAAGCATGCTCGAGCAACAGTTGAAATATGCTCTCCTGTACGGCCTGCTGCTCTCCTTCATGCTTTCCCACGTAGAGCCGCTCGGCTGCGGGATTGACTAACTCGAGTATTTCTTTGCTGATAAGCCGGTCATAGAGGACCACATCGCATTGCCGAAGCACTCGGAGAGCCTTAACGGTTAGCAGATCAGGGTCGCCAGGACCCGCTCCGACCAAATAGATTTTGCCATGCGCCTTGTTCATCTCAATTGCCGGTACGCCAACCCGAGGCTTCGCCGGGTGCCTGCTTCTATTGTTAAACTCAGTCGAGCAAGGAGCCTTGCCATATGGATCTGACTACGCTCGGCTTCGCCATGGGATCGGCATGGCTTTCTGGAATCAACCTGTATGCAACGGTTGCGACGCTAGGGTTGCTCCAACGCTTTCACTTCGTGCAACTGCCCGGGGAACTCAGCTACATAAGCCATCCTTGGGTGCTCGTCACGGCTATTACCCTCTTTGTGGTCGAGTTCATCGCGGACAAAATACCGGCCATCGATTCCGCCTGGGATGTCGTCCACACGTTCATTCGAGTTCCCGCGGGAGCCATTCTCGCCGCGTCCGCTTTCGCTCATTTCGATCCGAAGATACGGCTGATGGCGCTGCTAATGGGCGGCACTATTGCGCTCAGCTCACATGGCGCGAAGGCAGCCACGCGGCTCGCGGCGAATACTTCACCTGAACCGTTTTCAAACATTCTGTTGAGCCTGGGTGAAGATGCATTCGCTATCGGAGCATCCGTTGTGATGACGAAGTTTCCGATCTTCATCGCCGTCGTGGTGGTGATAGGGCTTTTGGTTTCGATCTTCCTTTTTGGGTTGATACGGCGGGCGTTCAGAAAGCTGTTTCGCCGCGACGCGCCGGCCCGCGCCGCGGCTTGAGAGGCCGGGCGCTCACGCTTCCGGGTCCTCATTCCAGCTTTAAAAGCACGGTTCCGTGGGCCGGAACGTTGGCGGTGTATCCATCGGCTGTTATCGTCGCGTCCTGATGTACCCAAAGATCGCGGGCTTTCTCTGGAGTCTTCAGTTTCAGATCGTGCCAGGACACTTTTATGGTCTCCGGCTGCTCGTCCTTGTTAAAGAAAGCCAGGGCCGTAGCGTTGCCCTCCAACGGGCGTGTCCAGATCTCAACCATGCCGTCGATTTTGGCCAGTTGGGCGGGCTCGCCGCGCGGGTCCTGGTCGATTGCAATCACGTCACGATTCATCAAAATGGCTTTCGTAGCCTGGCTCATGCTGCGAATATCATTTCCTGCGAGCAGCGGAGCTCGAAGCATGGCCCAGAGTGACATGTGTGTCCGGTACTCTTCGTCGCTCATACCGCCGTTTCCCACTTCGAGCATGTCGGGATCGTTCCAGTGGCCGATTGTCGCGTAGGGAGCGATAGAGAGCTGCTTGAAAGCTATGCCCGACATTGACTTCCAGTTGTCGCTGATGTCGCCGGTGGTTCGCCAAAGATTTCCGCTGACTTTAGCGCCCCAGTTCCACACGTCTTCGCGGCCATACTGGCAAAGACTGAACACTATGGGCCGCCCCGTCGAGTGCAGCGCATCGCCCATCTTCTGATACACAGCTTGCATGTCTGTATCCGGATAAATGGCTCCCGCCGAACACCAGTCGTACTTCAGATAATCGAAGCCCCATTTTGCGTACGTCCTGGCATCTGCCTCTTCGTGTCCGAAACTGCCGTCGTATCCTCCGCACGTCTTAGGACCGGGAGAAGAGTAGAGACCGATCTTTAGACCTTTCGAGTGAACATAGTCGGCCAAGGCTTTCATATCCGGGAATTTTTTGTTGGTGGTGATATTGCCCTCGGCATCGCGGCCCAGCTCCCAGCTGTCGTCGATGTTCACGTAGATGTAACCAGCGTCTTTCATGCCGCTAGAGATCATCGCATCGGCAATCTCGCGAACCGTTTTGTCATCGATATTCACATGGAAGTGGTTCCAACTGTTCCATCCCATGGGAGGGGTTCGTGCCAGACCGTTATCCGGAACGGCATGCAGAGCCGGCAAAGGCAGCGGCTTGGGAGGAGCCATTGCTTCGAACGTAGTTCGGCGCGCTTCGCCGTGGTTGTTCATGCGCCCGTCGGCCGACTTCGTATCAACGACCAGACGATCGCCTTCGAGCGTACCGTCGAACACTGTGTAGCGTCGGCCGCGTCCAGCCAGAAAATGAAACTTGTTTCCATTCACCGTCCCTTCCCTGATATCCATTTGACGGTAGTTGTAACTGACGTTTCCCGTAAGCGCGTTGCCTTGCTGTTTCAAGTTCAGAAACTGGTCGTGCGTCGTGCCGTCGGGGTTTGGGGTACTCAGAAGCCAAACTCCTGAAATGTTGGTCTGGGCGAAAGCGGTTAGCGCGGCGCAAAGAAGGGCGACTGGCAACAACCTGGCATGTTTCATCACGTATTAGATCCTATAACGCCCGTCTTCGAAACCGTGGCTCGGAATTGCTATGGTGAATTCCATGCTCTCCAGACGCGCATTCTCAGGCTTGGCGCTCGGAATAACAAGCGCCAGGCATCTCGCCGCGCGCCGCCCAGAAGAGAATGGCCTAAGCTCGACGCCTCCGGCGATTGCCGCGCTGAAAAGCCGAAAGGCCGAAGCGCATCCGATTTCAATAACCGAACGCCGCGACCGGCTGGAACGCGCTCGCGCGCTGATGAGCGAGAACAAAATCGATGCGCTATGCATGATCGGCGGCACTTCGCTTTTGTATTTCACAGGAATACGCTGGTGGAACAGCGAAAGATTATTCACGTTTGTTTTGCCCCAAAAGGGCAAGCCGTTTTATGTTTCGCCCGCTTTCGAAGAGGACCGTGCGCGCGAACAGATCGCGCAGGCGCCCGAAGGAGACGAATCAAGAATTCTCACTTGGCAGGAGGACGAAGATCCCTACCGGCTGGTGGCTCGAGGCCTCGACGATGCCGGACTTGTAACAGGCCGCATCGGTATCGAGGAGCGCGTCACGTTTGTGTTTTCGGACGGTATTGCGAAAGCCTGCCCAAACGCTCAGATTGTCAGTGGAACTCCGGTCACGGCCGGATGCCGGATGATTAAAAGCACTGCTGAGATTGGCTTGATGCGTCTGGCTGCTCAGGTCACTCTCGCGGCATACGAGGCGGCGTGGAAGAGCTTGCGGCCAGGCATGACGCAAAATGAATTCGCGGAGCTTGTGGCTGCGGCGCACCGGCAACTCGGGTTTGAGGGCGACGCCAGCGTGCAGGTTGGGCCCTATTCGGCGCTGCCGCATGGATCGCTTGCTCCTCAGGTCATACGCGAAGGCACGATTCTGTTGATGGACGGCGGATGCAAAGTGGAAGGGTACGAATCGGACATCAGCCGTACGTTTGTTCTCGGTAAGGCCAGCGAAAAGATGCAGCGTGTCTTTGGCACTGTGCACCGCGCGCAGGAAGCCGCTCTGAAAACAGCGCGGCCTGGACTCGCTTGCGAAAGAGTGGATGCAGCAGCGCGAAAGGTGATTGCGGATGCCGGCTACGGGAGCGGCTACGCCCACTTCACCCATCGCGTCGGCCATGGATTGGGAATGGACGGGCATGAATGGCCGTATCTCGTCCGCGGCGACACACGCCTATTGGAAGCAAACATGGTGTTCAGCGACGAGCCCGGCATTTATCTGCGCGGCGAATTCGGCGTCAGGCTCGAAGACGACATGCACATCATTGAAAATGGCGCGGAGCTGTTTACGCCGCAGAGTCCTTCGCTGACGGAGCCGTTTGCAAAGGCGTAGGCAGGCGCCTGTTACAAAGGGAGTTGATGAACTGGGCCGCGGTTGCTGCGATCCTTCTCGCCTTGGCGGTCGCTCTCGGCGCTTTCGGCGCCCATGGCCTACGCGCGAAGCTTGATGCGTCCGGGATGGCATCGGTCTATGAAAAGGCCGTTTTTTATCACTTTATTCACGCTCTCGGCATTTTGCTGGTTTCCGTTCTCACGAGAACCGGAGCCCTGACTCCGGCGGCGCAAGATCGCGTGGCGTGGCTGCTGCTCGCGGGAATTGTGCTTTTTTCGGGAAGTCTCTACTTGCTGGCGCTCTCGGAAATAAGAATTCTTGGCGCGATCACTCCCTTGGGAGGCATTGCATTCATCGGGGCGTGGGTCCTTCTGGTGATCGAATTGTCGCGGTCGCGCGGTTAACGATCGCGCAAGGGTTCGTAGGAAAGCTCGACCATCGTCCGGCTTCCAAATTCGTCCGGCAATTTGTACCTTTCGATAACGGCGATTCGGATACGCTTGGCCTTTGCGTCTTTCGATGCTTCCGCGATCTCGCTTTCGACATCCGGCCCCTTGTACAGCAAGACTTTTGCTCCGTTTTTCAAAGCGGGCGCAAGCAAGCCGATGATTTTGGAAATCGGCGCCATTGCCCGCGCGGTCACAATGCCGGCGCGATTCGCGCGCAGCCATTCCTCGACGCGAACAGCCTCCACTGTCACGTTTCCGAGCCGGAGGGCCTCGGCGGCGGACGCTACAAAGTTTGCTTTCTTTTGAATCGACTCACAGAGTGTGAATGCAGTCGCGGGCAGCAGGACCGAGAGTGGTAGGCCTGGGAAGCCTGCTCCCGTGCCTGCGTCGAGAACGCTCGTGGCATCGGTGAAGAGGCGCCAGGGCCAAACGGAGTCACACACATGTTTGATTGCCGCTTCCTTTTCGTCGACGATTCTGGTCAGGTTCATCACACGGTTGGCCTCGCGAACCAGCTCAAGATGCCGTGCGCCAAGTACTGCCACACGCTCTCTGTTCGGCAAATCCTCCGGCAAATATTTCCTGAGCGCTTCTTCGAAGGACACACTTCATCTTGGCATCCATTTTTCCGCATAAGCGAATATGAAGGGGAATGCTTAGAGCCGGGATTGTCGGTCTTCCCAACGTCGGAAAGAGCACGCTGTTTAACGCCGTTACGCAAACTCGGAAGGCCTTGGCTGCCAATTATCGCTTTTGCACGATTGAACCCAACACGGGGGTAGTGACCGTTCCCGACGATCGTCTGGATGTGCTCGCAAACATGAGTAATTCGGCAAAGATCGTTCCTGCCGTTTTTGAGTTCGTCGACATCGCCGGGCTAGTCAGAGGAGCGAGTAAAGGAGAGGGATTGGGGAATCAATTTCTCGGACATATCCGCGAAGTCGACGCCATCATTCAGGTTGTCCGGTGCTTTGAAAACTCCAACATTGAGCATGTGATGGATTCGGTGGACCCGATCAGGGATATCGAGGTGGTGAACACCGAGTTGGTGCTCGCGGATCTGGAATCGGTGGAAAAGCGGAAGGCTCGCGTGCAGAAAGCGGCGAAAAGCGGCGACAAGAAATCACTGGCCGAATTGGAGCTGCTGGAGAAACTGGAAGCGCATCTCAATCAGGGGAAGACGGCTGTGACGGCGGACCTCACACCGGAGGAAAGAGCGGCTGTGCGGTTGTTTTTTCTTCTGACCGCGAAGCCGACGCTATTTGCGTGCAATGTGGCGGAAGAAGACCTGGCGCGAGCGGACGACAACAAATTCGTTCGGTCAGTGCGCGAATATGTTCAGGCGCATCACGATACGAGCGCCGTAGTGGTTTCAGCGGAGATCGAATCGGAACTCGTAACGCTGTCTCCCGAGGAGAGAGCCGAGTATTTGCAAGGGCTCGGTGTGACGGAAACCGGAGTTGGCAATCTTATTCGCGAGGCGTATCATCTGCTCGGCCTTAGAACCTACCTGACTACGGGAGAAAAGGAAACGCGCGCCTGGACGATTCACCAGGGCGAGAAGGCTCCGCAGGCGGCCGGAGTTATTCATTCGGATTTCGAGAAGAGCTTTATTTCAGCGGAAGTGATTGCCTATAGCGATCTCATTGCAGCCGGATCGTTCGCACGGGCTCGCGAACTGGGCAAGATGCGGACCGAGGGCAAGGAGTACGTGGTCCAAGACGGCGACGTTATCGAATTCAAAACGTTTCTTTAGGCAGGGCTAGCCGGACGCAATCAGTGGTTCACGCCGGTGGCCAAAAAGCCGCCGTCAACTGCGATAGCCTGTCCTGTTATAAAGCTGGATGCATCGGACGCGAGCAGAATGGCGGCTCCGACCAATTCTTGAACTCTTCCGAACCGCTGCATCGGCGTTCGCAGCAGAAATTCCTTTCCACGTTCGGTTCCATCCAGCAGTGCGGAATTCAGTTCGGTTCGAAAGACTCCGGGTGCTATGGCATTGACGTTCACGCTTTTCGGCGCCCACTCGATCGCCAGGCAGCGTGTGAGTGCAAGCACAGCCGATTTTGACGATGCATAAGCGGCAACTTCCAGGAGCCCAACGAACGAACTGAGCGAGGCGATGTTGATCACTCGCCCTCGCCCGCTATCCACCAGAGGTTCGTGAAAGCTTTGGCAGGTCCGCAGCATGCCGGTCACATTCACGTCCATCAGGGTATTCCATTCCACCTCGCTTACCTGATGCGTGGGTTTACGGAAAGTTTGGCCTGCGGCGTTGAGCAGAATGTCCACACGGCCGAATTCCTTCAGCACCGCGTCGCGCAAGGCATCAATCGAGGCCCGGCTCTGGACATCGGAGGAGCGTCTCACGGTTTTGCGCCCGCGCTCTTCAATCTCACCCGATACAGCGTGAACGAGCTCTTCGCGCCGGCCGGTTGCAATTACATCTGCGCCGGCCTCCGCTAAACCCAGCGCGAGCGTGCGCCCGATTCCGGATGTTCCGCCCATCACAACTGCGACGCGCCCGGATAAATTGAAAAGTTCAATGGACATAGTCTCGTTTATTCTTGTTCTTCCTATTCCCACCGAGTACTCGTGGGCTGTTTTCTGAAATAACTTACATGTTAACTTCCGCTCATTTTTTCGCTGCTCGTACTGCGTGAAACACGTTTGCCCGTCATTGCAAGTAGGAAGGGGATTTAAGAATGCGATTTGAAAGAAGTTCCAGATTGACGCGTTTCGGAAACGGCGGAGTACTGGCTCTCGCCTTGCTTGCGGGAGGCATATCCGCGAGAGCGCAAGGATACAATCCGTATCCGCCGGCGCGCGCCGAATCGCCGGTCGACCAGACGATTCATCATCTTGAAGGGCTTGCTCATCGGAGCTCGGCCTTCGATTCGGGGCACGAACGAAGCCGCTACGATAACGCGATCCGGCATCTCTCGCAATTCCAGAACGGGCTAGCGCGTGGATACTTCGATAGAGGCAGGCTCGATCAGGCAATTGGAGACGTGCAAAATGTGGTGGATCACAATCCGCTTGATGAGCGCGCTCGTGGAATGTTGTGGAACGACTTGAACAACTTGCGCTCGTTTCGCGCAACTCGGGGATATGCGCGTTAGCGAGGCGGCAAGGCCGGTTTGTGAAGTTTGGACATCCTCGGCTTTTGCTCCGCGATCCATCTGTCGGTGCGCGCCTCGAGCATATCCAGCGGTAACACGCCTCCATTGAGCATCTCGTCGTGGAAAGCGCGGATGTCGAACTTTGCTCCCAGCTCCCTTTGCGCTCGCGCGCGCAGCTCCCGGAATTTCAATTGGCCTAGTTTGTAGCTCAGCGCCTGCGCAGGCCACGCAATATAGCGATCGGTCTCAGTCTGAATTGTGGGCTCGTCTACCGCTCCCGACTTGCGGAAAAATTCCACAACTTGATCCCGCGTCCAGCCTTTCGCATGGATGCCGGTATCCACAACCAGCCGCACTGCACGGAAGAGTTCCGACGACAACCGGCCGTAGTCGGAAACCGGGTCTTGATAGAAGCCAACTTCCTTTCCAAGTTGCTCGGCGTACAGTCCCCATCCTTCCGTGTACGCATTGAATCCGCCGGCAGGATGAAGCCGGAATTTCGGTAAGCCGGTCAACTGCTGGTTTACCGACAACTGCAAATGATGCCCCGGAACCCCTTCGTGGTAAGCAACAGCCTCGTCGTCGATGAGCGAGCGCTGCCTGAAATTTGAGGTCGCCACAACCACACGCCCGGGGCGCTTTCCGTCCGGCGTGCCGATCATGTAATGGGTCGCTGCGGCTGCCTGAAACGCAGGAATTGCCTCCACTCTCACGGGCGATTTCGGCAGCAAGCCAAATAATTGTGGAAGCTTGGGCTCCATTTGCGCAATGTAGTGGCGAAAGTCGTCAAGAATCTGTTCCGCGGAAGCTGGAATATATTTGGGATTCGTTTTAAGCGATGCACGAAAGCTGGCCAGATCCGAGAAGCCCTGCTGCCTCGCGATGGCCAACATTTCTCGCTCGATCCGATCGATTTCCCGCAGCCCGATCTGGTGAATCTCGTCCGGCGTCAGATGCGTCGTGGTCCGCGCATAGATATCGTGCTGGTAACGCTTCTGCCCGTCTGGAAGCGAGGTAACGGAGAGTGCAGTCCTTCCGTACGGCGCATACTCAGTCCTGAGAAATGCCGCAAAGCTCTTATACGCCGGAATCACATCTGTATTGATGGCCTCGTTGATTTCGCGTGTAAGCCGCTCCTGATCGTCGTGCGAAATGCTGCCCGGATATTTCTTCGTGGGTGTGAGAAACGGGTCCGCCTCGATGACGCCCTCGCACTGAACCGGCAGCTTTTCGAGAAGAAACCGCACGGGCATGAGCCCGTCTTTTTTCCCTGCGCGAAGCACTTCGGCCGTCTGATTCAGAACGCGGGAGATCTGATGAAGCCGTGCAATATAGTCCTCGTAATGCTTCACCGAATCGAGCGGCACGGAAAGCGGCAGATCTGCCAGCGAGGTATGAATGCCGTTCTGCTGATTGACGGGCATTTCGTATTCTTTAAGATCGAAATCGTCGATCCGCGTTTGGAGGATACGGATCAGCAAGTCGTGCGAGAGTTGATCCTGCTCGGGAAGGCCTTCGGTGGAAATCGCCTGGATGCGCGCGAGAAACTCGCGATCCGTCTTATTGCGAGCGGCGATGCCAGCAAGCGAATAGTCCGTTAGCCTGTCGTTGTACCGGTAATCGCCAAACGCCGTCGCCCGCTCCGGAAAATTTCGCAGATCGGATTGATACTGCTGCTCGAAGATCTCGTTCTGCCCGTCGATTCGTTCGGCGAGCGGCCTAGGATTTTGGGCGGCCAATAGACTCACAGTCGCGATTGAGAATAAGAGATTCTGCAGAATGCTCATTAATTGTGCAGAGTAACAAAAGCGAGCCAGCCACAGCCGATGGGCGACGCAGGCGTAACGCAGGCGTCGCCCCTACAAAGGCAGACGGCAAGACCATCCGCCCGCACATAACGTCCAAACTCCAGGGAATGGCAAGGCCGTTTTTGTGTTTAGGCTTCCGTGCTTTGAAACCGTGCCGAAAATACGATCGGTTTCGGGTTCAGCCTTCCACTGTTGAAATCGGATAAGAATTGGAGAGCGATCACGATTTCGGGCAGACTATTCGGAAGGCACGCCATCCGGGCGAATTCCGACGCGCCCGCAACCGTGATGTGGGTTTTACGGGGTTCGGAGGCGGACCTGACCCCGATGATGCGTGGAAGCTCTTCTGACATGGCGTGATCGGCGCGGCCTGTCCAGGCAGGCCGCCCCTATAAAACTCATCGGCAACTTACGTCTTATCGTGCCGGTTTTCGGCGAGTATCCTCCCAAAAAATGAAGACGCTGGCTAACCGGAGCGCTTCTTGGGCAGTCTAAGGCTCTGAATGGAAGCGAGCGACCCGGCTTTGGTGGCCAGGGCGATGGCGGGTGATGACGATGCCTTCCGCGTGCTCACCGAGCGTCACAGTCTGGGTGTCTTCCAGCTTGCATACCGCATGACAGGGAACGAGCAGGATGCTGAGGACGTGGTTCAGGAAACATTTCTGCGGGCTTTTCGAAATTTGAAGCGGTACGAGTCGCGGTGTCTATTTTCGACCTGGATCTATCGCATAGCAGCCAACTACTGCTTCGATCTACTCAGGGCGCGCAAACATTTCGTCGACCACGTGCCTGCTTCTGGCGAAATCGATTGGCTGGACGCAGTTGCCTACCCGGGGCCGTCCGCCGACCAGGTCACGTACAGCGGACAAATTCGTGAATCCATCGAGAAGGCGATGAACCAACTCAGTACCCAGGAGCGTGCCGCCTTCGTGCTACGCCACTACCAGGAGCTTTCGATTGACGAGATCGGGCAGACGCTCGGATTGGGAGAGAACGCAACCAAGCACAGCATTTTCCGTGCAGTGCGAAAGCTCAGGAGGGCGCTCGAGCCTATTACAGCGAGAGTTTAGAAGAAGTATGTTGGAACCCAAAGAGCATGGTCATTTGAGCGAAGAGCAGATCCTTCAATTTGTGCTCGCCATGGCCGGCGACGAAGAAACCAGACATTTGCAGGGCTGCGAGTTGTGCCGGTCCGAGGCGGAGTCGTACCGCCGCACGCTTGCGCATCTCGGCCGCTGGAGCACGCCAGAGCGGGCTCCCGATTACGGCCATCTGGTTTGGCAGGAACTTGCGCCACAAGTGAGGAGACGGGCGCGCTGGGTGAAGCCGGCAGTTTGGGGCTGGGCTACCGTGGCGGCGGTTGGAGCGCTGCTGGCGCTCACGTTGCTGGTTCCGCGCCACAGCACAATGCCTAATCGCTTGGCTCAAGGCACAGAATCCGTCGCCGTACCAGCGCGTCTGCTTCAAGCTGCCGTGAAAGACCATGTTCAGCGCGCGGACCAGCTGCTTTCGCAAATTGAGACTCAATCAGATGAGCGTGCGGTGAACCGCCTCGATGTGGCTTCCGAGCGGGCGGCGATCCGCGATCTGATCGCCGAGAATCGTCTCTATCGTCAGACGGCGGAGCAAGAGGACGATCGAAGAACAGCCGGGCTGCTGGCGGATTTGGAAACTGCGCTGGTTGCGCTCAAGCACGATCCGCAAAGAGTTTCCGCGGCAGACGCGCGCGACCTGCGAAACAGGCTGATCAAGGCGGAGGGATTAAATCGTCCGGGAACGCGCGAAATTTCTTCACCCGGGTCAGAAACGCAAGGAGTAAAGCGAGTTCCGCTTTAAGGATTTTCAGCATGAAACGAATGATGGCTTTCATGGTTACGGGAGTGATTCTTTCGGTCGCTGGAGCTGCGGCTCAGGAGGGCCCGGTCGCTGGCGTTGCGGACACGCGACTTGCCAGGCAACTCGCGAGGATGGAAGCCCAAGCCGATATGAACGCTCAAATAGCACTCGACATTCAGACTCACCTGAATACCGGCCTTCTGTTCGATTGGGAGAACTTCGGCGGAGATGGTTTCGATGAGAGCTACCGAGCCGGCACTCAAGCGATCGATCGGCATGATTATGAGTCGGCTATCACAGAGATGAAGCGTGTCATCGCCGCGAAATCGAATCATGTGGATGGCGCTCTTTACTGGGAAGCGTACGCCGAATTCAAGCTCGGCCGCGCGAAAGACGCGCTGGCGACGCTTTCGGAGCTTCGCAAGAACTACGCGCAAAGCTCGTGGCTAGGCGACGCGAAGGCACTCGAATTGGAGGCTCGGAATCAGTTAGGGCAGCCAGTGTCGCCCGAGAGCGCAGGCGACGAAGATCTCAAATTGCTGGCTCTGAATGGTTTGATGCATTCCGATCCCTCACGCGCTACTCCTCTGATCGAGAAGGTTGTTGCCGATGCAGGGAATACGCCGAAGCTGAGGGAACGAGCTTTGTTCGTGCTGGCCCGTAGCAGCGCTCCCGATGCGCGTCAAACCGTTGCAAAGTTGGCTGAAGGGGGCGCCAACCCAGATCTTCAAGCGAGGGCCATCAAGTACCTCGCGATCACCGATTCGAAGCAGGATGGCGCCATGTTTGCCGGAATCTACCAGCACGCCACCGAGCCTGAGGTCAAACGAGCGGCGCTCCAGGCGCTATTCCTCAGAAAGGATGGGAGCGACCTGTCGGCGATTGCAAAAACCGAGTCAAATGCCGAACTCCAGCGTGAGGCCGTTCAATTTCTGGGAATGACGGGCGGCGCGGCTTCTTTGCTCTCTTTGTACCAGTCGGGGAGCAACGCGGCCCTCAAACGCGACATCATCGATTCGCTTTGTAATCAGAATGCTGCAAAACAATTGGTCGAGATCGCTCGGCACGAATCGGACCCGCAGTTGAAGCACGACGCCGTCGAGCGGTTGTCGGTGATGAAAGACAAAGCAGCGGCGGATTATATGATCGAGTTGCTCGGGAAGTAGCTTAAAACTCGAGCGCGACTTTTCCAAAGTGGGTCTGAGACTGCATGTATTTCATGGCATCCTTGGCCTCTAGCCATGGGAAGACCCGATCGACGACGGGATGAATAGCGTGTAATTCGATTGCGCGATTCATACGCTCGAACATGCTTCGCGACCCGACATATATCCCCTGCATGCGGACGGAATTCATGAGAATGGGCCGAGGGTCGACGCTCGGTCCCACGCCGCCCAAAATGCCGATCACTGCGACCTGGCCGCCCATGCGGACCGCCTTTAAGGACCGGGCAATTGTATCCGCGCCGCCGAGTTCGATCACGTAGTCGACGCCTCCGGGAACGAGCGACAGCACAGCCTTTTCCCAATCCGGTTCCTTTTTGTAGTTGATCGTGTGCGTCGCGCCGAACTCGCGCGCACGGTGAAGCTTCACATCGCTGCTCGACAAGACAACCGGCCGCATTCCGGCAATCTTTGCGAACTGAAGTGCGAAGATAGCGACGCCGCCAGTGCCTTGAATGACAACCGTGTCGCCGGGCTTTGCGGGCGCTTCTTCGAACAACGCATGCCACGCGGTGATGCCCGCGCAAGGTAAAGTAGCGGCTTCCACGAAAGAGAGCCGGTCGGGAACATGCACCAATCCGTCCTCATGAAAAATGCGAAACTCGCTCAGCACGCCGTCGATCGCGCCGCCGAGGGCGGAATTCGCTTTCTCGCGATCGCAGACGCCATCGAGCCAGGTCTGCATGAATATGCCGGCTACGTGGTCTCCTACTTTCACGCGAGTAACCCTTTCGCCCACGGCCTCCACGACGCCAGCGCCATCAGATAGCGGCACTACCGGACGCCTCAGCTTTGGATTGTAGTGACCTTCAGCCACCATCAAATCGCGGTAATTGAGAGACGCCGCCTTTAACCGGACCAGTGCTTCATAGGGGCCAGGCTGGGGAGTCTCACGCTCGGCCAACGCCAGATTTTGGATGCCGAATTCGCGAATTTCGAACGCTTTCATAGCACTTTGATGCGTAGTAAGATCGGTTGCGGCTTATTGCCTGTGCCGCGATGTGAACTCCGCAAGCTCTTCCAGCTTGCGTTTGGCGGCGCCGGAATTAATTGCTTGCTCTGCCATCTCCATGGCCGCCTTCAGATCGCCAGCCTTTTGGCCCAACAATAAACCGGCGGCAGCGTTCACAGCCACGATGTCGCGGTTGGGTCCCGGCTTGCCTTCCAGGATTTCACGAACGATTTGCGCGTTTTCTTCCGGGCCGCCGCCTTGTAGTTGATCGAGCGTCGATGGCTCGACTCCGAAATCGTGCGGTGACAGCGTGCCCTTCTGCACCTTCCCGTCTTCCACGAGAAAGACGGTTGTGGGTCCCGTGGTCGTCACCTCATCGAGTCCATCCGAGCCGTGCACGACATATGCTCTTGCGATGCCCAGTCTTGCGGATGCCTGAGCCAGCATCTCCGCGGCTCGAATCGAGAATGCGCCGATTAACTGCAGGCGCGCCCGGACAGGATTCGTCAACGGGCCCAATAAGTTAAAAATGGTTCGCCCTTTAAGCTGTAATCGCGCTTCCTGGGCATGTTTCACGGCTGGATGGAGAAGAGGTGCAAAAAGAAAGCCGATGCCGGTTTGCCGCACGCATTCGGCGACATGATCGGGCGACAGACTCACATGCACTCCGAGCGCTTCGAGAACATCGGCGCTGCCGCACTGGCTCGAGATTCGCCGGTTTCCGTGTTTGGCAACTCGCAATCCTGCTGCGGCCACCACGAAAGCTGTTGCGGTTGAGATGTTAAATGTATTGGTGCCGTCGCCTCCAGTGCCACACGTATCGAGCACCGGGTCCTGCGATTGATCGAGACCAACCGGCTCACTCATATCGCGCATGGCGCTCGCAAAACCGACCAGCTCCGATACGGTCTCGCCCTTGCGGCGCAGATAGCCTAGAACCTCCGCGATTCCTGCCGTGTCCATTGAGCCAGACAGCATTTCGCGCATCAACGCATGCGCTTCGGTCTGACTTAGGTGAACGGAGTTCCGGAACGGAAGGTACCGCATGCCTCCGTTATTCATTCGATCACACACTGTCTCATGTTCCGCGCCGCGCAGTCCCTCCTATTGCAACCCTAATGCGCCGTGACGCGGACGCTCGCCGGATTAGTCGGATTCATCGACCCGGGTAGACGCCTCTGCCCCCAGTTTCACCATGTCTTTGCACCCCAGAATACTATTGAACCATTACGAGCGGAATGCGTATGCCTCATGGGAGGAAGCCACTGTTCTTTTCAGGCGAAAATAGAAGATAGTGAGTTTATCAAAGAGTCTCGTTACACATCTCGAATATCACCGCTGGGCCACGGGATTGGTGCTGGATGAAGCCGCGGCACAGCCTTCGGAACAACTCATGAAGCCCTTGGGCGGCTCGTTTAATTCCCTGTATGACACGATTGTGCATATCTATCAAGCCGACCGCGTTTGGCTCGACCGCTTGGAAGAGCGGCCGTCCGGGAAACTCGAAGATTACGAGGCTCCGGGGTGTATGTGGGAACTGCGCGATGCGTGGCTCGAAGTGCATGATCGAATGATTGCGTTCATGAAAGGCCTGGATGACAGCGGCGTGAACAGGATCATTGCGTACAAGAATCTCGCCGGCGAGTCGTTCGAGTCTCCGATTTGGCAAATCATTTTGCACGTTGTCAATCACGGCAGCTATCATCGCGGCCAGGTCACGTCCATGATTCGTCAGCTTGGCGCGAAACCAACGAGCTTAGATCTCATCCGTTTCTACCGGACAAACGCTTAGTTAGCGCGGACCAAGCCGAAATGCGCCTGCGCGCTACACTGGCAGAGGGTTTAAGCGTCATTGGTGCCGCTTAAACCCGATTCCATTATGAAAATTCATGAATACCAGGCGAAGGCCATTCTGGCCAAACACAACGTCCCTGTGCCGCGGGGCGAAGTCGCCTATACCGTGGAGGAAGCGGAGGCGGCCGCTAAAAAGATCGGCGGCAGCGTCGTTGTGAAGGCCCAAATTCATGCGGGCGGCCGGGGCAAAGGCGGGGGAGTGAAGATCGCGAAGGACGCGAACGAAGCGGCGGAAATTGCCAAGAAAATGATAGGCATGACGCTCGTAACCCACCAGACTGGTCCTGAAGGGCCGCATTGTTCAGCGGTTATTGATCGAAGAAACCTTACCCATCGAGCGCGAGCTATATCTCGGTATTGTTCTCGATCGTGCCATGGGAGTGCCGGTATTTATGGCTTCCTCGGCCGGCGGAATGGAAATTGAAGAGGTGGCCGCGAACACGCCTGAGTTGATTTTGAAAGAGCCTCTTATTCCGGGTTTCGGTTTGCAGCCTTTTGAAGCGAGGAAGCTCGCCTTCGGCATGGGCGTCCCGGCAACGAGCGTGGGAGCTGCGGCGGCGGCGATGACAGCTCTCGCAAACGCCTATGAAGCCATTGATGGATCGCTGGCGGAGATCAATCCATTCATTTTGACTAAAGACGGCAAGGTGTATGCGTTAGATGCCAAGATCAATCTGGACGATAACGCTCTGTACCGGCATAAGGATCTGCTCGAGCTTCGCGATTTGAACGAAGAAGATCCACTAGAAGTGGAAGCCTCGCGCTTCGGTCTGAATTACATCAAGCTCGAAGGCAACATCGCTTGCATGGTGAACGGGGCGGGCCTTGCAATGGCGACTATGGACATTATCAAGTACGCCGGAGGTCAGCCCGCCAACTTCCTCGATGTGGGAGGCGGCGCAAGCGCCGAGCAGATCAAGAATGCCTTCCGCATCCTGCTTTCGGACTCGAGCGTGAAAGCGGTTTTGATTAATATCTTCGGCGGAATCTTGCGCTGCGACACACTTGCGAATGGTGTTATCTCCGCGGCCCGTGAGCTGGAGATAAAGATACCAGTGGTTGTTCGCATGGAAGGCACGAACGTGGAATTGGGCCAGAAAATTTTAAAGGAAAGCGGTTTAAACTTCACCGTTGCCGACGGAATGAAAGACGCGGCGGAGAAAGTGGTGAGGCTGGCACAATGAGCGTACTCGTCAACAAACAAACGAGGCTGATTTTTCAAGGATTCACGGGCCGCGAAGGCACGTTCCATGCGCAACAAGCGATCGCGTACGGCACAAATGTTGTGGGCGGCATCACGCCGGGTAAAGGCGGCACAAAACATCTCGACCGGCCCGTCTTCAATACGGTTGCGGAAGCGGTGAAAGAAACCGGTGCGAATGCTTCGGTCATTTTTGTTCCACCGCCTTATGTGGCCGATGCCATCATGGAAGCTGCCGATGCCGGTTTACCGCTGGTTGTCTGCATCACGGAAGGCATACCCTCGAGCGATATGGTGAAGGTGAATCAGTATCTCAAGACAAAGCCGGCCACGCGCCTTATCGGCCCCAACTGTCCCGGTGTGATCACGCCGAGTGAGTGCAAAATCGGCATTATGCCCGGCCACATTCATAAATCCGGCAACGTCGGCATTGTTTCCCGCTCCGGCACACTCACCTACGAAACGGTAGGGCAATTGACGCATCTCGGTATCGGACAGTCGACGTGTATTGGAATTGGCGGCGACCCGATTATTGGAACGTCGTTTACTGATGCAATCAAGCTGTTCAACGAAGATCCGGATACGCACTCGATCATCATGATTGGGGAGATCGGCGGCAATGCCGAGGAGACGGCGGCGGAATACGTGAAGGCTCACGTGAGAAAACCAGTAGTCGGTTTCATCGCAGGTCAAACCGCTCCGCCGGGCCGCCGCATGGGTCATGCGGAGCCATTATTTCCGGTGGTTCGGGCAAAGCGGAGGATAAGCTTGCGGCGATGCGCGCGGCGGGCATTGTCACATGCCCCTCGCCTGCCGTTATTGGCGAAGTTGCAATCCGCCATTTCAGCAAAGAAGTAAGCAGCTTACGATTTCTAGCAAGGTGAAAGAGATTTGGAACGAACATTTGGAATGATTAAGCCTGACGCCGTTCAAAACGGTTATGCCGGCGATATTCTGAACGTCATTCGCGACAACGGATTTCGCGTTGTTGGGATGAAGCTGCGGAAGATCGCGCTGCCTGAGGCTCAAGTCTTTTATGAGGTCCACAAAGAGCGGCCCTTCTATAACAGCCTCGTCAAGTTTATGAGCGAAGGCCCAGTGGTGGTGATGGTGCTCGAGCGTGAGAACGCTATCGCGAAGTGGCGCGATGTG
>CAVRNU010000018.1:0-116123 GCA_963722585.1 Bryobacterales bacterium | reverse complement strand
CCGCCTATGACGTGCGTTGGCCGGCCCAGGACTACATCACCTGGCCGCTGAAAGGCTTCGCTTATCTATCTTGGTGAGTTCGCCTACTCGTCCGATAGCGTGCTTCCCAGACGGAAGCGTTGTCAGCATATGCGATCAGGGCGGCTTTCGATACAGACGGCTGCCACAATGAAGAACAATTAGATAAATCTATGTCTGCTCCTTTTCACGCGGCAAGTGGGTATCAACTCACTGGGCTGATCGAGCGCGTCACGTTTTTGTCGGAGGAGAGCGGGTTCTGCGTCCTGCAAGTTAAGGCGGAAGGCCACCGCGATCTGGTGACGGTGGTCGGCTCGGCACCGGCCGTCTCGGCTGGCGAATGGCTTATCGCCGAAGGCGATTGGGTTATAGACAAACAGCACGGCAGGCAGCTGAAAGCCTTTCACCTTCGAACGATGCCGCCAAATACGCGCGAGGGGATGGAAAAGTACCTGGGAAGCGGAATGGTCAAGGGGATCGGACCCGTGTATGCGAAGAAGCTGATCGCCCGTTTTGGCGAGGAGCTTTTCGAAGTTATTGAGACAACTCCCAATTCTCTAGAGCAAGTCGAAGGTATCGGTCCCAAGCGCAAACTGAAAATCACTCAGGCCTGGAGCGATCAGCGGTCGATCCGGGATATCATGTTGTTCCTCCATTCGCATGGGGTGGGCACCAGCCGCGCTGTCCGAATTCACAAGACGTACGGAGCAGACGCAATCGAGAAGGTTCGAACGAATCCCTACGTCCTAGCGCAAGACATTCCCGGAATCGGCTTCAAGACCTCGGATGAAATCGCACATAAATTGGGTGTCCCGCGAGACTCCATGCAGCGCGCGTGCGCTGGCCTCAGGCACGCATTGCTAGAAGCAAGCCAGGATGGGCATTGTGCTCTTCCGGGCGCCAGGCTGATTGCTAACGCCGCGCAGTTGCTGGAGATTGGCACAACGGTAATCGAGCACGCGCTGAGTCAAATGGTGACAAAAGGCGACGTGGTTTTCGAACGGATCGGTATTGAAGATCTGGTTTTCCTGCCATACCTGGCAAGGGCAGAGCGGGAGATTGCGGGACGCATTGCGCAACTTTCGCGATCGGATCCAGCTTTTCCTGCCATCGATTTTGAGCGGGCGGTCGTCTGGTCCGAAAAGCGCACTGGAAAGCACCTGGCGCCGAGTCAACGCGAAGCATTGCGCCAGGCGCTCAGCAATCGCGTGTCCGTCATTACGGGAGGTCCGGGAGTTGGCAAGACTACGCTGGTCTGCTCGATCATGACGATTCTTCAAGCCAAGAAAGTCCAGTGCGCGCTTTGCGCTCCTACGGGCCGCGCGGCCAAACGGCTCACTGAGACTACCGGTTCGGAGGCCAAGACCATTCATCGTTTGCTCGAAGTGCAACGCGGCTCCGGGCGTTTCGCGAGAAATGAGAAGAATCCGATCGAGTGTGACGTCCTCATCGTAGATGAGACATCCATGGTGGATGTCCCCCTGATGAGTGACCTGCTGCGGGCGCTTCCATCGCATGCCGGTTTGATTTTGGTCGGCGATGTCGATCAGTTGCCCTCCGTGGGACCAGGAACCGTTCTGCGCGACATCATCGAAAATGGAGTGGTGCCTGTCGTCCGCCTGACCGAGGTGTTCCGCCAAGCGGCCGAGAGTCAGATCGTAACCACGGCCCACCGCATCAAAACCGGCGAAATGCCAGAGAAGCAAGGCGAGGGTGAATCCGACTTCTACTTTCTCGGGCGCGCGGAACCGGACAGTATTCGGGACCTGGCGATTGAACTCGTATCGCGCAGACTCCCTGACAAGTTCGGCCTGGATCCGATTCGCGATGTGCAGGTGCTGTGCCCGATGAACCGTGGCTCCATTGGTGTCCGTGAACTAAACGATCAGCTCCAGAGCGTGCTGAACCCACTTCGCCCCGGCGAGCCGGAAATCGAGCGGTTCGGCTACCGCTTCCGGCTTCGTGACAAGGTAATCCAGACCGAGAACGATTACGAGAAGGAAGTCTTCAACGGCGACATCGGCCAAATTAAATCCATTGACCCCGTGGAACGCGAGGTCGTCATTGGTTACGATAGCCGCGAGGTAGCGTACGACTACGGCGAATTAGACGAGATATCGCCGGCTTACGCCATCAGCATCCATAAGTCGCAGGGATCAGAGTTCCCCGCGGTGGTGATTCCCTTAGCAATGCAACAATATATGCTCCTCGAGCGGAATCTGATCTACACCGGAATCACACGGGGCAAACGGCTCGTCGTGGTCGTCGGCGAACCCAAAGCTCTCCAGATTGCTGTCCGAAAGAACAACACCCGGTTGCGATATTCCGGACTTCGGGAGCGTTTACGGCAACACGCTGGATCGTGCTAGCACGTCCGCCAGAAAAGTGTGCTGCTTCGTAGCAGTGCCCCAGGGAATGATTGCCGCGCGCCCCGATATGGACATTTTGCAGATTCGAGCGGGTTTCTCTTATAGTTCCGCTCAGGAGGTTCACCATGCTCACTCCATTTTTGAAGATGCCGGCCGTGACAACGATTTTCGGGGACGGCTCAGGCGTACCACAACCTGTTCCGGCAACCTTGGCCGTTGAAGAACCGGATCAGGAGTACATCGAGCTTTCGAAGCGATTAGGTATCAACAAGATTCCGCTGCAATTGATCGAGCTTGCGCGCGTGATCCGCGAAGTCTGCATCGGGGTCTACGAATACGACGCCGTGACCCGATACTTGGACGGGCAAGTCGAACGAAAAAGAAAGAACCGCTTCGATTACACTGACTGGAATTGGCATCCCATCAAGTCCTCAAACGGCTTCTGGTCCGGCCGGCCGAACCATGTCTCTGCGGATGTCTACAACAAGCCGATCCCTAAACCCGTAATGCTGACGATCGACCGCATCGAGAGCCTCTATCCCTCGGCGCGGTTTTATATTTCCGATATCAGAGATGTGAAGGATCCGTTTCTGGCCGTGACTGTCGACGGGGCGGATAGGTTCTTCGTGGTCGAGCGGTGGGACGAACCAAGTTTTCGTTCTGGCTCCGGCCGCGTACCTGGGTGTCTAGATAAAAGCGTGCAGGGTTTCAAGTCTGGGCACGTGAGTCAAAGGCCAGAATCGAGCAGAATAGCGTAGGCGGCACCTGTGCTTCCGGATGTTATAAACATCCCATGACTGAAAACACAGAGCAGAAAGTCTGCGTTGGTTGTGGCCAGCGCCTCTCTGCCGGATCCAAGCTGACGAGGCAGAGCGTTTCAGCTCAAGAAGCGAAGGAACACGGTTGGGAAGGGACGAGCAATGAAGATGGGACCATCACAGTGCATATGTGCATGCAGTGCCAGATCACGCGGTCGAATCGCGCGAAACATGGTTATTAAACCCAAATTCCGCATTTCGAAGCGCTGCTTGTGGATCCCGCGGATCAACGCTTCCTGGTACCCGCATCGCCGGGAGAATGAGCAACGCGCCTTCGTCCCTTTGGCCGGCAGCAACGACATTTGGAACCTTGAGGGCTGCTCGTAGCCGCAGGCTCTAACGCCCGCTGCAGAATCCGCGACCCTATTCTTTCCGTTTCCATCACCGTTAATTCACTGAGGAGATTGTATGTCTTCGGTCGAGAGTGCCGCTCCGCTTCCGGCCGGAGCTGATGCCCACTGGATCTTACCGAACATTTCCGAAAGCATTGTCGATTCTCTGAGCCGAGCGATTTGTGTGTCGCGGCTCACGGCCCGCATTCTGGTTCGTCGAGGACTTGGGGATCCCGCCGCCGCTCACGCTTTTCTGAACATGAGTGCTCATCGGCTTTCCGATCCAATGCTGTTGCAGGATATGGAGGCCGCCGTGACCCGAATTATCGAAGCCTTGAAGAAGCGCGAGCGGATTTTGATTTACGGAGATTACGATGTGGACGGTGTTTGCTCGCTCGTCATTCTGTACAAGGCAATCGAGCTGCTCGGAGGAAGGGTGAGCTTTTGTGTTCCTCACCGCCTCGAAGGTTACGGGATGAGGGAGGAGATCATTGCCCGAGCCGCAAAGAAAGGCATAACCCTGGTGATCAGCGTGGATACTGGCATCCGCGCTCATGATGTGGTTCGGCAAGCAAGTCGCCTGGACCTGGACATCATTGTGACCGATCACCACCTTCCTGATGCCGAATTACCATCCGCGCTCGCAGTCCTCAATCCGAATCGCTCCGATTGTGCTTACCCGAACAAGCAGCTGTGTGGCGCCGGCCTGGCATTTCAGCTGGTCCGGGGATTGCTCATTCGCAGCAAATTGTCGCCTGAGCGGAAACGACAATTATTGGAGTCCTTCTTGAAACCGGCGGCCATCGCCACGATTGCCGACGTTGTGTCGCTGGCCGGCGAAAATCGAATCTTGGTAGCGCGCGGGCTGTCTGGCATGAAGAATGTCTCCAACCCCGGCCTTGCCGCGTTATTGGCCACGGCCGGCATTGAGCCTCGAGAAGCCCCGTCAGCCCAAGACGTGGCTTTCCGAATTGCGCCGCGAGTGAATGCGGCCGGAAGGATGGCTACCGCCGAACACGCAGTAGAATTGATGCTCACCAGTGATGCGGCGCGCGCGGTGGAGCTTGCACGGAAACTCGACGATCTGAATGCCGACCGCCAAAAAACCGAGCGAGAGATTGTGGAATCCATACTGGGAAGCTCTGAAGCTGTGGACAACGGGAAGTCTGGCCTTGTGTTCTATGCCGCCGATTGGCATCCGGGAGTTCTGGGCATCGTCGCCAGCCGTCTGGTCGAACACTTCTACCGGCCGGTTTTCGTGTTAACCGATGCCTCGCGACGACCGGGCTTCATCGCCGGTTCAGGTCGGAGCATCCCGGCCTTCCATTTGGTCGAAGCATTGGAATGCATGTCCGACCTGTTTATTCAGTTCGGCGGACATCAGCAGGCGGCCGGTGTTACGCTTTCCTCGGATCGGCTTGAGGAATTTCGATGCCGTTTTGCGGCGCTTGTGGCGAAACGCATCACAGGCGAGATGCTTCACAAATGCGTCAGCGTAGACGCCGAGGTTTGCTTTGGGGAACTGACGGATGAGACTGCCCGGGAGGTCCTTTCGCTCGGGCCATTCGGGCATGGCAATCCAACTCCACTGCTCGTTTCACGGCGCGTTACGGCCGGAAGAGTGAAACCATTGCGTGGAGGAAAGCATTTCAGAGTTCAGCTTTCTCATTCTGACCGGGTGTTCTGGTGTAACGCCTGGAATTTTCACGACCGAATGGATCTTCTCGAACCTGGTGCGCTCCTGGACGTTCTCTTCCACATCGAGGAGGATTCCTTTTCCCGCCGACGTGGGCAGCAGCCCTGGTGTGTAACGCTCCGGGAGATTCGAAATGCGGATCAGGCAATCGTGAAGACAGAATCACGAAATATTTAACGCAAGTTGTGAGGAGTCATCGACCCCTGTTGAAATCGCTCAATCAAGTCGCGGATCTGGACCGCATCCGCTTTACGATGCCCGCGGCTCACGATAGGATCGGTTCCGCCGGTCGAATCGATTTGAATGGTGGACCAGATGAGTCCCGTCCGAATGCTTACCGATGCCACTTGGGGAATCGAAATACTCTCTTCGTTGGAACCGATAAGTCGTGGCTTGATGCGGGATACACGCTGCGGCGTGACTTCGATTCTGAGTGGAAACCAAAAGTTTCCCGCAGTCCAGCGACTAGCCTTGAAAACGTATTTTTCTTCAGCCATCATGCATCGGTAGACGGTTGAGTCAGCGCTTACGGCTCCGACTACGCCAATGTGCCGCTCTGAGCGCGATTATCACAGTATGCCGTCGCCGGCTATCTATAACGTTCGTCGAGCCTGCAGTTTCTGCAATGCCTTTTGCATGGCTTCCGGGTGCTCCGTCAGCAAGCGGTCGATTGACCGGTATTGCTGATATTCCTTGTACGCTTTTACAATACCGTACCCAAATAAAGCCACAAAGACAATCAGCACAGCTTTACGCGCCAGCCTGAGCGATCTGCGCATACGGCCACTATATCTCTTCCCGTTTGGAATCGTAGCTTCCTAGAGCCGCCGCTCCACGAGAACAATCCGGCAATCACCCAACTTACGGACGGAGCGAAGACGGTCTTAGCGGGACTAATCCTTATCTTGAAGGAGAATTGGGACTTAAAATTAGTGGCATTGCTCAGATGCGAGTTAGAGTTAGTTGGTAACCTCCGCTACCCCGTGTGCAATATGTGTGCCGGGCTCGGCTCGATCAGGATCCCTCGGAGCCTCCCATGGTCCCACGAAGCTCCGCAACTGCGATGGCAACGGTGTCGACATCGAGACATGCAGAACGCCTCGAGAATCCGTGAGCGAGACGGGACACCGGCACGCCTCCGACTGTTGGGCAGTCTTCGCCTTTGCCCCCAAAGGTGACGCCGAGGTTCCCCTCAGCTCTTGAGGTTCGGGATGATCTTCTCGATCACACGTTTCTGACCCTTCGGCGTTATCGCCAGTTCGCCTGGCGTACCCGTCGCCCGTATTTCGTTGTCCTTCGTGAGGCGTGAAATGGCTACACCCACTGAGCTGTCCGAATTGTTCTTGGCCTGTCTGGTCAGTTCGTCTTTCGGCAGCTTATGACCGTCCGCGTGATTGAGCAGTAGCAGGATCTCTTCCGGCGCGCTTACCTTGTGGTCGAGAATAAGAGGCGTTCCGTCGATTTCATGGATGAGCGGGTGCTCAAGCTGGATTAGGTCGGCAATCGTGTCGGCGATGATCTTCCTATCCTTGTTCCACGCCAGCCTTAGGAATTCAGCGAACATCCACTTCCCGATATGCAGCATGAGGATGGAGTCCATCTCATTGGCTGTGTAATCGGTGGATATGTGGACAGCACCCCGGTCCGAGCGAAATTTGTAAACCAACCGGATCGCCTTGCAAAAGTGACGGCGATCGCCTTCCGCCAGATTGTGACCACGCTTCTTGTTGAAGTCTTCGAGCCAGTCGCAAAGCGTTCCTGGGAGTTCGGTTTGTGTAATGAAACCAGAGTCCAATTGGTACAGCGCGCGAAAAACGGCCTCGCAGAGACGGCCTCCGTCCAGCTCAGTTGGTTGCCAGTCGCCCGCAAAGAAGCGCTGCTGCATTTCGATATAGCTGTCGACAATTGCGCTAGCGAAGCTCGGATGGATGATCTTCGCCAGCTCATCGGTGAGTTGTTTCGAGGACAGTGGCATTTCAGGCCCTCTTCTTGCGAGCTGGGCGAGTCTTGGTTGAAGCCTTATCCGGATTCCATTCGTCAGGGAGGTTGGGATCAAGGATGGCAGTGAGAGCCTTCTGAGCCTCTTCGCGCCCAGTAGCGTTTAGCTTGACGCGATCATCGCCCTCGCTGACGATCCCGATTCGCTTGTTTAGCCAACGGTTCGCATTACCGGAGCCGTCCCATATCTTTGCGGATCGCAGGACCGCCTTGACATCATGCTCAGTTGTCGACGGCCGTCCATGATATTCGTGTGCGTACAAGAATAAGTATGTGAGCTTTCTAAGGTAGTCAGCACCGTTCTTGGCCTTCAGGCGATTGTCCTTAGTTCGAGAGCTTCGCCTTTCGTGCTGAAGATCCGGAGAATGCCATCCTTGTCAGTTAATTGCTGGTCCGTTCTCTTCCCGGGCGCTGACTCGCGTAGTTCATTTTCGGTAGGAGCAGGCGGAAGTTGTTTGCTGTCGTCGATCACGACATCCTTGATAAACGAGCGCGTGCCCGCTGGCGGCATCACGCGTCCAATGCCGCGCTGCGCGAAAAGCTTCCCGAACACGTCCCCAAGGCCATGCATAGCCGAGTGTTAGCGCCGGAATAAAACGACCGCGATTTCGCCGGTTTTGCAGTTAGAGGGATGCCCGGTTTCATGGTCGGCACACACTTTGAATGTGCGCGCCAAGACGACGCGCTCAGGGCAGCGAATTCGAGGCGGCCCGCCTGATCAGTTCAGAAGCTACCCTCCTGCGCCGTCGACAGCAACGGGAACGGTAGAGGAAGGCGCGTTTCTGGGTTCCCCGCACGGCCTAGCGATCACAAGGTGGCGTTTACCATTCACTGCGTCCATTGTGCCAGCGGTCCCGATAGCGGTACCGGACCGAGCGATGACCGCATCATCGAGCGCAGCGGCGGACTTGTAAGCGCATTGCTGATCGAGCGCATGCAGTGGGAACTCCATCGACGAACGATCTTCTGTCCACATGAGCCTGGGTATTTGGCGCTGCTTGGATAATAACGCCAGGCTCTGAAGTTTGGGAAGAGCGGGACTTTAGAAACTGCTTTAAAGTGCCTACCGCGTCCCCGCCCATGGCGGCGTTCCCCCCGGCCCCCCTCGGAGGGCGTGCCGCCCCCCGCATCCCCCTGCGTAACACCCGACTACATCATCGGCGAAATTGCGGTCGTTTTATCCCGGCACTAACAGCCGAGTCGGTGAGTGATGCCTCGAATCGGCGGCTGCTGCGGTCCTCGTGGTACCTGAGCGTGTTGCGATTGTGTGCAGGTGTGGCCGATAGTGCCGAATGCGTGTGCGCTGTGGTTCCGTTCGCAGCCTCAACGGGTTGCCCAATACGGGTGCCGCATTCCACGCATGCAATGGCCTGTGGCTCCAAGACCGCCAGACATTTCATGCATCTCGCCTGCTCTCCACAGGCTTTGCAAAAAAAGCCACGCTCAGCGAGTAATTCCGCACAATGGGGGCAGTTCATTTCATTCTCCTCTTTAGGTTTGTTCAAAAGTTAAGCAACACTAAGCCGGACGCAATCAAAGACATCTCTTTTTCGATGGCGTCCAGTAACTTTGTCCGCTTAATCCAGCCAGCGCTCTCAGGCTCCGAATCCCTTGCTTCCGGCAGGCCACGATGATTCAAGGCTGTATCAGCGGGGTTGCGAACACATTTTCGAGTGCGGTTTCGTCTGACTGGTCGGCTTCGGCACCGATTGGAGGTAGCGAGCTATTGCGCTGCGATTTCCCCGGGCGAGCACGATCAGTTTGCGGACCGCGACGCCGAGGTGATCCTCCGGCCAGGGTGTCGAGTGGTTCATCTGCGGTGGCGGTCAACTCAGACCAGCTTTCGGACAGGATCTTGTCCCGAACCGAGGCGATTATTGTATGTGTGTTCTGGGCCTGACCCTGTACTTTCTCTTCCCCAGTGCTCTTCAGCTTAAATGTCCGTTTTCTACCATCCTTCATCTTGGGTCCCGTGAGCGCGATCCAATGTTTGCGGTAACGAAGCCAGTCGATTTGTTGTAGCCGAGTCTTGAGCTCATCAAATGTCACCAATGGTGCTTTCTGCCACCCGGTACGCTCCTCGGCCAATTTTTCGGTAAATGCCTCTTCGAGGGTTTTTCCAGCGTCGCGTGAGCCCAATGCTGCTGCTAAGGGCCCGAGTTCGTCTAGACGAGCCCGATGGTACGCTGATGCAATTGCTTTCAGCGCATATGGCCAACCGTGAACGTACAGTCGCCGGAAGGGATCCTGATTGGGAGGAGTTTTCTCGATCCAGTCCTTCGCGAATATCGATTCTAATAGCTCGATGAACTCCCTCGAATATTTAGAGAAGTATTCGACGTGAAAATGCTTAAACTCCTCGGGTTTGTATTTTCCATCGGCAACGACATTCATCAACATTTGTTCCATCGTCGAGAGGTCAACTACATACTTCGTCGCCGTCTCAGTTGTGGAGGTGCTACGGCCATGCGCTAATCTCCCTTCGAAAACCGTTCCAGTTACCGAGCGAACTCGAAGATCGCTTAGCGCGGAGGACGTATCGAGGCCGATCACTAGATTCTTGGTTTTCTTTGAGCCACGGCCGTTACGATCGGCAAAACTCTGACCAGCCTGCCGCTCATCGACGTTCAATTCGATCTCGAGAGTTACGCGGAAGTTTTCGAGGGCTCCCTTTTTTATCGCGTCTTTCGTTGCCGCTAACAAAAAGAGCGCAGCGGTTTGTGTCTGCCCATCTGCCTGCATGATAGGCAATTTGGACAAATACAAAATTCCGTACATAGCGTCAGGATCGTCTTCGTCGAAAGTCACAAAGACTGTTCTTTCCATTGCAGCCCTCGTTTGCCAACCAGATATTACTGGCAAATAAGCGACTCGATCGCCATACACACTTTCTAAGAGATAGTCGCGAAAATTGGCCTTATTGTGCTGCTTTTGGCCCTTGAAGTCGCTCTGCGTTTGCTTATGGGCCTCAATCATCCCAAAAGCCTCGTAGTTCTCGTGCGGAGGATTTGACGGATCGTACAGCACCATGTTGACGAACTGTTTCAGCGTGGGATGGGTAAGGGCGGCGACTCGAGGTTGCGATTCAGTAACCATGCCCTTCCTTGTTACCGTTGCCTTCACTGCGTTGTAATCGGACTCGTGGAGAAACTGATACTCCCGTTTCAGAAACTTGTCCGCGGTTGCAGCATCCTTTTGCAGGCGCAGGATTCGAAGACCACGGTACTCAGGGTCAGGAGGAATGTCCTCGGTCCGAATAAGGCTTATCGTCGGGATGGTGGGGATCACAGTTGTTCTCCTTGAATCGGAATTCTGGGTATTTTGAGTCCCGGGACTGCACTCGCGTTCGGGACCGCCCCGCCGCCGCGCATCCAGGCAGGTATGGTGACGAGTTCAATGTTGAGATTCATTACCTCAATAGCGAGGCGGGTTTGAAGAGATCGCTACGGCATTTTTCCACGAAATTCTGACATGGATTACTTGGAGATG
Organism: Bryobacterales bacterium; assembly: GCA_963722585.1. Lineage (GTDB taxonomy): Bacteria > Acidobacteriota > Terriglobia > Bryobacterales > Bryobacteraceae > KBS-96. The sequence continues at coordinate 105,403 of CAVRNU010000018.1, read as the reverse complement.
CTGGTCACAGACGAAAGCGCTCTGAGCGATTTCGTCGGTTGCGGCGAAGACTGCAGTGATTTCCCGCAGGAGTTAAATAATCTATCCGTTCCAAGAAAAGAGCGCTACGAGCTTTGGAGTAAGTGGGTCTGCCGGAAGATCTCAGATCGGTACGGAATCGAAGTTCCCGACGTCCGGATTTATCTCGTTGATCTGTTTCGCCAGATTAAGAATGCTAAGAAGTCGATGATTCAGTAGCTAAAGCCCGTTGCACTTGGGCTCGCGTCTTTGTTGAGGAAATCCTGATCGCCGCCTGGGCATCGCTCACTTTTCGGAAAATCGGGCCGTGCGGCCGAGCCGAACTCGGAAGGGACGTACTCGCGATGGCTAACCTGGTCGTCTTTGCTGCTTGCGGCAGCGGCCGCGTTTGTAATCTTGGTCCTAATCGACGCGGCCACATCAAAAACAGAACACAAGCGAGGCTTGGTCGAAGCGAAGCAGTTCTCTCCCGAATTCACAGTTCCGAGCGTGCAACTCGAGACAAATTCAAAGGGAGGCTGTCACCGCGCCCACGCAGCAAACATATCCCGAAAGCTACGAAGTTGAAATAGATGAAGGGTGCCGCTTTGCGGTCCCGAGCGACGAGTTTAAGCGAATACGGGTCGGCGATCGGATCAGTTATCGGGAGAGTCGGGGCCTCATCTATCGCAATTGTGAATGGGACCCGCGGTAAGGCCTTCAAGGAATCGGCGTCAAAGAGTCGTTTGAGCCAACATACTTCCATGGTCCGCCCTTGAACCAGGAGGAGTTCAGGTCCACGCTTCAGAACTACTTAGAGAGTTTCCGAGGAAGTCGCCGCGACAACCTATGCGGAAATAATCGGCAGCCGCAGATCGCCGTCTACATACACCGCGACATTCTGAAAGCGTGTTTGGGCGGGACGTTCGCTTTCGGGCTACGAAATGATTAGAGCAGTCGATGCGCATGCTTAGTGATGCGCTTTGTCGGGGGCTTCGGGCGGGAATTTACCCAAGCGGGGACTTCGCGTGCCTCCCGAAGGGGCTCTTTACGCACGTGCCTCCGCCAGTAGTGACGGTTCCGCAGTACATACAACGGCCTTTGCTGTACACGACGTGAATTTTCTCAGGGCTATAAACGCAGGTAGCCCCTGCACTCGAAGCTGCTCCACAATAAATGCATCTGCCCTGCTGTTCAACCACATGCCGTTTGGTTGGACTTTGAACGCACGATCCACCTGCAGGGGCTCCAAGGCCGCAGTATTTGCATTTCCCCATCGAGTCATTAGTCCCAGGTAAGCCCGAATTACTATGATTTGGTCAAGGCTAATCGCAGGCTAATCGCGGACAGCCAATCGGGTCAGTATTATTTGCATTTGACCAGCTTTCTGTTGACGGACCTTTCGCGCCCGTACAGCAAACCATCGCGTTGGCCGTCAAAAATCCGGACGCCAGGCCAGATTAGCTCGTTGTACTTCAAATAAACCAGTACCGAACGCCACAACCAGCAGCCCAGCAGCGGGCTCGACACATCGCAATAAAGCCGTCTCAACATTCGGCTGCAGTTGTTTCAGAGATTATCGCAACGCATACCGCACAAACTGGCTCAAGGATGAGGGCGGTGGCGCAACGCGCCCTGGTCCGGCGATGAGCGAGGTGGCGGAACGGGCTAAAATGGCGCAACTTGTGAAGTCGAGACAGCCGGTGGCGAACACAGCGCCTGCCTAACGCTTGTTTGCGCTTGGATCGCATTCCAAACCAGAGGACCTCATTATCCTTCACTTGCACAGTTGCGTGCGTGCGCGACATTTTGACAGGTTATTACTTCATCCCTTAAAACCCTGGTGTGCGGCAAGAAGATCAAGAGGCGGCCGGAGACAGCAAGGCTGCGGCCGCTCAACACTCAACCAAGCCCCGACTCGGAGTCGCGGACTCGTGCTATGACCGTCAGCGGGCGATTGAGGCCCGGACGGTTTACCGGATGCGCTCTTGCTTGAGCGAGCCTGAAATCTTGTGTCGTGCGATTCAGTCTGAGCTGCGCAGCCGACGAAGCGCTCGCCCGACGCACTGCTATCAAAACGAGAAGGAGAAGAACATTTATGAAATCCGAACTTGCGCGACAAGTGCTCTCGATTATCGAATCAGAAGTACGGGGCCGCCATTCGCCGATGGAGTTCGAAATGGCTTACCAGGCGAGAGTCGCAGCCGAACGAATTAGGTTTGTGATTAAGACTATCGAGCAGTCTCCAAAGGTCGGAAGCGGGCTTGAGGAGGCCAGCCTACAGCTACTAGATGCGTTGGATCGTCTGGACTCCGCTGACCGTAACTTTCAACGTCGATTCCACTTAGGTTGCGCGGAACTCGACAATGGAGCGCATCAGGAGATGCAGAGACTCGGGTCGACCGGTGTCGCACGGGCGAATCACGATGGATAACCGATCACAAGAAATGATGGGGCGTCCCCCATTTTCGAGGTCCGCATGATGCTGATGAAGAGTTTGAAAGATAGGACGGCGGCCCTGAAGGTCTCTGAGCTTGCGGAACTTTTCGGTGTGACGCCGCAGCACATTTACAGGATGGCGGCAAACGGCAGTATTCCATCGTTCCGGATTGCCGGAGCTATCCGCTTCGATCCCGAGGAAATTGCAGACTGGCTGCAGACCAAGGGAACTGGACGTGCTGCTTTTGGATACTCGAGAAATGGGTTTTCGGCCATTCGACGAGATCTTTGAACTTGCTAAGAGCCGCCGAAAAAAGAGTGCTGGCATCCAGGCTTGGGAGCTTGTGCAAGCGTCTAATATCAATGACGGCGGCAATAATCTGTGCAAAAGAGGTACTGTTTTCCGAGGATAAGGCTCGACGTGAGCAATCAGTTGGATTCAATGGCCCCGCCTGCTCCATCCCGACGATCGTGTCTGCATTGCTCGCGAGGCTTCAATGCGGTTTGTTCCGACTGGGCTACGCCAGACAATAACTTTTGAAGCAGAAAAACGGAAGACCCGAGCACTTAACTTAAATAGTATGTACGTATGGCGGGCTTTCTGACCGAGGTGGAACTCATCGAACGCTGGAAGCGGAGGAAGCAACCGGGTGCTGTCACCCACAAATTGATGCTCCGGCTTGAAGACGCGAAAGCATTGCGCGATGGATCCCTTCAAGCGCTGAAGGCGAAGCGGGCGCGCCTGTCCGAAGTCACTTTGGAAACACCGCTCGGCACAGTCACAGTTCAAAATCCTCACCAACACGCAGCCGCAATCATCGCGCTCGGTCAGAGCGAGGATCACATCAAGTGGTACTTTGACGTTCACCAAAGGAATGTCCTGGAGCGTGCTGTTGAGAACCTTCGGGCTTATCAAAACGGGTCAGCGCGTGCTGAGAACTGGAGCGACTCGTATATCGAGTTCATCGGAGCCGCTCCGGAAGCGCTGGCGAGACTAGCCGACGAGAAGCATAAAGCACTCGAAGAGAATCGCCGCCGCATACAGCGGAGCGAGCCGTCTGTTGTCGCGACATACGCAACATTAGAAGAAGCAAGGGCTGCCGCGAAGTATTACGTGGAGAAATTCCAGCCAAGACTCTGGTACGGCTGGCTGAATGTGCACGTCATCGAACTACCGGCAGAGTAGCAGCAGCGTTGACCAAATTCGTCCGCCACCCGACCGGTGTCTCGCTGTGGATAGAGACTAGAGGAGAGGTCGCGGCACTGAGAGAATGCCAGCGCCACGGACGGCTTTCGTCGGTTTCCAGGGGATAACCGTGTGAACAGGTGGGCGAGAAGGAACAGGCGGGCTAAAGTCATATTCGTTGGTCGACGGATCGGCATCACAGAAACTGAAGTGCCTCCAGGGTTTCCGGCACCAAACCGGATCAGTCCCGCCCTTGTGCTTCTCTGAGATGTCTGTTCTTGGTGTCCATGGTGTCCAAGAAGGGTGAAAATTGGTTTCAAACGGCTGACTCTGTTGAAAAGTGTGAAAGTATTGAATGCGAGTCAGCGAATTGATCCGTCGAGACTTACCCGTAACTGGCTGATTTTGAGGGAGCTATCGGAACAACGCTAGTTCGAATCCCCCCCTCTCCGCCATAATTCAGTGCTGCTTCGATTCAGCCCCAACAAAACAAAAGATAAACTCAATGTCTGCAAGGGTCTAGCCTAGATTCAGAGGCTCGATCGATTTAAGTCTCGATAAGCCTCTATGAGTCATTATAGGTCGATCATTTGGTGAAAGTGGTAGCAAACTGGTAGCACCGATCAGCCCCCAGAAACACAAATCCCCCGGTAGGATAGTCTCCTGATCCGGGGGATTCCGTGTATGATGGGTCAACCAAAAGGACGGTAGATGCGACAAACGCCTGAAACCAGCGGAACGAAGGAATACGCCACGGTGCGAGTTGCCAGTGGAACGGTAGAAGGAGTTGATACCGGCGCGACACACACCTCAGCGGAGGCACGTCAATTTGACGGTCTAAGACACCTTGCGGAGGCACTGAACAAATTAGCAGAGCTTGGGTATGAGCCCCTATCCGGAGCGATTAGCCATGGAGAGGTTCACCCGGGCGGGGCTAACTACACGTTGATTCTCTCCCGAACGAAGTAGCGTCACTTGCCACGCTGTTTGGCTGGACTTTTGGATTTGAATGGCAGCGTCTGATTAGGCAGCTTGGACTTTGTTCACGGGCCCGATCTCGGCCACGCTCTCGAGCTACTTTGCCCTGTGAGAAATAACCAGGACCACTGCTTGGAAGAATGCGGTCACCGCTGCGAACCAAGCAGCTTTAGCATTCCATTGGCTCTGTCGTCTATTGCGTCGACCACTTGTTTTCGGTGGACCACCATAATGCGACCCTGTTACTGGCGTCCTAATAGTGGCCGCCTTGATCCAGCAGATCCCCGATATCAAGGCGGTGACAGTCTCAGTCCAGGCAAAACCGATTGTAGAATCACGAGGCTACGATACTGGGCTGGCCTTACGCCGCTTCCCAAAGCTTCACATCATCGAGCCTCCGGTCAACCAGGCCAGGCTGAACTGTTCCTGAGGAGAGAACCGACTTCTGAAATTCTCCAAAGGGCTACCTGGGTCGAACTGCTTCGAGTTGACTCGTACCAGCAGAGTCGAATGCTCGAGCCGGCCGGCGACCAGGTTCAATGCGCGGCAGGCGCGGGTAAACTCGGCTTCGTTTGATTTGGGAGAACCGAATCAGGATCGATTATGGTGTTCTTGTAGATGTCGTTCCGGTAAGAAGCGGTCAAGTCTATTCCAGGTCCGACGCATCGATTACCGTGGACGCGATTATCGTGGGAGCCACTCTCGAGGGTCAGGCATTGGTGTTTCTTTGCCTCTATCTCGGCCATCTTCTCCTGGAACCGGCGCGCACCTTCCGCATCTTTTTGTTGCTGTTGTGCCATTGCTATCTCCCGCTGGTCGGCCGCAATGGCCCGAGCCTCCGCAATCGCGACTAGAACAATAGCAGCTACTGCTGCAAAAACTTTCACCCTTCGAGCAAACTTTTCCTTCTTAAAGAACACATAGGCGAGGAGGGAGACCAAAGCTGCGAGTAGAGCAATGACTCCGGTCGGAGTCTTGAGGCCTTCGATGAGCACCGGCTTGGCTGCTTCCAAGGCCTTTATCCAATTCAAGAGATCATGCCTGTATACTTATGATCTCACAAATCCGAGCCCCAGGAATGGCTGAAAGAAGTCCCTCGAAAGCAGAAAAGCCCAGCAGGATCATCTCCTGACCGGGCCTTTTCTTTTTTGATGAAAAACTTCGAAGATTTTGCAAGTTGACTCGTCAAAGATGGTGGGCGCGTTCATTAGCGGCCCAGAAGGAAATCTTGATACAACGATGAATTTCGAATACGTAATTATCGAGTTTATGGACGGCAAGGTGGATACAATCAGCCCAGATAATCCACAAGCTAGATTAGCTCTCGAGGTCGGGAAGAGGCCGGGAGCATCGCGCGTCGACGCGATCAACAAAATGGCTGAAACAGGCTACAGACTACTCGAAGGTACGGTTATCCCCTGAGCCCTCTGGTGAAAAAATCTACGCTGTGTTTATGTATCGCGAGGAACTAGCCGAGAACACTCGATGAGGCCTTCTGAGGAAATTTCGGCGCTTCCCACTGGGCGAAGGTTAATGCTCTGAGACAGAAGGGGAATTTTAGAAGCCGGTGCCGGATAACCACCCCAGGTACGAACTATTTCAGCGAGTTCGCCGTCATTTGCCGCCTATTGGAAGCTTTGACCTACTGATACTCAAAGGGCATCTGCTAATTGAGGAACAGTTGGACGCCTTGATTGCAGCATTTAGCCGCGATGCCAGGCCGCTGAAAACTGCACGCCTCACTTTCTTTCAGAAACTGTGCGTGGCCGAAGCCCTGTGTGGCTCTCTCCCTGTATCGAAGTTCATTAGGCAGTTGAACACGCTGCGAAATGATTTGGCACACAACCTCGATACAGAGAACATAGAAGCTCGGGTGGACGAACTTCTGCGCATCGATAGGGAAGAAGAATTCCAGCGACGTGCATCAACACGTCAACGCGCCTCGCATCTCCGGGGCGCCTTGGTTTACACAATCGCCTTGCTGATTGGATTTGTGGACGGGCATGTTGCGACACAAACCGGGGCGAGGCATGGCAGGAGAATGAGTGACTCAGATACTAATTCATAGACGGCTGGATCTTCCTTCAATGAAAACTCGCCTTTTCTGTTCAAGCCGCGTGGGCGGAATGATGGCCTGTTCTTGCACCGGGCGATATAGGCGCTGGTTGCCTTCAAGAATGGATATGCGTCCTTTTCAGCCTTGGCAGGTGCAACTTCTTTAAGGGGCGCTTCCCATGCATTCGCGGCTTCCCATTGCGCGGCAACCGCCTGGGCCTGCTCCAATCGCACTTGCCGGTGTATTTGCGCTTGAACCTTCCCGCCAGCGTCCCGGAGGCGAAGATGTTGCACGCGCACTTGCGCCAGGTCTTGTGCGTTCCTCAAACTCGCCCGAACGGGAATCGGAACGATGGCCGCCTTCGCAGTCCGGCCTATGCCTGCGGTAGAGATTCAACGGCATCCGTCACCTCTGATCCATTGCGGATGGATTGCCCGGAATTGCCCTGAAATAATCTAGTTTGTCTGCAGGTTGAAGATGCTTCATTGGTGCTGGAGGTGGGGGTCGAACCGACTTCCTACATTTGAAATCCATAACTTATAGATTCTACGTTGCCAATATTGCCAGAGGTGCCAGCTCTGCTGCCGCCCATTGCACGCTATTGCACGCTGGCCAACAGCAGATCTCGCGCAAACACGCGGTTCGATTTTCAAACGGAACGTCTCACTCTTCTGAAATGATTCGCCGGACGTCCTTGAGCAGGACAAACAGGTGCATGGGATCGGTCGGGGAGGGGATGAAGTCGAAATTCTGATAAAAGCGCCTGGCCATTTCATCTTTCGCATGGACAGCGAAAGCACGAATGCCGGCAATCTCCGCAGCTTGCAGGGTGCGCTGCATCGCATCTCTTAAGAGCGCTTTGCCTACCCCCTGGCCCTGCCAATGGCGATCCACAGCCAGACGTGCGAGCAACATAATCGGCACAGGATGTCTGGCAAGCCCTTTGGTAAGGCGTTCAGGCGCTTCATCGCGCGTGACTTGGCCCACTGCAAGCGTGTGATAACCGACGACGGCAGTCCCGACGAGTCCTACGTAGGTTTGCGCCGCTCCCGCCTGCTGATTTGCCCAGGCGTACCGTAGCAGATATCGATTTAACTCTCCCCGGCCGCAGTCGAAGCCTTCTATCGGGTGATCGGAGCGGAGTTTTCCAATACGGTGCGCGACATTCACCGATTCGGCCCGACATCAAAGAATCCCGGTTCCTTGAGGAGACGCTCCAGTCTGGGTAGCGTGCGCGGAGGCGCATCGAGGGCAGCCATAAACGCTTTCCATTGCGTGGCATTGAGACCGAACGTCCGCCGGTCGGCAAGCGCTTCATCGGCACGCGCCAAGGCGCTCTCCAGTACAAATTCGCTGACCGAGCGACGGGAGGCCGCCGCAGCAGCCTTCAGCGCACGTTTCGCATCGCGCGTCAGGCGCAAGTCAAGTTTCTCGCTGCGCGTGGAACGTGTCGCCATGTACTTCCTTCTCTATACTTTTCAGCGTAGCGACTCTGCCAGACATTGTCAAGACAAAGTCTTGTCCAATGCAAGATGAGCCTGAAGTCGGGGATTGTTTCTAACGCAAGATGAGCCTGAGAGGGAGGGGCGTGGTTCTGCATGCTGAGGATTGAACGTCAGCGTGAGGAACGGGGAACAATTGAGCCTGGAACAGATCCGGGCGTTTCTGGAGGCAACCGATGAGGTGCAGTTTGAGGCGGCAAACCGAGCCGAGGTATATGGCTGGGTGAGCCAGACGTTATGCGAGCAGGAGTACTGGAAGCAGAGCAAAGCGACCAAGGGGCTCTTGCGGCGCTATCTGGAGAAGATGATGGGACTGAGCCGGGCACAGGTGACACGATTGATCGCCGCTTACGTAAAAACGGGCAGGGTGGAAGAACGCCGGTACCGGCGTCACCGCTTCGCGCAGAGATACAGCAGCGCCGATATCGCATGGTTGGCGGAAGTGGACGAAGCGCATGAAACGCTGAGCGGCCCGGCTACGCGGCAGATCCTAAAACGCGAGTTTGAGCAGTATGGCGATAGGCGGTTTGAGCGGCTGGCGGACATCTCAGTCGCGCATATTTACAACCTGCGCAAGCGCCGGAGTTATCGCGACAGGAGAGTGCGCTATGAGAAGGCCGGGCCGGTACAGATTGCCATTGGAGAACGGCGTCGGCCGGAACCCAACGGCCAGCCTGGTTACCTGCGCGTGGATACCGTGCATCAGGGTGACCTGGATGGGGTGAAAGGCGTGTATCACATCAATGCGGTCGACGAGGTCACGCAATGGCAAGTAATCGGCGCCACCGCTCAGATCGGAGAGCAGTGGCTGATTCCCGTGCTCGAAGCCATGCTGGCGCAGTTTCCCTTCCCAATACGCGGCTTTCATTCCGACAACGGAAGCGAGTTCATCAATCATACGGTAGCGGGATTATTGAATAAGCTGCTGGCCGAGCAGACCAAGTCGCGACCGCGCCATTCCAACGATAACGGCCTTGTGGAATCGAAGAATGCAGCGGAGATTCGCAAGCACATCGGCTATGGACATATCGCCGCGAGCCAGGCAAGCGCGATGATGACGTTCTATCGCGAGCAGATGAATCCGTATTTGAACTTTCACCGGCCGTGCGGAGTGCCGGAGATCACAACGGACCAGAAAGGGAAACAGCGGCGGGTATATCGGCGCTATGCCACGCCGTGGGAGTTGCTGCAACAAGTGCCGCAGTTTACTGGGTATCTCAAGCCGGAGTCAAGGCGACGGAACTGGAGCGGCAAGCCAACCGGCTCAGCGATACGCAGGCCGCTCGCCAGATGCAGGCGGCCAAACGGAAGCTGTTCGCCGGATTCGGGCAAAGACGGAGCGCATGAAGACGGCTGAGGAAATGACAGCCTATGGACGCCGAGGAAAACCAGCAGCAGGTTTCCCTCGGCGCCCACAGGCTTTGGAAATCGCAGCGCGATTCCCACATTCCCTCAGCCGCGATGGGCGGTGGAAAAGTGGAAAGCCAACCACTGGCTTCCCACTCTCCCACCGCTCTATGATTCCCATGGATAAAATTTCAAAACCAAAAACAAGGAGGCCTGAAGCGCCGAGCTACTCTCCCCGCTTCAGGCTCATTCTTCGATTAGAAAATGCTGACAATAAGGCTAGCGGCGCGGCGAGCATCAGGACTTGCGACGGCAATGCAACACGGGTTCACCACAGTCGCGATCCCTTAGAGGATTGAAGAGGGCTGCTGGCGCTTCATCACGTTCCGAGGAGCCTCGGCATTGCATGAAAGCTAAGCGGATATGCGTCCCCTTAAGACCGGCCTCGTCTCTGGATGAGAGCCAGAAAGTTGCGTAATACTCTTCGTGCACTTAATTTCGGCTTGGCCGTCACGGAAATTGCAGGTAACAGTGTCCCGATGCGAAGTTTCAAAGTATCGCCACTGCATTTCCAGCGTATTGTTCTCCTTCCAAGCACCTGCGGCGGAAACTTTGACCGGACCTAGGTCCCTCATGTCGCCCACAATGATTGTCGGCGGCGTGCCGGGCATATCGGTCTTGCCGTCAGTCCACTTTCCCATCCCGAAGCGCACTTCGGATGCGCCGTGGCCATTCGCGCTAACCTTCAACGGATACACAGGAAAACTCGCTCCCCGAACTTTGGAGGGCTGAGCGTTAACCTGCGACACCGATCCCACTAGCGTCATCGCCAGCAGCAGCGCGGGTCGTCTCAAATTGAGGCAATGCGCAAATTCGTGTGCATTTTCTCCCCACCTGCTGGTCCTTAGAAAATCGCAATCGGGTTGAAGAGCGAGCCGGTGCCCGCGGGTAAGCGTAACGGAGCTGCCATCACCATAAACTCCCATCGCCGTTCTTCCTCGCAGATCTTGATCAGTTCTTCAAATTGAAGGCTATCGGCGCAAGCCATCCCCATCGATGCAATTTGCAGAGCATGGATTGGGTAAGCAACTCCCTCCACGTTGCTAGGGACCGTCTCACCGTCGCCATCAGGGAAGAACGCGGCCACCTTTCGGTCATGCAGCAACTGGATAGTTTCCACATGTAGCCCAGCTTTTCCTTCGCCGTCGTACCCGTTATTCCAGGGACCCAATTCGAGCCGGCGACGGTGATGGCCGGTCCGAAAAACGAAAATGTCTCCCTCGCCCAGGCGAACGCCCTGAGTCTTCTCCGCGGCTTCCAATTCCGCGGTGGTGACAGCTTCTCCTGGCTCTAGCCATTTGACACCACGTAAGCGGGGAACATCGAGCAGCACGCCGCGACCGACGATGCCGTTCGCATAAGCGGTAATATCCTGAATCGTCGGGCCTCGGGAAGTCACTGCACTCACCTGTTTACCGTTGTAAAGCTTCCCCTTTATGCCAACGTGGCAGAGTGCGTCGATATGGGTATGGCAGTCGCCATGAAATTCGCTCGCCAGATAATCCGTTGAGAACTGCGGCTCTCCACAGTCTGGGATGTCAAAGCTACGGACCATGTAGTGAATCGCAGGATGGGGATTATCGGGACCGGCCACTTTGTTGATGGGAACCGCCATCGAAACCGAGCGGCCAGAACGCACAAGGCCGGCTGCCCGCCGGATGTGCTCGGGCTGAATGTAATTCAGCGTGCCTCTTTCATCATCGTTGCCCCATCGGCCCCAATTGCATACTGTCTGAAATAACTCATCGAATTCTGCCCTGGAAACATGTCGGGGTGTCGTTTTTGTCATCGTGCCCCTTCTTAGTTCTTCTTAATCGGTCAAGCGGCCGCACGAGTGCAAGCTAGTGGCTCCCATTGAGTACCCGACCGAGATTCCTCGCGTCAAAGCTGCAGATGGCGCCTCAACATGATCTCCCTGGCGCGTAGCGCTGTCCACGCGTGACTTGGCACGGTAGCCCGCCGGTGTCATTCCCACCAGCTTCCGGAACACCGTACCGAAATAGCTCTGGTCGCAGAACCCCATCTCCAGACTGATATCCGACACGGATCTGTCCGTCATGGCCAGCAGCGCCTGTGCCCGTTCAATCCGGCAGTGATTCAAATAAGCCATGAACGACTGGCCGGTAGCCCGCTTGAAAAAGTTCATGAAATGCGATTCACTCATCCCGCAGATGCGCGCCGCGTCCAGCACTTGCGTGGGCTTGTCAAAGTGCTTTTCCAAGTGCTCGAATAGAGGGCGCAAACGCTCGAGAGCGCGCTGCTGACGCCGAAAAGTATCCACCGTCCCGGCATAGCAGGCATATTGGTTCACGAGCAGGATCAGAATCATTTTTAGATATGTCTTGGCAGCCAGCCGCGCCCGCGGACCACTCGCTGGAAGCTCGGCGCGAATGCGCTGCATCAGGTCGAAGATCTGGCCCGGAATGGAGGCATTTGCCGCGATGACGTGTGGAAAAGTCGGATCTTGCAAAAGGAAGGGTGTAAGATATTCGGCGTTGTCTGGTCCGCCGTCGGCACGGATCAGATCCGGCTGGAAAAACAGAACGGCGAGCGTGACAGGAGGGTTCGAGCGACACTCGAAACGGTGATACAAGGTGCTACCCACCACGGCCAGGTCACCCTCGTGCAGAGGTAGCGAGCGATCCTGAATTTCCAGACTAGCTTCCCCCCTGCACAGATGCGCCAGCTCGAAATAGTCGTGTCGGTTCTTGCGGACATTATGCCCGTGTCCAATCGTCATGAACCGGACGTCGATCGGGAACGCGGGATCGAACGGCCACACGTGAATGCCCTCCGCGTTGATCTGCGGTTCCACGACAAGGAGTTGATCCTCGCATAGCTTTTGCGGTATGTTCACAGCCGACAGTATTCCTCCGGTTTTCAAACATTTCCCGTCGCCGGACTACGGCAGGATTTCCTGATAAAGCTTCACCTCGAATTCCTCCGCCAAGTCCGGCTGCACGTCATTAAAGAAATGCGTGATATAAGGCATGGCACAATGCTCATCGAACGCTTTCTTGTCTTCCCACTTTTCGATGTATGTGATCCACCGCGGGTCATCAGTGCGCTGATTCAGTTCGTAACGGATGCAGCCGGGCTCCTTGTGTGTGGGCTGCATGAGCGGATGCATGGCGGCGATCAGCTCATCGGTCTTTCCTTCTTTGGCACGGAACTCCGCCACACATACCACTTGTGTCTTTTCGATCTTCAGCATGCTCAGCTCAGGCATTGGTGGATTCCCCTTTCGAGTTGGTAAATCCGTTATAGAACCCTTCGAACAAAAAGCTCATCGATGTGGCTCCCGGATCCGCATGTCCGAGAGTCTTTTCGCCCAGGAATTTCGCCCGGCCGTAACGAGCCTGCAAATTCCGCGTTGCCTCCGCGCCGGCCCGAGCCGCGGCCGCCGCATCATATAAAGCCTCCCCGACATTCTTTCCGCTATCCGCCGCCCTGTGCAACGCCTCGATCGCCGGTACTAGCGCGTCCATTATCGTCTTGTCGCCCGGCTGCGCTTTCGTCTGCTTCCGCAGAGCCGCCAGACCGGCCTCGAACATCTCGATCAGATCGTTACCAACTGCATCCGCCATACCGCCAAAAAAAACACCAAGCAACGAGCTCGACGCGCCACCATCCGCTCCCAGCACGCTCCAACCTGCATCCTTCAGGCAGGTCTTCAGATCGTCCGACCCGCCAGGCGCAAACGCCTTCTCCAGCTTTTCCATCGCTCGCAGCATGCTCGCGCCGTGATCCCCATCGCCTGCAGCACAGTCCAGTTCGCTCAGCATAGCGTGTTTCGCGCGGATCTCCGAGGCCGCACCTGCAACCATCCGCCCGAAATCGTCCTTAGTAATGCATTCGCTCATCGCACTACGAAATAGGGTGCATTGCTCGGCGCGTCCCACAAGCGAATTAGCTCTTTATCCATGCGCGCGATCATCAGCTGAAACCCCGCCTGTTCCTGCGTGGTGATGAACTCGCCTACTTTGGCACGCGCCAGCTTGATTCCCTTCGCTTTCAGGATCTGATCGACGCGGCGAAACAGGATGAACAACTCCATGAGTGTGGTCGCCCCAGCACCGTTCACGATGACCAGCAGCTCTTCGCCGGCTTTCACCTCCAGATCCTCGAGCAGCATATCCAGCATGATCTCCGCGGTTTCGTCGGCAGTCTTCAATTTCATGCGGCCCGTGCCGGCTTCCCCATGCTGGCCCATGCCGATCTCCATTTCATCGTCAGGGAGCTCGAAAATCGCTTGCCCTGTCGACGGATGGGTGGCCGTCCGCACCGCCACTGCCAAGGTCCGCATGTTGCGCCCCATGCGCTCTGCGATCTCGAAACAAGCATCCAGGGGCTGGCCTTCTTCGGCGGCCGCGCCCGCAACCTTGTACACAGGAAGAAACCCAACGAGCCCCCGGCGGTCCTCTGGATTCGTGCCGCCGGATATGTCCTCGTGAGTCAACGTCATCTTGACCTTTAATCCCTCACGTTTCGCCATTTCCATGGTGAGATTCGCAGAGAGCACGTCACCGGCATGGTTCAGAACGATGAACAGCACACCAGCCCCATAATCCGCCAAACGAATCGCCCCCAGGCATCGCGGCGCGCCGGGGGCGGCGAAAATCTCGCCCGGGACGCTGATATCCAGCATCCCTTCACCAACAAACCCGCTCAATCCGGGCTCGTGCCCGCTTCCGCCCAACGTTATGACTCCCACTTTGCCTGTCGCTTTCGACTCCGCGCGCGCTACCAGGTTGTTGCCTACCAGGCGAATTTTCTCCGGGTGCAAGAGTGCGAAACCCTCGAGCAGTTCCGCCACGATGTTTTCCGGCTTGTTGATGAACTTTTTCATCTTCATGTGCGCATATCCTGGAATTCACTCGTAACTGGCCGGGTCGGGCAGTACAATCTGCTGCCGGAATCCGCGCGTGTGTGTAGTCAGCACAAAAAGGCCGATCACGAACCAGATGCCGCCCGCGATCTTGGCAGGTGCACCGAGCCCCAACCAAATGACGGTGCAAAACAGAAATCCCAATACCGGCAGCACCACATCGGCAAAAAACTCCCGGTGACGTCCTTCAGCCCGGCGCACCCAGAACTGCCATAAGACCGCCAGGTTTACTCCCATGAATCCCAGGAACGCGCCAAAGTTCAGAATTTCGGCCGTCAATTCGTAGCTCATCACCAGCGCCCCCACAAACGCCAGGGCCCCAATCAGCCAGATGTTGCGGTTCGGCGTGTTCCGGACAGGATGAAGATGCGCGAAAAATCGGCGGGGAATCACATCGTCGCGCCCCATGCCGAACAAGAGCCGGGCAGCACCCACCTGTGTGGTCATTCCTGCTCCGATATTGGCCACCACGAGCAAAATGGCCATCGCCTGGAATAACCACACTCCACCGACACGCCCTGTGACTTCAATGAATGCAGTCTCAATATTCGTGTAAGTGTTGTAATTGGGCCAAACGAGCTGGCCGAGGTAAACCAGCAACCCGCCGAAAATGCCCGTAAAGGCGCACACCGATACCGCCGCCAACATCACGTTGCGCCGCGGATTTTTGACATCTTCGGCCAGCGTGGTCACTGCATCGAACCCGAGGTAAGTGAGCGCGGCAAACGAAGTAGCTGCCGCGATATCTCGCACATGGAAGGTGTGTGGATCGTAGAACGGAGTCAGGGAAAACAAGCTCGCCCATCCCTCGCCCATCGCCAGGTACCGCACCGCGAGAACGATAAAGCTCAGCAGCACGCCAAACATAAAGACCAACAGCACCTGGTTAGCGCGCGTTGTGGAGCGTATCCCACGCAAATTGAGAAATGTGATGCCGCCCGCAAATAGAGCGGCACAAACCGGATACGGCAGCGCCGGCGCCGCGCGCTGTAAGGCCAGGCTTCCATAAATCACGCAGAACAGCGGACTAACTACGTAATCCAGCAGCATGGCCCAGCCTGAAATGAACCCAAGATAGGGATGCAACCCGCGGCCTACGTACGTGTACGCCGAACCCGCCGAAGGATACAGCGCCGCCATCCTTCCATAGCTGATGGCGGTCAATACCATCGCCACCATGGCGGCCAAAATCGTCACCACCGCGTGCCCATGCGACCGCAGCTCCGCCAAACCAAACACGGTCGCCGGCGCGCTCGGCGTCACCGCCACGATTCCGTAAAGAATCAGGTCCCAAAGCGATAGGACGCGCCGCAAGCGTCCTACCGTCTCGAGACCCGCGCGCTGTCCGGCGGGAACCGCCATCAAATACAATTCCTCCCGTAAAACGCCGCCTAGACTTTCGCCGTCTGCCCCCCATCGACGTACAGGGCTGTCCCGGTGACGAACGAAGCATCGTCCGAAGCCAGGAACAAGACGGCCTTGGCCAACTCCTCGGGTCTTCCCAAACGTCCGATTGGATGCGCCGCCGCCAGCGCCTCCAATGCTTCCGGCGAAAGCGCGTTCCGAATCATGGGTGTATCTGTAGCCCCGGGAACCAGCGCATTCACTCGAACCCCTTGCTTTGCGTGATCGATCGCCATCGCCTTGGTAAACATCGTCACGCCGCCTTTGGAGGTTACGTACGCAACAGCATTTGCACAGGCATCGTGTGCCCCAACCGTCGACGCTACGTTGATGATGGATCCTACTCCCTGCCGGATCATATGCGGCAAAACCGCCCGGCAACATAAGTACGTTCCGGTCAGATTGATGGACAGCACACGCTGCCATGCCTGCTCGTCAGTGTCGAGCACTGTCCCATACATAAGTACGCCCGCGCCGTTGAACAGTACATCGATGCGCCCATAAGTTGTCAGGACTTGTTCCACCATCCGGGCGACCTGGGTGGAGTCTGAGACATCGGTCCTCGCAAAAATAGCCTCCCCGCCGGACGCATTAATGGCTTGTGCCGTGTCGCAGCCATCCGCGCTAGAATCGGCTACGGCCACGCGGGCGCCCTCGCGAGCAAACAACTCGGCTGTCGCTCTTCCAATGCCCGATGCGCCACCCGTGACCAGGGCTACTTTTCCCTTAAGCCTCAATTCCCGCATCCCTTCCACATGCGCGCCGGACCCATCAAGCGTCCTATGGAGCCCGCAAGGATGGATATAAGAATACTCTGAAAAAATTTTGAAATCCCACGGGAAGAGCCCAGCTCACGTCAGGCGTACTCCAGCAACAAAAATTCAGGTGATCATTACAGACTGCCGGCCATTCGGCGAATACTTTAGCCTGGAGGACAGTCGGACCAACTCGTATGAAAAGAGAAGGGACGTTCAATCGGCGTGCTCTCCTCAAAGCGGCGGCGGCTTGCGGCGCACTCGCCGGCTCTAAACCCTCGGGAGCTCAGATCGTCCGCCCGGCCACTGGGCCACTGCGGCCTCATCCGCAAAACCCCCGCTATTTCACCGACGGCAGCGGCCGTGCCATCTTCCTGACCGGTTCGCATACTTGGGCTAACTTGCAAGACACCGGTGTGGCGCCCGTTCCTGGATTCGACTGGCAGGCATACCTCGCGATGATGCTCAATCACAATCACAACTTCATGCGCCTGTGGGGTTGGCAGCAATCCGCCTGGGCGCCCTGGACTCCCGACAAGATCCTCTTCGAACCAACGCTTTACCTGCGCACCGGCCCCGGCCTCGCACTCGACGGCGGTCTCAAATTCGATCTCAAGCAGTTCAACCCTGCCTATTTCGATCGCCTGCGCACTCGGGTCAGCGAGTGTCGTGGCCGAGGCATTTATTGTGCCGTTCAGCGCTTCAGCTACAATCGTCCCGGCCACTGCGGCCGGCAAGCCTGGTCCGGCCACCCTTACAACGCCCAAAACAACATCAACGGTATGAATGGCGATCGCGACGGCGACGGCCAGCCGGATCTCGATGACCCGCAAGTACGAGAATGGCAGGCGGCCTACATAAAAAAGATCGTCGATACCGTGGACGACCTCGACAACGTCCTGTACGAAGTCGTCAATGAAGGCGGCGGAAAGGACTGGGACTGGTGGGTGGTTGATACGATGCATAAGCTCGAAACCGAGAAAGGCAAGCGGCATCCCGTCGGTCTGACCGGAGCCGGCGTCGAGCGCATGGAGGAGATGATGGCCAGTCCCGCGGAATGGGTTTCGCCCTTCGGCCATCGATTCCAGTTCGATCCTCCCGCATGGGACGGCAAGAAGGTCAGCGTCAATGACACCGATCACCTCTGGGGTCACGGCGGAACAGTTGCTTGGGCCTGGAAGAGCTTCGTCCGCGGTCATAACACGCTATTGATGGATAGTTGGGATCCTATTGCCGGAAGGCCTTGCCCCGAAGTGAACTGGGGCCCGCGCCCGGGCTATCCCCTACGCGACCTCAACCGTCGCGACGATTGGACCTGGGAGCTCGTGCGCAAAGCCATCGGCTACACCCGCGCCTACTCGCTCCGCATGAATCTCGCATCCATGACGCCGCAGAACGAACTCTCATCTACGACCTATTGCCTTGCAAATCCCGAGCGGGAATTCTTGGTGTATTTTCCAGAAGGCGACCGTGCCGATATCGATCTCTCTCGGGCTCAGGGACAATTCCGCGCGGAATGGATGCATCCCGAGGAGGGCACTATCACGCCCGGCGGCACCGTCAGCGCCGGAAGACAGCTAACCTTCACCACGCCTTTCATGGGCCCGTCAGTTCTGTACCTCAAGAAAGAGAACGCATGAAAGCCGCAGTCTGGCACGGACGCCAGGACGTCCGCATCGAAAACGTGAAGGAGCCACCCGCGCCCCCGCCTGGCCAGGTGCAGGTCGAGGTCGCATGGTGCGGAATCTGTGGAACGGACCTGCATGAATATCTGGGTGGTCCCCTGTATATCCCCCTCGATCGGCCGCATCCCGCAACCGGCGTGCAGGCGCCTGTCGTAATCGGCCACGAAATGTCCGGCGAAGTCGTAGCTGTCGGTGAAGGCGTCGGCAACTTCGCCGTGGGTGATCGCGTCGCCGCGTGCCCCATTATCGGTTGCGGAAAGTGCCGCTGGTGCCGGACTGGATCCATGGCGCAATGCGATCAAGTCGCATTCCTCGGCACTTCCTGGACCGGCGGCGCCCTCGCCGAACGATTGAACCTGAACGACTACCAGTGCTACCACCTGACACCCGCGATCTCGGACGAGATCGGCGCCCTGGTCGAGCCGTTCTCGTCCACCGTTCGCGCCGTTGCTCAGGGGGAACCCAATGCAGAGGATCGCGTCGCCATCGTAGGCGCCGGGCCCATCGGCTTAATGGCTCTTATCGCCGCCCGTCTTCGCGGCGTGAGACAGGTAGTCGCCATTGAGACGGCGGAACGGCGTATTGAAGCGGCCAAACTCTGCGGCGCTGACGAAGTGATAAATCCGCAACGCGAAGATGCCGAAAAGCTTGCGAAAGAAATCACCGAAGGGCAGGGTTTCGATCTCGTAATGGAATGCGCCGGCCAGCCCGCGAGTGTGCTCATGGCCGCCAAATTGACTCGCACCCGGGGCCGTCTGGTCATCATGGGCGTTTTCGAAAAGCCTGCCGCTATTGACCTTACCGATGTTGTCTTCCGCGAGAAAACCATCTCCGGGAGCATGAGCGGCTATGGTCTCTATGACGAAACGATCCGCCTTATGGCCGACCCTCGCTTCCGCGGTGATTTGCTCATCACAGACCGCATCGGTCTCGACGACCTCATCGGCAAAGGCTACCACGGACTACTCCACGAGAAGGACAAGCACGTCAAGATCCTCGTCCGGCCGGAGTGAAGGAAGGAAAACTCAGTGTCTGATTCGGCAAAGCTCGCAAAGATGGACATTGAGACGCCGGCCCTTCTCGTTGATTTGAACGTGATGGAGCGGAATTTGGAGAATATGGCGCGGTTCTTTTGCAACCGGCCAGCCAAGCTCCGGCCGCATTTCAAAAACCATAGAGTGTTGGAACTGGCTGCCCGGCAGATGGCGTACGGCGCCATTGGTATCACTTGCGCCAGGTTGTGGCAAGCCGAACGGCTGGCCAACTTTGGGATTCGGGACATCCTGATCGCCAATGAAATTGCCGGCGAAGCGCCACTGGCGAGATTTGTCGAGCTTTCGCGTGAAGTTCCTGTACTGGTTTGTGTGGATAATCCGAAGGTCGTCAGCGATTTGGCGCGGTTGTCGCGAGACGTCAAAACCGATGTGAACTTGCTAGTGGATGTAGATTTGGGGCTGAAGCGCTGCGGCGTGGCGCCGGGAGAGCCTGCCGCAGCGCTCGCCAAAACGGTTGTTGAATCCGGATTGAGATTCAGGGGACTGATGGGATATGAAGGCCACTTGCAGGCCTTGCCTCCCGGGCCTGAGAAGCAGCGCGTTGTAACAGAGGCGATGCGGACTCTTGCAACAACCAAGAGCCTGATCGAAGCCGAAGAGATTCCTGTGGGGATCGTCAGTTGCGGCGGTACGGGCGATTATTCGATTGCCGGCGCCTTTCCCGGTGTCACCGAGAATCAGGCGGGTTCGTATCTGCTGATGGACACGTGGTATGCGCCGTTTGCTCCGGATTTCCACGTTGCACTCAGCGTGTTGGCCACGGTCATTAGCACGAATGCGGGCGAGCGCCTGGTTGTGGATGCTGGCTGCAAGGTGATCAGCGGTGAACGGGGATTGCCGACTGTAAAGGGCATCTCCGGCCTGAAACTCAAGGCGCTGCATGCTGAACACGCACCTATTGAGATCCAGGATCCGGCCCTGCATGTAGAGGTGGGCGACAAGATCGAACTCGCGGTTCACTATCACGACGGCACTATCAACCTCCATAAACAGATGTACGGAATGCGCAATGGCGAAGTCGAGCGGGTTTTCACGATTGAACAAACTTGAACCGCGCACAACGGCACAAGACGCCTGTGCGCTCAAATGAACGAGGCCAGCATGCGGTTAGAAAACAAGGTCGCGGTAGTTACCGGGGGTGGCGCGGGGATCGGCCGGGCTATTGCCGAGCGATTCGGCCGGGAAGGAGCATCCGTGGTGGTTGCGGAAATCGACGCAGCAAACGGCGCCGACGCGGAACGCTCGATTCGGGACGCGGGCGGCGATGCGCTTTTCGTCGAGACGGATGTTTCCAACGAAGTGCAGGTCAAGGCGATGGCGCAAAAGGCGCTGGATCGATACGGCAGAATCGATGTCTTGTGTAACAATGCTGCAATCCTGCTGAGCCACGAGGAGACGCGCGCTCACGAGCTGACGAATGAAACCTGGGATCGCACAATGGCCGTGAATCTCCGCGGATATTGGTTGTGCTCGAAGTACATCATCCCGGCGATGCTGCGGCAAGGCGGAGGCTCGATTATTCATGTGGCCTCGCCAACGGGCATGTTGGGCTTTACGCGCCTCACCGCATACAGTACCAGCAAGGGTGGGGTATTAGGGCTGATGCGCTCCATGGCGGCCGATTATGCGCCGGATAATATCCGCGTGAATGCTATCGTGCCGGGAACGACCGATACACCTATGAACGCAGTCACGCTTTCAGATGCGGCGAAACGCCGGCATTTCGCGGACATCGCGCTTGCGCGCAGGCTCGGCACACCGGAAGACCTCGCGGGTATCGCGATTTTTTTGGCATCCGAGGATTCTAGCTACTGCATCGGTGGCATTTTCACGGTGGATGGAGGGCTCACGGCGGTGTGAATGCTGCCGCCGTGATTGACGCGGTAGGCGAGCGGACTGATGCCTGTGACTCTGCGGAAGATGACACCGAAGTAGCTCTGGTTGCAGAAGCCGGTTTCGAGACTGATATCGGCAATAGACTGGTCTGTCGCCGCTAGGAGTTGTTGAGCCTGCGCTACGCGAAAGCGATTCAGATAGGCGACGAAGGAGTGGCCGGTTACTTCTTTGAATAGGTGCATGAAACAGCAGGCGCTCATGGCACAGAGTCGCGCGGCCTCGTCCACACGAATCGGCTCAGGGTAGTGCTTCCGCAAAAAATCCAGGGCGGGCGTCAGCCGGTCGGCATTTCTCTGTTGCCGGCGCAGAGCCTCGCGAGCCTCTCCAAACGCGGCGTAGTAATTGACCAGGTTCAGCAGGATCATCTTCAAGTAGGTCTTGATGGCGAGTCGCGATCGTCCCGATGTGCCCGGCAGCTCGCCGCGAATTCGCTGAATGAAGTCCGAAACTTCACGCCAATGCCCGGCTTTAGCCGGGACGACATTGGAGCAAGAAGCATCCTGAAGCATGAAAGGCATCAGGTACTGCATGTCATCTCCTAGCGGGCCGGAGTGCACCAGTTGGGGCAGAAAAGAAAGGACCACCGCTCGGGCGGCCTGCTGCGAGGCGCCGAGCGGCAGACAGCGGTGGCGAATGCGGTCTCCCACCACAATCACGTCATTCTTCTGCACAAGGCAGCGACGATCTTCGACCTCGTAGTGCACCTCTCCGAACTCGAAAACGACCACTTCCAGGTGGTCGGGCCGGTGCTTGGGAACGTCATGGCGGCGATCGATGAGAAGGAAGCGCACGTCGATCGGGAATTGGTGGGCAAACGGCCAGACATGGAACTGCTCCGCGTTGATCTGGCGGTCGACCAGTAGATCCACACGCTCCCAGGTCAGTTCAGATTGATTTGGCATCGCCCCGACGCCGTCCGTATCAGGCAATCATACGCTGTTTGCAGTTGTTTGGCCAGAGCCGATGCTGTCCCGAAACGGGAGCTAAGTCCGTTTCACTCGCAATGCAATGTCTACAGAATGATTTGGAGTCGTGATCGTGTAGTTGCCGCCTTCGTGGGTGAATTTCTTCGAGGAAATCACCGCACCCGTGGCGGCGTTCACCCAGTCGGCTTGATAGGCGCCGGCTGGCAAATAAAGCAGCAGGTCCTCCCGGTAGTTTCCCGGCGTTACTTGGTACGATGCCGTGTTCCTGCCGAACTTGCTGTGGTGGTGATAATACGCGTACTGCTTGCCTGGCTCGCTCATGCCACGCGCGTAAACTCCCAAGGGGACGCCGCCTCGGACAAACGTTCTATCAGGCCGCATTTTGAGGAAGTCGAAGCTGTACATGAAGTCGTGCAGACCCTGCAATGATCGGCCTATTTGCGCGTTCTCTTCGGTTTTTCCGCCGGGGTCGCGAACGGTGTACAGGCCGTTTAGCTGATTGAAACTCCCGCCGCCCCCGACGATAAATTCCCAGGCTTCCACGCGCGAATCGGCGATACGGTCGCCTTGATACCAGGTCGGAAAATAATCGGTCTCGTTGAAGTCGATGGGCTTGTTTTTGTCGTATTCGTAGTCGAGGGCCATTAATCCGCCCATTTGCTCGTGGCTGCCTTCCCAGGCGTACTGGGTCACGATGACCGAAACGTCGGGATTGGTCGTGAAATCAACAGGTCCGCCAATTGGGCCTTCCATCTGCTGCGCGATCAGGTGTTTTTGAGGCAGCGTATTCTCGGTTTTCCTGATGAGTTCAACGTTATGGCCTACCCACGGGCCCGCCAACTCGATGGGCGTTCCGGTGAGGTAAGGCTCGTCACAGATTTCGAGAATGATGTTGTCGAATTCGTTCACCTCCTGCGTTATCTTGCGGACGTAGTCGTCTTCGCGGCGAACCAGGTCCGCGTGCTTCAGCGTTTGGGCGTCTTCGTAATCGCACTCGCCTTCTTTCTGAATGTTGTTTTCGTAATAGAGGGGTGACATCGGCCAGGTGTCACTGTACTGAGCGTTGTAGAAACAGATCTCGACTACGATGCCACGCTCACCGGCTTTGGCGATGAAATCTTTCAGGCGCGCAAAGTACTCTGGGTTCCATTTATCGAGGTCAAATAAATTCCCGCCGAGAGCGTAACCGGGCTTGTCGCTTCGCGCCCAGGGCAAGATGAGGCTGGTGGGTTTGGCGCCCAGCGTGTTGCCCTTCATGAACTTGCCCATAGGCTCGAATAAATAGCCCGGGTAAATGCGTGTGTAGTTGAGCCCGTACGCTTTCAGCGCATCGAAATAAGTCACGTAATCGAAGTCTTTGTTCACGACGCCGCCGTAATGCTCAGCCGAAGTGATCAGGATGGTGGGCTTGCCGCGGAATAGATAGTAGTGTGGATTATCCGGGTGCAGCTTGATAGGCTCGGCGGATAAGCCGATCGCCAGGAGTGGGAACACCAGTGCAGAAATTGTCGCCGGCTTCATGCGGTCCGCCTCTTCTCGACCAGTTCTCCTGCGTAGTGCTGCCGGCAATGCATTACCGAGCTGGTAATGCTGGCTAGCACTGCCTCATCGGCCAACTCGAACGGATAGATGATTTCAAGGAAGGCGGGAATGTCTGCGAGGCCCGCCTGGCGCACGTCGCGCGCAAAAGCGGCGACATCGAAAAGACCGCGCTTATCGGGCCAGCCCCAGTGAGAATCACTCTGGAAGTCCGTGTTCTGAAGATGAAATGCGCCGATGGACCGGCCCAAACCGTTGAGCCATTCCAGCATGTTAGCTTTTGGACCGTACAACGGTTGATATAACGCATGGCCGACGTCGACGAGTAGCGTCACTGGTATTTTGCAGCGGCCCTCCAGATCCTCGAGAAGCTTTCTACTTTGTTCGACGGTATATGGGATCTCTCGCGCAAGCGGCGTACATTCAACTTGAAGGCGCTCCAGGCCGGAGAGGGCCGCCGCCTCCAATAATTCCTCCACCGCCTCGAGTACGTCGCGGTAACGTTCGTCACGCCGCTTGGCGTCGGACGCATCAGCCACGCTCATTCCGCCGAGCGGGCCACCGGAAGCTTTGGCGCCTACTTCTACAGCCACATCGAAGGCCCGTTTCCACCATTCAACCGACGCGCGCCGCCCGTTCGCGTCAGGGTGCAGCAATCCATCGAAGCAATAGTTGGCCAGCCCGCTGAAGCAACTCTCAATCACAATTCCCCAATCGTTCGCGGCCTTCCGAACCTCCGCGGCCATCGCACGGCGAACAGAATCCGGCCACCATGGATCGAGGAGATCGTACGTAAACTGGACCAGGTTCAGCCCAAGCGTCTCGCGAACCATCCTGGCCCACACCGGCGGTTCGGGCCAGCGTTTGACGGCAAAACTGAGATTGACTCCGAGGTTCATGACAATCCTCCTCCGCTGGCTATTCCAGGTTGGTATGGCGAGCGCGCATCTGATCAGACGATTGACCCGTCCTTTCGCGCAACAGGATCGAAATCAAGTCGAAGAAGACGAGTTGGGCAGCCTCGTAAAGGCTACCCATTGGCAACAGGCTGGCACTGCTGCCTTGATCGCTAGCCATTGTTTGAGCGGGTAGTTCGATTACAAGATCAGCAGCAGCGGGAGCCCGTCCGGTGGGCTGCGCTGTCACGACCATTGTCCGTGCTCGGGCTTCGCGCGCGACCGTGAGCAGAGCCATGACCGTGGAAAAGACGCCGGGGCCTGCGCTGGCGATCAGTAGATCGCCCATTCCAACGGGTGGCGTCGTCATGTCGCCGACAACGTGCGCGTCCAGGCCCAAGTGCATTAAGCGCATGCATAGCGCCTTCATCATGAGGCCCTCGCGACCGACTCCATAACAGGCGATACGACGGGCGGCCAAGATTTCCTCACACATGCGGTCAGCCGCCTCCGCCGCCAGATGTTTGAATACCGAAGCGATCTCCGAGAGTGCCTGCCGGGCCATTGCTTGCACGCGATGACCCGCCTGTCCGGATTCGGGCGCGTACGTCGTCACCGTATTCCCTGCCCGATTAGAATTCCAGCCGGAAAGTCGCCTGCCCTTGCCGGTTAGGCAGTTGTGAGCTTAAATTGATCACCTGCCCGAATGTCGAATCGAGAGAGTTATTATCGGGAGCCTGCAGTTGCGTTCGTTTAAAAAGATTGAAATAGTCGATGCGTAAAGTCGCCTTCACGCGTTCGCCAATATGAAAGTACTTCATGGCCGCGATGTTCTCGTTCCTCAGCGGCGGAGTCCGCAAGGCTGCATAAGCGCGCAACGAATCGCCGAGCTGCCATGGCCCCGTGTTAACGAACGCATTCGTCGGAAACTGTACCGGCTGAGCGCCATTAGGATTGGAAAACCAGTTTTTCGACTGGCTGTAGCTATACGTTGTTAGCGGAACGCTGGAGTTAATGTCTGGCCGGTCAAAACTGTTCACTAATAAAGGATTGTAGTTATTGTAAGCCCCAAAGGGAAAGCCTCCCGCATAAGTCAGAATTCCACTGACCTGCCAGCCACCTAGCAGTTGGGCCACAATGCCTTTGGAATTCAGGTATTTTTTCCCATAGCCAAACGGTAGCTCATAAGTTACGACATTCTTTTGAGAGTACAACTGGTCGAGATATGAAGGTACATATTCCGGCCTACTATTAAAAGCATTCAGGCCGTTAGGTGAATAAGGAGCCGATCCGATCGAGGTGTTCCCCATGAGCCTTCCAATCGTCAGGTTGGCGAGAAAGCTCAAACCGCCGTCAAAGCGCTTTTCTGCCTGCACCTGCGCGGCATTGTAAAATGTAGTTCCGGCGAGTTCATAGGTCGGAAAGAAACCGGAGTATTGAGGAAATGGAGTAAGAGCTTGTATGACCGTAGCCGCTGCTCCAAACTGCTGGATAAATCCCGGATAGGGGATTTTAATACCCGCGGCGATGGCGTCCGGAGAGTTCACCGGCTCACCCAAGAGGGCCCCGTATTTCAAAACAGAGGGGTTAGGCTGATTGGTCAACGATAGAGTGGTAGGAAGGTGAATCGCCCGGTTGCCGACGTAATTGGCAGTCAGGAACATCTTCCAGGGAAGCTCTCTCTGTATACCGGCATTCCAGGCGGAAAGGTAGGGCGCCCTGCCGTCCCGCTGCGGATTGAAGGCGAATATCACGCCACCATTTCCGATTGACGGGCCGAAAGCCGTTGGCTGAGGCAAAGGCAGCGGGTTTCCATCCCAACTTCCTACGCCCGGAACACTGCCACCGCTCGAGTTGCGGAGATAGGTGCCGGCTAGCAGAGATGACATGAAGGACGCCGTGAAAGCCGTACCAAATTCATAGGCGCCACCATCCAACATGGTCATATAAGCACCGGCCCGGATCACCGTCTTAGAGTTGAGCCTGTAGGCAACACCACCCCGCGGCTGATAATTCTTCCAATGAATTGCGGCGCGCGTGATTCCGGCGCATCCCGCGCAATTGCCGAATTTGGTAGCACCGCCGGGTATTCCGCCGGCCCCTGGATCAGGCTCTTGAGCATTCACATAAATAATCTGGTTATTCGTCTCCGTAAACGGGACCATGATGTCCCAGCGCAGACCGATATTCATTGTAAGTCGGTTATTGACCTTGATCTCGTCCTCCGCATAGGT
This sequence comes from Bryobacterales bacterium, assembly GCA_963722585.1. GTDB lineage: Bacteria > Acidobacteriota > Terriglobia > Bryobacterales > Bryobacteraceae > KBS-96. The sequence continues at coordinate 78,560 of CAVRNU010000018.1, read as the reverse complement.
GGCGAATTCGTTGTTTCGAATGTGATCCAAGGGGGAAAGCTGGCGTATGTCAGCATCGGCGAGGCCCAGGAGAAAACTTGCAAAGGAGCTGCCGTAGCTGCCGAAATTCGGATCGTTCGAATTTGGAATAGATGTCGTTCGTTGGCTGAAATTGTATGTGCCACTGCAAAACTGGCAAGAAATAATATCCTGGAACTCCTTCCGAAACTGCCCGCCAAAGTTGAACGTATGACGTCCCGTAGTCCACAGCCAGTTGTTGACCGCCACGATGCCTAACTTACGGTTGTTGATCTCAGTGAGTCCACCGCTGCAACATGCAAGATAGGCGTTTCCGTTGACGCCCCAATTCGTCGGCGCATTTTGCCCATCGAAACTAATCAATGGGAATGTGTTGCCGCCGGGCGTACCCGCAAAGGTCACGTTACGGTTAGCATTGTCCTGGTTCTGAATATATCCAATCCAATCCGCGCCCGCGGTTACCACGAGACGGGGATTTATGGTCTTGACGTAGTTGAGTAGAAACCCTGAACCCAGGTAGAGATTATCGATTCCGCTTTGCAACTCACTGCTGAAAGGCACTATGGGGGCGGAGGTAAACGAGGGTACTGTGACCGAGTCCCGCCACTGGCTGAAGTGGATGCTTTGACTGGAGCTGATGTTGTGGTCGATGGTGTAGCTCCAGAGATGCTGGTTAATCGCCACCGAACGAACCGCAGGCAGTTCGTTGCTTTGGAGGCCGGAGACTAAACCCGCAGCGTTCGGATCGGGAATGAGGGGCAGAATAGATCTCGCAAGAGTACTAAACCGCGACTGCGGAATAATATTGCCGGGGAAAGGCGCGCCAGTCGCTGGGTCATAGACGGGGATCATGGTCCCAGTTGCGTCCACGAAGTGGCTGAAATCGCCGTTTTTCATAGCCACGGTCGGGACCGTGCCGATCTGGTTCTGAGCTTGGTTCTGTTTGAACCAATCCTGGGACAGATAGAAGAACGTCCGATTTTTTCCGTTGTACACTTTCGGGATAAAGACAGGTCCGCTGAGGGTAAACCCATAATTATTTTGCTGATCAACCGGAGGAATGGGTTGTCCGGCGCTGTTGAAAGTTGTCGCGAAGGGGGCGAAGTAAGGGGAGTCAAAAAACTGATTACGAAGGATTTCAAAGCCGTCCCCGTGGAACTGATTCGTTCCCGAGGCCATTTGGAATGCGACGACGCCTTGCCCCAAGCCATACTGTGCGTCGAAGGTGGCGCTGTTGACGCGGAACTCGCTGACCGCTTCATAGGGTGGATTGATGTAGGTTTGGTTGCCGGCGAAATCGACGAACGCCACCGGAACGCCATTAAATTGGACTTCGTTTTCATAAGTGACTCCGCCGTTAATCCAATGGGAGCTGGCGTTCCCCGCTACACCCGGCGCAAGATACATGAACGAGTCAATTTGCCGGGCCAAGCTGTTGATTTCTATGGGAGCATTCCTTACGAGCTCAGGCTCGAGGGTCGTACCGATGATGGGCGAGGCCGTATCCAACGAGATGGCAGCTGCTTGCACGTTGACGGTGTCAGTCGTCGAGCCGAGTTCCATCTCGACGCTGATGGTTGTCAGCCTGGCAACTTCAACGACAACATTCAACTGAGACCTCTTGAAACCTTGAGAGTCCACCGCAACCGAGTACCGGCCGGGAATCAGCCCGACAATCGTGAAGGTGCCTTCCGATGAAGTGACGGCGGAGGACGCTACGTTGGTAGCCGCGTTGGTAACAGTAACATGCGCCCCAGGGATGACCCCGCCGCTCTTATCCGTGACGGTTCCATCGATGCCGTTTACTGCCTGAGCATTGAGCAAGACACCCAGCGAGAGTAAGACGGCACTCAGCACGAGTCCGGGGACGAATGCCGCCCGATACTCGAAACGTACATTGAAAAAATCTGACTTCTGAGCCACGGTTTGTCTCCCTAAAAGCCTCCAGACAAGGCAGAAGGCATCGAGCCGATACTCAGGCCGGCAAAGCAGCCCAAGCACCCCGCCCAACGGACTATGACTGCCCCGATCAACGCTGCACTTCCTCACGTAGGAAATTGACTAACAGGATTGTTTAGGCGAGTTTAGACCCGACGCCGGCGACAGTCTAGAAGATTTCGATGATTGTTTCTCGTAAAACTATGGCACCCGGTAGGTGTAACGTCCCTCTGGATGTCTGGGGTCTTAGCCCTGAAGCTCGAACACTTCCCCGATTTTCCCGTTTCGGGTGCCGTACATGCGTTTGTGCAACTTGACCGTTGCGTCGCTGTAGTGCGCCCAGATCTCGAGGGTGTCGCCAACTTCGATCGGGATCGACGAATTCAGCATATCGATGATGCCATGTTCCGCGTTCAGCTTTCTCAGGCGCAGGCCCTGGTGGGCCTTAACAACGGGCAGACCATGCTCGCTGGCGATCGATTTTAGCCCTGCGTCTACCACGACCCGCTCGCCCTCTGTCTTGCTGATGACGGTCCCCAGCACAGTGAGCGCCGGTTCGAAATCCCGGCAAGTGCTCATGTAATTCGTGTCCATCACCAGGTAAGAGCCCGCTTGAAACTCGGTGATGGCGGGAAACCTCGGCGTCAAATGATAAGTGCCCGTACCTCCCGTGCTGACAATGTCAACCGGAATTCCATTCTCGGCCAGAAGGCACCGGCATTTCATCAAAGTGCCCATCGCCAAATCGTATGCCGAATCCTTCTCGGGTCCTTCCACTTGATGTGCGACGTGGCCTTCGTATCCCATTAGGCCGCGAAAAACCAAGCCTTCCGCCAGAGCTTGACGGGCGAGTTCCAGGACACGGACCCCAGGTCTTGCGCCGGTTCGGTTCTGGCCCACATTGACGTCCACCAGAACACTGAGACGACGCCCTTTTGCCCGTCCTGCTGCTCCAAGCGTTTCTACGGCCTTCGGATTGTCCACCACCGCCTTCACGTTCGCTTGAGAAGTGAGATCGACGAAACGCGCGATCTTGCGCTCGCCGGCCAGTTCGCTCGAGATGAGGATGTCCGTGACTCCGTTCGAAACCAGAGCCTCCGCTTCATCGAGCGTCGCGCAGGTCATTCCGATCGCTCCCGCGTTCAACTGACGGCGGGCAAGCGCCGGCGATTTATGGTTCTTGTAATGGGGACGCAACCGGGTCGCTCCCATACCAAAGAAGCGTGCCATCTTCGTCAGATTGCGCTCCATGGCGTCGAGATCCAGCAGGAGCGCCGGCGTATCGATCTCGCGCAGAGTCATAGACCACGCTTTGCCTGACTGACGGAGCTCGCCCGTCCCGCTGTGTCGACTAGATAAAGCACTGCGTCTCCTCTGAACGGCGAAGTGAACGATTGCGCAGCCGATCCCGAGGGAATTGGTTTGGCAGTAATCGTCGCGTCCGAGCTGGGATTGAACCACTCCACAGCTAAGGTCCTGGTAGCCGGCATCGCCGAGACATCGACGGTGAAGGAGCCACCCGAAGGAGCATAGACCAGATACTCAGCACCATGAGATGCCGTGTTTGCCAGGCAAAATCCTGTGGAAGAAAGCGAGCTGCGTGGCACGAGCGTGGCAAGGTTGAGCTTGCGCGAATATCGGCGAATGTACCCGAGATTGTCCCTGAAGTTGTCCCACCGACTATCGGGTGCGCTGCAGAGGCCTTTTTTCGGAGAAACACAATGGTTCCGATTCTCGCGGGCGTAATCGATCACGTAGGGGTCCATGAAGAGAACTTGATTGCCGTTCATGAAATTTTCCCATGCGTAGTTTCGATTCTGTTGCGCCGTATCGTTCCACATCCCAAAGTTGGAATGGTCGCTGTCATTCACGTTCACTTTGCAGGCAGGCCTCCCACTTCCGCAGGACTTAGCAGGAGAGATCTTTGCTGACGGCGCAACCCAGTCGGCATCAGAATTGTAAATGACGTTGTCTGGAGCCCCAATTGGCGCCGCATATCCGATTGGGTGCTGGTGCGGCTTCTTCGCTTCATACGCGCGGACGTGCGCAATCTGGTGGTTATTCCACAATGTGGAATTAGCTGGGGCTTCCTCAGAAACAATCCAAAGCACGTTTGGGAAATCGTTCAGCGTATCAATTACTTTTTCGACGTAAGCGTCCTGGAACCGCGTGATTGCATTGGGCGCAGTCATGGTCAACGCGCCAATGCCTTTCTTTCCGCCAGCGTAACCGTCATCCACACCGTTGATGTTATTTGCGCCGCTGAGCGGGTAACCATCGCCTGGGCACCGGAAAACATTCAGCCACTCGCCCGTAAATAGGTAGACTCCGGCATAAATTCCGGCTTTGCGCAACGCTTCCACGCGCTTTCGGAGACGATCGAAAAAACCAGCGTCGAACTTTGTGAGATCGAATTTCAGACCTCCATCGCTGGCGTTCCCCGGACCGGTTCTGCGCCATGGAAGCGGGCTAACCACGAAGTCCGGCGGATTAGTAGCGGTAACCGGCAGATTGCAGAATCTTGGCATTTCGGTAATCCACAGCAATGTGAAATTGTGGCCGTGGGCGCTGAGGAAACGGACGAACGCATCAAAATCCAATGGCTCGACCGAACCGTCGGTGCCCCAATCCTGAAATGTGTTCCAGGTTTGTGATCCAGTCAGGATAATCGCCGCGCCCGTAGTGTCCTTGAAGTAGTTCAGATTACTCGATGCTGTAAGCGGACTCTTGATTTGAGCCGGCGATACCAAACGAGCTCCGAGTGTAAGGCAGAGAAACAATGCCAAGCTGCAAACGAGCCCATGCTTTGCGCCTGTTATACCCATGCGGCGAGGATGCATCAACGAGTCTTTTCCTTGATCTGCTCCGCGGTGAGCTATGCTCGGAGCCAGGATAATTTAACAGGAAATGATTATACTGAGTTACCGGATTAGTTGGCGGTTGGTCCTCGCATTAACAGCAATTGGCGTGTCAGCGAAGTTAGAGGCCGGCCCTGATTTGAGTCCACCGGTCTTTCCCCTCAAGGTGAGCGCAAGCAAACGATATCTGGTTGACGAGAAGAACGTACCGTTTCTGATCGTCGGTGATACCCCACAAGGACTGATGGGAAGATTGAGCGAGCATGATGCGGAAATCTATTTTGCCGACCGCGAGGCTCATGGGTTCAATACGGCGGGTTGGATCGATGTAACGTGTGCCGGACATGACTATCCCGATAACGTCAATGCGACCACTCCCGACGGAATTCGGCCCTTCTTAGGATTCGTTTCGGGAGGCACAGACTACCCGCACTACGACCTCAGCAAGCCCAATGAAGCGTACTTCTCCCGCCTCGACCATATAGTGCAGATCGCGGCTGATCATCATCAGGCTGTTTTCCTCGATCCAATCGAGACGATTGGATGGCTGCCGGCGCTGCGCAATAACGGCCTCAAGGCGGCTTATGCTTATGGGCAATATCTGGGCAGACGTTACAAGCGTTTTCTCAATGTTCTTTGGCTGAATGGCAATGACTTCAATAGCTGGGGGAATCCGGCCGATGATGCGCTTGTTCAAGCCGTGGCAAAGGGTATCCATTCCGTCGATCCGGACCAGCTTCAAACCGTCGAACTGAACGTGTTCACAAGCTCTTCATTTGACGATCCGACTTGGATCCCGCTTAGCGCTCTCAATAGCACCTACACCTATTCGCCGACATACATGCAGATGCTTCACAGTTACAACCAGAAACCCGTTGCCCCAACCTACTTGGTGGAGGCACATTACGATCTCGAGAACGTCGGAAAGCCGCCCGATTTCGGAAGCCCCGCAATATTACGGCGCGAGGAGTATTGGACAATGTTGACCGGTGGAACCGGGCAGTTCTACGGCAATGCTTACACGTGGTCGTTCAAGGCCGGTTGGCAAACTCATTTCGATACGCCCGGAGTCGTGCAACTCAAACTGTGGAAGGAATTCTTTATCGTCCTGCCTTGGCAGGATCTTGTTCCCGATCAGGACCATTCGATTCTGACGGCCGGATTCGGCACGTACGGGACCCTCCAAACCCGCGTTAGCTTGAGCGATTATTCCACCGCAGCCGAGACACGTGATCGGAGCGTAGTCGTGATCTACATGCCGACGGCTCGAACGATCACCGTCAACATGGGAGCCTTACGAGGCTCAACACGCGCGCGATGGTTCGATCCGACAATCGGTACTTACCGGGATGTTCCCGGTGGTCCCTTCGCGAATAACGGCCGCCATCAATTCACACCGCTAGGGAAGAATCACGATGGCGACAGCGACTGGGTGCTGCTGTTGGATGCTCGGTAACGTAAAGTCTACGTGCTTCGTATTTGCTATCCGAAGCTCAAACCGAAAGGGCCTGGAGCCAGATTAGAAGACAGCGAATTGACGCTGTTGACGAGCGAATCTTCGGGGATTCCCGGGGAACGACTCAATCGTTGCAACGATATCAGTAGTAGGCCTCAGGGTCTAAGCTCCCATGAGAATCGAGGAATCGAGATCGTGCCATCGTTCGAACGCCTTATCAATGTGACAAGCTGGTACTGGCGTTCTCGCGCGAACGCCGCCAGATACGCATCGGTCCATGATCACGGGCCCACGCCTGGCCGGTTCATAAGTTCCTCCCAAACAGGCTGAACGGTCGGCGGCTCGTTCGTGAACGTGATTCGAGGATCGGCCCTCTAGAGCATGCTGGATATCCCATCGGCAACTGAAAGGATCGCTGGATAGATTGTTATCGACCACGCCGAGCTTGTCCATCACTTCCAGGCTGCGGCGCAAGCCCTTTCCCGTGGGAGCCCGAAATTCATCCGTTTTTGTCGGCGAATCGGAGAAGTGAGACCCATTTGCTCTGCCCCCAACAGGCCTGCACAACGCTTTCGCGTAGCCTTGGCGTCCAAGTGACACGTAGATATCTCCCATCGGAACCCGAGCCGGTGCTTGCTTTCGAGGCCGCCGTGCTGTTAGCCGATAGAATTGCGAACGCAAATGGCTAGACGTTTCCAGAGCGCCAGAAACAAGAGAAGTGTCGTTTGAGTCACGGCTATGAGTGTCGGGCAAATGAATGTTCGATCAGCACACCCTCGATCAGCACACTTAAGATCGTTTGCCCCGCGTCGAGATCCTCTGACAGAATGCGGTCCGCCAGCCTTCAGGCCAGCCAAGGCAATCAGCATCCCGAACAATGGCAACAGCCTATTTGAAGGCAGAGGCGCCATCGAGCCGTCGCAAATTTCTCAACCAATTGGGCGCGGTCGGGTTCCTGAGCCGGACGGCTCGCGCGGAGGCGGTACGGAATCAGGAATCCGATCTGCGCAACATGGACACGCAAAGATCCGAAGTCCCAGTTCAGGATCTTATCTCGTCCATCGACTTCCGCTATGCGCCGGCGCGTCAGCAATTGACCATGTGCTTCCCGGATGACCGCCACAAAGCCTGGTGGGCGAAACAGGTGAACTGCGGTTGGGCCACGGCGGGGCGGGCCACGGCGATCTGAACGATTTTGCCTTGATAGCTGAATTTAGCCTTCTCGGCATGGAGTCCGACCTGGTCCGATTACAACGCTTAGAAGGACCACACATACCAGTTGTCCACACGCGTATCGACCGGCCCGAAGCCTTCCTTGAGCTTACGGCTTTTTCAAGCCGTGAACCAGACGAAGGGCGCGTCGACAACGTGATTGTGGAGGTGCGTCCCAAGGAGGTAGAGCGGCTCGACGCTGTGCCGGTAGTTACTCTGCGTACGCATGCAAGCCTCAAATCGGCAGGATCAGATTCACTTGGGTTCGTCATCGCCGATGAAGCGGGAACGCCCGTCTTCCTCGCTGACACCGCGGTGGAAAATGGGACCTCCGTTATGGGAGGGCGTTCGTTTCAACTCGACCACGGCGTTGCAACTGACCAGGAACCGGTTCAGTACTTCCTGCGCTTTCCGCTCGAAGGCCAACCTCATGAAAAGCTGCGTCAAGGACTACGCGATCCGGAGCGCATTCTCGAGAACGTGCGCCGCTTCTGGAAAGAATGGAGGCCCTTCGGCGGTAACGTCGATTGGCAGCTTCCTTCACGTTATGGCGAATTCCTCGCTGGATGTACGCGTAACATCCTCGAAGCCCGCGAGGTGAAGAATGGGAAGCTTACATTTCAGGTCGGGCCTACGGTGTATCGCGGGCTTTGGGTCGTGGATGGTAACTTCATCCTCGAAGCGGCGCGGTACTTAGGCTATGACACAGAGGCGCAGCACGGCCTTGAAACCACGTGGGCTCGGCAGGAGCCGAACGGCGGGATCTTTGCCGGTGGCGGACGAGAACATTGGAAGGATACTGGCATCGCCCTTTTCAGTCTGACGCGCCAGGCTGAACTTTCCCAGGACTACACTTACTTCCGCCAAATGCAAGGAAACGCATTGCGGGCGGTCGCATTTCTACGCCAATTGCGCGCCGACGGCATGAAGCAAGACACGCCGAATGGCCGGTACGGAATTTTGCCGAACGGCTTTGGAGATGGGGGACTGGGCGGAGTTCGTTCTGAATTTACGAATACGGTTTGGGTCCTCGCAGGATTGAAATGCTGGCTCGATAAAGCGGAGGAATTAAACCTCTCTGGAATCGCAGACGCACAAACTTTCTATCGCGAGCTTCGCGACCGGTTCATGCAAGCTGCCGCACAAGAGATGCAAACGTATCCACAGGGCGCCTTTAAATATCTGCCTATGGTAGCTAAGGATGACGCCATCTGGAGCGTGAGTGATCGATGGGAACGCCCGAGGCCACAAACGGCGCAGTGGGCATTGTCCCATGCCATTTTTCCAGGCCGCGTGTTTGAACCGAACGATCCGGTTGTGCAGGGACATATTCGACTGATGCAAGCCGTTACACAGGAAGATCTGCCCATCGATACTGGCTGGCTTCACCACGGTGGGCTCTGGACTTATAATGCACCTTTCGTATCGGAGGTTTATCTCTGGGCAGGACTGCCTGACTGGGCGCGATCCACCTTCCACGGGTTCCTGAACCATGCCACATCGAATTACTGCTGGCGCGAAGAACAGCCGGTAAAAGGAAGCCTCACAGCCACCTATGTGGGCGATATGCCCCACAACTGGGCAAGCGCTGAATGTATACGCTACTTACGCTATATGTTGGTTCTCGAAGACGGCCCATCGCTCCGGCTTCTGGCCGGTGTCGGTGAGCCCGAGCTTGCAAACTCCGAACCCGCATTACTTCGCAACACACCAACCCGCTTTGGACGGATCGATTTCGATTTCGAACCGATTGGCCGGAATACCGGCTGGCGGTTGAAGTTTATGCGCTCCGACGGGCCGCCGTCGGCGGCCGTACTTCTACCTCCTCAATTAGGGCGGCAATTCAAACTGGCGGCAGTAAATGGAGCAAATAAAGGCACAGAGAACGGCCATGTTGCCGTCGACCCAAGAGCGTCAACTTGGGAGGCAATTTGGAAGTCGTAACATGTGCCACCGAGAGTTCAATGGCCGCGTTCTGCTGGCCGGCTAATCGGCATAGCACGGTTGTCGATGGCTGCAAGCTTCCGAGCGATCTCAAATTCCTGGTCCGCTCTTATCTGGTCACCGGCCTTCTTATATAGTTGCGCCAAACGGTAATGGGCTGTTCGGTTATTGGGAGCAAGCATAATTGCTGTTTCGAGATGCCTCACGGCATCCGCGTCCTGATTCCGATCAGAAGATACTTTTGCAAGCGCAATATGAGCTTCTGGAAAGGATTGCCTCCGCTTTAAGCTTTCCATGAACAGTCTTGAAGCTTCATCCATTTCGCCTCGATCATACGCGATTTGTCCCAATTGAAACAGAGCGTCGGGATTATCGGGATCGATTGCCAATTCTTTGTGAAACTCCTGGTCGGCAGATTTCATACTGTCTTCGTTTTTGCCCTGTGCGAGTACGGCCTGCCCAATACCCAAATGAGCACCAACTGAACGAGGGTCTCGCTTTAATGCTTCCTGGTATTCTTCGATAGCCTTCGAAAAATCTTCCTGGACCAACATGTCATCGCCAAGCACTTGGTAGAATCGCGCGGACTCGGGAGCCTTCTGCGACAGTTGTCGCAGGGCGGCAGTGGCAAGATCGGAATGAACACGATAGGCGGCATACAGTACATCGGCGTCGGCAGCGTAGTCATGTTCAAGAGCATCAACAACGGGCACGGCTCTATCAGCCATCTCCCCGTTTAGATAGCTACTGACTAACTCCAGAGCGGCTTGCTTACGAAGAGTCTTGTCTGTAATGTGTGGCAGTACTTCTTGAATGGCGGATTGCCCCTTATCCGCCCGCCCGAGTCGGATTTCGCACATTCCCAAAAACGCCCTGGCATTCCACAAAGCCGGAGAATGTGCGAGTACGGCTTCGAAGTTGGACGCAGCTTGTTCGTAGCGGCCCTGTGTGAACTGCACCATCCCAAGATTGGCCCGCGCGTTTACGTCATCGGGTGTCAGCTTCAGTAATGCTTCGAGTTCTGCCGAAGCAACATCCCGCTGATTTGAAGCAATGGCAGCCTGCGCGCGTTGTGCGTGCATCTCAGCGTCCGGATTGTGCTGTCCCAGCAAACAAAAAGGAGCGCTAATGAGAAAGATTGCCGTCAAACTTACTGCAAAGGCTCGAAGGTGATCTGAACTGCGGCTTCTCTGCATGCTCCTGCATAGCCGAAACCGGTGAGCGCAAAATTCTATGCTCGCGCTACCGGAAACATGGTGACCCTGAACTTAGTACATCCGTATGGTATCAACCGAGCCTGGACAGGAGCGCCGTGCTCCACTGGCTGGTTAGGTAACGGTTGCAACTCGGTAGGGTGCCAATCGAAGCTCCTGGCGCTTACGCGCAGTTCAATTGGACTCGCCAGTGGCCAATCCCAATGAGAAGGCATTGGACGGCGAACGACTGACACCTCGCTGGGAGTTAGTGGGCCCGCTTCCTCAAACAGAGCGTAATTGAAATCTTGCCCAGGAAGCTCCTGGTTTGGACTTTCGTCCTTAATGGGATAGGCAAAAACAAGCGGTCCATACATAACATAGGCAAACGGGTTATCAATGTCAGTCAACTTTGCAATTGCTCGATCGTTCTTGAAGTAGTCAACTTGGGGGAAGGGGGTTTCTCGCCCAGTTGTGATCCGCGCTTCCATCGGAAAGCGAAGGGTTATCATCTCATCTCTCCAGTCCCGCGTTAGCCGGACAAAGCCCTTCGTATCAGTCGATAAAACCTGCCGCTCGTCATCAACGATGACCTCCGGGCTCTTACACCAATGTGGTATGCGCAAATAGAGCGGGAATCGTACTGCAGTCCCAGAAGTTATCTTCAGTTCAATCGACTCTTCAAATGGGTAGGCAGTCCGGCTCTCAATCGTGATCGGCACTCGATTTTGTACTGTAGTGTGGAGCACCGACGGGCCATAGAGCGTGGCAGCTAGGCCGCCATCCGGCGTAGACATCCACATATGCATCGTGTAACTAGGAATCAAACGATTTAAGTTGCCAACGCAGCACAGTACAGGGTGTCCAATTTTTGTGAATTTGTAACATCCCGGCCCAGGATTGCGTGGCTCATCAGCCGGCAGCTTCACGCCATAACGATTGACACACTGGTAATACGACATTGTTTTGAAATCGCGGCTGACAGGAGCGGGAGCAGCGTTGAGGAAGATATGCTCGATCTGATCGCCCCATCGCGCCTGGCCTGTCACTCGCAACAGGCACAGGTACGTCCACATCGAAGCGGCAACGTTGCAGGTTTCAATATTTCTGGTGCTGCCGATGCCGGCCTGCCATTCTTCGCCTGAACAGATACCGACCGGCAATCCGTAACGGCGATTGCAAAACTCGAGGCCGTTCACGGTCGCGGAAATGTCGAGACGATTGCCAGTCCAGGGATAAAGCAACGCTGGAACTCTGATGTTCTCGTAAAAAATCACATCGTGACCGACCGGCACATGCCCCTCGGCAAAATTCGTTCGCACTCCGAGGTAGGCCGGCGATTGCGCAAGTGCCAATACCGACCTCAAAATGGAAGCTTCGCCGCTCAGCAGATAGGTATCCAACATCGGATCGACATTCACCGCTCCGGTTACGGATCGAAAATGATCCGGGTATTCGGGAAGCGGGAATCCACGATAGACCGCTACGAGTGCGTCCAAGATTCGTTGGTTTTTACTGGCGAGGTAATAGGCTACCAGCGCCCTGCCCATGTGGGAATGAGCCCAACTGTTGAACTGGTCATTAAGAGCCGATTTGGGCCGCCAGTAGATGAACGACGCTCCCCCGTTTAGCACGCCGCTGACAACCAGATCCAATCGGTGCTGTATTTTTTCTAAGAGCCTCTGGTCGCCGAGCTGATAAGCTAGCCGAATTGCGCCGTCGAGCCAATAGCTACACTGCTCGAGAGGCCAGCCAGTGCCATCGGGATGCGCGCCCCTGGCTTCAAACCCATATCCTTTCCAGGCTTCCCCAAAAGTCTGGCAATATTCGTCCAGGTGACCCGTTATTCCGTCCGCGGCAACTCTCGCCCAATCGAGCAACCAGCCTCGTGGTTCAACTTCCCCCGGTGCTAGTTGTAAGAACGCATGATGGCTTTCGGCCTTTAGCGGTTCGAAAGCCCTCAACGCGGCTGCGGCCGCAGCGCCAAAGAGAAAACTCCTACGATCAACCCTACCAGCTAACATGAACGCCGAACTGCATCCTTCGCATCGGAAACCCCGTCTGTATATCGGTGATCACTCCTGCCGTCGACTGATCGACATTCGCGTTGGGAAGGCCGAGATTCTTATTGTTCCAGGCATTAAATAACTCGGCGCGAAACTCCACAGCAGTTGCCTCCCGATTCAAAAAAGACGAAAAGGTGAACACCTTGGACAGCGACCAGTCGGCATCGATAACGCCGGGACCGCGAAGCATACCGACAGACGCATCGCCCGCCTGGCAGCAAACTGGAATCGAGAATGTTGCGGGACTATACCACTCCGCCGCAGACTGACCGCCCGTTACTGCATAAGGATTCGCGCCCGGCACTCGATTCGGCAACTGAGTAAAATCGCCATTTAAGCTCGCGTTACTCGATACGGTCGGAGTGAACGAAAGACCTGATTCCAGACTGGTGATTCCGCTGAATACCCAGCCTGCGAATAAGGCCTTCTTTATTCCGGTCGCGTCCGAACCCAAAGAAAAGCCGGGCCCATAAGGCAGCTTTACGGTGTGTAATAAGGTCCACGTCACGGCTCGATCGATCGAGCCGCCTATCGTACTACCTCCCACGCCGTAGTCCAGCGCGCGATTATATGGATTGTTCGCATCGTATCCTAGTGATTTCGACCAGGAGAAATTAGACGTTATCGTCCAGATACTCGACAAACGCCGATTAACTACGACTTGTAAGGCGTTATAGTTTGAGTCCGCGCAATTACACTCCATGGTGATCGACTGCGACAACCCGTACGGGCCGTAGAACGGTCGGCGCTCAAGCAGCGGACCTTCTCCTGCCGGGGCCGCGTTCATGTTATAAGACCACGATAAGTGCGTTCCTTTAGTGCCCACATAGCCAACCGATAAGGTTGTCGCGCTTCCCAGCGATTGCTCAATGGTGAAGTTCCATGAGTCGAGCTGTTCAGTCTTCCAGTCGAATGGCCGGCTTTTTAGCTCGGTCCCGTTTGGGGCTGGCAAAATACCGGACGAAGGTAGAACGGGCGGAGTGCCCGAAGGCGGCGCCTGACTAAGAGGAAACAAGCTTTGGTACAGGTTTGTCTGCGTAATCTGCTGTTGGGCGACGATTGGATAAAAGCTGGTCAGATGATAGAAGGTAGCATCATATCCCGACGCAAAGAAGTTTCGTCCATAGCCAGCCCGAACCACCGTGTTTTGCGTGAGCTTGTAGGCCAAGCCCACTCTGGGCGCAAAATCATCTTTGGGTGTCGTGATGTTCGCGCTGTCGGAGACTTGTCCAAGGCCGGCGAGCAGAATATCCCCTGTTGACGGATCAAAGTTCGCCAAGCCGCCGGGATGCGCAGCCTTGATTGGTTCAAACCAGTCCCAACGAAGACCGTAATTGAAAGTCAACTTGGGACTGATTCGCCAAATGTCCTGCATGTAGAGTCCTAGTTGAGTTTGACGTTCTGCTGGCGAAACGGTGAAAATAGCCCGATCGAATTCGCACGTATCCCCTAACAAAAAGGTAGCCATTCCGATGCCAGAGTTTGTGTCGCTGGGAATACCAGTCACGGTCTGGCAAAACTGATAATTGCCTCGCGAGCTGGCGTTTACAGATAAGAAATTGAATTGATGCCGTCTGGCGTCGACGCCCCACCGTAGCTGGTGCGAGCCACTCATCTTACTCCAGTTATTTACAAACTCATAAGTTGTCTCTCCATCAAACCGAGGGATACCAACTCCACTCGGAATACCCATGTAGAAGCTTCCAGCGGGCCCCCCAATATTGATTCCGGCCAAACCGTCCGTCAAAGGACTTCCTGTGTTAATGCCAGGTATTCCCACCTGGTTGTTTGTTTCAACACCGGAATCATACTGCAAAGCATTTAAGTGGAAACGAACTACGCCGGCCCTAAACTCGGAAAGGAGGGATGAACCGAACGTGTGAGTGTAATTCAAAGCGCCTTCCTGGCTGAGCGAAGTGGCAACTTCAGGGCTTAAGCCCCCCTGCGTTGGTCCGCCCGCGAGTCCAAATAGCGGTGGATTGTCCAGATAAGTACTGAAAAAGCTGTATCTCGTGAAGAAAGCATCGTGGTCGCTGATGTGCCAGTCACCGCGTAAATCAAACTCGTTTTGGTTGAATAGTTCTTTTACGTTTCCTACATAGTTGTTGTCGGTCGCCTGGCTTATGTTCGGACTCGGCAGCAGATCGAGAAGGTTAACAGCAACAGGGCTAATCCGGCCCGCCGGAATAATATTGCCGGGAAACAGTTGCCGACCGCTTCCACCTGCGTTGCCCGTTGTGGGGTCGTAAATGGGGTTGGTTGCACTTAACGCGCTAAAGTCTCCGCTTCGGAAGGCATTGTTCGGAACAGTCGAAATGATCGATGCCCCTTGAAGTGTGCGCGCCAATTGGTAATCGCCGAACAGGAATAGCTTGTTCTTTTTTATTGGGCCGCCAACACTAAAGCCGCCTTGGTTCCAATTGAAGGGCGCGACGCCTAGTCCCTTTCCGTTTGGTCCGGTGCCCGCAATCTTTTCCGTTAACGGGTCTGCGGCGAAAGTGTCTGAGTTTTGGTTGAAATAAAATATCGAACCGTGAAGGTCGTTCGTTCCCGACTTAGTGACGTACTGCGCAACCATCCCGGCGGTGTTCCCGAATTCCGGGTCATAATCCGCCGTTGTCATCTTCAATTCTTGTATGGAATCTACTGGAGGATTGATGATCTGAATCCCGCTGAACCCATAAGCTACGTCCGTAATCCCGTCTAAAATGAACTCCTGAGCTCCAGACCAAGTGCCGTTGATATAGACTCGATTGCTGCCCTGTGGATTTTCGCCGGCTCCCATTTGAAATGTGTCGACCACAGCGCCCGGAATATCGGCGTACAAGTTCGTAAGATTCCTGTTGATCAAGGGCAAGCTCGCAAGTTGGGATTGGGCGAATGTTTGAGATACGTCGCTCTTTTCGGTCTGCAGCAGCTCGGCGCCGGCAGCCACAACAACCGTCTGCGACATAGTTCCTACCTGCAGCTTCGCATCGGCTCGAACGGTTGCGTCCACGTTCAGGGTTATGTGACTCTGCACGTACTTTGCAAAGCCTTTCTGATCCACTGAAATTGAGTACTGCCCAGGAACCAGGTTGGTGACGTTATAGAAGCCGGAAGCGTCGGTAGAAGTTTTGTTTTCTACGCCGGTCTGTTCGTTGACAATCACCACGCTTGCGTTCGGAACCGGAGCGCCGGACGAGTCGGTGACATAACCGTTGATGGCTCCGGAGACCGCTTGCACAAACGTGGGTCGAATGCAAAAACAAACCGCAAAAAGGCCAATGAGGACTACTCTCATCATGGTTAGGTCCTCCCAACAGGGGTCGAATCAGCCATTCGCGCCAAGGAACTGGTCATCCAATCCTGAAGCCGCTTACGCAGGACTTTAACAGGTATATAATCCTCTGTCAACGGGATTGTGATTGTAAGGCCGCTAAGCAATCATTCTGTTGCTGGTTTATTGCCTAAACCGCCAATAGCCAGGCTTGGAACGCCGCGGATCCGTTGCACGCAACTCTTCGTACTGGACCGTCAGGAGGTAGTACATTCCTTCAATTCGCGCATTAAAATGATTGTTTCTAGCCGATTTGCTCATTTATGCTTTGACTTGCGGGCCGTTATCTACGTACTCTGGTGATTAAGCGCATGCAACCGGCCAACGTTCTTCAGGACCTCCAGACGGGGATCCTGAGAGGCGATAAAATCTGGGAACTCAGGCGTACTCTGGGAGATTTGCGGGGCATTTTTCGCGACAAAGAGGCCTACGGAAGAATGGATCCCACGCTGGTTGTCTATTCCGTTCAGCTATATCAGCCCGTTGCGGACGGTCTCGAAGGGGGACTTTTCTGGGGTACGACAGTCGTTGAACCCGGTATGGTTGGGGACGAATACTTTCTTACCAGAGGACATTTCCACGCGGTGCGGAATCGGGCTGAGTATTACGTTACGGTGCGAGGAACAGGCGCCCTCATCCTGATGACCGAAGACTGGAAGACGCGGATGGAGCAGATGAAGCCCGGCAGGGTGAATTACATTCCTGGCGGAACAGCCCATCGCGTAGCCAATGTTGCCGATACGCCGCTTTGTTTTTTTGCATGCTGGCCCAGCGATGCCGGACACGATTACGAATCCATTGAGAAGCACGGGTTCACCGGCCGGCTACGGAAGATAGATGGGGAGCCGCGTCTAGTTACCGACTGATGACATACATCGGGATCGATCTTGGCGGGAGTCACGCTGCGTGCGGCCTAGTGAGTGGGAGCACGCTGCTTGCGAAGCAGAACATTCCTATTTCAGACAACGCTTCGCTGGCCGCTTTGTTGCCGCGGCTTGAGGATTCAATCTGCGGCTTACTGGCGCACGCGAGCAACAAACATTGCGAGGGCATTGCGTTCAGTTTTTGCGGCATCGTCGATGGCGTCGCCGGGCGCATCATCCAGACAAACGGCTGATATTATGACGCTCCGAGTATCAACTTGCCGGAATGGGCACTGACACGCTTCGGATTGCAACTTCGAATGGAAAACGATGCTCGTACTGCGCTTCTAGGCGAGTGGGCCGCGGGGGCAGCCCGGAGCTTCGACGATGTAGTGATGATCGTCCTCGGGACCGGTGTTGGCGGCGCTGCGATGATCGATGGCAGGATTCTCCGCGGTAAGCACTCCCAGGCAGGTTGCCTGCTGGGGCACTTCGGTTGCAGCCTCGAGGGGCATCTTTGCTCGTGCGGAAACGTGGGCTGCGTCGAGGCTGAAGCATCTACCTCAGCCTTGGATGGCATTTGCCGCGAGCATCCGGCATACGCAGCCAGTGCACTGGCGAATCTGCGGCACGTCACGTTTAAAGACGTATTCTCGCTCGCCGATGCCGGCGATCCTTGTGCGCTGGCTATCCGTAAGCGATGTCTACAGGTATGGGCTGCGGCCGCGGTTTCTTGGATTCACGCTTATGATCCCGAAGTGATTGTCTTCGGAGGCGCTGTAATGTCGGCGGCCGAAAGCATCTTTCCTGCCGTTTCGGCCTATATTGACCGCCACGCCTGGACGCCATGGGGCAAAGTCATACTCCGAAAGGCAGAGTTGGGCGATGAAGCATCTTTGTTTGCCGGATCAGCATTATTTGACGGAAGCGCATGAATTACGAATATGACAAGGAACCGTCGGTTTCCGTTCCCGCGCCACAGGGAACATGGCGCGGTTGGCGCAACATAACGGAATGCGTGCGCGGCGAGCTCGAACGCGGCGCGCGAAGCGTCGCGATTGAGTGCTACCCGGGAGTTTTCGAAGAGGAGATCGCCGAGGCAATCACCACATCGTTGCCGCAAGCACGGTTGTTCAGAACGCGCTCCGTTCTTCTCAAACCGGCTGAAATTGAAGCGATAGTCGCTCGCGATTTGACGGACGACCCGGTATTCGGCCGCATATCCGGCATGCGCATTGCTGATTTCTTCAATTGCACATGCCTCGCAGCGCTTCGTTGCGAAATCGCCGCGAATTCCTGCGCCGTTATCATACTGGGTACCGGTGCCGCACTGGCTGTCCCTGGGCCAGACCTTCTGATCTATGCGGACCTGCCGCGATGGGAAATCCAGTTACGCCAGCGCGCAAGGACAATCGGAAATCTCGGGGCCGCAAATGAGAACGAGCGGCCTTCGCTCAAATACAAACGTGGCTTCTTTATCGATTGGCGTGCTGCCGACCGCTTAAAGAAAGATCTGTGGAGCCGCGTCGATTATCTGCTCGATACGACTGTTGCGGACGATCCCAAGATGGTCACCGGCCACGATTACCGAAGTGCTTTGGCCGCTGTAGTCAAACGCCCGTTCCGAGTAAAACCGTTCTTTGATCCAGGACCGTGGGGAGGGCAGTGGATGCGGCACGTCTGCGGTCTTCCAGACCACGAACCGAATTACGCGTGGTGTTTCGATTGTGTTCCCGAGGAGAACAGTCTTCTGCTGAACCTTGAGGGAATGGTAATGGAAACTCCTTCGATAAACCTGGTTTTCCAGCACCCTCGGGAACTATTAGGCGATGCCGTTCATGCACGCTTTGGAACAGAGTTCCCCATTCGCTTCGACTTCTTGGACACGATGCAGGGCGGCAACTTGTCACTGCAAGTGCATCCGTTGACCGAGTACATTTACGATCGCTTCGGAATGGCTTACACGCAGGATGAAAGCTATTATCTGCTGGATGCTGCGCCGGACGCATGCGTTTACTTGGGGCTTAAGCCGGGCATCGATAGAAGGCGGATGGCGGAGGATTTGCGCGCGGCTCAGACTGCCGGAGATGGCTTCAACGTCGAGCAGTACGTAAACAAGTGGCCGGCCAAGAAGCACGATCATTTTTTGATTCCCGCCGGCACAATTCACTGCTCCGGGCGAAACAGTATGGTGCTCGAGATTAGCGCTACTCCATACATCTTTACTTTCAAGCTCTGGGATTGGGATCGTCCCGGCCTGGATGGAGAACCGCGTCCGGTACATCTTGATCATGGACTCGCGAACATCCAGTGGGATCGCGATCGCGACTGGGTCGAAACGCATTTGATCAATCGC
This sequence comes from Bryobacterales bacterium, assembly GCA_963722585.1. Classification (GTDB taxonomy): domain Bacteria; phylum Acidobacteriota; class Terriglobia; order Bryobacterales; family Bryobacteraceae; genus KBS-96. Next base: position 59,337 of record CAVRNU010000018.1, on the reverse strand, counting down.
GTAACGCCGGTTCGGGATGGAGCATATCCGCGCGAGGAACGCACCGGTTTGCACGAGCGTGAGTTCATCGAAACCAGGCGGCACTGGTTCAGTGCTCCGGTAAAGCATCATACGCACGGCGGCGTTCACGTTTTGAACTTAGTAGAAGGAGAAGCCATTACGGTAGGAAGTCCAACCAACGCATTCGATCCTTATACGATTCACTATGCCGAAACGTTTATTGTTCCGGCCGCGGCAGGTGCGTATACGACTTGCCCGCGCCGCCCTGGGCAGTGCGCCACGATCCAGGCATCCGTAAGGACAGGCGTGAATGCAGTTTGAACCGGCTCTGGATATCGCGGTTTGCGAAAACCCGCTGGGATTCAAATATGGAACAGATGTCATCGGTCCTGAGCCGGAGCTACGCACGCTCGGCTCGATACGCGCTTGCTTGCTCGACCCGAATTGTGACGGCCCGGACCCGGTATACGCAATTGCAATGGATGTTGCGCGTCGCGCCGATCGCGAAGAGCTGGTAAACCGGATGCTGCTGTTCGGGGTTGTTACGTACGCTGCTGGCAAACTTGGCGATGAACCCGTGCGCAGCCAAGGGCACATTCACCGTGTTTCCTCGCACAGTGGTTGGTCGCCGCCGGAATTATACGAGATCTGGAGCGGGCGCGCGGTCGTCGTGATGCAAGAGCATTCGGCGGACGAACCGGGCCGCGTGTACGCGGTCGAAGCTGGTCCGGGCGAAAAGATTTTGGTGCCGCCGCGATGGGCGCATGCTACCGTCAGCGCGGACAGGCATCATCCTCTAACGTTTGGCGCGCTTTGCGACCGCGAGTACGGCTTTGAATATCAACAACTACGCGCGAGGAAGGGGTTAGCCTGGTATGCACTAGTTACTACTGAGGGCGAACTCGCGTGGGTGGCCAATCCGGCTTATCGATCCGTCAAACTCGAAAGAAAGTTGCCACGCTCGTATGCCGAATTTGGCGTGGACGGCAAAGAGCGGCTCTATGAACAGCTAAGACACGATCCGGACCGGTTCCAGTGGGTGTCGAAGCCGGGACGCTTCGAGAATTTATGGAATGACTTTGTACCGTGAAGTCGTTCTGTACTGAGCTAATGAGGGAAGGATGAAGCGAAGCAATAAAGTCGGTAACCGCTTACAAGCCATTCAAACCGAACTGCTCCGGAACGGAAAGATCACGGTTCAGCAACTTGCGGACCGATTGAATGTGTCCGTCGCGACCGTACGGCGGGACCTCACCGGCTTGCAGCGCTCAGGCGGGCTGCGGAGAACTCATGGCGGTGCTATTCCGCTCGAACCGCTGCTCTACGAGCCCTTCAAACACGACCTGACATTTCAGGGGCAGATTGAACAGCATGCAGAGGAGAAACGCCGCATCGGGGTTGCAGCCGCCGAACTGATTGAGGACGGACAGATGGTGGCATTTACGGCCGGCACGACTACCACGCAGGTAGCCCGGAGCATCTTGGTGGATCGCAGAGTGACGGTTGCCACAAATACCGTGAATGTAGCCATGGAACTTAGTGGACGCCCGAACATCAGCGTCATCGTAACCGGCGGACAGCTACACCGCAACTGGTTTTCGCTCGTCGGCCCACAAGCCATTCACGCAGTGCAACAAATGGTTTTCGACATATTGTTCATCGGCGTTGATGCCTTAGACATCGACCGGGGGCTGATGACCCACTATCTCGAAGAAGCGGCGTTGAACTCGGCAATGATTCAGCAAGCCACGCGGAAAGTAGTGATCGCGGATCATAGCAAGTTCGGCAAACTAGCCCACCATGTCTTTGGAAAACTATCCGACGTGGATCTGATCATCACCGACACCAATATTCCGCAGTCTGTGGTCGAAGCATATCAAGCCCGGGGAATCGAAATGAAATGCGTGTAATTCCGAACCACGTGTCCCTTGAACCCGAAACGGTAGATTCAAATGACAGTGGCAGCAGGCTGTACGTTTATCTGATCGTTTGCGTTGCGGCTTGTGCGGGACTGCTGTTTGGGTTCGACATTGCGGTAATCAATGGCGCCCTCGTTTTTCTGCGCGATCAATTCCATTTAACCGATTTTCAAACCGAAGTCGCCGCCGGCTCATTGCTTGTTGGATGTGCAATCGGGCCGCAGGTGCAGGCATCGTGAGCGACCATTACGGAAGGAGGCGGATTCTGATTGCCGCCGCGGTACTCTTCGCGCTTTCGTCCGTTGCTGCCGCCCTTCCGCGCTCCGTGAGTGAGTTCATCGTGGCCAGACTTCTCGCAGGTGTCGCTACGGGCATCGCGTCCATGCTGGCGCCGATGTATATTGCCGAGAACTCGCCATCCAATTTGCGAGGCAGCCTCGTAACCTTGAACCAGTTGGCGATTGTGAGCGGAATTCTGCTTGCCTATTTAGTGAATTGGGCGTTTGCCGCTACAGGCCCGAATGGCTGGCGTTGGATGTTCGCCGCAGCCGCCGTACCAGCTGCGGCTCTGGCGATAGCGCTATTATTTGTGCCCGAGAGCCCGCGCTGGCTAATCAAAGAGAATCGCGAACCCGAAGCCTTGCGTATTCTCGCGCGAATGTCTGGCCAAGCTCATGCGCTCGCTCAATGCGCCGAGATCCGGCGCACGCTCCAGGAGGAGGCCGGATCGCTACTCGAACTGTTGAAGCCAGGCGTACGCTTACCGCTGATCATTGCCGTGACGTTGGCCGTACTGCAGCAGATCACGGGCGTCAATACGGTGCTCTATTACGATGCAATTCTTTTCCACGAGCAAGTGGGCGAACGCAGTGCTGCGGGGGCCATCGGCATGAATGTCGGTGTCGGCGTGGTGAATGCAATTGCTACGCTCGTGGCCATGGCGGTCATCGATAGACTTGGCCGCAAACCGCTCCTGCTCGCTTCCTGTGCGGGAATGGTCGCTTCATTGACATGGATGGGTTTTGCGTTTCGTATGACGCCGCAGCCCATCGCGTCGATTCTGGCCGCTATTCTCTGCTACGTCTTTAGTTTCGGTGTTGGAATGGGGCCAGGTGTCTGGGTTCTCATGGCGGAACTGTTTCCGACACGAGTCCGTGGGCGGGCAATGGCAGTTGCGACCGTCAGTTTGTGGCTTGCCTGTCTATTGCTGACCTCCACGTTCTTGACCCTTGTGAGCGCTATCGGTGCGGCTGGGACTTTCTTGCTTTACGCTGGCATCTCACTAATCAGCTTCCTGTTCATTTGGCGAGTACCGCCGGAAACGAAAGGCCGGACACTCGAAGAGATCGAGCATTTCTGGAAGCATCCGGCCTAAATGTCCCAACGGTCCAAGACTAGGGCCCGGCCCTAGCCCTCCGGACAAATCTGATTTAGCTTTATCCCCTGCGCCTGCGGTGTTGATCTGCTTTCAAATACTAGTATGCCTGGATCGTAACCGCCGCCCTAACACGAACCAGCACGCAATGGCAAAAAAGTTCAGCATTGCCGCTAACCAGAAGAATGCTTGTGCGTGCCCTGTGAGCCGAAGTGCCGTTGAGCGGCATCGCTGGCTGCTTCATTCACTCCCTCCGGGGAGGATTGATCCAGCGAATGCATATCGGATTGGGGTTGCGCCCGCAGCGTGTCGAGCAAATCGCGAAGCGCGGCCAGAGCTTCGACCGAAACAACGGGCCGACCCAGCGCAAGGTATGCCCATTCCGGACGGAACATTTCTGAACACGGAATGTCTGTCGGAATAGCGGATGCCGGTGGTTGTAGACCGTTACCGTTTCAAAAACGATCTGCATTATGTAGCTGATTCGACTGGCGTCGGCAAAAGCTTTGTTGCTTGTGACCTGCTCTCGCTCAGAAGGCGTCCCTGACGACGGTTACTTGACGCTCTACATGGGATCGGCGGGACTGTTCCGCGATCTCGCGATCCCTCGCGCCGACGGCATCCTCGGCCGACTGGTTCACAATGCACATCGCCTCGAAATGCGCGGCGATTCGATGCGGGAGAAACGTGGTACTTACTGGCAACTTGGGCATGATGCGCTGTCCTTTATTGTTCGGTTCGCACTGAGGTCTTCGAACGATATCAACCTGAAATGCGAATTTAACTAAGCGAGAGGTAAGGATCTCTTTGCGAAAACAAGGAGATGGAACGACACGTAACGGACAATTTAATCCCTCGCGAGATGCATGCTCTGTTGTCGAATGAGCGGCTGATTGTGCGGGAGACGCAACGAGCTGTCACGCCGTTTGGCGGGATGGTGGTGTTTGTGGCATATCTTCAGCGGATCGATCTGGTAGGGCGGATTCGACAACATATGCCGATTCGCTGGCGGTCGCACAATCAGATCGATCCGGCAACCACACTGATTTCTTTCCTGATGGCAGTAGTGGTGGGAGCCAGGCGATTTGTGCACGCCAACTGGCTGCGCGGCGATCGAGCCTTACATGCACTGCTCGGCATCACGCGCTTTCCTACCGATGACACGATCCGCAATCTGTTTCGGCGCTTTGGAATGGGAGAAGTTCATCAGTTCTATGCGCCTCTCACGGAGTGGCAGATCGAGCGCTTGCCGGTGCGAAACGAAGGTTACAGCCTGGACCTGGATTCTACCGTATTTGAGCGCTATGGACAGCAGGAGGGCTCGCTCAAGGGACACAACCCACGCAAGCATGGCCGCCCCAGTCATCATCCTTTGCTGGCCGTTCTAGCCGAGGCTCACTTCCTACTCCATGGCTGGTTACGCAGCGGCAACTGCGGACCAGCGCGCGGAGTAGTCGAGTTTCTCAAAGAAGCGCTAGCGCTGTGGCAGCAGCGCCAAACCATTCGTGTCGTACGTGCTGATTCGGGCTTCTTCGATGACGAACTGCTCAGCTTTTTAGAAGAGCGCCGTCTGCCCTACATTGTAGTCGCGCGTATGACCAAGTGGGTGCAGCGCGCCGCACAGTGTGTCGAGCAATGGCAGCCTCTGGATGAGAATTACGCTATCGGTGAGTTCCGCTTACAACTCTGGGGTTGGAAAACCGAGCGGCGCTTCATCGCGGTGCGTGAACGTGTGCGCGAATCACGCTCTAGCGCCGGTCGCAAACTGATTGACGTGCCGGGCTACACGTTTCGGATTTTCGTAACCAGCCAGACGCAAGCCGCCGAGGAAGTCTGGCGGGATTACAATCACCGCGCAGATGTGGAAAATCGAATCGCCGAGCTGAAGCACGATCTGGGAGCCGATGGCTTCTGCTTGCAGAAGTTCTTCGCTACCGAGGCTGCCTTCCGGGCCGTGCTGTTGGTCTTCAATCTCCTGGCGGAGTTCCAGCGCGCAATCGGCTTGCCTAGCTATAAAGAGCCAGCCACGCTGCGCACCCAAGTGCTGACCTGCGGAGCCATTCTCGGTCGTGCCGGCCGACGCCTGGTGCTTCATCTCTCGGAAAGCTGGGGCGGACTAAAAGCACGAAGCGCCTTACTCGACAACATCTTGCGCTGGAATATTCCAACTTCGCCGAAGTTCAATCCAGCCATCGCAACTTGATACCGGTCTCCCCCTACACCAGCTCACTTCCATGCTTAATTTCGGAATTCAGGAATCAACGGAGCTAAAAAGTGCTGATAGCCGGGATCCTGGAGATGTACGTTCAACGCGCCCGAAACGCAAGGTGAAGACGGCAAGACACTTTGCGCGTTAGTGCACGCGAGCCTGCGAATAAGCCGGTTAAGTGGTTGATTCTAAATGGTTTGCTGGAGGTGGGGGTCGAACTTTCTGTCGTACAATCGAATCTGTAAGTTACTGAGTTTACATTGCCGCAAATGCCAAGATTGCCACAGCGACCGTCGCGCATTGCCCTGGATTGCCCGCTACGCCTCCCTCCGGCACCGTGCCGCCCCGCTTCCGTTTCGCCCAAACAGCAGCGCCCGGCATGCTTCTATCGTCGTTGCTGATCCCGTAACCGTCCCTGGGATTACCCCGCCACACGTCATTTGCCTGTGGCGGATGTGGGATGGCGGAGCAGAAACGGCGGTCCGCTCGAGACGCACGACTAGGTGTACTGTGCGAATGGCGTCACCAGCAGAGTAGCAAGGAGCTCCATTTCCGGATTTCTCTTAAGGTCGATCGATGATAGGTGGCCCGATACCATAGTCCCGCTCTTCGCAGGGTTCATTCTTAGCCGTTTCTCTTGCCGGTTTGCCTGGCAGCACGAACGTGAATGAGCGGCTGGGGAACGCTAGGCAGGGCGCGATCGGATTAAAGGCCGGGCATCGAGTGTAAATCGGATGCCCGGCTGTTGTGTTCAGTCGGCGGGTTCGTCGCCTGGCTCTGAGTCCGCAGGTTCAGCAGCCAGCTGCTTGTCGGAGCGGGCCAGCGTCAGGATCGAGCTGGCATAGATCTCGGCCACGCGAACGCTGCGATCGGATTCCGAAGGAGTGAATTCGCGATAGCGCAGCTCGCCTTCGACCTCCACATAGGCGCCTTTCTGCAAAGCGCCGGCCCATTCAGCCAGCTTATTCCAGCAAATGACACGATGCCATTCGACGCGTGTGTTGTTTCCACTCGTTCCTTTCTCTTTCCAGCTGACGCTGGTAGCGAGCGAGAAGCGAGTGCAAGTGGTGGCATTCGAGGTAGAGCGGATCTCAGCGGATTGGCCGACGAAACCAATGAGAGTGATGCGATTCTTGCAAAACATTTTTCTTGTCTTCCTTTCGTGCCCCGATCCGTCGGGGCGACCTGGTGCGAAGGGGGCCGCTCTCCGCGAGCGAGGCTGTTTTTCGGAGGCTCCTTTGCCAGATTGTTTGTGAAGTACAAAAGGCGCAGCCGGCAATCTGGGAGGGAAACCGAAACCCATGAGGGCCTGGAACTGCCGAGTGAAGCTGCCGAGCGCGGGAATTGCCCTGAAGCCAAGCCCGATGGAGAGGTGCTGAAAGGAAGACCAAGCTGCAAGAGGAGCTCGCTCGTAAGAGCTATCGTCGTCCCATATCCGGATTCATGCGTGCTCCCTGAACATCGCACTGATTCTGGCTCTGAGTGGTCGGAAGACGGAAACGAAAATGCATGACGTCACTGGCTCGACCCCTGCTGGAGCTGTATGAGTCGATGCTGTACTTTCAGGTTGGCCGCGGAATCTCAATAGACGATACCGGAAAGGCAGCGGTGATCTCCCCGAAGCCCGTTTGAACTTTGCCGCTTTGCGGCAGGCGCGTTCCAGCAGCATTTCGGTTTGTCACGCAGCGAATCCGTGGTAGCGTCGCAGCAGAATGCCCAAAGGGTTGGGTTTTTCGCACTCCCAAACGCGCCAAAACAGATCGAAATCGATCAATGCCCATCAAGCAACCGTCGTGCCAAACCGACGGGCGGCCTAGTTCAAACATCGTTATCGGAAATGCTCGGGCATTCCAGACGGACAATTTCGGGTTGCCCGTAAACCGCCAGCGACCTTCGCGATGCCCATTTCCGAGTCGCTGACTGGACGCTCATTTCCGCACGGGTGGCATTTTACGGGTGCGACCAGGCTGGCGGAGCTCGGGCATAATAATGTTTTGTCACAGTGAGTATTGGCGTCTACACCCTTTAGATCGCAGCATAGAACTCGGGGGACAGCGAACATGCGGCTGGGAGTTATTGCGGAGAGCATTATCGAGCGGCTGGTCTTGAATCCAACGCGGCTCCGGAGCCGTTGCTCGAAACGCAGATGGCGTTTAGCATGGCGCGCTCCATCATGGTGGGGGTGAAACTCGGTCTCTTTGAGGCAGCAAGCGACAACCGGCGATCGGCGACGGAGATTGCGAAAACCTGCTCCACGAATCCATGTGCCACGGAGAAGCTTCTGAACACACTGACTGGATGTGGCTACTTCAAATTTCGGAACGACACCTATGCACTGACGCCGAAAACAGAAAAGTGGTTGTTGCGCCGCTCGCCGCAGAATCTATGTGACAAGTTACTGTTTCAGTTTTACGAGTGGGACATGGTGGAAGGATACGAGGCATTTGTGCGCACCGGGAAGCCGATGGCCGGACACACAGGGATGCAGGATGAAGACTTTTGGAGCCTTTACCAGCGCGGCATGCGCAATCTCGCGGGAATTGCCGCCGTTGAGGGTCGCCGCACAGTTCCCGATGCCGTCAGCTGCGCGTGACATGCTCGACATCGGCGGGTCACACGGCTTTTTGTCAGTGTCGCTCTGCCAAAAGCATCCGGATCTGAAATCAGTGATCTTGGACCTGCCGAAAGCGGTCAAGCAGGCTGCCCCAATCCTCGCGGGCGAGAAGATGGGCGTCCGGGTGATGCATCGGCCCGGCAATGCGCTCACGGACGAGTTGGGCGAGGGGTCGGTCGACATTGTGTCGATGTCGCAGTTGGTACACCACTTTACGGACGAACAGAACCGCGTGCTTATGAAAAAGATCGCGCGCGCATTGCGCCCCGACGGTGTTTGCGTGATTTTGGACGCGATTCGACCGAGAAAGCCCGGCGACGGGGGCCAGACCGCTGCCCTACTCGACCTTTACTCGCCATGGTGAGCGAATCGGGCGCGTGGCCGATTGAGACCATGCAGAACTGGCTCAAATCGGCCGCGCTAGGGCCGCTCAAGCCGATCTGGCTGCGGAGCATGCCCGGCGCCGCGCTAGTAGCTGGGCAAAAAGCGGGTTAATCGCGCTGTCGATCCTTGTCATCGACGCGGTTTAGCACAAGACTTCGGAGCGGATCGTCGGCCATCCTTCAATTGCACTGATAACCTAGGACGATCGCAGAGGATTCACTCAGGTTCCGCATAGCCCGTATACAGCGACACGCGACTCGTCGTCTGTAATGTGAAGTGCCACACGACGAAGGTCTGGCTCATTTTCGATGCAGAGCGAGAACGCTAAGGACTCGCTGAGATACTCCGTGACGGCTCTTCTATGAAGGCAATACTGTGACCGGCTCTCCCTGCGTTACCGTGTAAGCAATCACGAAATGCAGCGGCTCCGTCTCACTGGCGTTCCTAGAAACCGTATGAATTTTGTGCGCAGCATCTACAAAGCTTTCGCCTTCGTGAATCGCGACCGCGCTTTCGTTGCCGAATGCCGAAAGGATTGTGCCGCTTAGCATGTAGCCTACGCCTACCGCCGGATGATAATGCCCACTGCTATCGGCACCTGGCGCATACTCAATTAAGTACAGCCGCGTCTCCCACCCCGGAAGACCGTCAACAGGGGAGGCACACAGCAGAGTCCGTTGAATAGGAGCTCCGCTTCCGGTTTTGCTTGTCATGGTCTACCTTTCCTTAACACACTCGATGGGATGCTAAACGCACGCAATCGATTCACGGTTCATGTAGATGGCCAGTCGCGCAACCTCTGTGAATTATGTGTCTTGTTGGTCGCCGATCCGGACAGAATCCCGAGCTTGAGTGCCTGACCGCCGAACATTATCGGATCAGTTTCGTCATCAATACCGCTACACACATCACCCCTGATGTGAATGAACGTGGGCCGGTTCGGCCTCACCATCTTTGCGAAGTGTTGGTTTCCCGTAAACGTCCAGGTGATTGGCCTTTCGATATGCGTTCCACGTCTTCTCCGCAGAGTGCGTTGCTTCGGGGTCGTCAATCTGAAACCGGATTACAGACAGGATCATAGCGCGAACGCTCACGTGAGGCGGTGCACACTCACCGACGTGCCCACATTCGGGGCACTTAGCCACAGGGGAGCGGATCTCACGTTCCCGGCGAATTTGCTGGAGCATTGCGTCGAGGTCATCACGTAGACGAATCATCGCTTCGAGCGGCATGTCTCGACACCATTGCGAACGCAACGTGTCCACCATGTCTTCAAACCAAACACGCTGAGGATTGCCGGATGCCATTGCGTTCGAAGATATTTTCGCTCATCATCACTCAGGTGTTCTATTTCAGCTCTCCGAATCACAACCCCCTTGTGGAGTTGAGGGTTTACAAGGGTTTATAGGGGATAATCCGCCCTTCGTTCGGAAAGCAATGTATGTTCACATGCTTGCGATTGCCTTGGATGGATCGCGGCCGCCGGGTCGCCAGCCTATACGCGAGTCTTTGCAGCAGCTCACTTGACGGAAGCCCTTCTACCGACAGGTTTCTGAGCAATAGTACTCCTATTTTCGACCCGTGATTTCCATCGCCCGGCAGGGGCGTGTGCGGCTTTCTTTTGGGCCCATCGCCTTTTGTTAGCTTCGATGATTCTTTTGAGACCTTCTGGACTAATGCGCTTCTTTGGCGAAGCAGACTTCGCATTTGAATTTCGGGGTGCTGAGAAGTAGCGATCACGTTGCTTTTTGAGCTCCTTCTGTTTTACAAGGGCACTTAGCGCGTTATAAATGAGATTCCTGCTCCGCTCGATCCGACGAATCGTGAATGCTTCGTCGATTTCCCGGGTCGTGATGCCAGAACGACCACGAGCTTCCACCACCGCGCGCACAAAATCAGTCTTGTTCCCAGTGAACTCAGGAGTCGCGGCAGTTTCAGATTCCTTCGGTTGACTCCGCTTCTCCGTTGCTTGCGCCGATGTTCGAGGTGATTGCCCAGTGCGGCTGTCTAACACACCTTTCGCTTGGCCGATGGTGGCGCTCGCTGAACCGAGCAATTCTTGAAGGTGAGGTTCCCTTGGTGTATAACGATCGGCCACAGCCCTGATCAGAGCTTCCGCTTTACTGAGCCGCTTAAGAGCTTTCTTCGTGCGCATATATCCTTCACTGTAGCTTCACACTTGCTCAAGAGCCAGCGGCAACCTGACCAGGAGGTACATTCTGATTCGAGATGCGAATGCGCCCGAGCAATTGGGATCTACGGCGCAGGACCCGGTGTTGCGTTCTAAGCTCAAAATCCGAGCAGGCTTTCTGAGCCCGCAAGAGCTGGCCGACGCGGTATGAAGAGAATATATGTAGGTATTGATCCGTGAGTTTCGAAGCGTTTTCCTTTGGGTCGATTCGCATCGATGGCATTACCTACAATCACGATGTGGTCATCGATTGCGGACGGATTCGGAAACGTAAGAAGAAGCCATCGAGAAAATTCCACGATGCCTTCGGGCACACGCCGCTCTCAATGGAGGAGAAGATACCCTGGAAATGCCGCCGCTTGGTGATTGGTACCGGGACAGGAGCACTGCCCGTTATGAAAGAAGTAAAGAGAGAAGCCAAGCGGCGCGACGTAAAATTAATCGTGCTTCCTACAAGCGAAGCAATCCAGGCGCTGCGTAAGAAGCCTGACAACACCAATGCAATCCTGCATGTCACTTGTTGAGTGTGCTTGATGAAGAGTCGACCTTAGTCCTTCGTCCTTCTGTTGCCCTTATCTCGCACAAGTTAGGGCACACAGCCCGGCGGCCGATTCGACGCTTTGGACAGCCCTCCCGCTTACGCCGAAACTATATCGCCCCCTTTGAAAAACAGCAGTAGCTCCCGTCAGACTTCATTGAGCCGGAGCGAGAGGCACTTTGTCGATCCCCCCGCCTTAATGAACTCCGACATGCGCGTCTGAATGACATCAAAGCCATGCGATGCCAGGCATGCAGCGAGTCGGCGTGTTGCGTAGTTCAGTATGACTTTCCTTCCAATGTTCACGGCATTGCAGGCAAAGTGAATAGCATCCGCTTCGGTGACCACCAGTCTCTGGTCAGGTGGAACACGAGCTTCTATTGCCTCGTTTGCTTGCCGATCAAATGCTGCAGGATAGTAGAGGAGATAACCTCCTTCCAGAGGACAGAAGCAGGTGTCCAGATGATACAAGCGCGGATCGCAGAGCCGCAGCGCTTGCACTTCTATGTCAAATGACCTCTGCAGGTGTGATAGTGCCTCGGCATTGGATCTGTATCCATATCCGAACCACAGCAAAGGTTTGATGCCGCGATCGAACAGAGCATCACCTGCTCCCTCGAACAATATTCCTGAAGGTAGTGTCGTTACTTGAAAGCCATCTGCCGATAACCACTCAGCATAGTGTCGCGCTTCGGGTTTTCGTTCCGCGCAGCGGAAGCTGCTTAGAACGGCAGTTTGTCTATACACCAACGCTGCGTTGGCAGTAAACACCAGGTCGGGTAACCCACTGACCGCAGACATGAGCTCCACATCGGCGTGATTGCTCATGAGTGTATGAAACTGCATCCATTGCCTGGATGCAAGCTCCGGATCGGCAGCGTTGATTTGCCCCTGCATCCAGGGGTTGATCACATACTCAACCCCAAAGTGATGCGGAGGGCACATCAGAAATCGAGATTCGTTCGTCAACCTCACCGATTCTCCTCCGGCTCATTGCGCCGCATTCTCGGCGAGGGGAATGCATGCTGAAGCTGTCAGTCGCGCGTGGACTTGCTTCATCCGGCGAACTCGCGTCTAAGATTAAGATGATTATCGCCCGAGCAGTGGAGAATCGTCCATACCCCTCTATCCGACTGGGTGTGTCAGCATACGTGCAGGCTGACGCGGCGACGCACGATGACAGCTACGTTAGCCGGTGGGATCAGCACCTCCTGTAGGGCTCTGCAGCGGCTCAACTTCTGTGGCAATCCATTTGGTTCTAAAGCTTGGTACGCCTGAATGCGATGTCTGGGTTAGGACTGGGAAGGCCTGATTCGTAGCAACGGGCTACGTGCCTTCTCTGCTTATTCCTCATTCCGTCCTGCATGCAAGCGACAAGTGGAATAAGCAATCGAGAATACTTTTCCACAGCCCGGCGGCCGACGACTGTGAATATCTCCTCTTCTTGAGCCAAGTCTTTGGCTCAACTATAAGTCGGCCTCGCACCCCTAATGTCCGGATGGCCGCTAGGCTTGATCGGAAATCTCGAGGCAGACACAGCTGATCCGAGCCGAACGTCGGGGGGCCGAGAGATTTTCGATAAGCAGGTTAGAAGGAAGGCGCTGACGATTGCGACGGAACGCGGCCAACTTCGGCAAGATTTCTGCTCTGGAGATTCAATCGATTTTCGCCGTTTTTGACGCCAAGCCGCTTTGTTGATCACGCCTATGGCTACGCGTTTAATCACAGATTCAGGACCTCATTATCGCTCAACTGCGGGACTGTTGCAGGCTCGCCGTATGTTCGGGCGCAGAGCACGCACAGCGTCCGTCGCGTCAGCGACTTTGTTCTCGCCCGTGATTCGGGAGCAATCCGGAAACTTCCCTTGAGCATCGGTAAACCCCTTCGCGACTTGCGGGAGAATTGTCGATTCCGACGAAGAAAATTACCTATTCCGAGCTGATGACGATCAGATCATCGCCGAAGGACGCTGTCGAAAGCATTGTCGTGTAGATGATCGTCATGCGTCAAGAGGAATGACACACGCGCAACGTCATTTCGTTTCTTGGTTTTCGGCGGGCGCTGCTGACGCAAAATTTGCATGGGCACGCCATTCGGTTTCCATCTTGCGGACTCGAGAAGCCAGATAGCGCCAGTAATTGAGCGGCGTCTCCATGGCTGTGATCTCCTCCAGCGGGCCAGCAAAATATTGGAGGCTGGTGATGGGAGTTACGGTGGTTGAATGGTTGAACAACGCCACGTATTTTCTGGCGCAACCCATGAGGATGGCACGCTCGATCTGATCCAGTGGGACACCAGAGCGGTACCAGTCGCCGGCCAGTTTCTCATCGGCCGACGAGAAGACCGCACGTACACAAGCCGGTTCGAGAAAGAGTCCCCGTACGCGCGAGACATACAGGCACTGCTCAGGGTCTTCGGAACTTTCGGCGACTTGTTTGTGATAGGGCCAGAACGAGTCGCGGATCTCGATGCGCCCGAGCTCGTGCTGGTTGGCGGCGCGATACACCAGCGCCACTTCGGATCTCCGGATCTCCTCCAAATAACTGGTGAGCGAACGTGTGCTGTGCCCCGTAGCCTGAGCGAGTTCAGCCATACGGAAACGCAATTGCGCGCTGCGCCGGTCGGCATGGAGGCAAACATAGACAAAGATTTTGAACGCGCCGTCGGAGAGCAGTTCGAGAGCTTGGTTCAGTTCCGCTCCGGCAGCGAAGAAACCGGTGGGGTGTTTGAGGAGCAGACGGGATTCGCTCATGCCGCCTCCTTGCCGCCGCGCTTCTTACGCATGGATTCGCCCTTCAGGTCAATGCGCTGCGCATGATGAACCAGGCGGTCGAGGATGCTGTCGGCGACGGTGGGATCGCCGATCTGCGCATGCCAGTTTTGGACGGGGATTTGCGAAGTCAAGATGGTGGAGCGCGTCTGATAGCGGTCATCGCAGATCTCCAGCAAGTCCCTGCGCTCAGTTTCGGCCAGGGGTGTCATGCAGAAATCATCGATCACCAGAACATCGGTTTGCTCCAAGCGTCGCAATAAGCGGCTGAAACTGCCGTCGGCATGGGCGAGGGCTAAGTCACGGAACAGCTGTGCCGCGCGTGCGTAATAGACGGTGTAGCCGTCTCGGCAGGCTTTATGCGCCAGGGCAGCCGCAAGCCAACTCTTGCCGATGCCAGTTGCACCGATTAAAAAAATGTTCTGATGCTGTTTCACCCATTCCGACTCAGCCACGAGTGAACGGATCAGAGCGCGATCCAGTCCACGCGCAGTTTGATAATCGATGTCTTCCACCGACGCCGTGCTTTTCAGGCGCGAGTTGCGTAGCCGGCGGGCCAAGGCACGTTCTTCCTTCCAGCTCCACTGGCGATCAACTAGCATCCCGAAACGCTCTTCGAAGCTGAGCGTGGCCAGGTCAGGCTGTTCCAGCTGCTGCCGAAAGGCATCGGCCATGCCGTTCAGACGCATCACATAGAGTTTGTGCAGAGTTTGTTGATTGAGCATGAAGATTCTCCTTTACTGAACGGTGGTGTCAAAGTAGGCTGCGCCACGAATGTTGTCGTGGATCACCAGAGGAGGTGAGATGGCTGCAGCTTCCGGGAGCGGCTGGCTCTCCAGGCGATGCTGCAGAATGGAAACCACACTGGCGAATGAATAAGCGCCAATGTGCACGGCGCGTGCGGCCGCCGCTTCCAGCCGTTCGATGCTGCATTTGCCACCCAGACGCACCAAGCCCAGGCATGCGCGATAGCCCATCTCCGGATGCGGCTTGGTGGCCAGAATCTGGCGGAATAACTCGCCCGTGTTGGGCCCAGCGGCGTCGGCCCAACTCAGCAGACGCGAAGGTGTCCACTCGAGGTATTGCTGATGAGATTTGGGCCGGTGCTCGGCAACCGTGGTGACCTCATCGGCTACGAAGCTGCGAGCATGGCTGGCAACTCGCACCCCTTTGTGAAACACCTCCACCGTGGCGCCCGTGGTGCGAATGTCGACTTGCTGGCCCACCAATTGATAGGGAACGCTGTAGAAATGCCCTTCCGCCGGCACATGATAATCCAATTCGACTTTCAAATTGCGCCAGCGACCGATCTCGTAACGCTCGCCAAGGAGCGGCCGTAAGGCCGGCTTTTCAAGGGCGGCAAACAGGCTAGCACGTGTACCCTCGCGTTTGCGAAATGGTTTGTTGTTGAGATGCGTCAGCAGTTCTGCAATCGCTTCGTTGACTTCGCCCAGACTATAGAAGCGGCGCTTGCGCAGAGCTGCAATAATCCAGCGCTGCACGAGCTGAACGGCATTTTCAACTTTAGCTTTGTCCCGGGGTTTTCTCGGGCGCGCTGGCAAAACTGCCACCGAGTAATGGGCCGCCATTTCGCTGTAAGTTGGATTCAGATCAGGCTCGTAGCGGCAGGCTTTGGTGACCCCGGTTTTGGTGTTATCCGGAACCACCAGCCTGGGTACGCCTGAGAAATATTCAAAAGCCCGAATATGCGAGCCGATCCAGCATGCCAGTTCCTGGCTCCAGGTGGCTTCAGCGAAGGTGTAACTGCTGTATCCGAGTGTGGCTACAAACACCGCTGCCGGATGCATCTCGCCGGTGTCGCGGTTATACACGGCAATGGTGGCGCCGGCGTAATCGACAAACATCTTTTCGCCGGGATGATGCTGCTGACGCAGGCTGAGGTTCCGAGCCTGGTTCCAGTTGCGGTAGAGGTCACAAAACCGGCTGTATTTATAGCCACCCGGTTCATTCTTCTTGTACTCCTGCCAGAGCAGCTCCAACGTCAAGTCCCGGTGGGTTTTCGAGCTCTTTGTGAATGGCAGCGAAATCAGGTTCCGGATGCTGCCGGCGGCTCGGCGGAGCGGGCCGCTGGCCGAACAAAAGCTCATCCAGCCGCTCATCGCTGACGTCTTCTGGCAGCGGCCAACTCAGATTGGCCGCCTGGGCCAGTTTTAGATATTTATGAACGGTGCTTTGAACGATCGAACAACTGCGGGCGATTTGGTTCTGATTGAGCCCCAGTGCCGATAAACGGAGTACCTCTCGTGTCTTGCGCATGGACAGTGCCTTTTCCGACAAATCCGACCCTCCCTGTTTCAAACAGGATCAGATTGTCTTGTTTGTTGTCCAGCGCCACCCAGTTCCGTTCCAACCAAATCGCGATTCGCCGTTCCGAGTTCATCGCGATTGATCATTCCGAGGTTCACGCGATTAGCCATTCCGAAACCGGCCATTTTTCGATCGTCATGACCGCGGAATTCCCAATCGCGCTTACCTCGGAACGACTATTTTCATCAGCTCGGAATGATTATTTTCATGCCTCGGAATCCGCAAGAATCATTGATTGGGCGTGCACGTTGGCCGAATCACAATGGCTCGCTCCAAGAGAACGCATGGCCTTGTTCAACAACTCTGATAGCCCGCGACAACTGGGAGAGGAGGGTGATCGGTGACGAAACCGACGATACTTGTGGCTAGGTGGGGCGATGGGCTGTTCGCAGTCACCGGCGATGGGCGCACCGAAGAGATTGCGAACCAGCCCGTCAGAGGGCTCGCACCGGATGGACGTGGCGGTGCGCTCGCCATTGTCGGCCGACATTCGCTGCGCAGGCGTTCACCAAGCGGCGAATGGACAAGCGTCGCTACAAGCGAGTTCGAGCTTTCGTGCTGTATGGCTGTTAGAGACGCCATCTACGTAGGAACGGACGATGCACGAATGCTACGGCTGAGCCATGGAGGAGGGGTGCTCGATCCTATCGATGGTTTCGACAACATCGCGGGGCGGGATGCTTGGTTTGCTGGTTCGGCAATTGTTAATGGGCAGCGTCTCGGGCCACCGCTAGGCATTCGCTCGGTTGCGGCCAGCTCGAACGGGAGCATACTGTTCGCCAACGTTCACGTGGGAGGCATTCCGCGTTCAATGGATGGCGGAAGAACCTGGCAGCCCACTATAGATATCGACGGCGATGTTCACGAGGTGCGCGCGCACCAGGCAGATCCGAACATCGTCGTCGCGGCGTCCGCTATCGGTCTTTGCATTAGCCGCGGTGCCACCTGAAGATACAATTGGAGTACTTCGAAAGCGCGCAGCGATCAACGGGCGCGAGTTGACAAGATCGACACATTCGCCCGCCTCTTCCTGGTTCCTGGCATGGGCCGCCAGGGGACTGGCTCCGGAGCGAATCGTGCCTTCACTGACGAACAATACTGTAGACTGACGGCGCCCGTTGTGTGCATATCCCAACAAGGCGTGTGGGCAGCATCGAGTGGCACGGATGACGCGAGACACCTCAGTTTGCGCATCCCAAACCACAATTCACTGGATCACCAAGAGCAACTTGCCACAACCGTCGGACGCGCGGGCGCCTCCTGAACAATCTGTGTATGGATGACGAACTGGATGTTGCGCTTGGCCCAGCCAGAAGGCAGACGTTTAAGTGCAGCCTCTAACTCGTCCCGCGATGTCAAGAACTCGCCGGCTGCTCTTGTGCCGTTCTGCGTGATGCCGGCCGCGGCTATCAAGAATTGCCCGGTGTATGAGCTGAAGACGCGGGACACAATCGCATAATCTTCCTCACTTTTGCCGTCCCGAGCTAGATGCGAAAGAGTCCAGACGCGGTTCTGGCCGCCTCGCTCACGGATAGACGGATATTCCGAAAAGACGAACTTCAAATCTCTTGTGGTCTCGAGTGTCCAGGCGTTGTTAAAGGCGCCAATGAGAACCGCCGGCGAGTAACGCAGGTCTACAAACGACAATTCGCTTCCAACTCGGAGCTGATAAGCTTTACCCTTTCGAGCAAACAAACCACAGAGTAGCGCGGTTGCATATCCGTCCCCGATTGCTATGAACTGGTTCTGAACTGGAATCAAGTCGGAGATTGCAAACTGTTCTCCCTGCTGGCACGGAACAATGTACTTGCCTGGCAAGCCCGGATCATTGTTCTGCGTAGCGCAGGGCAGGCGATACGCTGGATTTTCAGCGTTGTAGATTGTGATCGCCTTCGTGCTCGCAAAAGCCGGGTCCCAGAAGTCATCAAAGGGTGTGTGGTTGCGGGAGTGCCAAACAATCCAACTCACGGCGGCAACCGTCACTAATACAACGAGCGGAAGCCCTGAGCGCAGCCATGCACGATTACCAGGTCTAAATGGAATAGCCTCCGGTTGAATCGGTGACGGAGACTTATGTCCAATCGAGGTTTCCGAACACTCCTCAATAGAACTCTCGACGACGTTCTCTTCCGCGATCGGAACTTCAACCCGCGAAATCCCGTTGGGGAGGATTCGAAAAGTCGCGTGATATCCGCCAATCGGTATGTCGATCCTGGCCATGCCAGCCAGGCATGCGTCGCCCTGATAGAACTGGGCCAGCCGTTTTCGCACATCAGACGCCCTGACCCGGACAATGGGATCACTGGCTGGGTCGTAATCGGCTTTGCGTCCGAAAACGCTCACGCCGATTACGCGCTCCTTCAGCAAACCATGGTCTGCGATGAGTGTATGGGTGACGATGTACTGCAGCAGTTCCCGGCATTGTGAGCTGGTCCGAAAATGTTCGCTAGCCAGAATCGTCGCTAGCGTGGACTCGATTCGCTCGCGTGGGCACTCGCCTTGCGGAATCGTGGCGTGCTTGGCCTTCTGGTAACGTTCCATTCAGGGTTAACCCAACCCTTTGCAGGTAGTTTACCTCCCGTGTAACGTCTCTGCAACTAATTGCAGAGACAGTGCTTGCAAGATCACTACTGTCAAACACCTGCTCGCGCCATAAAATCTGCCGTACGTTCGGGCATGCAAAATCGTGACGAATTCGGGGTCGACCGTATTCAATCGCACATGGGGACCATACGTTTGGAGGGGGAAATGTCAAGGAGACGCATGAGGCAATGCTTATTGATCCTCGTCTGCTTGTTCGGTGTAAGTCTGATGCGAGCACAAAACACGACCGGGACAATCACCGGAACGGTCGCCGATTCGACACATTCTGTCGTCGATGGAGCATCGATCCTGATTGAGAACACCGACACGCATGCGTCAAGATCGGCGGTCACAGATACAAATGGCAATTACACGGCGACACTACTGCCGCCCGGGCACTACTCGGTCACGGTGAACAAGCCGGGATTCAAGAGCAGCACATCGGCGGGGCTTGTCCTGGAAGTGGATCAGGTTCTGAGAGTCAATGTTACTTTGTCGCCCGGCTCCGTAACGGAGAGTATTACCGTGAACGCGCAACCACTTGCCCTGAACACGGATTCGGCCACGGTGGGCCAGGTAATTACTGCCAAACAGATCACGGATCTGCCTCTGAATGGCCGCTTCTTCTACGATCTGCTCTTTCTGACACCAGGCGCAGTGGAAACCGGCGGCGAGCAGGGGCAATACCGCTTCAACCAAGGCAACGCCATAAGCCTGAGCGGCGGCAACAGCGACTCGAACGGTTATACCGTCGATGGCACGACGATTTTGGATACCTCCTACGACACGCCCGCCTACACCCTCTCGATCGACGCAATTCAGGAATTCAAGACGCAGACAAAGACCTATTCGGCGGAATACGGATTCAGCGCAAACCAAGTCAATATCAGCACGAAGTCGGGTTCGAACGAGTTTCACGGCACGGTGTTCGAGTTCCTGCGCAACAACGCGCTCGATGCTCGTTCGTTCTTCAACGTGGTACCGCAGCCGGTGGCGCCGTTCAAGCAGAACCAGTTCGGCTACTCGCTGGGCGGCCCCATCATCATCCCGCACCTTTACAACGGGAAGAACAAGACGTTCTTCTTCGCCAACTACGAAGGCCTGAGAATCGCCACTTCGAATGTGGAGAACGGAAACGTTCCGACTCCAGCCGAGCTGGGGGGAGCTATTCCCGGGACCAAAGCACCGGTCCTCGATCCTACCTCTGGATTCCCGTTTCCGCAAGATTCGAGTGGAAACTACATCATCCCAACCAGCAGGTTCTCACGCTTAGGCGTCATGGCTGCGAACCAATTCTTTCCCGCCCCCAATGCATCGGGGTCCTTCAACTTTGTCGCCGCATTGCCGGCGCCGACCGTTTCCGATCAGCAAACGTATCGAATCGACCAAATGCTCGGCTCTTCGGACGAATTCTTTTTTCGCACGACCATTGTGGACGCCAGCCAGACTCAGCCGCAGGGCCTGAACGCACTCTCGAACCAGACAGTTCTGGAGCCGTCGCACCACTACCAGGGAACAGAGACACACACCTTTACGCCGAACCTGGTCAATCAGGTGCGTGTCGCCTACATTGGAATTGAGGGTGACAGGATCGGGTACCTAATCCCTCAATCGGCCATCAGCGCGCTCGGGCTTACCGGAACTTTCAACATGCCCGACTCGAGTTATCCGAGGGTGTGTTTCAATGTGACGGGAGCCGACTCTACCGTGGCGTATACGTGTGGGGGAGGCGCGGTGAACCTGCCGAACAACCAGAATCAGCCGACCTGGGATGCGGGCGACTCGCTTTCCTGGAATCACGGCAAACATACGATCGGGGCCGGATTCCAGTACCGCAAGTGGCAACTTGACCTGCTGAACACGTCCAATCCCTACGGAGTTTTCACCTTTGACGGAGAATTCACGAACAACAACGTTGCAGACATGCTGCTGGGAGACGTCTATCAGGCCCAGGTGGACCAACCCGGACCGCTGGCGAATCCCTCGGCTGGCAATTCGCCGCACCTGCACTTTGTGGCGTGGGCGCCGTATTTTCAGGACGACTTCAAGGTGTCGAGCAAGTTAACGCTGAACCTGGGGCTTCGCTACGACTTCTCCGGCGTGGCCACAGAAGAACAAAATCACTTCGCGTGGCTCAATACGTCGCTGCCCGGAGGTGGCCTTTACGTGGCGAACAAGCAGATCGTCCAGGAGTTTGGGAACGGGTATTACGTGTACAACGGCAGCAGAAGTAACGGACCAGCTCCACGAAATGTATGGGCGCCCCGGGCCGGTTTTGCTTACCGTCTTGACGATAAGACCGTAATGCGCGGCGGATACGGACGGTTCTATGACACCTCGGAATCGAATGAATACGAGGCGTCAACGGCAGTCTATCCGCTGGCGCCGTCGCAGCTCTACACATCGAACAAAGCAACCGGAGTAATCTACAACACGAACAATCTGTTTCCCACCTTGTCCACACCGTCGCCGGTGACGCCTGCGGATCTGAGCTTTCTGCAAATCGCCGCGACAAAGAAACTGGATCCCTACGTTGACGAATGGTCGTTCTCAATCGAGCGGAACGTCCTCAAAAATACGATTCTCGATGTCGACTACGTTGGTAACAAGGGGACTAACCTCAACATCAGAACCAATCCCAACCAGCCGACCGAGTGCATTCTGTCTCAACCTGCGGGCCCCGGCTGCGCGGCAACGGTCACGCAACGCCTGCCGTACCAGAACCTCGGGACGCTCGTCTACGAGGGGTGGAACGGGTATTCGAACTACAACGCTCTCGATGTGAAAGTCGAGCATCGAGGGACCGACCTGACGGTGCTGGCCGCGTATACGTGGTCGAAGGCACTGGATCCGAAGTCAGCGGCCGCGGCCGTGAACGGCGACGTTGCAGGCTGGGCGGGCCCTCAAAACAGCCACGATCTAGCCGCGGATTACGGCCTTTCCAGCTACGACGTAGGGCAACGGCTTGCCCTGAGCCTGCTCTATGCCTTGCCCATCGGCAAAGGCAAACTGCTCTCCGGACACGCGAACGCTGTTGAAAATGCCTTGATCGGAGGCTGGCAGTTGAATGCCATCGGAATCTGGCAAGGCGGGTTCCCATTCAGCATCGCGGCGAACGATATCGGTTTCGTCAACCAGGATTACTCGGAGCGCGCGAACTTGGTGGGGAATCCGTATCCAAGCGGTTTTCAGAAGAGCATTTCCGAGTGGTTCAACACCGCGGCATTCCAGCAGCCCGTCCAAGGAGCGTTTGGAAACAGCGGGCGCAACATCATCCGGGGGCCGGGAATAGCAAACGTCAATCTCTCGCTATTCAAGGATTTTAAAGCGGAACACTTCGATGTACAGTTCCGCATTGAGTCCTTCAACGCGCTGAATCATCCGCAGTTCGCGATGCCGGATGCTAACGTCAACGATTCCACCTTTGGCGTCATCAGCGGCATCAGCAATGCGAACAGACAAAATCAAGTTGCTTTGAAAATAATCTTTTGAGAGTTCGGCGGCTGCGGGTAATGCAGATTTCCAGCAGCCGCTCGCGAACCTTGTCGCAAATAGCGACGTATCGCAGTCGCGGACAATTGGACTTTATTATGAGCCCGTTTCTTCCGAATCCGTGGCTTCTGCTGACTTCGATATTCCTGGCGCATGCCCTTGTCCCGTCCATCTGTTCGACGCAGGAGCTGCCGGCCGGCTCGGCCACTGAAGATGAAGCCCGCAGCGCCATGTTGCACCGCGACTATGCCAGAGCGGAAAAGTTGTATCGGAGCGCGATCGAGAAGAACCCCGCTTCAGCAACACTCCTTACCGAACTCGGAGTGGCTCTCCAAATGCAAGGTCGGGCAAGCGAGGCGATCCAGATCTTCGAGCATGCTCTCAAAGAGAAGTATCTTCCTCAAACCTATGCCTTACTGGCAGAGCAACGTTGTATCTCGCGCGACCTGGACGGCGCGCGGCCCATGCTGAGCAAGATCATCCGCGAGTACCGCGGGGAGGCCAGAATTATCGCTGTCGTTGCTCCGTGCTATCTCGATCTCGATGAGCCTATCGAATCGGTGAGTGCCTACACAGTTCTACTGCGCGACGAGTCATATCCGCACGACCTGGCGTTGATCCAACTGGCCAAGTCGTACCTGGCGGCTGCGCAGTACTTTGTCACGAAGCTGCGGGAACGCCCTGATAGTAGCGCGTATGTCACGGCGCTTGGCCGGGCGAGGACTTCGGGCGATCCGCGAAGCGCTTTCCCGATGGCGCAACGCGCGTCTTCGAATTTTCACGCCGATCTAGGATTCGACGCGGTTCTTACGATCTGGCGTCAGCATCAGGACGATCCAGCTCTCCTCTATCAATTGGCTGTAATTAGCGGAGAGCAGAGCATACGGCAAATCGAAGTTTGCAGCCAGCAGTTTCCGAACTCTCCCTATCTGGCCCAGCTCCAGTTCGAGATGCTCGCTGACCGCGGAAGGGAAGAGGAGGCGGTCAGCGGATTCGAAGGGTTACTCCATTCGCATCCGGAACTGGCGGACTTGCGCTACGACCTTGGCATGCTCTACAGAAAACAGCGTCAGTGGGAGAAGGCGCTCGCCGTCTTTCGCGATGAGCTCTCCGCTGATCCGAAGGACGAGCGTGCAGCTGCACGGGTGAGTGAAGCGCTGGTCGAGTTGATGCGATGGACAGAGCTCCGTGACTTCCTTGCACCGCGCGTTCAGGAAGCTATACCGCCGCTTTGGGCAACGCTCGATCTTGCCAAAGCGCTTGAGCAGTTGGGAGAGACGCGCAAGGCGATTTCTCTTCTTTCAAAAGCAGAGTCGGAATATCCATCCAGCAGGGCCGTGCACTATCGCCTGCTCCATCTTTATCGCAGCACCGGCGAAATGCCGAAGGCCGTTGCCGAGGCGAAATGGTTCAAGAGCCAACCGAGATAGGCATCTTTTTTCGCTCGATCGCTATCGAGAGATCGCGAATGCAAATCAGACCACATGTGGCGAAGTGTGAATCCAACCGATTACGCGCAAGAGTCTAAACCGAATGAGAGCGGAGAAACGGAATGTCCCCTATCTCTAGACGTGATGTTTTAGCCGGATTGGCCGCTTCAAGTGCTGCCTCCATCGGGGCAGCTCGCAGCGAACAGCGCCAAAGCTCCGCCGCCGGCAACGCGATGCTCCTCTCCGACGACGAGCGCCGTCAACACGCAAATGCGCTACTCCGCTATTTCGCAGCCATTGCGCCGCAGCTACTGCGGGCTCCCGATGGAATCCTGAAGCACCCCAGCGTTGCCCCCAGCCTGCCCGGCAAAACCTACTCAACGAACCTCTGGGACTGGGACACGCTTTGGACCAGCCAAGGACTCTTTAGACTCGCGGCGTTGCTTCATGACGATCAGCTTAGACAGAAGCTTTGCGAGCACGTCTCCGGAAGTCTTTTGAACTTTCTCGAGCACGCTTCACCGGGTGGGCAAATCCCAATCATGATGACGGCGGACGATCCGGACCCCTTCCGAATCGTTGGCAAGAACACGACGTCGAGAAACCAGGCCAAGCCTGTTTTCGGTCAGCTTGGGCTGCTCGCCTGCAATCAACGAGGAGATGCGAATTGGCTGGAGCCGCATTTCGATTCGATTCTGCGTTTCTACGATTCCTGGATCAGTCACAACTCCTCTCAGATTGGCCTGCTGGTGTGGGGCGACGATGTCGCAATCGGTGATGACAATGACCCAACCACATTTGGCCGGCCTTTCTTTTCGTCGGCAAACCTGCTTCTCAATTGCCTGTTCTATCAGGATCTCTTAGCGTCGGCAGAACTCGCGCGCCGGCTCGGACGCTCGAAGGATGATGTTCGGCTTTCAAGCCAGGCGGAAGAGTTTGCGCAACGGATACAGACGTTCTGTTGGGATCCCAGAGATAGCTACTACTATACCGTCGATGTTCAATGCGTCGATCGGCGAGCTGAGCTCATTCCAACCGTTCCGCGAGGAATGGACATGTCATGGAAATGCCTCCCGATGAGAATCCAGATGTTTACCGGCTTCCTGCCGCTCTGGTGCGGCATCGCTCCTCAACCGAGCGCACAGAAACTGGTTAGCACCAACTATTTCGCGGACGACCGCCTCTGCGCTCGATGGGGCGTTAGGTCGCTTTCGGCCCGCGAGACCATGTACTCTCTGGAGTTCAGTTCGAACCCTAGCAACTGGCTTGGGCCCGTCTGGATCATCGTGAACTACTTCGTATGGAAAGCTTTCGAGCGATATGGATACAAGAAAGAAGCAGATGCGCTGGCCGACAAGACCCTCCTTCTCCTGTCGAGGGACCTTGAGGCAAACGGCTCACTGAACGAGTATTACCATCCCGATACCGGGGCCGCACTGAGTCACAAGGGATTCATAGATTGGAATCTTCTTGTCCTGGAAATGATCTGAAAGAGAAAGTTCGGGTGAGAGCGATCGAATCGACTCCGTTTTTGACCGGTTGTTTGAAATTTCAGCCGGAGTCTTTCTTCTGTTTCGCCTTGCCACCCGATTTCTTTCGCGTTCGCGAAGAAAATTGATTCAAGGTCGGGGCGAAGCCGTGCCTGCCCGATTGCCTTGATTCGGCAGCTCTGCAGGTCTGTACTCAAGCAATGGCAATGTGAACCGAGACGCAACAAAACAGCAATTCGTACCTTTATCAATTTCTTCGTTCTTTTTGAAGTAGGCAAGGCCGCGTCTTGCCGGTTTAGGCCTGGATGGAAAGGTTTGGCTCCAATGTGGGTTCCTTGCACAGAGCGAAAATTGCCTCGGAAAGCTCGGCAACGTTAATCGGCTTTGAAACAAACCCGTCCATTCCATAAGCAAGGCATCTCTCCTTGTCGCCGGACATTGCGTTAGCGGTTAAAGCGATAATCGGAATTCTGCGATCTTTGGATTCCCGCTGACGAATGGCTTGGGTGGCCTGGAAGCCATCCACTTCGGGCATGTGAACGTCCATGAGAATAAGGTCAAAAGTACCCTCCTCGAAGGCTTGAACGGCTTCGCGTCCGTCGGTGGCGATGGCGACGGTGTGCCCTTGCTTTTCGAGAATGCGGCGGGCCAGCGCCTGGTTGACTCGATTGTCTTCGGCGACAAGTATGCGTAGCGGAGTCACGCTGGGGGGAACATCCCTTTCGTTTCGTAAGGTGTGCCGGGTAATCAGGTCCTTTGTGTTGTCTTGTGGCGTGACGAATAGCTGTCTGATCGCCGCGAACAACTCGGAGCTCTTGAGCGGTTTGGCAAGATAGCATTCAATGCCGAGTTGACGGCACAGTGAGGCCTCGCCCCGCATGCCGACCGACGTGAGAATCGCGATCTTCACTTGCGATGCCTGCCACCGCTCGCGAATTTTCGCGGCCAGTCCGAAACCGCTCATCTCCGGCATCTGAACGTCTAGTAACACGAGCGAAAAGGTCTGCTCTTCGAATAGACGCAGGGCGTCGGCGCCGCTGTTGGCGGAACGGTATTTTATCCCCCAGTTCCTCATAAGGACTTCCAGAAGACGGCGGTTGGTGGCATTGTCGTCCACGATCAGGACATTCAAAGCCTGCGGACAAAGATCCGGCATTTCGGCTTCGGCCACGGCCTGGGCGGCCACCGATCCGAAAATAGCCGTGAAATGGAAGGTTGTGCCTTTTCCCAATTCACTTTCCAACCAGATGCGGCCACCCATCAGGGCTACCAGTTGTTTCGAGATGGAAAGCCCCAAACCAGTGCCGCCATAGTGGCGCGTGGTTGAGCCGTCGGCCTGAGCGAAGGCGCCAAAGACGGCGTCTTGCTTTTCTGGAGCAATGCCGATGCCGGTGTCACGCACGCTGAAATGCAACTCCGTTCCGGTTGGTGTGTTCCCCACCTTCGCCACGCGCAGCGCCACTTCGCCTTGAGCTGTAAACTTGACGGCGTTGCCGGTTAGATTCAAAATGATTTGCCGCAGACGGCCTGGATCTCCGATCATCTGAGCAGGCACGTCTTCGTCAATTTCGTAAACGAGTTCCAGTCCCTTCCCGTGAGCCCGCATGGCAACGCAGCGCAGCGCATCGACAACCGCGTCGTAGAGACAGAAGGGAATGGGATCAAGCTCGAGTTTGCCGGCCTCAATTTTCGAGAAGTCGAGAACGTCGTTGATCACGGTTAGCAGCGCGTCCCCCGAGGACTTCACCATCGACAGATAATCGCGCTGTTCGACCGTCAGGTCGGTATCGAGCGCCAGTTGCGTCATTCCCAAAATGCCGTTCATCGGCGTGCGAATCTCGTGGCTCATGTTGGCCAAGAACAGGCTTTTGGCGAGGCTCGCCGCCTCTGCCGCCGCTTTCAGCGCGCTCGCTTCCTTTAGTTGATCGCAGATCATCTCCGTTTGCTGCAGGACTCTTCTTCTAAGCACGCCGACCCACGAAAGCACGATTAGGATTCCGCCGACCGCGCAAAGTAACACATCCAAAGTGTGGCTCGCAGTCCACCAGGAGGGTCTTTCCAGCACCCGCAGGTCTTCAGCAGAGCGCAACAGAATCTGGAACGCGGTTGGCGTGTAATAGAAGCCGGTGGCGGCCTTGATCTGGGCAATACCTTTCAATTCCACCGTGGAATTTTCGGCAACCGAGGCTATTTTGTCACCCCCCATGGTCTGCGGCAAGAGAGCTTGATAGACAATGCCGTTCGAAGACAGCTCCAGAATTTCATCGCCACCTTGCGCAAGGTGACTGAGTAGCTTTCCCTTAATCCGGATCAACTCGGCCTCGTGATTCCCTTGCAGCGCTTGTTCCGCGGTGATAGAAACCGGTTGGGGTTTGGGCATCCGGGGCAAAATGGTCGCCGAGTCAAGCAATCCGCCGAAAGGACCGGTGTGGTTCTGCACTCGTTGGCGGCGAGCATCCGCGCCCTTCGCACCTACATTTTCGCGTGGTGCGTCAAAGGGACCTTGCAAGGTTGCCAATCTGATATCGGCATCCTGCAAGGAGACGGAGAATTCGTTCGCGACGGGAAACCCGACGACGTCGACGAGCTTGCCCAGCGGAACATCGCGTGTGCTGCCGCCCTGCAGTGAGATACCTGCAGTGGCGTCCTGAATGAATACTAACCGGCCCGGCCATTTCAGCGTGACGACTCCGCGCACATGAACGCGATGGCTAGGGTTGATGTCCGGTGAAAACTGCAAGACATATACAATCGGCTGAGCCGGGAGCAAGAAAGGTTGTCGAGGCGCTGGGTCAATCACCTTCAGGTAATCGAGGTCGGGCGTCATAATTTGGAAACCCATCAACTGTCGTTTTCCGTTGAAATGAGGCGCGCAGACTCCGTACACATGCACCCTTGAATCTACTAACTTTTCGACACCTGTCTGCCTGGCAGGAAAGTATACGCTGAATCGGACATTCCCCCAGACTAAATCTAACCGCGAGCGGCCTTCTTCCTCGAGGGCGGCTCTAACGATCCCGGTAACGCCCACCCACTGGCCGTCCTCGACCCCGCTGAGGAGCCTATCGAGATTGGAATCGGACACTTTAGGGAGCTCGCCTTTACCAATCACTTGGATACGAGGCCGATTGATGATCGGGGCGAATCCGCCCGCCGCCGTCGTCCCGGTGACTCGAATCAAGTCTCCAGGGTGGAAGGAGATCCCGGTTGCCGTTGGGGCTTTGATGTAAACACCTGCGGTGGAATCTTGAACAAACAAATGGCCGCGTGGATCGAACACGTTGACAACCGCGACAAGTTCGACCGGATAGGCGCGATCGGCTTCCCCGTGGGTAAGCTGCCGGATCTCTTTAGCCGTGTGGAGTACAGGTAGTTGCTTTTGATCGAGGGCCCCGAGCGTCCCGGCGAAGCTGCAGGCATAGAGCAGGAATCCGAAACTCAGGCTTCGGCTTGGACGGACGCACCTCCTGTAATAGGGACCCACATTGGTGCATATCGGCTTTAAGCATAAAATTTTGTCTAAGATGATTGGGAAACCACGGTAGCCGGCGTTCTGATAGGTGAGATTGCTACACCGTGTCGCTCCCTTCAGGCCTGCTGTCCCTAGTGCACTATCGAGGCATGGCAAGCTGATTGGCGCCCGGAGAGCATGCGTTTTCGCGACTAATTCGTTATGTCCGAGTGTCCGGATGGGTCAGTGGTGCGATGGGGACTGATCAACAGGAAAATCCCTCCCTAAACTTCACCGACCCTCAGATCGATGAACTCATAAAGAGGGCATTTGCCCTCAACTGACATGCAGAGTTTTCGGGAAGCTGCCATTATTAATGCGCTCGTGTGCAGGTCTCGCCATGCGGCAATGTTCCTGTTTGTGGGCTTACTCGCAGCTTGCCCCTCCTGGGCTTCCCAAGATGGCCTTCGTACTCTCGCCACCGCGCGCGAAGCGCACAACCTTAGTCTCACGGAATCCGCGCGGGGCTATCCGGTTCACCTGCGCGGGCTGGTTACTTACTACTCTCAGGACGGCGATTCCAGACGTGGGTCGATGTTCATACATGATTCCACGGGCGATATTTACGTGGCGGTTAACCCGGCACCCGGCTTCCCCGTCCATCAGGGGATGCTGGTGGACCTTACTGGCGTGAGCGGCACGGGGGATTTCGCGCCAATAGTGGAAAAGGCTCGGTTCAGAGTTATTGGCGAGTCCGAACTCCCAACGGGGGCACCGATGATAGGCGCGCCGCTCTTAAGGTCCCCATCAGAGGACGGTCATTGGGTGCAAATGGAAGGCGTGGTGCGCTCGGTTCGGCATTTTAGGCAAATCTCCATTTTGGAATTGACGACGGCTGAAGGCGAAATTAGCGTTCTGGCCGCAAGCGAACCTGGTGCTGACTATCAGGGTTTGGTCGACGCCAAGGTCAGGGTGCGCGGCAATGTGGGCCCGGAGTTCAATCGCATGCGTCAGCTGACCGGCGCTCACCTTTTCGTGGGAGGGATGAAAGCCGTTCAAATCGAGGAATTCGCGCCTGCTGATCCCTTCCACTTACCCATAAAAGCTGCGAACAGCCTTCTGCGCTTTGAGCCGAATCACACGTCTCTCCATCGTGTCCATATTCGCGGGCGCGTAACCATGTTCTGACCCGGCAGATCGATCTGTATTCAAGATGATACCGAGGGTATATGTGCCGAGACGAGGCAAACCAATCCCCTCAGTACGGGTGATAGGGCTGACTTGGTAGGCTTTCCGGTGGCAGGCGATTTTAGGCCAACTCTGACGGACGCGATCCTTCGAAAAACCGGTGACTCTCAAAAGGATAGACCTTTACTAATCACTCCTGAGCAAGCTTTGAATGGTGATCATGACGCGCAGCTCGTGCAGTTGGAAGGAAAATTGATCGGCAAAGATCAAGCGGCACCAGAACCGACGTTGCTTTTTTCAGCCGGTAAATTTGTCTTTTCCGCCATCTTGCCGGACCGCCCGTTGCCGGATTTGAAAGAGGGCACTCTTCTGCGCGTGACGGGAGTCTGTTCTGTCCGGGCCAACCATGAACGCACGTCTGCGGGCAACGGCTTCTCGGCGCCCGAGTCCTTTAAACTCATGTTACGTTCTCCGCGAGACCTCGTGGTGACTGACGAACCATCTTGGTGGACACCTGGCCGATTTCTGCTTGCATTGGCAGGCGTGTTGGCCATTTCCTTAGGTACCCTGTCATGGGGCGTGCTAATGCGGCGGCGCGTGCGCCAGCAGACCGAGGTTATTCACAATCAGTTGCACGTCATCGGCAGCCAACTCCAGGAGACGTCACGTCTGAAAGAGGCAGCAGACGCAGCGAACCGAGCGAAGAGCGAGTTCCTGGCCAACATGAGTCACGAAATTCGGACACCGATGAATGGTGTTCTGGGCATGACGGAGTTGGCGCTCGACACCGATCTCACCGATGAGCAACGGGAATTGATAGAGATGACTAAGTCCTCGGCCAATGCACTGCTGACAGTCATCAACGATATACTCGATTTCTCCAAAATTGAGGCCGGCAAACTGGATCTGGACCTAATCGCGTTCCGGCTGCGTGATAGCTTGGCGAGAACGATGAGACCGTTGGCATTGCGAGCTGCCGAGAAGGATCTGGAGCTGCTCTGCTCGGTTCGTCCTGACGTGCCGGATCAGGTTATCGCCGATCCTACGCGATTGACGCAGATCATTGTCAACCTGGTCGGCAATGCCCTTAAATTCACCAGCCATGGAGAAGTGGAGTTGAGTGTGGGGCTCGACCGCATAGAGAACGAGCACGCACAATTGCATTTCTCAGTGCGTGATACTGGAATAGGAATTCCAGAAGCAAAGCAAAAGCGCATCTTCGAAGCCTTCTCCCAGGCCGACAATGCAACTACCCGCAAGTTCGGCGGAACTGGGTTGGGCCTGACCATTTCAACCCGGCTGGTGCAAATAATGGGTGGAAAAATTTGGGTGGAAAGCCAGGAGGGAGCGGGTAGTTGCTTCCATTTCACGGTCGAGGCACGCATTCCCCATACGGAGGAGAAGAATGAATCCCTTCGAACGGCTCGCCTAGATGGCCTAGCGGTACTCATTGTGGATGACAACGCCTCGAACCGGCGCATTCTGTCGGAAATTGTAGCGGCAGAGGGAATGAAGCCAATTCAGGCGGAAAGTGCTGCGGAGGCCCTGCACCTGTTGCAGGCTGTAGCGGGGACGGAGGCCGCTTTCCCCCTTGCCCTCCTCGATTGCCATATGCCGGACGTGGACGGGTTTGCCTTGGCGAAGCAGATCCGTCAAATGGAGACGTTTTCCGAAACCAAAATGCTAATGCTCACCTCAGCTGGCCAACGAGACGATGCGGCGCGTTGCCGCTCGCTCGGAGCAGCTGCTTATCTCACCAAGCCTATCTCCCCTTTGCAGCTCGTTGATGCCATGACATTGGCTCTTGGGCATAGGTCCGAGATAACCAATCCCACGGACCTAATCACGCGGCGTTATCTGCCTGCCGGTCTGGCTGAATTACGCATCCTTTTGGCCGAAGATAATCAGGTGAACCAGAAAGTGGCGCGGCGTATGCTTGAAAAGCAAGGCTATTCTGTTGTGCCTGTGAGTAACGGCCGTGAAGCGCTGCTAAGACTTGAGCAGCAGTCTTTCGATCTCGTTTTAATGGATATCCAGATGCCCGAGATGGACGGTTTCGAAACCACAGCCGCCATTCGGGAAAAGGAGCGAGGAGAGAAACGGATACCCATCATTGCTCTTACAGCGCACGCCATGTCCGGAGACCGGGAACGCTGTCTGGAAGCGGGGATGGACGGATACATCAGCAAACCGATCCGCATTCCGGATCTGGTAAGCGAAATCAATCGCCTGCGCAGTGCTGCTAGCCTTGCGACACGGGGAGAGGATTCTACTCCTGGAAGGGTCAAACCTCTTCGAGTCTCACTGGTCGAACCAGTGGCTTACCCCGCCATTTAAAGAAGCGCCGATTACCATTACACTGAGCCAATTCTCCGGTATCAATTAACTGGAATGGGTTTTGCGGTCACCAGTGAAGAGTTAGAAGCAACACCTTTTATGATTTCGGTGCGAATCACGGCCTGAAAATATCGCGGCAGCGCTTCGCCTTCTCGCAACTTGAGAGACCGCATCAATTGAGAAACGCCCGAGGGCACTGTAAGGAAGTCGATGCCAGCCCAGGTCGCATAGGTGCTTAAGCCCGCAGAACTGACGATTCGGCGGTCGGGATCGAGCCCCGGCAGGACGCTGAAAAGAGCATAACTGGCGGATATCTCTTTGGTCCGTTCGTTATTTACATTAGTGTAGGCAGCGGGCTCTCCCGGCCCCGGGTTACGAGCATGGATGTAGCCGTTATCGTCTATGTAAAACAAAGCCGACCCCGTGCCAATTTGCGCAAGCACGCCGTTGCCCCACGGCGATCCAAGGAAAACGACGTTTGCTCCGTGCATATCGTTGAGCGCGAGGGCGCGGCTTGGCACTACAGAGATGGAACTGTTGAACTGAGCGCTCAGCTCGGTCAGCCGATGAACCGCGATCACCTCGCCCGTCCCGGTCCAGCCATCGTTGAAGAACAGCGGAGATCTTTTCGCGAGGATCTGGCGGTCTATGTAGGGATCGGCCGACTCGACGTCAATTTCTGCGCCAGGAGGCGCGCTCAACGGGCCCTGGTAAAGAAAAAACAATTGGGAATGCCCGGCTTGTAGGAAGACCGGATTCGTGTAAGAGACAATCACGCGCGTTCCCGGCTCGAAGACGTCTTTCCACAGCAGCGAGACCGGAGCGGAAGGCCGGCGCTGCGCGCCATTGCCCTTGTCTCGCCGGGGACTCCATATCGCGCCCAAAAGGATGCCTACGAGAAAGACTCCGGCAATGGTTGCAATTAAGAGATGGCCGCTCTTTCTGGCCGGCGCCGCCGTAACGGGCCGCAAAGCTCGAGTCTCATGTACCGCAAGCGCTTCTTCGAACAGAGAACCTAAGCCCGTCAGCTCAGCGGCGGGAGTTACCTCATCCTGAGGAACAAACTGAGGGATGTAGCCGCCTCTCGGTATCAGGAAGCGAAGCTTATCGTCCTTGCCTTCGTTCGTGTAATAGACGGCCAGAATCTTTCGCAGCCTGTGCGCCTGAACGCGCACAATATTGTCGATTCTCCCATCGAAGTCTTCCCTGCGGCCGAAAACCTCGATTCCAATCACCGATTCCTTGATTTGTTCGGAATGGCCTTCCGATGCCTTTGTGACAAGGTACTGAAGAAGTTGCCGGAGGCTTGGCGCCTTTCGGAAGGTTTCCGATTTCAATACGCGGTCGAGATATGCATGAACGTCCGAACACGCTGGGTGCGTATGTTGCGGCTCGACCATGGCGTTCCTGATTTCAGTTAAGAGTTTATACCAACGGCCGGATCTCGTGTAGCGGGCTGGTTCTGAACTACAATGCAGGACAGCTAACCATGCAGCTAAGCCGCCGCGCGCTTTTTCTTCTGCTCGCCGGAATCCGATTCGTATTTGACCCCACTCGCGTGCGGGCGCAAGGTGTGGCCACCAGAAACGTTAAGCCCACGCCTCGTGGCAAGCCTTCCGGCATTCCTTTTCTGGCCCGGTTTACCGACGTCGCGGAAGCCGCCGGGCTACATTCGCCGACGATTTATGGAGGCGTAGCGCGCAAGGACTATATCCTCGAAACGATGGGCTGCGGCTGCGCCTTTCTCGACTACGACAATGATGGCTGGCTCGACATCTTTCTGCTTTGCGGCACACGTTTCGGCGGCGTTCCCCGAGGCGCGACGAACCGTCTTTACAAGAACAATCGCGACGGCACATTCTCGGATGTAACCGAGCGCGCGGACCTGTTGCGCACAGGCTGGGCCTCGGGTGTTTGCGTAGGCGATTACGACAACGACGGTTTTGAAGATCTGTTCATCACCTATTGGGGCGAGAATGTGCTCTACCACAACAACGGAGACGGCACATTTACCGACGTAACGAAAAGCGCTCGCGTGGGCGCGAACCGGACGCGCTGGGGCGCTGGCTGCACGTGGATCGATTACGACCGGGATGGCAAACTCGACCTGTTTGTCACCAATTACCTCGACTTCGACCTGAGCAGCGCTCCTAAGCCCGGAGCGAATGAAAATTGCATGTTTAAAACGGTTCGCGTCAATTGCGGTCCGCGCGGACTTCCCACAGGTCTCCAATCGCTGTTCCGCAATAACGGCAACGGCACTTTTACCGACGTGACAGAGGCAGCGGGAATCGCGAATATCAAAGGGCATTACGCGCTTACTCCCGTTGCGGCCGACTTCGACGAGGACGGATGGCCCGATATTTTTGTCGCCTGCGATACGAGCCCCAGCCTGTTGCTGATGAACAATCATGACGGCACGTTCCGCGAAGAGGGCCTCGAGCGCGGAGCCGCGCTCAGCGACGATGGCGTCGAGCAAGCCGGAATGGGAGTCGGCGTTGGCGATTATAATCTCGATGGTCATCTGGATCTGTTCAAAGGCCACTTTACGAACGACACAAACGGACTCTTGCGCAACGACGGCAAAGGTAACTTTAACGACGTGACCATTGCAGCGGGGCTCGGCGTCGAGACCCGGTTTACCGGTTGGGGCGCGGGCATCGTCGATCTCTCGAACGACGGCTACCCCGACCTGTTTCTTGTCACCGGTAACGTGTATCCGGAAATCGAAACGGCCCTCCCTGGTTATCCATACAAGACTCCTAGAATCGTGTTCCGCAATCTGTGTGACGGAAAGTTCGAAGAATTGATCGAGGCCGCCGGACCAGGCGTAGCCGCGCAGCACTCGAGCCGCGGATGCGCGTTCGGCGACTTCGATAATGACGGCGATCTCGATATCCTCATCGTCAATCTGAACGAGCCTCCTTCGCTCCTGCGCAACGACGTTCGAGGTAATAACCGGTGGCTCAAGTTGAAGCTGATTGGCACGCAATCGAATCGCAGTGCAATTGGAGCCCGCGTGTTGGTTCGATACGGGGAAAAGCTTCAGGCTCAGGAGGTCATGAGCCAGTCGAGTTACTTCTCTTCGAACGACCGCCGCTTGCACTTCGGCCTGGGCGCGGCGAAGACGGCCGATGTCGAAGTCCGCTGGCCGAGCGGCAAGCGGCAAACGTTCCTGAAACTCGAGGCCAACCAATTGGCGATTATCCGCGAAGGCTCGCCGGCTGTCGACCGCGCTCCGTGGCCGGGGCGATGAAAAGTTCCTATCTAGGTACATCCGGATCGGGCTGCTCTTGTTTGACCGGCTGGAGGCGCATTTCCCGGTAGCTCTCCTTCAGGCGCGCTTTCATCTCCTTGAGCTCTTGAAATTCCGCGAGTTCCCGCCGAGCGTCGGCCGTGCGCCCCAAACCCCGATACACCGTGGCCAGATGGTATCGGGTGGTGGCATTGGTCGGATCGAGCCGGGCGGCGTTCTCCAGAAGTGGCTTTGCTTTTTCCGGCTGGTTCATCGCCATCAACGTCTTTGCAAGACCAAGGTCGGCGTCGGCGTCGTTCGGCTGCAATTGCAAGGCCCGCGAAAAGTGCGCGAAAGCACCCTTCATGTCCGATCCGCGAAACGCGATCTCGCCCAACCTGCGCTCGGATTTTTCATCCGTTGGGTTGTCAGCCAAGGCGGCTTCGTACTCCTTCACGTCCTGCTGCTGCTCGGCGGGAGACGTCGAAATGGCGAGCATTTCCGCCAGTTCGAAATGCGCGCCAGGAAGCCGAGGGTCAATCTTTATGGCTTTGCGATACTGTGCGATCGCCCCTTGAGTATTTCCCTGACGCGCCAATTCGTGCGCCATGAGCTGGTGCATCCGCGCGGATTGAGGAGCAACCATGGCGAGGCTCAGCATGGTCTCGTCGGCAAGGTCCGAGTAAACTCGATGCGCAGTGTAGAGGACCTCCGGATCGGCCGGCTTCAACTGCCGAAGCATTCCGGCGATGCCCGCCGCCTTGTCTAAATCGTCCGTTTCGTAGTAAATCTCGATCAGCTCCAATCCGGTCTCGAGGCGAAGCTTTTCTTGTTCCAATTTTGGAAACGAGTTCTCGAGATCGGTCTTGGCTTCCGCGATTTCGCCGGTCCGTTTTTCACACATACCAAGCAGCGCTTGAATTTTCGTGAGTCCCGGCTGAAGTTTTAGCGCGGAACGAAGCTGCGGAGCGGCTTTCGCATAATTGCCCTCAAAGAACAGCAATACCCCGAGGTTCCCGTGCGCGTCTATATTGTCCGGATCGAGCGCCAGGACGGAGTTGTACTCGCGCGCGGCTAGATCGGGCTGTTTGTCTTTCAGAAATTCCCGCGCCTGATTCAAATGGGTTTCAATTTCCTGCTGCCGGCCGGAACTGGGCTGAGCGAAAGACGGAATAGCCGCCCCGCAAAACAGACCGGCGATAACGCATGCAGCCGTTTTGAGATCCATGCCCATACCTTATCGCGCGCTCGACATCGCGATTGAAGCCGGCAATGGCTCCGCGGCCGTTGTTCCCGGCGCTTGAAAGCGAGATCAGCGTGAAAGCGAAATCAGAAAGAAAAGCGTGCGCCTAGCTGCAGCGTGCGGCTGCCGTTGCTCGTCGAGGTGATAATGCCAGCGCCCGGAGTTCCGATGTAAGCGTTGGGATTACTGAAGCTCGGATGGTTGAAGATATTGGTAGCGTCGAACCGGATTTGCAGCTTGCCGCTCTCGAGCCTCGGAACCCCAAAATTCTTGCCCATCGAGAAATCGACATCCGTCAGGTCGGGTCCGAAGAGAGTGTTTCTACCCGAGTTGCCGTATGTAAAGGCAGCGGGTTGCGCGAAAGCGGCGAGATTAAAGTAATTGCCGATGGTGGGATTCGACAGGCTCGGGTTCCCAACGAGATTGGGATACCAATTGCCCGACAATGCTCCCGTTAAGTTCACCGTTCCCATGGTGGCGGTGTACGGGCTTCCGGATTCGAAAATAAAAATCGTCGAAGCCTGCCAGCCGCCGAGAAGCGCATCCACGACACCGCCACGGTTCAACAACGCTCTTCCTTTTCCAATCGGAAGTTGGTATACCAGGTTTCCCTTGAACATCTGCGCCCGGTCGAGGTTCGAATAACCGTAGTTGACACCCGGAAGGTAGGCGTTTTGATAAACCTGGGTTCCGCCATTCCCGCTCCAGCCCGACGAGTCCTGCTCGTTGAGCATCTTCGACCAGGTATAGTTCACCTCAAAATTTAGGCCGTAACTGAAGCGCTTAGTGAGCGAAAGCTGTAACGAATTGTAGTTGGAAAGCGCGTTGTAGTAGCTGCCCGAAATCGAAAGAAACTGCGGATAGGGTCGCTCGTTCTGGGGCGTTCCCACTCCCAGCAGATTCTCAGGCACCTGGTTTATATCCACCGGAAACGCCAATCCGTTGGTGTGGTTGCCAGTATATGCCGCTTCCGCCAGCATGTTGAACGGAAGCTGCCGCTGAATGCTCAACGACCACTGATAATTGCGGGCCACCGGCGTGTGATAGGGGTAGAAATTGACACCAATCCCATTGTACGCCCCCGGAGCCTTCGACGCTCCAACATAGTTCAGGGGCGGATTGGTGCTCGAGAACAGAAAGACCGGCTCTGTCTGAGTGGTTTCAGCAAGGGAACCGGTGGAATTAGCTCCGAAACCCTCGGCTCCAGCCACGTAAGTGTCTTCACTCCATCCGTAGCTATAGATACCGAACCCGCCGCGCACTACCCAGTTGTTATGATTCGCTGGAGACCACGCGAAACCGACACGAGGAAGAAAAATGTTGTTCACTTGAGCTTCGACGGAATTTCGTCCGTCATTGGGCGCGAACCACATCGCTCCCGAAGTGTTAGTAACAGGGTTGGTTATTGTCGGATCGAAATCGCCCAATTGGTTATGGCGTTCATACCATCCCCCCTGGATCTGATAGCGGAGGCCGAGATTTAGCGTAAGATGCGGCGTAATTTTGTAATCGTCCTGGACGAAAAGTTGAGGTTGCACTTCCCGCATAGCGTTAATCGGGCTGTTGGTCGCATTCCAGCTATCCACTTGCCCTAGCAAGAAGTCGGCATACCCGAGTCCGCCCTTGCTGAACGGAGCCGAGGCCGTGAAGACTCCGCTGAAGTCGAAGTTTCCGGAGTTGATGTTTCCCCAGGGAGTATCGTTGTCCTGGAACGTCAGAACCTCGCCGCCGAAGTGAAGAATGTGTTTGCCACGGATCAGCGTAACCGTGTCCGACGGGTCGATTCCGTTTTCGGCGTAGATAGCCGTCACATTGTTGCCCGGCTGACCTATGTTAGTCGATCCCACTGGCCCTCCTATCGTCACGCCCGGAAACATGTTGGCCTTCGAGTACGTCCATCCGAGCTTTTGTGGATAATTCAGCCCTAAGGTATCGGGGACGAATGCATCGCCCTCGCGCGTATAGCCGATTCGGAATTCGTTGACGATGTTCGGAGTGATCGTCCACACATCCGTAATCTGCGCCTGGTAAGGATTGACGTCGCCGATGTAGCAATCCACAGGGCACAGCGGACTCAGAGTGGGAGCCGGGTTGTCCTGCTCAGTGACCGAAAGTGTCAGCCGGTTCTTGTCCGAGATGTTGTAATCGAGTCTCCCAAAAAACTTGAGCCAAGGTGAACTGGAATTGATGCCCGCGAGCAAATTGTTTACGTATCCAGGGAGATTCGGCGTGGGAAAATACTTCTGAACCGCCAGCGCTAGCGGATCGAGTTGGTTCGCCGGGATCATGTTGCCGGGAAACGGCGTTCGCACCCCGTTCGACAGGCTGGCCGGGTTGTATATCGTGGGAAAAATAGGATTCGAAAAATTGCCCGCGAGCATATCCGATGTTGGATACGTATAGTATTTGTAATACGACGAGTTGTTTATGATCTTTTCTACGTCGAAGAAGAAAAAGATTTTGTCTCTTATGATTGGACCGCCCACAGAGCCGCCGAAGTTATTAAATTTTGAAATCGGCACCGTAGGAGAAAAGAAGTTTCGCGCATTAAAATCGTTGTTCTGCAGAAATTCGTAGGCCGAGCCGTGCCATTGGTTCGTGCCGCTTTTGCTGATCTGATTGAAAGCCACGGCGCCGGTGCCATAGAGCGCGGAAAACGTCGAGGTGTTGATCTGAACCTCCGAAACGGCTTCGAAGATGGAAAGGTCCACGTTCGCGCTGTGCGGCAGCGTCGTTGAAGCGCCGTCGGCCAGAAAACTCGAGTAGTAGGGCATTGTTCCGTTGGCCGTGATCGTGGTCCCCGAGCCGGTGACGCCGGGCATCATTTTCGTCATGTTGGCCCAACTCCGTGTCACGTTCGGTAATTCATTCATTACCGACGCCTGAAACGTAGTCGCCTGCTCGGCGGTTTCTGTCTTCAATAATGGAGCTTCGCCGGTAACTTCGACTTGCTGCTGCACCGATCCCAAGGTTAACTGTGCGTCGACAGTCAGCGGAGCTCCCACTTCCAACAAAATGCCATCGCGCACAAAGGTGTTGAAGCCCTCTTTGGCGAACGTGATCCGGTAACGGCCCGGAAGAATCGAGACTGTGTCGTACAGACCGGCCCCGTTCGTGACATATTCGTTTGAGACGCCGGTATCGACCTCGAGGACGGTAACCTTCACCCCCGGGATAACCGCGCCGCTGGCATCGGTCACCGTGCCGCGAATGTCGCCTGAATTGGTGCTCTGCGCCGTGGCCAGACCGGCCATGCACAAAATTGCTAGAGAAACTAGCAGCATCCGCGCGGATGCCGCCCTTAACGGAAGAATAATCGACTCCATTTGAAAGACTCCCTTTGCACACTAACCTCTACTTCTGCCCGAACCCCAAATCCTCGCCGTCGTGCGTAACCAAAGCTATCTGCTCGAGCCACCCGTGGCGCCCGTTGTACCAGAGCATCCAGCGGTGGCCATCGAACACCGCGTAAGGCTTATAGCAGGCGTCCTGATCGAAGGCATCCTGCCCCGGCCGGATGATCGGGTTTTGCGGATTGCGCTCCCAGCTCGTTATGCCGTCGCGCGAACGCGCGATTCCGATCTGCGCATGGTCGATATCGCGATAGCCGATGTAGAACATGTAATACCAGCCGCCGGAGCGAAACACCTGCGCTCCGGCCACGCGAGCCTGCTCCCAGATGTTGCTTGGCTCGGGACCAAAGACTGGATTGCCGGGGTGCTTGGTCCAATGCAAACCGTCCGCACTGGTCGCATAGCCGATGGCATCGGGCTCCCACTGGTCGCCGCCCGAATACCACATGCGATAGAGCCCGGCGGCTTCATCCCACCGCACGCTCGGACACATTACCGCGACCTTCTCCCACGGCAGTTCCGCCGATAACACGGGCCTGTCGCTCATGCGCTTCCACGCCTTGCCGTCAGCGCTCGTGGCGTAACCAATCCACGATCGCTTCCCTCCGGCCTGTCCCGTGTACCACATGTGGTAACCGTCCGCCTTCTTGACCACACTGGGCCGATTGATGTCCTCCTCCCAGTTCGTCTCTGGATTGGGCGGAAGAACGATTGCCGGATCGCTCCAATGCACGCCATCGGAACTTTCAAACAGCGCGATACTCTTCTTTGGCCGCCATGAGGCCCACATCTTGTACTTCCCTTGGTCGGCCAGTACCGCAATATCGAAAACCGTCCCTAGCTTGCCGCCAATGATCGGGTTCGCCGGCGATTTTACCCATCCCGAAGTGGTCTGCGGCAGGTCGACGAGCAGCCAGCCGAGCGCCGGAGACAAACCAATCTCCTGCCCATCCGCGAAAATGCGCAGGCCCTTGCCCCTCCGGTAGCGCATGCCGGTCCGGTCGTACAAAATCGTCAGGTCCCAGCCGTGATAGCGAACCCGATCGAGACAGAAGTAGTCGATCGCCCCGTCCGGAATCAGCGGATTCACCTCGACACGGTGATCGAGGCGCGGACGCAACCCTATGAAGCCGGTAATAATCAAGTCGTTGTACGTCGAGTGGTTGTAGTCGCGGCCGCGGTCTTTCCCGCCCTTCTTGGCCTGCTCCTCCGGACTCATTGCATAAAGCATGTCCCGCGCGATCCAGTTGCCGTTAAACGGATTCAGGTCTTCGTCAATCCACGGAATCGCGCGCCCATCCGCCAACTTCAAGCGCTGCGACCGCGTGTAAGTCTTGAGCAGCGCGAAATAATCCCGCCGGTTCACATACATCTGCCTGTACTTGTTCAGCAGATTGGCCATCGCCGTCAGCGTCTGCGACGTCGCGAACGGCCACGATGGACCGTTCCATAGACATTCATGAGCGTTCGCGAACATGAACCGCGGGTTGCGCTGTTCCGCCGTTGTCGGACCGTAAGGCGCTTGAAAACCCTTGTCGTCTACAAGCTGTTTCCAGGCAACCTCGTGCCCTGGCGAGGGCAAATTGAAGTACCACGGCACATATCCGATTTCTTCCCGCACATCCACCCACTCCCGCCTGTCGCCGCGCGGGACGGTTTCGTAGAACCCCCGCGTCTCATCCCATAGGGTGTCTTCCACTAGCGCTCGCAGCCGTGCCGCTTTCATCCGAAAATCCAGCGACTCGTCGTTTTTCCAAGCCCACTTCGCAATGTCTGCCAAGGCTAGGGCGTCTCCGTACATGTAGCTGTTAATCGTCGGCCTGTACCCGCTCCCTCCAATCGAGACCTCCATTCCGTCGCGGTCGTCGATCTGCCAGAACAACCCGTTGGTATCCTGGTGAGTTTTCTCCCACTGCGTATAGTTATTCGCCAAGTCCGGCAGGAGGTCGATTGCGAGCTGCTGATCCTGGGTCACCATCGACCAGGCATGAATCGCGTCCGCCCCCGCGAAGCTGTACAAGCGCGGGTTGGCGTTGGGCTTAAACCAGAATCTCGCGTACTGGCGCAGGTACTGGGGGTCTCGAAGCCAGCGGCCTTCGTAAAAGTGATGGCCCGCGGAATCGCTGATCGTGTTGTAGGCCCCGGCCCATGGCACGTCCGGCAGGAACTCGGTAATCACGAACCCCTCCGGCGTCTTGCGGATGTGCTTGCGATACGTCCACCATCGGAAGTAATACAACTCCTCGAGCTGCTTGTCCGAACAATCGAAGAACGGGACGTTCTGCTTTATCCAGTCCCATGCATCCCCGTTCGTAATAAGACCGGTCTCCCCCTGAGGATCGTCGCGGTTAAACGCTTCCACGTAATGACGAAACTGCTCAGGGTGCAAGATTCCGGCGGCGCTCGCGGAATTTGAAGCGAGGCCGAGCGATGCCCTGGCTGCCAGCAGAAAGACAACCTTTGCGAAAGACATCGAGTAGAGACAGAATGCCGCCGACTCGTTAGAGTACGGAAGTTACTAGCGCGTTAAATTCGCGCGGGCGTGGGGCCGCGTACGATCCCTTGTTTTTTCAGCCATTTACGCAGCCCGAGCTCGCCTTCGGAACGTCGTTACGCAACGTTACTTGGGACGTAAAACACGCCACGGAGCCTGCGTTGTGGCGGAGATTTCACGCGTAGTACAATGCCTCCTTGTAAGCGCTTACGTCACGGGTGATTTGTGTCTGCCACGACACGTCACTCAGCCGAAAGGAAGTGCGCAT
Source organism: Bryobacterales bacterium (assembly GCA_963722585.1). Taxonomy (GTDB): domain Bacteria; phylum Acidobacteriota; class Terriglobia; order Bryobacterales; family Bryobacteraceae; genus KBS-96. Next base: position 16,445 of record CAVRNU010000018.1, on the reverse strand, counting down.
CGCCGCTGGCTCTTCCGCCGGCTATAAAGACCGCCTCGGCAACAGCGGGGCGAGAAATGCAGGCTAGATGTCATCCAAATACTTGAGTTTCCCCGTGCTATCCCCGATCGATTCCGGATGCACGCCCATGCCGTCTAAGAGCGACATATAAAGGTTCGTCATCGGTGTTCCAGACGGATAAACAATGTGCCGTCCGGGATTCAAACAACCATTGCCCCGGCCCGCCACGAGCACCGGCAGGTTCACGTGGCTGTGCGTGTTCCCATCCGATATGGCGCTTCCGTAGACCAATATCGAATGGTCAAGCAGACTCCCATCGCCATCCCGCGTGGCCTTTAGTTTTCGTAAGAAATAGGCAACGTGTTGGGCGTGGAAGACATTGATCCGTGTGACCTTTTCGATCCATTCCGGGTTGTTGCGATGGTGGGTAAGCGGATGGTGAGGCTCTGGAATGCCGATTTCTCCATATGTGCGAAGGCTGCCTTCCCGGCCGATCATGAACGTGGTCACGCGCGTCAGGCCCGCTTGGAGCGCCAATACCTGCAAATCGAACATCAGCTTCAAATAATCGGAAAAAAGCACCGGAACACCAGCCGGTTTTTCAATCGTGGGCGTGAATTGGCGACGCTCGTGCTCGGCACTTTCAATTTGCTTTTCCACTTCGCGGACGGCGTAAGTGTATTCGTCTATCTTCCGGCGATCCTCTGGCCCTAACGTGGCCGTAAGCCGCTCGGTGTCTTCGCTCACCGTATCGAGAATGCTCTTCCGGGCGGCGGTGCGGCGCGCGCGAATATCTGCCGGAAGCGCGAGATCGTCCGTGCCGAACAATCGTTCGAAGATCGTGCGAGGGTTGGTTTCAGGGGGCATGGGCGACGTAGCCGTCCGCCACGACATGCTGTTCTGGTAGGCGCAGCTATATCCCGAATCGCATGCGCCCACCGTGCGCGTGTCTTCGCATCCCAATTCGATGGAGGGAAAGCGCGTCTGCGGCCCGGTCTTTGCGGCTGCGATCTGGTCCACCGAAATCCCCGCATGTATATCCGATCCCGCCGTTTTTTTAGGGTGTACGCCGGTCAAATAGCATGCTCCCGCGCGGGCATGATCGCCGCCCCCATCGCCCAACGAGTTGGCGTTGTGGTGATCGAGTCCTGAGAGCACCGAGAAATCGCCGCGAAATTCTTCAAGCGGCGTGAGAATGCGGGAAATTTGATAATTTTTGCCGGTACCCTTGGGAAACCACTCGCGCATGGTTGCGCCAATCGGCATGTAAGTGAACAACAGCCGCGTCGGCGAGTTGGCCGCCGCTTCCGCCGGCGCGGCAAAGGCGGGAACCATGGCATCGAGGAGCGGTAGAGCAACAGCCGTCCCCAAACCTCGAAGGAACAGCCGTCTTGGGACATGCTTACGTGTGACGAACATCGGTTTCTCTATCTCCTTCCCGCTCCTGAAATGGCAGGCTATTCACGATGTCTAGTACCAGGCGCGAGAAGCGGTAGTCGTGCGCCGCAACGTCGCCGGAAATCTGTTTGACTGTCGGTTTATCGTAGGGCTCGAGGCCGCGCCCCAGGGCGTAAATGAGTATTTTTTCGGTCAGACACTCGGCAAATGCGTCGCGGTCGCCCCTGAGTATGGCTTTCAATTCGTCCGGACCCCGGAAGCTCTGGCCATTCGGAAGCGACCCTGACGCGTCGATCGGGAACTTGCCGTCCTCTGTCCGCCAGTGCCCCACGGCATCGTAATTTTCGAGGCTGAAGCCGAGCGGGTCCATCCGCGCGTGACAGGAAGCGCAAACGGGATTGGCGCGATGCTGCTCCATTTGCTGGCGCAGCGACATCGACTTGCCAACAGCCGCTTCGTCGAGAGCCGGAACATTCGCAGGCGGCGGCGGCACCGGCGCGTTCAGGATATTTTCGAGCAGCCATTTCCCCCGCAAAACCACCGACGTACGAGTCGAATACGAAGAGATCGTCAGAATACTGCCTTGGGTGATCACTCCGCTGCGTTCGATGCCCGTTAAATCCACCTTTCGAAACTCCGGCCCCTTCACCCCGCCGATTCCGTAGTACCGGGCAAGCGCTTCGTTCAAAAAACTGTATTTTGCGTCGATAAAGTCAAGAATGCTCCGGTCCTCATGAATGATGTTCGAGAAAAACAGCTCGGTCTCCTTTTCCATCGACATCCCAAGGTAGTCGTCGAACAAAGGGAAACGTTCAGGATCGGGGTGAACGGATTCAAGCGCCCGAAATCCCAGCCACTGTCCTCCGAAGTTCTCGACTAAAGCCTCCGATTTCGGGTCGTTCAGCATCCGGCGCACCTCGGCTGCCAGCACTTCCGGCCTCCGGAGCGTTCCTTTTTCGGCGCAGCGGAAAAGCTCCTCGTCGGGCATGCTGCTCCACAGGAAATAGGAAAGACGCGAGGCGAGCTCGTACTGGCTGATCGAGTGTTCCGGGGCGCCGCCGGTGTTGGGGCTTGGATCGCTCTCGATGCGAAACAGAAAATGAGGCGACACCAGAATCGCCTCGATGCCAACGGCGATCGACTGCGCGAAAGAATCCCCGCGATTTCGATCCGCGTTCACCAGCACCACGACGCGATTCACTTCCTGCTCGCTCACTGGACGGCGGTATGCGCGGCGCTCAAAGTCGGCGACGATCTTCCGCGTACAGCTCGCGTTGTGATGCCCATCAAGATGTCCACACGTATAGATTTTTTTCAGACTATCGAGCGAAGGCCCTTTCACTTGATTGAATGGCCCGGTAATTTCCACGAAGTTGATCCGAAAACTGACGTCGGTGACCCTCGGCGGCTTGGGCCTTCTGACGCGCGCTTCGAAAGCCGCCTTTCGCTTTTCATATTCCGCCTTCTCTTCCGGGGTCGCATCTTCGGGTAATTGGAAGAAATCGCTGAAACGCTTCGGCGGAAGCGGCGGCTTTTTTGTTGGAGTCAACCCGCCGTACTTCGCCGGCAAACCTTCGAACTCGCGCAATGCGGAAACGGCGATCTCATGTTCGCCCGCGGGGGCGTGCAAGCGAAATACCTTGTCCTGACCCTCCATTCCTGTATTCGTGGTGGATGCCTCGAATTGCACCGTCTTGACGGGCTTGCCGTCCATCCACAGAACCACATCGAAGGGATCGGAAGGCAGCGGACGGTTGCCATCGGGCGAAATGCGGAATTCGTAGTCGCCCTCCGCTGGAAACCGGTGCATGCTATGCAGCGCGCTTGGCATGCTCAGCCCCGTCAGGTCGTAATCCGTTATCGTGTACGGGAGTTTTAGATTGGCGAATCGTGTCGCATCCCCTCCGTCGATTCCGCCTCGGTAAGGTGGTTGATGGCGAATTACAACCGGCTTTTCCGCCGGCGGCCCAAACAGCGCGATTTGCGCGATCTTCTCCGCGGCAGACAAGTACTTTTCCATCAAAACCGGCGAAAGAGACAGAGCGTCGGCAATGTTGTCGAAGCCATAACCCGAATCGTCCTGTGGAAAATCGGCGGCCGGATCGAAATCCACCGCCAAAAGATCGCGAATAGTGTTGTCGTACTCGGCTCGATTCAGCCGGTGAGCGGTGACTCGGCCGGGGTTCGGCTTCAAACTCGCGTCCTGCCGGTCGAATTCCGTTTGAATCCACGCCGCGATCGCCTTCACTTCCTCCGGATTGGGGCGAGGCATGCCCTTCGGAGGCATCTCTCCCGTTTCGAGTTTCCTCAGAATCAGTTCCCATCTGTTTCGGTCCTGGGACAATGAATCGGCGTTGGTGTAGGCCTGGAGATTAAGGCCGGCGGTCTTCAATCTCGCGTTGTGACAAGCAAAGCAGTTTTTCGCAAAAAAGGGCTTCAATGTTCCGTCAAACGTAACCTCGCGCGGAGCTGGGACGATTGTCTGGGCCGCCAGGACTACGGGAACCAATACAAAGGGCAGACGCAAATCTATCCGATTATGGGGCTTTCATCACCTACCCGGGCAGTTAATACTTAGTAGTTACAGTTAAACAACGGTAGATCGAGCGTTCGATGATGAACCGAGCGTGAACCGAAAGAAGAGCGCCGAGCTCCACCTAATTAACGCCCGCAGTGTACTCGGGTGGCGCTTTTTGTTGTGCGCCGGGAACTAGAGGCTCATGGTTAACCCTGCGGAAACCGCTACGCAACCGTTAACGGGAGCCGGAACTACCCTCATGTTTGTTTGACAATGATGTTTGAATGTGAAAGCGACGCCGAAAAAGTGCCTGTAGAATCAAACCGTACTCGCGCCGATGACCGGCTCGCCTTCGAACCTCAGCGCGGCGGCCGCAGCCGGAGGCCGAACATAGATCGGATTATGGGTCGAGTTGAAATCTTGGATACAATCTTGGATACTATGTCTTCGATATGCTACGCCGAACCTTTCTTACCAGTTCCGCAGTGGCGGGCCTCGCCATTGGTGCGAACAATACACCAACGGGCAAAGTGAAGCCTGGAGATATTCCGACGCGGGTTTTTGGAAAACCGGCGAACAGCTGACGATCATTGGCCAGGCTGGGGGTGGTTTTCCGCTCTGCACTTTCGAGGACGTAAAGGCTGTAACCCTGCGCGCTCACAAGCTTGGCATTAATTACTTCGATATTGGAACGGCAGATCCGAAGAGGTGTACGGAGGCGTGTTGCCGCCCCTCCGAAAAGATATTTTCCTGACAACAAAATCTCCTGAACGCCCCCGCCGGGCAGCGGGAGCGGAGCTCGAGAAGTCTCTCCGCGCCCTCAAGACCGATTACGTGGACCTTTGGCAGATTCACCAGGTGACCCCCACGCCACCAAAGCCAGGCGGCCCCTTGCGCGATCCCCGCACGAAAGTTCGGACAGGATCAGTGCTCGGACTCTCCGGGATTCTCGGGAATACCCGGATCATCGAGGATCTGAACCGCTGTGGCCGGACCGAGGTTCGCCCAGTCGTTCAGAACCCACACGACCTTCTTGTCTTTGGTGACTTCCACAAGCTGCGGGCCTGTGCCGTTGCCACCACGCGAGCAGATGATTGTGTTGCCGTTGGCCAGTCGAGTGCAGGACTGGGTGTTGATGAACCGGTACTCCGTTGGCAGATCGGAAGGCTTCAATTCCCACGCGATCTGCTTGCCGGGTGTCACTTCAAGCGTGCTGATGTCCTTCTCATCGGTGATCAGCGTATTGCCATTCTTAAGCCGAATCGCTGCCCACGGGCTGTTGACCTTGTACTCCCAGATCTCGTTGAAATCCTTGTCGTATTCAACGACTTTATTCATGAGCAGGAATGGGACCAGATACGTGCCCTTTGCGGTATAGCGAACGTGGCGGAACTGCGCGTGGACACCCTTTGCCGGGTCGTAGGGTAGGTCGTGCTCTCCTTCAACGGCCTTTGTCTTTATATTCGTCACGAAGAGCTTGGGCGGCGTGCCGTTCTGCACGAACATGACCTTGTCCAGGCCGATTGGCTGGCAGGCGTGAATCTCCGTCCCCCGTGGTGCATCGTAGTGCCAGACGACCTCTTTCCTCGGCGTCACCTCGGCGATGTACTGCATCCTGGTGAAGAGAATGTTGCCGTTAGAGAGCATCCAGACGTCGTCGTACTCCCAGCCGCCGCCGGTGGCGTATGTCCAAATAATCTTGCCGTCGTTAATGAGGAAGATCTTGTTGTAGCCCTCGCCGATGTACAGCATCGGGTGCTCAGCCAGGCCCTTTCCGGGAAGATCGGACGGGATGGGCTTGTCCCACTTGAGTGGAGGGACCGCTGTCTCTGAGGGCGCCAGGGACGGCACGCCGGGGGCGGTGAACTGGTCGAGCAAAGCCATCAGCGGGGTTTGTGAATATGGTTTGGTCGTGGATGTGCCAACCTGTCCGAACGCCACACATTCGAAAGCGACAAGCCCCAGACTGATCAAACATGCAGAGAGGGGAGACCCTCGGCCGCCAGAATCAAACACCCGTATGTAGTTCCTCATTCCGTGTTGGTAAGCGATTCGGACATTCTCATGGAGCTGTTCTTGCCAACTCCGCCGCGTACGGAGAGCGACTTCCCAGGCTTCTCATTTCTGCACGGTAATCAGATCGTCGACTTTCGGATTCTCCTCGATGGCGATGTTCGCATATTCGTCCACCAGCCCGGCGTTGTGCATCTGAATGGCGAATGGCCCCTTCTTCCCCGCCGCAGGATCTTTGAACCGGACGATTTCGGACGCGGGCGCGCCCGGGGGCTGCGCAACCGCCAGGCGGGCCGTGCCCGACTCAGCGTCCACTAGCAGCTCCACCCGGCTCCACTGCAACGGATCCGCTTTCGATCTTGTAATGGATGTGAAAAAGTCATTTCCCGAGTTGTTCTTCCCGGGACGATAGTCCCAGTGGAAGCCCTGCGGCACCATGAATTGCACGGCTCCCAGCATGTCCAGCGGCTTCTCATTCTCCGCGGGATTGGTGCAGACGAACAGCACGCATGGGGGATGATCGTGCTTGGGTTCCGCCGACACGTGGCGCACGTCAAAGATCACGCGGTACCTACCGTACTGCCCCTGCGTGGCGATTACACCTCGGCCCTTGCCCAGGCTCACCAGCGCGCCGTCCTTCACGATCCACTGGTCCGGCGGAATCTGCCTCCAGCCCGCCAGGGTCTTGCCGTCAAACAGCAGTGTCATGCCAGCAGGCAGCGGTATCTTGGGCGCCGGCGTGGGTTGGGAACTCGGCGCTGCTGAGGTCGTCGGCGCAGTGGTAGGAGGCGCGTTCTGAGCCATGTCCAGCCGAGCAAGGCCAGCGATCGCTGCCACGCAAATACCGCAGATCGGAAGCGTCCACTTCATACGGGAGTACGTCAAGAACTCGGGGGAGCTCCGGCGCCACATCGAGCCAGAAGCCGGCGGAGCGGCCCACCGCGATCAGCGTCCGCCGTTCCAGAACGCCGGGATTGAACACTCGGCGCAGACTCCGCCTTCCCACAGAGGCTACCAACCCCTTCTCCTCGGAGAAGCGCAGCGTCGAAGCACGAAGGCCAGAGCGCCGCGCCACTTCCGTTATGTCCACGTCTCTCTCCCTATTGACCTCAAGTCGACTTGAACTTGCATACTAACGTTTCCACCTCTCGAAGGCAATCCCGCACTGCGAACTCACGCAATGCGGCGCGCGGCGGATTGTGGACCGTGACCTGCTGCATCTGATCAAGATGGGGCTCAAGGTTCCGGTTGCAGAGCGGGATGAAAACGGTCGGATGCAGATTACTGGTGGCAAGAAAAAACGACCTGTGGTACACCACAAAGCGGGGCTCTTTTCCGCTCCGGGAAGTGATTTGCCCGTGCAGCCAGCACTGATGCACACGTTCGATCTGCCGACCTGAATTTGGTAGAGACCGATGAGGATATTTTCTACTTGACCGCTTCGAACGTTTACACCACTCGTGAATCGCGCCTTTATCGACTCGATCTGCGAGGCTGGAAGGCGGATCACGCGATCAACCCACAACTCGTGCTGGAAATCCCTGACCGTAAGGTTGGGCTGAATGGAAGTTGCCTACTTGCACCGGGCATCCTACTTGTTGCGGGCGCAACCGATCTGGTCTGGCGCGTGGATCTGTCAGTCGACGGGAGCCATCCGTGCGCATTTGGCTGGAGCACGACAACATGAAAAATCGACCCAGCGAAAAGAAACCGGAGCAACCGGGCGTCAACGGCCTACGATCGTTGAACCTATCAGGTAGCTCCACGATCCTACTGCCTGTCTCACGCTGGCACGAACAAGTTGGCGATCCTACTCTTGCTGACGGCATCTTAGACCGGCTCGTGCACAACGCGCATCGCATCGGGATGCGCGGCGAGTCGATGCGCAAGAGTCGCGGGAAGCCCAATGCATAGCCGCATCGTCTAGTGGACCGTCCGAAAGACTTGTACAGCGATCATGCGATGCGCCTCGTCGGATCGGCGTAGGCCCACGGGAACGGCTTGGCGGTCTTGTTGTACTGCTTGATGTATCGCATCAGCTTCCGTCGGAGATCGGTCACCGAGGTGAACACGCCGCGGGCAATGACATCTCGCTCGATCTTCGAGAACCAGAGCTCCGCTCGTTGCTCAGGCGTCGACGCGAGTCGAGTCGATGGTATGCGCCATCATATGCTTTGACAGCCGTGCGTACAAGCCATAGTTAGCCATAGTTAGCCCGCTTCCGCGAATTCGCATACTAAGTGCAACACGGCCTAGTCTCCTGTCCCAGAAATCAGTGAACTAATGTCGCGCCAGTTCGTCTAACATCTGAGGAGGTTTCAGAATGCGGACGGGGCGACCGAAACAACCGTTGGTGTTGACCGAAGGAGAGCGCGAACGGCTTGAGTCGCTGGCCCATCGGGCGCGCAGTCAGCCATTACTGGCTCGGCGGGCGCGAGTGGTGCTGGCATGCGCCGAAGGCCTGGACAACAAAGCCGCCGCGAAGAGACTGCGCTGCCTGGGCATGGTGGGCAAGTGGCGCGCGCGGTTTCTTAGGAGGCGCCTCGAAGGAATTTACGACGAACCACGCCACGGGGCGCCACGTAAAATCAGCGATGACCAGGTCGAGCAAATCGTGATTCAAACGCTCGAAAATACGCCGCGCGGACAGACGCACTGGAGCAAACGCGAACTGGCCAAGGCCACCGGGCTCAGCCGCATGACGATCAGCCGGATCTGGCACGCCTTCGGCCTACAGCCGCATTGAACCGAAGCTTTCAAACTCTCGCCCGACCCATTGCTGATCGAAAAGGTCCGGGACATCGTGGGCCTGTACATGAACCCGCCCGATCACGCGCTGGTCTTCTGCGTTGATGAAAAGAGCCAGATTCAGGCGCTGGATCGCACCCAGCCCATGCTGCCCTTACGGCCGGGGCAACTCGAGCGCCCCACACACGACTACAAACGCCACGGCACCACCTCCCTATTCGCTGCGCTGGAACTGAAGACCAGCCGCGTCATCGGCCAGTTGCATCGCCGGCATCGTTCTCGGGAATTCCGCAGATTTCTCGATACCATCGAGGCGAACGTGCCCGCTGATCTGGATGTGCACGTCGTGCTGGCAACTATGGAACACACAAAACGGCGATCATCCGGAAGTGGTTCGCCAAACGACCGCACTTTCATGTTCACTTCACCCCAACCTACGGTTCCTGGATTAACTTGGTGGAGCGCTGGTTCGCCGAAATCACGAACAAGCAGATTCGTCGTGGCGCATTCCGAAGCGTGAAAGAACTGGAGGCGGCCATCCACGAATACATCGAGGTTCACAACGAAGACCCTAAACCCTTCGTCTGGACCAGGACCGCTGACGAAATTCTGGCCAGTATCGCACGCTTCGCTCGCCGCACAAACTCCGCTGTCCAGCCTCCCCGACTTAGCTCACGAACCATTGGGACAGGAGACTAGCGACCGCTGGCGGCCCTATACGCCGGGAAGTTCAATTGTCGCCGAACAACGGCGATTCGATGTGCGAGAAACGTGGTACTTACTGGCAACTTGGGCATGATGTGCTGTACATTGTTCGGTTCGCACTCAAGTCTTCGACCGATATCAACGGAGCGAAAAAGTGCTTATAGCCGGGATCATGGAAATGTACGTTCAATGTGTCCAAGCGCAGGCCGAAGACGTTCTAAGACAGTTTGCGCGCTAGTGCATGCGAGTCCGCGATAATCCTACTAAGTGCCTGATTCTAAGCGGTTTGCTGGAGGTGGGGGTCGAACCCACATGTTCAGTGAAGAACGCGGGATTTTGAGTCCCGTGGAGAGCGGTTTTCGGCGGCCAGGCCAACGATATTTCAAACACTTACGGGCGGTTTACTCCGCCCGAAACCGCTAGATGCCGCTCAAATTTGCGCCTGAATTTGCGCCTGACTTCCCATCGGGGAACTCCCAACATCGCTGGCGCCGGCGCACTGGCACTCCTTTTATGAGAGCAAACCCATGGCAACCAGACGCAGCAGCGCCGCCGCGGAGCGGCCGCCCCGAACGGCCACGTACGCCGTCGTCCATGGTGCTGGTGTGCGTGATGAGCGCTTTCATTTCGGCCGCACTCTCGGAACGGCTCTGATCAGCCTGCTGACCGCGCTGATCGGCACGGGTGTCGTTTCGATGATTAACCTCTATGCGCACGTCGGCGCGATCGCAGATTCGGTCGCGCGAACGCAGGTTCAGCTTGATAAACAGATCGAGCATTCCGTCGACCGGGAAGAATACCTTCGCCGCGATCGCGAGATTCAGCATGCGCTTGAGCGGATGGCTACGAAGGACGAGCTGCGCGACGTGAACGATACGCTGCGCTCGATTCAGGAGTCGATCTCGCCCCACCGCCGGTAGTTCGTTCAGCGACGACACCCGGCATTCCATCCATCGAATGCTTCTCGCGTGCGGCGGTCGGGATTGATATGTCAAGTACGGGAACCACGGCGGCGGCGATGTTGTACCGATGCGCCGCGGCCCATTCTTCGAACGTGGTCGGAACTAGTTGCGTTGCGAGTGTAGATCAAAGCCTCATGCGCAGGCATATCGGTTGCAGCTATTGAGTGCGGTTCCTTCGCGATTCATGGTCAGCGGGTATCCCATCTCAAGTGCGGTGTACCTCGCTTTATGCCATGCTTCGCGGTCTCTGACAAGCCCGAAGAGCGTTAGCTCGGCGATTTCCGATTAAATGAGATAGGGATGGCGTCCCACGAAAGGCACTGTACCAGACTTATATGGGCAATCCAACGAAAGAGAAGGCAGTATTTGCACGCTTTATCAAAGAAGAGCAAATGTTTGCAGACGCCGCGGTGAAGCGGTGGGATCTGGCGCCCAGCGATCCGCCGGATATCGAATGCGACCTCGAAGATGGCCGCACGGTCGGGGTAGAACTCACGTCCTGGCTGGATGAGATACAGATGGGCCAGGCCAAACGAAAAGAGATTCTGGAGCGATCCTTTGAAAAGCTTCTCATGTGGGAGCCGAACAACACCGAGAATTTCGGACTGGTTTGGCTCTCTGCGAAGAGGCGACTGCAATTCGACGACGAGCAAGCGTTTCGCTCGGAACTGCTGATCCTTTTGGACCAGCTGGATAAAAGGTGGCCAACAGAGCCCGATTGGCAATCACCGCAAGGATTTCTTTGGAACGACTTCGCTGGGTTTTCGACGCTGAAGAAATATCTGGACGCTGTGGACATTCACCCTCGCGTTGGCCGCGCGAGAACAAGAGGGCAAATCGGCTGGATGACGTTCCCTATGAACGGAGGTGCATACTCGCCGAATTCAATGGTCGATGCCTTGTACGACTGCACACAGGCGAAGGTAAGTAAATATTCGGCCAAGCCGGCAAATGTGAACGAGTTTCACTTACTTGTCCACTACGACCAAGCTTTTGCATATAACTCGCCTGTCGAGGCAATCGACTTTGGCTATGAAGATGCCGTTGCAGCCGTCCTAGCAAGAATAGGATCGGCAGTTGGCGTCTTCGACCGAATATTCGTGTATGTCTCAGTTAAGGACGGGCAAAAGGTTTTTCGGATGTATCCGTGAGTAGCTTACGAGCTGCCCTTCTTTGCTGCACTCGTCTTCGATGAGGCCTTCAGAACACACCGCGATACCCGAACTCTCCTGTGGCTTGACGATCCACGAGGTCTATAAAATGGATGACGCATCGTTCAGCAAGCGCATCGGAAGAAAGAAATTCGGTCGATCCCTCTTCGTTCCAGCCATACTCCCGGGCCGGGGAGAGATCCGGCTGATATTTTGTTTGTCGCAACCGTTGCGGTCTTCGGGACTCCACGCTCCGGCCCAGTTCAGCGGTTAGAAGCAAGCGACCGTCATATTCCTCGACCGTAAGCGTGCTGTTTTTGTCGATCATATTTGCATACTGCTGGTCCCAGCGGATGATCATCCCAATGTAGTTTGTGGTGAGGATGAAAGAGCGATCTGTCTTTTCCCTTCGAAAGTCGCCCAAATGTTCTTTGATGCTCGGGTCTTCGCAGTGCGCATCAATCCTCTCAAGTACCTTGGAAACCTGCCCGAGTATGGCCACGAGCCCTGCGGACGAGTTCATATTTGCCTTGTCTGCTCTATACGCAGCCGCCGCCGCAAACATCTCGGCCCGCTTGGCAGGAGTAAGTCGCGACTGCTCGGCGCCCTGTTCGAGTGCTCTTGCCTTTATGGCCCCAACTGCTTCATCTAGCCCAAAATCTTCCCAATTGAATCGGACGTAATTGGTTGGAAGCCAAGTGGGAATTTGATCTTTGCGATCCAACACGATAAAGAACAGGCCGCCCCAGCCCTTCGCCAGGCAAGCTTCCTGAATCGCTGTTTGCTCGATCCTGGTCCAGGGCGTCAATCCCCAGTCCTTGCGATACAGAACAACACTCACGCGTGTTTCGAGGAATGGCCTCTTCATCGAAACCATACCGTCAGTGCCCGCCAGCTCTTCTTGGCTTCTCGGATAGAAAAACACCTTCAGACTTTGGCTCAGCCGTTGGTGAAGCGCTTCTCCGATCCTTAGATCTTTCGAGAGAAACGAGATCGCAACGTCATGTTCGGGTGTTTCTGCCGCCATATGAAGAAGTTGTGCGGGGCAAGCCCATCACATGCGACGTTACCACGCAGCTGAGTCTCAAATCGAATGGCGACCGCCGCAGGTTGAGCGGCTATGGCGGACATGGGGGGTGATCGGTAAGCACGCCAGGTCCTAAGCTTTTCTCCAACTTCTTCAAGCTCTGCTCCGCTTGCGAGATTTCCGCCGAAAACACTAGGCGCGTCGTGCGCAAGCGGTTGAAGAACGTCAGAAGGTGGGCGATGTGATTCGAGGGTGGGGAGTGTCGCGATATCCTGCATTCCTATTCGCAAAGTCAACAAGAATGTCTGCGTGGCAAGGTTCTGTGAGCGGGCACTAGCAGACCACCGTTCGCGATTACGAACGGGAAATGCCACAGCGTCTTGAGAATCTCGGGCAATCGTGTCGCAACAGGTAGGCGCAGCGACGAGTAACCTCTATGCCCGCGTCGGTGCGACTGCGGATTCCGTAAGATGTATGCAGACCCAGCTCGACAAGCAGGTGGAGCACTCCGTGGACCGGGAGGAGTATCTGCGCCCCGATCGCGAGATCCAGCGCGCGCTCGAGCGCCTGGCGACTAAAGACGAGCTGCGGGACGTGAACGACACGCTGCGCTCGATCCAGGAGTCGATCTCGCCGCGGCGCCGCTAATCTGTTCGGAGAGGACAGCCAGCCGAAGGGCAGTCCCAGAGGACGCGCTATTCGCGTCCGTTCCAAAGCCAACGATTGCTTGAACCTCTGGTCGCCACGTGCCTTCTCCATGGGCACGCGGTTTTTTTCGCATCAGCTGGCCGAATCGCCCTTCTCCCGGCTCGACGTTAAATAGCGATTTTGAAACATGGCGTTTGGTCCGAGATAAAGGACTGGAAACAGGCTGCTGGGCGTTTTCTCTCGAATGGCATGACACTGGCCGACTTAACGTTCCAAATCTCACCATAGGCGGCCATGTGAACTATGGTGTACATTTTGGTCATGACGGAGTGCCAATTCGGGCGATACTTGTTCCGTCTCGTCCAAGAAATTCGGCCCGATACAGACGTTCTAGGGATTACGGAATACACGCACCCGTTGCCACCGGGCGTCCGACCTCATCGGTACAGTTCGGGACCCTTCGGTTTCGGCTTGCTCATGTACCGCCGGGCCCGGGCGTCTATGCTCTTACGGTTGGAAACCAACTTCAGTACATTGGTGAATGCGATAAACTGGCGGCGCGATTCGGACCCACGGGCTACGGCAGAATCTCTCCGAGGAACATCCACCATGATGGCCAAACGACCAACTGCAAAATCAATGCTTCGATTCTCGAGTTGTCTAATTGCCAATGCTTTTCAAGGAGATTCTTTATGTCACATCATTTCGATACCAAACTGGCGAGGGAAGATCCGAGCCTCAACCTCTGCGACTTTTATTTATTTGACGGCCCCTCGGGCAAGACGGTGATGGCGATGACCGTGAATCCGGATGTGGGACTATCGGCTCCGGATACGCTTCATCCAGAAGGGCTCTACGCGTTCCGGTTCGACCTGAACGGAGATGCGAAGGAAGAGGTTACGTTCAAGTTCACGTTTGGTGAACCACGACACGGAGATGGCAGTGAGCATACTCACATTCAGCCCGTTGTGGTGCGGAAGGCGACGGGTGACGATGCTCTTCGTGGCGACGCCGGAGAGAGCCTGGTTGAGGGTGAAACCGGTTCGGTCGTGACTAATTCGGGTCTTCGTGCGTATGTTGGGATTGCTCCAGACCTATTTGCGGCAAATGCTGGATTCCGCACATTTATGACTGCTTTCTATAAGGAGCAGCGCTACGATGGGGACGCCTTTCTGCATCAGCAGAATCCCTTTGCGAGGCGGAATGTTACGGCGATTGTGCTGGAGGTGCCGAGCGAACTGATTGGGAAGGGAAAAATCAACGCATGGGCGACGATCTCCCTCTTTGGCCATGCGCCGGAGGTACAAGTTTCGCGTTGGGGCCTGCCTATGGTTACGCATATCTTCCTGGACGACCCGAGCGATCAAGAGTTGAAAGAACAATTCAATGCGTCGGTTCCGTCTGAAGATCGAGAGCGCTTCGCGAAGACGATCGCGGATTTTGCGGAGAAGATGACGATTTATGCCGGTTCGGCGGCGGACCCGGGTGAATACGGGAAGCTGATCGCTCGACGGCTTTGTCCCAACACACTGCCTTACGAGCTTGGAACGTCCGCCGCATTTGAGGTGGCCAGCTTCAATGGACGCGCGCTCGGCGACGATGTGTTGGATGTGATGTTGACGCTGGCAGCCAACACGCCAATTGTCGATGGACTTGCTCCCGACCGCGGGCGCATTCGCAAGGATTTCCCGTATTATGGAGCGCCGTATACGGCGGAGGAGCAGGTCGGCGTCACGCCGATGCTGCGCCCGGCTAAGAAGTGGGCGGGAAGCAACGCTTAAGAATGAAGTTGGGAATCAGGACGCTTCCGTGGGCAGCTGGTACGGCCCCGCTGCCTCGATCCTTTAGCGCTATGAGGACGGCCGCCATCCCCACGCGGGCTTCAGATCGCTGCGGTAGGGTACCTTCACAAAGAGAGGAGGAAATGCGCCATGCCTGACCATTCGCAGTTCAACATCGACCAGACCTATCCGGGCCTATGGACGATCACCTTCAGCAACCCGCCGATCAACATATTTGTTCCCACAACGATCGTCGAATTGGGAGCGCTAATGACCGACCTCGAGGCGGACCCGTCCGTCAAGGTCGTAGTGTTCCAGTCGGCGAATCCCGATTTTTTCATCGCCCATCTCGACGTAGCCAAGGCAGCGGAACGGCCAGAGGCGCTGGGCCTTTGGCGCGAGTTTGTGCTGCGCCTGTCGTCCACGCCAGTAGTGAGCATCGCCAAGATTCGCGGCCGCACGCGCGGCATCGGTAACGAGTTCGTGCTGGCCTGCGACATGCGCTTCGCGAGCCGGCAAAGCGCCCTGTTCGGCAACCCCGAGGTTGGCGTTGGACTGGTCCCGGGCGGCGGAGCGCTGGAGTGGCTCCCGCGCCTGGTCGGCCGCTCACGCGCACTTGAGATCGTGCTTAGCGGCGATGATTTCGACGCTGATATCGCCGAGCGATATGGCTGGGTGAACCGCACGCTGGACGATAAAGACCTCGACTCGTTTGTCGATACTCTCGTCCGGCGTCTGGCCTCGTTCGACCATGAAACGCTGGCCGCGGCGAAGGCCCAGGTCAATCGGTTCGGGATGCCGACAGCTACCGAGCTTCAGTCGAGCAACGACCTGTTCTTCCCACTGCTGGCCTTGCCCGGTGCGCAGGCGCGTCGTGCGAAGGTTCGTAATATCGGCTACGGTGTTCGGAGCGACTTCGAATTGAACTTCGGCCAGTACCTCCCTGCGTTCGGGCGGGCGGACGACGGTGACACGGATAAGCAGCCCGACTGAATCGTCGTCCTGGATTTCTGAACTCGGCACCGGCGTTCGACGTCCGCCCTTGACGGCAGGCGCATGTCGATCAATGTCGAGGTTCTCGGCGGAAGCCAAGGTTGCGATTGACCGGAGGAAACATGCACACCTATGAGAAGGAGATCACCGGGCTTGCCTTGATCGATCCGTATAACGACTTCATCTCCGAGGGCGGCAAAATATGGGATCGAATAAAGGGCGTTGCCGAAAGGAACCAGTGTGTTCCTCATATGAAGCAGATTCTCGAAGCGGCGAGAAAGACCGGTATCCGGGTTTTCTATGCGATGCATCGGCGATATCGTCCTGGCGACTACGAGACTTGGAAGTACATTGCGCCGATTCAGAAGGCAGCATGGTCGCGGAAATCGTTCGAAGACGGTACATGGGGCGGCGAGATCCGCACCGAATTCGAGCCTCGCGCGGGCGATGTCGTGGCCGCGGAGCATTGGTGTTCCAGCGGTTTCGCCAACACGGATTTGG
>CAVRNU010000017.1:0-308604 GCA_963722585.1 Bryobacterales bacterium | reverse complement strand
CTTTGGAAGATGCCGTAGAATTCGGGAACTCGTTGAAAGAGAGCCTTCCCACTGGACACGAACGAAGTATCAGTGCCACGTTACTGAAGAGCATTCGGCAACTCGGGCCGGAGGGACTGGACTTCCTCCGGCTTGCCTCGGTGCTGGCCGTCGCACCCATTTCGGTGCACCTCCTGTCGGAGGTCTTCGAACTTCTGGATGGAGGTGGCACTGCAAAGAGCTACTCGCTAAAAGCTCTGGATCAGGTAGGAGCACTCAGTCTCTGCGAGCGCTTCGGCGAGGATGCACGAATGGTGCACACACTTGTCAGTCGGACGATGCGCTTTCAGTTTCCGGGGGAGGAACGAACGATTAGGGTTCGATCGGCAGCCGTTCGAGCGTTTACGAACAGGTTGGCGCGGGTTGCTCATATAGGTGAACACTCGAGGGTAGCGATGGACATGCCGCATGCGCGGCACCTTGTTACAAACGACTCGCAAACGGATGCGGAGGCCAAGCTCGCGCTCTCGGTTGCGAATCTCGATTACGCGCGAGCTGATTACGGTTCATCCCGGCAGCTTCAGGAGCAGGTGCTGGCGGCACGCCGTCGGGTGCTGGGCGAGGAGCACCCGGATACGCTCATGGCGATGAACAATCTCGGTCAAACGCTGAAAGCGCAGGGCGATTATGCGGCAGCGCGGCAGCTTCAGGAGCAGGTGCTGGCGGCAAGCCGTCGGGTGCTGGGCGAGGAGCACCCTCATACGCTCATGGCTATGAACAATCTCGGTCAAACGCTGAAAGCGCAGGGCAATCATGCAGCAGCGCGGCAGCTTCAGGAGCAGGTGCTGGCGGCAAGCCGTCGGGTGCTGGGCGAGGAGCACCCTCATACGCTCATGGCTATGAACAATCTCGGTCAAACGCTAAAGGCGCAAGGCGATCATGCAGCAGCGCGGCAGCTTCAGGAGCAGGTGCTGGCGGCAATGCGTCGAGTGCTGGGCGAGGAGCACCCGGACACGCTCAGGGCCATGAACAATCTCGGTCAAACGCTGAACGGGCAGGGCGATCATGCGGCAGCGCGGCAGCTTCAAGAGCAGGTGCTGGAGGCAATGTGTCGAGTGCTGGGCGAGGAGCACCCGGACACGCTCAGGGCCATGAACAATCTCACTCAAACGCTGAACGCGCAGGGCGATCATGCAGCCGCGCGGCGGCTTCAGGAGCAGGTGCTGGCGGCACGCCGTCGGGTGCTGGGCGAGGAGCACCCGGACACGCTCAGGGCCATGAACAATCTCGGTCAAACGCTGAACGGGCAGGGCGATCATGCGGCAGCGCGGCAGCTTCAAGAGCAGGTGCTGGAGGCAATGTGTCGAGTGCTGGGCGAGGAGCACCCGGACACGCTCAGGGCCATGAACAATCTCACTCAAACGCTGAACGCGCAGGGCGATCATGCAGCCGCGCGGCGGCTTCAGGAGCAGGTGCTGGCGGCACGCCGTCGGGTGCTGGGCGAGGAGCACCCGGACACGCTCACGGCGATGAACAATCTCGCCGGGACGGTGTACGGGCAGGGCGATCATGCGGCAGCGCGGCAGCTTCAGGAGCAGGTGCTGGCGGCAAGCCGTCGAGTGCTGGGCGAGGAGCACCCGGACACGCTCACGGCGATGAACAATCTCGCCGGGACGCTGAACGCGCAGGGCGATCATGCGGCAGCGCGGCAGCTTCAGGAGCAGGTGCTGGCGGCAATGCGACGAGTGCTGGGCGAGGAGCACCCGGACACGCTCAGGGCCATGAACAATCTCACTCAAACGCTGAACGCGCAGGGCGATCATGTGGCAGCGCGGCAGCTTCAGGAGCAAGTGCTGGCGGCAATGCGTCGAGAGCTGGCCGAGGAGCACCCGGACACGCTCACGGCGATGAACAATCTCGCTCTAGCGCTGAACGCGCAGGGCGATCATGCAGCAGCGCGGCAGCTTCAGGAGCAGCTGCTGGCGGCACGCCGTCGAGTGCTGGGCGATGAGCACCCGGACACGCTCAGAGCGATGAACAATCTCGGTCAAACGCTGCACGCGCAGGGCGATCATGCGGCAGCGCGCCAGCTTCAGGAGCAGGTGCTGGCGGCAATGCGTCGAGTGCTGGGCGAGGAGCACCCGGACACGCTCACGGCGATGAACAATCTCGCCGGGACGCTGAACGCGCAGGGCGATCATGCGGCGGCGCGGCAGCTTCAGGAGCAGGTGCTGGCGGCAAGCCGTCGGGTGCTGGGCGAGGAGCACCCTCATACGCTCAGGGCGATGAACAATCTCGGTCAAACGCTGAACGCGCAGGGCGATCATACGGCAGCGCGGCAGCTTCAGGAGCAGGTGCTGGCGGCACGCCGTCGAGTGCTGGGCGAGGAGCACCCGGACACGCTCAGGGCTATGAACAATCTCGGTCAAACGCTGAACGCGCAGGGCGATCATGCGCCAGCGCAGCAGCTTCAGGAGCAGGTGCTGGCGGCAATGCGTCGAGTGCTGGGCGAGGAGCACCCGGACACGCTCACGGCGATGAACAATCTCGCCGGGACGGTGTACGCGCAGGGCGATCATGCGGCGGCGCGGCAGCTTCAGGAGCAGGTGCTGGCGGCAAGCCGTCGGGTGCTGGGCGAGGAGCACCCTCATACGCTCAGGGCGATGAACAATCTCGGTCAAACGCTGAACGCGCAGGGCGATCATACGGCAGCGCGGCAGCTTGAGGAGCAGGTGCTGGCGGCACGCCGTCGAGTGCTGGGGAGGAGCACCCGGACACGCTCAGGGCGATGAAGAACTTGGCGCAGATGAGAATGAGCACAAAACCGAGCGAACGCTGGAAGACAAAGATAGGACAAGCACTGCTACGGCTAATTGGGCTAAAGAAGTAATTTGGAGACTAAAGCCCAGGCTTGGCTGATGACATGAGCAACGCTCCTTCTTATTTGCTGTTTATAAAGACGCCTTTCTGTCACTAATACAGCCTGAATTTCCAGAGAAGCTGTTTCGAGAAAAGCTCAGATAAGATCGCAGCGATTCAGAGTTGCGAAAACGCCCTAGTATTGATCCCGAGTAGTCGTCTTGCTACGAACGGAACGCTTCCAAGGATGGTCGCGCTCTCATGCTCTGGTCCACTCTCTGTAGTACGGCCACTCTGAGACTGAAACGCGTGCCGGTCCATAAGTCGGCTTCGAGGAAGTTCAACGTTCAGCGATCATCGGAGATTAGTTGCGAAAAACGCCGAAGCATCTCGGAATCGCGGGGGAAATCGTGTCGCGACAGTTTAAGAGCAGGCATGGGTCAACCTGTATGCCGCGTCGGCGCGATCGCGGATTCGGTGGCGCGAACGCAGGTTCAGCTCGACAAGCAGATCGAGCATTCCGTCGACCGGGAAGAATACCTTCGCCGCGATCGCGAGATTCAGCATGCGCTCGAGCGCATGGCGACCAAGGACGAGCTGCGGGACGTGAACGATACGTTGCGCTCGATCCAGGAGTCGATCGCACCGCATCGACGCTAGCGACGTTCGACACTAGACAAGTGGCTACGTTCGAGCACCGGCGGATCTGCACGGTCTACTTCGACTCGCCGCGCGGCCGGTATGCGTGGGTGACGATGGCGAGCTCGCTGTTTGAAGCCGTGTGCCTGAGCGTGGAATGCGGCGACGCAAGTCGACTATCAAAGGCCTAGACCTTGGCACAGAACGGAACAAACACGGAAGAAGTATTGTGACGGTGCCGCCAATCAACTGGACCAGGACGGAGGAGCCGTTTTTCCTCAGCCAATGCTTTATATTCTTGCTTGTCATCTCCGAAAAGGTCCGAGGCTGACACGCAATTTGAAACTTAGGACCTGAAAAACAATTCTCGCCGCTAACGAGGACAGATCATCCGAAACTAAGACGTCATGAGTGCCCAGTGAGTTGTCGCCATGCTGGTTTAAGAGCGTCACAGCACTACTCGCCACGATCGATCTCGCACCTCCCTGCTGCTTTAGGTGCGCCGCAACTATTGTGATATGCAGATGCGTTTCCTGCTCGTCTTCCTTCACAACGACCATGCTTTTGTCGTTAGAAAGCCCGTTCCTTATAAGACGTTCCAACTCCAGAATCTCTGGTTTCGTGATGTCCGTTGTGAAGCCCTCGCTTAGCACCGATACACCCTCGGACTCGACCCCAACGCTTACCGGCACTGTCTTTGCCCGCTCTTGCTGGGCCGCAGGGGCAGCGCTCAGAATGCTGCACAGGGCAATAGCGACGGCACTCGAGATCGGAAGAGCCCCACGCGTGAATAGACCGAGCCGCTTCAACATATACCTTCGTAGTGAGCGCACCCCATCACGCCCTCTTACCAGATTGTTCCTGCCTCCGAAGCTTCGGCTTCACCCGGTACCGAAACCGGGGAAGCCGCCCGATTCGCGGTACCTTCTACCAGCCGCGTGCTTGCCAACTCCAACGGCATCGGGCTTTTTGTTTTGGGGCGGAAATCGATTCCGAATGTCTTACCGCCCTAGTCCCGCGCCTGCGCGACCGGCATAATGACGCTATGCGGGGCCGAAGGACGAGCTTGATCTTCGATACGAGCGGTTTGAACGGACTGACAGACGATCCAGATTCACAGTCTCTGATAAAGAGTTTGGGGATAGGCTTTGGTGTCCGACTTTCTGAGACGAGCCTTTCCGAGTTGAGCGCAACGCCAACTCCGGCGCGAAGAGAGCAATTGCTTTCTGTATGTAGACACCTCGTTCACGCTGGAGAGTGCATCAGGCCCTATAACTGGATTCTTGAGGAGTTGACGCAGATGCATGCACGTAATCCGGATCATTTCGATTGGAAGGAGCTAAATATTCGCGGGCCTGAGCTCGACTTTGTCCAATTGAAACGAAGGGAGGGTGAGATGATTTAAACAATTCTTAGCGAGAATGTTTTATGATCAACCTCCCCTCTGACTTCGCTCCGATCATCCTAGCATTTCAACCCATGATGCTCAATCGCACCTGGCAGCGTGCCGTGGTTTTGATGGTGGGCGCTATTTTGGCGCCAGGCCGACGGACGGTGTGCGGTATTTTGCGCATCATGGGCTTAGGCCAGGAGAAGCAGTTTCAGAATTTTCATCGTGTTCTGAATCGCGCGGCGTGGGATCTGCGCCAAGGAAGCCGGATTTTGTTGGGTTTGCTCATAGATCAGTTCTCTCCTCAAGGTCCGCTGTTATTCGGTTTAGACGACACAGTGGAACGGCGTTGGGGTCCCAAGATTCGGGCCCGGGGAATTTATCGGGATCCAGTTCGCTCTTCGGAGAGTCATTTTGTCAAGGCGTCCGGCCTGCGCTGGCTTAGTCTTATGCTGCTGATCCGTATTGGGTGGGCGCAACGAGTCTGGGCACTTCCGGTTCTGACCAGTTTGGCGCCCTCGGAGCGCTACTACGAGAACGGAAACCGGAAGCCGAAGACACTGCTCCATTGGGCCCGGCAACAGTGTTTCCAATTGCGACGGTGGTTGCCGCGGCGGAAGCTAACGTTGGTTGCCGATGGTGCGTTTGCCGCCTTGGATTTTCTGTATCAGTTGCGCCGAGTCAACATCGCTTGCATCACTCGACTCCGCCTCGATGCCCGTCTCTACCAACCCGCTCCGGCGCGTTCACCCGGTCGTGCGGGCCGACCCCGCATAATTGGAGCCCGTCTGCCTTCTCTTCAACAGCGTATGGCTGATTCCAAGACCCGTTGGAAGAAAGCGCTCCTCCGGAACTGGTACGGCCGTGCTGGCAGAACCGTCGAGTTTTGCTCGGACACAGCCATTTGGTATCACGGCGGGCTGCCGTCCTCCCAGATCCGCTGGGTGTTGATCCGTGACCCGCAACGACGATTCGATCCGCTGGCCCTGTTGTCCACCGACCTCACCGCCGCACCTCTGGATATCATCAAGGCCTATGTCTGCCGCTGGCAGGTGGAAGTCACCTTCGAGGAATCCCGAGCTCATCTCGGCCTGGAAACTCAGCGCCAATGGTCCGACAAAGCCATTGCTCGCAGCACTCCGCTGCTGCTTGCTATGTTCTCCCTCGTCACTCTGCTGGCTTCTCGTTTGAGAAAGCAAAACCAAGTCTTGCCTTTGCAAACCGCTTGGTATCAGAAATCCCTCCCCACCTTCTCCGACGCTTTGGCCGCAGTTCGCAAGCATCTCTGGAACGATTCTTTCACCTCTCATTCCCCCTCAGAGATCAACCAATCGCCTTCGCAGCTTCTGGAACGATTCTCTGAAGCCCTTTGTTATGCCGCCTGATTGGACAAAGTCGAGCTGAGATCGAAGAAGAGCTCGCGCGTGGGGCATTACTTGGTAGTGACGAATTGGCCGAGGAGACTCTGAAGGACTTCGAAGCCCGCGACGCTGAATTTGAACAGCTATATAGCAAGGCTCGGCCAGCCTTTGACCGTATTTTCGAGAATAAAGCGGCTAAGCGTCCCGATGCGCCAAAGCTAATTGAGGTATTGATGGGCGAAACCGGTGCATCCTGGTTATTGGCAACTGGGCTGTATCGCCGTGGCTGCGGAATCGAAATTGACGAATCGGGAGTTCGCGCTTTCGCTGAGGTTTGCCCGCCCTTTAAAGCCGTGATGCTGAGTTTATGTATTGCCCAATATTACCGCTGCATCCGCGATATGAGAGGCGAGGGGACATATCGAGCGGGGCGGTTGGACCTTTTCATGGCTGCCTACGTTCCGTACTGCGATAGGTTCATAACGAATGACACAGGCCAACTCAATTCGTTGCGCTTAGTGGCTTCTGATGCGGCGCCATCAACAGAAATCCTGAGTTATACAGAATTTCGTCGGGGTCTCGTAATATAGTCCAGACAGCCACTGAGCTGATGTCGACGGCCGCGCTTCAACGAGGCTAATATCAATATCCACAGAAGCATTGACAACGCTCCAAAATATCCTGTATTTTCAATACAAACGCGTTTTGCGTTTGACCCGGGCTCCACGGGCAATTGGTAGTAATCGGCCTAGGGCGGCCACACGCCTCATCGCCCTCCAAGTGTCTCCAGATCAAACCGAACTGCAACGGATTCTCCGCGTCGCGGAACATCCCGAGGTGAAGCTCCTGCTGCCGGGCAAGGTGCAAAGGATCAGCGCAGCGACAGCCTTGCGCCTGACGCTGGCTGACCGCTATGAATGGTGCGGTTCGAAGCACCGCGTGCGCAAAATGCGACTGCTCTCGCAACCAGCCTCGCCTTGGGCGCCGTGCTATCGGACGACCCGCGCGCCGGCGCTACAGCCTTCGATCGAGTGGTGTCGCAGCCGGCTCAGCGTATGCACCTAGCGAAGCGGCCATGCTCGACTCCGGGCTGCCCGGAGCTCGTCGACCACGGCTATTGCGCAGCGCATGCTAGCGACGCGCCTGTTTCCCAATACGACCGCGCCAGGCGCGACGATCCGCTGCGCATGGCCACGAACTCAACCCGTTGGCTCAAGCTGCGAGCAATGGTGCTGCGGCGCGATCCTGTGTGCAAGGACTGTAATCAGGAGCCAAGCACGGACGCGGATCACAAGGTTCCGATCCGCGCTGGCGGAGCGAAGTGGTCGCTCGACAACTTGCAGGGCTTGTGTCATGGGTGTCATAGCAAGAAAACGCGGCGCGAGGAAACAACGTGCGTCTAAGCTCCTTTCGGAAACAACTCCCTCAACATCCGCTTTTCCATTTGAGTGCTATAGCCAACTGCATGAACCTGAAAATATAGATAGCTTTCTGGGTCCGATGCCGGTAGTGAAGCACAGATCGGAATCGAAAAACCGAGCCGTACGCGTTGCATCGACGGAGTAATAACTGGCCGCAATACAGGCTGCAAGTTGTTATAGGTTCCGCGCGGAGAGTAACAGGCATACCAAGTGTACGACTGTCCATCGCGAGTAGCACTAGCTTTTTCCAATTTGCCGAAGTCGACCCAGCCCTGGACATATTTCGCCACATCAGGCAGTAGAATCTCAAACATTAGTAATTCGAGATCCACATTGCCAACGTTCGTGACCTCGAAGTAAAGCCAATTTCCTTCCACAATCGGCTCGACCTTAAGCGATTTGTAATTCAATTTTGCTTCAGCCTCACGGATATCACGCTGGTAGGCATCTACATCAATCACCTTGCTGGCAAGACCGATCCTTGGGGCGATAGCGTCAATTACGAAGCCTATTTCATCGATCGTACGACCTTGAATACCGGCGAGCGGATAGCTGAGTTGAGAGAAGCTGAAACGACTCAGGGCCATCGGTATAACCAACGCATCTGCGCCAATCCCGAAACCAGCCTCAAAAGTGATCCACCCCCGCCGGAATGATTCCGTTGAGAGAAGGACGATAATCACTTGCGCCTTCCTTAAACTCTCGATGATGCTGCCATACCACTGCTCTCCGGGCTGTATGCTTCTTTTGTCGGTCGATACGAAGATGGGGAAATCCTCGGCAAAGGCGAGCTGCAGATGGTTCTTCAGCACTAGTGCAACAGGGGACTCCTCGGAAATATGACTGATGAAGATACCCCGCCGGTCTGATGTCATCGCGGATCGATTATACGCCGAGGTTTGATAGTTGCCGCGCCACACTCCGGTTCGAATACTCCCTTTTAAGTGGGATAGCCGGTCTGGTTCACGCTGGCGGCCGCACCGTGATCCGTGCCCAGCCATCGCGCAAAAAGCCGCAGGTTTTGCCATTTTTCCCAGTTAACGATGAAGGTTGAAGTTTGGCCGATAGAAAAGCCGATTCCGTACGCGCGGAACGCCCGGAAGATCGGCACCGCCGCGATCGAAAAGGTCGCGGTGTCGATTAAGGAGTTCGGCTGGCGCCAGCCGATCGTGGTTGACGACGACCGCGTGGTCGTGGTCGGACACGCCCGTCTGCTCGCCGCCAAGAAGCTGCAACTAAAGGAGGTTCCTGTTCACGTCGCAACCGACCTGACGCCGACGCAGGTAAAAGCGTATCGCTTGATGGACAACCGGAGCCACGAGGAAACGGACTGGGACATGGAGGCGCTGGGCCTCGAGATGTTCGACTTGAAAAGCCTGGACTTCGACCTGCATTTGACCGGCTTTGACACGAACGAAATCGATGATCTTCTCGTCTCACCGGAGGATGACCAGAAGGCGAACGCCGCCCCATCGCTTCCCGAGAATCCTGTGTCTCGTGTCGGGGACCTTTGGCTTTGCGGTGAGCACCGCGTCCTTTGCGGGGACTCGACCAGTCCGGAGGCAGTGGCCCGATTACTTGGCGAGCGCGGGCCGATCCTCATGGTTACCGATCCGCCGTACCGCATTGAGCTCGACACAGAGTGGCGCGATCGCGCCGGCCTAAACGGGTGCGGGCCCGCAGAAGCCAGCTACCTGAAGCACCGCACCGATGGCCACACGAACACATCGATCTCGATGGACACCCGCGCCGATTGGTCGAATGCCTTTGAGCTGGTGCCAAGTCTCCAGGTGGCTTATGTTTGGCATGCATCAGTATTCACCCGGGAGGTTCTGAACGGCCTGTTGCGCATCGGGTTTTTGTATCCGCAGCAGATCATTTGGAACAAGGGGCGGACGGTCCTCACGCGGACTCACTACTGGTATCAGCATGAACCGTGCTGGTACGTCCGAAAGAAGAACGCGCCGTGGTTCGGCGCGGCCGGAAAGAACTCGACGATCTGGGATTCGCCATCGCCTAAATTCATCATGGGCGGATCGGACGAGGAGAAATTCGATCACCCAACGCAGAAGCCCGTTGATTTGATGCGGCGCCCGATCCTAAACCACACGAAGCGCGGGGAGCTGGTCTTTGAACCCTTCCTTGGCAGCGGCACAACACTGGCAGCGGCCGAGGTGACCGAACGGATCTGTTACGGCCTTGAGCTCGATCCGAAGTATGCGGATCTGATCGTGGGACGCTGGCAGAACCTGGCCGGCAAACAGGCGAGACTCGATGTTGATGGCAGGACTTTCGAGGAGCTAAAAGAAGAGAGATTAGCGAAGGCGGCGTGAATCCGTTTTTGCCGCCTCCGCTTTCGGGCGAGGCCGGCTTTTTTATGCCTGATGCTGATAAACGCGCTCGCCAGCCTCGTTTTTTGTGCTGGCGATCTTCAGTCCCTCCTTGCTACCGAGGGTCGAGATGAGCCCGCGTACGCTGTGTGCCTGCCAGCCGGTAGCGGCCATGATCTCGGGGAGCGTCGCGCCCTCCTTCCGGCCAATCAAGGCCATCACGGTGGCTTTGCGGCCCTCTTTCGGCGCCTGGGTGGTAGTTTCACTCGCCGGCTTGGCCTTTTTCGCGCCCGTGGCGCCCTGTGCGCGAACGTTAGCCGTTTTCGTGGCCGACTTCTTGGCCGCCTGCTTCTTGGTTGCGGTTGCTTTGGTCTTCTTTGTGGTCTTAGCCATTGTTTTTGCTGCTCCTTGCAGCACGACCATTCATCACTCCGGTCGCGTCACAAAGCAAGTTAAAGAAACGCGCCCGAAGTACTACGACAAATCGGCGATGCTGCGATGGGCTTAAGAGGACCAGCACCAAAGCCAACAGCGCTGCGACGGCTTGAGGGAAATCCAGCGAAGCGTGCGCTGCCGCAAAGGGAGCCGCAGTACGAGCCTGGCCTTCCCGAGAAGCCGAAGCGGATGAGCCCGCAGGCCAGGCGCATCTGGGACGAGCTCGTCGACGAGATGGCGGGCGCGGCGGTGCTGCGGCGCGTAGATCGGCGGGCGCTGTGGCAACTTGCTGAGGATGAGGCGTTGATCGCCGAGGCATATGCCGGCCTTTGGCAGATGGTCGGCGCGCTGAAGAAGAAAGCAGCGGCGGAAGGAAAGACACTGCCGGCGGGAGCGCTGATGGGACTCGTTACGATGACCAACGGCAAGTCAGCGATGCGTGCGATCCGCGAGCTGTCCATGCGGCTGCTCCTCGAGCGGCGCGAGTTCGGTTTGACGCCGTCGTCGCGATCGCGGATCGAAACCGCAGTCGAAGCGGGCGCGATCGACACTCTAGAGCTAAAGCTGTGTGGCTGACTACCGGCCCGCGACCTGCGCCTATTGCGATGCCGACACCTGGTGCGAGATTCGAGCGAACGGCAAGCCGCAATGCCGGGCCTGCAAGATCGAACGGTTCTATTCCGAGATCCTGTATCCGCCGCTCGGGTACGGTCTCATCGGCTGGCAGCGCCAGGTGCTGCGCGATCTGTACGGCACGGTCTCGCCCGAGGACGGCCGGCGTCGATACCGGTCGGCGTACATCTCAGTCGCGAAGAAGAACGGCAAATCGTTTCTGATCGGCGGTCTTCCGCTCTACCACTTGCTCATGGAAAACGAAACGAACCCCGAGGCGTACGGCGCCGCGGCCTCAAAGGACCAAGCGGGGCTCGTATTCAAGGCGGCCGCCCAACTGGTGAAGGCGAATCCGGACCTGCAGGCGCGGCTGCGCGTGCTGCCTTCGACGAAGCGCGTCCTACGCCGGGATGGCGGCGGCTTCTATGCCGTGCTGTCGGCCGACGGCGACATGCAGGACGGCATCGAGCCGAGCCTCTCGATCCGCGACGAGGTGCACCGCTGGAAGACGGCGCGGGCGCAGACGCTCTACGACGTGATGACCAAGGGCCAGATCTCGCGCTACGAGCCGTTGGACCTGGCGATTACGACTGCGGGCGCGGAATACGAGTCGCCGCTGTGGTGGAGCGAGTACCAACACGCGAAGCAGGTGCTCGCCGGCTCGCTTGTCTCCGACAAGCTCTACGCCGCCATCTGGGAGGCGGACCAGAAGCGTATCGAGAACGAGCCGGAGTATTGGAAATCGCGCGAGGCGCGCGTCGCCGCGAATCCGAGCCACGAGGACCTGGGTGGATTCCTGACGGACGACGCGCTCGTCGCGGAGCGCGACAAGGCGCTGTCCGATCCATCGAAGCGCTCGACGTACCTGCGCTACAACCTCAACGTCCCGATTAAGTCGCAGGAGGATCCGGTCATCGACATGGCGAGGTGGCAGGCCTGCGGCGGCGGCGAGGACCTGCGCGTATGGCCGGAGTACGACTTCGAGCTTCTGATTCGCAAATGGGACCTGGTTGACAAGCCGTGCTGGGTCGGGATCGACGCCTCATGGACGACGGACCTCACGGCCGCCGTTTTCGTATTCCCGCCGTTCGAAGGGATCGAGCAGTGGACGTTCCTTCCGTTCTTCTGGATGCCGAAGGAGCGTGTGCCGGAGCTTGAGCGCGTCTGCCGCGTGCCCTATTCGGACTGGATTCGGCGCGGCTTCATTACTGCGACGCCGGGGAACGCGATCGATCTGCGGGCCGTCAAGGAGCGGATACTGTGGGGTCGCGAGATGTTTGAGCTGCGCGAGATGCCCTACGATCGCATGAACTTTCGCACCGAGGCGATGCAGCTGGTCGACGAGGGCGTGGAGGCGGTCGAGGTGCAGCAGACCTTTCTGCATCTCAGCCATCCGACCAAGTTCCTGCTGAGCGGCTATGTGGACGGCAAGATCCGGCATGCGAACCACCCGGTGCTGAATTGGATGGCGGGCTGCCTGCAGCTGCAGTACGACCACAAGGACAACTGCCAGCCCTCGAAACCGGAGCGGATGAAGGCGGCCAAGCGGATCGACGGAATCGCGGCCGCTGTGACGGCGCTCAGCCGGGCTCTGGTCGCGAAGCCGCAGTTCCGCAAGTCGATCTTTGACGAGGGCACGGTTGTCGCGCCGTGAAGAAGTTTGATACCGCGGACCTCATCGGATTGGCCGGCCTCGTGAGCTTGATCGGCGGAGTCGCGATGTGGAGCAAGCCGGCGGCGCTCGTCACGCTTGGGGCGTTGTTGCTGGTCTACGCATACGTGACGGCGAAGTAAATAGGGATTGCTCAATCCCGGGATCGGACCGCAGCGCCTGTTCCAGTGGTTGTAGCAGCGTTCGGCCCCGAATCGGGGCAATCCCATAATC
Source organism: Bryobacterales bacterium (assembly GCA_963722585.1). Lineage (GTDB taxonomy): Bacteria > Acidobacteriota > Terriglobia > Bryobacterales > Bryobacteraceae > KBS-96. The sequence goes on along the minus strand of CAVRNU010000017.1, from coordinate 295,693 downwards.
GGACGCGCAACAGGCTCCCGAAATGACTAAGTCGTGATTTTCCAGATAATCGACCGGGCGCAATTACGGTCCAGAAATTGCATCTTTCCTACCGGCAAGTTGGAGGGATTCATGCTCAGAGACCTACGCTATGCCGTCAGAATGTTGCGTAAGAATCCGGGATTCGCGGCTGTCGCGATATGCTCGCTCGCGATCGGCATTGGAGCGACATCGTCAATCTATAGCATCGCGGACGCGCTCTTATTGCGCCCGCTTCCGGTTCCGAACTCCGGCGGAGTGGTGGCCGTTACCTCCGTCACGGACCAGGCCATACCAGGCTTGAACACCGTTTCGTATCCGGATTACCGCGATTTTCGCGACCGGAACCGCACATTTTCAGCCCTCGTCGCCCAAGCGTATTCATCGTTCGGATTTGCTCCCGACGCAGCCACTTTGCCGCGCATGAAGTTCGGCATGTACGTTTCTGGCGATTTCTTTCGCGTTCTGGGAGTAGAGCCGGCCATCGGGCGCGGTTTTCGCCCGGATGAAGATCAGGCCATTGGGCGCGATGCGGTAGTGGTGCTCAGCCACGATTTATGGGTGAGCGAGTACGGCGCAAGGCGATCTGTGATTGGAGAGAGGCTGTGGTTGAACGGGATCGGGTTAACGATCGTTGGAGTAGCTGCTGAATCGTTCACCGGAACCGATCAATTCATCAGACCTGCCCTGTACGTACCTTTTGCCATGTCGCCGCGACTGGCAGGCATGAACAATCTCGATCAGCGGCAGGTCCGCTGGCTAAATTTGAAGGGCCGGCTGAGATCCGGTGTGAGCATCGCGCAAGCTCAGGCCGACATAGGCTCGATTGCCAACTCGCTGCAGCAAATCTATCCACAGATCGACGGCAATCTGCGTGTGAAGGTAGAAAGCCAGCTACAATTTCAGACCGAATTTTTTCCGGCCAGAACCGCCTTTATCGTTATGCTCGTGCTCTTGTCGATCTGCGTGCTGCTGGTGGCGTGTGCCAACGTAGCTGGATTGCTGTTGAGTCGTGCCGGAGCGCGTGCTCGCGAGATTGCGGTGCGGCTGGCGATCGGAGCGGGACGTGCGCCGCTGGTCCGGCTATTGCTAATCGAAAACATGCTGCTGGCGGTGGGAGGCGGAATGGCGGGGTTGGGAGTGGCGTCTCTAGGAGTGAGACTGTGGAACAGTTTGCCTGTGCCTAGCGATCTACCCTTCACTTCCGGCATTGAGCTCGATCAGCGCGTGCTGCTGTTCACAGCTGTCGTGTCGGTCCTGAGCACTTTCTTGTTCGGTTTGGCCCCGGCTCTTCGAGCGACCCGGCCGGACCTGGTTCCGGCGCTCAAGGCCACCGACGGCGTTAACTCGAGGTCGAGGAAGAGAGCACGGCTCTGGGGTCGCAACCTGCTTGTAGCCGGGCAGGTGGCGCTCTCGCTGGTGCTATTGATTGTGTCTGCCGTTCTGGTGGCGGGTTTTCGGGCGGACCTGGATCGCGGCCCCGGTTTTCGAATGGACCGCCTCTTCCTGACGAGCATTGACCCTAGCCTCGTTCGCTATACGGATTCTCAGAGGGAGCTGTTCTACAAGCGGCTTCTCGACAAGACACGATTAGCGCCCGATGTGGAATCGGCGGCACTCGCAGCCTCTGTGAATTTAGCCATTGGCGCCGCCACAATCGGAGTTGTCCCGGAAGGATTCCAGTTGAAGGGCGGCCAGGAGGCCATCAGCGTCTTCCACAGCATCGTGAGCGACGGCTTTTTCGAAACGATGGGGATACCGATTGTTCAGGGCCGCAGTTTCCTCGAATCGGATCAGGCGAGCACGCCGGCAGTTGCGATCGTAAACGAACAGTTTGCGCAACACTACTGGCCGAACCAAAGTCCGCTGGGCAAACGCTTCCGTCTGAGGAACGCAACTGGCAAGCCGGTCGAAATTGTAGGTGTTGCCAAGACAACCAACTATATCTCTCTCAGCGAGGCGCCGCTTGATTTTGTGTACCTGCCGTTTACTCAGAATCAGCAATCGCAGATGACGCTGGTGGCAAAGTCGAAATCTCCGGACACGACAGCATTGAAGCCAGTCATTCGGCGAGTTATTCAAGAGATCGACCGGAATATGCCCGTTTTTGATGTGCGCAGCATGCTGGATATTTATGAAAATCGCGCGGTGAAAGCGTCGAACATCATCGATGAAACCGTGGCCGCGTTGGGAATGATGGGCCTCATTCTCGCCGTGGTTGGGCTCTACGGGCTGGTCGCTTACTCGGTGAGCCGGCGCACGCGCGAAATCGGCATTCGAATGGCCATTGGGGCAGACCGGCCGAACGTCTTAAGACTGGTTTTGAAGCAGGGGCTGACGATAGGCCTCGCGGGGATTGCCGTCGGATTGCCCATCGGGATTCTGGCCTGTAGGGCCATAAACTCGATCGCCTTCCTGCGCCTCGGATACGTCGGTGTGCTTCCCTTTGCAGTCGTCTCGCTACTGCTGTTGTTTACCACGGCGGGCGCCACCTACCTACCCGCGCGACGCGCTTCTCGAATCGATCCGATGCGGGCGCTGCGGGACGAGTAAGGTTCAAAGGCCTAGCGGCGATTCAAGCAGCCTAAACGCATAAATCTTTCCAATCGTGCGCTATTTGTTAGTAGCGGCTGCGAAGGCTCTGGGTGGCAAAACCCAGCCTCGCCCGCGCCTAGATTAGTCGTCCCAAATCACCTTAAGGCCGGCACTTTCATAGAGTGGAAACCGCGATCACTGGATACGACGGGAAATTTTCGAACCAGCGCCTTTGCGATGTAGCTACTTGTTCTAAGGCAGTACAAAGAGCGCCGAAGGCGGAGGGATGGTATTTGCCTGGAAAGGAACGGCGACGGGATTTTTAAGGCAGTTCCGTAGCAGCCTCGAGAATCCATCGACGCCGCTGAGCTATCCGGCCGAGTGGTTGCTGGACATCTTCAACGGCGGCCGGACGGATTCGGGCATCCGGGTGTCGGAGCTGACGGCGCTGCAGGTTTCGACGATTTACGCTGCCGTCGACCTGATCTCGGGCGGCCTGGCCTCTTTGGATCTCAACGTGTACGAGCAATTGCAGCCGAGGGGCAAGCGCGTCGCTGTCGAGCAGGATCTTCACTGGCTTCTTCACGACGAACCGAACCCGGAAATGACGGCTTTCACCTTCGTCAAGACGATGCAGTGCCATGCGCTGTTGTGGACCAACTGCTACGCCGAGATCGAGCGCGACCAGGCGAACCGCCCGCTCGCGATCTGGCCCAGGAATCCGAATGCCACGCGTCCGGTGCGGCTGACAGCGCCGACGGTGATCGACGGCGACAGGTTCGAGGCCGGCACGATGGTGTATGCCACCACCGACGGCGTGAAGCCGGGCAGCCCGAGCAAGGAGCGCTATATCGCCTCTGGAGAGATGATCCATATTCCCGGACTCTCACTTGACGGGCGCATCGGCAAGCCGGTGATCGAACTGACGCGACAGGTCGTCGGCCTGGCGCTCGCGGCCGAGAAGTTCGGCGGCAAGTTCTTTGCGAACGGCATCCGACCGACTGGCGTGTTCGAGCTGCCGAACGATATGAGCCCGCAAGCGGTAGAGAACTTCCGACGCTCGATCCAGGAGGCGTACGGCGGGGAGAACATGCTGCGGCCGCTGATCGCGGAGAGCGGGATCAAATGGACGCAGTCGGACATCAAGCCGAACGACGCGCAGTTCCTCGAGACGCGTAAGCACCAGAGGGAGGAGATCGGCGCCATCTTCCACGTGCCGCTGCGCATGCTGGGCGACTCGGGCAAGGTCAATCGGGCGAGCTCCGAGCAGGAGGCCATCGAGTTCGTGCAGTACACGCTCAGACCGTGGATTCGCGCCTGGCAGCCGGAGCTGAAGCGCAAGCTATTTCTGCAGGTTGGCCGCTCGGCCAACAGATACTTTCCCGGCTTCTATTACCAGGACCTGCTCACGCCGGACGCGGAGTCGCGCGGCAAGCTGATCTCGCTGTTGAAGCAGTGGGGCATCGGCAACAGCGACGACATCCGCGAGTACTTCATGGATTGGAATCCGATCGGAGGGAAGGCGGGGAGCACCTACTGGATGCCAGTGAACATGATGGATGCCGCCGGCGAAGTCGCGCCGCCGCAGCAACAGTTGCCGGTGCCGACGAAGGGCGCGGGCACGGACCAGGAGGCACAGCGCTACGTTCGCACCTACTCCAGGCTGTTTGAGGACGCCTTTTCCCGGGTATTGGCGCGCGATAAGCATGATTTGAGGAACTTTCAGCGCGCATTTATTCCCGTTTTGACTGTGATCGCCGAGGCCATGAGCCAGACAAATTCGCTCGATTTCCGCATGGACGGGACCTATCCGACGCCCCAGGTCGAAAGCTTCCTACTCGAGTACGTCGTCCAAATGTACGCTCGGTCGAACGACTGGAAGAACGACGGGGAAACGGCCATTGCCGAGCTTGTCCGCGCCGTCAAGGCGATTCAGGCGGCCGTTCGTCATGATGCACCGGCGATTGCCTTGGCTTTGGAACAAGTGACAGGCAAGCTGAATGGAGCAACGACATGGGAACAGTGAAGCGGGAGTTCCGCGTGATGTCCGGCGGGCAACTGCGGGCTCAGCCGAAGGAAGACAACAAGCCCCCCGTCATCGAAGGGTATGCGGCTGTGTTTGACCAGGCGTCGGAAGACCTGGGCTGGTTCCGCGAGACGATCAAGCCTGGCGCGTTCTCACGCTCCCTCAAGGAAGGCGCCGACGTGCGCTGCCTGATGAACCACAACGAAGACAAGTGCTCGGACGCACCAAAAGCGGAACGCTCGACGTCAGCGAAGATCAAAAAGGACTGAAATTTCGCTGCGAGCTCCCCGACACGCAGACGGCGCGGGATCTCCATCAGCTCGTGATACGGGGCGATGTCGATCAGTGTTCCTTCGGCTTCATCGTGCGCACGCAGAACTGGCTCGAGACAAAGAACGCCGACGGCTCGGTGGACGTCATGCGGGAACTGACTGACGTGGATCTGTTTGACATTGGTCCGGTGACGTTTCCGGCCTATCCGCAGACCTCCGTCAACGCTCGCGCTCTGTGGCCGGACGGGATGCCCGTTGAAGTTCGATCACATACGAAGCGCAACTACAAGTGCCAGTGCGATTGCCCGGAATGCGAGGACGGTGACTGCGCGGATTGCTCGAACGAGGAGTGCGACGATCCCAACTGCGAGGGCGAACGCTGCCGTAGTCGAGCCCATCGAGCCGACGAGAAGAAGACGAAGCGCGTCGACGGTGAAGACCTGACCTCCGACTGCTTCCTGATCGTCGGCGACGAGAATGACACATCCACCTGGAAGCTGCCCTGGAAGTTCTCGACTGACGAGAAGACCAAATCGCATTTGCAGAATGCGCTCGCCCGCTTTAACCAGCTCAAGGACGTGAGCCAGGAGGACAAGGCCTGGAAGGAGCTGGTGAAATTGTGCAAGCAGTACGACATCGACGTGTCGGACGAGAACAAGAGCCTACGTCGGCTGACGGCCGATCAACTGCGCGAGTTGCGCCAGGCTGTCGAAGAAGGCGCAGAGGTGGCCGATTGCATGGAGGCCTGCCAGCAGGCGGGTCACCAGATCAAGATCAATGTCGAGGAAATCGTCCAGGCGATCGCCCGCGCGGCGGAAGATCCGGCTGCGGCCGTATCCGTCTGCCAGAACGAGTTTGAAGAGATCGCCCGGCTCGCCGCTGAGGCGATCGAAGAATGCAAGGAATTCTCGGGCGCTAAGCCCGAAGAATCGGAGTCCGAACGAGCCCGCGCACTTGTGCGCGCGATCCAAGCGACTCTCTAGCTTTACCTGTTTCTGGGATATCCGAGCCTGACGCCTGGCATTCCCGAGACAGCGCGCAGCAGTCCCCGCCTGCCGCGGCGACAGGGCGCGCAAGTTGAGTTGAGCACCTAATCTTCAAAATCGACAGGAGAATCGTAATGACAGTGAAAGAGATGCGCGAGCGCCGCGGCAAAATCGCTGCCGATATGGCAGAACTCGCCAACAACCTGACACCCGAGAACCGCGCCAAGTTTGATGCACTGGACGCGGAGCAGAAAGACCTCAAGGAACAGATCGACCGCGCAGAGCGCGCGACGGAGCTCAATGCGGAGTTGCGGACCAGCCGCAAGCCTGGCGAGCCACCCATCGGCGATCCGCCGCAGGACGACAAGGAGCAGCGCGAGAAGCGCTACCATGCGGCCTGGCTGAATTGCATGAAGCACGGACTCCATCCCGATCACTACGGTTTCCGTGGAGTTAGCGAAGAAGACCGAGCCCTGCTGCTACCCATGAAGCAGACCGTCCGTGTCGAACAGAGGGACATGGGCACCGGCGGCGAGGGCGCCTACCCCGGTGCGACGGTCGGCTTCTTTGTGCCTGTGGGGTTCGTCAACCGCATCGAGGATGCGCTGAAGTACTACGGCGACATTTGGAACCAGGCCGAGATCATGGATACGGCGACCGGCCAGCCGCTGCCCTTTCCAACCGACAACGACACGACGATAACCGGCGAGATCGTGGGGGAAGGCCAGCAGGTCTCGACGGCGGACGTTTCGCTGGGCCAGATCATGTTTGGGGCCTATAAATTCTCGACCAAGATGGTCAAGGTGTCGATCGAGCTGCTACAGGATTCCGCCTTTGACTTGGAGGCGTTCCTGGTAAAGAAATTCGGGACGCGATTGGGCCGCATTTCGAACACGAAGTTCACGGTAGGCGGAGGACCCAGCAATACGTCGGGAAGCCCGCCGGTCGCCTCGCCCGAGCCGACCGGCATCATCACAGCCGCGACGGCGAGTGGCCAGACCGTGATCGGCGACGATAACGCCACAACCCCCGACCCGACCAGCCAGGTCGGCTACCTCGATCTGGTAAACCTCGAACACTCGGTCGATCCGCTCTACCGCAAGGGTGCCAAATTCATGTTTCACGATTCGACCTTGCGTTTCCTCAAGACGTTGAAGGATAAGTATGGACGGCCGCTGTGGATGCCGGGCATGACAGCGGGCGCAGCGGACACGATCAACGGCTATGGTTATAGCGTGAACAACGACATGGCGCCGCTCGGTCCCGACAACAAGAGTGTCGCTTTCGGGCAACTCGACAAATACCTAATACGGCGCGTGAAGGAGATGAGCGTGCTCAGGCTCGTCGAACGGTTCGCCGATTATGGCCAGGTTGCGTTCCTGGGCTTCGCCAGGTATGACGGCAACTTATTAGATGCTGGCACGCATCCGGTGCAGTACCTGCAGAACAGTTAACACTCGTGTTCACGACCAACAACCAAGCCGACCAACCCTCTAGAACGGAATCTGTTACTTGCGAGACGCTTTGGTTCAAGAGCTCGACAAAACCATCGCGAACGCACGTCCTATTCCAAATTAGACCTCGCCTGATCTCATACCGCATTGCATACTCAAAAAAACCACCTCTCCTTTGACAAAGAATCGGCCTCGAAGCGTAGTGGTAACCGAATTGCTAACTGCTAAACCGAAATCCACGTCTAAGGCCAAGTAAGGCGATTCCGTCAGACTCTTTGTCTCTTTGTTGGGTGCGCTCGCGCAAAGATGCGGAATGCGCTTGTTTTCGTCGATCGCGGAGAGCGATTCTGGGTCAGCTGTGTTTTATGAGCGCCCCCCAGGGATGATTGCCATGGAATCTAAAACGACGAACCAATTTAGCGAATCACCGATCCGTTCTCGATCACTAAGAAAAACGTTAACAGGCTATTGGAAGTGGGCTTCCTCTCGGTCGACGAAATTTCTACTTATTATCTGTGCCATACTGTCCGGCTTTGCCATCTACGTTGCGACAACCGACAAGATTGTGGTCTGGAGTGGACCCCATTTTTGAGACAGCCAGTTAACCCCTGAAAATCATCGAAAGGGGAAAACTGGAACATGGGATCTCGCAGAAAATTCACCAAGGATTTCAAGCAGACGGCGGTACGCCGCCTGAACAATGGACAGAGCGTGGCCGAGGTGGCACGCGCCCTGGAGGTCAATCCCAGTGATCTGCACCGCTGGCGGCGCGAATTGCAGGAACACGGCGAGCACGCGTTCAGCGGTGTGGGCAAGAAGCGCGCCGAAGAAAGCCGGGTAGCCGAGCTGGAACGAAAGGTCGGCCAGCAGGCCATGGAGATCGATTTTTTAAAGCGAGCCTTGCAGCATGTCGAGGAGCAGCGCCTGCTGCGGGCACTGAACAACGGCGCGCTTTCTACGAGCAGGTCGAAAAAGAAGTGAAGACCGAGACCCGGTTGAGCGTGATCCGCATGTGTGAAGTGGCCGGATTCAGCCGCGCGGGCTACTACCGTTTTCTGGACCCGGAGAAGCCGGGCCGGCGGATATGGACTTGCGCGACGAGATGCAGAAGATCGCGCTGGAGTGGCCGAGCTATGGCAGCCGACGCATTACACAGGAGCTGAAGGCCCGCGGCTGGGAGGTTAATCGCAAACGAGTGCAGCGGCTGATGCGGAAAGACAATCTGCTGTGCGTGGTAAAGCGGAAGTTCGTGGTGACGACCGACTCGGCACACGGGCTGAAGATCTATCCGAACCTGGGGGGATCGATGATCCTCACCGACGTGGATCAGTTATGGGTGGCGGACATCACATACATCCGGCTGGAGGAGGAGTTCGTTTACCTGGCGGTCATTCTGGATGCGTATTCGCGGCGCGTGATCGGATGGCACCTGAGCGAGGGGCTGGACGATTCGTTGACGCTGACGGCGCTGCGCCTGGCGCTGGAGCGGAGAGTGGTGCGGCCCGGATTGGTGCATCATTCGGACCGTGGGGTGCAGTATGCCAGCGGCGAGTACACGGACCTGCTGAGAGAGAAGGGCATCGACATCAGCATGAGTCGCAAGGGGAACCCTTGGGACAATGCGGCCTGTGAGTCATTCATGAAGACGCTGAAATACGAAGAGGTATACCGAACCGAATATCGGAATTTGATCGACGCCCGCGCGCGCATCGGCGAGTTTTTGGAGAAGGTGTACAACGAAAAGCGGTTGCACTCGGCACTGGACTACCGTTCGCCGGCGCAGTTTGAGAGCAGGCTGGGGCCGCGGCCAGCCGCGAGGATATCGGCATGAAGATTCCACACAGGAGCGAGGGGCGGGAGCAATCACCAATCCTGAAGCGAACGATCGTGCCGGGGAAAAGCAGCGGCATCGAGCTCGTTCGCGGCACGCGCGAGGGTGCGGCTGAGATAGTCTTCGGGTTGCGAGTGGCGGCGCGGAAAACCCGGACTGCCGGCGCGCAGAATGGCCGCGATTTGTGGAGCGGCCATTCCACGGCGCAGCAGTTCCTTGGTGATCCATTTATCGACAATGCTCCAATCCGGTTGGGAGAAGCGTTCGACAATCCGCAGACGGTGCAACCATTCGGCATAGATGTGAGCCTCCCTGGCGGACGCCACCGTGTCGGCGTGCGTGATCGGCGAGTGTGCCCGCTGCGATGGGCCAGACCAACCGCCTTGGGCGGCGTGGAGCAAAGCGGCAGCTTGCGCTACCAAGCCAGCATGAGCCTGCAGCACCTTGACCCACGGAGCGTGACCGTATGCGTTGCGCCGCTGCGGCTTCTGGTTGGTGAAGCCGGCCAAGCGTCCCAGATGACGCCAATCGGTGCTGGCCAAATCGCCGCCGTAGCGCTGGGCCAATTGCTTCCCGATCAAGGTGGCCACGGCCGGTTCCACAGGTGTGGTGCTGACGTGCATCCAGACCTGAAGATGGCCGGGACTGGTCTGGAGCACGACACAGGGCGCGAGACCGTCGGCCCGCATGGTATCGACCACCTCGGGGCCGCTGTGATCCAGGTCCACCAGGATATAGCCGGGATTGCGGTTCTCGGCGTAGGGCTGCATGTACACGTCGCAGCCTTCGCGGTTGCGCACGCGCAGGAACCGCAGTGTGGCGGGATGGGCGAGTTGGGCCGCGGTCCACAGGCGCTCTCCCGGGAAAGCTCTTCGGGTCTGATAGTGAATCAGACGGATCAGGTAGAGCTCGTGAGGCATGGCTGCGATCTGGCGGCGCACGGCCCGCAAGGTCAGATTGAGTCCACGATCGAACATGGACCCAATTCTGGAATCGAAGGAACCCGCCGTACAATGAAATCTCAGCGGACGGCGAACAGTGGGTTAACTGGTTGTCTCAGCCTTGGGGTCCACCGCAGTCGTCCCTTCAGTGTCCCTAAAGAATACGGAGACCGCGGTTACACCTCGGAGGCAGTTAGTGATGCTGTCGTGCAGTTCATTCATGGCAATGGATCGACCGTCACCCTGATGCAGCCAGTTCATCCAGGTGACGCTGCGGCCAGCAATTCAGACGGGCCGGAGGATGAAGTGGCTGAAGATGACGGAATCTTGCAGAATATTGATGGACAGCATGTCGTATCGTCGTTTGATCAATCGACGATACCAGACATCAAAGTTCCCCTGACTTCATTCACACTCCAATCGCTGATTGAGGTCCTCCGAACGAGCATAGGTCACCGGCCAACTCAAATCGCCGGCGAGATTGTCTTTCTCGATGAACGAGATTCTTCAGTGCCTAAAATACTGGATCCGCAGCGAACTAGGGTCCTGATCCGGTACACGATCGAATATCCTGAGCCGTCTCGCTCAATCTTGGGCTATCACTGGTGGTCAAGACATACCACAACGCTGACGAGCACTCTTACCGCTGACAGCGCGGAGGAGGCGATCCGCAAATTGGCCCTCGTCACGGCCGATGGTGTCGAAGAGAGAACACTTGTTGATGAACAGACGGAATCACTCGCATCGAGATACATTGCTCGTGGAAACATTTACGTTGGTCTAAATGACTACGACCGGGCAGCGCGGATGTATGAACAAGCGATCACCTTACAAAAAGGTGGAAGTGCCCACGCTTATCTGGCGTTGGGAGTCATCGCGGAGCGAGAAGGGAATCATAAGGGTGCCAAAGACTTCTACACGAGAGCGGCCGGAATCCAGGAGAACAGTGACGACGATGACGTTGCTTGGGCGCAACTCTATTCAGCAAATCTTCTTGTGAGGGAGGATCATCATCCCATCAAAGAAGCAATCGATGAATATCGTTTAGTTCTCAATCGCACGCCGAATGCAAAATCTATTGGCAGTACCGCTGTCGTCCAGGCTACAGCTAAAAATAATTTAGGCTTCCTGTACGCATCTATGTCACAGTCGAAGGAAGCTAACGATTACTTTGGGGCCGCCAACAAACTGGCAAGTAAAATTCGTGAGTCTGCTCGGAAATGTCTTTATGGGAGCGCCCCGGATGCCTGTGGAGCATCACTTAGCAAAAACGAGATACAAAGCGCCAAGGCTGAATCTCGTCTAAACATCAATCTGACGAACCAGCTCCTCGCTCTTAGCTTCTATGGGCTTGGACAGACCGAGCTCCGGCAAGACAAAGATAATGATTCAAAAATCAAACAGTACTACTGGCAAGCCATTCGCGCTAATTCGAACCATGCTCCTACGCATTACCAGTTAGGCAAGATCTACAGCAAGGAACACCGATATAAAGAAGCCATAGGCCAATTCCAAGCAGCTATTCAGAGTGACGCCGGATTTGAACCCGCATACACTGCCTGGAAAGACCTCGTCGCCCAGTGGCCACATCTGCCCGAAAAAAAGAAAATAGATAAACCTCTCTGCCGTACCCTTGCGGATAGATACAAAAGCTGGGGTGAAAGCCTTCGTCTGGCCGGAAATCCGGACGACGCCGCGGATCGGTTCTGTATCGCCGCAGACCTCGACCCAACGTACAAAGGGCTGTGTACCATATCTTCCCGCTAGCTGGGTTGGAGAATGCCGTTGCGCCAGAGTGTCGGAGGCCGTGGTTGGCTCCTAAGGCGGATGCCCGCTAACAATCTGACTGACGCTCTTGCTCGAGGTGGAAATACTTGTCGTTGCTCTAATATGCGTCGCCATGGTACCCAGGCTCTTCTTTCGCTCGCCGCTCTACAAGGATTGGAAGCTGTCTCAAAAGAATCGTTGTGCCGCACGCCATGGGTGATGGTGTTAACCGCTGTATTGGTCGAAGCGCTCATCGTTGTTTGTTGATAAAGCGTCGCTTGACATAAAACCGTGGAGTCGCTCGTGTATCGGGGACCGAAGAACGAACCGCAGGTATTTCGGCTGGCGCACGTTCATGCTGCGTTTCGGGACAAACATTGCTTCTTGCTTGCATCGGCTCCGTGACGATGCGAATCCTTACGGCACAACTTGAAGTGATGTTCGTTTCCGCCATCATGCCGACGCGCAGCCGGCCGACGCTATCCCGCGTCACGCTCGACTGCTTTCTCGTGCAGACATACGAACGGCGCGAACTAGTCATCCTCGACGATGAGGACGATCCGTCGTTCGCCGATCCGCCCGTGGCTCACTGTGTGAGCTACCTACGCAGGCCTCGTTTGACGATCGGCGCGAAACGCAACGTGCTCTGCGAAACAGCCCGCGGCGAGGTGATCATACATTGGGATTCGGATGACTGGAGCGCGCCGAACCGCATCGGCGACCAAGTCGAACTCCTGCTCGCATCGGGCAAGCCAATGACAGGGTGCCATTCGCTGCTGTTCTGGGACGAGCGCAACGGCCTCGGCTACCGCTGGACTGGCCCGGCCGGCTACGCGTGCGGCGCGTCGATGTGCTACCGGCGCGAGTTCTGGGCCGCGCACAAGTTCCCCAATATCAGCGTTGCTGAGGACAACGCCATGGTGCTTGAGGCGCAGAAGGCGGGCGGCATTGTCTCGGCCGAAGGCCGGCAGATGTTAATCGCCCGCGTGCACGGCGCGAACACCTCGAGCGCGCAGCGGATTGGACGGAACAACTGGCCGCTAGTCGCGAAGACGGAGTTCCCGCAGTCTTTCTTCGAGGCGATTGAAGGGTAGTTAAACACCAAACCGGGGGTCCTTTCAGTGGGCGTCATTCTACAAGCTGCCTATCGACGGCAGGCGGATCCGACGATTTCCGTTCCCGCGCCGAGTGACGGAGATGGCGATCCTTGGTGGTACGATCACATCGCTTCGCAGTGCAAGGCGTTCGCCGAGGCGGGCTTCAAGACACTCCAGCTGCCGCCAGTCTCGATGACCATCGGCGGCGACTCGCCGTCCTCGGACGGCTACGGTGTCTTCAACGAGTACGACTTGGGCAGCGAGGACAAGCCCACGCGGTTCGGCTCGGCCGAGCGGCTGCAGCGCATGTGCGCGATCGCGAAGGCTAACGGGCTCGAGCTGATCGCCGACTGGGTCCCGCACCAGAGGTACGGCGGCGACAAGGGCGTCTATCACTACTCTGCCGCCGGCGGATCAACAGCCGGCCGCTTCCCGAAAGACCCGCAGTGCTTTTGCAGCTGCACCACGCCGGGCGGCGTTCCACGCGATCCCATCGACGGACCGGTCTCTGACGATTTCGGCTTCGGTGACGAGCTCTGTCCGATAAATGCGATTCCGAAGGGCTACGTGATGGACGGCCTCATCGACGCCGGCGATTGGCTCTACAGCCGCCTCGATCTCGACGGTTGCCGCGATGACGACACCAAGGGCCAGGCGCTCGCGGCCATCACGAAATGGGCGAACGCGAAAGCCATGGCCGGCAAGCCCGTCATCGGCGAATGTGCCGACGGCAACCGCTCGATGCTCCAGTGGTGGGTAGGAGCCACCGGCATGCGCTGCTATGCGTACGATTTCAGCGTCAAATACAACCTCGAGAGCATGTGCAATAACGGCTCGAAGTGGGACATGACGCAGCTTCAATCGACCGGCCTCGCTTCCTTCGGCTATCCGTGGGGCATGTACGCCGTCACGTTCATCGAGAACGCCGACAGCGATACAGATGGCTTCGGCGCGGTCATCTACAACAAGGTGCTCGGCTATGCGTTCATCTTGACGTCCGAGGGCTGGCCTTCGGTCTACTACCGCGACTACTCGACCGACAAATACTGCTACGGTCTCAAGCCCTGGATCGACAACCTCATCTGGATTCATGAGCATCTCGCCAACGGATTCACCGCCTGGCGGCATGCCGAATATCAATTCGTTGTGTACGAACGGCTGAGTTCGCCAGGGCTATTGGTGGGGCTGAACAACGATGTCTGGGGCGGGTGGAAGACCGTCACAGTACAGACCGCGTTCGGCCCCAACGTCCATCTGCACGATTACACCGGCAACACCTGGGATCAGTGGACCGACGAGAACGGCGTGGTCACGATCTACATCCCGCCGAACGACAATGGCAAAGGCTATTGTTGCTTCTCGCGGGCCGGCATCGATCAGCCGAACGAAATCCGCGGCGGTCCCACGACGCAGGTCTTCGAAGGTGCGGAAGATCTGGACATTCCGCCGGCGGGCCCGAGCTGGTCGACCGTGCAGCGGCTCTGGTGCACCGGTAATAGTCTGATCCAAATCGGCCCGCAGGTCGGCGTGCCGGCCGTTTCGTGGCGCATCCTCGATCCAGGCGGCGCATCCATTCCGTTGCGCAGCACCGGCAGTGGTGACGAGCAGGGACTTGAAGGCTCGACGACTGCGACGGGCTGGCACACGCTGCAGGTCAAGGCCCTGCCAAGTGAGACGGCGCCTGTTCCCTTCACCGTAGCCGTTACCTATTCCGCGCCGCAAACCCTATGAACCGCCGCAAGTTTCTTCTCGGTTCCGTTGCTGCGCCCCTGCTCGCGCAATCGACCGGCAAGCCCACGAACCTCGACGAGATGCCGCGGCTGGGCAACATCGACAAGGCCGGCGAAGCGGCGAAGGCCCGCATGACCGCCCGCGCCTCCTCTCTAACTGGCGTGATCCAGCCGGTTGTCACGCGCTCGGCGAACAACTTCCGGCATGGTACCTATCTGCAAGAAACGGTTCTGACGCCGCAGGCGCTCTCGAAAACCCCGCTGCGCAAGCTGTTCTCGCTCGCTCTTGTGGGCGACAAACGCGGCATCGAAGCTCAGCCGTTGTTCGCGCCGCGGATGAAACTCGCAAATGGCAGCGTTCACGATCTCTGCGTCTGCACGACGATGGCGAACCAAGTCTACGTCTTCGACGCGAACACCGGCGCGACCCTGTGGATGATGCAGCTCGGCACGCCGATCACGGGGACGAGCCAAATCGACGGCTGGCTCATCAACGACCACTGGGGCATCCTCTCGACGGGCGTGATCGACGGAACGACGCTTTACGTCGTGACCTGGTCCAGCCCCGACGGCACGGCCGCCAAGGGACGGCATCAGCTGCACGAGATCTCGCTCGCGAACGGCGCGGAGATCCGGCCGGCGATCGCGCTGGATGCGGCCGGCTCCACGCAGCGCAAGCAGCGCGCGAGCCTGGTGCTCACGGAGATCGACGGCGTGAAGACCATCTTCATCCCGTGGGGCACGATCCAGGAGACCGCACACGGTGCGCACGGCTACGTGAGCGCGGTCGATGTCGCTTCGTGGCGAGTCGTGACCGAATGGAATTCGACGCCCACCGGATCGGGCGCCGGCATCTGGATGGCCGGCCAGGGCCTCGCCGCTGATACGCAGGGCTACCTCTACGCGATCACCGGCAACGGAGATTTCGACGGCGTGAAAAACTTCGGCGAGTCATTTGTGAAACTGCACTACGACGGGAAATCCATCATGCCCGTCGACTGGTGGTCGCCGTTTCTCGATTCGGCCCGCGGCGGCGACTGGGACGACATGGATCTCGGCTCGGGCGGCGTAACGCTCATTCCCGCGCTACAGCTCGTCCTGGGCGCCGGCAAAGATGGCATCCTGTACGTACTCGGCTGGCGCTCGATGGGCGAGACCACACTCGCCGACCTCGAAAAGAGTCCGGCCGCAAACTACGCGAAGCTGAAGACTCCGCCGCAGTGGTTCACGTTCTTTCCCGGGTACTCGGTCGATGCCGCGCCTGCCAACATCGCGAACTTGAACCAGCTCTATTTCAACCGGACGCATCACATGCACTCGACGCCGGTGTATTGGAACAGCGCCGGCGGCCCGCGACTCTATTGCTGGGGCGAGAACGGCAACCTGCGCGTGTGGTCAGTCGATGCGACGGGCAAAGTCACGTTTCTGGCGAATTCCGCCGAGATGGCCTCCGCGCAGTCGCCGGTTCCGCCTGGCGGCATGCCCGGAGGCATGATGTGCCTCTCGGCCAAAGGCGGCGACGCCGGCGTGCTCTGGGCCTGTGTCCCCGATGGCGACGCGAATCGCGAGGTGACGACCGGCCGCGTCTATGCATACGACGCTCAGGCCTTCGGCAAATATTCGGACGGCACGGGCGCGACCAGGCTGCTGTGGAGCAGCCCAACGTACACATACAACAAGTTCTGCCCACCGGTTGTGAACGGCGGCAAGCTCTTTGTGCCGACTTATGCGGCGAGCGTCGATGTGTACGGCTTGTGAGCGAGACCTGCTATGCGCAATGCGGCCATGACGCCATTAGAAAGTGGCGGGAGAAACCTTGGTGCGGCCGCGCGGCTTGCCGCTCGGAGATAAATCACCGGATCTGGATGGAAGAATGCCAAAACAGAGGGATGCGGAAGGACCAAAAAGAGAAGCGGCCGCGCAAGTTCCCGCGCAAAGCGGCCGGATGAAAACGCAAAGGCTCACCATTCCGGGCCCGTGGCTGCTCGAGTTCCTCAGGGCGTCAGGCTCGGCCGTGTCCGAGGAGAGGATTCCGGCGGACGCTCGGATCGTCGGAACCGGTTGGGACCGCGTCTTCGACGAGAACGGAAAAGCGTTCGCCAAGTCGATCTATCTTTACGTGGAGAGCGCGGAATTCGAGTCAGGCGAAGAGCCCGAAGTATAGGGCATGTTCAGCGTGATCGTTCCTTCGCGCAAACGCACGAACCTGAAGGCGTGCCTGCGCGCCGTCGGTACCCGGCAACCGGGCGCCTGGCGGATCGTGATCGACGACGGACTCAATCTGGCGCCTCGAGGCGATGCAGACCTTGATGGATTGTACGAAACCGTGTGCCCAGGCGCGAAGCCCTTCGTGTTCGCGCGTAATTGCAATATCGGCATACGCGCGGCCGGCCGCGACGATATCATCCTGCTGAACGACGATGCCATGCTACGAACAGTCGGAGGTTTCAGGGCGCTGCAATCAGTGGCGGACGAGTTCCCCGAGTTCGGCGTCATCGGGGCCGTTACTAACGTCACGGGGCAGCCGCGGCAGAAGCCGCAAGGGGGCAACGGCCTCCGCGAAGTCCCGCATATCGCTTTCGTCTGCGTGTACATCCCGCGGCGCACAATCGAACGGGTCGGCCTTCTGGATGAGCGCTATTCGCTCGACTATGGCTGTGAGGATCTCGATTACTGCGAGGCCTGCCGGCACGCCGGCTTGAAAGTCGGCGTCTTCGAGGGCTGCTACGTCGATCACGCGAGCCTAAAAGCATGACTATCGGCCTGCTCCGAGTGAAGAATGAGGCGCGCTGGATCGAGCGTGTGGTGCGCTCCATCCAGCCGGTCTGCGAGGAGATCCTGGTGCTCGATGACCACTCGACGGACGAGACGCCGGCGATCTGCGAGTCGCTCACCTGCACCGTTTATCGCAGCGAGTTCGCCGGCATCGACGAGACAAGGGACAAGGACTGGCTGCTGGCGAAGGCCTGGGAGCTCGGGGCGAAGGTAGGCGACTGCTGCTTGATGATCGACGGAGACGAGGTTTTGCACCCGGGTGATGCGCATATCGTCGCAGGTGCGATTGAATCCGCAGCAGTTTGCTGCAGTTTCCGCATCGTCTATTTGTGGGACCGCGAGGACCAGGTCCGCGTCGATCGCTGGTACAGCGACTTTCGGCGGCCGTCGCTTTTCAGGCTGACCGAACGCGCGCTGACGTTTCGACGGACACCATATGGCGGACATTTTCACTGCAGTTCGGCGCCGGCGCAGCTCCTTAACCGCATCGAGCCGATCGACGCGAGGTTCCTGCACTACGGCTATCTCCACCGCGAGGACCGCATTCGCAAGTATCACTGGTACAACCAGGTCGATCCGGGAAACCCGATCGAGGATGGCTACCGGCACATGGTTATCGGCGATCTGTTCCCGGCGGATTCGCGGTTTCGGTGGGCCGGTCCCTTAAAGCTGTCAAGTTTATGAGCATCTGCAAAAAGTGCCACGAGACCATCGAGCCAGGCGTGCTGCATGCTTGCCGTGCGCCGTCGCTGCATGCTCCTTGGCTTCAGGACATGCTGGCTGCGGCGAATAAGCCCTTGGTCGACGAGCTCGCACGAATTCGCCTCCTGCTGGAGCAGCAGGCCGCCGCCAAGAAGCCTGCTGCGAAGGCGCACACTCGAGAAACACGATAGATCCGCGTGGCCGCAATCGTCATCAACGCGCCGCCCGCTTCCGAGCCGCTGACACTCGCCGAGACGAAGCTGCATCTCGGCCTGGGCCCATGGCAGGATTCCGACCATGTGACCAGCGCAATGCAGGCGACGAGAATCCGCGACCTCATCACGGCCGCGCGGGAGTACTGCTCGGTGTTCACGCGGCGCGCCTTCGTGAACACGGGGTTCATCCAGTACCTCGACTCGTTCCCGTATTACACGGACACGGTGATGAGCCAGCAGGCGTATCCACCGGCCTATTACAGCTTGCCGCGCTATTCGACGACGCTGTGGAACTACTCGCAGATGATCAAGCTGTTCTATTCGCCGCTCGTAAGCGTCGAGAAGATCACTTACATCGCGACCGACGGCACGCCCACGGATCTGCTCCCTGGGACACCGGGCAATCAGGATGGGGATTTCGTCGTCGACATTTCGAGCGAGCCGCCGCGCTTGTTTCCGAACTCCGGCCAATTCTGGCCGCCGTGCCTTTACGTTCCGAATGCCGTGGCCATCTACTTCACCGCCGGCTATGGCAGTGCCCCCAACAGCGTGCCGGCGTCTGTCAGGGTGGCGATGCGCCAGCTGGTCGAGCTGTGGGATAGCGACCCGACCCAGATCGGCAAGAAGAACCCTGAAGTCGAGCGCCTGTTGTGGAGTGTGCGAGTGCTCGACGTGTCTCCGACGCGCGGCTAGAATCAGAACTTTAAGGACGTTTGGTCAGGGCGTGCACCATTGATAGACTTGCACCGGGCTCCCGACATATGCCCCATTGCCCGCCGCGATCCTACTTTTCTCGTCGTTTTTCACTCCGACCGCAACGCTAATCCCCGTATTTACAATCGATTGAATATCTCCGGGACTAACTCGCGTGGGAGTGATCATGTAGCCTCCGCCATCACCACCCGTGATCATGAACTTATATTGGCAATGCTGCGGATCGAAAGGTGCCCGATCCGTCTGTGGGATCGGTATCCATTTTCCCGATTGACGCCCTGGAATCTCATAGCCCCATAGTTTTATGGTCTGCCCCTCGTAGTAGACCTTTTCCAAAGTCACAAGCAGAAAAACCAACGCGATTACGGAAAGCAACCATACAGGGAATCTCTTAAGCAGTTCGCCCATAATTCGTTTTCAAATTGTACAAGAAAATCTGGTTCAAGCACGCCGCGTCACCAACTGTTCCTCATGTCCTCGCCTTCGAATTTTGATCTCTGCTTGCTGGCTGACGTGAAGGCCTGGCTCAACATGGGAAGCAATCCCACCACCGACGACAATCTGTTATCGCGCCTGATCACGGCTGTGAGCTACGACTTTCTTCGCGAGATCGGGCGCCTCGATTTCACACCGGCGCAGGACTACACGGAGGTCCGCGAAGGCGATGGCGGCGACCTGATGGTGCTGCGGCACTGGCCGCTGAATTCGGTTTCATCGGTCGCCATTACTGACCCGAACGCGAGTCCGGCGACCACGGAAATCCCAGAGTCGACCGATGAGGTGATGGCCGGCTATTGGATCGACATGGACCTCGATCCGGAGAGACGCTGGGAGCTGTATCTTGACGGCTACGTGTTCACGGACCTGGCCGAAATCACCATCACATACAACGCCGGATATGCGACAGTCCCGCAGGATGCGGAGCAGGCGGCGATCGAGTGGGTGGCATACCGCTACAAGACCCGGCAATGGATCGGCCAGACGTCGAAGCACATGGCGCAAGGCGAGACCGTGCAGACGCCCGAGAGCGAAATACCGCCATCTGTGAAGCGTGTCATCGAGCGCTATCGCCGATACGATCCACTGCAGACGCCGGCCGAGAGAGTTCCGCCGGTCGGAGCAGCGGCAGTTCCGGCCAGGTCGCGCAGATGAAGTCTGAAGTTCAAAGGAGGAAGTAGAACATGTCATGGAGCGTTGCAGCGAGCGGGAAGGCGAAGGACGTCGCTCCCGAGATCGCGAACCAAATCAGCAAAATCAACCTGACCGACCCGGGCGAGATGGAGACGGTGAAAAATGCCGGTCTACTTATCGCGCAAACTCTCGGAACCTTCGATCCGGCGAAGCCGGTGAAGGTCGCTGCATCGGGAAGCATGGGCTACACCGATTACAGCACCAAGGCCGGACCCTATCAGCAAGTAACTCTCGCGATCGCGCCAATCCACTTTTCGGTGTCGAGCTAGATGATCCTGTTCACCATCAGCCGCTCCTCGATCGACGCGGTTTCGAACCACGTCGAGAACGTGAAGCAGCGCGTGCTGGTCGGCATCCGGCTGGGCATGCGCGACGGCATCCGCGGCCTGGCGCGGGCCGAACAGGAGGCCGTCTCGGGCCACAGCCGGACAGGCCTGCTCGAGCGGATCCTCGGGCGCGGCGGCCGCGTGATCGAGTCGGGCGAACAGATCTCCGCGGTGTATCGGCCGCGCTACGCCGGCAAGCAGGAGCATTACTGGCTCGAGTACGGCACCAAGAATCCGGCCGTCGAAGGCAAGCTGATGCAGATCAACGTCGCCGGCACCATCATGTACCGCATGAGCCGCAAGGCATTTCAGACGCCTGGCCAGCCGTTCTTCTTTGCCACCGCGGAGGGCTTCAGGGAGCAGTTCTTCGAGATCCTGAAGGCCCGGATGGACGAGGTGATGAAAGCATGAGCATCGATCGCGAGTCCATCTACGTGGCGCTCTTCAACCTGCTGCAGACGCAGCTTGCCGCTTCGTTCGTGACCATCGGGCGCCGTCACATCATGCCCCCGGATCTCTCGCCCGCGCAGCAGCCTGCGCTGTTCATCTGCGGAGTGGGCGAATCGAAGGACCCAAAGCCCCGAGGCACGCCGGGGAAGCTGATGCTCGAGGCGATGCTCTTCGTCTATGCGTACGACTCAGCGCTCAATGAGGAGCCTGGCCAGGAGACGTTACTTGCAGCCACGCAGATCAACCAACTGCTCGCGGCGATCGAGGACGCGCTCGCGCCGACGGACCCGACCGGCGTGCAGAGTCTCGGCGGCCTGGTGTCCCACTGCTGGATCGAGGGGAAGACCGACATCGATCCCGGCATCCTGAGCCAGCAGGCGGTCGCATTCGTCCCCGTTCACATTCTCGTCCCGTAGCAACCGGCGTTTCGAACCGTCAATCTTCAAATCAACGTTAGGAGCAACCGTATGAATATTCAATTCGGAACTGGCGTTTTGTTCGGCCTGCCGAACGCCGGCGACACCGCCGCCAATCCAACTCCCTACCAACTCGGCATCCTGCAAGAGGTGTCGGTCGACTTCAAGGCCGATCTGAAGAAGCTCTTCGGCCAGAGCCAGTTCCCCGTGGCCAAGGCGCGGGGAAAGATCGACGTAACGGCGAAGGGCAAAATAGCCGTGCTCGACCCTGGCCTGCTCAACCAGCTCTACTTCGGCCAGGCGCAGGCGACCGGCATGACCATCATGGCCGTGAACGAGGCATGGACGATCGGCTCGGGCTCGCCTCCGGTCGAAACCTATACGGTGACGAACGGCTCGACGTTCGAGACAGATTATGGCGTGATCAACGCGTTGACCGGAGCACAGCTGGAAAAACTGACTACCGGAACGCCAGCGACGGGGCAGTATACCGTCGACGCGGCGACTGGCACGTACACGTTCGCGACGGCGGATGCGGGAGTCGGCGTGTTGATCAGCTACACGTATTCGAGTTCCACACGCGGCGCCACCATCACGCTGACCAACCAGCTCATGGGCTACGCGCCGGAATTTCGCGCGTTCCTGTTCAACAGTTTCCGGTCCAAGCTCTTCGGCCTCGAGCTCTACTCCTGCACGATGGGTTCGGTCTCGATTCCCACGAAGCAAGAAGATTTCTGGATATCGGACATCGACTTCGACGCCGGCGTGGACGCAAGCGGTACGCTGGGCAAGATTTACGCCGACCTGTCGTAAACGAGGGAACTCGATAATGTCCAAAAAGCGGTTTGGGACACTCTCCGAGACACCGACTACACAGACGGATGGATTGCTCTACACATGGCCGTTACGTAGGTTGTATCAGCATCGCAGGGAACTTTGCACACAACTGGTGTCTAATGCTGCTATGGTCCGCACTATTTTTGTCTGCATACTAGCGGGCTTGCTAGGAGGCACGTGTATGGCACAAACACCCCGGCCGCCCGACGTTGAAGCGCAACGGACCGCTATGAAGAAGCTTGAGTTTCTCGTCGGCGAGTGGTCCGGCGAAGCGTCAGTTCTTCGCGGACCCGGCCAATTTGTAGAGCTGGCGCAGACTGAATCGGCACAGTTCAAACTGGATGGACTTGTTCTAGTGATCGAAGGCGTTGGCCGAACCAAGGCCGACGGCAAAGTCGCTCTTCAAGCGCTCGGATTGATTTCCTTCGACGATGAAACAGGAACCTATAAGATGCGAGCCTTCAACGACGGACGGTGGCTCGAAACCGAGGTCAAACTGGCCGATGGTGGGAACTCGATCTCTTGGGGGTTTGTACTCGGCGAGTTCAAGACGAGGACGGTGATGCGTATCAATGAAAACGGTGAATGGACCGAGCTTGGGGAGCTGGTCATCGGCGACCGCC
Organism: Bryobacterales bacterium; assembly: GCA_963722585.1. Taxonomy (GTDB): domain Bacteria; phylum Acidobacteriota; class Terriglobia; order Bryobacterales; family Bryobacteraceae; genus KBS-96. The sequence goes on along the minus strand of CAVRNU010000017.1, from coordinate 272,787 downwards.
CACCGCAGAAAATGATGGATTTAAAGGTTCGGCGCAGTGCCGCCCAAAGATAGCTCACATCTGTCGCGAAGTGTTTAGTAATGAGGAATCGCGGTTATTGCCGAGCACCACCCGTCAGCAGCAGCGTCTGTCCCGTGACCCAGCCGGCATCGTCTGAAGCAAAGAACACAGCGGCCGTTGCAATGTCCTGCGGCCGTGCGATTCGTCCCAGCGGTGTCGTCGCCTCCGTGTGCTTACGGAAGTCGCTCTCCGCGAAACCGACCGAGTGCAGCCCTTCCGTCTCCACCATGCCGGGGTTTATCGAGTTCACTCGGATCTTCTTGGGTCCCAACTCGCCTGCCAGGGAGACCGTAATCGCGTCCACGGCCGCCTTCGTCGCGCTGTACACCGAAGCCATCGGCACAGGCATCGGACCTACAATCGAGCTCACGTTGATGATCGAGCCGCCGTCCGCCCCAATCAGCTTCACGGCCTCCTGCGTCGTCAGCAGCAAACCGAGCACATTCAAGTCGAATTGCTTGTGGAAGTGCTCCGGCGTAATCGCCTCCAGCGGTAAAAACTCGTAGATTCCGGCATTGTTTACCAGGATGTCGAGCTTCCCGTAAGCCTTTTTCGTCTCCGCAAAAAGTTTCGTGATGTCGGCAGGTTTCGAGACATCCCCCTGCACGGCAATCGCCTTGCCGCCCTTGCTCGTAATCCGTTCAACCACCGCATCCGCGCCGGTCTTGCTGGTCGCATAGTTCACAACGACCGAAGCGCCCGCCGCGCCAAAATGCTCGGCGATCGAAGCGCCAATGCCTTTGGAAGCCCCCGTAACCACCGCTGTCTTGCCTTTAAGGTTGCTCACATCATCCTCTTTCAAACACCCTCGCCTGGTATCTCTGGAATATTTCGATTCCCTCAGTCTGATGAGAGCACCATTTGAATGGATTCAGTAAGCGGATGTAATCCGTTTCAACGGTCAAGCGGCCCAATACTGGCGATTCTTCCGCTGTTCCCTCACCTTTTCCAATTTCCGATCGATCGGCCTGACTGCCATCCAGAAAGTCCAGATAGGGGAAGATGCCGCGTCCGAGAGCAGTAGCTACTTCAAACACTGTTAAATGACGGTCCGCACGAGGGAGCAGGCACTGTCGAGCCTAATGCCGCCCGATCATTACAATCTGGAATCAGGGCACGCTCGGGTGAAACGCCACATGGATGAAAAACGCACTAACCGTAGAACTGATGACCGATCCACTCGGCCAACTCTGGCATCCTCGAATCGAGACGCCGCCAACTCTTGATTGAGAGTTCCACTTGCCTCATCATCCGTTCCTTGAAACACTTCTGCACATTTATGGCTCGGCATGCTCGGCGGCATTCTAGCGCGCTCGCCTCGCAATGTCTAAACATTTCACCGAGAATTTGTGGGTAATTGAAAGCTCCACCGGACGTTTACGTTGCAGTAGACTTTATTCTGGTCAAAATTGCATGTCGCAACCACCCTCTAGGTCCGTGGTCGGTCACGCATTTGGTCGGGTTCACCGACTGTGGATGATCAGGCCACGGCGTGCAATAGCCTTGGCAACGTGCTTGTATGTGCTGGTGATCATTTTCGCGCTCTTCCTCGGCATCTTATGGCCTTTCGATACCAGATCGGTGGCGTGTACTGCAGCTCCGGGAGCCGCCGTCCACTCTTCAAGTGCAGTCGTAACCGCCGACGGCTTCATCATATGGAACTGGGGAGTACTTTACCTTTTCGCAATGCCGTTGGCGGCGCTCCTTGTCGGCAATTATTTTAGAGTGCTGGACAATGCGCTTTTGAAGCTAGATGAAGTTATTAAGCCTGACAAACCAACAGGCAAGCAGTTCACGCGATTTGTCGCCGACCGCCTCCGAATGCAGTGGAGTTCCTGGATATTTCCTGTGGCGTTGGTAGCGCCAATATTCCTCACAATAATTGCTGACGGACGTGATATTCTGGCACCACTTCAGTCTGCCGTCCTCTTGCCGTCTTGCAGTAAAGATTGGTCCACCTTGGGGTATTCCTCCCATCGGCAGATCGGAGCTATCTGGTATCTCTACTTCAATCTCATGGCATGGACAATGCAAGTCTTTCTGGGCTATTGCGGTGTCTTGGTTTTGTTGCTCACTACGGGAGTGCTTGGCACGGTTTTTAGATACGGGATCGGGAAGCAAGAATTCGTGGACGCGTTTCTTCCGCCTGGAGCTGCTCCAACCTCCAATCGGTATCATCCGGCCTGGAAGTTCTGCACAGCGCGTTGCGGATTGGAAGCCCTGGATTTTGTCTTTCTGATGTTTGTAGGTCTGAATCTGTTTGCACTTGTGGCGAGCGCTGCCTCGATTTTTGTCAACGTTCTGATTCGTCATTCGGCTACTCCGGGGTCGGCGATATTGGCCATAAGCTCGATGCTCTTCGTTCCAATGACGTGCTTCTGGGTCTTCGTCCCATACTTCACGCATTTCCCAGCAGATTTCCCGTCTGACTTCAGGCCAACAAAGTCCCAATGTGAGAAACCAAATCCCTGGCCGTTCGGCAGTGAGAAGCTGTCGTGGACGCTCGTGACCGTTACTAGCGGGTTCTGGTTGTTTTTATTAGTAATGCTTGTTCGAGCCTTTTTCCCCGCACTGCCTGCAAAGTGATCATTGACCGGTGGATTTGGGACTGAGACATGTCAATACCGCACGATCTTGCTGGGACAGAACGAATCCCATCAAGGGCCGACATTGCCACATTGCCTAGCGGTGATGGCGAAGACACTTCAAATTGTGCCTTTAAGCCAAAACTGAGCTCGCTCGTTGCGTAGATCGTGTGTAACGGCCCAGTATTCACCAATGTCGGCTCAGTGGCTTTGAAGTCGGGTTATCGGAAAGGTTAAGAGTCAGTGCGAATTCGTCGACGGTCCTCAAGTTGGCGCTCTTTGGCCGAACCCCCTTTGCAATTACGCAGCGACTCTACGATCGAGAAATTCTACAAGACGTTCTACGGCTAACGAGAAATGATCGCCGCGGGCCGTCGAATGAGATACGGAAATGGGAAGGCATGCCAAAGCAGTCGCCTGGCGTTGTGCGGCCGACGCGGGCAAGATCACAACGGTCGAAGGACTCGGCAGTCCTGAGAGGCTGCACCCGATCCAAGCGGCGTTTCTGGATCACGACGGCTTCCAGCGCGGCCGCTGTCACGCAGGACGCCGCATATCGACACCAATCTTGGCGCGAACGAGATCATCGTTTCCATCGAGTTGCCACGTCGGCGGTCGGATGGCCGCGTTGAGTATCTGAAGGCCTGCGACCGGCAGAGCTTTTATGTTCGCTCTGGTCTCCTGCGCCGTCGCGCTCGAACTTAAGGGCAACTTGATTCGGGATGCAAGGCTAGCCTTCGGCGGCGTCGCTCCAAAGGCGTGGCGAGCATTCGAGCAGAAGGGTTTCTGATGGGAAAACCCGTCCGCGATAAGACCTTCTCATCTGCTGCCGATCTCGTGGTTCAGGGCTCCACTCCTCGGCGGGCAACGCTTTCGCCCTATCACCTGTTGTCTCGAGATGCCGTTGTGGGACAGGTTAACCGAAGATGTCAGAAATTCGCTCCTTCAACAAACCGCCGCAGCATCTGTGCGAAGTGCTTCGATCAAAGTCTCCGCCATTTACAGCAGCCCCGCTGGTTGGAGACCGATGTCACTCGCGGATCAGGACCGCTGACAAGACTCGCAGACGGTTCTCGCGGATATTGCGGGAAACGTTGGCGATGACCGCCGCAAAATCCGGACCCATTATCAAACCGAGGTTCGGCCCGTTCGGTGGACCGGCCATGACGACTTTGAACCAGTCGAGCACGGGGTCGGTGTCATCAATCCACAGGACCGCCCTGAAGCCGGCCTGTTCTAGCGTTGTGCGCGTATCGGCTTCGCTGAGCAGGAAGCTGGTCGAGGCGTCGCGCGCCCAGGGGACGGGATACAGGACATCTCCTTCGCCACGCACTAGGTCGTAAATGGCCAGCCGTCCGCCCGGCGCCAGAATTCGCCGCGCCTCGGCATAGAGGGCGGGGCGGTCCTCGATGTTCATCGCCACGTTCTGCAGGAACACGGTGTCGAAGGCTCCGTCCTCGAAAGGCAGACGGAGGGCATCGCCGGTATGGAACGTGACGCGGTCCGACAGGCCGCAGCGCTCCGTGAGATAGGTGGCAGCCTCAACGAAAGCAGGGCTGAGGTCGACGCCGGTGACCTTGCAGCCGAAGGTGGCAGAGAGGTAGCGCGCAGGGCCGCCGATGCCGCAGCCGAGGTCCAGTACGCGCGTCGATGGCTCAATGCGGGCGGAGTTGGCCAGCTCGGACGTGGCGAGAATGCCGCGCAGATGGAACTGGTCGAGTAGGGCGAGCTGAGCGACGCTCAGTGTCTGACTGTTGGGCGCAAGATTTTCGACCGCCGGCTTGACCCGGTCGATGAGTCCTGTGGCTCCATAGTGCTCACGAAGTCTGGCAGTCGTAGTGGTCATAATGTGATTCTCCTGAATGGATCAAGCATGGTGAGGTGGGGTCCGTGGATCCCGTTCACGATTGTCCGGCGAGGATGGTTTCTTTGTTGGCTCGAAAGAACTCTTCCAGCGTCTGCGGCCTTCGGCCGGTGACAGCACGGATGGTGTCAGTAACCTGGAGCCGTCGTTCGTTTTTCCGGATATATCGCCACATGCTTGTCAAATGATCGAGCGCGTGGGGATTGAGCCACTGTTTGACGGCATCGGCCCACTGCTCATCGGTGATCGCGACATAACGAGTCGGTCGTCCAATGGCCTTCCCGAGAGTTTCGACAATCTCGCGCACGCTCAGAGTTTCGCTCACCAAGGTGTATACGTTCTGAAGCGGCACGTCGGGACTCGCCAAGAGAGTGGCGGCAACGAGGGATACGTCTTCGGCTCCGACCAGCGGAACGACGTTTGTTTCATCGCCCCAGGGCAGGTATGCGGAGTTTTGGCGTGCTACGCTCCCGCTGACGAGTGCGCGCATGTTTTCGAAATACAGTGGCGCCTGCAGATGCACGGCCTTTACCTGCGCCCAATCGAAGATGCGATCTGCCAGGCGGTGTTCCAAATTCCGGAACGAGGCAGCATGCTGCAAATCGCGAAATTCGGGCGTACTCGGCATCCCTTGAATCTGCGAATTGTTCACTATCAGATCCATATCGGCATCGCGCGCGGCTGCTGCGAAGATCGTGACCGCGTCGAGCAGTCCGTCGGTGACCGGGTAGGTGAAGTACCCCCGCCTGACATCCCGCAGAGCAGCGCGTACCGAAGCCGGGTTGAGGAGGTCGCCCTCGATGACCTCGGCACCTCGATTGCGCAGATCGTCAGACCGGGCATCCAGCTTGTGAACGAGGGCGCGGACCGGAAAGCCCTGCTCCAGCAAAAGAGATGTGACCTGGCGACCGGTCGACCCCTGAGCGCCGCCGGCTGCGCCCGTAACTAGGATTGGATGAGACATTGAGATTCTCCCTTCATTGCGTAGGATGGTGCATGTCATCCTATGGCTGGATGCGGCGTCGCGCTTGCAGACACGGTCCTGTGAGCGGATCTGGAGCGTACCCGCAGCTGCGCGGCGACGATCGCGTGTGTCAGCAGGTAGAAAGGCACGAGCACCGTGGGAATCAGGCTCATCGGCAGGTATTGCATGGCCTGCGACCCGACGCCGGCATGGATCAGTTGTAGCGGGAAGCCCGGCACCGAAGTCGTTGCCAGCCCGACGGCAACAATGAGATCAAGCACTCCAAAGGCGTTCCATCCCGCGATCGTGCGCGCCGACGGCCGCCTGGAACGGGCAATCCTCAGCGCGATCGGAATGGCGAGCGCGCCCGTGATCATATCCCCCAAACCCGCGAAGAACGGGAAAGGTCCACTCAGGCTTCCTGCGACAACATCCAGCAGAAAGAGGACACCGAGGATGCGCATCGCGTTCAAACCGATGAGCAGTTCGAGCGGGATTCCGAGGAGGGTGGCGCGCACCTTTTTGCTGGCCAACGCCAGCACCCCGGTCGTCAGCAGCGGCACGATCAGCAGACGGCCCATCCACGGCGCGCGATTCGCTGGTGAGAAGGCTAGCCGCCCGGATACGCTGAGGTACATCGCGAGCCCTACCCAGCCCCCGCCAACGGCTGCAATAGCGAGGCGGCGGGCGAACGAGCCGGAAAGCGCCAGCGTCAGCGCAACGAGATCAACCGCGAAGACCGCCATGGGGACGATAGAGGTGATGAGATCTATTACTGGACGAGACATCGAAGTTCTCCTTTCAGGAAATGGGATGATGCCTGTCCTCCTATGGATTCGGATTTTTGTGATGGCCCGGAAAAATGGATTGAGCCGTGGGATGACTGGCGGCATCCTATAATCAGTCATGCGTTACCGGCCCGAGCATAAAGCGGAAATCCATCAGCAAATTGTGAAGGATGCCTCGCGCCGCGTTCGCTCCGAAGGCATGACCGGCGCCGCCGTTTCAGCCGTGATGCGGGATGCCGGCCTCACACACGGGGGCTTCTACAAGCATTTCGGGAGCAAGGACGATCTGCTCGTGGAATCTCTTCGCGAAGGCTTCGCAGAGATCGCCGCCACCCTCGCTCGTGCAGCCGAACAGGCGCGGCCAAGCGAGGCGTGGAAGGCCATTGTCAAAACCTACCTGCGCCCGGAAATGTGCGATCATCCCGAGCGCGGCTGCCCGCTCCCGGCACTTGCGCCCGAATTAGCGAGGGCAGATCCGGCGATGAAGGCTCAGATTGTTGGCGAACTTGTGAAGTACAGAGACCGCATGCTGCGGTTTATGCCTGGCCGGCACGCCGCAGACAAAGAGCGCGCCTTCTTTGTAATTTTTTCAATGATGACCGGGGCCATTTCCCTCGCCCGCATCCTTCCCGCTCCAGTGCGAGCGAAGGTGCTCGCGAACGCTCGTGACTTTCTTCTGCGCGCCTTTTGATCCTCACTATTAATGGGGGCCTGCTCATGTCTACGAACTCCGATGAAAACTCAAAGTCCAGCGATGAGATCGTCTTCGTTGAACACGGGATAGAACATGCCTTTCAGCACGAAAGCGGCGACTTCGGTCCCGATCGAGAAGGTCGCTTTCTTCGCCTGAACTTCGTCAGCGTTTATGTAAGGGACCAGGAGCGCAGCAAGAAGTTTTTTGTTGAACAACTTGGATTCAGAACGATGATTGATGTGAAGTTTCCATCCGGATATCGCTGGATTGAAGTTGCGCCACCGGATGGGACCGCAAGGCTCGCGCTAGTGGTGCCAGCACCCGGGTTTATGGATTGGGTTGTGCCGGGCCAATCCAGTCTCATCACCTTCATGGCCGAGGATGTGGAAGCAAGGTATCGGGAATGGTCCGAGCGAGGTGTGAAGTTCCCGGTTGCACCGTACACGCCGGAGTGGGGCGGAAAATTCTGCCGGTTTCAAGATCCGGATGGCAATTTGTTCGGACTCACAGGTTTCAATGGTGTAACACTGGCCATCGAGAAACGGCGCGAAGCGGAGGCAAGGCAACGGGAGGCTGAGCGCCTCGCCGCTCAGGAACTCGACATCGCCAAGCAGGTGCAGATGCGACTCCTTCCCAACGCGTTGCGGGCCATTCCGACGGTAGATTGCGCCGGAATTTGTCTTCAGGCGCGAGCTGTAGGCGGTGATTATTATGATTTCCTCGACCTGGGCAGGGATCGCTTGACGGTCGTGGTTGGCGATATCGCAGGGAAAGGAATGGGCGCTGCCCTGCTGATGGCAAATCTTCAGGCAACACTCCGCAGCCAGACTGCGCGGCTGGCTGACTGCCCTGAAGAAGCGCTCTCTGTGGTGAACCGAATGCTGTTCGAGAACACAGAGCCGCGCGCCTATGCCACGCTGTTCTATGCAGAGTACGAATCCCACTCTCTCCGCCATAATATTTTCAACAGCTAGGGACATTGCCAAAATTTTGGGGGCAATGCGGGGCAATGAGGCGTAGAATGTTCCTATGCCGCTGAACCTTTACCGCCGCCATCGGCCGGGCTGCGAAGGGGGCCATCCGCATGATCTCCGATCAGGCGAATTCGAGGAAAGAAAGAAAGCTTGGCGCCGCTGCGCGTGCCTCATATTTGCGTCAGGAACACTGGCTGGAAAATTCAGGCGCAAGTCTACCGGTAAAAGTGAATGGCCTGCGGCGAGGGAAATTTCTGAAGCTTGGGAAAAGGCAGGGAGTTGGGACGGGGATCTCGCTATAACCCAAACAGTTCCGGCGAGCGAGGCTGTCCCAGACCGTATCACAATCGAGCGCGCTGCCAAAGCTTTCCTTGCTGAGCGTGAGGAATCAGCAGCCGCTAATACCCAACGCAAGAACCGCTACGTGGTGAATGCATTGAAGGCGCACTCCGAATCCAAAGGATACGTCCTTATCGAGCAGTGGACCACTATGGACGTTCGGGAGTTCCGCGCCTCATGGAACGTCGCGCCGAACACTGCAGCCAAATACATGGAGATCGTTAAATCGTTTTTTGAGTTCGCGGTCAGCAACGGCTGGATTGCCGTAAGCCCCGCGAAAGCGGTCCGCAACACCAAAGGGAAGGCGACGGACGGCACGAAGGAGCGCATTCCCTTCAGCGACGAGGAAATCCGGCGCATGTTCGACGCCTGCGACCATCAATACGGAAAGATGCCTATCCGGCGGTCGCGTCAGGTGCATCACCGACCGGCCAGAGGCGAGACCGCCAATTACCGCTAGAAGTGGACCGGGCAAGATCTTGCCGATTTCATAGCCATCTCCATCTACACGGGCCTGCGCATTTCGGACGTGGCGACCTTCCATATTGACCGTCTTCATGAGGGCGGAGAATGCCATGTCAGGACGACCAAGACCGGCCGTAAGGTCAGCACATGGATACCGGAGTGGTTGCAGAAGCGCATCCGGGCGCGGGCTGAAAAGCATGGGCCGCTCATCTTTGGAAGGCATTCGACAACCGATATCAACGTCATCACCGACATCTGGCGCCGCAAGTTAAATCGCCTTTGGAGCCTCTGCGGGCCGTGGAAGGAGAAGCCGACGCCCCATCGCTTCCGGCATACTTTCGCCCGGATCTTGCTACAGAAACCAGGCGTCACGGTGCGGGACGTCGCCGAGCTTATGGGCGACACAGAGGATATGATCCTTCGCCACTACGGCGCTTGGGTCGAAGAACGACAGGCGCGGCTTACGAAGATCCTCAAAGAAGCGTTCGACGACAAGCCAAAGCCGAAGGTCGTGCCGATTCCCCGCCGCGGTGCTTAATGGCTGTTGCCATTACGGCACTACTCAACTCAGGCCGCGTTCAACAGTCGCGTGTGTATCCGGCGTGCAGCGGATTCCGGGACGCTGTAAATTGTATGCGCCTTCTTCCGTCCCATGCGGATCTTTATGACTCCGGGATCGTCCTTCACCAGCTTGCGTATGGTCTCTCTGCCCAGACCCCACATCCGCGCAAGTTCCCCGACGCGGTAGTGTCTTTCAAAGGTGGGATTCTCTGCCAGCATGCTACTTATCCAACCGAGATCTTCCCTTCCTTAACCGCTCGATATTCAGCGCAGCCATTTCTACTGTCTGGCAATGGTTACTCGTCTCATGAAGTGCAGCCAGGAGGCTTTTTCCACCGCCGATAGGGCGGCGAGCGGTATCGGGTGGTTTCACGTGAGTAATTGGCTCCTAGGATAAAGGGCGTGGGGGCACGGTATTCCGAACACAAGGCACTGCGCCCTTTTTGCTCCTTGTTTGCTACCGGTTTGTACCCAGTTTGCACCCCTTTTGCAACCGTTTGGCTAAACCTTCCTCAGCTCCATCCAATTTGTACCCACTTTGCACCCATAGGGCGGGATCAGAGAGACGATGGTGACGGAAATGCCCGGTAGTGGAACATAAAGGAATGGGATGCGTTGGTCGCCGATTTTGACTAGTTCCTGTTTAGGATCAGTACGTTGTCTTGGCCTGCATCTGCAGTGGTTCGCATCCCAATCGGGATGCCCCGTTGAAGTGTTCGGAAATGCGCTTTGTGCGGCCCTTATGATTCAGGGAGACTTTACACCTAATGCCGCAACGCGCCATCCGATTCAGCGAGAAAATGATCAGAGAAATCGACGAAATGGCGACCAAACGAGGGTTTTCCTCGCCTACCGCATTCATTAGATATGCGGTCGAGCACGAGTTAACCGGGCGGAGTGAGCACATCATTGGGGCGGAGGAGAGAATTGCCGCGACGATCGAGCAACTTAGGCGCGAAGTGTTTCGAAGCGGCCGTGCTCAGCAGGCTTTGTTCGCTTTTGTTGATAGCTTGGCAAAGGTGCTCCTGACATGTCTTCCGGAACCGAGTCCCGAAGTAATGGACGCGGCAGTGGCACGAGCGCGAAATCGGCATACCGGTTATTGAAGAACGCGGGACAGGCGATGGTGGGAGACTCGCAGGCTGCGATGGAAGATCTGGTGCGTCGTGGCGACGAATAAAGAAGGCATTCGCTTGGAATCCGGAAGGCACCTTCCGCCGAGCTGTCGCCAAGCACAGATACGCAGGTGCCCGGAAGTTGATCGGATTGTTGACGCCCCAGGCGTGTCACTGTAGAAGCTCGAAAGAGAATCCGGGGATAATCAGCTGGATTTGTCAGGGACTATATCAAAGCTGGGGGAGATCACACTATCGGTAGGGCTCTCAGGTACTGTGTTCACCCGCGCACCTGGTTCGAGTGGGAGGTTTCCAATGGAGTTCCGAATTTGGGTGGAGACGCGTCTCGCAGGCCGATCTTGGAGCGGGAGTTAGTTGCCAAGTCGAGCGGACTGCAACAGGAATCGGGCCTGAAGAAATCGGCCTGAGCCTGGAGGAAGGCAAAACTGTGCTCCGTCAGGTGCAGGCTCGCATTATCCAAATGCAGGTCGAGACCTTGGGGGCCGCTCACAGGAAATGCGGGCTGTGTCGGCGAAATCAGCGCATCAAGGATCTACGAACCCGGTGTGTGCGAACGGTTTTTGGCGCAGTTCGAGTGTCTTGCCGCCGCTATCTCCGCTGCACGTGTCGAGGCGGATAAAAAATGCCGAGGTGTTCATGAGGGCTCCGCTCGAAGCCAACGGTTGGACCCAGGAGTCGCAAGTGAGGGCTGACGGAGCAGACGGTTTGACCAATCTCGTAAGCGCAGCGGCAGAGGAAAAGACTCGTGGGGTTCTTGACTGGTTTCATATCAGCATGCGTCTGCGACCTATCGAGCAAATGTCCTCTCGGATCGCAATCGCAGCCGGCGGCTCTGATTCAGTTTTGAACGAACTGCTCAGGGAAAAGCTGCCTCGCATCCGACATCGGATGTGGAACGGCCAATGGCACGCTGCGTTAGACCGTATGGGAGAGATCTATAGCACTACCAAACGTTCGCTGGACTCTTTGTCTACCGCTGATGCGGAACGGGTACGACGATTCCGGCAACACATGATACCCGATCTCCACTGCCACAAACACATAGAGATGCGGAAGCGTGAGGTTACGGAAACAAAGAAGTCGCAGGCTACTATGCCGCGGGCATGAATGCTGAGAAAGGTTGACCATCGCTGATCCTTGGGTTCACGAGGGCAAGGCCATTGTTTAACGTACTTGCCGACAGTGGACTGGACAGCGAATCCTGAGTTTCAGCAGGATTTCATCTGCAATCCGCTCTTAAGCCCAGGTCGGATTTTCTGCAGCCCGTAGCAGGCTTGACGATCACTAACGTGCTCCGTCAGTCAAAGAGGCGAGCGAGCTTGGCGAACACAAAGCGGTCACCAGCTGTCATCGGTCTGGCTTTCGTCTCATGTTCTTGAAATGAGGCCAGCTGCTTTCGCAGCAAGAGGATTTTCAGGCGGCCAACGCTCGGAACAGAGCAGCGCAGAAGCTGACACCGTCAGAACAGAGGATCTCCAACACAAAAACCAGCTTAGACGCTGCCAGAACCGCGTAGCACCTCGAAATCGTCTCAAGGCTATCCGACCGATTCCACTGCCTTATTGAATTCTTACGGACGACTGCCGACAGTTGCGTGCCGAGCAGCCGCCCGAAGGAAAGCTACGTAGCCCGAGGCTAGTGTGCGAGCGCTGGTGAGGTTTGGGGAACTCGCCTGTCCGTCATTTGGAAAGGCTGCTAAGCATTTGCCCAAGCTCGATCCGCGCCGCCTCAAGTGCATTGATATCGCGAGTCCAGTTGGTCCAATCGGGAGCGACGCTCCCGGCGATCTGCAGCGCCCAAGTGCCGTATCCCGCCTGCTTCAGCAGTTGAATGTAATCGTAATCGTCTACGCCGTCCCTCAGCCACTTGAGCCGCATAGAGGGAGCCACGCCCGTGATACCGACGGTAGAACCTGGATAGACCAATTCGCCGTCACCGGGGAAAGTGCTCCCGCCATCGTGCAAAGTGACATTGTTCCACGGATTCGAGGACCAACGATCCACTTCCCAGTAGAGCAGGCCAGTCAGATTGAGGCTCTGACTAATGAACCCCGGCTGGATTCTGAAGTTGATTGGGGCAAAGTCGATCTCCCATTTCGGGGAATAGGCGTCCTGCACCTCGGTGTTGTAGGACCAAACTTGATTACCTTTCTGAAGAGCAAGCTGTACGTTGCTGAGATCCGTATTATACGTATCCGGCAGAACGACCCAGATATCAACTGCCGAGCGGCCCGTTCCGCTCCCGTCGTCAAACAGGTCCGGCGTGGGACCCATGGTTATGAGATTGTCGATACCGGCAGCGTGGAGATTCCGCGCCCACTCTTTGACGTCTGGAAAAAGATTTGTACAGCCGTCGATCTCATCGGCACTGAAGTCGTATAAAAGGAGTCCTGTTTGCTGTGCCGCGGCGGCGGCCTTAATGCTTGCAACCGAAGGCGCTGCCGACATTTGACAATCGCCGTAGCTTGCTCCACTGTAGAAGCCGAGGTCGGCCGCGCTCAACCCGTAGCTATTCATTAAAGTCGTTTGCTGCTGCTTGCTCGGATACGGGCTGCCATAATCGGGCATGAGGCGATTCGCTAGCATCGTCTCGTAGGTCGCCATGTTGAAGGAATTCCAGATTTCAAAACTAGATGTGAGCGACGGCTGTACCGGCAGGGTGAAATTCCAGACATTTAACGCAATCTGCCCGCTAACACTGCCCTGATTGGTCGTTACCGTGTATGTTCCGGTATATATACCTGGCGCGGCCGTTCGAGGCACAAACACATCTACCCAAATGGGTTGGTTCATGCCCGCTGAAAGGTTGTAGGGCAGCGCCGTGAGCGTGGCTCCTGATATCGGATCGCCCGTCGCGGGATTTACAAACGGGATCAAGCCATCCGGGTACCAGCCGGGACCCAGAGGTTGATTCGAGCCTTCCCAGTTCGGACTGATGCTTTTCGGACCGATGTAAACGTAGTATTCGCGGTATAGAGTCAGATTGCTTTTCGAAATAACCTGGCCCCCTGGCCCTGTCAAATCCGAAACTGCGACATCGGAAATCGTAAGACCGCTACTCGGAGCTTGCGTAACAATTTGAAACGACTCGTATTCCCCTCGTGCCGCCCACAATTCTGCCTGGCCTTCGCTTCCAGGCGAATCGGTTTGCCCTACTCGTTGCAGACTAGGGACGACCCAAACCTTCTGTGCAAACAAGAGTGGCGATGTTCCGGCCAACAGCGCCAATAGAGTTATTTTGGCTACATTCCTAGCTCTTTTTCTGTGAGTCATCCTAATTCGTGCGCTGCTGGAGGATTATTTCTCCAGCTTTCTAATGATTTTTATTTCACGACAGTTTAAGCTGTTGTGTTAATTTAGAAGTTCGCTGGAATTAGCACCCTGCTATTGACAATTTATCGAGCACGCACCTGAAATGTTTTGTCGACATTTTCTTTGGTGGGCAAAGAGCATTCTCTGCTGGGAGCGGTGGCCGAGAGCAGACGGAGTCTTACAGAACTGGCACACAAGGATGACGGACGGCGCAGAACCAAAAAGAGAGGAGAGCCGGCAGCGAGCTTTCTTTCGTCAGATTCTAAAGTGCGAACACGTGAAGCATGCCACTAAGCTTGCGACCAGAGAAATGGCATTTGTTCTTTCGACAGCCACATTGCTGAGAGTTTCAATCTGATTCGCCTGCAGGATGTAGTCGTAGCAGTACTAGGTGAATTAAATCTAACCCTTGACTAGCCCTTCGTTTCGCAACACAATCGTAACGCTTTCATTGTTAGGGCCGTAGAGTGAAAGTTATTCGGAGGGTCCGAAGGAGCGGGAGCATGCATGCCCCCCCGTTGAGCATGAGGTTGGGCCTGGTTCAAGCAGCAAGAATTGCTCGATCGCGGTAGAAGAAAGTCAGACTCCTGACCGCCGTGAGCCAATTGACAAAGGCCATGAGAGAACTCGCGATTTCGTAACACAATCGTAAAGCTTTCATTATTAGGGTCGTAGAGTGAAAGTTATTCGGAGGGTCCGAAGAAGCGGGAGCATGTCCTTTTGACTTCTCTCTTCTTCGTGCGGTTTGCATGCCCCTTGTTGAGCGTGAGGTTAGGCTTGGTTCACGCGGCCAGGATTGCTCGATCGCAGTAGAAGAAAGTCAGATTCCTGACCGCCCTGAGCTAATTGACAAAGCTCGTGAGAAGACTCGCGACTGGCTAGCCGTGCTGGTGAAGTCGCACTTCGAACGGTATGTTTCGCTGAGCATCCGTTCGAAGGGTATTGAAGAGTTTCTGCCGACATATGTCCGTAAGGGGTTCGGACAGAATAGTCATACTCAAGTACACGAGCCTTTATTTCCCGGATATCTATTTTGTAAGCCAGCGGCGCATGAGCGGCCTGGAGTACTCAAGATCCCTGGCATTGTGAGCTTTGTCGGAGCTGGAAAACAACCCTTTCCGGTTGAAGAAGAAGAAATCGCGGCCATACGCAAAATGGTGGAGTGTGCAGTTCCAATCTGCCTGTGGCCCTATACGCGCACAGGACAGCGCGTACGCATTGAAAATGGGCCGTTGGCTGGTATTGAAGGCATCGTAGTATCCATTAAGGGGAATTGGCGCGTCGTAGTCTCGATAACATTGCTTCAGAGGTCGGTAGCCGCGGAAGTTGACCTGAATTCCTTGAGCTGTATCTGAGCTTCCGGCATTTCAGTCCAGAACGCCCGGATTCAAGTGTGTCGAGGTGTGCCCCGACAAAGCAGGCGTGTGCTACGGGAAGGATCATTAGGCAGGATGGCGTTATGCGCGACGATTGGCAATCGCCCCCTTTAGCGGCGCGGAAAGATATGCTTCGACTATTTGTTTGGATCTTGACGTCAGTTGCGTGTTTTGCTGAATCCGGCGCGACTGTACCCTTCAGCTCGCGCGACGTCCGATACCGAATTCAGCCCAGCGATGTGCTTGAGATCTTGTTCAGCTTTACTCCAGATTTCAACCAGGCCGTTACGGTCCAGCCCGATGGATTTATTTCCCTGCGGGGAACGAACCAGGTTAAGGTTGCCGGTCTAACGATGGCGGAGGCAACTAAGTCGATTGAGACAGAATATGCCGCAGTGCTGCACGATCCCGTCATTGCGCTTGTGTTGAAGGATTTTAGTAAGCCGTCTTTTGTCATTGGCGGAGAGATTACGCGACCAGGCAAATACGACCTGCATGGAGATCTAACATTGACGGATGCGGTAGCAATAGCTGGAGGCTTCACCATTGGCGCCAAAACCTCGGCCGTTCTCCTATTCCGGCGGGTATCGCAAGATACCGTGGAAGTCAAGAAATTCAATGTGAAACACATGCTTGGCAAAGGGAAGTTAGGAGAAGATCCCGTGCTTCGCGCCGGGGATTCGATCTATGTTTCGGAGTCCGCAGTTGGAAAAATCGATCGCTTCATGAAAATTAGCCATATGGGGCTCTATTTCCCTCTGCCGACCATACCTTGACAAAAGGCCAGGGCGTGTTCTCAAGTTATCGAAAGAACGCACACATGGGTCTCACTTACTACCGAAACACAGTATCGACAGGGTCGGGAACATTTCAGTATCCTAGCGACGGGTCCGATGAGGACAGCTGGCTGGACGATACGCAGGCCGGGGGACTGCACAGCATTGTGCAGTTGTGGAATCGGCGCAAAGCGATTATTTTATTGGTGTTTTTGGCGATTGTGGGCGGCATCGTCACCTGGATCTTCCTTTCACCGCGAACGTATGAAGCGATTGTCAAGATATTTGTAAAGCGAGCTCGAATAGAAACGCTCGGCGGCGATCGGGACACCTCCGCGGCCGGACCCGCAGACGTGAGCGAATCGGACATCCGATCAGAGATCGAGATACTGCGGAGCAGGGATCTACTCGAGGGTGTGGCCGCGCGCAGCGGTCTAGCCCCTTTATCGAATGACCCAAACTCGGTGGATCGGCTCCTGATTGCCCGGGCCGTTCAGAATTTAGAAGAGAACCTGCGAATCGCGCCAGTAACAAAAACCAACATCATCTCAGTTAGATATGTCTCCCGAAATCCCAATCGAGCTGCAGAGATCCTGCAAGCGCTGACAAGCTTGTACTTGGAGAAGCATACCGCCCTTCATCGAAGCCACGAGACTTCCCAATTTTTTAATGACCAGGAGACCCGCTATCGGGCAGACCTGGTGAAGGCTCAACAGAAGCTATCCGACTTCCAGCAGCACCATGAGGCTTCTCTTCTGGATCAGCGGAAGGAAATCAATCTCAAACGGATCGGCGATTTGGAAGCGAGCGTACAGCAAATAGATGCCGAAACACGGGAGGCTACAGATCGTGCGAAAGTGCTTATCGCGGAGAAAGATTCTTTACCCGCTATGATCGAGTCGCAAAGCCGCACCGCGCGGAATGATCCTCTATTGGAGAGGTTGAAAGCGCAGCTCTTAGATCTTAAAAACCGACGTACAGAGATGTTGACCAAATTCGAACCAAGCTATCGTCTGGTAACCGAACTCGACCAGCAGATTCGCGACACCTCGGATGCGCTCCGGCGAGAAGAAGCCCCGGCTGTCGTCGATCGGACGGATTCGCTCAACCCGCTGCGCCAGTCCGCTGAAGCCGAATTGTCTCATACCGAATCGCTGATCGCCGGATTAGCGGCCCGAAAGCAAAGCATAATGCAGGATCTGGACGAGTACCGCGGAAAACAGAAGGCAATGGAACAGTTAACCGCAGAGTACGACGACCTGCAGAGGAACAGGAGCGTTACCGAACAAAACTATCTCTTGTACGAGAAAAAGACGGAGGAAGCGCGTATCGCCGACGCTTTGGACCAACACAAATTCCTGAACGTTTCGATTCTCGAAGAAGCAGCGGTTCCCGTGCTTCCTATGAACAAGCACTCGGGGTTCATTCTATTGCTCGGCTTCATTCTAGCTACGGCCTGCGCGTTTGGATCTGCTTCGGTAGCCGATTCACTCGATCCCCTCATTCGCACTCCAGCCGAACTGACGATGCGCACAGGCTTGCCCGTTCTGGCGGCGGTATTTGGCGGGGGCAGAATCTTATCCACCATTGGCTATGACAGCGAGGTTGCGGCGCTCGCAGACGACCGGGGCGGCGAGGCGTACTGGAAATCAAATGCACTCGATATGAATAGCAATCACGCGGCGGACGCGGTCCCGAGCCCCGAACTGTTATCGGGCAACAACAGCTAAGTCTGCTAAGGAAGGACGTCGAAAGTGAACAACGGCATGCGGAAAAGCAGTTTCGAAACCGAAAGGCCGAGCAGTCCTTCGGTTATGAGCGAGGGTGGCCCTGGTCCGTCGAAACTCAAGGCAATTGCCGATCCTCGCAGCATCGAGGAACACCATTGGTCGAATTTAGTCCGTTTCCTGTTTTTGAATACTGGCAAGCGGACGTCGATCGGCATCTGTTCGTTAGCCGGCGGCGGGTCTATCGCGGGTTTGGTCGGCCGAATGTGCTCACGAGCAACCGCGTACCTGAACTCGCCCATATTGCTCATAGAAGGATATAGCGGCAGGCCCTCGCTGGCTGAGACTTTTGGCGTCCCGCCTGCCCCAGGCATGGGAGATCTGTTGCTGTCGCCGCCTGAGGACATGTATCGCTGCATCCACCGCACCCAATGCCCGCGGCTCTGGATGATTCCTTTTGGCCGGCCGCTTCCGCCATCGGAATACCGCGAATTCGAGCAGCGCTGCCGCGACCTTTATGCTGCACTCCCGGCGTCTTTGCGCTACATAGTAGTAGCGTTGCCGCCAATTCGGAGACGAGGCGACGTCCCCTTGCTTTGCTCTGCCACCGATCGAATCGTTTTGGCGGTCAGGCCCCGCTCAGTGGCGGGCCGCGAGATTCGGACGGCAACCCAACGCCTGAGCGCGATCAACGCCAAAGTGGCGGGCGTGCTTTGGGCCGACAATCGCTCCCCAGAAGTCGAGATCGCCCGTTAGAGGAATGCTGGCCAAGCCAGGTTTCTAGAAATCAAGGAGAGAGGATCTTCTTCCCGGAATAAAGGAAGCAGACCCTCGAAACGCCAATGCAATCGCTTTCTCTCCTGCGGCGCTTCCACCCGCACCCCGTTGTCGAGCGCATGTTGCGGTGGGCTATCCAGCTCTCGATCTTCGTGCTCGCAGGGTTGGGGGCTTTCCTTCTCCGGTTCGACTTCAGATTCCCTGGAGAAGAATGGAGACACATTGCTTACGCGATTCCCATATGGACCGTGGTCAAAACGGTGGCCTTTCGTATCGTGCATTTGGATAACCGCTCATGGCGATACATCTCGGCGTCCGAGCTCATCAATATCGCGTCCGTCAACTCGCTGGCATCGTTGATTAGCGGCATCGCGATTCGAGTTCTGGCGCCCAGAGGGTTTCCCCGATCCGTATACTTTTTGGATTTCTTGCTGTGTGTCTGCGCTACTGCGGGAGTTCGCGTCTTGGTTCGGCTGTGCTGTGAAACCGTTGTGCCCGCGGATCAAACAAAACTTTCAAAACGGGTATTAATTTACGGCGCTGGAACGGCGGGAATATCGCTGCTGTGGGATATCCGCAGAACTCCAAAGCTCGCCTGGAAGGTGTGTGGATTTATTGACGACGATCCAAACAAGCGGGGCTTACTGATCCAGCAAGTGAAGGTCTATTCAAGTCGCGATCTCGCGTCAACTGCCGCAAGGAAGAACATTGAGGAAATTCTGATTGCAATTCCCTCGGCGAGCGGGGAGCAAATGGCGCAGATTCTCCAACGCTGCCAGAATGTCGGGCTGACTTGCCGCACTATTCCGGGGATCGCCGAAATAATCGAGGGATGCGGGCTCGCTCATCAAATTCGTCATGTGGCCGTCGAAGACCTGTTGGGGAGAACGCCTGTAAATCTAGATGAATGTGCCATCACGCAAAAGCTAGACGGACGGGTGGTACTGATTACCGGCGCAGCCGGTTCCATCGGATCCGAACTTTGCCGTCAAGTGGCGCGTTTCCGTCCTAAATGTGTCGTTGCGCTTGAAATCTCCGAAACCGCCCTGTTTCACTTAGAGTCCGAAATGCGCGCGCAGTTTCCCCACGTGCCATTTCATCCTGAGATCGGCAACATACAAGATTCCCAGCGTTTGGACGAAGTAATGAGCGGCTACCGGCCAGGCATTGTCTATCATGCCGCGGCATACAAGCACGTGCCCATGATGGAGAGCCACATTTTTCAAGCAGTCGAAAACAACGTTTTCGGCACATGCAACGTCGCGCGCGCAGCAGCGCATCATGGCGTTGAAGATTTCGTTATGATCTCCTCGGATAAAGCCGTGCGTCCAACCAGCATCATGGGCCTCACGAAGCGTATATCCGAGCTCTTTATGAATGGCTTTGAAGCGAATGGAACAAAATATGTCTCCGTCCGTTTCGGCAATGTTTTGGGAAGCAACGGCAGTGTCGTTCCCATATTTAAAAAACAGATCGCCGGGGGTGGGCCCATCACGGTCACTCATCCCGAGATGCGCCGCTTCTTCATGACCATTCCGGAAGCCGTGCAATTAGTTTTGCAGGCATCGACGATGGGCAAAGGCGGAGAAATTTTCGTGCTGGACATGGGACAACCCGTGCGGATCCTCGATCTGGCTACGAATTTAATCCTTCTATCGGGTCTGCGCCCTGGTAAAGATGTTTGTATAGAATTCACTGGCATCCGGCCTGGAGAAAAACTTTTTGAAGAGCTAAGTGGATATGACGAAAATACAGTGCCGACCTATCACGAAAAGATCAAGGTCTTAAAAGGTTCCGGACTCCCGCCGGAAATAATTAACACTTACCTGGGCTCTCTGCGAAAAGCCTGTGACAGGAGAAGCATCGGAGATTTGATTCTGGTGTTGAAGGAGATTGTGCCGGATTATAACCCGAGTTCGCTTGTTTTGAAAACCTGCCTTGACAAGCCGGCGGTTCTTCAGAACTCTGCGAATTTCCAGATGGCGACAACAGTGGGATGAGAAATTTGTCATTCGACGGAATTGAAAAGAGTACTCAGATGAATGTGCCCTATTTTCGACCGAGCATAGGCGAGGCGGAAAGCGCCGCAGTGAATCGAGTGCTGTCGTCCGGATGGCTGACAACCGGACCAGCCGCTAAGCAATTCGAGACCAGGTTCGCCACCTTTCTAGGAAGACAGTATGCGGTAGCCGTCAATTCGTGCACCGCGGCTCTTCATCTTGCGCTCGAGGCGGCGGGCGTCAGGCAGGGTGATCTCGTGCTTGTGCCCACAATGACATTTGCGGCAACTGCCGAGGTCGTGCACTATCTGGGAGCCCAGCCGGTGCTCGTCGATTGTACCGCCGATACGCTGTGCATTGATCCCGATGCATTCGAGCATGCCGCGGCTTACTGGAGCCAGCGCGGGCGGCTGCGGGCTGTCGTGCCGATGCACTATGGCGGCCAGATGGCCGATATGTTCAAAATCTCGAAATTCGCCCAGCGGAGGGGGATCGCGGTTATCGAAGATTCCGCGCATGCTCTACCGTCATTCATCCGCGAACGCGAAGGCCGCCCATGGCAGGCTGTTGGATCGATGTCGCTGGCTAGCTGCTTTTCCTTCTACGCAAATAAGTGCATTACTACAGGCGAAGGAGGAATGGTCTTGACGGACAATCTGGAGTTAGCCGATCGAATGCGGGTGATGTCGCTTCACGGCCTTTCCAAAGATGCCTGGAAGCGCTTCGAAACGCGTGCGAGCTGGTATTACGAGATCCTTCAGCCGGGATTCAAATATAACCTGACTGATTTGGCCGCTAGCATCGGTTGCGCACAGTTGGAACAGGCTCATGAGTTCTGGGGACGACGGCGTTCGATAGCTGCTGGGTATTGGCAGCGTCTCGCCATGTATGACGATATTCTCGAATTGCCTTTTGAACGGAACAATTGTATTTCTTCCTGGCACTTATATCCCGTTAGACTCCGGCTTGAAAGTCTGGCTATTGATCGCGCAGAGTTCATTGAGTTGCTCAAGGAGCGCGGCGTCGGCTGCTCAGTACATTGGATGCCCTTACATCTGCACCCTTTTTACAAACAGACGTACGGCTATCGAAACGACGATTTTCCCGTCGCCGCCGCGCAATGGCCTCGTCTGATTTCGCTGCCGATCTTCCCGTCTATGACCTCGGAAGAACTGGACTATGTTTGTGATTCCATTGCCGAAGTAGGCCGGAACAATCGGGCGAGAAGGCCTTTGCTGCGGGTACCGGCATGAGAAATCGAGCCCAATTACCGGAAGTCCCCCGCATCGCGGTCTCAAAAAGAGTGACCGATGTCGTCCTTTCTCTATTCGCCTTGCTCTTACTTGGCCCAGTGATGTTTGCTGCGGCCCTGATGATCAAGCTGTCGTCGCCCGGTCCCGTGCTGTATCGGGCGCGCAGGGCAGGATACAAAGGACAGCCGTTCGACGAGTTGAAATTTCGGACGATGCACCAGGGCGCCAACCGTCACGGCGCGTTCACTCCAGCGAATGACACACGCATCTTTCCCGCGGGAAGGCTCATGCGGCTTTTCAAAATTGACGAGCTGCCGCAGATCTTCAACATCCTGCAGGGGGAGATGTCCATTGTCGGCCCCCGGCCTGAAGACGTCGCGATTGTAAGTGAGTGTTACGACAGCCGTCAACGTCAGGTACTCGAAGTGCCGCCGGGATTAACGGGTTTTCCGCAGATTCGATTCTTCCCCGATCTATCTATTATTGACTCCAAGGGAATGGACCCGCAGCAACACTATCGCACCGTGATTTTGCCGATGCGACTGGAAATGGACCTCGAATACGTACGCAGGCGATCATTCTGGCTCGATGCCTACCTGATGCTGATGACCGTTTACCTGATCGCCGTGAAATCCTGGCCCGTGCTATTTTCTGGGCCAAAGACCGTGCAACTGCCCATACTGGACTGATTTGTCCGGCGCCAGCTCATGACTACAGCGCAACCTATAACTGCTCTCTGGCCGGCTCGACGTGAACGCTCGGAAATTGTCCGAAACGGGGCAATAGCTTGCACTGTCTTGAGTATGCCCTTTATCTTCGTTCTGCCTGGCCTTGGGGAGAGACGGATAGCAATCGGAGCGTCCGACGTTTGCGTCCTGATTGGATGTATATTGCTGGCTCGCGATTTAGCTGCCGGCCGGCTTCGGCTCCCCCAGGCCATGCTGTGTTGCTTGTGTATCACATCGCTCGTGCTTTCCTTGCTCGTGAATAGTAACACGCTGATTTCAGACAAAGGGCCGTTTACGGCGCTCGTTGAGATTCCAAAAAGCATCATTCTTTGGCTTCACTTCTACATACTGGTGAATCTAATTCAAACTCGCCGGCAGTTCATGCTGGCTGTAAGAATGTGGCTTGCCGGTGGCATATGGGTCGCATTGATTGGTATCGGTGGCTCCCTGGCATATCAGTTCACCGGAGTGGAGAACGCCTATGCGGTCGAGTTCCGGGCTCAAGGAACCCTTGGCGACGCAAATCTGTTCGCGGCGCACCTTGCACTCAGCTTTGTGCTGGCCCTCTTTTATTGCCGGCTAACTGGTAAGTTTCATCTATGGCTCGCGCCTGTCTTAGTTGTCTTTTTTACGGGAATTATTCTGTCTGCTTCGCGTGGAAGCACATTATCATTCTTCATCTGTCTTGCGCTCCTTTGGTTGTCCGCAAGCTCTTGGCAGGTAAAAATTGCTGTTCTAGGTCTTGGCGCGCTGTTAGGCTTGCTTCTGATTATATTTCCTGGCATGGACTCCCGGCTCACATCAAATCCATTCGCAGAACGGCTTGACACCGCAACGCTGTCTTTAGGTAACGAAGAGGCGGCGGATCGAAGACGCCTCTGGGAAAGTGCGTGGCAGGAATTTTCAGACTCTCCGGTTGTGGGAATAGGGCGCGGGGCCTTCCGGCCGCTGGATGAACCCGATGTCGCGAGGCCCGCGCAGGTCCACAACACTTACCTGAGTTTGCTGTGCGAGCTGGGCCTTGCGGGTTTTCTGTTGCAAATGACCTTTTTCGTTCGCCACATTCTTGAATTAATCAGGTGGCCTGTGGCGAACTTGTCGCTCCGGAATGCCCGCAGCCTTCTGCTACTATCGGCGCTGACCGTCGCACTCTGCGGGCTCACCATCAGCATCGAAAGCTACCGGGGATTATGGATGCTGTTCGGGCTTATTGAATCATTTTCGCGGCTTTTCATTAGACCGTTGCCATGACGACTGACCAGAACGTACTAAGTCGCGGTTCGAGCTCCCAGAGCGATCCTGTACTGTCGAATAAGACGACGCCGGTGAAAGACGCCAGACGGCTTACATCGGCCATTGCGATTTCACTGGTGCTGACCTCCATACGGTCTGTATTTGTATTCCATGTTTTGGGACCGGCTCTGATGGGAGCTTGGAAATCAGCCGCGGTCGTGGACACGGTCCATGAAGCCGCGCGCATGGGAGTACTGAGAGCGCTGGCGATTCGCGTGCCGGTTTTGGACGGAGCGGGTCGTACGAAGCAGTCGGACGAAATCATTTCACAATCTGGCTCCGTGATGATTTGGCTAGGCTTTGTGCTAGCCGGTATCATTTTCATCTCGAGTTTTTTTCTTCGTTAATCCCGATCTTCGCGTTGCAATACGATGGATGGCCGCTCTCGCTGTAGTAACCGAGCCTTACGTTTTCTTGCGCGAACTGGCCGCGGCTCGTCATCGATTCGAGTTGCGCTTCAGAGAGACGCTTTGCCGCGCTGCGGTAGAGTTCTTCGCCGCGATATTGCTTTGTCCAAAATTCAAACTGGTGGGATTGGGCGGGGGAATGGTGCTGGGCGTGGCCGCGACGGCCGCCTATCTGTACTTTCGCCAAACGGTTCCGCTTCGGTTGCGGCCGCGAGCTGGCGCAGTTAAGCAGTTACTCCTCACCGGCGCTCCGGTCTCACTTAGCGAAGCCGGGTACGAGTTCATACGCCGCTTAGATGTGGTGATTATGGTGGTGCTGCTTGGGCCGATTTTCGTGGGATATTACGGCATCAGCCGGTTGGTCACCGATTTCTCGACTGTGCTCTGCCAAAAAGGCATCGCCCAAGTGCTCTCGCCTCATCTGTTGCACACATACGGACGCACGGGTTCGGTTCTCGAAACAGCGCGGTATTTTGAACATCCAGCCAGGCTCTTCTCGTACACCGTCCCTCCGTTAGTGGGTGCAGGAACTTTTTTTGTGGGTAATTTTGTACGCCTGTTTCTACCCCAATATGTTCCGGGGATCATTGCAGCGCAAATAACCATGTGGACTATTTTTTTTGTTGCCCTGCATTCCAGTGTGGGATCTTTCGCGGTCGCGCTCGATCTCATCCCCGTCCTTCTCCGCATGTACATAGTTCTCATCCCCATTACCGCTGCAGCTCAGTACACCATCCTGCGCGCGGGTTTCGGCTTGGAGGGCGCCGCGTGGTGCACATTCGCGATTTTAGCGGCGATAGGAACGGCGGAAGTTGCTCTTGCAAAACGAAAATGCGGAAACACGAGCAGTGAGATAGGTCTGTTCCTCGCCACTCTCTATCTTCCTGTGGCATTCGCGATGTGCTTGAAGTATGTGGTCGAGGGAATGAGACTCGGCTCATGGTTTATGAATCACTCCGGCACACTGGCCGAATCCGCAACGAAGGCGCTTATTTTCCTGGTCTCATTCATACCCATTTTGGCGGTTTATGAAGTCAAGTTTTCCTTGCTACGAACGGTCCATCGGGGCTCCTGAGCGCCATCTCGCCACAAACGACATGTTGGTATTGCCGCTAACTCACGGCGGGCCGTCGCCTTTGTCTTTGGTCGGAGGGAAAGCGCGGAACCTAATGCGGTTGACCGACGCCGGAATGGCCGTCCCCGCGGGTTTTTGCGTCACCACGCGAGCTTATGAAGCGTTTATCGGCCGCAACGAGCTTGATCGCGTCGTCCGTGGCTCAATGTGCAGTCTTGAGGATGGCTATAGAGGAGCCCGGTTCGCGGCATCCCAGCGCATTCGCGGGGCAATGCTCAGTGGCGTCATGCCAGACGATGTGAGGGAGGCGATTACGCGCCACTATCGCGAACTTTCCGGCAGCAACGAAAGCTGCCGTGTTGCAGTACGTTCCTCGGCAACGGCCGAGGATCTCGCCGACGCGAGTTACGCGGGCGCGCACGCGACGCTGCTAAACGTGCGAGGTCTTCCCGCGCTGCTGGACGCGGTGCGTATTTGCTGGGCTTCCTTGTGGATGGAGCAGGTTGCAAGCTATCGATACCACATCGGCGCCGGCAACGGCGATTTGGCGATTGCCGTTGTCGTGCAAAAAATGATTGATTCCAAAGTCTCGGGAGTTCTGTTCACGATCGACCCGGTAACTGGCGACCACGACCGTTTAACGATTGAAGCTTGTTGGGGACTTGGCGAATCGCTTGTCTCCGGTAAGACTTTGCCCGACCATTACGAACTCGATCGCAGAAACTTCCGTGTGAGTACACAGATGTACGGACGGCAGCGTGAAATAGTTGAGTGCGCTGAAGAGGGCACTCGAACCATTGTGCTGGAGGATTCTCTGCGCCGGCGGCCGTGTCTGAACCCAAGGCAGTTGCAGCGCCTTGGCCGGGTCGCGCTTGCCATTGAGGAGCAGTTCGCCTCGCCGCAGGACATTGAGTGGGCGATCGAGGCGGATTGCGACAACAAGGGATTCGGCGCTGAAGGCATTTATATCCTACAGAGTCGGCCAGTAACTGTTCTCGCTCCACGATTAACGCAGGCGGCTGGTGACGAGCCTTGGGAGAGTCCTGTGGCTGAGGCCGTGTGGGTGCGCCGGAGTGGCGGCGTGGTCGAGCATCTCGCCGGACCCGCTTCGCCGCTGTTTGCTACCGCGCAGCTTCCTTTGATCTGCACTCGGCTCGACGCGCAATGCCCGGAAATGGGAGTGATAACCTCGCCGCCGACATACGCGCTAATTAACGGCTATTTTTTCAATCGAAACGACTACAGGTTGGGTCTGCGAGCATTGCTTCTTCCGTTCAACTACTGGAGAGCTGCCCGAAAGGGAGCAAGGGATTGGCGGGGCCGTGTGCTACGCGATCAAGCAACCGCCTTCTCGGCGCTATCTTCGTTTGATCTGTCAAAGGCTACTGTCGCTCAGTTGCTGCGGCACATTGAGGAATTACTCTCTTTCAACGCAATTGCATGGGACAACGCGATCAGGGCCTCGCGGACCTATGTTTTCACCGAGCCGCTGTTTCGCCGCATATTTGAACGCTTTATACAACCTGTGACCGGCGGGGATACACTCACGTTTCTGTGTGGGTTTGAGAGTCAGGTGATGGTAGGGGAGCACAAGTTATGGGAACTGACAGAGTCAGCGCGTTCGCTGCCAGCAATCGGCGAGAGACTTCGCAGCTACACTCCTGAGGAAGCTTGGGAGCGGATTGCCGCTGATGACGCCTGCCTCTCATGGACTCAACAATTGACCGAGTATTGCCGAAGGTTTGGTCATGTCGGCACGAGCCTCGACTATCTCGAGCGAACAATGTCGGACGATCCTTCCATGGCGCTTCGATCTATTCGTGTGCGTCTGGAATCGAAATCTGAGGACCCGCTCGAACGGTTGCGCAAGCTCGCGCTCGAACGTGAGATCGCCACCGCGGAGACCTTACGGGAACTACGAAACCGGGGCTTGAGAAGGCGTATCTTTCAATGGGCGCTTTCCTGGGCGCAGGAGGGTGCGTCAACCCGTGAAGACATTTTCTTCTTCGCCTTCCGCGGATGGCCGGTCGCGCGCCAGGCCGTTCTTCATCTGGGGAACGCGCTCGTAGAAACAGGCGCGCTCGCCTGTCCTGAAGATATCTTTTTCCTCACATGGGAGGAGTTGCAGGAGCTGAACACATCCGCGTGTGGGGCATTGTGGACGATGGCCGCAGACCGGCGCACCAGGTACGAGCGCTGGAAATCGCTCACCCCGCCGCCCCGCATACCGCTCGATGGGCCGCCTTTGACACTGCGGAAAAAGGCTATCGCCTGGCTCAAGCGACTCCTTATCGGGAGCGCCCCGACAACCACCGATAACGTATTGTGGGGCGCGCCAGTGAGCCCTGGCGTTGTGACCGGTCCCGCGCGAATCGTCCGTTCGTTCGAGGAAGCGGACCGGTTGCATGCCGGCGACATTCTTGTTATGACCGCGGCAACGCCTGAATGGATATCGGCTTTTGCCATCGTCGCAGGACTGGTCACCGATGTTGGCGGCCCCTTGAGCCATGGCAGCATCATTACCCGCGAGTTCGGAATACCCACGGTGATGGGCGTACGCGTCGCAACGACGGCGATTGCCGAAGGTCAGTTAATCACGATAGACGGCGCGGCAGGTTCAATTCGTCTTCACGAGGCGAACCAATGACCACTCATGATCGAAGTTTCGAGAACGGAGCCGTAGTGATTTCGATTGACACGGAGCAGATCTGGGGTCACTTCGACATGATGAGCGAGGAGGATTTTTGCAGGCGCTATCCCAACTCGCCGGCCGTGAATGATCGCCTACTTGAGTGCCTCTGCGTGGCGGAAGTCAGGGCCACCTGGGATGTGGTCGGCGGGCTCTCGCTCGACGCGTGTGACGGCGAGAACGATCCGCGCCTGAATGGTTTACCGAGATCATGGGTTGCGCGGATACCGCCAGGCGACGAGATCTCGATGCCTCTGTGGTACCGGCGGAGCTTTGTAACCGCCATCCGCGACGCCATGCCAGCGCAGGAAATCGCTCTTCACGGAGGGCTTACGCATATGGTGTGGCGCAGGGGCGAGCACTCTCCCGACATGCTTCTCCTGGAGGTCATTGCGGGCGCGAAGGCTCTCAAGGAAATCGGCATTCAACCGCGCTCGTTTGTATTTCCCCGCGATCTCGAAGGTAGTCATGAACTGCTGGCGAAAGCGGGAATCCAATGCTACCGCGGGCGGCCCGCGATCGTGTCGGAAAGGCTGGGATACAACCTGGCTGGCTCCATCACTCGGGCCGCCGAGGAACTGGCAAGCCTCACGCCTCCACCGGTTTGGGCGGAGGAGGTTCTGCCCGGTTTGTGGAACCTGCCTGCGTCTCTTTTCATTTACTCGATGGGTCGCGCGCGCTCGCGTTGGATACCACTGCATCTTCGACTGGATCGCGTCCGCCTGGGAGTCGAGCGAG
Source organism: Bryobacterales bacterium (assembly GCA_963722585.1). Classification (GTDB taxonomy): domain Bacteria; phylum Acidobacteriota; class Terriglobia; order Bryobacterales; family Bryobacteraceae; genus KBS-96. Next base: position 244,207 of record CAVRNU010000017.1, on the reverse strand, counting down.
CCATCCAGCGAAAGAGCATTTTCCACCTAGCGCTCCATCCAGAGAACCTGGCAGAATCTCCAGAGGCATTCGGCACGTTTGAAGCGATCGTCGCCTACCTGAGGCGCATGCGGGAGGAGGGCCTCGAGGTCCTCACCATGGCGCAGGCACTCGATCGTGTTTTAGTTCCCGCGAAAAGGTAAGAAAGTATGGCCGGGGAGTGTTTTGCCCGATTTATGGAGCTGCGCGGCCGGCGCATCATAGAGGCAGCCGGCTCGTTGTGGCACAGCACGCAAATGCGGATCTATATGAAGATCCCATTTTACGAGCCATGCAATCTATCCGCCGAAGAACTGAAGAGGGTTATGCAGGCCGCGCGTTTGCTGGGGATGCGTTACTCTTCATTGCACCAAGCTGGATATCCGAGCGGCCTATATGTCTGCCGCCGCATGCGCTACGATCTCTCGTCCATTCATCCGAAACAGCGTGCACCGGTTCGGCGCGGGCTCGAAGCCTGCAACATACGCCCGGTAGAGGAGGCGCAGCTTCTCGCTGAAGGTTTCCAATGCAATCTCGACACAATGCACCGCCAAAGGCGCTTCGATAGCGAATTTGGCGACCCGCGTCAGTGGCGGCGTCTCGTACAGGCCGTTCGACAATGTCCCGCGATACGCGCGATCGGAGCGTTTATCGACGGCCGCCTCGCCGCGTATGCTATCACTTACCGCGAGGATGGTTGGTTTCATATCCTGCACCAAATGTCTAGCCAGGATTCTCTGGCTAAGCATCCGAATCATGCGCTCACCTATGAGCTCACCCGGCAGGCTGCCGAAGACACTAGCATTCGGGCAATCTGTTATGGACTGGTTGGATTAGTTTATGGAGAGGGTCTCCATGAGTACAAGCTGCGCTTCGGCTACGAGCTGCTACAGCAGAACTCGGTGTTTTTGCTACATCCGGGCGTCGAAAAGTTGCTCAGCAACTCGGTAACGATTGATGCAATTGCATCGCTCCGGAAACTGCGGCCCGAAAATCAACATCTGGAGCGGATTGAATCGGTACTTCTCGGTGCGCGGCTGGCCCGAACTGTAAGCACGGTTGCGGCCGGGACACCGATAGTTCAGTGAGGTGCAAAGATTGAAACGTCAAAGTCATTTGCTCCCACCGTTTGCGGTTCCGTTTGATCTTGGAGGCTACTCGAGCGGGCTGGCTGCAATGTTTCGCAAGGCACCCCCACCTCCGCATCCTCTTAAGGAGTTATTCGGCGATAGGCCGCTATTTTGGACGGGTAGCGGCCGGCAGGCTCTCTGGCTCATTCTGCAGGCACTTCATCTTCCTAAGGGAGCGGGGATTGCGGTCCCCTTGTTCGGGTCGAGTTCGGTTGCCGTCACCATACACAGCGCAGGTTTCAAGCCCATTTTTCTTGACGTGAATGAATCGACTTTAACCCTCAACCCCGCTGAGGTCGAGCGAGTGGCAAATCGGATCTCTGCGGTTGTCGTGGAGCACCTTTTTGGCCATGTGGCTGCTATCGACCAGATTCTGGCTGCAGCTCCTCGTGTTCCCGTTATCGAGGACACCGCTCAGGCCCCTTTGAGCTTGCTCAACGGCCATATGGCAGGCACCTTCGGAGTCGCCTCGTTCTATAGCTTCGCCTCCTCTAAATATATGCCTGCAGGCGGCGGTGGTTTGGCCGCGATCAACAATCAGGCGCTTCGAGACGAGCTCGCAGTCCAAACAGGCCTGCTGATGCGTCCCGGTGCCGTTGGTGAGTTTCGAAATGCGACGATGCAAGCGGTCAAAGCGGCGCTATTTCAGCCTCCTTTATATGGGCTCTTGGGCATGCCGCTTCGTTCCCCTACGGAGGAGGGCTCGCGCTTCACCGCGCAGATGGATCAGAAAGGAATCAGCCGCGCAAGTGCAGCAGTGGTGCTGCGCCAAGCCTCAACCTTTGCCGCGCGCGTTCAACAGCAGCGTTCCCATAGCCTGTTTTTGTTGAAGCAGCTCGACGGGATCGAAGGGATTCAGTTGCCTTATGAGCCCGCAGGGGCGATTTATAATCGTTACCTCTTCCCCGTTCTCGTCAGTGATCGCGAAGAGCGGGACGCGGTCAGAGCCGGAATGCGCGAGCGCGGCGTGGACACGTCTCGCATTCACTTCAATTCACCCAACAATGCCGTGGCTCTTGGATATCGCGGCGGATGCCCGGTGTCCGAGCGTGTGGCGTCGACATTGCTTACCCTGCCGAATCAGGCCTGCCTGACCTTCCGCGAGGTTGAGCGGGTGGCGCGGGCGTTCCGGGCTGCCCTCGCTGAACATCGTTCCTCGAGGATGGCAAAGCGTGCGGCATCGGTTGCGAATACATCCTCCTCTGATGGTTTAACGCGCAAGCTAGCAGAGCGAAAGGCAGTCGGACCGTGAAAATACTGCAGGTACTGTGCGGTGGATCTTGGGGAGGCGGAGCCGTGGTAGTGCGAGCTATCACGGATGCGCTTGTCAAACGAGGCGATCGCGTATGGATTCTTTGCCTTGACGATGAAGTTGGCCGCCGCTTTGAGGACGTGGGCGCGACCATCGAACACTCACCGCTTTGGTTCCATCCGATTAATCCTCTGGACGTCGTGCCTTTCCTGCAACTATACGCACTCTGCTGCAGACAACGGTTCGATTTAGTAGCAACGCATACCTCGAAAGGCGGTTTTCTCGGCCGTGTTGCCGCTCGGCTCGCTGGAATTCCGCACATTATTCACCATGCACACGGTTTCGCATTTCGGGAATGCAATCGCCGGATGGTTCGGCGTTTCTATATCGAGTTGGAGCGCCTGGCCGCGCGTTGCTGCGATTCGATCATTTCAGTGAGTGAGGACCATCGTCAAGGAGGTATTCGCGAGCGCGTGGCCGACGGTACCAAGATTCACACTGTGCTGAACGGCATCGACCTCCGGCCGTTTATGGGGGCCGATCGTGTCGCCGCGCGGCGGCGCCTTGGTTTCGCGGATAACGAGATTCTGCTGTGTGTAGCAAGTAGGCTCGCGCCAAAAAAGGGATTAGAGTACTTGATTCAATCGATGCCAGCGGCGATTGCTAAATTTCCCTCGATTCAGCTCGTTCTTTTTGGAGAGGGCCCGATACGCAAAAGCCTGTGCCACGAAGCGGCGCGGCTAGGCATTTCCAATCGCATCCACTTTCCAGGTTTCCGTCCGGACATTCCTCAATTGCTCGCCGCGTTCGACCTGATTCTTCAACCTTCGCTGTCAGAAGGGCTCTCGATCTCGGTCCTCGAGGCAATGGCCGCGGGCCGGCCGCTTATCGCCTGCAATATCCAAGGGAATAGAGAAGTCATCAGGCACGGTGAAACCGGCCTTTTGGTCCCTCCCGCCGATTCGGCCGGTTTGTCGGAAGCCATTGTCAGAATGCTTTCCGACCCTGCCGCTGCAACGACGATGGGCCAGAATGCGGCTCTCGAGTGCCGGACGCGTTTCTCCGAAGAACGCATGATTGAACAAACTATAGGCATTTATGACGGCGTCTGTTGCCGCACCTCTAACAAATCGGCGACGACCGGAAAAATCATTCCGGCTCGCAAGCCTCAATCAACGATCGCTCCCAAAACGCAACAAACATCTAATACCCAATGAAAACCCTAGATCTGGCCCACAACATGATCACATTGGGCCGGTTTTCAGCCGGATGAGGATATCGAAATTCGCATTACCGGCCCTCGCCCCGGTGAAAAGCTATTCGAGGAGCTCAGCTTTAAGGACGAGAACACGTTGGCCACAGGGCATTCAAAGAAGGATCTTTCGCGGCCCGCAACCTTTGATGTTCCATAGCCGGGTGCCATGGATCACGGAGTTGCAAGATCTGCTTTGGCGGCGAGATCCCGAGGCGATTTTAGCTCATCTGCGTTACTTGTTCCGGAGTATCAGCCTCAGGCCCAGATTACCGTTGCAGATAGTGGCAGCTTAGCTCTCAGGGCCGCGCCAGATACCGCAATACCGGCGGCTCGAACCGCGGCGGCCGGGCTCTTGTAAGAACCATTATTTAGAGCCGACCGAACGGCGTAGCGAGCCGAGCCACATCCAAGTTTCGTTCAAGATTCAGCAGATTGTTTTCTAGAGGAGATAAGCATTGCGCGTCACATACTTTGGCCAGGCCTGCACTGTGATTGAGGCGGCAGGCCGCAAAATCCTGACGGACCCATGGTTGACAGAAGGCGCTTATTTTGGCACATGGTTTCACACCCATATCCTCGCGGATGCAGGCATCACGCCGGAGACATTTCCGAAGGATATCGACTACCTTTTCATCTCGCATGAGCATCAGGATCACCTGGACCCAGCTACGCTGTGTCAATTCCCGCGTGATATTCCGATACTCATCTGTAAATTCCCCACTTCTAAGCTCGTTTGCTATCTAAGGTCCTTGGGACTGACAAACGTCCGCGAGCTTTCATCGGGAGAGCCACTCCACCTTGGAGACGGTCTCAAGTTGACGATTCTTGGTACGGCCGAATACACCAATGACTCGGCGCTATTGGTCGAAGGGGAAGGGTGCACGGTCTTCAACGAGACGGACTGCAAGCTTGGCTACTCTGATCTGATGCGGCTGGGCGAAAAAAACATAGACATCGGATTTTACATGTTCTCTGGGGCCAACTGGTATCCCATGATGTACGATTATCCCGAAACTGTGATGCTCGAGAACGTGCGCCGCCGCCGGCGCTCGCTGCTGAAGAGTCTGATGCAGCGGGTGAAACTCACCAAGCCCCGCATCGCGGTTCCCTCCGCCGGTCCGTGCACGGTGCTTGACCAGGAGTTGCTTTGGCTCAACTCGCCCGAGCGCGGCATCTTTATCGATCCTGAAGAAGCTGTGACAGCTTTGAAAGCGGCCGAGGTATGTCCGGAGCCCGTCTCTCTCGCCGCGACCGATGGGTGGGACAGCAAGACCGGCATTGATCGCCGCGCGCCACCCAACTTTCGCCTTCCGCGAGCGGAGTACATCGCCGATGCCTCCGTTCGAATGGGATCCCGCATCTCAGCGATGCGCAACGCAGAGCCGGAAGCCGGCGCGGATCTCCCGCAGCGCCTCGCTCGCTACTTCGAAGAGTCCGTGGCCTCCCTGACCCCGGCCGTACGGCAGCGCATCAATGCCACACTTGGTTTGGTCGTGACCGGGCGCAATGGCGGATGCTGGAGCGTCAACTTCAAAGCGCCAGGCCCACCCTATGTCGAGGATAGAATGAATCCCGAATGGACGTACAAACTCGAATTAGAAGATAAATTAATCTATCCATTTGCAACCGGTAGCGACATCTTTTTCGAAGATATTTTGCTATCGTTGCGCGCCCGTTGCGCGCGGCGGCCGGATGAATATAATGAACCCCTATATCACTTCCTTTATGAACCCGACGCTGCGAAACTGCATGACTGGTATGCCACTCATTGAGATTCCCCTCGAAACCTTGCGGCCCGGAGTTCCCCTGCGCACTGAGGATGGAGCTAACGGAATCGTTGTAATCCGCGGAGAAGATTGCATCAGTGCGTTCGAGGATGTCTGTCCGCACGCACGATGGCGACTTTCGGGTGGTGAGGTCTGTGCAGGAGTCTTGGAATGCCCTGGACACGGGTGGGAATTCGACATCAAATCTGGCCGCTGCCTAAACGTACCAGCCTACCGGCTGCGTCACTATGATGTCGCTGTAGAGGACGGCATGGTTCGCATCATGTGTTCTGAAGCGCCGCACCCCGCGCACGAAACGGCAACGTGCATCGAGGCACTCGGTCCACGCGTGGACAATGCCTTGAGTCCTGCGTGAGAGTAATGCCAGAGCATTTGTAACCGGCGGTCGCGTGATGTGGCCCTGAATATAAAAAGCCCGAGCCTCCTCTAACGAGACAAGTATTCATACGCACTAACACGGCATCATTTCCTTTTAAAAAGGTAGGGGATCTAATGGCAGAAAAACTGAATATGCGAGATCTGGTTTTCGGGCAGATCGACAAAGTTATCCGACACACGGGTAGCGGGGTGAAATCAAAAGTTCGAAGGTTACTTCCCTCCCAGTTGAAGAGTCATCGCATCCTGGCTGGGCCCTTGCGTGGTTTATCGATCGTCGCATCCTGGCACGATTACCACACGGCCATGATTGGAACGACCGAACCGCCACTCTTGGCTTGGTTCGCAAGAAATGTCCATAGTGGGGAAACATGGCTCGATATTGGCGCAAATTACGGCTACACGGCGCTGGCCTTGCGGCAGCATACTGGTCAGATGGGGCGTGTCTTCGCCTTCGAGCCAAAGCTGAGTACCTGTGGCTGCCTGGCGCAAACAATGGCTCTGAACGGCTTCCCGGAGGTCACGGTAGTACCCATGGGGTTGGGAACACCGGATCAACTGGAATTGAAGACGCTTGCGGTGAACGGAGCTATGGTAGATAGCCTTTGCGAAGGAGGCAGTAGAGAGACCATTCTCGTTTCCCGCCTCGACTGGCTATGGCCGCAAATCTGCGGCGATGATGGGCGGATAGATGGAGTGAAGATCGACGTTCAGGGGATGGAGCTCGATGTCTTGCAGGGGATGAGATCGCTGCTAATGGCGTATGCGCCGAAGCTGGTAGTCGAGCTACACCGTGGTGTAAGCCGTCGGGCGATCCTCGATCTGCTAAATGATTGCGGCTATGAGCCGAGCGGAACACCGATCTACAGCAAACCTGAAGAAGAAGCCGAACCGCGCTACTACGACAACTTCAGCTATGCGTTTTCTGCCAAGGAATGTGAATCTGTTTTGGTGGCAACGACTGCGGCTGGAAGCCGGTCGTCTAAACAGTAATGTTTTTGCAGTCGTATGAATGCGAATAGATTTACGGTCGCGGTTTCCCTGATGCTCGTATATCCGGCGCTGTCATTCACTCAAGCACCTCCCGTGATTTGGGTCGCAGGGAGCCTGCAACGAATAGGACCGGGCGATCCTGCTGGCAGCGGAACACAAGCGCAACTGTGGGCGGCTCGAGGAGAATACGAGTCGTTTCAAATTATCACCAGGGCGCCTGACGGCAACGATGTTACTAATGTTAGCGTCAGCGTTTCGGACCTGACGGCTCCTGGCGGACAAGTTATCGCGAAAGATAACCTCACTCTGTATCGTGAAAACTACGTGTACATCGGGCCAGATAACGGCAGCCCGAACCTAGGTGGATCTAACCAACCCCTTGGCCCTGGGTGGTACGCAGACGGCTTGATTCCGTTTCTAGATCCCACGACCGGGTCCGCTGTCTCAGGGGGCGCACTAACAGCGGTTCCTTACAACCTTTCAGCAGGTACCAACCAGCCGATTTGGGTGGACGTATTTGTACCACGCAACGCAGCACCGGGCCAATACTTAGGCGCTTACACGGTAACCAGCAGTCAGGGCGGCGTCGGAGGGCAAATTCTGCTGAATGTTTGGAACTTCACGCTACCCATACAACCGTCACTCAAATCCAGTTTTGGAATCTGGAATTCCTTCAACATGGCGACATACGAGACATTGCTTCTAAATCGCCTCATGCCGGATTACGGCAGTCCGTATCCGAGCATGCCGCAGCAAACGACTCTAACGACTAGCTACGGGTTGAGCGCAGCTGACCTTGGCTTCTACAGTGGAGCAAGCTACGGCGATTGCCAGATGTCACCGGCCCCCGCAGTCAGCAGCATCGAGGCGGCCGATGCGGCTCAGAATCCAAATCTCTTTCTTTACAACTTCAGCTCCGATGAGATCGACGACTGCACGAGTCTTTTTTCAGACGTCAAAGAGTGGGCGGGGAATCTGCACGCGGCCGGTATCAACAATCTCATAACGATGGGTCCCACGCCGGAGCTGTTTGACGACGGGACCGGCACTGGCCGTTCGGCGGTCGATATCTGGGCGGTTCTACCGAACACCTATGACACTGATCTCAACAATGTGCAGACTGTTCTTCAAAAGGGCGATCAAGTTTGGTCATACAATGCAGAGGTTCAGGATGCTTATTCGCCGAAATGGGAGATTGATTTTGCGCCCATCAACTTCAGGATCCAACCGGGTTTCATCAGTCAGAGTCTCAATTTGACTGGTCTCCTGTATTGGCAAGTGGATGGATGGTCATCAGATCCGTGGAATAACGTCTTTATGTTTGACGGCGGTGAGAGTTTTCCAGGCGATGGCCAACTGGTTTATCCGGGTTCGACAGTTGGCATCGCCGGCGCAGCACCATCCATGCGGCTGAAATGGCTGAGGGACGGCGTAGACGATTACGACTACATTCAACTCCTTAAGCAAGCAGGATACGGCGATTGGGCAATTCAGATTGCTAGGAGCATTGCTCCTGACTGGACCAATTGGACGCGCGATACTAATGCGCTGGAGGCGGCCCGGCTCAAGCTTGGACAAATGCTTGACAGCGTTGCAAAGTAGCAAAGGACAAAATGCCGCTTTCGCTTAAATGCAGGCCGGTCGTATGAATGCGAATAGGTTTACAGTCACGATTTTATTAATTCTCTTATATCCCGCGCTGTTATTCACGCAGGCGCCTCCGGTTGTGTCGGTCGCCGGGAGCCTGCAACGAGTAGGGCCGCAGGATCGCGTTGGGAGCGGAACCAAGGCGCGTCTGTGGGCGGCTCGCGGAGAATACGAGTCGTTTCAAATTATCACCAGGGCTCCTGATAGCAACAATGTTACTCATGTGAGCGTCAGCGTTTCGGACCTGGTCGGCCCAGGCGGCCGGATCATCTCGAAGGACAATCTAACTCTGTACCGCGAATACTATGTCTATATAGGACCCAATAGCGGCAGTCCAGACTGGCTCGGGTCGAACCGGCCTCTAGGCCCAGGCTGGTACGCGGATGCGCTAATCCCATTTGTGGACCCGGTAAGCAGAACTCCCCTCTCAGGCGCACTTACCGCTGTTCCCTACGATCTCTTAGCTGGCGCCAACCAGGCCGTTTGGGTGGATGTATTCGTTCCTCGCAGCGCAGCGCCAGGACAATACACCGGTACCTACACGGTGACAAGCAATCAAGGTGCTGTCCGAGGGGACATCCTGTTGAATGTCTGGAATTTCAGCTTGCCCTTACAGCCGTCATTGGTATCTAGTTTTGGGGTCTGGAGTAGTAACAGCATTAACATTCGCGCGGAACTACTTCGTCACCGGCTGATGCCGAGCGACGTACCGCGGCAGCATGAAGCGATGCTGGTAAACAAGTATGGACTCAATGCAACCAGCCTCGGATTTTGGAGTGGCGCCAAGTACGGCAGATGTAAGATGTCTCCTGCGCCTTCCGTCTCCAGCATTCAGGCCGCAGCAGCAGCACAGCAACCCGGCTTGTTTCTGTACAATTTAAGCGCCGACGAGGTCGACTATTGCACGAATCTTGCACCGGCGCTCAAGCAATGGGCCCGCAATCTCCACGCGGCTGGCGTCAAGAATCTCATTACGATGGGGCCCAAGCCGGAGTTGTTCGACGATGGATCGGGCAGCGGGCGTTCGGTAGCCGATATCTGGGCCATCCTGCCCGATACCTACTGTGCCGATCTCAAAAACGTGCAAACCGCGCTTCGAAAAGGCGATCAGATCTGGTCATATAACGATGAAGTGCAAGATCCGTATTCCCCTAAATGGGAGATCGATTTTGCCCCCATTAATTTCAGGATTCAACCCGGTTTCATTAACCAAAGTCTCAATTTGACGGGGCTGCTCTATTGGCGCGTCGATCGGTGGGCGGTGGATTCCTGGAATGGCGTAGTCATGAAGGACGGTGGTGGCTCGTTCCCCGGCGATGGCGAACTGGTGTATCCGGGCTCAAATGCTGGTTTCGATGGAGTTGCGCCATCCATGCGGCTGAAGTGGCTAAGAGATGGAGTAGACGATTACGATTACATCCAGCTCCTGAAGCAGGCGGGATACGGTGATTGGGCGCTCCAGATAGCAAGATGTATTGGTCCCGACTGGACTCACTGGACCCGCGATCCGAGTGCGTTAGAGATGGCCCGGTCGAAACTCGGGCAAAGGCTTGACAGTCTCGCAAAGTAGCAGACGTATGGCGAACGTTGAAATGTGTACGGATGCAGTTGAGAATCCGCCCGATCAGGAGCAGGAATTCTACACATGGTCGGTTCCCGGCGCGCCTATCCGAGTTCACGTCAGCCTTGACGTTGTGCGCGGTATCGAAGACTACCTCGGGGACGAGCCGCCGTCGTTTTCCGCCGCTATTCCAAAGAGCGGGCTCTTACTTGGCAGAATAGATGTCCCAGGGGAGACGACAATCACGGGGTCTCAGCCGCTCTCGATAACACGGCCAGCGGAGATAGAAGCGGCGTTAGCCGCCCTGAAAGATTCCTCAGAGAAGGTACGCGCGGTCGGTTTTTTCAGGACGCATGATAAAGATCGCCTGTGCCTTGGCCCAGCCGACTTCTCGCTAGCCCAGGTCTTGTTCCAGAACCCAGGCTGCATATTCTTGCTCATATCTCCATCTGAAACAGGCCCGCCAAATGCCGGATTCTTTTTTTGGGACGTGGCGGGTATCAATGGAGATTTCTGCTTTCTAGAATTTCCCTTCGACGCGTGCGTTTTGGCCGCCCGGAATCAGGCGGACGCTATGAAAGAAGCCGCCCAAGCGGCAACTTTCGAGCATCGGGACGTTGCTGCAAACGAGGATCTTCCATCCTCTTCCTACCCCGTCGTTAACCCACTGCACTTCCGGCGTGCCGACACTATTTCGCTGAATGCTCCAACAAATGGACCGGTGCCCCAGAAGATTGCCGCGACTGACTCACTTACGTCTTTGGTTCTCTCGTCACAATTCGCTCTTCCCGATCGGCGCGAGGATCGAGACAAGCGCACGCGGTTGAAGACCATTGAAGCGCTCTGGGGGTTTTTTAGAACCATTCTTGCTTTCGCTCTGGGCGTGGGTATCGCACTCGTCTATTCAGCGGGTGGTTCTTCCGGACCCGCTATGCTCGCCGCGTACGGCTTAGGACTAAAGCCGGATAATTCGTCTTTGGGTTTGCGAGTTGAGAATCAAGGGGTCTGGCTGCGAGTCACCTGGGATCGCGAAGCTCTGGGAGTGCGGTCTGCAACCCAGGGCTATCTTGAGATCACGGACGGGTCTGAGCGACGCGAGGCGCGATTAGACTCGCATGAGCTCGCAGAGGGTTCAGTGCTTTATCGTCCGGAGTCTGGCGATATAGCGCTGCTGTTGAAGCTTCGCGGCAAGCGCGGTGTGGTCAGTGAAAGCTTACGGGTGCTTGCCGGAGATCGCCTCTCATCCCCAGCTTCGGCTGGCCCAAAAACTCAATCCAGCTCACCTGGCTCACCGTTTCATCCGGCCCAACGCTCGAAGAGCGCGGGCTGATCAGGGCGAGGAGGGCTAACCGCAGCTCGAATCATTTAAAAGCGCAGAAAAGTATTTCGGAAAGGAGGAATATATGTACGTGAGCGAACGGCAAAAGCAGGAAAAGGAACACAGAAATACGGCGGGTGTGTATATATACGTCGCGTGGGGGCGTTTGCACACGGCAGACGGTGTAGCAACTCGATTGACTGAACGATCCAAAGTCTTTTACTCGCTACGCACGTCAACCATTCGAAAAGCGCTGGCTGCCTTGGTCGGCATGGGCTTACTTGCTGGAATTGGCTCTGTTGTCTACGCCAAACACTACGATTGGAGCGGGATGATCCAAGCTGCAGGCTTGTGGGGAGGCCAATATCTTTACGTCGCGGATTGGAATAACAGCCGAATACAGAAGTTCAAGAGCGGCACCTATCTGAACCAGTTCGGCGTCAACGGTCCGGAAAAGGGCCAGTTTCAAGGCCCTAACTTCATCGCTACCGATTCAAAAGGAAACTTTTGGGTGGCCGACCAGGAGAATCATCGTGTCGAAGAATTTGATAGCAACGGCGCGTATGTTAGTGAATTCGGCTCTAACGGCACGGGTAATGGGCAATTCAATAAACCAATGGGCATCGCCGTCGATTCAAACGATAATATCTGGGTTACGGACAATGCCAACCATAACTTGAAGGAGTTCAGCATCGCCGGAACCTGGATACAGACGGTGGGTTCCAAAGGGTTGAGCAATGGCCAGTTCAACAGCCCCGAGGCCGTCGTGATTGACTCCCACGGCGACCTCTGGGTGGCGGACTGTCTCAACAATCGCGTAGAATCCTTTAGCAGCAGTGGCACATACAAGAACCAATTCGGCACGGTAGGAACCCGGGACGGCCAGCTTAACCAACCGACAGGTCTTGCCTTCGACGCTGAGGGTAGGCTTTGGGTTACAGACTTCGGAAACGACCGCGTCGAAGGGTTTAAGACAAGCGGAATATACATAGGTCAGTTCGGTGGGCGAGGCAGTGGCAGCGGCCAGTTATTGCGCCCGTTTGGAATCGCTATCGATTCGCGCGGCAACATCTGGGTTTCCGAGCAAGGCAACAGCCGGCTAGTGGAGTTTAGCCGTAGCGGCGTCTATAAGAATCGGTTTGGCGGTTACGGTAAAGAAAGCGGACAGTTTAAAATGCCCACTGGTATAGTTTTCAGTGGCCAATAAGTGAGACAGAGATACAAAGTGGAAGACGGACCAATCAGCGTCTCTTTGTGGCCGTGATATCGGCTATACTTAGCATGGCCAACAGAGCCTCAGCCTTGATTGCTCAGCGGCGTGAAAGAGGCTGAGTTTACGTCTGGGCCAAGACTGAAGCCACATACAGCAACCTGGGCCGCGCAACTGCTCAAGCGCGAAGAAGCCGGGTACGTGGCTGCCGAACAGAAGTCCGCGCTCGCAAGCCGCAAACCCTCCATTGCATCACCGAAAACCGGCCCGCCAAGCTCACTGAATAGATCTATGGCACTCACCTATTCCCGGGATGATTTTCTGGACTCACTACGCTCGCCGCGTACGGCTTTGCACAACAGCAGGAGAATTCGTCTTTGGGTTTGCGAGTTGAGAATCAGGGGAACTAGCTGCGAGTCAGCTGGGATCGCGAAACACTGGGAGTGGTCTGCGACCCAGGGCCTTCTCGAGATCAAGGATGGGTCTGAGCGGCGCGAGCCGCGGTTAGACTCGCATCAGTTCGCAGAGGGTCAGGACTTTATCGGCCTGAGTCTGGCGATATAGCGCTGCTGTTGAAGCTTCGCGACAAGCGCGGTTTCGAGGTCTATCTTGGCAAAAAGCCAGGTCCTACAATCGTCAGTGAGGTAGTGGCCGAGTAGTTTCGGCCTGGGCTTACTTCTACCGCGGCATCGAGAACCAGTGGTCGACGCACTTCGCAGCACATAGCAATTCAATTACGCAACGGAACGACAAAATTTAGCAGAACCGATAAGCTCTGAGCGGCCAAATTCGCTTTGATATAACGGGAAATTGAAAAAAAAGAAGACGAGATCGAAGATAGTCGTCTGTGATAGCTGCGGGATGCAGGAATCCGTGCCATGCAAGATACAGATTTTCCGGCAAAGTGTACGATCCGTCCCGATGTTTTCGCCCGCCAACTTTCGCCAGCAACACTTCCACTTCACGCCTACGAGCGGTTCTTGGCTGAATCAGGTCGAACGTTGGTTTGGACTGATCACTGACAAAATGGTTCTTCGCGACACCTTCTACTGCGTCCGTGAGCAAGAATGTGCAATGTGCGAGTAGCTTGCAAGCGGAATGATCCACCCAAACCGTTAGTTTGGAAGGCTACTGCCGACTTAATTCTCGAAAAATCCGCCGTTGTAAGAAGAATTAAACGGGGTGGCACACCAGGCACAAGATTATGGGGTGTTTGCCCGCCCTTTCTAAGTTTGAAGCCGAAAGAACACACGGAAATTGTCGACAGCCTAGGCGCAGCCTTTGCGTTTGTCGATGGGACGTACCGCGTTGCCCGAATTGGATGGCCGGATGGGGGTTTCGACTGGGATTACCGTCTCACGAAAGAGTCAAAGAAATTGTGGCGCCAGGATTTGATTGATGGTTCAAACTTTCACTTCAGGCTGGGACTCGACGTGGCAGGATTACGAATGACAGCGTCCTAAACCAACAACCGAACCCCGGGCCGGCCAGCTTCGCGTTGGCAGCGAGGAATGCCGTGTTACGCTGACAAACTTCTAACAGCGGGAGCGGCACTTAGATGGTCTGGAATGCCTGATCCACGGACACAGAAAGCAAGGTGTGGAGTGGACTGAGGATTCAGATATCGCCTGTCTTCAATCCTCCCGCACAGAAAGGAACCTAAAATGACCGATCTTGAAGACACCATTCAGAGATGTCTTACTAGCGCACGAAGACAACTCGATACGGGGTATGGACCTGAACTTTTCGTGGTGTTGATCGATGCGGATAGAGTTATACGGCATGGAACAGCAACGAAGAACTGCGATGAATTGTTGGAAGGCGTTCTCTTTTGCGTTTGGGATATCGTCCGCGCGAAGAATCCTGATGCCACCGCGGATTCCTTCGCACAAGTTGCCTATGAGATTGCGACGCGGACAAAAGCGCAACCACGACGTATGGCGCTCGTGGCACCCTCCTCGCACCGCGCGGTGAGCTGATTCATAAGTACTTACTGATTCTTTTCGACATAAACGCCTGGGCTGAAGACGCCCGGGTTTAAATCCCGGACAACCTACTATCTAATCAGTGCTGGCCGATTGAATGATGCTCTAATTTGCAGCGTGCGAGGCCCTAGCTGGCAACTAGTCCACTGAGCGGATTTTGCAGAAAGAGCAGGTACCTGAGTAGGATGGAATATCAAACGCTCTTGAGAGGGGCGCTTAGCACAACGTGGATTCAGCTCCGCGGCATTGGATGCGGCGGCGCCGGACACCAGCAATAGAACCGCAATGCCTAACCTGATATTCACAGCCGTACCCCTGTGCCCGAATGCAAAGCGCAATAACTCGCTCTGCGTCGGTGTATCGGCGCTCTTGGATCGTTAACTCGGCAGACCCTACCAGGCCAGTGTCGAACACGAGGCGGGTGGTTCCGAGACATGGCACTCTGTGCTGTACGCGGCGCCGTGAATGAGCGACTGAACGGTTGTTCCCGCGGCTAGTTCGTCATCTGTCGCGTACAGCTCGCCGCTAACGCTATAGTGGGCAGGCTGCGGCATACTGCCGGCACGCAACCGCATCGATCACCCGCGAAACATGCGATCATAAAGAAAAACGGAATCACCCAGGTAAGCAGCCCCGGAAGGATCGATTGAATTAGGCTCCGCTAAACAATAACCTGTACAATTGAGATGCAGCGAAAGCTGATTAATTTCGTTCTTGAGGTAGCAATGTGTAGTTCCAATCGGGGTGTACCTTGTGCCGCTTGAGTCGGAGTTGATGAATATCTTCGTCTGACACCTCGATGCCAGTCTCATATGGGTTGGTGTCCAGGACGGCCTTGACTTTCAGTCCGGCACGTGTTCGCGTACCGCCGATCAGGTTGACGACAGTTTCAAAATTGACCAGCGGCTTTCCTTTCCAGTTCAGGCTGATGAAGGAAAACAGCCGGTGCTCGATTTGATTCCACTTGCTAGTTCCGGGCGGATAGTGACAAACCGTGTTCGCCATCCTGGTTGCTTCGCTCAACGCCTGCAGGTGGAGTTTCCAGGCGCGCTGACGGTTCCCGTTGCTGCCTCCGCTATCGGCGCAAATCAGAAGCCTTCCAGCTCCCCGGTAGTGGCGTTTTCCATCGAGCCGCCACCACCGCCGGATGCTCTCTACGGCAAACTCGGCCGTTTCATGGGTCACGCCGACATTGACCACCGCCCGGTTCAGCGCGATGTCGTAAGCTCCGTACGGAATCGCCTTGCCTTTGCCCAGGTGCGGAAAATCATGAACGGTGACTTCGTCCGGCTTGCCTTGTGGCAGCCATCTGCGACCCGCATTTTTGAAGGCTCCGACGAGTTCTTTCTTCTTTGTGTCTACCGAAATCACCGGATCGCCCGCTCGCCGGAAGGCCTTGACCTGCCGGTTGAGATAGCGGAACTGGGCATCCCGATTGGGATGTTGAGGCCCCTCGCGGGTCTTCACATTGGCCTGCAAGGTATCCCCATCTCTTCCAGACAACGCCTTACCGTCACGCTGCTGATCGCATGTCCGGAACGGGTCAGCTCTTCAGCTATGGTCCGCGTGGATTTGCTGGTCCACTTCAGGGGACTCATGGGATCACCCGCGGTGGTCTCCTCCACAATGTTCCTCAGCCGCCGGGACAACTCGACATCAACCTGCTCCACCTTCTTGCGGCCCCCGCCGGACTGTCGCACGCGCCCCTCTGCCGAGTTGCGCAGCTTCCCGCTCCGCAGTTCTCTCAGGCCCTGAGTAATCGTGACTCGCGACATGCCTGTCAGTCGTGACAGGTGACTGATCCCGCCGCGGCCCAGTTGAACGGCCTTTTCAGCGATTAGCAAACGGGCCTGATACTCGTTCATCGTCCCGAGCACCCGCAGCCATGTTCTCTCGGATGAAGTAAGCTAGATGAGGAGATCAAGAAGCTAGCGGCGGGCCGGGGATTCAACAACCCAACTGCCTTCTTACGGGCCAGCCTGGAAGCGCTCGTCCAGGAGAAGCACACCAACGGAGCCGTAGATGTGGAACGGCGTGTTGCGGCAGCGCTCGATCGTATTTGGCTTGACCTCTTTCGTATGAATCGGGCCCATCAGGCGCACTTCGCGGTTACGGACACGCTGATTAAGACGCTTTTGACGTGTTTGCCACAGCCGCCGCCCGAAGCAATGGCCCAAGCTGTTGCACTGGCGAAGAGCGTTATTGCCGTTCGTGAAATCGGCGGGCCAGAATATGGTCGGCGACTCTCTTCCTGCCATGCGCGATCTGATGAGCCGGGTTGAAGGATAAAGTGGAATTTCGCACTAGACCGAGAAACACGCCGCTTAATCGTTACGAGAAATTCAAAGTCGAAGATCAGCGGGCCGTCCCTTCCATTCCAGGCTTCGCTACTTCAGCGCTTCGTTGATCTCGATATCGCGCCTTAGTACTTCGCTCAGGAGCTCTGAAAGTTCCACGCCCTTTTGCTCGGCCTTCTCGGAGAAATATTCCCAGACTCCGCGCTCGATAGAGGCGGGCACGAAGACCTTGGCATCCGAAGGGATGTGATGAAGGCCCCGAACTCCCTTTGAGAATTCGATCTCAGCCGGCATGTCATCGTCACGCATTGTCAATTCATTCATAGGCTCTCTTCATATTGACTGATTTCTGTCTGTGTTGCTTTCCGCGCCGAGATAATCCGGATCTTCGTCAGGGGTTCGGCTTCGAGCCACAGGTAAGCCACCGAAAGGATCGAGCCGTTGGCCGCACGTCCGATTGAGAACCATCTGTCTTCGGTCTCGCTATGCTCTAGATCGGCAACTGTAAGCAGTAACGGATCGTTGAAGATGCTACGTCCGAGGTCGAACGACACGCCGTGCTTGCGTGCGTTCGTGTCAGCCTTTACTTCATCCCACTCGAACTGAAATTGGCGGTCATGCAAACCTTATTGTGACGTATTGTGGCCAGGCAATGCCCAAAATGTTTTAGTGCCGGGATAAAACGACCGCAATTTCGCCGATGATGTAGTCGGGTGTTACGCAGGGGGGATGCGGGGGGCGGCACGCCCTCCGAGGGGGCCGGGGGGAACGCCGCCATTGGCGGGGACGCGGTAGGCACTTTAAATGAGTTTCTAAGTCCCGCTCTTCCCAAAACTTCAGAGCCTGGCGTTATTATCCAAGCAGCGCCAAATACCCAGGCTCATGTGGACAGAAGATCGTTCGTCGATGGAGTTCCCACTGCATGCGCTCGATCAGCAATGCGCTTACAAGTCCGCCGCTGCGCTCGATGATGCGGTCATCGCTCGGTCCGGTACCGCTATCGGGACCGCTGGCACAATGGACGCAGTGAATGGTAAACGCCACCTTGTGATCGCTAGGCCGTGCGGGGAACCCAGAAACGCGCCTTCCTCTACCGTTCCCGTTGCTGTCGACGGCGCAGGAGGGTAGCCTCTGAACTGATCAGGCGGGCGGCCTCGAATTCGCTGCCCTGAGCGCGTCGTCTTGGCGCGCACATTCAAAGTGTGTGCCGACCATGAAACCGGGCATCCCTCTAACTGCAAAAACCGGCGAAATCGCAGTCGTTTTATTCCGGCGCTAACACAAAATGAAGAACCCGGCTCATTCCAATTGCCGGGGCAATCCGGGGCAATGCGCGACGGCAGCTATGGCAAAGCTAGCGGATGTGGCAACGTGAAATCTAGAAGTTACAGAGAGCACAATCGTGGATACATACCGATTCCGTATCGCGTCGGTTACGTTACGCAAACTGCGGCCATTTGCCTGGGCTGATGTTTCGTGCAACCTCTGTCGAAAAGCTGCAATCGGCCAACACGGTGATCGGCCTGTTCGACGCGTGGAAGTGCTCGCTATCCGAGACTGCGATGGCCAGTGATGACATTCTGGTGCTCTACACAGATGGTGTGACAGAGGCGATGGACGATTCAGGGGAAGAATTTGGCGAGGCGCGTCTCATTGATACGACCTGGAAAAACAGGACCCTGTCTGCCCAGCTTCTCGCTGAGGCCATCACGGCCCAAGTCGTCAGCTTTAGTCAGGACAAGCACTACGACGATATTACGGTTGTGGTCGCAAAAGGGACTCCCTGAATGGCTATGGAGTCGTGTCCTTTCGCCAGCGTATGAAGGTCGCCGAAAGGACACAGGTTGTCTGCTCTTGAGATCGAATGTAAGGGTCAGCGCACGTCGGAGCGCCATTCGGAGTTAAGCCGGTATTCCGACCGCGACTGGAAAATGGGTGAACACTGAAGGCTATGCCGCGCCATTAGTGGGCACATTGGCTATGTTGAACCATGCAGCAGAATCCAGATGCTGACCGACTTGCAGACGAGATAGCTTCCAGACTCGCACAGCTTCCGAACACGACCACGCCTATGATGCGCTGCCTTCGACGGGAATATTCACTTCTGCTTTCGCAAGAAAGTTCCGACGCGGTAATTCGGATCGCATTGCGGTTAGCCCACCGTTCAGGTGCTGGTTGCCGTTTCGTCGCATATGAAATCCTGAACCACCATAAAGCCGCGTTTAGGAGCCTAACGGTTGGCCAGCTTCTGGTGCTTAGCAAAGGCATGAACACTTGGGGAGCGGTGGACTGTTTCGCCTGCTATTTGGCCGGACCGGCTTGGCGTGATGGTCAGGTTCCCGATGCCGTTATTCGTAATTGGGCCAAAAGTAACGATCGTTGGTGGCGGCGGGCTGCACTAGTCAGCACTATTGCGCTGAGCCGTCGAGGAGAACCCGACGACGTACACAAAACCCTAGGGATCTGTGCGCTGCTGGTGTCCGATGGTGATGATATGGTCACAAAAGCGTTGTCCTGGGCGCTCCGGGAACTTGCCAAGAAGAATCCGGCAGAGACGCGACGATTTCTGGACAACAACCACAACGCGTTGGCGGCCCGCGTAAGGCGTGAGGTTCAGAATAAAATCACGACGGGGCTGAAAACCCCTCACCGTAGATAGCTGTAACGTATTGAGATGTGGCGGATCGTCCCTTTGAGTGCCGCTTCCTGCCATCGACACCGCAATGTAAGATCAAGCACACGCCCGCTGCGGCCCAGGCTGGAAAACACGTGCGAAGCCGGTTCAGTAGATACTGCCGGCTGTCTAAGCATCATCGATAGTGGAGAGAAGCTGAAGGATAAACGGAGCTTTTGGGTCGATTTTCAGACCCGCGCTCAACCGGTATTCCAGGAATTAATGGATCGCGTACATCGCGGCGACATCGGCGAGATTCCCGTCGGTCAGACTTACTATCAAACCGGTATTCCAAAAATCAAGAGCGGCGAGGGACTGGACCCGCTTCATCGCCGGCTGCGTGAATGGCTGGGCGACAAAATGCTTTCCGGAGACATCATCGTCGAACAACATATTCACGCTATCGACGTAGGGAACTGGTATTTTAGTGGACACCCGCTGCAGGCCCGCGGCACGTGCGGCCGGAAAGTAAGAACCGTTGGCGACTGCAACGACTTCTTCATTGTGACTTTCGTCTATACGAGCGGCGTCGAAGTCGATCACAACTCCGTTCAGTTCACCAAGGGATATGACGATATCTGTGCGCGGGCGTTTGGAAGCAAAGGAACCGCCGACGCCCACTATGGCGGTCTGGTGCGAATCACTGGCGAGAACGCGTGGCTCGGCGCTAATAAAGACGACACATTCCGCAGCGGCGCGATCGCGAATGCGAAGAAATTTGTCGAGAGTATCCGCACAAATTCGCCAATTAACAACGCGCAGGTGGCTGCCGAAAGCACTCTGACCGCGGTCCTCGGCCGGACCGCCGCGTATCGCTCTCGCGAAGTCACGTGGAGCGAGTTACTCGCGGAAAAAGAGAAATTCGACTTCAAAGCGTAGGAGCGGCGGATTCGCTTCTTCGGCCGCGGCACGGACAATGCAACCAGCCATCGTGCGAGCAGCAGCTACAATGGGCATTTTTGCACGGCGAAATAGCTAGAAAACGGCTGCTTTGGCCGGTCAAGTGGACTCCAGGATCGCCTGAGCCCATTCGAAGTAGCCGACATGCGGGCTCCAATACTCATTCGTACGCCAGATTCCCGCAAAACTCGTGTCCAGAATCGGTTCGTCATCAACGTTTCCGCAGATGCCGTTCATGATTCCTCCGGGAATGACGCCAACATAGCGGGAGTGTGGGTAGGGATTGCGCACGCCGATGCCGCTCGCGAGCGTTGCACCGAACGGATTGGCACCGAAGATCCATTCGAGCTGGCGATAGGCGAGTGCGCGCCACGCGGGCTCGTTGAATTCCGCGGATGCAGTCGCGAGCAATAGTGCATGAGAGGCCAAATGAGCGTTTAAGCCCTGCCACCAGAACTGCTTTCGCACTGGCATGAAAAACCGGTAAGTAAAGTCGCCGCTCAAAGGACGGTAGTGCTCTTCCGTCGGTGCACCGTGGTAGATGCCAAACGGCATGAACTCATATCCGGAGCGATCACAAAGTGGAGTGACGTAGCCATCAATGTACAGTCGTGCCGCATCCCGCCAGTGCCTGGCAGATGGCCTATCGGGAAGTACGCGTGCCGCCTCCAGAATGGCGAATGCTGGGACAGCTCCATGCACCGCGTGTTTATACGGTTCGGAATCGTTCGAAGACATAGGCCAGAAACCGGTGACGGGACTGTTTTCCGCAGCGCGGGCTCGCTGCAGCCGTGTAAGGTTGGTCGCGAGTTCATCAATCGCCTCCGAAATCCCTTGATCACGTGTGGCTCTATACATCTCGATCGCAGCGAGGGTCCACCAGCTCAGTTCTGCCGTATCGCCTCTGTGAGAATTGGCGGTCCAGCATCTCTTGGCCGCGGCGAGGCAATTCGCGCTGTAATCGCGATCCACGGTTGAGAAACGTTCGGCATACATGGATTGCAGTGTCGTGAACATTGCCTGGACCAGCCCGTGCTTTGCCGGATTCAGGTAGCGATCGTCGACAGTGCCAATCTTATTGTCCGTCCAGTGATTGTCGCTGTTATCGCCGTTCACGCCTCCCGCAACATCGGCCCAGACGCGGCCGTCGGTATCCTGCATTTTCAAGAAATACGAATTGCCCCACCGCAATTCTTCTTCGATGGGTCTCAGGCCAGACCCTGCCAGGTCCCAACCCGGCCCGAGGTGCCGGGCAATTGCGAGTAACCCGAAGGCATTCATCATCGTCGCATCCATCCACTTCCGAAGGTCGCCCGCGTCGTGCCAGCCGCCGACTGTATCCACGTGCACGCCGTTATCGCGGCGGCGAGCATCGTCAAGATGGCAACGATCATGCATATTGGGTACGGCAACACCACAGCGCTGCGCGCGATGATAGCTCACGACAAGCGGAACGAAACGGCGCCAGGCGTCCGCGCGGATGAAAAACGGTGGTGAAAGTTCTTCACCAGCGCGGATTTGATACAGCCCTGTGCGCGTGATATCGCTGAAATCACCTGCCAAGAGCGAGCCGAGTTCTGAAGAAACTGGCAGCAGCGGACGTTCCACCCGGAAAGCGGGTCCGCTGCTGATGTCGTGCATCTGAAAACTACGGACGTTTTGGTTACGCACCAGGACACGCTTCCGCGCCTCGGGACGGTAGCCCACATGGCAAATGGCGATCGATGGCTCAGGGCCCACGACCATCTTCTCAACAGGATCCGGACGAGGCGGTCCTGTTTGGGCGACCAAAGCGGCTGCGGCTGGGCCGAGCGCAGGTAAAGCCTGAAGAAATCGACGACGTTTCACATTAGAAGCTTTATCAGAAGTCGATCAAGCCAGCTATCGGCGTCAAACGTCTCTAAAGTTCCTTCAAGAGCCATTTCACGGCGCGCTTTTGCAACTCGAAGTATTCGGGCGCCCACATTGCGTGAATCGTATGTCCGACAGCGGTGAAGACTACGCGGCCACTTCCGAATTCGTATGCCCATCCGGATATCGACTTAGTTCCGAGGTTCTCGAATTCCAACCCGTCAATGTTCTCAGCTTCCAAAATGATGTTCTTTCGGTCTTTGTCATAAGCGACGAAATGCTGCTCGTCGTTTACTGTAAAGTCGCCGATCCCTTGCGTAATCGGGTGATCTTTATTGACTACTCTCACTCGAAACGGGCGCAAAGGAGGATGGCCAATATAAGCGCCGCCCATCACGTCGCGATAGTTTTTCGAGCTTAATGAGATATGGCTGCAGTTGTGAAGCGCATAAAATCCATTCCCGGCAGTTACAAATTCCTTCAGAGCCGCGCCTTGCTCTTCCGTCATCCAGGCTCGAGGCGTAGCTTTCGAAAACTGCTTCGCATTTTCGAGATCGCTCTCGTACGCCGAATATGCGTCCGGCCCCAAATACCCGTCGGGCCAAATCATGCCATCGCGCAAGCAAGCGAATAACTGATATTTCTTGAGAGCATCGCGTAACGGCAGCTCGTACCGAATGGTGTAATCGACCTGCACTCCGGTTTCTTTGAATAATTTGTCCAGGCAGATGCGAATGTAATCCGCGTTGTGATAGCGATCGCCGATCAAAGCAAGAGCGCGGGCGCTTCCGTTCCTGGTCATCTTCGAACTGGATTGCGGCCGGCTGGAAGCAGTAGATAATAGCCCCAGCAATCCGGCCCCGGCGCTTGCCCGCGCTCTTTGAAAAAGACCTCGCCTGGAAAAACCGGTCATACCGAACCTCATTTGGGCCTCGTCGAATAGCGATTATACAGGTCCGATACTACGCTCAATGCGGCCTGCTACGATTGCTTACTACGAGATTGGGATCAGCATGCGTCACGTGAGGGGTTCAAAGATATCGGTCTTGCTCATTGCACTGGCCCTACCAATTCTCGCTGCAGAACCCTTAGCGCAGCGCATAGGCCATACGGACCCGAACCTCACCACTCCGTATCTGCAGCAGTTCAACTTCGACGTTCAGCAGCAAGTAATGCAGAATCTGCTGGTGGATGTCGCCTATGTCGGCAAACTGGGACGTCACCTCCTGATTGGATTGGATTCAAACCCTGCCATCTACGAGCCGGGAGCAACATTAAATAATGAAAACGCCCGAAGGATCTATCAGGGCTACGGTCAAAACAACATCCTATCGACGATCGGCAATTCCGCCTACAACGGTCTGCAAATCGGAGTAACCAAGCGTTGCGCACACGGCTTTACGTTGCAGGGATCTTATACGTTCTCGCGTTCTCTGGACGATTCATCGAGTTACACGGAAACGGCGGCGGTACCGAATGTATTCGATTTACACACGCAGTCGGCGCTGTCGGACTTCTCGGCAAAACACATCGCTTCGGCGTCGTGGATTTGGGATCTGCCGAAAATTCGGATGGAAGCGTGCTCCGCCGCACTGAATGTGCTGTTCTTGGAGGATGGCAATACGCAGGTAGCCTCACCTACAACTCCGGACTGCCGGTGAACGTCGTTAGCGGCTCGGATGTCGCGCTGTCGGGAACGGAAAATCAGCGCCCCAACGTCGTCGGTAGTCCGTCGCTTCCCGGAGGGCGCTCCCGAGCCGCTCAAATCGCCCAGTATTTTAACATCGCCGCATTCTCCCCAGCAGCACCCGGTACATATGGAAATGCCGGGCGTAACGTCATCCTCGGTCCGCCGCAGAAGTCAACCAATATGGCTCTAATGAAGAACTTCCCCATTCCGTTACGCGAGAGCATGTATCTGCAATTCAGGGCCGAGGCGTTCAGCGTCTTTAATATCCCGAACTTCTCCAGCCCGAACGCAACCATGAGCAGCAAGACCTTCGGCCAGATCACGTCGGCAGGAGGCGATCGCGAACTGCAGTTCGCTCTGAAATTATTCTTCTGATATGAAGCTCATTCTGCTGCTGCTGCTTGCCGGCCGCCTTCCGGATCCCGTCGGGTTGCGGCGAACTATCGAGCAGGCGCTATTTATTCCGTCGCCCCTCCCGGCGATCGAGACTCGGGAATATGGAACTTTTCAGGTAGAGCGTGGCGTCTCGGCCGACCGTCTCACTTACGCGACCGAATTCGGGATGCGCGTACCCGCGATCGTTTATCATCCGGATGACCAGAGCGTGAAGCGCCCCGCACTTATCATCGTGAATGGTCACGGAGGAGATAAATATAGTTGGTATTCGATTTATGCAGGAGTCCTATTCGCTCGTGCTGGCGCAGTCGTGCTGACTTATGATCCGATCGGAGAAGGTGAGCGTAATTCGCAGCATAAGTCGGGAACGCGGCAGCATGAC
Source organism: Bryobacterales bacterium (assembly GCA_963722585.1). GTDB lineage: Bacteria > Acidobacteriota > Terriglobia > Bryobacterales > Bryobacteraceae > KBS-96. The sequence continues at coordinate 219,486 of CAVRNU010000017.1, read as the reverse complement.
CGCTATGTTCCTCCCGACGAGAACGGGGCCCGCATGGGCGGACTGATGATCACTGATGTCCGGCAGGCGGTAACTTACCTCACTTCGCGCATAGATGTCGATCCGTCGCGCATTGCCGCTGCGGGCTACTCGATGGGCTCGTTCGTCGTTTCATTGACCTGCGCCGTAGAGACGCGCTTGCGTGCCTGTACGGCCGTCGGCGGCGGTGACCTGGACGGCCCCGGCGGCTACTGGGACAGCAGCACCAAAAAGATGTGCCAGTCCTTACCTTATAAGGCGCTTTCCGTTCTCGGAGACCGCCCCGCGGTCATCCTCGCCTTAAACGCACTTCGCGGACCCATGCTGATCCACAACGGAGCCGCGGACGAAGTAGTCGAAATCGCGACACACGGACCCGGCTTTTTTCAAGAGTTGCGAAGCCGCACAATCGCTCTGCTGGGCAGCAATCACGGCGTGTTCGATTACAGCTTCACTCCCAATGGCGGCCATCGCCCCTACTTCATAACGAAGCCGGTAGCCCAGTGGCTAAACGTGAAATTGCATTTTCCAAATTGGCAAGCCATATCGAACCCTGAAAGCAAGATCGGCAGTTGGGCAGACGCCAATCACGTCCCGATGGACAAACTATATGCAACCGAGCACCGTGAAGCGGGCACCCTCGCTCTCGGTAAGAACATTCCCTACATAGACCGCGACCGCCTGGACGTGGTTCCGGAAGCCACATGGGAAAAACACAAGGCGGACTTTATCCTCGAAAGCTGGTTTGACCGTGTCAACGCAGCCCGGCAAACGTGCGCAAGCTGTCCGCGACCCCTAAAATAGAGCTGCTTCGCTAGTCGGCTTGCCATGCGACATCCTCCCCGTTTTTGGCACATTGACACATCGACCCGATCATAATGGGCCATGCACATCCATGAGGAATTAGGCGTGCCAGCGAGCCATTTCTGGCGCTCGCGGCGGGACCCAGCCGCACTCACGCCGACGATTGGACCGCTCAACGCGACCGGTGACGCGTTTGAAACAGTCGCGTCTGCGGGAACTGGAAGCACTGACCTCGCGGAAGGTACGTCAGGTTATAACCTCAGAATCAATCCACTTGGCGACTTCCGGAACGGTCCCAATGTTCCCGCGCACCTGAAGTTTATTTGTTGACACCCGTAGCACCGTTATGGACGATTGGCTCGAATGCCCACTTCGACAGCATGGCACTTTACGTGGAGCTTTAGAGATCTCGCGAAATCCTCGCTTTGGAGCAGGCTCCTTGTTTCGGTTCTTGTTTTGGAAGTGCTTTGTGGCACTGTTCCCGCCTCGGGTTCTATCATCTTGTTACTGCTGGGCACGCTGTTAGCGGCGCGGGCAATTCCCATACTATCGATAAGGCAATTTCTTAACCAGTCCTGATTTCTGGGTTTCTGCCGCGGCACTGGCAACCTGTCTCTCCACAATTTTTGGCATCTATCGAGAAAACTCTGTCATCGACGGCTGAGCGGCCGTCATTGGAGGCCTCACCTATCTATTGCTTCGTACTGTGCGAAGAGAGCGGATTGCGGATGTCTTCCTTGCGATTTTCCTTTGGACCGTATTTGTAAGCGCCAGTGCCCTCATCCGATTCCATTCCGAGTACCTGGAATGGCGATCCCTCGGATTCTCTCAAGATGCAAGTGTGTTTAAGTGTTCGGCGACAATTGAACTTCCCGGCGCGTTGACTCATCGGTTTTGCTACCGGTGAAGGGTCGTTGCCTCATGAAAATGTTACCCATTCAGATTCGACATGAACGGGGACAGAATCGGGAGGCAACTGAGTTTGGCAACCAAACGAGAATTGATCGAAGCGATCGCCGGGAGGTATCAATCCGGAACGCGAATCGAAAAGAAGAGGATTCTTGACGAATTCATTGAAGTAACGGGTTTTCACCGCAAGCACGCGATCCGCGTGCTGAAAAAATCACCAAGACCGGCGACTAGCGAGCCGCAACACAGAGCGCGGATCTACAACGGAGCTGTTCGTGAGGCGTTGACGATTGTTTGGGAGGCGGCCGATCGGATTTGCGGAAAACGGCTGCACCGGGTGATTGCTGGCCTACTTGGCGCAATGGAACGCCATGGGCATTTGAAGTTAGATACCTCGGTGCGGGAAAGTCTGCTGTCCATGAGCGCTGCCACCATGGATCGGCTGTTGAAGACGGTTCGCGACTCGGCCAAACAGGGGCGTCGCAGAACGATGATCAACACGCCGTTGCGGAAGACTATCGCCATACGGACCTTTGGAGATTGGAATGATCCCTTGCCGGGCTTTCTCGAGATGGACATGGTGGTGCATTGTGGAAAGTCGATGGTGGGCAGTTACGTCCACAGCTTAGTGTTGACGGACATTGCTTCAGGCTGGACTGAAGCAATCGCGATGGTCGTCCGAGAGCAAACGCTGATTACGGAATCGGTCAGCAAGGTTCGAGCGAAGCTGCCGTTCCTATTGCGGGGGCTCGACGTTGACAACGACAGTGCGTTCATTAATGACACACTGGTGGGCTATTGCCGGAACCACAAAATCGAACTCACAAGATATCGCGCTTACAAGAAAAACGATCAGGCGTGGATCGAGCAGAAGAACGGCGCGGTGATCCGGCGAATGGTGGGATATGGAAGACTGGAGGGCGCGGAAGCGGCAGCGGCATTAAACAGACTGTACACGTGCGTTCGGTTGTTTGTGAACTTCTTCCAGCCGTCCTTCAAACTGCTCTCAAAGACACGTGAAGGTGCGAAGGTAATCAAGAAGTATCACCCACCGGCGACACCGTGTGAAGTCTACTGGACCGGAAAGACGTTTCAGACAAGTGCAAGGAACAACTCCGCCAGACGTTGATTGCTCTGGACCCGGTGCGATTACTGAGCGAAATTCGAGAAACACAGCGAGTGATCGCGCAACTTGAGATCGACGCCGTCAAGAACGACATGCTTCAATCAACCCCGCAGTTGAGTGGTTTCGTCGCCAGTCTTTCGACTGTGTGGCGCGATGGTGAAGTGCGTCCGACACATCGCAAGAGAACCACTGGGCTACGAACCTATCGCACTCGCGTGGATCCGTTCGAAGCGGTCTGGCGCTGGTTCAGGTGTGGCTCGACGAACAGCCCGACGCCAATGCTAAAGAGTTATTCCTCCGTTTGCAGGAAAGTATGCCCGGCGCTTTCCCACCGGGGCAACTGTGAACTCTCCAACGGCGAGTCAAACAATGGCGCAGCGAAATCGCCCGTCAGTTGGTGTTCGGCCTGGAGTCCCAGTTAGAAACCGATCGGGATATGTGCACCGCCGATGTCAGTCCCGACGAGGTGCGCTCATGATCAACCGGCCGGATTTTAAATTGATTAAAAGCCGGGTGAAGTTGGAATTTGTGCTCAGGCACTATCAGATAAAAGTTCGGCGGAGCGGAAAAGACCAATACCGCGGATGCTGCCCGATTCACAGTGGCGATGGGCGAGACGCCTTTCACGTGAACCTGGCCCGGAACATCTTTCACTGCTTCGCGTGCGGAGCCGGCGGAACCGTTCTGGACTTCGTTGCCGCAATGGAGCGTTGCTCTCTGTTCGAGACAGCTCAAAAGCTGCAGGCAATGACATGCTTTTCGGTTCCGATGACATCGACAGCGAATGAGAAAGAACTGGTTACGGAAAGAAGAAGGGTTTCTTCTCCCCTGAACTTCAAGCTGACTGGCATCGACTACGCCCATCCTTACCTGGCCGAGCGCGGAATCACTGAACAGACGGCCCGGGAGTTTGGCGTGGGTTTTTATGCCGGCCCGGGACTGATGCACCGCCGACTAGTCATTCCAATCCACAATGCTGACGGACAACTGATCGCCTATTGCGGACGCTCCGTGGACCAAACTCAGCCACGATACCGAGTGCCACCGGGCTTCGCCACGGCGGCGATTCTTTTCAATATGCATCGTGCCAGCGCCGGAGAGGATTGCTCTGTGGTCGTAGTCGAAGGCTTCTTCGATTGCATGCAAGTGCACCAAGCCGGCATTCGGTCCGTCGTCGCGCTGATGGGATCAGTTCTCTATGAACCCCAACGTTACGTCCTATTGCAACGATTCAGCCGGGTCATTCTCTTGTTGGACGGTGACCCGACCGGCCGCAAGGCGACCACGGTCATCGCTCAACACCTGTGCCCAGACTGCAACGTCCGGGTGATTTCCTTACCCGACGGCGTCCAGCCGGACCAGTTGCCCGCAGCGGAGATCCGTAACATACTACCGCCGTTCGCCAACGACGATTAGCAGTTCAGTAACATCCTTAAATGAGGCAACACGCTGGGAAGTTCAATTGTCGCCCAACAGATATCACAAGCGCGGAGCGAGATCGGATCGGCTTGTGCTATGACTGCCAGTGCATGCGACTGATGAGGTCTGATCGTGGATCAATGTTCTACCTCTGCAAGCGATCGGCTACGGATTCTCATTTTCCGAAATACCCACGCCTGCCCGTTCTACGGTGCTCCGCTTATGAACCGAGATCTGTGAAGATGCGTCGGGTTCCTGAATTCTGCCGGACTCGACCGGCGGCCGGAGTCGCGAAGTCGGACCATCCAGTGCGCGAGGAACTGAGGTTCAGAGGGTTGCGTCCGTCGACAACCTGGAAGTGTCGGGCTGATATGCCTGCCGGGAAGCCGCGACTGTTAGAAGCATCTGATTTCCGGAGCGCTTCACTTTAAGGAACTAATCCCCTCACTTTTTAGGCCTTGGTGAATCGCGGTTTGAGCACGCTCGGCTTTTCATCGCTCCGTTGGAAAAAGACCTTGATTCAGAGACCGATCGAGAGCCTTGCTCGAAAACATTCGCAATCTGAAGCGGATTGACTGCAAAGACAACCGGTCTTTGCAGAGCACCACCTGGGAACGGAATTGCACAAAATTTGCGCAATTCTCGCCAAGCCATTCGCGAAGTCGGAGAAAATATTGAGCAAGAGAGTGCTCAGTTAAAGGTCTGCAAAAGCTTTACTCGGATGTTCGATCCAGACCCAGTCCTCAGTGCTTTCAGGCATTTTCGATCCACGCCGGTCCATTAGCCTCTGTGCGTGACTCACTCTTGATCGTGACGCATCCCGGAAAGTCACGGCCGTCACCACTCGATCTTGCGCAAAATTTGCACAGAAAAGACTCATCTCTTGCAAACGCGCCCTGCCGTAACGACTCCAAGCTCTGGCAATCCAAGGGATTGACATTGAATACTGACGAGGGATTGGGTCCCGACACACACACTGTGTAAATACCGAAAAACCAGGAATGCGTTCCATCGAAAACGGTACCCAGAAAAAGGGTAGCGCAAAGGGTAGCGCTGAGACCCGAAAATGGGGAGAAATCCGGGCATTTGAGGGGAAGGTGAGGATTGCTAGGCTATTGAAATGAGAGGCGAGGGGAACTCTGGGAAAAAGGCTGGCTAGATTCAGGTTCTCGCGCCGGCAACGGCGTTAGCTTCAACTCCTTCTATGGAATGTGCTCGATCTCGACATCACCCCACTTGTCCTTGAGGTACTCCGCGACAAGACGTCTGTGGCAATGGTGTGGCTTCTCCTCACTGCACAGCAGGCAACCCCCGTCCACAATTTCGCGCGGAATGTTGTCCTCTATGCGCCGTAGTCGCATCAGGTCAAGGAACTGGCGTTCATAGAGACCCCAGTCGCCTTTTCTCTGCTTCTTATAGGGATCGAGAATTTCCGCGGTGGGCGCCAAGTCGGGAAGGTGCACGTACTCAATCCCGCAGATGGCCTTGCTGAAATATCGCAGATCGTCCCGTTTCGCAAAGCCCGCAAGCTGCGAAACATTGTTCAGGCGGACATCGACTAGGCGCTTGACACCCGCGTTCTGCAACCGAGTAAAGAAAGCCTCTGCGGATTTCTTCGTAAAGCCGATTGTGAAGATCTTCATCCTACGGCACCCCTGATGCTCGGTGCATCCGCGGAAACACCCGTACTGTAGGCAATCCGGTCCTCTTGCATTCGGTAGGCCTCGGCCATTATTTCTTCGCGCGATCTGAACATATCGTCCTCACGCAAGTAGAGTTGCTGGGCCAAGCGGCTGAGTGCGGCAGCATGGCTCTCGAGCCTTCCGTCTGCGTGAATGTGCTGAACGTCGACTCCGAGGGTAGCCAGATGTCTTGCAACTAGAATTGTTCGGTGGCATTCGAGTGGCTCCTTCTCTGCGCACATGAGAGCAACCCGGTAATTTTTCATCCCCTCCAGCACGCGTTGAATCCCTTGGCGAAAGAGCTCAGTGTTTGCAAGGCGGTCGTATTGTACCTTCCCGTCTTCGTAGCACGAAGGATCGTCACTCCGCGCTCCGAGTTCTTTGCCTAAAAACACGTAAGCGATACCGCTAGCTCGCAAAGTCTCTTTCAGTTCCTCGCGGTTAAACTGTGGATTTACGCGGCTATATGGCTTCGATCGCACATCGCAAACTGCCGTAACCCCATGCTGCGAAAGCAGGCTTACGAAATATCCCTGGCGGTGAGTCGAATGACCGATGGTGAAAACGGTCTGCTGCATGTCTACCTCAATGGTTGCGCATTGAAAACCGCCGCCACAAGTTTATGGCATCGGTTGTTATCTTTTTCCCAAGGCTCCGTTAGACTTACACAGATGTGAACATCACCCAGTGGGTAATCGCCTTCAAGACCCCCTTCGAATTGGGCGATGGTCGCCGGGTCAGTCAGTTGTAGGATATATGACGTGCCTCTGTATCGGAAGCTCCCTCGATAGGTTCGCGTTGTCCTGCCCTCCCAGGTTTTGGAGCCAACCCTCACAACGAAGTCTTCCGGCCGGATCAACACCAAGGAATCACGGAGCGTCGCCGCTTCCTCTTGGCTGATACAGTTGAAAGCGCCTGCGCCCGTCCGATCGCTGTTGATCCAGAGTGTCGCCGGCAGGTCGCGGAGTTGCGGCAGGTCATCCATAGAAAGCTCGCCTACTTTGACCCAGCGCTGCGACGTGTCAATCACGTGATTTTCAGTTTGATGAATGCGAGGGGCTGCGGCCAGTAACGGCACATCGATAATGTCCAAAATCTTTGGAAATTCGTTTCGTCCATATCGGCACTCGGCCGGCCGCACCTCGGCTGTCGGTCGGGCGCTCACAGGCCGAATCCAACTGCCATATCCGCTGGGAGGCACTTCCTTCCCCGCGATGCAAGTTCCGCCTTTCTTGAACGAGTTCGCGAGACAAGCTATTCTTTTGACGTACGGCATTCAGTTTCACATCCGTCACCTTGGGTCAAAGCTAAATTCGGCGGCGACACGGAGTTGCCGCAGCAGTTCAGAACATTCCATACGGCTTCTGTTTTATGGTACCTGAATTCTTGAATGTCGCAATCACTCTTCACTCTGAGAAGTAAGAAGCCGGAGCTCCCGGAAATTCCGCAAACGGGGCGCAAACGAAAACCTTGGGGTCGGGACGAGTCGGTTCGACCCAATGACCCGCTGCTGAGTTCATCGGAAGCCGCGATCCGAACCTGCACCCGGCCTCCACACGTTCACATTGCAGCAAATTGAGCCAATTCGCTTCGCTCGACGCGCTCCATAACATCCCGGTTACGGACGGCTTTCAGGTAGACCATGGTCGAAGCAAGATCCTTATGCCCCAGCCAGAGTTGCAATGTGCGAATGTCGCACACATGATCTTGCAAGTTCCGCGTCGCAAACGTATGACGGAACTTATGGAGAAACCAGTGCGAACAGTACGGGCCCTGCGTACAACGATTGCCGTGTTTGGAAAGACAAGAGCCACAGTTTAGTCCGGCGCGCCAGGCAATACGCTTGAGTTTGTTTTCGTGTTTCTTATCCGGCTGTCCACTTGCTGTCGGAAACACCAAACCGAAGACATTGGGTTTCTGTTTGGCTCGATGCGCCTTGAGCATTTCAAGCAGGGAAGCAGGAACCGGAACCTCACGCTCCTCTTTGTTCTTCGGTTTAAAGGCGAACTGCGGTTTGGCGGTTACGCGAATAGCCTGGTTTCGAAAATCGATATCGCGCCAAGTCACGTGGCGAACTTCTTTGTCGCGGAAGCCAGTAAGCAGATAGGTGGTATACAACAAGCGCTCTTCCGGATTGCACGCTGCAAACAGGGCTTTGAGCTCGTCTGGCTCGTAGACTGGCCGGATTGGATCGACGTAGCTCGGCCAGTCGTGTTTCTGAAGGAGATTGACGACCCCGTTTGCTTTCAGCATCTGAGCAACAATCACCGCTCGGTTGTTCGCCGTTCTCGGCCCATTCCCGATCGAGTACAGGTGACGAATAAACGCAAGCATGTCCTCGCGCTTCACATCGCGCACGAACCGCTGCTTGCAGCTGGAGGCAAATAATTCCAAACAATACTTGTAGGCGGTATAGGTACGCGGTTCGCGCTGAGGCGGTTTGATGTTTTCTAAAAATTCCTCCACCGCCTGCTGCACGCTGATACCGCGACTTGCGTGACCGTTGGCAGAGACAATGGGCAATCCCGCCAAGGTCGCTTCGATCTCGAGCCGTTTTCGTCGGGCCCGGTCCAACACCTCGGTTCGTTCGGCAACAGGCTCTCGTAGCCGCTTTTTGCCTTCCCGCCACTCCAAGTAGTACGCGCCTTCGGGGTGTACTTCAATCGCTCCGCGCACGCGGATCTTGTCTTTGAGCTTGCCATTCGACTCGACTACGGCAGGGTAAAAGTTCCAGGTGCCGTTTACTTTTACTTTCTTAACGACGTTGACCCGATTGGCGGCGCCATAGCCGGAGACCCGGGAGCCCATGAGTGATCCTCCTGGACACCATTATGGACACCAAGCGGGTTAAATGCAAGAAAATAAAGCTAATGGCGGAGAGGGGGGGATTTGAACCCCCGGTAGAGGTTTAAGCCCCTACGACGGTTTAGCAAACCGCTGCTTTCGACCACTCAGCCACCTCTCCGGTTCTGCAAGGCCCTTCAGGAATCGTAGCATGCGAGTGGCAACACGCGTCGGGCGTTCACCGTTTTGTTCGCCTAGAAGCCGCGTTCCATTGGCATGGCGAGCGGCGGTTCTTTCAAAAAGTCGGCTTCCGAAATTTCCTTCAATGCGGAGCGAATCGCTTGCTCGGTAGTGGGTTCGGTTGTGATCACAAAGGGCAAGTCGCGCCAGTTTTCGGTAGGCAGTTGCAAGACGGCGTCAAGGCTGATTTGATGTTTTGCCAGGCATGTAGCGAGCGAGGCAATAATTCCAGGCCGGTTTTCGACACGGAACCGGAGATAATAGGCGGACTGATGAGCGGTGACCGGAAGCGGATTGTACTCACCGAGCCGTTCGTGGGCAAAAGGGCTGACGCGTTCGGGGCTGCCGTAGCGAATCTCTCGCGCGACGCGCATCAGGTCGCTGACGACTGCAACGCCCGTAGGCCGAGGGCCAGCTCCGCGGCCATAGTAGAACGTGTCCGCTCCATATTTGCCGTGAACCCAGATGGCGTTGTAGGCACCGGTAACATTCGCCAGGATGGTGGATAGAGGGATGAGAGAGGGGCGAACCGAAAGCAATAGCCCTGCGTCCGTTTGTCTGGCAGAACAAAGCAGCCTGACGGTGTGTTTCAACTGGTGAGCGTACTGGAAATCGACGGGCAGCAAGCGCCGGATTCCTTCTGTGTAGATATCGGCGGGCGTGAGCCGTTCACCGAAGGCGAGCGCTGCGAGAATGGCAAGCTTGGATCGAGCATCGAGGCCGTCGACGTCGGCGCTGGGGTCGGCTTCGGCATATCCGAGTTGTTGCGCTTCAGCCAGCACGGCTTCAAACGCGGCACTCCTCTTTTCGATCTCGGTGAGGATGAAGTTGCTGGTTCCGTTCAGAATCCCATACAGAGCCGTGACTTTATCGCCCGCGATGCCCTCTCGAAGCACTGTATGGATGGGAATACCGCCGGCCACGCTGGCCTCCATGGCAAGATTCACGCCGCACGAGTTGGCAAGTCTCCAAAGCTCCGCACCCTTCGCGGCCATTAACTCTTTGTTCGCTGTGACGACGGACTTTCCGGCCCGCAGCGATGCTTCAATGAGACTTGCCGCGACGCCTGTACCGCCGATCGCTTCTGTGACAATGTCCACTTCTGGATGGCAGCAGACATCGCGCCAGTTCGTCGTCTTAAGAGTGTCACCGGCTAGAGGCGGCAGTTTTTTGTCCGCGAACGAACGCGTACACAACGCTTTCACTTGAAGAGAGAAACCGAGCTTTTCCCTGATCTGCGCAGCGTTTTCAGTGAGGATTTCCAAAGCGCCTGAGCCAACATTTCCGAGTCCGGCCAACGCTACGCCGACCTCCATCAAGCGGCTCCCACCGGAGCGTCAGATGCACACATGCGTGGGCTTATGATAGCAACCGTATGCAGATAGAACGGCGTTTGTTCGCAGTGGGGCTTGCCGCCGGCTGCGTGTGCATGAGTCAGCCTCAAGATCCTGGTCAGATTCCGCCGGGACAAGGGCCGCTTCCGCCAGAGCCAAATCCAGAAAAGGACGACCGGCTGCCGAACGGGAAATCGCGCTCGGTTCTTTTAGCGGAGGAAGAACACAAGCGCGCTATCGGGGAAGCCGACCAGTTGGTGAAGATGGCGCAGGACCTGCGCAAGCAGCTTGGGGACGCGGGCAAGTTTGTTGTTCCGGTGACGGCTGTGCGGAAGACGGAGGAAATCGAGAAACTGGCGCGCAAAATTAGAAGCCGGCTCCAAAGCTGATAATTCGCTCGGACATGTTAATCTGGCGTGTCAGAGCAGTCGATTCGTTCCTTTATGGCCGTAGTCCGCGAGAAGAAACAATTGATGAGTGCTTCCGAGATCGATCGGACGCTGGTCCGGCTGGCTCACGAAATTTTGGAAAAGACCGAAAACCTGGACAAGCTCGCTTTCATCGGGATTCGAAGGCGGGGCGTGCCGCTTGCGCAGCGGTTGGCGGCGAAAATCAAGGAACTGGAGAAGCGCGAAGTACCTTGCGGCATTCTCGACATTAGCTTGTATCGCGACGATCTATCGACGATTGACGAGAAGCCGGTTCTCAATGCAACCGAGATTAATTTTCCGGTAACGGGCAAGGATATCGTGCTGATGGACGATGTTCTCTACACGGGACGGACGATTCGCGCTGCGCTGGATGGGTTGTTTCATCATGGCCGGCCGGCGCGGGTCCAACTTCTTGTCCTGATCGACCGAGGGTGGCGCGAGCTCCCTATTGAAGCACGCTATGTGGGCCGGATGGTTCAGACTACCGCCAACGAGATAATAGAGGTGAAATTGTCCGAGATCGACGGTCTGGAAAAAGTATTGCTGGTGGAGCGAGTCGAGCAACCGGCTGTGCACGGCTCAGCGCAGTGAGAGGTTAGATGGGACGGGGCCTGTTGGGCATCGAAGGACTCTCGCGCGCCGAAATTGAGTCGATACTTGTTCGCGCCCGCGATTTTCAGCCGGCGCCGCGCCAATCTTTCGGGCGATTCGATACCCTGCGCGGCCGCATGGTCGTCAATCTTTTTTTTGAAGCGTCCACGCGCACCAGGACAAGTTTCGAGATCGCAGCGAGACGGTTGGGAGCGGAGGTTATCTCGATAACGGCCGCGAGTTCCAGCATCTCGAAGGGTGAGTCGCTGGTCGACACGCTAAACACGCTGGCGGCGATGAGACCCGACGCGATTGTGATGCGGCATGCGGCATCGGGCGCTCCTCATTTTCTGTCACGATATTTGCCCATACCCATTGTGAACGCGGGCGACGGAACTCACGAACATCCGACGCAAGCATTGCTCGACGCACGTACGATCCTCGATCAGCGAGAGGAGTTAGAGAACCTGCGCGTAGCCATTATCGGCGACATCGCGCATAGCCGGGTGGCGCGGTCGAACGTGTATCTACTCTCGAAGTTTGGCGCGAAGATCGTCCTTTGCGGGCCAGCTTCACTGCTGCCGGCGGAAATTAATCAAATAGCGCCAGGCGTGGAGCAGACCTGCGATATGGGCGAGGCGATTCGCGACGCGGACGTGATCATGATGCTGCGCGTCCAGCTCGAGCGCCAGAAAGAAGCGGCGTTCCCGGCCAGCGAGTATTTCCAGTTCTTTGGTCTTCGGCCGGAACATGTGCAACTTGCGAAACCAGACGTTATCGTGATGCACCCTGGACCTATCAACCGTGGGCGTGAGATCTCGTCGGTAGTGGCCGATTCTCAACGATCGGCCATCCTCAATCAGGTGGAGAACGGAATCGCGGTGCGAATGGCAGTGCTCGAAAAGGTGCTTGCCGCGTGAGCAGGCTTGTAGTTAAGAATGGTCGTGTCGTCGATCCATCGAGCGAACTCGATGAGATTACAGATATCGCCATCGAAGATGGCGCTGTCCGTGAGATTCAACGCGATATTGCCGTCACGGGGAGCCAAGTGTTCGACGCTACCGGTTTGATCGTAGCGCCGGGCTTCATCGACATGCACGTGCATCTCCGGGAGCCGGGCTTCGAGCACGCCGAAACGATCGAGACCGGTTCGCAGGCAGCGGCGGCGGGCGGATTCACCTCCATCTGCTCGATGCCGAACACGCAACCGGTGAACGACAGCCCGACGGTAACGCACTATATCCTCGAGCGGGCGCGCCAGAAGGCTCCGGTAAACGTGTTTCCGATCGGCGCCATCACCAAGGGCAGCGCGGGAGAGGAACTGGCATCGCTCGCTTCCATGAAGAAGGCGGGCATCGTCGCGATATCGGATGATGGGCGCCCGGTGATGAACACTCGAGTGATTCGAAGAGCGATGGAGTTGGCCCGCTCGCTGAATCTACCGGTGATTGAACATTGCGAGGACCTGAATCTGAGCGCTGGCGGCGACATGCACGAGGGCGTTGAATCGGCGCGGTTGGGTCTGCGTGGCATTCCGCGCGCGTCTGAAGACGTGATGGTGGCGCGAGACATTCTGCTGGCCGAACTAACCGGCGTTCGGTACCACGTCGCTCACATTTCTTCAAAGAACGCTGTTGCGATGGTTGCTTACGCCAAGTCGAAAGGCGTGGCGGTAACAGCCGAGGCGACTCCGCACCATTTCGCGCTGGCGGACGCCGATATGCTGCCCTATGACAGCAATTACAAGATGAAACCCCCATTGCGCACCCGGTGCGATGTGGAAGCAATCGTCGATGGACTGGCGCGCGGCACGATTGATGCAGTCGCGACGGACCATGCGCCGCACGCCGGCGACGAGAAGATGCAGGAATTCGAGCGGTGCCCGTTTGGCATTCTCGGACTTGAAACGGCGATTGGGCTTTCGATGGAACGGCTGTATCACACGGGCAGAGTCAGTCTTACTCAGCTTGTCTCGCTGTTCACGACGAAGCCGGCGGGCATTCTGTCGCTCGAGCGCGGCACATTGAAACCGGGGAGTGCAGCCGACATAACCGTATTCAGTCTCGATCAGCGATGGACATACGATGTAAACCGTTCGGCGTCCAAGAGCCGCAACTCGCCATTTCATGGCCACGAGTTCCGCGGCGGCCCTGTGGCCACCATCGTCGGAGGGCAAATTGTATGGCAAATCGCGTGACTGCGGCGCCTCACCCATTCAGAAGACCAACCCAGGAGTTGCCACCCTTTGCCCAGAGTCGCTCGGCCGCCTAAGTTTCGCGCCCGTAATAAGACATACTATCGCGTGCTTCATTGGCCTATCTGGGTGGCCGTTTTTTTTCTGGCGCCAGGGCCATTGATTTTTCAGGTATTTGCTCATGGATTTTCGCGCACCGTATCGATGTGGCTGACCACTGTCGTGTTCGCGACCGGGCTGGCCGGATTGGCGGGTCAACTTCCCGGAGTCGAGCCCAAACCTTATATCATCCGTTTCGATGAAGACAGACCCAATCCTCTGTACCGGCGTATCTGTTACACGGTGGCATGGGGCGAGCTGATTGCTTATGCATGTTTAAATTGGGTGGGCTTGCTGGATGCGTTGATCTCGGGCAAATGGCATTTACAACAGATTTACGCAACCGGCTACGTTCCTGTCGCCTGCGTGATCTGGACTGCTGGAGCGTGGGGGAAGCTGCCGCGTGTGAAGCCGTCCACGCGAGGCGAGGGCGATGAACGCCGGTTTTTTTACGGCGCTCTTTGGGCGTGCGCGCCCGCGCAAGGTGTTCTTGGTTTGCTTTGGATCGCATTGCCACGCGCGCGATGGGCCGATGGCATCAGACTCTGCGTGTTTAGCGCGGCGCTCGTTATTCTCGTCCGGCTTGCCGCCCGGGGCCTGCTTCCTCGGACTTTGCGTGTTGTTCCTGAGTACTCGGGGCAGGTTCTGGTGGAATGAGTGAGCCCTATTTAGGTTGAAACGCATCCGTCACAATATAAATATGCGAACCATGCTGAGGTATCGCCGCCGCTGGCGGGAGGCGCAGATGTTCGCACGGGCGATGGCGTCGAAGGATCATCCGATCGTCGCGCAGATCATTCCCATACGGCGGTGCAACCTGGCATGCACGTATTGCAATGAGTTCGACAAAGTTTCGCCCCCGGTGTCCACGGACGAGATGTTGCGGCGGATCGACAAGCTGGGCGAACTCCGGACCGGGATCATTACGTTCAGCGGCGGCGAACCAATGCTGCATCCCGATCTCGACCGGCTGATCCGGCGCGTCAGGGACAACGGCGCGATTGCGACGCTGATTACGAATGGGTACCTGCTCACTCCATCGCGCATCCAGCGGTTGAATCGCGCGGGACTCGACTATCTTCAGATAAGCATCGACAACGTACAGCCGGATGGGGTATCGAAGAAAAGCCTGAAAGTGTTGGACCGTAAGCTCGAGTGGCTGGCCACGTACGCCGATTTCGATATCACGATCAACTCGGTACTGGGCAGTGAAATCGCCCATCCAGAGGATGCCTATCAGATCGCCGTGCGTGCGAGGAGTTTGGGATTCACCAACACCGTAGGCATCCTGCACGACGGTCAAGGCCAGTTGCAGCCGCTGAATCCGGAACAGAGCGCCATTCATGAGCGCATCATCAACCTGGGGACGGGGTTGTTCTCATTCGCGCATCACGACTCGTTTCAACAGAACATTGCGCGAGGCATTGCCAACCAATGGCATTGTCCGGCGGGCGGCCGCTTCCTTTATATCTGCGAAGACGGGCTGGTTCACTACTGTTCGCAGCAGCGCGGACATCCGGCCATTCCGCTAACGCAATATGCGCGCGAAGATATTCTGCGCGAAGCGGCAAAACCCAAAGGATGCGCGCCGTTTTGCACGATTTCCTGCGTTCACCAGACGGCTATGCTCGATAACTTCCGCCAGAAGCCGAAGGAAACGCTGGTGGGCATTATCGACAGGCGGCAGCAGCGTGATCCCAACTGGAAAGTTCCCGCGTCGGTGCGGACGCTCGAATGGGCGTTTCTGCGCGACTCGAAAACACGCGATCGCTTTGGTGCGCTTGCGCTGCGGGTGCTCGGCATCAGCCGGACAGGGGCCGCGAAATAGACTAAAAGCTCGCTTGATAGGATGTCGGAACACGAATGCTCCGACGCGATCTTCTGAAATCCATGGCTGCCGGTCCGATAGGGCTGGCGAATAGCTTCAACCTCAAAGCGAAGCAGCAACGCTACCAAGCCGACTGGGCATCCATCGACTCACGGCCCATTCCGCATTGGTACACCGACGCGAAGTTCGGAATCTTCATTCATTGGGGAGTGTATTCCGTGCCGGCCTACGCCGTGCCGAACATGCCTCATCAGAATCCGTACGCCGAATGGTACTGGCACTCTTTGACGGAAGGCAAAAAAGCGACGAGCCCGGACGGTGAAGACGCCATGACTTGGGCATTCCACAAGAGAGTGTATGGAGCCGATTTCCCGTACTTCGATTTT
This sequence comes from Bryobacterales bacterium, assembly GCA_963722585.1. GTDB lineage: Bacteria > Acidobacteriota > Terriglobia > Bryobacterales > Bryobacteraceae > KBS-96. The sequence goes on along the minus strand of CAVRNU010000017.1, from coordinate 203,641 downwards.
GCGCCTATGTTCCGGGCAGAGCTTTTTGAACCAGACCACTGGGCGGATCTGTTCGTTCAGTCAGGCGCGAAGTACGTGGCACTCACATCGAAGCATCACGAGGGTTTCACGCTCTGGAAAAGCGCTGAGGCGAATCGCGACTGGGGACGGCCTTGGAACAGTGTCGATATTGGTCCGAAGCGCGATCTGCTGATCGCTCTGATGGAAGCCGGCCGCCGCAAGGGTCTAGAAATGGGCATCTACTATTCGCTATATGAGTGGTACAACCCGCTGTGGCTCTCCGACAAGAAACGGTATGTCGCCGAACACATGATTCCGCAGTTCAAAGACGTAGTGACGCACGCCCGGCCATCCATCATATTCAGCGATGGCGAATGGGAATTGCCGAGCGACGCGTGGCATTCAACCGAAATTTTGTCATGGCTCTATAACAATTCGCCCGTGGCGGACCATGTAGTGGTCGACGACCGCTGGGGCAGCGACACGCGGCATAAGCATGGCGGCTATTACACAACTGAGTACACATCGGGCATGCAGCAATCAAACCATCCATGGGAGGAAAGCCGGGGGATGGGTTTCTCGTACGGCTACAACCGTAACGAGACTTTGAAGGATTACCACACCGAGCGTGAGTTGCTTTTGATGCTGGTGGATATCGTTTCGCGCGGCGGTAATCTCCTGCTCGATATCGGACCTCGCGCGGACGGACACATCCCGCCGATTATGGAAGAGCGGCTCACCGGGATCGGCAACTGGCTGCGGCCGAATGGCGATGCCATCTATGGAACCCACGCGCTCACACGCACGCGGCAATGGAGCAAAGGCAACGTGCCCCGGATGGAAGAGAAGGAATTCCGCGCCGAGTACGACATCGCGAAGATGGTGGACGCGCCGCCGGCAGGCTATGCACGCGTAGACGCATTTTTCACATCGAAGGGCGACGCGATTTACGCGATACTTCCGCGCTGGCCCGACGGGACAGTCGTTCTCGATGGCTTCTCCGGACCATCGACGGCGAAGGTCACAATGCTTGAGACGGGTAATGAATGCCGCTGGAAGGCCAACGGCTCACGCGTTGAGATCGAAGTACCAGCCGGCGCGCGGAACAAGTTGCCTTTCCGCGAGCTCTATACGCTGAAGCTTCAAGGGCTGAAGCAAACGGGCTAACGTCACTCCTCCTCAATCGGACCCGAGATCTCCACCCGGTCCATGGCGAGAAACTGCTTGACATGGGGATGATCGCATTTATCGAGCTCCGACGTAGGACCGAAATAGATGGCATCGCCTTTGTATAAAAACATGACAGTGTCGGCGACTTTTCTCATCAAATCCAGATCGTGAGTCACGACGATGGACGTGAGACTTAGCTGGCGCTTCAGGCGGAGCATCAAGTTTCCCAAATCGTCCGACATGATGGGATCGACCATCGTTGTTGGTTCGTCGTAGAGGATGCAATCGGGCTGCGCGGCGAGGGCACGCGCAATAGCTACGGCGCGCTTGTATCCGGTCGAAAGATCGGCCGGATACAAATCCTTTACGTGCAGCAGATCTACCATGCTCAATAAGCCGGCTACCACATCTTCCTTGTTCTGCTCATCGTAATCTTCGCGAAGCTCGAGGGAGAACAGAATATTTTCGCCGACCGTAAGCGAATCGAACAATGCCCCTGACTGAAAGACCATCGTCACTTTGCGCCGGATTTGCTTGAGCTCCTGCTCGCTCATATGTGTGATGTCGGTATGGGACACGATTACCTGGCCTTTATCAGGTTTCATGAATCCCATGATGTGACCGAGGCTGACGGACTTTCCGACTCCGCTTCGTCCGATAATGGCGAGCGTCTGGCCGGAATCGACATAGAAACTAACGGCTTTCAGTACCGGCCGGTCGAACGTTTTTTGTACATCTCGAAATTCGATGTAGTGGGGATATTCGTCACTGGCCATGTTGAAGCTCGGGGGAACAGAACGCGGCCCGTTCCTCAGGAGTATTGATGTTTTGAACGGTCGAATTGATGTCGAGGTAGATGGGATTTAAGATTTCGACCACATTCATGAGGCGGAACTGCCCTTGATCGAGCGCGCGCTGGATAACGGGCAAGCACTGCCGGTGATAGACGGCGCAGAGCGGATGTACTCGCGAGTTTTGGTCGCGCACCAGTACGGCAAGTGTGTTTGAATCTGAGGTACAGGCAAACAGGCGTTCAAGCAATTCCGGAGCCACATCGGGCATGTCACACGCCAATATAAGGTTCCATGCGGCTTCGGTCGCCGACAGCGCGGCTTCCAAGCCGGACAAGGGTCCTAAACCCGGTCGCAAGTCCTCGAGGCAGGGCAAACCGAGATGCCGATAACGGTGCGGTTCGCCGACCAGGGTGACCGAGCCCGCTACCACTCTCGCGATGCCCGCAAGGTGTTCTACCACAGTGGTTTGATTCCAAGGGAGCAGGGCCTTGTCCGTACCCATGCGTGAACTTTGTCCGCCCGTCAGGATAAACCCGGCCCTCAGCATGGGAGCATGGTAGCATCGGCTACGGTATCTGTAGTCAGGAAAAACGGTAGGCAGAAAATCGGGTGAAGACTGAACAATTCCGGGTATAATTGAAAACAAAGTGTCTCGCTTTTGTTTTTGCCTGGATGGAGGTAGGCTCGTATCGTCGCCAAGCAGCGGCGCGAGCGTAGAAAAGCGTGTGTTATCGAGTGGGAGAGCTTATAAAACGGAGGAGCGATTGAGATCAGTCACTCGCTAGAATGCCGCGATGCTCCGCCTCCCCCGCCGGATCCTTTCTGCCGCAGTCGTTGCAGCCGCAACGCTTTGCGTCCAATCGCCTGCCGCCAATTCCTCTGCTTCGCCGCGCATCGAGGCCATCCGTTTCTGGTCGTTCGGAGATGTCACGCGCGTTGCCATCGAGATTAATGGCGAATACCAGGTCAGTTCCGATCGACTCGATTCACCCCCGAGATTTGTCTTCGATCTGAAAGGGATTCGGCCTCCGTCACCGGAGAGACCGGGCGTCAGAATCTTCCCCGTGGGCGACCGGCTGATCCGTCAAATACGGGTTGCTGAAACCGAACCGGGCGTCAGCCGAGTTGTTTTCGATTTGGAAGTTCCGTCCGAGTTTAGTTCTACGCAATTGGTAAACCCGGACCGGCTTATCATCGAGGTTCGCGCCAAAGCGCCGGGCATGCCGGGCGATTTGACGAGCCGCAGCCGGGCCGGAATCCGCCGAGTTTCGGACGCGCCGCTGATGACGGACTCGCCTGTACAGGCAAGAACCAGCCGTCGATTTGAAGAGGCTGATACGCTGCCGCCGCTTCCTCCCGTTCCAGTTACATACTTGTTCTCCTCGATGGCCTGGCCAAACGATATTGAGGAAGACACTCCGTTGCCCAGCAGTACGCTGATGTGGGATGGAATTATGAGGCGCAGCTTGTCACAGGCGCCGCCGCCATCACAGACGCCACCGCCCGCGAAATCAATCCCCGTTCAGCCCGTTGCAAAGTCGATTCCTGTCCCGAATTCGCCCAGCCGGATTGAGCCGGCTAGAACGAATGAAAGCAGCCATTCGCTGGTCCGCGTGTTTGGGCTGAAGATTCACAAGGTAGTGATTGATGCCGGGCATGGAGGACACGACACAGGTACGATCGGTCCGCGGGGTCTGATGGAGAAAGACTTGGTGCTCGACGTCGCCTTGCGGCTGGGCCGGCTTGTCGAGCAACGTCTCGGCGCGGAAGTCGTGTTCACGCGATCGACCGATACGTTCGTTCCGTTGGAGCAGCGCACGAAGATCGCGAATGACGAAAAGGCGGATTTGTTCATTTCGATTCACGCTAATTCCTCGCGAGCGTCGAGCGCGACCGGTGTTGAGACTTACTACTTCAATTTCACCAGCGATCAACACTCGCTCGATCTCGCCACCCGCGAAAACGCTTCGTCCAACAGCTCGATTTTCGAGTTGAACGACTTACTACATAAAGCTGTCCTAAACGCTAAGGTTGAGGAATCGCGCCAGTTCGCGCAGCGAGTTCAAAGCTCGCTGTACACGATGTCGGCGCGGATGAACAGCGGGTCTCGCGACCGGGGTGTCAAAAAGGCGCCGTTCGTTGTCTTGATTGGAGCCACGATGCCGTCTATTCTGGCGGAAGTCGGTTTTGTCAGCAATCCGCGCGACGAACGATTGCTTCGGCGCGCTGATCAGCGTCAAAAAATAGCCGAGTCGCTGTACAAAGGCTTGTCGGGTTATGCGACCTCGCTCAGCCACGTCCAGATCGCGAAGGTGAAGGACAGCGGCGAATGAGCCTGCGGCTGTACCAATTCTCGGATTAAGCCTCAAGGGCCTTATCGAGCTCAGCCCAGATACGAGCCGCCGGGATCGAAGTCAACGTATCGGTTATTGCCAACGCTTGTCCGGTCCAACGATACAGCACCCGGCTTTCTGGATCGACAACGTAGATAAAAGCAAAACCCCAGGTCTGGTACGCGCCGCATTTCTGCAGCAGATAGGGCATTGGATCGTCCTTCGATAAGACTTCGACCACAACGTCTACTGCCTTGGTGGGATACGGAATCTCAACCTTGCCTTTGGTCGCAATGACATCGGGCTTCGGATAGGCGTCGGGGTCGATTCGCAACTCGACTTCCGATCCCGCCTTGAATCCTTCGTTCATCAAGAGTTTGGAGATGAGGCTTTGCAGTAAGCCATGAACCCAGGTGGGAATCGCTTTGGGCACGGCTTCGCCATACCGGTATTCGTACGACCGTTCCGAGCGGCCGTACTTCGACTGAAACTCTTCGATCGTCAACTTTCCGGCGAGCGCAGCCATACAGTTATTGTCTTTCATTTCTAACGGCTATTGCGAAAATGGCAGAGTGCCGATGCGCTCCGCTGTGCTTTGCCATGCCGCCGAGGACGCGGCTTTGGCGGGCGAACTCGCCAGCTTTCTCGAACTGAATTGTCCGGTCACGGTGTTTCAGGACGAAGGGTTGATTCGCGCCGATTACGGTTTGCTCGACGCCGTAGAGCGCGGGCTTTCCGCGGATATAACGCTGGTCCTGCTGTCGCCCGATTCGGTTCCCAACGTATGGCCACCGCGCGAGGAATGGGAGCAAATTCTCTTAAAGCAGCCTCGTGAATCCGGCTCGGATATCGGTTTTTTACTGGCGCGTGAGTGTAAATTCCCTGTGCTGCTGAGCCGCGGCAGGAATTTCTTCGACTTATGCCGGAATCGGCTTGCCGGGCTGCGAGTGGTGAAGCGCTGGCTCCTGGAACAGGACCCGTTCTTTCAAGGGGTGGTTGAGCTTCCAGAAGAGCGGCATTCTGCGCGAGCGGGCGACGAGTTCTTTGAAAGATTACGATGCCAACTTGCCGACCGGCCCGGAATCGAGTCCGATGTCAGCCAGGAAGCGGCGCTCGAGTTCGCTCATTCCCACAAACCGGATTTCGAAGGTATGTTTTGGATCAACTGCGCCCACCGGAGCCGCGCAGGCATACTCGGAGACACGGCTCATCGCCTGGGCTTTAGGCTTTCGGGCACCGCGGAACAGAACCGAAGCGTGCTCGAGGACTTTTGCGCCGGCCGGCGCTGCCTTTTCATCTTTGAGCACGTCGCGCCGGAAGGTAAAGAGTTGGTTACTTTTCAAGGGAAAGCCTCGGTGATCTTCACCGCGCCAGGCACAGTGCCTAGCCTTCGCTCGATCGAGGAGACATCCGCTCTTTTCTCCGGGTGGACACAAAACGTTGATCTGTGCCTGAGCGCCTTGGGAGACGCTCAACATCATTTGCGCGGGCTGCCCGCTTCAGAAGGCGATTCCTTGCAAGCCAGGATGTCGCTTGGGTCGGCGGCGTTTACTTTGTTGAAGCATTGTGACCGGCTTGCTGAAGCCTACGAAGTGCTCGAGATGATGGCTAACGCTATGCGGGCCAAAGGCGACCAATTTTCGCTCTACAAATTGGAGTGGGAAAAGAGCTGGTTTCGAGAGGCGTGGAACCAGCCTGTGACGCTGCCTTCCGTACCGCCTCTGCGCAAGGAGCCCGCTCAACTCTTCCTGGAATTCGCCGCGGGTCGCTAGCACGGTTCTCCCGTTTTCGGACACTGTTGTCCCAGGATTCAATCACGCAAGTCTCCGCTGATAGTGCAAAATGGAGCAAAATCAGGGAAATGCAACGGAAGCCCAATTGCCTAAGAGTGTCGCGATGATCGGTTTTCTTCGAGATCTACGGTATGCGGCGCGGGTGCTGCTGCGGAGCCGGATAGCAACCGCCGTTGCCATTCTCGCTCTGGCGCTGGGTATCGGCGTGAACGCAACGGCGTTCATTTCGCTTGAATCGATCGTCTTGCATCCGATGTCTTATCCCAATCTGGGGCGCATTCTGACGATTTGGAGCGGAGCTTCGAAAGACCCGGCGGAGCGCGGACCGATCTCGACAGGAGCGTTTACGGATCTGACCAAACAGAGCCACTCGTTTGAGCAACTCGCGGGTTTCCGGCCTTGGAATGCCGCGCTCACTGGCGCGGGCAACCCCGAAGAGGTCCAGGCGTGCCTGGTTACGCCGGCGTTCTTTGCCGTTTTCGGAACGCGCGCTTTAGTGGGCAGGCCGCTCATAGCAGATGACGGCCGCGCGGACCGGGCAAAGGTGGTCGTAGTTAGTGAATCGTTCTGGAAGAGCCACCTGGCAAGTTCGCCCGATGCCGTCGGAAAGTCGATTTCATTGGCGGGGCAAAAGTACACCGTAATCGGCGTGATGCCCGACGAGTTCGATTTTCCGCTTGCAACCGAGCTTTGGGCTCCCTTGATTCTGGAGCCGGCCGAGCAGCATGACCGTAAGAGTCAGAATTTGACGGGCATTGCTCTTTTGAAGGCGAACGTGACGACCGCGCAGGCTCGGGCAGAGACTTCAGCGATTGCCTCGCGGCTGGAACAGCAATATCCCACTACCGATGGGGGCCGCAGTCTGCCGGTAGTGCCGCTGAGGGAGCAGACCGAGGGAGTTACCAATCATTTCATTGTGACCCTGCTGGGCGCAGCGGGATTCGTCCTGCTGCTGGCCTGCACCAACGTCGCCAACCTGCAATTGGCAAGAACTGCCAGCCGGCAAAGAGAGATCGCCGTAAGGGCCGCGCTCGGCGCGAGCCGGCTCCAGATCGTACGCCAACTGGCCGCTGAAAGTGTGCTGATTTCGCTAACGGCGGGGTTGGTTGGGATCGTCCTCGCGGGCTGGAACAACGATTTTGTGAAGCCCAACATAGACCCGGTGGCCTTCCGGTACGTGCCGGGCCTCCGCAATATGCGAGTGGATTCGACGGTGATTGCCCTCACGGTCGCCGCTTCTCTGATTGCGGCGCTGATTTGCGGCTTGCCATCTATCGCTCAACTGCTGAGCCGTCAAAAACGCGCCGACCTGAGCGATGCTTTACGGGAGCGCGTGAGCGGCACAGGCGACTCTCACTCTCGCAGCCGGTTACGGTCGGCATTGGTTGTTACTGAGCTGGCGCTCGCTCTGGTGCTGCTTGTGGGCGCGGGGCTGATGGTGGATACATTCCAGAATCTGCTAAATCGGTATCAAGGTTTTGATCCCAAGAACATCTTGACGATGAAGGTTTCGCTTCCAGCGACAGAATATACGAAAGACGCGCGAATTGTGCCATTCTTCGACCGCACACTCGAACAGCTGGGGCATATTCATGGCGTCGAAGCGGCGAGCCTTGTGGCAACGCAAGAATCGGTGGAGCGTTTCCTGGTCGAGGGCAGGCCGGAACCGCGGCCTGATGAACCGCGCCCCGACGTGCTATCCGTCGGCAGCCATTATCTGAGCACGATGCGAATTCCGTTCTATTCGGGACGGTTTATTTCCGAGCGCGATAGGCCAGAATCGCCCCGTGTGATTGTGGTGAGCCAATCCGTGGCGCGTCAATATTGGCCTCACGCCAATCCGGTTGGGAGCCGGGTCCAGCTCGACAGAAATGGAGAATGGCTCACGGTGGTTGGCGTTACGGCGGATGTGATTGACGACTGGTTCACCGGCGAACATTCGTTGACGGCTTACGTTCCCTACACGCAAGCGCCACCTTTGTCGGCGAGCCTGTATCTGCGCACGACGGGAGATCCGCGGCAGGCAGCCTCTCCGGCACGAGCCGCCATTCAACGTCTCGACAAGGATCTGCCGGTGTATGAGGTGCAGACCATGGAAGAGGCGATGAACCAGGAGCGTGGTGGAGTGCGGGCAGCGGCCTCGATGATGACCCAGTACGCCGCCATCGCCCTTCTTCTGGCTATCACGGGAGTTTACGCCGTCATTTCCTACGCTGTGGCCGCACGCACGCACGAAATCGGTGTGCGGATGGCGGTTGGAGCTAGCGGCTCAGACATGCTGAAGATGACGATGCTCGAGACCGCGCGGCTGGTTGCCCTGGGGCTCGCCGTTGGGATACCTCTAACCCTTCTTCTTGCCAAGCTCATGTCGGTCGCTCTCTTCGGCGTGGTTGCCATCAATTGGACCACATTCGCAACGTTTGTGGCGGTGCTGGTGGTCGCAGCTCTTCTAGCCGGCTATCTCCCTTCGCGTCGCGCTAGCCGGATCGATCCGATGGTGGCGCTGAGGGACGAATAGGTTATCGGGGCTGATAAAGACCGCTTCCTCGCGGTCGCGGGCTCGGTTACATTCTGTGCCCGACGGCGCTATGTTGGGCAAGGAGGTGTATTAATGGCTGCTTCATTTGCCGCCTTTCCGCCCGAATTTCCGTTTCCTGGACCGCAACCCGATTCACCCAAGCCGGAGAGCGCGTACCCGCCCACGCCCGTTATTTACGAGACCACTGAGCTGGAAAATATGACACTCCGCGTGTACGCCGCAGTTCACCTCCGCGTGCCCGACTCCGGCATCGACTGGCTGGACGAAATGATCCTGAAGTCTCGCGAACTCGACAAGATGTTGCCAGCCAGGTAGCTGCCGGAAGCCGGCTTAGCCTTAGGGACGGCGGAAGCCTCCGGGGCCTCCGAAGCCGCGCCCCATCGGACCGGCAGCCTCCAGTTGTTTATATTTGGTTTGCTGGTCGGGCGTCAGCAGGGCGTAAAACGCGGCTTGCGCTTGCGCTCGGCCCTCTATTTCCTGCGTCGTGAGCGTTCCGATCTGCGTGGCCTGAGCGGTGATGCCGGCGGTATCGTTGTTTTCTATGGCGGTCGTCAATGCCGAGTGCGCCGACTTCATGCTGGTCTGGATATTCGATATCGCGGTCTGCTCATTCGTGAAGATGGTGGTCGCCTGCGTCTGTTGCGCCGATGTTAATGTCAACAGCGTCGTCAGACGCGAAACGCGATTGGCGATCATTTGTTCCGGCGTTGGACGTGTATGCGTCGGGGCCGGCTCCTGCGCGAATAACCCGCCGGCGGAAAGTAGCCCAAAGGCTACTACAAAACTCGAAATCCATTTTTTCATAATCAAATTAACTCCTTAATAGTAGAAACTTCATCGTAAAATCTAGCGGCGATCTGGCCGAAAGCGTCTTGGTGGTTCAGCCTGGAGACGTTTCCATTGATCCGGCGTGAGCACATTGCGAATGCCGAGAAGCATTCGGGCATTGGCTTTCTCGAGCTCGGCCCTGGCTTGGGCAACGCGGTCGATTTGCGAAAGGATTTTCGCTTCATCGGGACGGTCGGCGGCGAGTAGAGGCTCGAGGATTGCTTCCTGCTTTTGAAGCGCCGCGCTGAGGTCGATCAACTTCAACCGGCTTTCCTGAAACAGCTCGTCCATTTTCTTCTGCTGATCGGCCGTGAGGCCCAGCTTTTGAGCCGTCGCGGGATCGCTCCACCATTTGCCAGGCGGTCCCATGCCCATGGCACGGCTGATCGGGCCGCGATGGGGACGCATTGGCGGCGGTCCCTGCGGCGCGTCATCTTGCAACGCCCATGTGCCAATCGGAGAACCCAGCATGGGCTGCGCTGTCGAAACGGCAACCGTTACCAAAGACAGAACAAAACCTTGACGTATTCGCCGGGCCACCTGGCGCCAAGCGTCGAGTTTTCCGCGGCTAACGGCCAGCGCCATCGCTTGACGTCTCCGCGGAACTTCCATCCCATGCCACCAATTGCAGTAGCGGCTCCATTGGACCGGGCACCGTTCGCGCAACTTCCTGGTCAACCTGGTTGAGCAGTATGGCATCACGGTCGTTGGCCCGCGCTTCGCCCTGACGGGTGCCACGATACACCGCGAAGCTTACGAAGAAGCAGAGAACCAGAGCGGTAACCGCCCAGCTCGCGCGAACAGCGGTCCCGGAATGTGGCTCACTGCGATCATATTGGATCTGAAAACGAGGGTCGAATTGACTCTCCGTCCACTCTCGCACGGAAGTTCGGAAGTGGACGAGTGTATCTTCAAAGCGGTTTACCTCTTTTCGGCAGATAGGACACGAATGGATGTGCCGGGTGACAGGACGCGACCGCGCGCCCAGCGCCCACTCGGAAATCTGTTCGTAGGTGAGATGCGATTTCATTTTCGTCTCCCAATCCGCTCGCGGACTGCCTGCAGCGCGCGAGACAGATGAGTTTTCACAGTGCCTTCCTTCGTTCCCGTCGCCGCTGCGATTTCCGCGAGGTCCATATCTTCGACAAAACGCAGCAGAAATACTGTCCTTTGACGCTCCGGCAAGGTAGCGGCCGCTTCCCAGACCGCCATGACTTCTTCTTTCAGGAGTGCGCTCTGTTCAGGCGAGCACTGACGATCGGAAAGGCGGTCGCGCAGGGCCTCAACCGGCTTGCCGGCCATCTGTGTGTGCTTCCAGAATCGTAACCTGCGATTGCGCGCTTGATCTCGAACGAGATTGACGGCTATCTTCATCAGCCAGGTCTCGACACTGCAATCGCCGCGAAATCGACTCCAAGCCCGGTACGCGCTAAAGAAGCAATCCTGCGTCAGCGTCTCCGCCGTGTCTTTGTCTCTCGTCGAAGCCAAGATAAACCGGAAGATTTTCGGCCGGTACAAACGCAGGATGGATTCAAAATCGGATGTCTGCGCGGCTACGTTTTCCGTTAAACCAGTCATTAACTGGTTCGCCGCCGCTAGATTCATCGCCAGTGTAGACGAATTTTGGAAATGCTGGGTTTACAAAGCACGGGATGGATTACAAATCCATAAGATTGAAAGGGATGGCATTCAGCCCTCCCTTGAGATTGAATGGGATGGTACCGGCCACAGGGTAGCGAAGAGCGCGATTGCGACAATGGGTTAGAGCCCTGTGCTCCTCCCGTAACACACAAAATGGTGCAATTGAGCGGCGCCGGCAAGAGATTCGGCCCCAAGCTTCTGTTCGAAAACCTCGACTGGCTCATTACTCCTAAAGAGCGCGCAGGTATTGTCGGCGGAAACGGGACTGGAAAAACCACCCTGTTGAAGATCATTGCAGGGATGGAACAGCTCGACTACGGATCGAGAAGCGCGATGAAAGGACTTGCGGTAGGGTACCTGCCGCAAGACGGACTTCGCGTAACGGGCCGCAGTGTATTTGACGAGTGCCTGAGTGTGTTCGATTCCGTGAAAGAAATCGAGCGGGAACTGGAGACCCTCACCGGCCGGATGAGTGAACTCGATCCAGATTCGATCGAGTACCAACAGGTTGCAGACCGGTTCATGCAGCTCGACCACGAATTCCGGGTGCGGGATGGATACACGCTCGAGGCGCAGACCGGAGCGGTGCTGACGGGATTGGGATTTCCGAAAGACGATTGGACCCGTTTGACGGACGAGTTTTCAGGCGGCTGGCAGATGAGGATTGCGCTCGCGAAATTGCTATTGCAGCGGCCCAATCTCTTGCTGCTCGACGAGCCTACAAATCACCTGGATCTGGAAGCGCGGAACTGGCTCGAAGATTACCTGACGGGATACGAGAATGCGTTCATTTTGATCTCTCACGACCGGTATTTTCTTGACGTAACGGTGAACAAAACTCTCGAGATCTGGAATAAGAGCGTTCATTTCTACAGCGGCAACTATGAGAAGTATTTGCAGCAGAAGGCTGAGCGGCGCACGCAACTCGAAGCGGCTTACCGCAATCAGCGAGACCGGATCGAGCAACTGGAAGCTTTTATCAACCGCTTCCGCTACCAGGCGACGAAAGCGAAACAAGTCCAGAGCCGCATAAAGGAACTCGACAAGATTGAGCGAATCGAGCTTCCTCCCGAGGAAAAGACGATCCACTTCACGTTTCCCCAACCGAAGCCCAGCGGCAGGATTGTGGCGGATTTTAAGAGAGTCTCGAAACGCTATGCCGACAAGCTTGTTTTCCAGAACGTAGATTTTGTGATTGAGCGAGGCGACCGCGTTGCGCTCGTTGGCGTAAATGGCGCGGGCAAATCGACGCTCATCAAGCTTCTGGCCGGACTCGAGCCGTTAAGTTCAGGCGAATACACGCTGGGCCACAACGTGGAAGCCGACTATTTCGCCCAGGACCAATACAAAGCGCTGAATGCCGACGAGCGCTTGCTGGACGATTTGAGCGAGGCCTCGCCGAGGACGCCGCACGTTGAGCTGCGAAATCTTCTGGGCTGTTTTCTGTTCAGCGAAGACGACGTTTTCAAACGCATTGGCATTCTTTCGGGAGGAGAGCGGAACCGTTATGCGCTGGCCCGCGTGCTGCTTCGGCCGTCGAATTTTTTGCTGCTCGACGAGCCGACGAATCACCTTGACATGCGCGCGAAGGACGTGCTGCTGGATGCTCTGAAGGACTTCGAGGGCACGGCCGTATTTGTGTCCCATGACCGTTACTTTCTGGACCGGCTGGCCACACGTGTTTTCGAGATCGGCGACGGCGAGGTTCGAATTTTCCCCGGCAACTATGAAGACTATATGTGGCGCAAGCAGGGAGGTCCCGAAAAAGAGCCGACTTTGGCGGACGTACTGACAGATGTACCGCCGGCTGAGCCGGTTGCCGTGCCCACGGCGTCGCCAAATGCGCCGGCGAAGCGCGTCAATCCTCTAAAGGTGAAGCAGATGCAGGATCGGGCGCAGGCGCTGGAACAACAGATTTCTTCGCTTGAAGGCGCGATTCGCAAGACCGAGCTATCGCTTTCGCAGTTCACGAGCGCCGAGGAGACGCAGCGGCTTTCCACCCTGCTCAACGAACAAAAAGCGGGGCTCGAGGCGGCGGTATCGGAATGGGAGCAGATTAGTTCGCAGATTGAGGCGATCGCCTAAACAGGTTTTTGGGCCCTGGTACCATCCGAATACAGTGTTTTCAACGTTTACCAAGTAAGAGATGGCTCGCTGTCCGGCTTGTTTCCGGAGAATTCGCCTTTCCGATCTGCTGAGACGAGGCAAGGCGACGCGCTACACGTGTTCCCGATGCGGGCGCACGTGGCGCTTTACACTGGGTACTGTAAGTTCGGCGATAGCTCTGTCGTCGCTACCCTTGATTTACGCGGGGGTGAATCGGAAACCCGGCGTCTCGGCGAATTGGGTGTTATTTTCCGAAGCGTTGGCGCTATCGGTGTTCATATACCTCGGCAGCTTGTTATTATTTGCGCGGCTCGAACCACTCAGTCGGCGAAAAGTAACCCAGCGTACCAAGCAACAAGCTCAATAAAAGCCTGCCTTTCGTCAAACGCCAGCGTGCTTTGAAACGTCCAAAGCGCAAATCAGGAGAGACACAACATGCGTTCGGCGATGGCATTGATGGCGATGGCGCTGTGGAGCGGCGGCGCGCTGGGGTTGCACGCGCAGGAGCGGACGTGCGAGGCGAACGGATGGAACGATCATGGGCGGCCGACGGTCGCTGAGCCTCGCGAGCAGACTCTTGCACAGGCGTCCCTCGAACGGGTACATGCCAGCCCTAACGGATCGTTGATCGTCCATGGTGCGGACAGAAGCGATGTGCTGGTTCACGCCTGCATCCACGCCACCGCACCGACGGAGCAAGAGGCGCGACAGCTCGCCTCACAGGTACAGGTGACGCGAGGTGCAGGCCAAATCGAACCGGACGGCCCTCGCGGCGATCGGGACCGCTATTGGTCGGTGTCCTACGAGGTGTGGCTGCCGAAGCGATCCAATCTGAATGCTGCGACGGTGAATGGCTCGATTACGGTCGAGGATGTCCAGGGTGAAATCAAGGTGAGCGGCGTGAATGGAGGACTTAAATTGAACCGGCTGGGCGGCGAGCTGACTGGGTCTACCGTGAACGGCGGTATCGAAGTTGAATTGGCGGGGACAAAATGGGACGGACAGGGCGTCGAAGTTTCGACAACGAATGGCAGCGTCCGGTTGAATATACCGGCTGCGTACTCGGCAAACATCGAAACATCGACTGTGAACGGCGGCATTCATTGCGACTTTCCCATCACCTTGCAAGGCAAAATCGACAAGCATCTGTCGTTTCAGTTGGGCGGAGGCGGCCCGGAAATCCACACCTCAACCGTGAACGGGAGCATCCGATTCAGCCGCGGCGCGTGAAGGGAGCGAGCAGCTCACAAGTCGCACACGACGTTATGTACGTTTGCTTGTGCGTCCGAACCCGATGCGAGCGCGCGCTGGGGATGACAGGATTCACCACCTGATGCTGTTTCGTAAAGGGTCAGTTTCCCGCATCAAACGTGCGGTAGTATTTTCTTCATGATGACCGCAGAAAAGATTCTGGCACTTCTGCGTGAACCGTGCCATCCAACTACAGCAGCGAGCAGATGCCACGATAGCCAGTATTGGAAAGTTTAGCGAAGCACAAGAAACGCCCGAGCAGCGAAAGGATAGGAACTCTGCCCAAGCTGACTGGCAAGCAGCACAGGTGCTTTCATCGTTGATCGAAGAAATTGAAAAGCCCTAGGGTCAAAACGGTTAGATGTTGCTGAAGAGCTCTCCTGCCCAATACCCGTAATGCGTAGATTCCGCCCCTATCTCACCCGCTAAAATAAACTTGACATGCGCCACGTGGCGGGTTACAGGTTCGGATGATTAAGTCGATACGCCACAAGGGACTGAAACGGCTTTTCGAGCAGGACGACCCGGGCGGCGTAAACCCGGAACACGCGGGCAAGCTCCGGGATATTCTGGCGACCCTTCACGCAGCCCCCACGGTTGCTCATATGGATTTACCGGGTTTCCGGTTGCACCCGCTCAAAGGCCAGATGAAAGGCTTCTGGCTGTTACGGTACGCGCCAATTGGCGAGTGATCTTCCGCTTTGCAGAAGGCCACGCGGAGGACGTTGATTATGTCGATTACCACTAGAGAGGGAGAACGACCCATGACCATGAAGAACCCCCCGCACCCCGGCGGCGTTGTTTTGCGGCAGTGCATCGAGCCTTTGGGCTTGAGCATTACGGATGCCGCCGCCGCCCTTGGCGTGACGCGCAACACGCTTTCGGAACTGGTGAACGAGAAGCGCGGCATATCGCCTGAAATGGCCGTGAGATTGGCGAAAGTCTTCGGCGGCGCCGAAGAAGGTTGGCTTGTGCAACAGGCTCAGTACGATCTTGCGCAGGTTCGGCGCGACCGCATAAAGCTTAAGCGACTGGAACTGGCATAGACTTCCTTTCTTATGGATACGCCGCTAACTGTTGCCATTATTTCCGCCGCCGCCGCTATCGTTGTTCCCGCGACTAGTTTTTACCTAACTAAGAGCAAGGAACGGCAAGCCGACTGGCAACGTTACAAGTTCGAACTCTACAAGGAATTGGTGCAGTCTTTCAGCGGCATTGTGGGAACAGACTCAACGCCGGAGGGAAACAGACGCTTCGCTTCGGCTTGCAACACGCTTCACCTGATCGGCTCAAAAGGCATTATCGAAGCCTTGCATCATTTTCAGGATGAAATCCGGGTATCGAATACCAGCCGTGACGACGAGAGACACGATAAGTTGCTAGCACGCTTGGAATGGGAAATAAGGGAAGACTTGCACATTCCGGACAATCCGCCTCTCAATGAGTTCAAAGCCCGTCTCTGGTGTTCCGGGAGCGGCTCTACAAACAAACCATAAGTTACGGACATCCAGCATGGGGCGTCTGTTTCCCAGTCCAACAAAGGGTAAGTTTTGAGACTCCGCGCGAGGTCCAGGAAATCAGCTGCATGCGCGTTCCATAAGCCGGTCCCAAAAGTGGGCCGATGGCTTGCCACCCCCCAAAAGACAATCCAGTTGGCGATTGTCAGGCATCCGTCAGATATGAGCCGCTCAGGCTGCATCGAGGTCGAGTGGCGAAGACGAAGTGGGACGGGCAGGGCGTCGGAGTCTCGACCTCGAACGGCAGTGTGCTTTCGAGTCGCATGCCCGGGGCACGCCGGAGATGGCCGGATTCAAGTCTACGGTTAGCACTCTCGGACAACTGGCACGGTGCCTTGAACGTTTGTTCATGTTCGACGTGGAGGCCCGGCGTTACTCTTTGACAGCAGGCCGCTCGGTGACCGGCTTTTGACCCGGGCCGGGCAACGCACTTTTGTTACCTCCCGCGGCTTCACCCTCGAACAGAGCCTGTAAATTTGGGTAAGCGTAAATCGTCGGTGCGTGGTTTTGCATCAGGCCGCCGGTATCCGCAGTAGGACCGTAATTACTGTGCTCGTCGCGGCCGAGCATACGGAGTTGGGCCAACTGTTGGCCCCGGTGATGGGCGGTATGGGTCATTCGGCGAGTCATCACCCACGCCCGCGACCGCCGTACGTCGAAAAATGTCGTCTCGCCTTCCCACCACGTCTCGTCCTTTTCCCGCAGCGCAGCCACGCGCTTTTCGCTGTCTTCCGCGTACTGCCGCATGAATTCCAATCTGATCTCATTTTCCGGCAACGGCGGCGCTCCGACATCAATCTCGAGCATCGTTCGAAACCAGATGTCTTCGCTGACACACTGATGCACCATATGCTCGTGGATACTGCGACCGCGCGTATCAGTTGGGTGAGGCCGGACCCGGAGATCCTGGTCAGTGAACATGCTCCAGGCGCTAATCACCTTGACACGCTCGGTCTCGTAAGTCTCGATCAGAAAGTCGTATCTCATCGCGTACCTCTTTAAACTAACTCCGGTGTGGCACCTCGTTGTCGATCCGGCTGTCCGACGTAATCTCGAGTACGCATAAGAACGATAAACTGTAGGGTGTTCAACCGGCGACGGAAGCCGGTCTCTATGTTCGAAAAGTACACGGAAACAGCCAGGAAGACGGTCTTTACTGCACGTTACGAAGCGAGCCAGTTCGGCAGTCACCGAATTGAGACACAGCATCTTTTGCTCGGACTTCTGCGCGCCGATCCGCTTTTAGCAACCCGCGTTTTCAAATCTCAGAAGAAGCTTGAAGAATTGCGCGAGCGCATCGCACAGGAGGCGCCCCGCGCGGCGGAAAAAATCTCAACATCGGTCGATATTCCGCTAAGCAGCGAGTGCCAGCGTGTCCTCAGTTATGCGGCCGAAGAGGCCGCCCGTCTGCAGCAGCACTACATCACGGGTGAGCATTTACTGTTGGCGATGGCGCGCGGCGAAACGAGTGTCGCCGCTCGAGTGATCCTCGAAAGCGGTATCACCATTTCACAGCTCGAACAAGAAGTTAAAGAGGCCAAGGGCGCTCCCGCCGCATCCGCCGCACCTCTGGCACGTGAAGGCTTCCGCGACCTGGTGGCCGAAGCCCGAAACGCTCCATTCGGACCGCTGATTGGCCGCGAGCGTGAGTTGGAGCAAATTATTCAAATTCTCTCGCGCCGCACAAGGAACAGCGCCGTGTTGATCGGCGAGGCGGGAATTGGAAAAAACGCAATCGTTCAAGGTTTGGCGCGGCGCATTGCCGAAGGCGATGTTCCCGTTGCGCTCGTCGACCGGCAGATCCTGATGGTGGATAGTTGGACGCTCGCCCGCACGTTCACGTTGTCCCGGTCTGGAGAAGCGTGGGCAGGCGCCTCGCCGCAACCGAAGCTGCTGGAACGCATTCAGAACGACGATCCGATTCTGTACGTTCGCGGACTCTTCGATCTGCGCGAGAGCATGCCGCTATTCGCAAATTACCTCGCAATAGCGAAGTTGCAGTTGATTGCGACTGGCGCGCCACTTTCGTTTCGCCTCGCTCTCGACAGAGATGATGCGCGGGCTCGCAGCTTTGAAGCTGTGACCGTGCTGGCGCCAACAGAAGCAGAGGCAATTCAAATCCTGACCAGCGTGAAAGAGCAATTCGAGAACTTTCACGGAGTGGTCCTGTCGCCTGAGGCCATCGAGACGGCTGTCTACGCCTCAGCACGTTTCTTGCGTCATCGCTCTCTACCCGACCGCGCCATCGACTTGATCGACGAAGCCGGCGCATTGGTCAAACTACGGCAGGAGGGCGAGCCTCGCGAGCTTCTGGAGATTCGGAAACGGATCCGCCTTCTGACCCGGCAATTAGAAAATGCCATAGTGAGGCATGAATTCGTCGAGGCGCGAAAGTTTTCCGACCAGGAGCGCGAAGAACGCGGGAAGCTGGACCGGCTGCGCGCAGAACTCGAGCCAACCACGGCGGACAACACAGTAACCCCGGAACATATTGTGGAGGCGATTGCCGCTCGCACGTCTCTATCGGTGCCTACCGTGAAGGCCGCGCTACAGCGGACGGAAGTACCAGACCAAAGGGACCAGATCCAAAGCGAACTAGCCGCCCAAATTCCCCTAGGCAGGCGTGACTGGATAGAAGGACTAACGGCGTACTTGGCGGATTGCTCGCAAGAAGAGGCGGAACGGCTCGTCTATGCAATTCGCACCGCGAAGGCGAAGTTCGATCGGAGCACATAAATCGGCGAAGCTCCAACGCCGCAACAGGAGCAACTGCACCGGCCCGCCACGCCTATAGGCGCGATAACGCAATCGCGTCGTTCGCTACGATGGAAAAGATACCTCCCATGAGTGTTTCCACTTTGGAGCTGAAGAAGACTGTCAATCTTCCGAAGACCGATTTCCCTATGAAGGCCAGCCTGCCGGTGGCCGAGCCGAAGCTGCTAAAGCGCTGGGAGGAAGAAGCGATTTATCACAAAATCCGGAAGACGCGGGAAGGCAAGCCGACGTTCGTCTTGCATGACGGGCCGCCGTATGCGAACGGCAACATTCATCTGGGTACTGCCTTTAACAAGGTTGTGAAGGATTTCATTGTCAAGTCGCGGAGTATGGCAGGATACGACGCGCCTTACGTGCCGGGCTGGGATTGCCACGGACTTCCCATTGAATTCAAGGTCGATAACGACCTGGGCAAGCGCAAAGCTCACATGACGGTAGCGGAGATTCGCGCCGAGTGCCGCGCCTATGCGGCGAAATTTGTCGATATTCACCGGCGCGAGTTCAAGCGGCTGGGCATTTTTGGCCTGTGGGAAAACCCGTATCTGACGATGAGCGCCGAATACGAAGCGGTGATCGCTCAGGCGTTCGTGGATTTTCTCGAGCGCGGGTATGTTTACAAAGGCCTGAAGCCAGTGCACTGGTGCATCAAAGACCAGACGGCGCTGGCCGAAGCGGAAGTCGAATACGAAGACCACTCGAGTCCTTCCATCTACGTGAAGTTCCGCCTTACGTCGGACGCGGCGGCGATCGATCCCGCTCTCGAGGGACGCGATGTGTACGCCGTTATCTGGACGACAACACCGTGGACAATGCCCGCGAATCTCGCGATCTGCTTTCATCCGAAGTACGAATACGCGGCAGTGGACACGCCAGGCGGTGTGATGATCGTAGCCGCTGGGTTGCTCGATCAACTGAGCGAAACACTCGGCTGGGAGAAAGCTGTCTTGGCGCGGTTTGCGGGGTCGAAACTCGAAAATGCGGTGTTTCGCCATCCGTTCATTGAACGCGATTCCATTGGCATACTGGGCGACTACGTGACGCTCGATCAGGGAACTGGCGCCGTTCATACGGCGCCTGGACATGGCCAGGAAGATTTTGTCTCGGGACAGCGATATGGGTTGCCCGTGTATTGCCCGGTCGACCAGGCCGGCCGGTTTTTCGAGGCAGATACCGCGCCAGGCAAGCTGCCGGAGGAACTGCTGCGGAAAACGGTATGGGAGGCAAACCCGCTTGTCGTTAATATTCTCGAGCGGCATGGCGCGCTCCTGAAACATCAGACGCTCGAGCATAGCTATCCCCATTGCTGGCGCTGCCACAATCCGACTATTTTCCGGGCCACCGAACAGTGGTTCATCGGTATGGAGCGCGAGAATCTGCGCGCGAACACCCTCGAAGCAATCAAGAACGTTAAGTGGCATCCGGGCTGGGGCGAAGAGCGAATGACGAACATGATCGCCTCGCGGCCCGATTGGTGCATTTCGCGGCAGCGTGTGTGGGGCGTGCCGATCGTGGTGTTCTACTGCGAGGCGTGCCAGGAACCCTTCACGGAAAAGGCTGTGCTCGAGCGTGTCATTGCGCTGTTCCGTGAACACACCGCCGATGTTTGGTATTCGAAAACGGCGGCGGAACTGATGGGACCCGGCCATCGCTGCGCAAAATGCGGCGGGGAGTCGTTCCGCAAAGAGACGGATATTCTCGATGTCTGGTTCGACTCAGGTTCGAGCCACCTGGCGGTTCTGACGCCAGAGAACGGGCTGCCGTGGCCCTCGGACATGTATTTAGAAGGCGGAGACCAGTATCGGGGTTGGTTTCAGAGTTCGCTTCTCATAGGCATGGGGCTGAAGGGCGGGGCGCCATACAAGAGCTGCGCGACAAGCGGCTGGACACTCGATGCCGAGGGCCGCGCCATGTCGAAATCAGCGGGCAATGGTATCGAGCCGGAAGAGATTGTCAGTAAATACGGCGCAGATATTCTGCGTCTGTGGGCGGGATCGGTCGATTTTATGGAGGATGTCCGGCTCTCCGACGTCATCCTCACACGGCTTTCGGAGGCATACCGGAAGATCAGGAATACATTCCGGTATGCGCTCGGCAATTTATACGATTTCGATCCGGCATCAGATGCAGTGCGCGGTAGCGAGCTTCTCGAAATCGATCAATGGATTCTCACTAAAGCGGAGGAGTTGGTTCGCAAATGCCGCCGCTGGTATGACGAGCTGGCATTTCACTCCGTGTATCGCGCGGTATACGATTTTGCGGTGACCGATCTTAGCGCTATGTACTTCGATGTGCTGAAAGACCGGTTGTATGCCTCGGCCCCGCAATGGCCGGAACGCCGCAGCGGGCAAACCGCTATCTATCGTATTCACCTGGCATTAACGCGGCTGCTCGCGCCGCTGCTGAGCTTTACCTGCGAAGAGGTCTGGCAACATACCCGGCGGCCGCTTGGAAGTCCGGAGAGCGTGCATATGGACTATTTTCCCGAGCCCGAGCAACTGTCTGGAGACATTCCGGATTCGGCCCGCGCACGCCTTTCGCGATGGGATACGCTAATCGGCGTTCGAGACACGGTTCTGAAGAGCCTGGACGACGCCCGCGAGCGGAAGGAAATCGGCTCTTCGCTCGAGGCGGCGGTTCGCCTCGAAGCGCAAGGCAGCCTGTTGCAGCTTCTAACCCACTATGAAGCGCAACTTCCGGCGCTGTTCATCGTCTCTCAAGTAGAGCTTGAAAAAGGAAACCTGGATGCCGGAGCTGTCGCCGTTCATGTAGAACGCGCGCGCGGCGACAAGTGCGAACGCTGCTGGCGGTACACGCTCGATGTGGGACAGGATGGAGATTTCCCCACTATCTGCCTGCGGTGCGCGGCGGCGGTCAAGGAGATGCTCTCATAGTGAGGGATAAAGAAAACGAGAATGTCCGGCTGCGCTGGCTCCCGTTCGCCATCGCAGCCGCGGTGATCGTTCTCGACCGGCTCACGAAGATTTATATTCGCAGCCATTTCAGCAATTTCGATTCAGTGAGCGTGATACCCGGATGGTTTCGCATTGTTCACACGGAAAATCCGGGCGCGGCGTTCGGAATGCTCGCGGATGGAAACCCGGCGATCCGCTCGATTGTGCTGATTGGGGTTTCTGTTGCCGTGCTGTGCTTCGTCCTCACCGTTCTTTTGAAACGCTCGTCTTCGATGGCTGGGACACTAGCGCGGCTCGCTCTCGGATTCATATTGGGAGGGGCAATTGGCAACTTGTTCGACCGTATCGTGGCCGGGACCGTCACCGATTTTCTGGAGGTTTATAACGGGGGCTGGACGTTTCCGGCTTTTAACGCTGCCGATAGCGCGATCACGGTGGGCGCGGTGCTGCTGCTGATCGATCTGCTCAGGCCGAGTCACAGAAGTCTGACTCACCAACACGCCCAACCGCCTGCGGAGTACTAAATGTTTCCCAAGCTGTTTACAATCGGTTCTTTTTCAGTACCAACCTATGGGGTCTTGGTCGCGCTCGGGTTCCTGGCTGGTCTCGCGATTACCCTGAGGCTGGCTAAGCGCAGCGGTTTGCCTTCCGAGCAACTGACTAATCTTGCTATTTATTGCGCGTTGGGGGGAATAGCAGGCGCGAAGCTATTCATGTTCCTGTTCGACTGGCAGTATTACTTACAGAATCCCAGCCAGATCCTTTCGCTCTCAACGCTTCAGGCGGCGGGCGTATTTCATGGCGGCTTTCTGGCCGCGCTGGTTGTGGCGATTCTTTACATTCGGCGGCAGCAGCTTCCGGCGCTTCCGACCATGGATTGTTTCGCGCCCGGCATCGCGCTGGGACATGCCATTGGCCGCATCGGCTGTTTTGCCGCGGGCTGCTGCTGGGGCCGCGAATGCGACCTGCCGTGGGCGGTACGGTTTCATACTGACGAGGCCGCGCCCGTGCCGCTGAACGTCCCGCTGCATCCCGCGCAGCTTTATGAAAGTGGAGCCAACCTCGTGATTTTTGCGCTTCTGTACAGGCAATTTCATCGGACGCACCGCTCTGGCGAAATTTTTGGCTGGTATCTGGTGTTGTACTCGACCGCGCGGTTTATCATCGAATTTTTCCGCAATCATGAGCAATCGCTGATTGCGGGCTTGTCGCTGACACAGTGGATTGCGCTCGGCCTGCTCGCGGTCGGCTCAGGATTGCTGATCCGCGTCCGGCAGACAGCGCTGGCTGCGCAACATTAGGGTCTTACGTGTGGCTCAATTCATTCGAACTTTTCCGCTTTGCCCGATTTCACAGATTTTTTCGCCAGATCGATGATGTGGATCACATCGACGTTGATATCGACTGCGGTCAGACCTTCAACCGGCTGCTTGACTTTCATCCGCGAGACCATATAGGCGATCGGCTCGCTAGCGTCCGGTTCGAGTGGCGTTAAGGCCACTTGTTCGGCATTCTTTCCCTTCCGCAACTCGACGCTCTTCTGACTCATATAAAGACTGCCGCGCTGGCCGTTTTCGCCCCAGCCGAAGACTTCGAGATCCTGATAACTTCTCGGCAAGTCCCAGCTACCTTCGAAGAGGCCAACCGCGTGGTCGTATTGAAGGACCAGGTCGGCGTTATCTTCTACCTTAGGGAATCGGTCAGGGCGAAGATGGTTCACAGTGGCGAAAACCGTTTTCGGTTTCCCGAGATACCACAGGCTCCAAAGTGCGTTGTAGCAGCCGAAATCCATCAGCGCGCCGCCTCCGTTCTTTTCCGGATCTGTGAGCCACTCGAAGAAGTATTTGTTCCGCACGCCTTCCGAGCCGGGCCCGCTGTGGCCGACAATGCCGTGTAGTCGCCACACTTTCCCAATCTCCCCGTGGTCGACTGTCGCCTTTGCCACGTAATTCGCGGGCCACCACGCCATTTGATAGTTCGTCATGACCAGGACGTTATATTTTTGAGCCAGCGCTTTGATTTGTTTGGCCTGATCAAGCGAGGCTGCCAGGGGTTTTTCGAAGATGATGTTGATGTGCCGGGTGGCGCAGGCCTCGGCCACCTCGAGATGACGGTTGTTCTCGACAAAGGCCCAGACGAGATCGGGCTTTGTTTCGTCGAGCATCCGCTTGTAATCGCCATAAATCAGGCTGTGCGCCACGCCCATTTTTTCCGCTTCCGCAGTCAACTCGTGGTTTGGCTCGGCCAGCCCTACGAGTTTGGCCGATTTACCTTCGACCATGGTTTGCAAGTGGCCCCAGACATGGGAGTGGACCAGCCCGACGACCGCGATTTTATACTCCTGTGCACGAACCGATGCGGTTGCGAAGACCAGGAGGAGAAGAGTATGTTTTGTCATTTTCGCGTTCAAATTCCAAACCTATTGTCTATGCCCGAGTATCAAGTACTTCTATCAGACCAGTTTTTTTACGCTTGCTCAGCTACGAGGTGGTAGAGTAGAAAACCACATAGAGGGGGGAACTGATTGTGCGCCTCTTTTGTTTTACAGTTCCGCTACACCGGACAGGGATTACGGCGCTAGCCGTAATTGGCGGGATCGGGATACTGTCAGCAATCATTTCGCGGCCGCTCATGGCCGCCGGCAATAGCGAAGCCGCGCAGCGCGAAGCGAGCGGCGACTTGACTGGCGCGCTCGCCTTGCTCGAGCAGCAGGCAAAGAGTGGAGGAGCGGAAGGGCAGCTCGATCTGGCCGAGTTTCTGGACCGTCACCGGCTGCCGGACCGGCGCAACGAACTGGCCAAATGGGCCGCGGCTGAGCAAGACCCAATGCGACGGCAGCTGGCTCTTCGCCAGATTCTGCTTCTAGACTTCGAAGAAGGCCGCACGGCAACGCTAGCCGACGATTTGAATCAATACAAATCGGCCGGCGGAAACGATCTGCGAGCGGCAAAGCCTCTTCAAGGCCCAGCAAAATATTACGGAAATACGAGCATTCCCGGGCCGCTCCACTCGTTTGCGAGAATGGCGGCGCTTTCGCCCGATTTGTCGCCCGAGGACTTGCTTCCGGCTCTGGCGCGGAACGTTGTCACCAATGGATATCAGGCGATTTCATCGAACGAGGCGCTCGACCAGACTGAGTACCTGCGATTGCTGATTCGCTATATCGGGCAGGCGCGAGAATTGACCGCCATGGCGGGCTCGGCTAGGAAAATTGTAGTGCCAACTTGCGACAGCGAACAGACAGCCGATCTTTTGCGAATTCTGGGATACCGGATGCGTGGTTCGTGTGGCGGAGACGTTGTTCTCGAGACGGTGAACCCAACCCGCGCTTTTCTTACCGTCGATTCAGCCTTCCCGATTGCCCAGCTCGAACAGGATCTTCGCGCGAACCGCAAGTTTGAATATCCTTTCGCGCCGACCGAGGTTCCGGTGTTGTATGGGCCCGATTACTGGATGGGAGCGGCGGTAGCCAAGAACAATCATCCCGAATTTATAGACATGTTCCTCAGCGACCCTTCGATATGCAGGCTCTATCTGGGACTGTCGAAGCTGGACAATACAACCGCGGAAGCATTAAGACGCAAGGTCTCGCAGAATGAGCTGAGACTTTACGCCCCGGTGCTCGATTTCTTCGGCGGGATGTTCGAGATCCGGAACGGAGTGGCTTTTGTCCCGGGATCGGAGAAAGTCTGGGCGGAACTTGCCGGAGCTAAGCCTTCCGAGGGTGCCGGCTTTTATGAGAGGCTCATCGAGACGGATGACGGATGGCTGGCCAGCTATTTTGATTCGCTGGCCCGGCTGGATTCGCCAGCCTCAGCGTATCTGCTACGGACTGATCGAATGAAGCGCTTTTATGAGGCGATTCGCGGAAAGGTTACCACACCCGGTCCAGCGCGGCCGGTATTCCGCTCGAATACCGATCTTCTGCTGCTGACGACATCTCTTAGACTCGATCCCGACGGAGAGCTCCACGTCCCGGGCGGCGTGGAAGTATGGAAGACTCTGTTCGCAAAGCATCCGCATGGAAAGTACGACGCCCGGCTATCGAGAGCGGCCAACTCGTGGAAGGCGCCGGACGACCTGATTGAGGCTTTGTTCGCTCTCTGTCGCAAGTCGGTCGAAAACGAGCCGCTTCACATCTTTCTCGCACTGAACGATATCGATCGCTACCGGCGGACGCCGATCAGCCCAGCGATGGCCAGCCGCTTGATTGCAGCCTACAGAATAGCCGGACCGCAGTACTCGATCTTTGCGGACGTACCGAACGTGAGCGAGAATTCCATGACGGCGTTTCTCGATTTCGTAGCCGGCTCCGGTGAGATCCGCGATACGCTGGTACGTGCCGACGCCGTGGGCAGCGCCCAAGCTCTGGTGGGTCTCTGGCAGATACTTTGCCGAGAAAACGCCATGCCTCTTCAGGCGCAAGACGCAGCTTTGACGTCGCTCCTGAATCCATTTCTGAAGGCACGGCAGTCTACAGAAGTATTCGACGCGGCGCGGACCGGCGTGAAAACGTTGCTCCAGGCGGCAAATGCTCCCAATGCCAGCCATTCTCAAGACCAGCTGGTCGACCTTCGGCTGGTTGACCTTCTGGTTGGGATGCCGCATGTCGTTCCCGACCGGACCGGACCACCGGAGAATTTCTTGCGGGTTCTGGACTCCCAGCACTTGCTTCCATTGGACAAAATATATGCCGTAGCCGATACGCTTGCTCAACCCACCCCGAACAAGAAAGTGCTCGAGTCCGTGAATGGCGATCTGCTGCGTTTCGAAGAAGCGCAATCGCTGCGGAATTCTCTCAGCAGCGCCGAACGAAATCTGCTGGCGCTCGGGTATTGGAGTGAGCGCCACATCGATCAGGAACGCAAGCTCGATCTCGATGCGTTGGCGAAGGCAAACGATCGGAAGGATGCACGCGGGCGCTTGACGCCATTCTTACGCGACACCCTGGTAGGTTTTCTGTACGCATACTATACGCCGGATGGAGCGCAGCTCGTCTATGCTAATCCGATGTTCGTTCGCAGCCACGATTTCATCGGCGCCCAGGGCTTGAACATGACGTGGCGCAACACCGAAATTGTCGGAAACGGTTGGCCGGCAAGCGCTGGCGGGCGATTGATGGGTTCTCTCGTCTCTCTTCCCTATGTCATGGCGGAAGCCGAACAAAATTTTCTGAGCCCCACGCGGGAACAAGCGCTTATTTGGGGAGATCTGGTGCCCCAGATCATCGTGGATGTGACCGTGCCGCGCTGGCGGAACATCTCGAACGATCAGGTTCGCTGGGTTGCTTTGAACCTGCGGCGCGGGGAGAATTTAATAGCCCTCTCCGCCTTCAATCCGGAAGTTGAAACCCGTGTCATGACATCGCTTCAACGTTTCGCGAGTCCGGCGCGGCTGGAAAAAATTCGCGAGCGCCTCCATAAGAACGATTATGCGGGAGTCCGGAATGAAGTGCTTCCCTCCGAATTCTATGCGCTTGCCACCGATCCTCAATTGAAAAATGTGGAATCGGAACTGGCGAGCCTCGAAATCACTAAAATGTCTTCCGCCGACGATCCCAAGCTAGGTCCAACGGCGATTGCGGCGGCGTTCGGCACTCCCAAACCAACCCTCACGCATTCCTACCGGCCCGGTCTGCTGTATCTACGCACATTTCCAACATTGATGGGATATTCGAGCCGCCTGCTAGCGGAAACCTGGGAATCGAACGGATTCTTTTACGCGGCGCTCGCCGACGAAGTGGGCATCCCGGCTAATCAGCTGGATTTCTACGTGCCCGAATGGACCCGAGCCACGATTGAGAACATATTTGCGACTCATTTGGAAGATTGGCCCGCCCTGCTGCGCTCGCTAAGAACCGTGGGGGACAATGTGCGGCAGCACAGTTCTGAAAAAGCCGCATTGAACGCTTTGAATCAGTCCAGCAATTAGGAGGGCAACCGTGAAAGTTTTTTCTCGAATTGTAGGCGCTTTGATGCTTGTTTCCCTCGGCGCGGTTCTGTTCCTGAAGGCGCAGGATCAGGAAGAACGCCCGACCTTCCGCGTGAAGGTCGACATGGTGGTTCTCAGTTTCACGGTACTCGACCAGAGAGGCCGGTACGTGAACGGACTGAAGCCCAAGGATTTTCGCATTCTTGAAGACGACATCCAGCAGAAGATCGCGACATTTGCCGAAGGCGACCGGCCCCCGATGCAGGTCTTACCAAATGGGACGATGCAGCCGCTGGCGCGGTCCGCGAACATAAATCCGGCGCCGGCGCCGACGGCCGTGGATGGCCGCACGACCGAGTTTACGGGCACCAACGTTTTCGTTCTCTTCGACACCAGCAACTACATGTATCGCGGGTTTGTGTATGCGTCAGATGCGATTGCCGATTTCATACGCGGAATGGACCGGGCCGACTCGATTGCCGTATACACCTATAGCCGGAACCTGAATCGAGCGGTGTCTCTGAATCGTGATCGTGGCGAGGCCATTGAAGGTTTGCGTCGCGCTGTCGCCGGCGACGACTCCGCTCTGTACAACTCCCTCTTACTGACACTTCGGGATGCCTCGAAGGTTCCCGGCCGGAAAGTAGTCATTGTCTTTTCTAATGGCCCGGACAACGCCAGCATGGTTGCCCCCGATGATGTGAGGGCAATTGCGGAAGACGAAGGCATTCCCATCTATGTCATCTCGACCAGCGAGGTGAATAAAGATCCCATTTCGGCCAACATCTTCCGTCGCATCAGTTCCACAACCGGCGGCAAGAGCTATTTTGCGAAAACGTGGCAGAAGCAGGTGGAAGCTTTCGAATCGATTCGCGAAGATTTGGGCAACAGCTACACCATCACTTACTATCCGCAGCCGAATCCGAACGAAGGGTTCCGAAGGCTGACCATTGAATTGACCTCCGAACAGGCAAAGAAATACAAGATTCGGGCGAGACCCGGATACCGCCCGCAGCGAGGCTTTTGAAGGCTCGCGGAGGGCAGGGAAGTGGCAGCAACCGGCTGTGTTAGGCTGAAGGCGTTCTCGAAAAACGCTTAGTCCGCGACTCTCGCGGACCGCTTCGACCCTTGTTATGTCTTTGCAAGTTTTTCTGCAAGCTCAACTGCTGGAAAGCGAGCGCTTTCTGGTGTCCACTGAACCAAGTGATGACGGATTTGCGGAACTTCTTGGACGATGCCAATGGTTAAGCCTCATTGCAGAAGTGTTGCCGCGGGCGCTGCTTGCCGAGATGAAGCTGTCTCGTATGCTGCTCGGCTCGAGCGGAGGCGAGCAGTTTCTTCTCGTTTTGACGGATGATTCGCTTCACCAGGCCAACGAATTTCTTCAGAGCAGTGCGGCGGCGATTTTCGAGATCTCGGGTGGGATACTCAGGCTGGTTTGGTCGAGCACCGAAAACCTGGGCGCGTGGCCGATCGTGGGGAAGCGGTTGGAGGAAGGGCTGAGCCGGGAAATCGCAACACCGCTTAGCACTGTATCGGCGGGTAGTTCGGTCTTTGCTCCTTTCGAGAAACCGGGTCCGAATGCCGGTTCAAATTATTTTGCTTCGTTCGGGAAAAAGATACTTGCGGCAACTAAAGTAGGCTGGTCGCGCGAGCAGCCTGCGCACTTGCTGTGCGATGAGGGAACGCACACTTGGCCTTTGCGGGACCAGAACACGCCGGATGAGGACGGAATCGCGTTCGCGCGGCGCTTTGCTTTGAACGAGAATCAGGAAATTGCGTCTCCCGTCGAGCTCGCCTTATGCGCCGAGGGCGCCGAGCGATGGGGCATTCTGCGAGGGGACGTCGATAATTTCGAGCTTCGGCTAAGCCGGACAAACACAGTTGAAGAACGGCTACAACTATCGGTCCTGTTCAAGGATTTTTTTTCCGGTGAGCTTTCACTGCTGTGCACCCTTCCCGAGTTTTGGCGGAAGACCAGTATCCTGTATTGCGGCGGCGACGATTTCGCAATGATCGGCACATGGGATGCGCTTGTTGCGATGGCGCGCGAGCTACAGCGCGTGTTTGAGCGTTTTGTCGGCGAGAACCTGCGATCGTTTGCTGGGTTGGAAGGCAAGTCATTGAGTATGGCGCTGGCCATCGCTCCGATGGTGGAAGCATCTCCAGGCGCGATATTCGAAAAGGCGGGGACAGACTTGCAATCGGCGAAGGCCACCGATTTGGGAACATTTCATCTCTTCGGACGTACGCTTGAATGGAAAAGGCTGGCGGATGCCGAGGAGTTGAAAAACGGACTGGTTCGTCTGGTGAAGGAATTTGGTTATCCCGCCGAATACATTCACGATTTGGCTTCGGTATATCGCGAAGCCTATTCGGCTCAAGCCATGCGCCGGACAAAGCCAATCCGGGTGGATAGGCCATGGCTGACTTACATGCGTCTTTCGCGGATCATCCCAGCGTCGAAACAGCGCGACCTGAACATGCTGCGCAATGGATTGATCGCTCAATTGGTTGGAACTAAGACGGCCAATGCCAAGCTGCGGCCTTCCGGCCGGGCCGGTCTGGAATGGGCCCGTTTGGCAACTGAAAATCGGTAAAACGACTTCGAACGATTTCGTGGGTTTTGAGATGGCAGAAATAACAGAGCAGAAACAAGAGAGCCGCCCTCCACGGGAAGCGCGTGGTGGTGGCGGCGGACGGAACCAAGAGCGCGCCGGACCTCCGCGGCGCGATCGCGATGAGCGTCGAGGTGGAGAGAAGAGGTTCGAAGGACCTCCTGAGATCGACCTCGAGAAGCTTATCTCAGACAGCTTGTACTTGGATAACCAGGCGCATGTTGTCGTAAGCCGGATGCGCGACATGGATTCCGGGACAAAGAGCCAGCTTCGGCGGCTATATAACGCGGTGCGGCGAGCGACCCGCGCTCCGGAGAGCGATCGGCAGCACGAGTTCGTGATGGTGAGGGCGCGTTTGGCCTATACAATCGCGCGGCATTCGCTCCGAAGCCTGGATGCGATCGAGCGTTTGCTGCTCCAAGTGACGCGCAAGAACGACACGAAGGGCTACGAGCGCTTTCGGGACTTGTTTGAAGCTATCGTCGCTTATAACGAATAGGCGAATGGGTGGAAAAATCGATTCATGAGTTCTCATACTGCTGCTACTGAACTTACTTTTATCGGCAAGCTGGTTGTCGAAGGCGAGATTACGTGCGTAACCGGTCTGCATATTGGCGCGGGTAAGGGCTCGCTTGAAATTGGAGGAGCCGATAACCCGGTGGTGAAAGACGCTTTCGGAATACCGTATATTCCGGGAAGTTCGCTTCGCGGCAGGCTTCGATCCCTCCTCGAGCAAACATCGGGACTCGCCGTTCCCTCTGAACTGGTTTACTTGTCGAAACGAAAAGGGCAGGAAGTGCGCATTCATCAGAGCGACCGTCCCGACGACGAGATTTGCATTTTGTTTGGCCGCAACGCCGGCAGGTTGGATCGAGTGACGGGAGAGCCAATCGAAACTGCGGCAGCCACGCCGGCTCGGCTGACTTTCTACGACGCGCCCTTGTTGGTCGACAGCATCACGCCGCAGATGCGCGAGAATCTCGACGATGAGCTGACGGAGGTAAAGAGCGAGAATGCCGTTGACCGTATTACCTCCCAAGCTAATCCGCGAACGCTCGAGCGCGTGCCGGCCGGAGCGAGATTTGCGTTTCGTATCGTTCTGGATGTGCTTTGCCCGGAGGATAAGCCGCTTCTAGCGAGGGTTGCCGAAGCGATGCGTCTGCTTGAAGACGACGCTCTCGGTGGTGGTGGCAGCAGGGGCAGTGGGCGCGTAAAGTTCGCGTCATTAAAGGTGACTTGGCGCGGGAAGGACTATTATGCTCGCGGCACGGTGGAAACAAATCTGCTCGATGGCGCTGACCTGTCCGCTTTGCAGCAGCTTACGTCGGCGGAAGATTTTGAAGGGAAATTGAGCTAGCTTGTTTCGTTCCAAAATGCTCGTTGTGACCGCAAGGGAGTGGTTCACGCCTAGTATCGACATCCAATGAATCCGGCGTTTCTCATACAGCTTTATCCAGCGGGACCGTGGCGTTATGGCCCGGGGGAAGGAGGGCGCGATCGCGTAGACAATCTCTATCGCAGCGATCGTCTAATCTCCGCGGTAACGATTGCCTTCGAGCGGCTTGGCCTGCTTGGCGACTGGCTCAAGGCGACAGCCGAAGCCACGACGCCCGCGGTTGTGTTCAGCTCGCTGTTTCCGTTTCAGGGCGAGACTCTTTTTGTGCCCCCTCCTGCCACGCTTTGGCCGCCTCCCGCGGCTGCGTTGCGCGCCAGCACCTCGGTATTGTCGGCGAAAGTGCGGTGGCGCGCCGCGCGTTTTGTGCCGGTATCGTTGATCGAGACGTTACTGCTAAGCCAGCGGCTGCTCGCCGATCAATGGGCTCCAGATGCGGAAAGCGCGTGTCTGCTGCGGCGCGATCGTCCGCAATCCAGTCCTTTCCGGGTCACCACGCGAACCGTGGGGGTGGTTGACCGCATGAACCACGGCCATGATACGCATTCACTCGCATGCGTCGAATTTGAAGCCGGTTCAGGGTTGTGGGCGTTGGCGTCGTTTGACAGCTCATCCGACGCCTCATCCAGCGAGGTCTGGAAAGATCGTTTGCGCGCGGCCCTTCGTTTGTTGGCCGACAGCGGGTTTGGAGGCCGGCGTTCGAGCGGTTGGGGGCAGGTTTCGCGCATTGGAATTTCGGAAGGCGAATGGCCGGCGCTACTGTTCCCCAAATTAGCTCGCAAGAAGCAAGACGAGCGCTCGGCAGCCAACGGAAATAATTCAGCCGGCCACTGGCTTTTGTCGTTGTTCACCCCCGGAGATACAGATGAGATTGACTGGGCACGCGGCAATTACTCTGTGACGGCGCGCGGCGGCTATGTCGAGAACGGAACCGGCTCCGGGAGAAGCAAGAAGACGGTCCGCATGGTGGAAGAGGGATCGGTGCTGAAATCGGCGAATTCGCTACGAGGCAGGACAGTCGATGTTGCGCCAGAGGGGCTGGATCATCCGGTATACCGGGCTGGCTTTGCGCTTTCACTCGCTCTGCCGCACATCGATTACTCCGCGGCTGAAGGCGACATGGCGCCGGATAGCGAGCTGCAACAAGCGTTGGATGAGGCGTTAAGAACGGCCGCCGAGCAAAGCGCCTCGCTCGCTGCTTCTGAGAGCCCCGAAAGTTCCGCGAAAGAGTCGAGCGCGTCCGAAGACGAAATGAGTGGGACCGATAGCACGGAGACCGAGCCCGATTATGAGATATAAAGCGACGGCGCTCACCCCGCTCCTGGTCGGCGACGGGCAGGAACTGTCTCCCATCGACTACATGGTGTGGAAAGACCAGGTGAACGTACTCGACCAGCCTCGCATCTTTCGTCTTCTGTCGCGTGGTCCTCGTCTCGACGGTTATCTTGCTCAACTCCGTAAGGCGGATAAGTTGGACTTCGCCTCGTGGGGCGGTTTCGCTCAAAACTTTTCCGCCCGCCGCATACCGTTCGAGCATGCCTCTTCGACTGGCATCTGGGAAAAGACGCAGGCGGAACATCTCTTTATTCCAACGTTCGCGGCGAACCATCAAGGACCGTATCTGCCAGGTTCCTCTTTGAAGGGCGCGTTCCGGACCGGGCTCGTGTTCTCGCGCTGGTCGCCGGCCGTTATGGAGAAGCTGGCCTCCGGTCTTGGCACCGAACGCTTGAGCCGGCGCGCGTCGGAGGCGGCGGAATCGAATGCGGGCGCGGGACAGATGCGCTTTGTTGCAGCGGGGGATTCGAATCCGGTTCCGCGGTCTTCGTTCAAAATTTTTCTGACCCGAGTGGCCAATTTGGACGGACCCGTGGCCGGAACACGTCAGGCATCGTGGAAAGTGGCCGGGCGCGGCAATGTTCCAGCGGCGCGCTTGACCGAAAGTACTCCCGCATTTGCCGAGATGGCCGTTCCGGGCTCTAGCTTCGCGGGCGAATTTTTCGAGCGCAAGTTTCTTGCTGATCAGCAGCTTGCGAGAGCTCTCGGGTGGCGTTCAATTCCGGCTCTCGACCTGATTGTGAATGCCGCCAATGAATTTGCCGCCGCGCAAGTCGAGCAGCACGCAAAGTTTGCGGAACTCGCGGCGCTGCCCCGTTTGCAGCAGTCGGTTGGACTTTTGCAGGAAGAGTTGAACGCGGCTCGCTCGAGCGGGAAGGAGTGCCTGGTTTGCCTCGGATGGGGCGGAGGGTTTCTTTCAAAATCAAGTTGTCCCAGCACAGCCGATGATAATTTCAGAAAGGTTCTCAGAAGCGTGCCGGCATTCGGCAGGGCGCTGAGGGATGATGCGCCCTTTCCGAAGACCAGACGTGTCGTGTTTTCCGGAGGACAACCGGCCCATTTGCCGGGCTGGGTGAGAGTTCAGATGGAAGAGTAGGCAGTTCCCGAGCCATGAAAGCCATTGTTTATCAAAACTTTGGTTCACCCGATATTTTGAGATGCGAAGAAATTGACAAGCCGGCGCCCAGGGACAATGAGGTCTTGATAAAGGTTCGCGCGGCTTCCGTCAATCCTCTTGACTGGAAGTTAATGAAAGGCGGCCCATTCATTGTTCGCCTACTGCTCGGGCTGGGCAAACCAAAGATCAAACGGCCCGGCGTCGATGTGGCCGGACAGGTTGAAGCGGTTGGCAGCAACGTAACGCAGTTCAAGCCAGGCGAAGAGGTGTTCGGCACGTGCCTGGGGGCCTTTGCCGAGTATGCGACTTCTGGGCCGCCGTCTGGCATGAAATCGGCGTTGGTCATAAAACCGGACAACGTGACGTTTGAGCAGGCGGCTGCCGCGCCAGTGGCCGCATTAACCGCACTACAGGGTCTTCGCGACAAGGGACGAATTCAGCCGGAGCAGAAGGTGTTGATTAACGGTGCGGCGGGAGGCGTGGGCACGTTCGCTGTGCAGATTGCCAAGTCGTTCGGCGCGAATGTGACTGGCGTGTGCAGTGCAAGGAATGTAGACATGGTCCAATCCATCGGCGCTGATCGCGTCATCGATTACACTCAAGAGGATTTCACCAAAAGCGGGCAGCGTTACGACCTCTTGTTCGACTGCGTTGGCAACCATTCGTTGTCCGCATGCAGACGCGTCTTGAATCCCAAAGGGGTCCTCATCATGGTCGGAGCACCGAACGACGCTCCGTTGACCGGTCTTCTCGCTCGCTTGATCGGAGCGCTTGTGTTGTCACGGTTCGTGAGCCGGAAGATGGTCTTTTTCATCGCGAGAGTCAACAAAAAGGATCTGACCATCGTGCGCGAGTTGATGGCGAGCGGAAAGGTAACGCCCGTCATCGACAAGCGTTACGAGTTGAGCGAAGCGCCTGCGGCTTTCCGGTATATGCAAGAAGGACACGCTCGCGGAAAGGTAGTAATAACTCTGGAACATAAGAACAAAACCTAAGAACGCGCTAAGGAACTCTTGACAACCTGTCTCGCGTGACGTACTGGGAAAGAGTGCCTGATTTGCCTCGGATGGGGTGGAGGAGAGGAGTAGGAGACTAGGAACAACTCGCGGCATTGTTAAAGCTGTAAAGGGAATTCAAATGGAGGTTTTCATTACCCGGGATACGCCAGTAACAGATGGAGTGTTGAATATGATCGCCCACCTTCCGACCAGAAGCTTGCCCCAGATTGTCGAAGAAGGCTTTTTCAAAAATTTAACAGACAAAGATTTCATGCGCATCGCGGTTCTGCTCGCGCAGAAGGGATACAACGAGGGAGGCTGTCCGATTGGCGGCGTGGTAGTAAGCAATGAAACCCGTCAGATTTTAGGCAAAGGGCATAACACGCTTGTGCAGGAGAATCATCCTTACAATCATGGCGAAACGTCTGCAATGCGGGATGCTGGTCGCCTTGATTTCAGTCTAACGACAATTTTTACCACATTAAGTCCTTGTGATGTGTGCGCGACTTTAATCTATATGCGCCAGTTCAAAAGAGTGGTCGTGGGCGATGTGACGAACGCTTCGGGAAATGAGGAGATGCTCCGTCAAAAGGGGGTCCAAGTGGATATTCTGGAAGACCCCGACGGCATCGCTCTCTACGCGAAATACCGGGTAGAAAAACCGGAGCTGGATATCGAAGACTGGAAAGGCCTGGCTGCTATAAAACGTGGACGTCCTTATGTTTCATAAACGGCGTCAACCACGAAGCGTTAAATTTCTCTAAAACTATTTTTCCTTTCGCCGATAGAAAGGATGTGCTCACAAATCCTCCGTTAGCTCCTGTTTCAAAACTTCGTATTCCCATGGGTCCTGAGAAGGGAGAGCGAGTTGTCTCCTGCACAGTGAACTCTTTCAAGGATGGCCGGCTACAGATCATGGCGCCGGAGTCAATACCTAGCGGCACCGCCATCAGTGTCGAGCATGAAGATGCTCTCCTACTCGGCGAGGTGTTGGTGAGTGCGCCGAAGCCGCATGCGTGGCACATCGAAATTCAAGTCGAACAAGTCCTGAATGGTCTGATGAATCTGATGGCGCTTCGCGCGAGGCTGCTGAAAGAAATGCCGGCGCCGAGTCCGATGGAAGCTCCGGTACGCTCAGAAAAGTAAGTGGCGAGGCCGGACGCGTATCGGGCTCCCAGTTACTCAGGCAAGCGTTGCAAGCGCCGACTCTAGCCGCTGGCGTCCTTTCAGCACGGGTGCGAACAGGTCGCCTACGTCGCGGAAACGGGCGATGGCATTTCCAATCGTGAACTGCCCGGGATTCAAGCCCTGCTTCACTTCGCTCCAGTCAAGGGGCGTCGCAACCGGCGCTCCCGCATGCGCCCGCACGACGTAGGGAGCGGCGATGGTCTTGCCAAATCCAATCTGCATCCAGTCGAAATAAACACGGCCTTTCTTCCGGCCTCCCACGCGGCGCGGTTCGGTGAACAGATCCGGCGCTTCCTGTTCAGCTAACCGGAAAATCAATTCGGCGAATTGGCGCGCCTGCTCGTAGGTGTAGACCGGATCGAGAGGAATATAGACATGCAGCCCGTCTCCTCCGGTTGTTTTCGGATATCCATTCAACCCCACCCGCTTCAGAATCCTTCGCACAATTTGGGCGGCTTCAATCAGCCGGTCGAAAGGGCACTCGAACGGATCGAGATCGATGAGGACGAAGTCGGGATGTTCGAGAGACCCGGCGCGGCTCATCCAGGGGTTGTGATCGATGCAACCGAGGTTCACCAGATAAAGTAGCGACGACCGATCGCCGGCTATCACGTAGTGATTCGTCTTAGGCGGATGTCCTTCGCGAACTGGCTCGAGTCGAAGCCAGTCCGCGAAATGCTCCGACGCGTTTTTCTGGAAGAAGTATTTTCCCGTGATTCCGTTCGGAAAGCGTTTCAGTGATAGCGGGCGATCTTTCAAGTGCGGAAGCAGCCATTCCGAGACCTCGTCATAGAACCGCAGCAGGTCACGCTTCGTATAGCCGTCGGCCGGATAGAAGACTTTGTCAAGGTGCGTGAGCTTCAACGTGCGGCCGTCGATCTCGACCACGGCTTCCTTGCCATCGAGTGGAAGTGACTCGCGATCCTGCGCCTTCTCACGTGCGGACTCACGCTTTTTAACGGATTTTGATCTGGTATTACTCTGTTTCTCCTTTACCACTTCACTTGCCGCCTTATCCTCTCTCAGCCCAAGAAAAACGGGCGCGCGCAGCATATCGTCATCCGTCCATTGCTGAAAGCGAATCTCGCAAACCAGTTCGGGCTTCACCCAGGTCACGCCTTTGATTTGGGGCTGCGGCGTGAAAGGGCAGGTCTTTGAAACCAGCGGCGCGAGGCGCTCCGCAATCTCCTTCATCTTTCTTGTGTCAAACCCGGTACCCACTTGCCCGGCATGCCGCAACTGCTTGCCCTCCCAAACCCCTAACACAAGGGCGCCAAAGTAATCGCGTTCGCCCTGCGTAAATCCGCCGATCACGAACTCCTGCTGGTCTTGAACCTTGATCTTCAGCCAGCAGCGCGACCGCCGGTTTTCATAGCGGCTATGACGATCCTTTGCAAGCACGCCTTCGATGCCCATCTTCCGAACCGCTTCGACGATGTTCTCAGGCTCTGCGTGAAAATGCTGAGACAGGCGAACGCGATCTTTCCAGTCAACGGATTTTTCGAGCAGGCTCTTGCGGGTCTCGAGCGGCACGCCGCGCAGATCGTAGCCGTCAAGATACAGCAGATCAAACACCATAAGCTGCACTGGATTGGTCTCGAGAAGCGGGCCAATTTTCGCCGGCGCTGTCGAGATTCGCGGCTGAATGAGCTCAAAGCGAGCGCGCCCTTCTTCGTCGAGCACCACAATCTCGCCGTCGAGAATGGCTGACTTCGCGCTTATGAGCGAAGGCAGGACGTGCAGCTCCGGGTATTGGGCCTCGGCACGCTTGCCTCGTCGCGAGTCGATCCTCAACTTGCCTTTTTCAACAAAGCAAAGCGCGCGAACGCCATCCCATTTCAGCTCGTAAATCCATTGATCGCCGGAGGGCGGCTCCTCAGTCAACGTGGCCATCATCGGTTCTATGCTTTCGGGCAGCGCCGTTTTTTTCGCGCCGGCTATTTCGCTCACCTCTACCGGCGAATCGTTCGCCGCAATCTGCTCTTGGGTACGCCTTGTTTTGACACTCCAGGCATGCTGCTCCGGATCCCATCCAGGCACAGCGTATTCGTCGGGCTTCTTCAGCAGCAGCCATTCATTGCCCTTCTGGCCTTTTTTCATGCGAACCAGCGCAAATGCCCCGCGCAGTTTTGTTCCCTCGAGAAAGAACTTAAAGTCGCCGCGGTCGAGTTGTTCCTGCGCGGTAGGCTCGTCAAGCAGGTGGTAACGGCCGATATCCCAGAGCATGACGCTGCCAGCCCCATAATTCCCTTGGGGAATGTTGCCTTCGAACTCGCCGTATTCGATCGGATGGTCTTCCACTTTCATGGCGAGCGATTTTCGGCCGGGATCGAGCGCGGGGCCTTTTGGAACTGCCCAGCTCGCCAGCGCTCCATTGACCTCCAGCCGGAGATCATAATGTAGACGCGTGGCCCGATGACGCTGAACGCAGAACATGCCTTCGGGAGATTCTGTTTTTTGAGGCTTTTTAGCAGGGGCCGGTTCCGGCGTTTCGGTAAACCGGCGTTTCCGGACGTATTCTTCGAGCGCCATGTTCGCGATTGTATAGCGCACAGGCGCTTGATGCCGTTGTGCGCGATTCAGACAGAGGGTCGGCCGTTAGCGCATGCCATAATTGTCGCTCCATGGTAGTGAATATTTAAAGGTGAAGCATATGAGAGCCGACCGTCTGCTATCCGCGCTTCTGCTGCTCGAAGAGCATGGCCGGCTGACCGGACGCGAGTTGGCGGAGCGGCTCGAGGTGTCCGAGCGCACTGTGCAACGAGACATGAAGGCACTCAGCGCCGCTGGTCTGCCGGTCATCGCCCTTAGTGACGCGGAGGCGAGCTGGCAACTGGACGAAAATTGGCGATCGAAAACGCTTGAACTCGATGAAGTAGAGCTGCGAACGCTGCTCATGGCGCAAACCCCCGGTAACGGCGACGACCGGATTGGTACCGCGGCCGGAGGAGGACTCGACAAACTCATGTCAGCCCTGCCACTGTCGCTGCGTGAGCAGTCATCCTCGATGCGACAGCGAGTCTACGTCGATACAACCGGCTGGCGCGGGACGCCCGAGAATCTCTCGATGCTGCCGGTTGTTCAGGACGCCGTCTCACTCGATCGAAAGCTGGCAATGACGTACTGGCGCGCTACCGGCGAGCGAGTGGAACGAATTGTCGATCCCTTAGGCCTTGTTGCCAAGGGCAGTACCTGGTACCTCGTTGCGCAAACGCCCGAGGGATTTCGTACGTATCGTGTGTCGCGAGTTGAACAGGCCAGGATGCTCGATGCACCGAGCGAGCGGCCGCCGGATTTCGATCTCCCCGGTTATTGGAAATTGTCTACCGAGCGATTTCAAGACGAAGTGAGCAGCTTCATGGAAGCGCATCGCCGAGTCATTGCGGAGAAGGAGGAAGCCGAACGGCGCGCTGCCCAGGAATTGGAGATTGCGAAACAGGTGCAAGCAAGACTGTTTCCACAAACGCTGCCGTCGCTAAAAACGCTCGAATACGCTGGCATCTGCGTTCAGGCTCGCCAGGTTGGG
This sequence comes from Bryobacterales bacterium, assembly GCA_963722585.1. Classification (GTDB taxonomy): domain Bacteria; phylum Acidobacteriota; class Terriglobia; order Bryobacterales; family Bryobacteraceae; genus KBS-96. The sequence goes on along the minus strand of CAVRNU010000017.1, from coordinate 163,876 downwards.
GGGGATTACTATGATTTCCTCGATCTGGGGCAGGGAAGGCTCGGAATCGTGATCAGCGACATTGCGGGAAAAGGAATAGCCGCCGCTCTGCTGATGGCCAACCTACAGGCGAACCTCCGCAGTCAGTGTGCCATCGCGTTGGAACAGCCTGAACGCTTCTTGCGATCCGTGAACCAGCTCTTTTACGAGAATACATCCGACAGCGCGTACGCCACGCTCGTCTTTGCCGTATACGACGACAAACTGCGGCGCTTGCGCTATGCCAATTGCGGGCATCTCTCCGCCTTTCTGGTCCGCGGCGATAACGTTCTTGAACGGCTCGATTCTACGTGTACAGTACTCGGCCTTTTTAAAGAGTGGGAGTGCGAGATTCACGAACTTTCACTCTACCCGGGAGATATGCTCGCGCTCTACACCGACGGTGTAACGGAATCGTTCAACGATGCAGGGGAGGAATTTGGAGAACAGCGCCTGATCGAGGCGTTGCTGCGGCATCGCAACCTGCCGTCGCGCCCTTTGCTCGACTCGGTCGTCGCTGACGTTCAAAAGTTCAGCCCGCGTGAACAGTACGACGACATCACGATTCTGGTGGCCAAATGCGGAGAAGATTACGGCTGATGCCCAATTGCTGCGTTCATCGATCCCTGCCGGTAGCCTTCGACGTCGAGCGTCACGTAATGGAAACCCAGCGGCTTGAAGATCTCCGCGAATTTGTCGAAGAAAATGGGCGATAGCGCTCGCCCCAGTTCTTCTCTCGCTATTTCAATCCGTACCAGATCGCCATGAAACCGGACCCGGAACTGCCGGAAGCCGAGCGCTTTGATCGCTTCTTCCCCTTGCTCGATGGTTTTGATCGTCTCGACCGTAACCGGTGTGCCATACGGAACTCGGGAACTGAGGCATGCCGCGGCTGGCCGATCCCAAACGGAAAGCCCCGCTCGCCGCGCCAGTTCGCGGATCTCAGTCTTAGACAGGTTTGCGTCAACGAGCGGCGCTTCCACACCATGCATTTTCGCTGCCCGTTGACCTGGCCGGTAGTCACCTAAATCATCCTTGTTCACGCCGTACACGACGTGTTCGAAGCCTTTGTCGCGCGCGTACGCGTCCAGGCACGTGAACAACTCGTCTTTACAGTGGAAGCAACGATCCTTATCGTTCTTTACGTAATCCGGATTGTTGAATTCGTCGGTCGCGATGTATTCGTGCTGGAAGCCCGCCTCGCGCGCGAATGCCTCGGCATCGCGTTTATGCGAGCCTGGGATCGACGCAGAGTCGGCCGTGATCGCGACCATCGCATCGCCCAGCACTTTGTGAGCCGTCCATGCCAGATAGGCGGAATCGGTTCCGCCCGAGTACGCCACAATGACACGGTCCATCGCGCGCAATCGTTCTAAAAGAAGCTGCTCTTTCGAATCCAGGTCCGCAGGTCCCGCGCTTTGCGGCCGCGCCTGAATACTGACCAAAGCCGCCATACTTGCAGTGTATAGCAGTCGCGAAATCCCCCAGACGCAACTAGTGCCATTCACCGGGCATTTCGCTCGGTTCAAAAATGCGATCCATTGTTTTCCGGATGTCGGGCGATTTCATAAACCAGTTCCAGACCCTTTCTGTTCGCAGGTTTTCCGCGCTAAGTAGTACGATGCCCAGATCGATTCCCAGTAACTCGGCATCCACCCATCGAGTGTCCGGCTGGAAGGCGTCGGCAAATCCGTATGGACCGTAGATCAAATCGCCGTACTGATCGTGCATTGTGCGCAGAGCTGGCAGGCAGATGTTGGGCGTAAACATGAGTGAGCCCCCGGCCGCACAAGGCACAACCGTGCCGTCCCAGTTCCTGAGACTCGTCATCGCCCCCCAAATCACATAGCCTATGTCGCTGTCGGAGGCGGTCACGCCCCAAAGATTCTCTGCATAGTCCGGATACTGGCTCCGCAGACTCAAGCAATACGCCCGGTGCGCTCTCGTCGCAATGATCGAGTTTTGAAAGTAGTCCAGGTGAAACGGAGGGCCGTCGCGTAAACCCTCCAGCTTCAACCAGGCTTGGGGGAACTGGTGAGTGAAAATCGGTCCCCGTCCCACAAAGCTGTATTCACCGAAAACGATCGAGTCGCGGTGAAAGCTGTACCAGGTCTGTACCGGCACCGGATGGGTTCTCGACGCGATCGCAATAATCTGAAGTATGACGTTCTCGCGATAGTTGGCCCAAACGCCTCGTAAAAACCCAGTGCCTGGCTTCCAGCCCATGCGCATCAGGTTGGTACTCGGGTCCAGCATCCACAGAAAGTCCACCCGGTCGTAAATTTCCTGAGCAAGGTCGGGAATGTTGGGGTCGTCGAGAAAGCATTGCTGCGCGGTGATCACGCCCGCCAGCAGGATGGCCGTGTCAATGGACGACAGCTCGCATTCCCAGGCGCGCTCCCCGGTCTTCCTGTTGACGAAGTGATAAAACCATCCAAGATAGTGTTGCTGCTCGTACGCCAGATGCCGCAGCGTAGTTGTGATCCTGCCCCGAATCGCCTCAGGGTCCATCCAACGGCGGTGATAGCCGACGCACAACGCCGTCAGCCCGAACCCGGTTGAAGCCATGCTCGCCACTTCCGCCGCCCGACCCGTTAGGGGAAGGCCATCGGCCCGCGAGCGGTCGAGCACCAGGCCCGTATGCGGATCCGCCTGCTCCCAAAAATATCGGAATGCCCTTCGCCCTATGTCCTCGAGCAAATCGTTATCCGCCGACGACAAAGGCATGCCCGTGTCAGCCAGCAGCGAGGCCGCGGCCGCTGCCTGCAAAAACGCCCGCCGAGTGAGCTGCCGCACAAGCATATCCTAACCCGCGACTTATACTGAACCTTGTGACGCCCAGACAGTTCGCGGATACGCTCCGCGGCGTATTCGGTTTCCCGGTCACGCCGTTCAAGACGGACCTCACTCTCGACTTAGACGCCCTCTCCCGCAATGTCGATGAAATGGCTTCCTACCCGTTCTGCGCCCTGGTTGCCGCCGGCGGAACGGGCGAGCTCTATTCGCTGTCTCCAGATGAAATTGAGCAAATCATCGGTACTGCCGTTCGCGTTGTCAATGGCCGGATGCCGGTCGTAGCGGGAACGGGCTTTAACCTTCCTCTCGCCGTCGAAATCGCTCGCCGGGCGCAAAAGGCTGGGGCGCAGAGTATTCTCGCCCTACCTCCCTATTACACGGGAGCCCCCTTCGAGGGCGTTTGCGATTACTACGAGGCTGTGGGAGCTGCAACGGAGCTCCCGCTCATGATCTACAGCCGCGATTGGGCGGTCTTTACGCCGGAAATGGTTGCCCGGCTCTCCGACCGCGTTCCCACTTTGGCCGCCTGGAAAGATGGCCAGGGCGACATCCGCCGCTACCAGCGCATCATGAGTTATAACGGCGACCGTTTGGCCTGGTTCGGTGGTTTGGGCGACGACTGCGTTCCCGGCTACTTTGCCATTGGAGTGCAGGCGTATACCTCAAGCATTTCTAATATCGCCCCGGCGTTATCGCTCGCGCTCGCCGAGGCCGGCCTCTATCGCGATTTCGAAAAATTGAACGACCTCATGACGCGCTATGTGCATCCACTCTACGCCATCCGCGAACGCGTGCGGGGCTATGAAGTCGCAGTTATGAAAGAAGCCATGGAACTACTTGGCATATCCGCCGGGCCCGTCCGGCCGCCGCTCGTCAAATGCGGCGCTCAAGACCTGGAGGCCCTTCGTCAGTTAATGTCCGTCTATGCCGATTGGACAAAGCCGGCCCTGCTGAAGCGCTAGGATTTGAAGTGCCTCCGCTTTTCTTACGCGTCCATCCGTCCGATAACGTCGCCATTGTGGTGAGTCCCGACGGCGTTCCTGCGGGCGCAGTCGATACATCTGGCGTCACAGCACAGGAATACATTCCGCAAAGTCACAAGATCGCTCTCCGCAGTCTGAACGCCGGCGAACCCATCGTGCGCTACGGCCACATTATCGGCTATATGAACCGTTCGCTTCAGCCGGGTAGTTGGGTTCGCCAGGAGCTTTTGGAACTGCCGCCGCCTCCGCCGCTCGATCAACTGCCGCTTGCTACCGCTGTGCCGTCCCCGCTCCCTCCGCTCGACGGCTGCACGTTCGAAGGTTTTCTCAATCCGGACGGAAGCACCGGCACGAAAAACATTCTCGGCATTACGACCACCGTGCAGTGCGTCGCGCCGACGGTCGACTATGCCGTGCGCCGCATCAAATCGGAACTGTTGCCGCGTTTTCCCAACGTCGATGATGCAATCGCGATTACGCACGGCTACGGCTGCGGCGTGGCCATCGACGCCCCCGGAGCCGCCATACCCATCGGCACGCTCAAACACATCAGTCTGCATCCCAATCTTGCCGCCGCCCCGCTCGTTGTCAGCCTTGGTTGCGAGAAACTTCAGCCGCAACGCCTGTTTTCAAATTCGCTGCCTGTTCTCGAACCGGAAAACATCATCCGGCTTCAGGATCAACTCGGATTTGCCGCCTGCGTCGCCGCCATTATGGAAGCGGCTGAGAAACGGCTCGCTATGTTGAATCGGCGTACGCGGCGAACGCGTCCCGCATCCGGCCTCGTAGTCGGTCTGCAGTGCGGCGGAAGCGATGCCTTTTCGGGCGTCACCTGCAACCCTGCTGTCGGATACGCGGCCGATCTGCTGGTGCGCGCCGGAGCCACTGTCCTGTTCTCCGAGGTCACCGAAGTGCGCGATGCGGTTCATCTTCTGACGCCGCGGGCCATCAATGAAGATGTGGCTCGCGCTCTCGTCCGGGAAATGCAGTGGTACGACGATTATCTTGCCGCGGGCGGCGCCGATCGCAGCGCCAATCCAACGCCCGGCAACAAGCGTGGCGGCCTCTCAAACATCGTGGAAAAAGCGCTCGGTTCCATTGCCAAGGCTGGCACCACTGCCATACAAGCTGTAGCCGGACACGGCGAGAAAGTCAGCGCGAAGGGCCTGGTATTTGCTGCCACGCCTGCTAGCGATTTCATTTGCGGCACCCAACAACTTGCCTCCATGAACCTCCACGTCTTCACAACCGGCGAAGGCTCGCCGTATGGGTTGGCTCTTGTGCCCGTTGTCAAAGTTTCGTCGCGAACCGCCCTCGCCGAGCGGTGGCACGATCTGATCGACATCGATGCGGGGCGCATTGCGACAGGTCAGGCGACAGTCGAGCAAGTCGGCTGCGAAATATTTCAATTTATACTTGAGGTAGCCAGCGGTAAAAAGAAGACCTGGGCGGACAAATGGGGCTTGGCCAACAACCTCGTGCCGTTCAATCCCGGCCCGGTTACTTGAATTGCCCGGTTTTTGGAGCTGCTGCTTTTTCGAGCCGCTCGTACTGCTTCAACACCTTGTTGACGTACGCGATCGTCTCCGGATAGGGCGGAATTCCATGATACCGATCGACAGCAGCCGGACCCGCATTATACGCAGCCAGCGCGAGCCGCGCGTCACCTCGATACCTCAATAGCAAGTCGCGTAAATATTTTGCTCCGCCCAGCGCGTTTTCGCCCGGCGAATCCGCTTTGACGCCCAATTGGTTCGCCGTCGCGGGCATGAGCTGCATCAGCCCAACGGCGCCCTTGGGCGAGACGGCGTCCGGGTGCAGGCCTGATTCTACTGTCGCTACCGTCTTCACAAGGTTTGGCGGCAAGGCTTCGGAATCGCTGGCTCTCTTCAGTGCCTCCGCAACGGAAAGAATGTCTTGCGGTTTGTTTTGGTTTGGCGGCGCAGGATCGTCCGGAACCGTTTCTATCGATTCCACATCGCTCGCCGGGATCTCAATCGTGCCGCGATCCACGACGAGTGAGATATCGTCCCGGGATATCGTCTGGCTTTGAGCCTCGATTTCGGTCCCATTATGGAGGTGAACTAGAACGGCACCTTCCCCCACGCAACACGCAGCGAGACTAAGTAGAAATACGGGAACCAGACCTGATTTCATTTACCGTTGTATGCAGTTCTCACTATACTGGATTCCTGCTCGACAACGTTTTCAGTGCCGTCCTGCTCCCGATTGTCTCCTGGCTCCGCATAGAGCAGCTCATGCTCTAGCAGCGTTGTGCACACGAGTGCTTTAGCCGAAAGATCGGCAAGATTACTTTCTTTGCCATATCGGGACCCAAACAGCTCAGAAACCTCCTGCAACTGCTGGCGGATGCTGGCAACATAACGCGCCATCGCCGCATGTTCGTCCCGGCTCAACGCATATCGTGAGTGCGTTTTCTCCACAGGCATCACGTAACGACCGTCTCCAAGATCACAACTCCACCCTTAGCACAAGTAAACAGCCTATTCTGCGCATTTAGGCCGTTTTTGGCACCTCTGAAACCATCGTTTTGGTACTTATTCGTTCACCCGTTAGAATCAGGCCATGGGAACTCCCGTCGAGCTGCGCTGTGCTGTCTGCTCGCTCACTTATCCCCCCAACAAGCTGATAAATCTTTGCGATTGTGGAGGGCCGCTGCTCGTGAACTACGATCTTCCAGCAATCCGCTGGTCTTCGAGTGTTGACCAAGTCGCTTCGGGTCCTCGCTCGCTGTGGCGTTACTACACTCTACTGCCTGCCGACCCTGCCGCTGCCGTCACTCTGGGTGAAGGGTTTACTCCTTTGCTGCCGCTCCACTCGCTTGGCCGACGGCTGGGGCTCGGGGACCTGTGGGTGAAGGACGAAGGACGAAATCCCACCGCGTCTTTCAAAGCGCGCGGCATGTCGGTTGCGGTAACCATGGCCCGAAGCCTTGGAGCAAAGAAACTGGCTGCGCCATCGGCCGGCAATGCAGCAGGCGCGCTCGCGGCGTACGCGGCAGCCGCCCAACTTGAAGCCCACATCTTCATGCCGCGTGATGTTCCTCAGGCGAACTACATCGAATGTAGGACTGCGGGCGCTCACGTCACGCTTGTCGATGGCCTCATCAGCGATTGCGGCCGTATTGTTGCCGAGCGGAAACAAGCCGAAGGCTGGTTTGAAGTAAGCACGCTTAAGGAGCCGTACCGTATCGAGGGCAAGAAAACCATGGGATTCGAAGTGGCTGAGCAGTTCGGCTGGACTCTGCCCGATGCCATCATCTATCCCTGCGGCGGAGGTGTTGGCCTCATTGGCATGTGGAAGGCGTTTGAGGAGCTCGAAGCGATTGGATGGATCGGCCCCAAGCGGCCCAAGATGATTGCGGTTCAAGCTGAAGGCTGTGCGCCGATTGTGAAAGCGTTCGACCAAGGCAAGCCGTCCAGCGAGTTTTGGCCCCAGGCATGGACCGTCGCGAGCGGTCTTCGCGTTCCCAAGGCGCTCGGCGACTTTCTCGTTCTGCGGGCGATTCGGGAAAGCGGCGGGTGCGCGATTGCGGTCAGCGATCAAGAAATGATCGACGCAGGAATTGAACTGAATGAAGCCGATGGTGTCTTCGCAGCTCCGGAAGGAGGCGCGTGCGTGGCTGCGTTGCCAAAGCTGATTAAAACGGGCTTCCTAAAGCCTCGCGAACGCATTGTGGTCTACAACACCGGGTCTGGATTGAAATACCTCGAGGCCTATGCCACCCGCTACCCGAAATTCGCGGCAAGCGAGCAGGACAAGCTCGGAGGTCTGATCACGCCGCGCTAGGAGCCAAAAGCACGACCGGTGCCCGGATTTTCCTGTTATCCCGTAAAATAAGCGCATGGACGGCACGCTAGCGACTACCATCGTGAGCACGGGTGGAGCAGTTATCGTGGGCTGTGCCGGGCTGTATTTTCACGCCTCGCAGACGGGGAAGCGGATGGACGATCTGATCCGGAGGTTTGAGCGGTTTGAGGATAAATTTCAGAAGCTCGAGGACGAATTCCGGGCGTTCAAGGAGCTGGTGAACAGCAAGTTCGCGGCGCTGGATACGGAGATCGCGCGGCTGATGGACCGGGGGCCGCGATAACGAGTTAGTAAAGACTCGCGAGAGCAGCTTAAGTCCCAAACGGCAGAATCAGCGGCCTCCGGCATCGACAATCCGCACCGGTTGCCGAGCCTTTACGGGAGCCGGTACGAACTCCTGCCATCTTGCGAGCCGGCTGCACTGCCGCCGCTGCTCCGATTGTTCAATCAGATGTTGCATCACCCTGAAGGGTAACGACGCGATGTAAAGGATGCGGTCGATCATATGCTGTTGATCGTCAGCCCCGGTCTGAAACTTTAGGCCCATCTCCGCGGGGCTAAGCTTGCATCATCGCAAATTCCAGATCGGGAACCAGCCGAATATTCCTAGGCTAATGAGAATATGCCACTCGAAACCCACTAATACTTTCGAGGCTTCTCCTTTGGCATTTCCTCTTTTTTATCCGGTCGTCTCAATTGTGAAGCAGTGCGCCGCTAGTGGGCCTTTGCTCCCCAACCATTTCGACGCGCTCGATTGCTTGTTCGCATTCCTCACGCTATTCGTGATCCTCAAATTCGTCAACTCGCTTCGCCCGATTCTGGGAGAGTAGGTCAAGGAGCCGGTGAGCAACCGGCATCCCGCCTATTCGGCACGCTAAAATACTCAAAGCAGTAGGTTTTCGGGGTTCGACTCCGCAGTTCCCGCTTCGTAACCGATGATCGAATCGTCCCAGCCCGGGTTTCCGTCGGATTTCGCCATTGGCCGGACAACCATCCGTCCCGCGACCGTGCTTGCTCCCATGGCCGGCGTCACCGACACAGTGTTTCGCAGGCTGATCCGCAACCAGGGCGGCTGCGGGCTGCTGATGACTGAGTTCACCAGCTCGCACGGTGTCGTGAGCACTCGCACCGCGCGGCGCCCTACCCGCAATTTCCGCTATCTGCATTTTGAAAGGGAAGAGCATCCCATCACCTGCCAGCTGTTTGGCTCGGATCCCACTGTCCTGGCAGAGGCAGCCCGCATCTGCGAAGACCGTGGCTTCGATTTTGTCGATATCAACTTCGGCTGCCCCGTCAATAAAGTAGTGAAATGCAATGGCGGCTCGGGTCTACTTCGCGACCTTCCGCTGGTTCGCACGATTCTTGAAAAAGTTCGCTCCGCGATCGCAATTCCGCTGACCTGCAAATTCCGCGCCGGTTGGAACGACCACGAACTCGTCTTCGTCGAGTTCGCCAGGATGGCGCAGGACTGTGGGCTCGCCGGCATTGCCTTACATCCGCGCACTCGCGAACAAGGCTATAGCGGTCGCGCAGACTGGTCGCGAATTGCAGCCGTGAAAGCAGCCGTCCAAATTCCGGTGATAGGAAACGGCGACATCACCACGCCCGAAGAGGCCGTCCGCATGCAGCACTTGACTGGCTGCGATGCCGTCATGATTGGCCGGGCCGCGTCGTACAACCCCTGGATCTTTCAACAGATTGAAGAATACATCGAGACTGGAACCTACACGGTCCCAACCGACAGCGAGCGCTATCAAATCATGAAAAAGTACTACCTGATGTTGCAAGCCGCCGCTGAAAAGGACACTGTAGGCAAGATGAAGCAGTTCGCCACCTACTTCACTCACGGAATACGTAACGGATCGAAACTCCGAACCGATATCTATCGCGCGCAGGACGCGCCCGCGATTCTCGATCTGGTCGATCGCTTCTTCGAGAGCCAATCCGAAGGCTTCACCGTGTCAGAGCTTCTCAAGTCTGAACCATCTTCAGAATTCGACTGTGCCACCTGCTGACGAGTCCGCCACACCTCCTGTGAAGCACGTACAACTCGTCACTGCGATAACTCACTTACTGCAAGTTAGTAACTAAGAGACAAGAGTGGACAATATAGCCCAAATACAAGGGCTTACCGTTTCTGACGACAGGGACCACGGGGAATCTAATCCGCTCGAATGGACATGAGAGTACTCTGGTCCCGTACAAGTTTTCGTATGAGTCGGACTTGACGGCACTGCTGAAAAAGCGCGGATAAAAAATTTGACCTTTCGTGGTCTGTGAATGTACGCTTGTTACAAAAGCGGGAGGTCCGGCAGTGGCGGACGATTCGACCGTTTGCATGGAAAACGGTTAGACGGTTGCCCCTGGCAGCCTTCCCCAAAAAGCAATTTTTTACCTGCTGCCGTGATGAGCCGGGAGCAGAAAGGCCAGTAAGCCACAAATGAGGTTTCGTTTATATGCCAAAAACGAAGCCGAATGCAGCTGTGTCTTTCGACTTTCCTGCACTCGGCACTATTCACGATTTAGCGCGGTTTACCCAGCGGAGCATAAAAACCTGCCGGCGTGAACTCGAGCGCGGCGAGGGCCCCGCTTGTTCGCATTGGTATCCACATCCGTTTCAGGCGCGAAGACGTTTTGGCCTGGATCGCCGGCCTACGCCAACCCTGGCGACCGTACCGCGCTAACCATTACAATCCACGCAAAAAAATAGGGCCTGGCGAGCCGAAAGAGGGCGCCGCATGAACCAGAAAATGAAAAAGCCCGCGCGGGGGGCGGGCCTTCTCTTCTTACATCGGCAGGGACGCGATGTGATGGAACCTGGACAAATCCATCTTACGCTGTCTCGCGCCCGACTCACAAGAGGTGCGCGAAATGGCTGCAAAGCACAATGATTCCTCTCCGCTCGAAATTTCGCGCGGCCGACGAGACGACTGGCGTACGCAGCTCTTGCTCACCCAACGCGGTAAGCCGCAAGCGTTACTTGCGAATTGCCTGACTGCGTTGCGCAGCGCGCCTGAGTGGAAAGAAGTTCTAGCGTTTGACCAGTTTGCGCTGACTGTCGTAGCGCAACACGCCACGCCATGGGGTCATATCGGCGCATGGACGGATCAGGAAGACCGCTTGACGGCTGACTGGCTACAACACCAGGGATTAGCAGTAAGTACCAAAACTACTTGGGAGGCAGTCCAAACGGTCGCGCAAGAGCATGGATTTCATCCAGTTCGTAGGTATCTGAACAGTCTTCATTGGGACAGAGCCAAGCGTGTAGACGGTTGGCTACCCACATACTTGGGAGTTGAGTTCTCCAATTACTCGGCCGCAGTCGGGCGCCGATGGCTGATATCTGCGATTGCGCGTGTGATGCAGCCAGGCTGCAAAGCCGATTGCGCTCTCATTCTCGAGGGCCCGCAAGGCCAACGAAAGAGCATGGCCATCGAAAAACTGTCCTCCCCGTGGTTCACAGACCAAATCGCAGACCTGGGCAGCAAGGATTCAAGCCTTGGATGTGCTGGCGTGTGGGAGATCGAACTCGGTGAGCTCGTTCCGATGTCCCGCTCCGATAACGAGCGGATAAAAGCTTTCCTTTCGCGGATGACAGACAGATTTCGACCACCCTACGAACGCCGGATAATTGCGGTTCCGCGCCAGTGCATATTCGCTGGTAGCACAAGTGCCAGTGAGTACCTCTGCGACGAAAGCGGCGGGCGCCGCTTCTGGCCCGTTGAATGCGGCCAGATTGACATCGAGTTACTGATTCGCGATCGGGACCAACTTTGGGCCGAAGCACTTGCGCTCTATCAAGGCCGTGAGCTTTGGTGGTTGGATTCGGAAACGCTCGTGCGCGAGGCGGAACAAGAACAGTCTGATCGCTACGATTGCGATCCTTGGCAGGAACTCATTTTGCCCTTTGCGGCATTGCGCGGCGACGTCAGCATCGGCGAACTGTTGCACGAATGTCTCGACAAGCCAAAAGGACAAATCACACAACACGATAAAAATCGCGTGGCGCGATGTCTTCGCTCTCTCGGCTGGGAACGCTATAACTCTCGCCGTGGAAGTGCGCGCGAGTGGAGGTATCGACCTGCCCACTAGGTTCCACGGGTTCCAGAAAGGTTCCATTTACTGGTTCCACTTTAAGTTATTTATTTGCACCGTAGGTTCCAGTGGTTCCACATATCTGTGCTCGCGTGTATATGTATGCAGGACATGTGTTCTCACAGCAAAGTTGGAAACCTACTGGAACTGGTACCTAACTGGAACCTACATGGTTACTCGGCTTACGGAGCTCTTTGTAATACCGGATTGTTTCTTGACCAGAAAGCGGAACTCGCTCCTGAAATGTTCCTTGACCGGATAGCATTGATTTGGCTTGGCGTCGTTTTTTCGTTTACCGGGCATTCCCTTGTAATACCTGTAACTCCCGTAACGCCTGTAACTCATTACCGTGATCGACCCGCACAAACTCACTTCCTTCGACGGCCATAATTTGAGCCGCGCCCGCAAAGTCCTGGCCGATCCTGCGAAGCATCCCATCTTCGAGATCGCCTGGGCAAAATTAGTAATTCAGCGCTTGGGAACGGTCGAAGAGCGGCAAAAACTTGCCAAACCCGACGCGAAACGCGCACAATAAAGAAAACCTAGTAAGATCCCCAAACCAAGGGGACAAGCCGTACCGCCTGAGCCCACAAGTTCCCAAGGGGCAAACACAAGCGAGTCAAATTATTCTAGCCATTCCGAAGGCAGAAACGCGCCAAGGTGCGACGATCGGCAGCCGGGAGGATGTACAGGAGCCAGCCCAAGACTTTTAAATGCACAGGAGGCACAGTTATACGAAAACGAAGACGAACACGATGGATCAAACCCTGATCAACGAATGTAACCTCGATTTGGCGAGGCGGATACTCGACTGCCCCGACCACTACCAGGATTTAAATTTGCGCCTCTGGGCGAAGCAAACACTTGCCCGCTTAGGCACTCCGCCAGAGCAACGCCGCGCGCTTGAAACGCCGGCGGAAACCCCTGGAGCGTCTCCCAAGGAAAAGGAAAGAGCGGCTGGAGCATGACCCGCGCCACGACGTACAGCGATCGCTGGACTTGGTGGTGGCTGGCACTGGGGCTCGGGCTCGGAATACTTTCCTTGCTGCGGCACGATCCGATCGTACTCAGTTCGGCCGCGCCATTTGAAGCCACGTATTCCTGCGCAAACGGCAGTTCCGATGGGCAGAACATCCAGCTTTTGCTCAGCGGCAGCGGTACGCTCCACGCAAGAGCTGAGTGATGTCAATGAAGATTTCGCCAAAACACACCGATGGCTTTATCACGTCAAGTTGGATACGGAAAAGTACTCCGCGGGCAGTCACACTTTGTATGCCGTTGCGACCGATGTCAATAAGGGCAAGCAAACGATCGCTCAGTAATTTACCGTGAGCGACGAGATGGCAACAATTAAAAAGCCAGCGCCAAGCACAGTGTTGAAAGAGTTTGCCATAAAATGACAGCCCGTTGCAAACGCGCCTGGCCAACCTTCATCGCGAACTTACTCGCAATCCCAAGTTTCGAGAAAGCTTGCCAGTCGGCCGGCGTAAGTGAATCGACGGCTTACCGATGGTTGCGCGATCCTGAATTTCAAACCGAGTTAGCGGCGAGCAAGCGAAGGCTGAACGAGCACGTTACGAACGGCTTGCGTGCAACGGGACTCAGGGCTGTAAGCACGCTCCGCGACATCATGGCAGATACCGAGGCGCCGGCATACTCGCGAGTCTCGGCCGCAAATGCGCTGTTGATGCACCTGTTCAAAGCAGTGGAGTTTGAGGATCTATCGCAGCGATTGAATCGGATCGAGGCTGCGATGGGCACAGAGGCCAGCAATGGATAATCTTTTGGCTTGGCTCGATGCCCACGGGAAGCAGGTTATCTTCCAGGACGTTCCTCATTATCGGCGCCCAAAAAACCGCGTCCTGGTTGAGTTTGTGGGCCAGGACGGTCAATCGAGAGTGGTGGGCGGTTCGACGCTTGCGGGCGCAATCCTGAAGGCGCAATCGCGTCACTCGTGCGAAAGGAGGGCGGATGGCCAGCTTAGCGGCGCGCATCTCGAAGCTTGAATCGCGATTGAATGCGCATCCGATGCGCCTGTTTTTCGACGACGGAACCGAAGTAACTTTGGCCGGCAACATTGGAAAGCTGCTCGGCGCCGCAGTGTCGGGCGAGTCGACGTTAGAGCAGATGAAACAGCTCGATCTAATCCGACGCAGCACCAGGAGTAGCGAAGACGGTTTGCTGATCGAGCTCACAAAGTCATTGCTGCTCAGCCCGGACGGGCCACCTGAAACGGAAGATCCGCCTTGGGACTAAGTGACGCTAGCGCGAATTGTCGAACGTCAGAGCAGTACTTCGAAAGTGAAGGAGGAAACAGTGAGTAACAACGAAAACGAAAAGCCGGCGTCGGGTACACAAAGCCCGGAAAAGCATCGGCAGTCTATCGAGCAGTTTGGCCGCGAGGCTTACGGGCAAACCGCAGGGTGGAATCCGGCTTGGAGAGCGCAGGTTCAAAAGAACCTGCAAATCAATCCGGCAGGCTACCCGCCGGCAAAGGAGGGCAAGTGATAAAACTTTTTGGCCCAACGTTTGCCGAGTTATATCCGCAATCAGCGATGTACACCGAGCATGGCGGCCAAAGGCGCCCCACGGACGCATTCAAAAACTATTGCAACGCCTGCGTCAAGTCGCTGGATCGCGCCAACCAAGCCAAATCGACCGGCAAGGCTTTCGATGCGATGCCCCCGGAAGTGAGCGAAATGGGCGAATTGCGGGACATGATGGGCAAGTACTTTCGAGCGCGCAACGCGAAGGATCGAGCGAGGCCCGCGGATCCAATCAACGAAGAACCGAGCGAGCCAAGCGACACGCGCAGATATAGCTCCCTTCCAGAGCAGGAGGCCGCGGATCGAGCCAAAAGGGCCGAAGCGTACACGAAGTATGGGGCGAGCGGCAAAGATCGCGTGGTAGGGCCACAACGCGAAAAGGGGGCCATTCCTCAAGCCAAGATGCCTGAAGCAGGAAAGGCGGAACGGCTGAGCGAGGACGAGAAGCGCTGGCGCGATTACACATTACGCGGTTCGGACTGGAGGGCCGCATGAGCGATCTCCGGTACTTCCAGGGTCTCGCTGCGCAGTCGCAACGCGCCTATGGTGGACGCGCCACGGATGAATACCGCGCTGTTACCGGCTCGAAAGTGGAGCTCGTTCCAGACAGCAAAGGCGAAATCCTCGCGGCGTGCGATCGCCTCAAGCAATACATCGGCGAGTGCGAACGATTCGACTCTCCAGCGCTCGAGGAAATCTCCGCGCTGATGAGCGATGTCGCCTCAGGCTGCGATTGGATGAACAAGCAACTCCACGCGGCAAAGTTGCAAGGCAGGGTATCGCGATGGGCATCTTCGCCCGCGTCGAAACCATCAAATCGCTCTCCGACTTCGACCAGTACGGCAGCACGGATGCACGCCTGACGCAATTGATAAGCAGCCTTCCAGCCCATTTGCAGCAACGCAGAAACGAGTTTTTCGACTCATTGCGCGAACTCGAAAAGGATGTCGCCGAAGCGGTCGAAAACGGGCACCGGGCGAAAGAAAAAAGCCTATGGGCGCAAATCAAAGCGGGCTTGGATGCGGAAGACATCGGGCAATTTAACGGTGCGCTGGAAGAATTGAAAGCGCTCGAAGCGGCGAAGTCGAAGCCGAGCCAAGGCAGTTTTACTGTACGCGAAGCACACCAGGCGCCGACCAGGTTAACCGAAGTCGTAATGGGGTTGAGCGGCATTCCGCACGAGGCGCGGCAAAGCTTGGTTAACCGGGCGGTGAATCTGGACGAATACGCGATCGAGTTACGCGAGGCGATTCGGCAGGCCAAGCTGCAGGTGATCGCAGAACCGCACGATGCGATGAAAGCCAAATGCCGCGCAAACAAAGAGGCGTTCGACCGAGCCAGAAGAGACATGCATGACAAGCTGAGCTTGAGCAATCATGCCGATGCGGTAGCGGAAACTTGCCTGCACAGCGTGCAAGGCACGGAAGCGCGCAAGCCCACCGACAGCACATGGGCCACCGAAGCTGAGATCGAAGCTTGGCGCCAGGAAGTCGAAGCGGCGAAGCAACGGCTCACCGAAGCGCGGCGAAAGCAGCAAGCGGCCAATTTCGCGCATGGCGAGGCCCGCGGCGTTTATTTTCAAGCGAAGAAAGAGTTTGAGCGCGCTGTCGAGATCGAGGGGGAGTGGCGCATGTGTCGCAATTGGCTCGATCCACAGCCGCAACAGGCAGGCAGTCTTTCGTGGACGGACAAGGAAACCGGCTTGGCTATGGGGCGCTGATGATTTTCGTCAAGAAGGATGTCGATTCCTCTGAAGACTACCTTTTCGACTGGAACGTCGCCCTCGGAGCGGCGAATCTCATCACCAACAGCACTTGGACTTTACCGGAATTTCCTACTGGACTAACGATCGTGCAAAACTCAGCCACGCCGTATACGGCGACTGTGCGGTTAAGTGGCGGGCAGAGCGGCCAGGTTTACGATGTGGCGAATATCGTTTCGCTAGCGAGCGGTGAGCAAAAAGTGTGCCACCTACTCGTGACTTGCCAATCGCCTTGATTTTTAAAGTTTCGATTCGCGCGTGCCAGCCTACGGTTTTCCTCCCCCAAGGCGCCGGCGGATCGAGAGTAGGGGCAGTTACCCCGCACACACTGCCCCTTTGAAGTTTGTTCGCGTCGCAGGGGCCGGTCCTCCTTTGCCGGCGTGGTGTTGCTGCCCTCCGTGGACAAAACGCGGCGGCGAGTTTCATAGCTGGCTCGTCGCCGTACGACTTTCCCAGCGTTCGACAAATGCGATTAGCGTGAATTACCGAGCGGCGACTTCGAGGTACTGCTCAATCGCTTCGCTGACTACGGAATTGAGCTTCTTCTTGTGTTCGGCAGCAAATAGAGCGGCCTTCTTGTGCAAATCTGTTCCTACTCTTACGTTGAATGAACCTTTAAACGGCACGTCAGGCTGCTTTTTCTTCTTGGCGCATGTCGAAAGGTAATCATCGACTGCTTCGAAGAAAGCGCGCTTAAGACTGCTAACATCCGTACCTTCATAGCTAACGAGGTCCCGGATGCCCTCCAATTTGCCGTGAAAGACCTCGTCGTCGTCGCTGTAGTGAACGGAGCCGATATAGCCCTTGTGTTCCATGGTGTCCCTCATAAATAACCCTCCTCTCTCAGGTGAATCAGCACATCCCTGATCTGGTAATCCTTCAATTCTTTTCGTGGATGCGGTTTATGCAGGCTGATTATTGCGCCGGTCTTTTGGTTAAAAAATCTCCGGCGAGACCCGCTTCCCTCATCCTGCTCGTAACCGCACCCATGCAAGAGACGTTCCAACTCCCCCCAGGTGAAATCTTTCGGTTTGCCCTTTAGACGGTCAATCAATTTTTGCCATTGGCTCATGGCATTTTTAGCCGCTTGAATTCATAGTGTGCTACACATAAAGATTCTCTGCAACTAATTTTAGTTGCAAATGGTTTATCGGTTGGATAGTACAAAAACTTGAACTGAACTTCATCCGAAATATACTTCCGAGGTTGCTCTTGGATAAATACTAATGCGTCGTACACCATTGATAAATATAAACATAGTGGTTCCGTTTTTTCTGTGACAAGACCACCTTTTGCCTTTTGTTCTGAAAGGGACGGCCCCGTTGTTACGCCGCCGGACTCGAGCGGGATATGACCGGACTGTCAGCGGGGGGCCGGCCCCCCGATGCCCTGTGGCACTCTCCTTGGGTTCCGACAATGATTAGCGGAGGCTGGTTTCGAATCTGTCAGAGCTTCGAGACGAACGTCGGGAAAGCAAATAGCCTTCGCCAAAGGTTCCTGCGCGCGTTACCGGGCCGGTTGTGTAGGTTTGATGCCCTTATATTGTTCGAAAGTCCTTAGTGCATCATTGGGTAAAGCTATCGGATGCGGCAGTTGATTCAATGGTCCGGGTCTGAAGGAGAGCGTCAACTCTGAGATAAACGAACTGTACTCGGATTCCTTGTTTGCCGGAAAGCGAAACCAGAGGCTGTTTAGAACACAATCGCCTGCGTATGTAATTTTTATCCAGCCCGTTTGTTCCCAGTTGTTGAGCATGTTCGGTGGCTCAACGGCCCTCCCAACAAACGAGTTGTTGCCGATGTCTAATCCTTTGCTAAGACCGTTGTGAAAGGTGATTTCCGAAATCCAGTCATTGATTGCGCTCTGGAGATTCGCTGTGGTTAAGCCAAACATGCAGGGAAAGGTCGCAGCAGCTTGTGCTGTGATGTCCATGTCTCTATATGCCCAACGTCTCCAATTTCCAGGGCCGCCAACCGGTGTCGTATCTGAATGCTTTATGAGCATGACTTCTGGCGGAGTCGCGATCGTGTAGCCGTATTCGGCATCTGTGTAGACTGCAACGTGAGCAGGAGTTCGTACAGAGAAGGGGACAGCTGCCGGGGCTTGTTTTGACGGGGAGGGGATTGCCCTGAGAGCGCTGCCAAGGGACCTTGCAGAAACTGAGTTCGCAATCTGGCGAGTCTCTTTTCGATCTGTCTGTTTATGAACCGTATGTCCGGGTCCGAAAGATTTGGTGAAGAGCAGTCCAAACACTGCGGCGATGACGAGCGCAGCCACCAAAAAGCGCATGGGAATTGTGGCGACATTATAACCCGGATTCTGTGTTTCTCTGGGTTCCGACAATTCAGCTTAGCGGCGGCGATGCGACCGGACGTAGCATGGCAGGCTCGCAACCATGTCCTTGAGGGTTGCGATCGCGAGGGTTTCGTCGATCGCCTGGTAGGTGCGATCGAGGCCGGCCGCAACGATGGGCGCGAACTCCCGCTCGACCTCATCGTCAATGGTCAAATCGCCTCGCTCGACCTTAGCACCGCGGTCATAGCGTCGCATCAAGATCTTGCGGGCGGCGAGCGCCGTGGATTCGAGGCAAAGCGTGCTCGATAATTCGGTTTGCGTGATCGGTCTCAGCTTGCGCTTGGCTTTTACTTGCATGGGATCACCCTCTTTCCAACCGCCTCGGCGAAAATCTCTCCGAGACAGCTTTGCGTCCCGCCAACGTCATGCAACGAGCGCCAGTCCCGCATGACATCGTTAAGGACCACGACATCGGCCAGATTGGCCCTGTCTAGAAACTCTCGAATACTGTCCTGCAGCTCGGCCGCATAGCGATGGCGGAGCAATTGTTCCGGCGCGCGATCCTGTTCAGAAACGGACGGTGTAGGTGTTGTAGGCATAGCGGATACTTTCCTTTCTCGGGTTGTTTTTATGTCGCGCAGTGCGGCACGAGACTAGTATGAACTGAAAGCGCTTTGAGTTGCAAGTGCAAATTTACGATATACTCAAAGCGCTTTGAGTGCTACACTTTAGCCGTGGATAAGGCTACCATTAGCGAGGTCATGCGCGCCATGGGGCGCAAGGGCGGCAAAAAGGGCGGCAAGCTTGGCGCCAAGGCCCGCATGGAGAAGCTCACGCCCGAACAGCGCTCGGAGATCGCGCGCAACGCGGGCCAGGCCAGCGCTAAAGCGCGAGCCAAGAAAGCCAAGCAGAAGGCCCGCAAAAAATCATAGCCACATGGATGAAGCGAAGCAGGAAATCGCGTTCCACGAGGCAGGCCATGCGGTTATGGCCAAGATTCTCGGGATATCCATTCATCACATTACAATCGAGCCTGGTTCAGAAAGACCTGACGTGGAAGGATATGTGCTGGCGGGCAAAAGTTGCAGCCTCAAAGACGAGGTGTCTTTGTCCATCGCCGGCTTTATCTCGCGAGCCCTCCGTCGCGGAGGGTTTCAATCTGGTCAAGATCCCAAAGCCGCCTGTTCAAGGGGTTGTATTGGCTTGTTGCAGTCCGAATTTCAGGATGATTTTGGAATTCTACGTGAGCTAAAGCAAGATTTCCCCTCGCGAGAGTTGTCGGAAATTCCGGACTTTCTGGAAATGGCCGGTTTTGCGCTTCAAAAACTCGCGGCGAACTGGAGAGACGTTCTCAAGCTTGTCAGCGAGCTTGAGAAACAGCCGACTCTTTACAGAGAAGATCTAGCCCGTATTCTCGGGCCAACCGTTATAGTTCCGCGGGAGAACAGCAAATGAGCGTCTTTCAGGCCAAATACAAAGACAAGAAAACCGGAGAGTTGAAGAGCACGAAAACCTGGTGGTATCAGTTCGTGTTCGCCGGCGGCTAATTAAGGAATCGAGCAAAAGCACTTCGAAGACCGTGGCGAGGAGGGCCGAGAAGGAACGCCGGCGCCAGCTTGAGGAGGGTTTCAACGCCATCGGGAATACCCGCACCGATCGCATACAGACGATTCGCTACCTGGCCGATGAGTTTCTGAAGGAGTATCAGGTGCGCCGGCCGAAATCCCACCGGATCGCCAAAGCCTCACTCGGCCATGTGACGCGGCTGCTCGGCGATCTCCTCGCGATTGACGTATCGCCCGAAACGATTGTGCAATACCAGACAGCGCGGTTGAGGGAGAAAGCGGCCGCGAGAACCATTAACGAAGAGGTACACTACTTTCTGCGGTTGCTGCCTGTCGCGCAAACAGGCGCCATTCGCGCGCAATTGAAGCAGCAGAAAAAACTCACGCTGAAGGTCCGCAAGATTGTGGGCAAAGCATATTCCACAGAGGAAAAAACGCGCCTCATTGAATCGGCCGCGGGCGCCAAGCGATCGAAGGGTATCCTCTTCACTACGATGCTTGCTCAACATGCCGGCATGCGCGATAAGGAAATCCGCACCTTGCAATGGAAAAACCTGGACCTGGTAAAGCGTATCGTGACGGTGGGTGACAGCAAGACGGATGCGGGAACCGGCCGCACCATTCCGATGAATGCCGAGCTCTACGCCGTCGCGATCGGGTATGCCAAATGGTACACAGGGAAGTTTGGAACCTCGCAGCCGAACTGGTACGTGTTTCCAGCCGGGCACGTCGCCAAAGATCCGACACGCCCGCAAACGTCCTTTGCCCGGGCCTGGCGCGCGGCGCGCCAGAGGGCGGACGTAGAAGGGCGGTTTCACGACAACCGCCACACCTTCGTGACCGATCTCGCCGAGAGCGGCACGGGAGATGAGGTGATCCGGGATCTGGCGGGCCACGTCTCGAAAGAAATGCTCAAGCACTACAGCCACATCCGAATGCAAGCGAAGCGCCGGGCTGTCGAAGCACTCACTAGCACTGCGCAAGCCCTTCCAGCGAGTGAAAAAGACCAGACGCGCCAGAATTCAGAGGTGATAGTACAAGATTCGGTACAAGTCACGCGGGTAAACTGATCCAGTGGAGACCACTTGGCTCACAACTCATTGATTTCATTGGAAAATCAAGAAGGCATTAAGGTGAAGCACGTACAACTCGTCACCGATGGAGCGTGTATAGGCAATCCTGGACCGGGCGGATGGGCCTTTATTCTTCGTTACGGCCAACTAAGAAAAGAAGGATTCGGCTGCGCCTCTCACACCACCAACAACCGGATGGAGCTTACCGCCGTGATCGAGGCGCTGAAGCGTCTGAAAGAGCCTTGCCAAGTCGAAATCGTGACCGACTCACAATACGTGAAAAACGGCATCACCCAGTGGATACACAACTGGAAGCGCAAGGGATGGCTGACGGGCGAGAAGAAGCCGGTTCTCAACAAAGATCTATGGCTCGAGCTGGACGAGCTTGTGAGTTGCCATCAGACTACCTGGCAGTGGACCAAAGGACACGCTTCTCACGAAGACAACAACCGTTGCGATGAGCTGGCGAGCGAGGCGGCGCGCCGGCAGATCTGGAGCGACAAGGCGGCCAGGACGAAGTGAGTGCTACTCCCGCGAGTCCCGTCGCGCGGCGCATTTGCCTGTTCGGCGGCACGTTCGATCCCATACACCAAGCTCACCTGCGTATCGCTGCCGAGGCCGTGAGCGCCCATCACCTCGATCGAGTTCTTTTTGTGCCGGCGGCACACCCGCCGCACAAGCTCAACGCGGACGTGGTCCCATTTGAAGATCGCTTCCGCATGGTGGAGCTTGCCTGCCAGGGTTGGCCTCTGTTTTATGCGTCGCGCCTCGAAGAAGCCGAAGGCGTTAATTACAGCATTGATACGGTCGAGCGTCTGAAACCCTCATTGCGCCCCTCCGACACGCTGTTTTTCCTGATCGGGTCGGATGCTTTCGATGAAATCCGAACCTGGCATCGCTGGCAGGATCTTGTGCGAGAGGTCGAGTTTATCGTGGTCTCTCGTCCGGGGACCGAATTCCAAGTCGCGCCAGGAGCCCGCGTTCATCGCCTCGAAGGATTAGCGCTCACCGTTTCGAGCACTGACATTCGCGACCGGATTGCCCGCGGCGAACCAACGCCCGAATTGCCGCCCGCCGTGCGCGCCTACATCAACCAGCGCCATTTGTACGGCGCGCCGTGAAAGCTCCTTCGCCTACGCTACATATGCCGTCGAAGGTGGATTCGTACCCGTGACCATCATCTCGCGCTTGTTTTGCAACTGTTCGACCCGAACGTAAGCGAGGGCCGCCACTTCACCGAGCGCCGGCGACCACGTGGCTGAAGTGATCTCCGCTACCTCTTTGCCTTCAGCGCTCAATTTTGCGCCCGGCGCCGGAGCGGAGTGTGAACGAATACGAACGGGACTCAACATCCGGTGAAGCTGCGCGCGCGATCGCACGCGTTCGACAATTTCCTGCCCCAAATAGCAACCTTTCCCAAATGCGATGGCGTGCATCTGATTCGTTTCCTGGGCGAGATTCCGCTCGGTGATGTCATCCCCGTAACGAGGTTTGCCGTGTTCCAGTCGCACAATATTTGCTTCGACGCTGCTTGCCTCCGGCACATCCATTTCCCTCAGCTTTGAAATGAGTTGCGCTTTCTCATCGGCGCGCACGGCAATCCGAACGCCTTCCGCGCCCGTCGATGAAACGGCAGCGACGAAGCCGCTATCCCATGCGGCAATAGCCCACGGCGCTTCAAGCGCAGGCGCGCCAAGCCTCTTCAGTACTTCTGCATTCCGCGGTCCTTCCACCGCGATCACGGCCCACTGCGCACTCTCATCCGTCAAAGTGACATCGTCGGCAATGATGTATTTGTCCAGATGATCGTGCAATTTGCCGCATAGCTCGGGCCCCGTGTCAAGCAGATACGAATCGTGGAACGCAAAAACATTGGCGTCTGCAAGGATGCGCCCTTGCGCATTCAGAAAGAAGGTGTAGCATCCCTGGCCCAGCTCGAGTTTCTCTATGTCATTCGTTGTCATGGCATGGAGGAGACGCGTGCGGTCCTCGCCGGTCATGCGGATCATTCCCCGACCGGAAAGATCGAACCACGCCGCGCCCGACCGCAAACCTTCATACCCTGTCATTTGTAACTTTCCTAAAGGCCCTGGCTGGTCAGATACCGCAAATAGTCTCCTATAAAAATAGTGATGAAGCCGGAGATCACAAGACTCAACAAACGCCGTTTCCCTTTTCCCTCGACAGCGATATCGCCGTATGGCGACGTGGCCCACAAGATTGCGGTCGCAAGAATATGGAGAACAAACAGCATCTTGATGCCGAACCACATCTGCCACTGCCGGCCGTGAACCGGAGCGCCGGGTCCGAAGCCGTTGTACAGCCCTGAGGCGACGACGAGAAACAACAATGTGAACAAAATGCCTCGGTATTTCTCCTGCGCCGTTCGAGCCTGCTGTGCGCGTTCGGCCGGAGGGAGTGCGTTCAGAGCGGGTACTACCGCAAGGCGCGCATACAAAGCTCCGCCTACCAGGCTGACGACGGAACCAATATGCAAGAAACGCACTACTAGCGAGAAGAATGCGGATATGTTCATATGTCCCCGAGTATAACGACGGGAAGGTTCATGCCCGCTATACTCAGGGCGTAATGATCCACGAGATCCTGCCGGTCGGCATGCTCCAGTGCAATTGCTCGATCTTCGGCGATGAATCTACTAAAGAAGCCATCGTGATCGATCCCGGAGACGAGATCGGGCAAATTCAAACGGTCTTGCAGAAGCACGGCTTCAAGGTGAAGGCGATCGTTGTGACCCACGCACACATCGACCATGTGGGAGGCGCGAAAAAATTGAAAGAAAAGACCGGTGCTCCCGTTTATATGAATGCCAATGACGCCGAGCTGCTGGCCGCTCTCGACGAGCAGGCGCGATGGCTGGGCGTGCCAACGCCCGAGCGTGCCGAAGTCGATATCGACGCGCGCGATTCGGTGTCGCTGCGCCTGGGCGAATCCGAATTTCACGTAATCGACACGCCGGGCCACACGCAAGGCAGCATTAGCTTGTACATTCCGCACGAATCGAAGCTCGTGGCAGGAGATACGCTATTTCGCGATTCGATCGGCCGAACCGATCTGCCCGGAGGCAACAGCCGTCAGATTCTTTCGTCTATTAAGACGCGCCTGCTTGTCTTGCCTGAAGAAACCGCTGTATTTCCGGGCCATGGTTCCTCCACCACAATCGGCCGCGAAAAGCAACGGAATCCGTTTGTGCGAAATCTATAACAGACCACTTGCTAACGCGCGTGGTTCCATGGCGGCCTCGGAACCGCGACCGAGAGGGAGCGGCGGTCTATGCAGGGCAATTTATTCATATCGCAACGCCACCATCGGATCGACCGAAGCGGCGCGATGAGCCGGAATATAGCTCGCGACTAGCACAACGGCGATCAGGCCCACGAGTCCGAAGACCACAGTCGTCGGATCGCCCGGCCCAACCCCGAAAAGCATCGATCGTAATAGCCGCGTACCGGCCAGCGCCAATGGCAGCCCCGCCGCGACGCCAAACGCGCATACGGTCAGGCTCTCTTTAAGCACCATCCACAAAACCTGGCCGCGCTGCGCGCCGAGCGCCATGCGAACACCGACTTCCGCAGTTCTTCGTGTGACGGCGTACGATAGCGCGCCGTAGAGTCCTGTTGCAACAAGCAGAGCCGCCAACAGACCGAAGAAGATGGCGAGGCGCGCGATCAGCCGCTCGGTCGAAAACGAAGAATCGAATTGAGCTTGCTGCGTCATTGGCTCAAGCAGCGGAAGATCGGGCGCGAATTCTCTGACAGCTCGCTCGATCGCAGGCAAAAAGCTGGCCGGATTTCCAACGGTCCTTACCTCGACCTGCATCGTGCCAATCCCGTCGATTTGTTTGTACGGGAAATAGGCCATAGGAACCGGCCTTTCCTGCACACCCGGTGTACTTGCTATCGGCGGCAACGCCTACAACCGTCCATCGCGGTGCATTCTTTTCGTCCGACAAACCAACTTGATGCCCCAGAGGATTTTGTCCCTTCAGGTAGCGGTCGGCAAACGTCTGGTTGATGATGGCCACTTTCGGAGTCTTCGCGGAATCGGCTTGAGTAAGATCGCGGCCATATAAAACTGGCGTTCCGAGCGTAGCAAGGTAGTCGGCGCCGACGGCATTCCAACGCATCATCGTACTTTTGCCCTGCGGCTTTCTTCCGTCTACATAGGCGGTCGTGTTGTTACTCCAGCCCGATCCAATCCGGTTTTGCATCAAAGTTACGGAAAGGACACCGGGCAGGCTTCGAATCCGGTTGGTCATCGATTCATAAAACCGAATCGCTTCTGCATCGGAATGCGCCTGTTGTTGAGGGCTGATGCCGAACACAAGCAGTCCGGAAACACGCATGCCCAGATTGACGTTTTCCAGATTCTGCAGCGTCCGTAACAGCAGTCCGGCCGCGATCAGCAGGGTAAGACACAGGCACACCTGCAGAGCCACGACAAATTTCCGTCCACGCACCCGGCCGCTGTCCTGAAACGAGGTCGCGGAAGATGTTTTCAGTGCAAGTCCAATCGGCGTATTCACCGCGCCTCCAAGCGGCGCAAGACCAAATAGAAGCGCCGCAACAGCCGTCACACCCAGCGTAAATAGAAGCACCGTGCGGTCTGGCGACAGGTTCTCATTCAGTGCCGACCAAACACTTAGCGCGCGCGTAGCGGCGAGAGCGAACAGCCATCCCAGTAGCGCTCCGGCGGCAACCACCAACACGCTTTCGGCCAGGAGTTGGCGGAACAGCCGCATCCTGCTGCCGCCAATGGCAAGCCTCACGCTGAACTCGCGTTGCCGTGATGCATTGCGAGCGCTTAACATCATCGCCACGTTGCCGCATGCGATTATGAGGATCAAGCCGACCATCGCAAGTAACACACGAAGCGGCGTTTCATAAGCTTCTCGCGCTCCAGGCAAGCCCTTTGTGGTTGCGAACAATAAATCCGGCATTTTTTCGCCGCGTCCTGGCCTGCCCAGCGGCGCATAGGCAGCACGCTGGAAGAGCGGATTCAGTTGCGCCTTGGCCTGTTTTTCGCTAATTCCCGGCTTCAGGCGCCCGATCAACATCAGGCACCACCAGTTGGGCGCCGCGTAGAAATTCTTCTGATCTTGAGCGCCCCAGGCATTGAGGTCCGGCCGGTTTTGCAAAGGAATCCAAAGATCGGTAGTTCCCCCGTCCTCGAAACTCTCGATGCCGGTAAATCGCGGCCCGGTTACGCCGACGATCGTGAATGGAATGCCTTTCACGTACAGCGGTCGACCGACCACTGCGCAGGTCTGTCCAAAGCGCCGCATCCAATATGCATACGACAGCACGGCCACTTGCGTGTGTTTCGCCTCATCGTCTTCCGCGAGCGCTCTCCCGCAAATGGGCTGAACACCGAGACCGCTGAAGAAGTTGCCGCTTACCATATCGGCTGTCGCTTCCTCTGGTTCGTGCCCATAGCGAACCGCTGTTTTCCCGATCGCCAGCGGCACATACGCCGTCACGTTCGAGAACACATTATGATCGGCGCGGAGCTGCTCATACACGCCCGCGCCGAACGACGACCCGTAATCCCCGGTATTCGAGGTGTTCCTCGGCTGCTCAGTGCAGCGCAGAAACACAACTTGCTGCGGATCGCGAACCGGAAGCGAACGCAGCACGACGGCGTTCATCACGCTGAAAATCGCCGTGTTCGCCCCGATGCCAAGGGCCAGCGTCAGCACGATAATACCTGTGAATGCAGGACTTGATCGCAACAAGCGCCAGGCAAAGGACAGATCTTTTCCAAAATCTTCGAACCAATTCAAGCCGATCATTTTGCACCGCTCTCCGTTTGAAGGGTTTGCCACCACAACGAGTTATTCATAGCGCAGCGCCACCATCGGATCGACCGAAGCGGCGCGATGAGCCGGAATATAGCTCGCTAGAAGAACCACAACCATGAGGCCAACCAACCCGAAAACGACGGTAATAGGATCGCCCGGCGCAACCCCGAAAAGCATCGATCGTAATAGCCGCGTACCGGCCAGCGCCAATGGCAGCCCTGCCGCGATGCCAAACGCGCATACGGTCAGGCTCTCTTTAAGCACCATCCACAACACCTGGCCGCGCTGCGCGCCGAGCGCCATGCGAACACCGACTTCCGCAGTTCTTCGAGTGACGGCGTACGATAGCGCGCCGTAGAGTCCTGTTGCTACGAGCAGAGCCGCCAGCAGACCGAAGAAAATAGCAAGCCGGGCAATCAGCCGCTCGGTCGAAAACGAAGAATCGAATTGAGCTTGCTGCGTCATCGGCTCAAGCAGCGGAAGATCGGGCGCGAATTCTCTGACAGCTCGCTCGATCGCGGGCAAAAAGCTGGCCGGATTGCCGACGGTCCGAACTTCGACGTGCATTGTGCCGATCCCTTCGACTTGTTTGTAGGGGAAATAGGCCATGGGCGTCGGCGGTTCCTGGACTCCGCGATACTTGGCATCGGCTGCAACGCCAACCACTGTGTACTGAGGCGCGTGCTTTTCGTCCGACAGTCCCACTTGATGACCCAGCGGGTTCAGCTCCTTCAGATAGCGGTCAGCAAATGTCTGGTTGATAACGACCACTTTCGGCGCTTTCGTGGAATCGGCTTCGGTGAGGTCGCGACCGTACAAGATCGGCGTCTCAAGCGTCGAAAAATAACCGGGACCGACAGCGTTCCAACGCATGTGCGCTTCTTTGTCCTGAGGCTTTCTCCCATCGACGTAGGGAGTCGTATTGTTCGCCCAACCCGACCCGATTCGGTTTTGCATCAGAGTCACGGAAAGAACACCGGGCAGCCCACGAATTCGGTTGGTAAGAGATTCGTAAAAGCGAATGGCTTCCGAATCGGAATGCTGTTGAGGACTGATGCCAAAAACGAGCAATCCGGACGTTCGTATGCCAAGGTTCACGTTCTGCAGGTTCTGCAGCGTACGTAACAGCAATCCCGCCGACACCAGTAGCGTAAGACACAAGCAGACTTGCAAAGCCACGACAAGCTTTCTTCCGCGCACCCGGCCGCGATCCTGGAATGATGTTGCCGAAGATGTTTTCAGTGCAAGCCCGATCGGCGTATTCACCGCGCCTCCGAGCGGCGCAAGCCCAAATAGAAGCGCTGCGGCTGCCGTCACACCCAGCGTAAATAGAAGCACCGTGCGGTCCGGCGACAGGCTCTCATTCAATGCCGACCAAACACTCAGCGCGCGCGTGGCGGCGAGAGCGAACAACCATCCGAGTACTGCTCCCGCGGCAACCAGCAACACGCTCTCCGCTAGAAGCTGCCGAAACAATCGCATCCTGCTGCCGCCAATCGCCAGCCGCACGCTGAATTCGCGCTGACGTGATGCGTTCCGCGCGTTCAGCATCATGGCCACATTGCCGCACGCGATTACCAGAATCAAACTGACCATCGCCAGCAGCACTCGTAGAGGCGTCTGATAATCTTCCCTTGCCCCAGGAATACCTTTTGTTGTCGCGAAATACAGGTTCGGCATCTTTTCGCCGCGCTGCGGCTTACCAATTGGGGCATACGCCGCGCGCTGAAACAAAGGATTAAGCTGTGCGATCGCGGCCCGTTCGCTAATACCTGGCTTCAGCCGGCCCATCAGCATCAGGCACCACCAGTTCGTCTCACCATAAAATGTCTTCCCAAGTGTGTACCCATCCTGGTTAGCCCATGCATTCAGATCCGGCCGGTTTTGCAACGGGATCCAGAGATCGGTAGTTCCGCCGTTGTCTCGGCTTTCGACGCCGGCGAATCGCGAGGCTGCCACGCCGACGATGGTAAATGGAACGCCCTGCACATACAGCGGCTGTCCAATGACTGAACAAGTCTGTCCGAAGCGCCGCGTCCAATATGCATACGACAGCACAGCCACTTGCGTGTGTTTCTTCTCATCGTCGTCTGCGAACGTGCGGCCGCAGATTGGCTGGACGCCCAGGCCCGTAAAGAAATTGCCGCTGACCATGTCCGCCGCCGCTTCCTCGGGTTCGTGGCCGTAGCGCACAGCCGCGTTTGGAAGCGCCACGGGCACGAACGCGATCACGTCCGAGAGCACGTTATGATCGGCGCGCAATTGTTCATACACGCCGATGCTGAATGACGAGTCCCAGTTTCCCGTTTGCGAGGTGTTTTTTGGAAGATCGGTCGTTCGCAGAAACACAACTTGTTGCGGATCGCGAACCGGCAGCGACCGTAGCACCACGGCATTCATCACGCTGAAAATCGCCGTGTTCGCGCCAATGCCAAGCGCCAGCGTCAGTACGATAATGCCCGCGAAGGCAGGGCTCGATCGCAATAAGCGCCAGGCATACCGCGCGTCCTTTAAAAAATCGTCAAGCCAGTTGGAACGGAGCATGTCTCGTAGTTTACGGCGTTATGGAGCCGAGCGGCACTGTAACGCTGCCCATTCGGCGTCCAACCGAATCCTGGACACTTATCTCCGCAGTCTTCATTCCCCGCAGTACAGGAACCGTCAAATCCATCGAAACCAAAGCTTGCCGCAAGTGCTGATGATCGGCATCTGAAATCTCAGCGCGTTTGGCTTCAGGAGTTCCATCGCCGACAGTCACGTCGACATCGGCCCGCCACTTGTCTCCTGTCCGTTGCCACGCGACGTCGCCGCCTGCGATAAACAACTTCATGTGAATCGCTCCCTCGGCATCCACCTCGCCCGACGGCAGCACGCTCAACCCGATTCCAGGCGAATCGAATCCTCTGTCCTCAGGGCCAACGAAATCTCCGGCGAAATACGCAGCCTTAGTCATCACGTTCGCGTCTCGGATAGAGGTAGTGATACGCAATTTGTGAAGCTTGCCATCCCACGCCGCATCCGGCACATCAAACACAAGCTCATACGCGGACCGGCTCGCTTCCATTGCGTCGAACATGGCTTCGGCCAGCTGGCTTCGATTCGCTATAGCCTTGCCGCCCGTTGCGCGCGCAAGCGTGACCACGCTCGAAACCAACGCAGGCGAAAGAGCCCGTTTTCGACGTCCTGGAATCGCCTGAAGATGTCCCGGCGGTACCTTGTTGAACGGCTCTGGGCCGATCTCGCTACGCACATCCACCGGATAGACCGCCACATCCGCTCTCAAGAGCGCGAGCACCATCGCAGTGCAACTCGCGGCCGTGGCATCGGGTTGTTTATCGACTTTATCTCCGAACGGCGGAAAGTCCGCAGACACCCAAAGTAGATTCTTGCGGCCTTGAAACTGTCCCAGATACCGCGCCATGCCCGCCACGGCCCGGCAAGTCGATTCATAACGCCCAGCCCGGAGCGTCGAGTTGCCGCCCTCGCTCTCAAATTCTTCCGCCGTCTCGTTCTCAACCGGCTGAATTGATTCGGGCCGCAATTCCGCTCGCCCACTCTCCCGCGATAGCGCGCCAGGCACAATTGAGGTGCTCAGCGCCCGTGCGTCATTCGAAAACTCATGCAACAGAACGAATCCGCGCTTGCTCAACTGATACACGGCGACATCCTCGCCCTGCCGCAGCATAGTGAAGAAGCGAATCGATTGCGCTTCTTGCCAGCGTTGAAATTCGGGATCTGTATCGCGCGTATCGAGCAATAGGACAGTCGTGGGCTGCGGAGAGTTGAAGGCCGCCATCGGCCGGTTTGACACGATATAGCCTTCCGGCGGCCTACTGGTGATCAGTTCCTTCGATGGCCCCAGGTAGCGGAAGCTTGCAACGGGCCGAGGCTCCCCGTTATCGGCAATGTCGAAATCATTCCTCGTTAGGCTTGAAATCGTGCGGCCCTCGCTATCGCGAACGAGCGTGGTGAGGGTGATCGCGTGGTTAGCCGCGCCAACCGGCGGCAGGGCGATTAGAGCAGTGAGAAGGCTACATAGAGTGTGTGCCCGCCAACTCACTGCCCGTGTTTGGCACTCGATGATTGCGCGAGCAATTGCTCCGCTGTCTTCTCGGGAATCGACAGAGAAACGTGCGCGGCGGCGCCGTCTGTCGTTAACTGCATCGCATTGAGAGACGGAGCTAATAAAGCCAGCTGGGCTTGATCCTGGGCTTGCGTCTGCGCCATGCCGGCCAAGAACCGTATCACGTCTGAAAGCGACTGCGCGTCCTTGTCCGACCTTGTAACCGCGTCGAAATTGATGTTCAACGCATCGGAAGCGAAGTGTACGCCCCCCGAAGATTCGAGCACGCCTTGAAGTACTGCGCCGTTGATTTGCTGGCCATTCAAGTTCAAATCGGCTTTCGCCGGAATATCCGTTCCAGGCACGATCGAGGCAAACCACGCCTCATTGCCTGAGCTCACGGCCTCCATGCGCTTTGCGAGCTCTGGATCAAGCGTGGTGGGCGTGTCGCGGTTTTGAATCAGCGTGTGCAAAACTGTGCGGCTTCCGAGTACTGCCAGTGTCGCGTCCAGAAACGCGACGCCTCCGTTGTCTCCTTGCTTGCCCGAGAGTATGTCAACGCCTTGAAACGTCTCCACCTGGCCGCCCTTCGCCGTCACCGCAGCCTTCACCCGCTGCGGATCGAAACTGCCCCGGGCAATTATGAGCGGGCGAGAGTGCGTTCCGGCCGATCCTCCGTTCGCCGCAAAAAGAACCTCTTGCAAATCACTTCGCGGATCGAATCCGGTGTCGTCCAGCAGCTTCTGGAATTGCGGGTCTTGTTTCTGAGCTTGTTGAAGAAGATATTGACCAAAAGGCGAAACTTTGCCTTGAGTTACCTGAATGCCGGCCAGAATCCTGGTGCCCGCCGGCACCAGATTCAAAAGACCTTGATCAACTTGGGCAAAGGCCTGCAGCCCTGCCCCTAAAGTAGCCGCTAGTACAACCGCCGAACAGCGCATGAAAACCTCTCTGCCCACTGTACGCTGTTTCCTCTAAAGAGGTTCCAATTTTCGACAGTCACACCCTAACCCAACACCCTTTCTGCCACGATTCGACACCTTTTTCGGCCAGCTCCACCCCCTTCGCCCCTTCAAACAGAGTCCACCGGAACGGCTCGCCGTTGACCACATGGCGCAAAAAAAGCTCCCATTGCACTTTGAAAGCATTGTCGAAGGTCTGCTGCTCAGGAACCTTTTGCCACTGCTCAAAATAATTCAGAGGGCTATCGACATCCGGATTCCAGACCGGCCGTGGTGTACTCCCGTAAGGTTGTATCCAGCAATGACGCAGCCCGGCCACAGCCGATCCTTTAGTCCCATCCACATGCAGCGTCAGCAAATCGTCGCGCCGCACACGCGTTGCCCACGAGGAATTGAAGTGTGCGATCGCTCCTCCGGCGAGCTTAAAAGTCGCATAAGCGGAATCGTCCGCTGTGCAGCGGTATTCGTTGCCCGATTCGTCCCACCGCTTCTCTATATGGGTTGCGCCTAGGCACGAAACCGCTTCTACATTTCCGAAAAGGTTGTCGAGAACATACCGCCAGTGGCACAGCATGTCCAGAATCATGCCGCCGCCGTCTTCCTTGCGGTAGTTCCATGACGGACGCTGAGGCGGAATGATATCGCCTTCAAAAACCCAATACCCGAATTCCGCTCGCACCGACAAGATGCGGCCAAAAAATCCAAGATCGCGCAACGCTTTCAATTTCAAAAGCCCGGGAAGCCAAAGCTTATCCTGAACAACTCCATTCTTGACGCCCGCCTTCTGCGCCAGCTCGAACAATTCATAGGCGGTCTTTGAATCCGTTGCCGTCGGCTTCTCGCAATAGATATGTTTCCCGGCTTCAATCGCCTGCTTCACCGCGTCCGCGCGCCGGTCCGTTGTCTGTGCGTCGAAATAGATCGTGTAGCCCGGTTCCGCGAGCGCGCTTCGAAGGTCCGTCGACCACATCAGGCCGCCATGCGCCTTCGATATCGCTTCGAGCTTCGCTGCGTTGCGGCCGACTAATAACACCTCCGGCATAATCGCTTCGCCGTCCGGCAAAGCAACGCCGCCTTGTTCGCGTATCGCCAAAATCGACCGCTTTAAGTGCTGGTTCAAACCCATGCGGCCCGTTACTCCGTTCATGATGATGCCGGCTGTGTGTATTTTCGTTGTCTCCATCAAGTGACCTAGTCGTGAAATGTTCTTACACACTGCGGCCGCGCACCTGCGGGCAAAGGCGGCGCCTGTTCGCCGGCGCGAGGAAGCGTTCCTTCAAGCTCCTGATGCCAGTGCGCCACGTCGCCGGCCGGCCCGTAGCAATAGATCATCCTCAGCGGGGTCTGGCCTACGTTGGTCAACTGGTGAAACACGCCTGACGGGATATAAACCGCCTGGCCGGTCGACACAATCTGCCGTTCGCCGCCGAGACACATCTCGCCAGTGCCTTCCACAACAAAATAGATCTCCTCCTGCTGCTGGTTATGCCACGGCACTTGTCCTCCGTCCGGCTCAAGCGTGACATAACCAAGCGAAAAATTCGTCGCTTGTATCGGACTTGCGCCGCCCACAATATTTTTCGTCAAACGCCGCGCAGGATACGAGCGGCCCGCAATCGTGCTGAGATCGGCAATGGTCATCGATTCAAATTGCTCCAGAAAGTCAGGTATGGCTGGTTTCTATCAAGCCGCAAAATGTAAAGCGCAAGTTCCAGGGCGTGATAATCGCCCCACATGCACGCTTCGCCGCAAGGTATCTTTCTTCTCTGTGGAATATGATCCCAGCCGTTTGGCCGATGGTAGACCGAATGGAGAATCAATCCCTGATGCCTGCCGTCCGTCGATAGATACGGCGTGTCGAACGCCGCGGCGGCGATGGTGAGACCGGCTTGCCAGTATTCTCCTCTGTTCAGAAAGCGGCCCAACCGTAACAATCCCTGCGCGGCGATCACGGCCGCTGAACTATCCACAGGTTCGTAGTCGTTGAAAGGGTCGGCTGCGCGTTCCCGCCAATCTCCGAGGTTTGCCAGCCCCGGAGCTCCCGTGTCCCAGTACGGAATCCCGTCCGCCGCCGAATTCTCGATGTAGAAATCGCTAGCCGCCCCGGCCGCGCGCAGAATCAATTTTCGTATCTCATCCTTGCCGCCAAATTCTTTCAGATCTTCTCGGCCAATCGCCTCGATAAATTCGAGCTGTTCCGCAAATCCGCACATCGCCCAGGCCAAGCCTCGGGTCCACGTGCTGAACGGCGAATAGCCTTGCTGGGTATTGGGGCATCGAAAATTTCCATCGTTCGGATTAAAGATGCATTCATGCGCTACGCGGCCGCGCCGATCGTAGATATCCCGGCCCTCGCCGTAGTAAACCGAGTAAAGCGCTGTTGTGCGCGCATGTTCAATCAGCCGGGAAAGCAGCGATACCGAACGATCGTTTTCGCCCATTAACACGTGCCCCAAAACGTGCGCCGCCCCGAGCGATCGCAGCGACCGGATGGTATCGATGAACAACGAGTGTGGACCATTGAAGGAGTAAATAAATCCACTGCCCGAAGCCGTCCGCGACCACCGCGCCGCCTGCACGGCGCCCGAACACTTAAGCGCCACTTCGTAGAAATCCCGTTCCCACTCCTCTGACGAAAGACGTTTTTCGTGCCACAACCGCAATAAGTTTCCGTACGTGCTGATGTTATTGAACCCGTGGTCGTGCACGCCGGTGTGCGTCAGATGCTTGGCCATCAATTCCACAGTCCGCCGGCGGCCCATCTCGAGAAAACGCCGTTCCTCCGTAGCGTCAAATTGCAAAATCGCAGACCCAAACTGAAAGCCTTGCGTCCACTCGGTCCATCCGCGGCTCGTGTATTTCCCTTCGGCGGTGAACACTGGCGACCCGTTCGCGGGATTCCAGCTTTGCTCCAGCGCGTCGATTTTTGCGGCCGAGGCTTCAAACACAGCCTCCGCTTTTCGCGCTACACCACAGATGGTCAAATCGCGACGGATCTTCATGCTGCCAATGTGCGCCCCATGGCCGCAACGAAAGTAGGATAATAGAACGTCGAACGGTCATGTATTTTCAGGTGCGGCCAGTCTCGATTGGATTGCTTTGTCTTAGCCTGTCTCTTTTGCGAGCGCAGCTTGGTCCCCAAATTCCTATCCCTCATCGGCACAAATCCCCTTCCCAGCAGTCCTCGAGTCAAGGACCTTCGATCGAAGCCCAGGGCATCGTGCGCTCGAATGACGGAAAAACCATAGCTGTCGACTCCGAAGACGGTCGAACCTTCACTCTTAACTTGAACGACAAAACCACCTATTCGCGCAACGGCAATACCATTCCGGCCAGCACCATTTTACAAGGCGCAACCATTCATTTTGAGGCAACGGCGGACGATCAGGACAATCTAACGGCCGAGAAAGTGGATCTGTTGAAGGACCCACCGCGACAATCGGCAAATGCTGCAAATACGGGGACCGAAGCCTCTGCCCCGGAAGACAACGAGCCTCGCGCCAGCATACTCAAGTCTCCGGTTGACGCCCCCAACCGGCCGGTCCTGCATCATGGAGCATCGCACCAGCAGACCTCATCCGATGACAGTAATTCAACCCAAGGCGCAAGTGGAGGCACGTCCACTGTAAGCTCGGCTTCAAACCGGCCCGTCTATAAGGACGATGACATTACGGTTGAACCCGATGCGCCGCCTGCCGCAGCTCCCGCCAAGCCAAAATCTGAAGATTTGGTTGAACGCGCCCGCGAGTGGGTCGGCTCGTTTACCGAAGCGCTGCCCAACTACGTTTGCCAGCAATCAACCACCCGGTACGTGGAGGAATCGAGGCAAACGGGGTGGCAGGCGCTCGACCTGGTTACCGCCCAAGTGGTCTATGAAGACGGTAAAGAGAGCTACCGCGATATTACGGTTGGCGGCAAGAAGACGAACAAGAGCATGATGGAACTCGGCGGCTCGACTTCCACCGGAGAGTTCGCCAGCACTCTCCGCGGAGTGTTCGCGCCGCAAAGCGAAGCTAAATTCAAGTTCGCTCAGACTGCGCGCGCCGGCGGCAGCGAGGCCGCCCTCTACGATTTCAGAGTCGATCTCCACCACTCCGACTGGCAGATCCGTGTCGGAGGACAAACGCTGAGGCCGGCTTATAGCGGCACAGTGTGGATCGACAAGAACACCGCCCAGGTTCGCCGCATCGAAATGCAGGCCGATAACGTTCCGCCTGATTTCCCGCTCGATACCGTCGAGTGGGCCGTCGATTACGACAAAGTCATGTTGGGAACCGGCTCCTTTTTCCTGCCCGTCCACGCGGAGAACCTGGGTTGCCAGCGGGGCAGTTCCATCTGCTCGAAGAATGCGATCGACTTCCGCAATTACCATAAGTTCTCGGGCGAAAGCACCATCAAGTTCGGCCAATAACCCGAACCTTGCAGAACCGCGCGCGTTAGCAAGGGGTACGCTGACGAACCGCGGTTGTGAGCCGTCCCGCCAACATGTAGGGCGGACGTGCTCGTCCGCGCGCGACCTCCCGGTCGCGCTTCTCGGCTTTGGCCATTGACTAGATAAAAATCATTTTTACTGTGCAATGTTCCAGGTTTTCCTGTATCGTTATATCTAGTTATAAGACTAGATATAACGAAAGGACCTTCGTCACCATGGGATTCCCCACCAAAGTGCAGCTCATCAAACGCAAAGCCAGCGAGCAGTGGTACATCAACTTCCCTTCCGCCATCGCTCAGGCCATGGAGTTCTCGCGCGGGGAAACCGTCGAGTGGATCGTCGAAGACAAAGCATTGCTCGCGCTGCGCCGGCTGGAAGCGCCATCGCCGACTTTAAAAAAAACTCTGCCAGTCTCCTCCCCAAGTTCGAGCAGCTCTGGAACGAGTGCGTCCCTTCCTTCGACCAGCGCCGCATCGCCGACCGCGCGCAAACCCTCGCGCTGAGTTCGCTGCTCTGCCTCGGACGCCACACCGTGACTGGTCTGCTCACCACTTCCGGCTCTCAGTTTCAAGATTGGAGCGCCGCCTATCGGCTCTTCTCGCAGGATCGACTGCCGCTGCCTGAGATCTTTTCCGTCGTGCGCCGTGGCGTGGCCGATCAGTTGCCCCCAGGCGCACCTTTTCGCGCTGTCCTGGATGACTCGCTCCTGCGCCGTTCTGGCCTTCATACACCCGGCGTAGCCTGGCGTCGCGATCCTCTCGGACCGCGCTTTCAAACCAACTTCGTGCGGGGCCAGCGCTTCTTGCAAATATCCGCTGGGATGCCGGGAAATGACGGTGTCTACCGGTTGTCGCCCATCGCCTTCGTTCATACCCCCACTCCTCAGAAGCCCAAACGCACTGCCTCTGTCAAAGTTGTGGCTCAATACCGTGTGGATGCCTCTCACTCTCGCCTCGGTCTGCGTGCCACGCAACAGATGACGCAGCTTCGCCAGTCCCTCGATCAGGATGCGGGCGGCAAAGAGCGTACTTTATTGGTTGCTTTCGACGGCGGTTATACCAACTCCACCGTCCTCAAAAACATTCCGCCTCATACCACCTGTATCGGCCGCATTCGCAAAGACGCCCATCTGTCCTTCCTGCCCGATCCGGCGCTGCTGAAACCACGCGGTCGCCGTTTGCGTTATGGTGCCGACGCTCCGACGCCTGACGAGTTCCGTACCGATGACTCCGAGCCTTGGCAAACCATGACCTTCACGCATTCTGGTGTCGCCCATCCACTGCGCTACAAACTTCGCAAAAACCTGCTGTGGCGCACCGCCGGCGCCGGGCAGGTTCTGCAACTCATCGTCATCGCGCCGCTTGCCTATCGTCCCCACAAAGGATCGAAGCTTCTCTATCGCGATCCCGCCTATCTCATCTGCACCGACCCCGCACTGGATGCGCGCCAGATCATCGAAACTTACTTTCAACGCTGGGATATCGAGGTGAACTTCCGGGATGAAAAAACACTGTTGGGAATCGGTCAGGCACAGGTCAGGGCGGACCTTTCTGTCGAGTCAGCACCCGCTTTGGCCGTCGCCGCTTACGGCCTGCTGCTGGTCTCGGCTCAGCGCGCCTTCGGAAACTCGACCGATGGACTGCTGCCTCAGCCCAAGTGGGCGGCTGCTTCCAAAGGTCCTCGCACCTCCACCCAGCAACTGATTCATCAACTCCGCGCCGAGGTCTGGGGCCGTGGTCTCGGTATCGATAGTTTCTCCGGCTTCGCTTCCGACCTCTCACCTGACTCGAAGTCCCAGAAATGCACGTTCCCGCTCGCTTCCGCCGTTTGTTACGCCAATGGTTGAGTTATAAATGGCCAAAGCCGAGGCGCGCGACCTCCCGGTCGCGCTTTCGCAGGTATTGTCGAATTCCAAGCGGGACGGCACACTAGCTCGCCGGCCGCATCGCTTTCCAGCCGATCCGGTTGAACACTACCGATCCTGACCGGATCACCATACCCACGTGATTGATTCCGAATTGGCGAGGCAGTTCACGATAATCCCCCAGATTCAGCAAAAGAAGATCAGCCTCCTTCTGGAATTCGAGGCTGCCCGTTTTTGAGCCGAGACCGCTGGCATGCGCCGCATTGATGGTTGCTGCCGTAATCGCCTCTTCGGTTGTCATTTTCATCTGCAGAACTGCCTGCGCAATCGCCATCTGCATGTTGAACACAGGCGACGCGGCTGAATCGTAGCCGCTGGCAACCGCTACCGCTCCGCCGGCGTCCACGAGCACCCGGATGCACGCCTGGTCATTCCTGTTCCACACGTGATTTCCAGCCGTGAACACAAACGTTGTGCCTGACGCCGCGAGTTCCGGTATATGCTCCGTTTCCGATTGTTCCAAGCCCGATACTGCGTGAAATGAACACCTCGAAAGCAGGCCTGCCAGCGCTTGCCCCGTGCGGTCCCGCCACTGAAGTTTGCAGACGATGTTACGCTCGGAAGCCGCCGTCGCCAGTGCTTGCGCCGCTTCGGCGTCCTGCGCCGTGGCCAGCACTTCGATGAAGCCGTTTTTTACCCGCTTTCGCATCCATTCAAAAGCACCTTCACGGACCTGAATGCCAGTTTCCGGCACGTCGATCGACGCGGCGTTTACGAGCCAGGTACGTACCAGGTCGTCTCCATCGGGGTCTAACCGCTTCGTTTGCCGCAGAAAACGCAGCTCTTCGGCCGGCGTGCTGCCGCCTACTTTGATCTCGGCTCGAATCGTGCCGTGCTGCAAAGCCGATCGAAGAACGGCTGCGGCGTCCTGAACGACCCGGCCGATGGGACGGTTCCTCGCGGACGGTGTCACTCCGCCGACCATCAAGTGAAGCGCCGGATCGACAAATCCCGGAAGCACCACTCTTCCTGCCGCTGGTATTACCGCAGCGTTCCTCGCCTCCTTCAGATTTTCCAGCCGCCGAGTGGGACCCACCGCCGCAATCTCGGAGTTTCTGATTAAAACCGCGCCATCTTCGATGATCCCCAGATGGTTCATGGCCCGGCCGCGGCGTATTCCGGGCGGTCCATGCAGAGTGAGCAATTGCCGCGCTCCCCTGATCAGGATGTAATTATCCAACTATTTTTAGTATCGAATAAAAATTTACTGTGGATAAGCGGGCCAAATACACCAAAGTATTACTCCGACAATCGCGATTGAATTGCGATGAAAAATCGGAATTCCTGCAGAAAACAATACACCGTCAGCGCGATCGCCACCCCGGCCAGCGTCTGCATCACCCGCTCTCGCGGAGAGCCCGGTAAGCCCGGCAGCCCGGCCACATATCCG
Source organism: Bryobacterales bacterium (assembly GCA_963722585.1). Classification (GTDB taxonomy): domain Bacteria; phylum Acidobacteriota; class Terriglobia; order Bryobacterales; family Bryobacteraceae; genus KBS-96. The sequence goes on along the minus strand of CAVRNU010000017.1, from coordinate 124,323 downwards.
CCGATGAAGCCGCCCGCTAAGCCGCCGATATGCGCGGCGATATCGATGTGCATAAACGGCATGAAACTGAAGATGAGACCGTAAATCGCCCAACGCATGTAGTAGCTTCGAATGGCTTGCGACATGGGATCGGCCCGGCGCCGCAACCCGATTGCCATCATCGCTCCGATCAGCCCAAAACACGCTGCCGATGCTCCGATCGAGACCGTCCCCGGAGCCCATAATAGACTCAGAAAAAAACCTGTGATTGTCGAAAATATATAAATAATCACCAGCCGGCTTGAACCATAAAATTGCTCAACTTCAGCCACCAATTCAAACATTACCCACATGTTCATCCCAATGTGCAGGAGGCTGCCATGCAGGAAACCGGCCGTCAACAATCGCCACCATTGGCCATATTGATAGATCGTTGGGCCATACTTGCCGCCAAAGATGAGCAATACCTGGCTGCTGAACCCCTGCCATACTCCGCCTAAGCTCTGCGCGATTGGACCTTGGCTCATGTGCACCGTGAAAGCGGCCATCGCCACGTAGAAGGCTACATTCAGCACCAGGATGATCATGCTCGACGAATACGCCCGCGGAACGAGTCCATGCATTACTTCCGCCGAACGCAGGTCGATCGCCCGGGGTCCCAATTGAACCTCACAGTACGGACATACACGGTCGGTTGAGGAGACAAAGGCCCGGCAGTTGGGGCACATTCGACGTTTTTCCACGATCCTCCAATTCTAACGGTGCCTCCCATTTCCCCGCTCGCTCCGCAAGCGGCAACACCCTGAGACGGCCCGACGGCCTTCCGCCGCCGGCGAACGGTCCTCGAGTCACGTTCACATGCTCACCTCAGTTCCACGTCGCTTGCTGGTAAAATCGAGGCTTTAGTAGATGAAGACCGAACAGGAACATCGAGAGGAGATCATTCGGGTCTGTCGCCTGATTTATGAAAAGGGCTGGGTGGCGGCCAATGATGGCAATGTGAGCGTTCGGCTGGCCGAAAATCGCATCCTTTGTACGCCCACCTCGATCAGCAAGGGCATGGTTTCATCCGGCGACCTGATTGTTTGCGACTTGAATGGCAACAAAATCGAAGGCCGACTAGACCGCACGTCGGAAATCGCGATGCATAACACGATTTACTGCTTGCGGCCCGACGTGTGGGGCGTGGTTCACGCCCATCCACCCGTTGCCACTGGTTTCGCCACCGCCGGCCGCGCGCTCGACAAAGCCCTCCTGCCCGAAGTAGTCATCCATCTCGGAGCCGTGCCTCTCGCCTCTTATGGCCTTCCCGGCACACCCGCCCTCACCGAGGGCATGATCCCCTTGATCCCTAACTACGACGCGCTATTGATGGAAAACCATGGTTGCGTCTCCTACGGGCGCGATGTGTGGCAAGCCTTCTTCCGCATGGAAATGGTCGAACATTTCGCGCGTATCACTTTCGTTGCAGAAATGCTCGGCGGCGCGCGGCCCTTGCCCCGCGAAGAAGTTGAAAAGCTGTTCAACGCTCGCAGCCGCTATAACGTCAGTTCCCGAGCGCGTATGGAGCCTGGAATGCCCATCGTCGCCGAAGATCTGTATCAGCATCAAAGCTAACATTCAACGTATCTTCCGTTACCTTTGATTGCTATAATCCCTGGGCTGCTTGGCATTCTATGCTCTTATATCTTTTGCTGTCTGCCCTGGTTTCCCAGGATGACGGTGAACTTATCAAGCGGCTAAAAGAACGGGATCCCGAGGCGATGAGAGACTTGTACGATCGGTTCGGGAAAGTAGCCCTAGCTATCATTGCCCGAATTGTGCGCGATCGTGCAATCGCCGAAGACCTTCTTCAGGAAACGTTTTTGAAAGTCTGGAACAGAGTAGCCGGGTTCGATGTCGAGCGCGGCGCGCTCGGGCCCTGGATCCTCACTATCGCCAGGAATCGTGCCATCGACTATCGGCGCTCCACCAGTTCTCGTTTCGCCCAGGCCGGCTACGATCTCGAAAAACTCGAACGGCCGCTGCTATTCGTCGATCTCGAACAAGAATACGCCGATCGCGACCGCCTTCGCCACATCCAGAGTGCCTTCTCGAAGCTAACCGACAACCAAAAATCGGTTCTCGAAATGGCTTACTTCGAAGGCCTTACGCAAAGCGAAATGGCCGATCGAATGAAGCAGCCCCTGGGCACAGTGAAGACATGGGTGCGCACGGCTTTGCAAATTCTCCGTCAGGAACTCGGAGAAGCCGCCGCCAAAGCCTAAGGAGCGATGGCGCACGCTTTTAGAGGATGCTGAATAAGGGCAGACTGAGACCGCTCCTCGCGGTCGCGGTTCCGTAAGACGCTGAGGACAGGCGATCGCATTTTCTGAACCGCGCTCGTGAGCAAGCGGTGTTCGGCTCTTTCAGCATCCTCATTCGGCGTGCAGCGGTGAACTTCAGTTCATGTGGGAAGGATCTCCCCACACGCCTACTCAATCCGCTTCTTCGCCTCCGCGAGCCAAGTCTTAATAGCAATCGCGCCGATGATCAAAAGCGCAATATACAACGCATCGCCGCGCAAGGTAATCATGCAAACCACCGCGAGTACGGCATATGCAGCCATCGCCCCGCGATACGAAATCAAAGGCTTCCCCTCTTCGTGCTCCGGCCCGTCTTTCTCTTCCGGATCGAGCGGCGTCATCACAGCGACGGCACGTTGTAATTGAACGAGAACTGCAGCCGGACAAATTCGCCCTTGAAGTCCGCAGGTAGAGGCGGCAGCGGGTTCGACATGCTCATTCCCGCGACTGCGGCGCGGTCTAAGGGCTGCAGGCCCGACGAATCGGCAATCACCAGTTTGGGAATCGAGCCATCCTTGTTGACGACAAATTGAATCGTAGTCCGGCCTCGAAGCATGCCGCTTCGCGCGCTGGAGGGCAGAACACTAAACCAGTTTCTCCGGACGATTGCGAGAATCTCCTTGAGGTACGGCCTGAAATCTGCGCCCTGTGGGTCCGACTGCAGCTCGATAGCTGAGTTCAGGTGCCCCTGCAGAGCCTGCTGTCCCGGTTCCGAAGGAACGCTCCGAGCAGCGCCTTGATCGGTCACGACAACCTTTGACGAATCGTTTCCGTGCGACATCTGCCGAAGTATGTCCGAGACCGAATTCTTAGGGGGCGCTAGTTTGTGCGTGTTCTGCGCCGTTGGTTCGGCGCCTGGGGGCGGTGTTGGATTAGCGGCCGGGGCAGGCGGCGGTGGTACCGGCCCGAGAACGGAATCCGCCACCCCAGGAGGAGGCGGCTGATTTCCCGCGATTTCCTTCGGCGGCTCCGCGGAAATCTGGGGCGTGGCTACTTTCGCCGTCACTTTTGCGTTTTCTTTCGGCAACTGCAGATGGCGAACGCTTCCAGGCGTCGGCGCAGCTACGCGGCGGTGCTCTTGCTGCGAGGCCAAAAGATCGGCCAGATCGAAGCTCTTCGAGATTTCGCCCTTGTTCGGCGCACGCTGGGTTACGAGGTCGCGCGGCATGTAGAGCGGCGTTACCGCTCGCTTGACAACCGGTTCCGTGCTCGAGTTGTGGATCAAGCTTCTTATCCTGAGCCCCGCCGAAAACAACACAATGTGCAGCGCGATGGATGCAACAAAGCTTCGCCGCCAGCGCGCGGAATACTGATCTTCCGGCCAGGGAAAGAGCAGGTTCAATTCCGGCGTTTGCTCGAGGGAAGAACCACCGCTTCCTTGCGGTTGCGGCCCGGATGGATACGCAGGGTGGATCGACGAAGGCCGGTCGCTCACACTTCCGGCTCCTTTCGCTTCGCCATACTTCCTGAAATGTTAGGACTGCCGGCGAATCGTTTCAGTTACAAGATCCCCGTGCTCTTTGATTTTATCAATGATAGCCTCTGCCACTTCAAGCACTTGCGTGGCTTCCCACCCATCAACGAGAGGCTTGCTGCGATCGCGAACGCATTGAAAGAAAGCCGTCAACTCCTGTTGCAATGGCTCGGCCTTTTCGATCGGAATTGCATCGAACGCGATTTTTGGCGATGTGGTGCCGGCGGATGGGCGTGAGGCAACTGTTGGTCCGATTGAAAATGAAACGGCAGCTTGGCGGGCGTAATCGAGCGAAATATACTGCCCTGGCTGGAATACGCGTAGCTTGCGAACCTGCTCGGTAGATACACGGCTTGCCGTCAAATTGGCGACGCAACCGCCGGGAAATGCAAGGCGAACATTGGCGATATCTACTTTAGGCGAAAGCACCGAAATTCCGGCGGCTCGGATCTCGACCGGCGCCTGTTTCGCCATGCTCAGCACGATATCCAGATCGTGAATCATCAAATCGAGAATAACGTCGATATCCAGGCTGCGAGGCGTGAACATGCTGAGCCGGTGTACTTCAAAAAACAGAGGGATCGTGATGATCTTACTGAGAGCCACAACTGCGGGGTTGAATCGCTCGAGGTGGCCGGTCTGCAGAATGCGCCCGCGCGATTCGGCAAGCCGGCTCAAGCGCTCGCCCGCTTCCGATGAACCAGCGATAGGTTTCTCGACCAGGACGTCGATACCAGCTTCGAGCAATCGAGCTGCGATGGATTCGTGAGTATTCGTGGGCGTGGCAACGATTGCTGCATCGACTAAGCCGGCGAGCGAATCGAGATTGCCGAACCGCTTGATGACTGGATTGATCTTCAACTCCGCGAGTTTCTGTGGATCGGAATCGACGATAGCCGATAGTTCGACGCACGGCGTTTGACTGACCACTCGGATGTGATGCCGTCCGAATGTGCCCGCTCCGATGACGGCGGCTCGCAGCGGATTCACTTCGATTCTTCCTCCGGCGGAAAACCGACGATGGTGATGCCCGCCCTGTTGGCCGCCTCGATCATCTCCGCTTTGTCGATGAGAAGCGTCCGCGCGGAATCAAGCGCCAACGCCGTTGTGCCGGTTTCCACCATCGTTTCGATTGTTCCCGGTCCTGCCACCGGAACGTCAAACAGCATGTGGGCCCGCCCGCGCGAAACCTTCACCAGCCGCAGGGGTTTCCCGTTTGCAAGAGCGCACGCGCGCCTCAACATGGCGTCCGTTCCTTCCATGGCCTCAGCGGCGATGCAGGCTTTCTCACTAATTGCGACGCTTTGCCCCACATCGACGGATGCAAGAACGTGAGCCACGCGCCGGCCATACCGAATGTCGGTCTCTTCTTCTTTAGTCGGCTTTCGCTTCGTAAGAACTCCCTCGCCCGCAAGCAGCGGTTTCAACAGAGTGGTTGAATCGACCAGCTCGATTCCCTCGTCTCGAAGCACTTTTTGCACGCCGCCGATCAATGCGCTTGTGTTCTTCTCCTTCAACGAGGCGAGCAGCTTGAACAGACGCCAATCGGGTTGAAGCGCGGAAAAGATACTGACGTGCTTTACTTGGCCGGTCATCATGACCTCGCGAATTCCTTCCTGCTTCAAAATGTCGATCAACCTGCCAAGTTGGGCGATGGTGATCCAATGAACCGTCGCGCCACATTGCTCGATCTCGACTGCCGCTTCGTCTTGTATGGCAATAACGACGACCTCGTGCCCCAGGCTCTTCGCCGTCTGCAACGCGAGTAGAGGAAAGCGGCCGTTGCCCGCAATCAGCCCGTAGCGGCTACTTGATGAATCCATGTTTTGAGTTGCGGATAAATTCGAGCAGCTCCGCGACTTCGCTTGTCGCCGAAATCTCTTCCTCGATCCGCGCTATGGCCTGCGAAGTATTCAGTCCGGAACGCGTGAGTATACGGAACGCGTTCTGAAGCGGCTCGATCTGGTCTGAACTGAAACCCCGGCGCTCGAGGCCCACCCGGTTCGCGCCATAGACGCCCATGTTGTGCGACGCCGCCGTTTTGGAAAAGGGAAGCACGTCCTGGCTAATGACGCTGTAACTACCGATCATCGCGTGACGCCCGATGCGGCAGAACTGGTGGATGCCGGTATGGCCGCCAATGTTCGCATACGAGCCCACGCAGACATGGCCGGCGAATGTCACGGCATTCGCGAGAATGATGTGATTTTCGAGGATAACGTCGTGCGCGATATGAACATAAGCCATCAACAGGTTATCGTCGCCGATGGATGTCACCATACCGCCGCCGGTTGTTCCGCGATTGATTGTGACAAATTCGCGAATCTTATTTCGATTTCCGATGCGAGTTTCCGAATCTTCCCCTCTGTACTTCAAATCCTGCGGCGCGACGCCAATGCTCGAATAGGGATAGAAAATATTGTCTTCGCCAATTTCAAGTTTGCCTTCCAGAAAGTTGTGCGCGATTAAGCGGGTGCGCGCGCCGATTTTTACCCGCGGGCCAATGATGCAATAAGGACCTATGCTGGCGTCCGGCGAAATTTCGGCGTGCGGGTCGACTATGGCAGTCGGATGAATCGCCATCCTGCGTGAGCGGCCTCAGGCAAGCTGCGGCTCAGGAACCTCGGCTCTGTCTGGAGCGCCCGAAGCGGGGCGGTCTGCCAGTTTACACATCACCACCGCTTCCGCGACCACCGATCCATCCACCGTCGCCACCCCGCGCATTTTCGCAACGGTGGCTTTGCGGCGCGTGACCGTCATCTCAATCCGCAATTGATCGCCGGGAACGACCGGCTTGCGAAACTTCGCTTCTTCGACCGAGGCAAGCAGCACCAGCTTCTGATGACGGTCGCCGATCGTCTTCAGCACCAGCACTCCCGCGACCTGAGCCATTGCCTCGACCACCAGCACGCCGGGCATAACCGGGAAATCGGGGAAGTGGCCTACAAAGAACGGCTCGTTGACGGTTACGTTCTTGATTCCGACGATGCGCTCTTCCCCCATTTCGAGAATGCGATCGACCATCAGGAACGGGTAGCGATGAGGAAGAATGTCACGGATTTCCTGAATATCCATCAACGCCATTGAGCCGCTATTATAACAGCCAATGCATCCTCTTCTGAGCTATGCGATTGAAAGGCAAAAAGACATTATCGATTTCATTGGCGAGCTGGTTCGCGCGGAGTCGCCGAGCGACTCGCCCTCGTCCGTGAACCGCTTCCAGGACTTGCTTGCGGAACGTTCAAAGGACATTGCGGAAGCGGAAATGTTCCCGTCATCGAGATTCGGCCGGCACTTGCGGCTCCATTTTAATCTGCCTGGCCGAAAGAAGCAGGGACAGATTCTGGGGCTGGGCCATTCCGATACGGTCTGGCCCTTGGGGTCGCTTAATAACATGCCATTCCGCGACGAGAAAGGCCGCTTGTGGGGTCCTGGCGTGCTTGATATGAAGGCGGGGCTCGCCTTCTTCATTTTTGCCGCGCGAGCCTGCCGCGATTTGGATCTTAATGTTAAGCGGCCGGTAGCGTTGCTGGCTGTTTCGGACGAAGAAGTGGGGAGCGAAACATCGCGTGAGTTGACCGAACGAGAGGCATCCAAGAGTGCCGCTGTATTGGTGCTTGAACCCGGTACGGGACTCGCCGGCAAGCTGAAGACAGCCCGAAAGGGAGTTGGCGCTTACACCGTTCGAGTGAAAGGGCGAGCATCGCACGCCGGTGTCGATTTTTCATCCGGTGCAAGCGCGATTGTCGAGCTCGCCCGGCATATAGAACGGGTATCCGGTTTCACGGATCCGCGCCGGGGAACGACAGTAAATCCAGGCGTCATCCGCGGCGGCACTCGGGCCAATGTAGTGGCCGCTGAAGCGGAAGCGGGCATCGACATACGAGTTGTCAAGCCCGCTGAAGCTCTTCGGCTCGACCGGAAATTTCGCGCATTGAAGCCCTACGATGAACGCTGCGTCTTAACCGTCGAAGGCGGCTTGAATCGGCCTCCCATGGAACGCACCAAACAAATAAAAAATCTGTTTCGAAAGGCACAGAGTTTGGCAAAGAAACTCGGTGTCAGACTCGAGGAATCGGCAACAGGTGGCGGCTCAGACGGAAATTTTACCGCCGCGCTCGGGGTTCCGACCTTAGATGGGCTGGGAGGAGTCGGGGAAGGAGCACATGCTCCACACGAGAGCATTCTTATCGACAGAATCGCCGACCGGACTGCCTTACTAGCGCTGTTGCTGACTGGATTGTAGGTCCCGGGGTAGGGAACTGAAGGTAGGAACTACTGAACCCGTATCCGATGCTTCTCTTTCCACACCAGCTCGTCAAAAATCGCCAAAACTTTCTTGCGGTACAGGTACATTCTCCGCAGCGAGTCCCGGAAATCCGTTTCGTACCGCCGCGGTTGCAGCCACTTGTTCAGAATCGGCCTGGGCACGTCAATATCCCGCCTCAGCGCTTCCGCTGAGTGCCCGCGCAGAAAGAGCCCATAGAACATGGCGGCTTCCCGCTGCGGCGCGAGGGGATCGAATTCGTCCCGGCCCAAGAACATAATCAAGCCACAATCGTACAACGAATTCAGCCGGTTTGAAAAGTCCGCACCCACCCCAGAAATTCCCGGAACAACGCTTCCGCCAATTCGTTTATCATGTCGGAACCATGACCTTCTGCACGAACTGCGGCACCCAACTGAAAGATGACGCCCATTTCTGCGTCAACTGCGGCCAGGCGCTAAGCTCCGCCCCCGCAATTTACAACGCCGCGCCCCCTCCTGAGCCGCTCGATTACTCGATTGAAGGGCACAACCTCCAAATTGCGCGTGTCCATTTGAAGCCCGGTCAGGAGATCTACGCCGAGGCGGGCAAGATGGTCTACAAGTCCGTCAACGTCGCGTGGGAAACCAGAATGAGCGGCAACAGTCTCGGCCAGAAAATTCTCGGTGCCATCAAACGCCGCCTTATGGGCGAATCGATCATGATGACGTATTTCCACGGCCAGATTCCCGGTGAAGTTGGTTTCGCCGGCCACTATCCGGGCAAAATCCATGTCTTCGACCTAGCGCCCGCGCAAAGCATCTTTGTGCAACGCGACGGCTTTCTGTTTGCTCAATCCTCCGTTCAGCTTGACATCGCGCTCGTTCGAAAGCTCGGAGCCGGCCTGCTCGGCGGTGAAGGCTTCATTCTCGAAAAACTAACGGGACCCGGTCCCGTGTTCGTTCACGCGGGCGGCGATTTCGTCGAATTCAACCTCACGCCCGGCGAGCAGCTCCAGGTGCAAACCGGCCATCTTGTCGCCTTCGAGCCCACAGTCGAATACGATATACAAACGGTAGGCAGCATCCGCACTGCCATCTTCGGCGGCGAGGGCATATTTCTGGCCACGCTCACCGGACCCGGTAAAGTTGTGCTTCAAAGCCTTACGCTCGAACGGCTCCGGCACGAACTATCTCCCTCGATGCACGGCGGCGACGAACACCGACCGCTCGAAGCTCTCGGCGGCGGCGTAGGCGGCGTCATCGGCGGAATCGGCTCTATCCTCTCGAGCGACGATTAACAAGAATGGCGAGGCAGGCCTCGCCGCGTTTGTTGTGGCCGGACCTGCCCGGCCTAGCGGTGAACTTCAGTTCGCCGTCCCTCCCTCATGCCTTTTCCGCCCCCTTTCCCCCAAATCGCTGGGATGGTTCAAGTCCTTGAAACAACGTAACTTAGAAACAGAGCAAGGGACAAACCCAAGCTCAAGAAACTCAAAACCAGAAATCGAAAGGATACTTACACAATGTTCTCGACAATCATCAAGAAAGCTTCTTTTGCCCCTGCTCTCGCGCTGTTGGCCGCCTCGGTCTTAACCGTCCCCGCCGCTCACGCGGAGACGATCAGTGGCCCGGTAACCATCATCCTCGTCACTTCCGAATACTCGGCTGCTCAACTTGAAGCCACCGATCTGCTGAAGCAGGTTCGAGCCAGCGCCGCCGAGCTTTCGAAAGATGGCGATCAACTCACCGGCCTCATGCGCTCCAATGTCAGCCGCGCGTCCTACGCAGCGTCTCTCGATCGCATTAAGGCTCATATCAACAAGACCGGCGAACAGCTGGCTCAGCTCGAGGAACTGAGAAATGAAGCCGCTCCCTGGCAGCAGGATGCCATTGACCGCATCACACCGCTGGCCCGCGAGATAGCCGCCAACACGGAACTGGCGATCAACCACATCAACGAAACTCCTGCCAACTTCTACGCGCAGAGCTACAAGGACACCTTGCAGGCGATCACCGATGACGCGAGGCAGCTGAAGCAGAACGTGAGCGATTTCCTCGACATGGCCGCAGCCCAGCAGAAAGCCGACGAGCTGCAGATGAAGCTCGCCTCTTCTAACTCCTAACCCGATGCAACTTGTTTAAAAGGAGCCGGCAGCAAAGGTCTCCCGGCTCCGAGAGATAACCAATAATATTTACAAATACTTAAAGGAAAATAATCATGCTTCGCATTAATAAACTTCGCAAACTCAATTCCACCATCCGGCTAAGCGTAGCTTTGGCGGCCGTGATAACTGTGCTTCCGATCTACGCCGACACCCACGACGAAAACGTCCAATCTCTCGCCACCGAGAATCAAAAGAAAGTTCTAGAAATGGCCGAGCAGATCCGCAAAAATATCGTCACTTTGCCCAATTACGGAGTCTTCGATGACCTCAGATTCACGATCCAGGGCGGGGAAGTCACCCTAATGGGCTATGCCTCCCGGCCCACACTCAAAAGCTCGGCGGAGAAAGTAACCCGCTCGGTCGAAGGCGTCGATTCCGTCGTGAATAAAATCGAAGTGCTGCCGCTATCGCGTTTCGACGACCAGATCCGGCTCAAAACCTACGTTGCCATCTATATGAACCCGAACCTTCGGAAATATAGCTCTGGCCGTCCCTTTATGCCGATGCTGACGCCATTGTGGGCAAACGGCGGTATCACCAACAATCCGCCCACCGGCTGGAATCCAATTCACATCATCGTGAAGAATGGAAATGTGACCCTCACCGGTGTTGTCGATCGCGACATGGACAAGCAGATCATCGGTATGGCGGCCAACCGCGTGCCGGGTGTCTTCTCCGTCGCGAACGATCTCGCCGTGGTCGCGCCGAACCAGGCGAAAGTGAAACCAGCCGCCCAATCGTAAAGATAGGCGTCTACGAAGCACGATGCGACTCCGAACCTTACCCGTGTTAGGCGCAATCTTCGGCATCCTTCTGGCGCTGATCGTCCTCACCTCTGCCAGCGTCTTCGTCAAGAGCGCCGAGTTTCAGGACAGATTCGCGGCTGCGGAACGTTCCTATCACCGCGCCGCGAATCTCCTGATTACCGTTCGGTCCGACATCTACGCTTCGATGTTCACCGTGCAACAGTACCTGCTCGATCCGACCAGTACCTCGCGCAGCCGCGCCATCGAAGAGCTCTCGAAAATCCGGCAGTCTTCGAACGCTCACCTCAACGATCTCAAGCAGCGCTTTGCTCCCGAGACCAACGAGAACGTGCAGCGCTTGAACGACGAGCTCGACCGGCACTGGCGCTCAGTCGATGAAGCTCTCAATTCGGTGAACTCCCACGAATCGCCATCGCGCAGGCTCTCGGAAGGATTCGCCGCCCTCCATGAAGCGCTCGGCGCAACGCGCAACATGGATGAGGTTAATGCCGCTAATCTTCAGCAGGAGCGGCTCGAGCTCGATCAAAATCGCAGATCCTTTGGCCGTTTCCTGATTTTTATAACCTCCTTCACCGTGGCGCTCGGCATCCTGGTCTCGATAGCGAGCCTCGCCGGACTCCGTCGCTACGAACGGCAAACCGAGCTCGAAAAACAGAACCGGCAGCGCGCCGAATTCGAGCTACGCACCCTTTCCCATCAGCTTTTGAATGCTCAGGAAGAGGAGCGCAAGAACATCTCTCGCGAGCTTCACGATGAAGTCGGGCAATTGCTCACCGGTCTCCGCATCGAGCTTGGCAATCTCCAGCGCACCTCCGGCGGCGGCGCTGCCTTTGAGACTCGCATCCAGGAAGCGAAAGCTCTCGCTGAACAGGCGCTACGCTCGATCCGCAATCTGGCAATGCTGCTGCGCCCCTCCATGCTCGACGATCAGGGCCTCGAGCCGGCGCTGAAATGGCAAGCCCGCGAATTCTCGCGCCGCTTCGAAATTCCGGTCAACGTTCAAATCGATGGCGAAATGGAGAAAGTCCCGCCCCAGCATGGTGTCTGCCTCTATCGCGTCATCCAGGAGGTGCTCACCAACTGCGCTAAGCATGCCCAGGCCCGGCATATTCAAATTGCCGTGCATGCCGCCGAATCAAGCGTTTCCGCTTCCGTCGAAGACGACGGCGTGGGTTTCAAGACCCAATCGAAAGGGCATTCTCTCGGCATCGGCCTTCTCGGAATCGCCGAGAGAATTCGTGAAATGCGAGGCACGCTATATATCTCCTCCGAACCTTTGCGCGGAACTCGCGTCGATATCCAACTGCCCATCGTAAGAGCACAAACAACATGAAAAAATGGACCGTTCTACTTGCCGACGATCATGCCGTCGTGCGTAAAGGCCTCCGCTTTCTCCTCGATCAATCCGGCGAGGTGGAAGTTATCGGCGAAGCTTCCGACGGCCGCGAAGCCGTAACCTTGGCCCAAAAACTGCGCCCCAATCTCGTCATCATCGATATTCAAATGCCCATGCTCAATGGAATCGATGCCGCCGCTCAGATGATTCAAGAGAATCCGGAAACCGCTGTCATCATCTTGAGCATGTACTCCGATGAGAGCTATGTGCTCCGCGCCCTGAACGCCGGAGCCAAAGCGTACCTTCTCAAGGATTCCGTGGAAACCGACATCCTCCACGCCGTCGCAGCCGTTATGAAGGGCAAGCCATTTTTCAGCCCCGCCATCACCGAGACTCTGCTTGAAGATTATGTCCGTCTCATGAACCAGCAGGGCGTCCAGGATAGCTACGAGCTGCTTACCGGCCGCGAAAAAGAAATTCTGCAACTGCTCGCCCAAGGAAAAACCAACAAAGAAGTCGCCGCCCTGCTCGACGTCAGCGTCTACACCGTCGAAAGCCACCGCGCCAACATGATGCAGAAACTCAACCTCCGCAACACCGCCGAAATCGTTCTCTATGCCGTGCGAAAAAACCTCGTCCCCCTGTGACCTGGGCGGCCATCTCAGAAGGAGCCGGAATTGCCTCCGCGAAGAATTCCGCTGAGGCATCATTTGCTGCATTCGCACCGGAATCCGTCTGCTTTGCCCTGGTGCGTCGGATGCCGATTGTAGGTCCACTCCTTCCAGCCAACGTTCATCTCTTTAGCTAGAAATCCGTGCTCTGCCAACTGCAGAGCAGCCTTAGCGGAAAGCTGTCAATCGTGACTCCAGCAATACGTCACCACTTCTCTGTCTTTGGGCAGAAGCGGCACGAGTTGTGCTATCTCTTCCGTCGGCGCGCAGAGGGCCCCTGGTATGTGTCCGTTCGCGAAAGCTTCCCTCCCGCGCGTGTCGAGAAGCACAAAGTCGAATGTTGCTCCTTCGACAGCGTGCAACACATCATTCCTCTGCTTTTCGGCGCGGAGCTTATGAGCGAAATAGTCGCGGTTAGCTCGAATTTCAGAGTCAGTGAAAGCCATGACTGCCTCCTGGCTGCGGCTTAAATAGTTTACTTCGATTCTAATGCGCGATGGCGTGTCTCAAACTTGGCCGAGCCTCACGAAATCGTACGCCGCTTTCGAGAGTTCGACCCCGTTCATTTTTCGGTCCTCGATCGCGATCCACTCCTTCATGCGCCTTCCGTGACCATCAAACTTGGGTCAGGCGTAAAGCAGACGGCCTTTGGGCTCCGGTATTGGTCTGCCAAGTTCTCGAGCCGTCTCCAGCCACTCGGCGATCACGACCTCTGCGTTCGCGAGTGCCGCCTGTCTAGTCGGACCATCCGCGGCACATCCAGCCAGTTCCGGTACTTCCGCTATGAAGGCTTCATCATCGTCGCTCCAGTACGATAGGATCTCGTACTTGGTCATTCAACCCTTTCTACAAGTTTATATCGAGTAATGACTCGGCGAACCCTGTTTGACCTGATACTGCTTCGCGAGCGAGCCCCTGGGCTGAAGGTTCAGGATTTCTGTCACATCCGGCTTTGTAAATATATGATGGCTCCCCTTTACGCGCTTGTTGAAGCCCAAACTTGCCAGGAGTGATCGCAAGTCATCAAACCGGATGTTGGCGTCTGCCGCGCCATGCAACACCTGCAGGAGAACTTTGCGCACTCTCCTCTACTTGCGCGCCCCGCGAGTCGTTCCCTTTAAGCGCGATTGCCGCGCTTTGGCGTGTTTCCGCTTCGGCTTCACAATCTTGAATGTTCCACTTCCCAGATATTCCGCTTCGTAGATGTTGGGCTTCTGCTCAATCTTGGATGACTGGGCGTGTGCTTCCTTGCTCACCGGTCGTTTACCTCGCCTTGATGACGTTCAGTCGCGGATGGTTCAATCGCGACTCCTTATTGTAGCCTGCGATAAGATCGAAAGAGAAAGCTCACAAGCGCCAATCGTCCTCTCTTTTGAGCGATGAGAAGGTGTTTTTGTGCGCGCGGATGCGAGATCTTGCACGTACGCGAGACATTGCTTCATCTGTAAACCTGGGGACACGTCATGAGTTCAATAGCGATCGGCGTGCGCGACAACAAGGCCGTGCGCTTCTGGGAATCCACCAATGGCAAGAAGGCGGTGATGGCGGTCAGCGGCCTCATTCTTGTCCTCTTCGTCTTGGGCCACATGCTTGGCAACCTGCAATTCTTTGAAGGGCCGGAACAGTTCAACAAGTATTCCGTACTGCTGCGCACGCTGCCCGAGGCGCTATGGGGCGTGCGGATCGTGCTTCTTATCATGGTTATTCTCCACATCGTCACTACCGTTCAACTCGCGCTTCGCAAGAGGCAGGCCCGCCCCATCGGCTACGCCAAAAGAGAGAACACGGTCTCGAGCTACGCTTCACGAACTATGTATTGGAGCGGCCCCATTCTGCTCGCCTTCGTCATTTACCACCTGCTCGATTTCACCTGGGGTACAGTGAATCCAGACTACGTTGAAGGCGATGTTTATCACAACGTGATCGCCAGTTTCAGCCACCCTGTCATTTCAATCTGGTACATTTTCTCGATGCTGCTACTGGCGCTTCACCTGCGCCACGGAGCCTGGAGCATGTTTCAGTCGCTCGGCGTGGCGCATCCTCGTCATAACGATCTCTTGAAGAAAGCGGCGATCGCCTTCGCACTCATCATTTTCCTCGGCTTCATTTCGATTCCTGTGAGCGTCATGACGGGATTGGTTAGATAGCGATGGAACTCGATGCAAGAATACCATCGGGCCCGATTGAAACCGCCTGGGACCGAAGCCGCTTCGAAATGCGATTGGTCAACCCGGCGAACCGCCGCAAATACACCGTGATCGTGGTCGGCTCCGGCTTGGCCGGGGCATCGGCTGCCGCCACATTCGGCGAACAGGGCTATCACGTCCGATGTTTCTGCTTCCAGGATTCGCCGCGCCGGGCCCACTCTATCGCTGCCCAGGGCGGCATTAACGCCGCAAAGAATTATCAGAACGATGGCGACAGCATCTACCGCCTGTTCTACGACACCGTGAAAGGCGGCGATTTCCGAGCGCGCGAAGCAAATGTCTACAGGCTCGCGCAAAACAGCGTCAACATCATCGACCAATGCGTCGCGCAAGGCGTACCCTTCGCGCGCGAATACGGGGGCATGCTCACCAATCGCTCGTTTGGCGGCGCGCAGGTATCACGCACCTTTTATGCCCGCGGGCAGACCGGGCAGCAACTGCTGCTGGGTGCTTACCAGGCGCTCGAGCGGCAAGTGGATGCCGGCAGTGTTTTGATGTTTCCGCGAACCGAGATGCTCGACCTCATCGTGGTCGATGGATGCGCTCGCGGCATTGTGACGCGCGACATGGTCACCGGTCGCATTAATACACATTTTGCCGATGTTGTCGTGCTTGCAACGGGCGGCTATGGAAACGTGTACTATCTTTCGACGAATGCAAAGGGTTCGAACGCAACCGCCATCTGGCGCGCTCATAAACGCGGCGCTTTGTTCGGCAATCCCTGCTTCACTCAGATTCACCCAACATGCATCCCCGTTTCGGGCGACTACCAGTCGAAGCTGACTTTGATGAGCGAATCGCTTCGCAACGACGGCCGCATTTGGGTTCCGAAGACGAAGGGCGACAACCGGCCGCCCAACGAGATTCCGGAAGAAGATCGCGATTATTATCTCGAGCGGCGCTATCCGAGTTTCGGCAACCTGGTTCCCCGGGATGTTGCCTCGCGCAACGCCAAAAATGTGTGCGACGAAGGGCGCGGCGTCGGGCCGGGCAGCCTGGGCGTGTATCTCGACTTCGGCGACGCAATCCGCCGCCTCGGCGACAAGACCGTCCGCGAGCGCTACGGCAACCTCTTTGAGATGTACGAGCGCATTACGGACGAAAACCCGTACAAAGTTCCCATGCGAATTTATCCCGCCATTCACTACACGATGGGCGGCTTGTGGGTCGACTATCACCTGATGAGCACAATTCCCGGCCTGTTTGTCGCGGGCGAGGCGAACTTTTCGGATCACGGAGCGAACCGGCTGGGCGCAAGCGCTTTGATGCAAGGCCTCTCGGACGGCTACTTCGTTCTTCCCTACACCATCGGCAACTACCTGGCAAGCAATAGGCCCGAACCGGTCGAGGAGTCGAATCCGGAGGTCAGAAACACAATTGCTTGCGTCCAGAACAACGTCATAAAGCTGATGTCGCTTAAGGGCAAGCGGACGGTCGATTCCTATCACCGCGAACTCGGCAAGCTGGTCTGGGATTACTGCGGTATGGCGCGCAATGCGGAAGGTCTCGAATATGCAAAGAGCAAAATTGCGGAGCTGCGCGAGGAGTTCTGGCAGAATGTCACAATCCCAGGCGAAGCCGAAGATTACAACCAGAGCCTCGAGCGCGCGGGACGTGTCGCTGACTTTTTCGAGCTGGCCGAATTGATGTGCGTCGATGCGCGGCATCGGAACGAATCTTGCGGCGGCCATTTTCGCGAGGAGTATCAGACGCCCGACGGCGAAGCCTTGCGCGACGACGAGAACTTTTCATACGTTGCCGCATGGGAGTTCCGCGGTGTAGGCAATCTCCCTGAACTTCATAAGGAGCCGCTCGAATTTCAATACGTGCATCCGACCCAGAGGAGCTACAAGTAAGCATGCGCTTGACTCTCAATGTCTGGAGGCAGAAAAACCAGGCCAGCGCGGGGAAATTTGTCCGCTATCCGATGGACAATGTGAACCCGGATATGTCGATGCTCGAGTGTCTCGATGTGCTGAACGAAACCCTAACCGCCAAAGGCGAGGAACCGATTGCATTCGAGCACGACTGCCGCGAAGGCATTTGCGGAAGCTGCGGCTTCATGATCAACGGCATCGCTCACGGGCCGCTGCGCAAAGCGACCGTGTGCCAGTTGACCATGAGGCACTTTAAAGACGGCCAAGAGCTGACTCTCGAACCGTGGCGCGCTGCCGCGTTTCCGCTGATTAAAGATCTGGCTGTCGATCGCCGCGCCTTCGACCGGATCATCGCTTCAGGCGGTTACATTTCGGTATCAACGGGCAGCGCTCCCGACGGCAACGCCATTCCGGTGTCTAAAGAATCGAGCGAAGCGGCCATGGACGCTGCGCAATGCATCGGCTGCGGCGCTTGCGTAGCCGCCTGCCCGAACGCGGCCGCGGCCTTGTTCACCGGAGCGAAAATCGCCCATCTCGGTCTATTGCCGCAAGGCCAGCCAGAGCGGAAACTTCGAGCCATCCGCATGGTGAGTCAAATGAACCTCGAAGGTTTTGGCCAGTGCACCAATATCGGCGAATGCACAAGCGTCTGCCCCAAAGCTATCCCCCTCGATGTGATCGGCCGCATGAACCGCGACTATATCGCGGCATCGTTCAGCGAGCGGGCGGTATAGGCTACTTGGATTGAGCCGCCCCAAGAGTTGATGAAGACAGTAAGGAGCCGCAAGCGTCAGCGACCGGCTCTTTGTGGCGCACGCTTCAGCGTGCTGCTGTGGGCTTCAGCCCGCAGTTGGGCAGGAGCAAGCTAAAGCTCGCTCCAGCACGCTAAAGCGTGCGCCACGCGACTCACAAGTCCGGGGTTGCGTGTAATGCGATCGAGCTCCGGAACTGTTTGCATCTTCCCCAGTGTACGGGGCCAGCGGCTGCTAAACCACGACTATTGCCGTCAACACCTCAGGCAAGCCACTTCATGTAATAAAACCGGAAGGGCTTCGAGCTTGTGTTCTTCACGCCGTGTAGATGGTTGCCTTCTGCGTACATCACTGTACCCGGCTTGACTGCCGAGTTTTTGCCGCCCACCAGGATCATTGCTTCCCCTTCGGTGACGATCATAATTTCCTCTTCAGGGTGCTGGTGTGGAGGGTGCGGCTCCTGTCCGGGATAGAGCAGAAGCGTGCCAACGACGAGCGACTT
Source organism: Bryobacterales bacterium (assembly GCA_963722585.1). Taxonomy (GTDB): domain Bacteria; phylum Acidobacteriota; class Terriglobia; order Bryobacterales; family Bryobacteraceae; genus KBS-96. The sequence goes on along the minus strand of CAVRNU010000017.1, from coordinate 106,003 downwards.
TACCTGGCCGGTCTTGCCATCGCAAAAAACAGTCAATTCACCAAATGGGTGCTTCTGTGTTTTGGCAGTCTCGAACGTCATCAGCGAGTCGGGTACGGAATTTGGCGTTCCTTTCGCGGAAACAGATGTGGCGAGCGCAAGAAGCCCGAGAATTGATTGGCGGCGGTCCATTTTAAGCTCCAGGAAAGCAGTCAGTAGTGCTGTTCAGGCTACAGTGAGTTTGTAAGGTTATTTCTCATTGTCCTTCACAAAAACTAAGTTCTCCCTCCATTGTGGGGTGAGCGTCCGCGTAGCCGGGGTGGCTGTCAGTTTTCTGGCTCTGCACCTCAGCCTTATTCCACTCGAAGCCGGTTCGAAACAGCCTGAGCGCCCCTTGCGGCCCGCCCCGGAACTGGCCAAAGCCTTAGACACCATTACGCCCGAGGCGCTTCGAGGCGATCTTTCGTTTCTTTCGTCCGACGCGCTCGCTGGCCGCGATACTCCGTCGCCCGGACTCGACGTGGCGTCCGAATTCATTGCCTCCCGTTTTCGCGCGATGGGCCTTGAAGCGCCGGTGAACGGGTCGTATTTTCAGGTGGCCGACTTGACCGAATCGGCCAGGAAGGCGTCGGAACACGAGCATTACAAGCTTCGGTCCGGACCGATCGTGGGGCGCAACGTAATCGGCATTCTTCGCGGATGCGATCCCAAGCTGCGCAATAGCTACGTGATTGTTTCAGCCCACTACGACCATATCGGGACCGTCGACACAGCTCAGGGCCGCACACCAGAGAAGCGAACCGATTCCAACGACCGCATTTATAACGGAGCCAACGACGACGGAAGCGGCACCGTCTCCGTAATTGCCCTAGCCCAGGCATTCTCGAAGCTGAGGCAGAAGCCCAAACGCTCGATCATTTTCATGACCTTCTGCGGCGAGGAACTCGGCCTGCTCGGATCGCAATATTACGCCGCACATCCTGTGATTCCGCTTAAGCAGACCATTGCCGACATCAATCTCGAACAGATTGGGCGAACCGACGGCGATATCAAGAAAGGCAGCGCGTCGCTCACCGGATTTGAATACACGACACTCGGAGATCTGTTCCGTCGCGCTGGCCTTGCATTTGGCATTCAGGTTTACCAGGACAAAGACGGAGACCGCTATTTTCGAGCCAGCGACAATCTAAGCTTCGCGCAGTACGGCATTCCCGATACGACACTCTGCGCCGCGTTCGAATTTCCCGATTATCACGGCCTCAAAGATGAGTGGCCGAAAATCGATTACGACACCATGACCGTCATCGACCACGTTGTGGGCACCGTGCTTGGAGCCGTTGCCGATTCCCAAGTTATGCCCGCGTGGGAGCCGGGCCTGAACGAGACAGACGTGTATCGCAAAGCTGCCGCGAGTTTGTACGGTTCAGAGTAGTTCAACTGGGCTGCGCTTCCAGCTTGCCGATCACTTTCACGATTACGTCGCCTACAACCTGGAAGCTGTGTGCGGAAAGCTTGTCCATCGTGTCTTTTTCCGTGTGCCAGTAAGAATTTTGAGGGCCATAATCTAGGTCGATCACATCGAGCGAATTCACGCCGTCAGTAATAAACGGCACATGATCGTCATCAATCGGGCCGCCCGTACGCATGAAGTATTTGCCGTAGCCCAACTCGTCCGCCGTCTGCCATACGAGATTGGTTAGAGTTTGCGAAGAATTTGCATCCTTGATGATGTCCAAATCCTTGTCGCCGATCATGTCGATGTTGATCAGAGCTTTTATCTTCGGCAACATCCCGCTCGCCATCCACGTTTCCGCAAGATGACGGCTGCCGTAGCGGCTGTCGGTATCGCTCCACTCGGTGCGCACCGCTTCCTCGCCGTCGAACCAGACCAGGTAAATATCATCGGTGCGCTTCTCGCGGGCGACCACGCGCGCCAGCTCGAGCAGAAAACCGGTGGACGACCCGCCGTCGTTGGCTCCCACGAAATTCACCATTGGCAGGCGTTTGGTATCGTAATGTCCGGTAATCACGATCGCTTTGCCGGAAGAGCCTGGAAATTTCGCGATGACATTTGTCATCGGAACCGGGCCCGCGGGAGTATAACCCGTAAAGCTATCGAGAGTTACTTCGGCCGGAAGCGGTTTGAGCTCGCCGGCGATCCAGCTCCGCAGCTTGACAATGGCATCGGAACCCGACGGACGCTGACCGAACGAGACCGCTTTCGCTGTGAAGGCCAGGGCCGCGTTTCCACCGAAACGAGCGGCCGTGGGCGGCGCGGGACCAGCGCTGCAGAGGGAAGCAACGGCAAAGAGGATAGACAGTAGTGCGGTCGAAAGGGATGTCAAGCGACTGTTGTATCATGGCCCTGAAGAAGACTCGGAATCCGCGCCTTTCTTACGATGGCATCGGTTGGACGAATTCTCCGCGCCGAGCGCGAGCGGCAAGGGCTCCCGCTTTTGGCGGTATCGACTCGAACGAAGATCAGCCAAACGGTTCTCGAAGCCATTGAACGTGACGAGATCGCTCAGATTCCGTCTGCTTTTCTATACAGAAGCTTCGTCCGGCAAGTTGCCTCGGTTCTCTCCGTCGATTTCACTCAGATAGCAGGTCTAGTGAATTCAGTCGCGGAACGATTTCCCGCGGTTCTCGTTCCTGGCCAAGATCACCGTCCCACAGGACTGCCTGCCATCTCACCTCGACGTGAACGTGCTTCGGGCTGGATCTCGTCGATATTCTCGCTGTTGGCTGTAGTCGTGATCTGCTCGGGATTATATGCCTATCTGCAGCGCATAGAGTTCCCTGGCGCGGCTCCGGTGATCGAAAATCCGCAGCGTGAATTGCTGCGGGCCGCGCCCAAGCGTGCCGATCCTGCTCTTTACCGCGACGAATACGAAATTCTTCAACCAGCGCTGTCATCGCGGCTTCAGTTGATGCCGGCGGCGGCTCTCAGCCGATGGATGAAGTAACGTCGCTCTGGCGCCGGTCTCGCTGAGCCCGGTCGCGGCGCCGCTTCTGGCGTTCGAGTTGGAGGAGCTCGCGGCGCCGGCGCTGTTTGATGCTCGAGTCGACGCGGCCCCAGAACCGGCGGAAGTAATCTGCAGCGGACCAAACCGAGAACACGACGACGGTCCACATGGCGGCCAAAGCCCACGGCACGAGTGCCGGCCAGCGCAACGACAGCATGACAAGCGAGACACCCAGCACCTGACTGAACATTTTCGATTTCCCGATGTCGCTCGCCCCGATCGTGTAGCCCTCCGCCGCGGCAATGCTACGAAGCCCGGAAACAGCGAACTCGCGGCTGATGATGAGAATCGCCATCCATCCCGGCAATAAACGAATTTGCACGAGCGAGATCAATGCCGCGGAAATCAACAGTTTATCGGCGATCGGGTCGAGCAGCGTTCCAACGGTTGTCACCTGGCCCCATCTGCGGGCGAGATAGCCATCGAGCAAATCGGTAATGGCGCACGCCCAAAACACCACAAACGCAAACAGATCGTTGGCGACCAGCATCGCCCCATGTATTTGAATACGTAGGTTTTGCTGAACGAGCGCTGCTACTAGCAGCGGCACCAGGAATATACGAGTTAGGGTCAGCGCATTCGGTAGATTCATGCGGCCGTATTCAAACTATAAACCAATCGCAAGGTGCCAGGTTCGTGTGGCGCACGCTTCAGCGTGCAGCGGTGAACTTCAGTTCACCGTTCCGCCGGCTTATTCTTCACGCAGCACTTGCATGGGATCGGTGCGCGCGGCGCGGGCGGCCGGGATAAAAGAAGCAATCGCGGCGACTGCGAGGAGAAGCAGAACAACGGAGGAAAACGTGACGGCGTCTGTCGCGGAGACGCCGTAAAGCATGCCGGCTAGAACTCGCGCGAAGGCGGTAGCGAGACACAACCCGGCCACGCTGCCAAGAACCGAAACCCAAAGCCCTTGGCCGACGAAACTTCGGACGATCTGCCCGCGGAGTGCGCCGAGGGCCAGGCGCAAACCGATTTCGCGCTGGCGGATGGTGACGAAGTAGCTCAAGGTGCCGTAAAGACCGATCGAGGCAAGCGATAGCGCCAGCGCCGCAAATACTGCCAGCAGCATTGTGCGAAGCCGTGTTTCAGCGAATGAATCGCTGATGCGCTCCTCGAGCGGCGCAAAATCGAACACGGAGCGTCCAGGTTCTATTTCATGAAGCTTCTGGCGAATCGCGTGCGCCAGTGCCATCGGTTCGCCATGCGTTCGGACGAGATAAAACCGGTTCGGGTCCGGCACGTTAACGCATGAGTAGATAGTAGGCATCGGTTCCCGGTTGATCCCTTGTTCCCGGGCATCGGCTACAACGCCTCGAATTTCGAGCGGACCGAAATTGAAAGGATCGGGCGAGACGGTAAGGTGGTGACCGATGGCCGGCGTGTCATCAAAGTAAGTGCTAGCAAAGCTCCGGTTCACGATGACATTAGAGCCCTGCCAATTGTCCTGGCATACTTCGCCAGCGAGAAGCGGAATTCGAGTTACGGCAAAGTAGCCGGGAGATACCCAGCGGCTATCGGCTGAGATTTTCCTTTGCGGATCTATGCCTCCATCCGGTATGGTGAAATCGTTTTGATACGTACCGGGTAGTCCGGGCAGACTAATCGAGACGGCCGCTTGTTCGATGCCCGGCGTGATCCGAAGCGTGTCCAGCGTGCGGCGGATGCCCGCCGTTAGCTTCTTCATATCTCCCGTCTCACCATAGCTGCCCGTGACGTGAAACGTAAGAACGTGAGACGAATCGAAGCCGCGCGACACTTGTGCTAACTCTTGAAAGCTCCTTAGCAACAAGCCCGCGCCAATCAGTAGCGTGACGGCGAGAGCTACTTGGATGCCAACAAGCGCCCATTGCAGCGGATTGCGGGCGGATACCTGCGTGCGGCTGGTCCGCGCCAGCGCGGACGCAAGGCTTCTCCGGCTGGTCGCACGGAGCGCCGGAACCAGGCCGCAGATCACGGTCGCGAATACCGCGCAGCCTAGCGCATATAGCAGAATCCTCCAATCGAGCGTAACTTCTTCCGCGCGAGGCAGGCTCTTGGCAAGATTGTGGAACATACGCGTCCCCGCTCCAGCCAGAGCTAGTCCAACGAGCGCGCCAGCAACTGCCAATACCAGCGCTTCCGTCAGGAGTTGACCGATCACTGCGGCGCGTGAGGCTCCGAGCGAAAACCGGATCGAAATTTCGCGCTCACGTTGCATGGTGCGGCCGAGCAGCAGCGCGGTGATGTTCGTACACGCGATCAGGAGAAGCAAAGATACCGAACCGAACACCAGCCAGAGCGACCGGCGCACGCCGCCTACAGTTACCTCCTTCAGGGGCTCGATTTCGACGGTCATGTTGGCGTCCGTCGCCGGGTACTCTCTGCCAAGTTGAGCTTGCACATTGTCCAGATCGGCGCGCGCCTGCCCTAAAGTGACTCCGGGTTTAAGCCGTCCGATCGCCGTATACCACGTCGATCGCCTGTCTTGCGCGTAAGGCGCGTTAACAGGCACAGCAGTCCAAAGATCGACATCGCGATCCGGAAACTGAAACGAGGCGGGGAGGACGCCAACGATGGTGAACGAGTAGGTTTCTATCCGGAGACGCTTGCCAATAGCATGGGGGTCGGCATGAAACTTGCGCCGCCAGTACCGATCGCTAATGAGAACAGCATCCGTTCCACCGAAGCGGTGCTCCGCGGGAACAAAGTCGCGGCCAAGCGCCGGTGAAATGCCCATCGCTTGCAGGAATCGAGGAGTTACCAGCGCCTCTGTCACTTTTTCAGGCAAGCTGCCCGATGATTCTGTTGCATCCTCCTGGTAATAGCCGCTGATCGCCTGAAACGTAGAATTCAGCCGGTTCCAGTCCTCGAGCCGCACGGGTGCAACGAAACTCTCGGGCGTCTTCAGCTTCGTCTTGTACTCATGCAGAACCATCAGCCGGTCTGCATTCGGGTAGGGTAACGGCCGTAGCAGAATCGCGTCAATCGCCGAAAACACGGCAGTGTTGCCGCCGATACCAAGCGCCAGCGTCAGAATGACGGTAGCCGAGAACGTCGGCGATTTGCGCATGAACCGCAACGCGTATTTGAGATTCGCAAATGTCTTGTCGAGGAAAGCCAGGCGATGAATATCCCGCATGTCTTCCTTAACCTGCTGCTCGCCGCCAAATTCGAGCATCGCCTGGCGGTGCGCCTCCTCGTTCGATAACCCTTCCGCTATCTTCTCCTCGGTCAGCTTCTCGACGTGAAACTGAAGCTCTGCGCTTAGCTGCGAATCAACGGGGCGTTTTGGAAAGATGCGTTCCCACCACCGCATGGCCGGTATCTCCTATTGAGCGGTTTGCATGATAAGCGCTACCGCGTTCGCCAGCCGTTCCCAGTTCGACTTCTCAGCCGCCAGCTGCTTACGCCCCTTCGCTGAAAGCCGGTAAAATTTGGCCTGCCTGCCGTTGTCCGATTCGCCCCAATCGGCTTCGAGCCACCCACGCTTTTCGAGCCGGTGCAGAGCCGGGTATAACGACCCCTGCTGCACACGCAGAACCTCTTTCGAAATCTGGCGGATGCGCAGCGAGATGCCGTAGCCGTGCACCGGCCCGAGCGCCACAATTTTCAGGATCAGCATGTCCAGCGTTCCCTGGAGCAAGTCGGATTTTTCGTCTGGCACGGGCTCGTCTCTATGTCGTTCTACATATAACTCCGCATGTGTAGAATGTCAAGGAGAACTGAGTTCTCGTCCGTTTTCTTTTATCCTCGAAAAAGTGAAGAGGCTCGTGCATCGAAGGCTTGAGCGTCGCGTAGCGCTGCTGCTCGCCGTACTGCTATTCGAGGGGCAGGCCGGCTTTGGCCGGGTCGACCTGAAGCCATGCAAGAACAACTTCACGCCGGAGCAGCAGATTCAACTAGGGCAAAAAGCGGCGCAACAGGTGTACAAAGAGATGCCCGTGCTGCCCGATTCGAGCCGCGTTACCCAGTACATCAGCCAGCTTGGAATGAAGCTGGCGTCGTTCGCGCCCGGCTATCGATGGCCTTACAACTTCCATGTCGCGAACGTGGCGGAGATCAATGCGTTCGCGCTCCCCGGCGGGACCGTTTTCCTGAACCTGGGAACAATACAGGCCGCGGACACCGAGGCTCAGCTTGCGGGCGTGATGGCGCACGAGATTTCGCACGTAGTCCTTCAGCATTCGGTCTGCAACGCGGCGAAACAGCAGAAGGTGGGCATTATCGCGGGTCTCGGACAGGTTGCGGCGGGCGTGCTGCTTGGCGGCGCGGCCGGCGGCTTGGCTGCGCAGGGCATCGGGATGACAGCCGGCCTGGGCTTCCTGAAGATGTCGCGCGGAGCGGAAAGGGAAGCCGACCTTCTGGGCGTGCAAATTCTCTACGACGCGGGGTACGATCCACGCGGCATGCCGCAATTTTTCGAGATCATTCAAGCCAAGTACGGCGCAGGCGGCTCTCAATTTATGAGCGATCACCCGAACCCGGGCAATCGTACCGAATACACCGAGAAAGAAATCGATTCATTTCCGCCGCGCGCGACTTATATCAAAACAAGCCCTGAGTTTGCCGCCATTCACAAAGAGGTTGCCGCGATGCGCGCCTATACCGCGAAGGAAGTGGCGTCGGGCGTCTGGAAGAGACAGAGCCCGAATCAAACCGTGAGCGGCGGAGTGAATCAAGCGGTGAGTGACGTGACTGCCGAAAAGGTGGATCTGAATACTGCCGGGGCGTGGAAGACGGTTCAGGGAAGTGGTTTTTCGATCAGCATTCCGGGCAACTGGCAGAGCTATGGAGATCGCGCTTCCCAGATGCTGGCTCCGCCCGGGGGAATCGGGCGCTCGGCCGATGGGGGCGCAGGGCCGGTTGTGTATGGCGTCTTAACCGACGTCTATAGGCCGCAGGGACAAATTAACCTGGACGACGCGCTCAACGCGCTAGTAGCCACGATTACCAGCGATAATCCCGGATTGGTTCCCGGCGAGCCCGGAGCTATTCCCGTTGCGGGAACCACCGGACGAAGCGTCCAGTGCAACAATCCGCAGGCGAACAACGGCAAGGGAGAGCGCGATTGGCTTGTTGCGCTTCCTCAAAGCGACGGCTCGCTTCGCTATTTCGTGTTCGTCGCGCCAACACCCGAGTTCGAAAAACTGCGGCCGACGTTTTCGAAGATGCTGCGGTCGGTCAAGTTGGGATAAACCGCGAGGGAGCGGACCTATCTAAGAAGTGACTAGCGCGGGGAGCACACGCTCCATGGCGAAGGCTTCGAGCCGGTCGCCAATCTCGATGTTGTTGAAGTTATGGATCGAAATGCCGCATTCGATTCCGGCTTTCACTTCACTGACATCGTTCTTGAAGCGCTTGAGCGCTTCTACTTTGCCGGTGTGGATGACTTCTCCGTCGCGGATGATGCGCAGCTCGCTGTTGGCGCGCACAGAGCCGTCGGTGACATAGCAACCTGCGACCACGCCGACCTTCGAAATCTTGAAGGTCTCGCGGACTTCGACGTGGCCTTGAACGACTTCGCGGAACACAGGGTCGAGCATGCCGGTCATCAGCAGCCTGACTTCGTCGATGAGTTCGTAGATGATGCTATGCAGCCGTATGTCGACTTTCTGCTGTTCGGCGGCCGATTGGGCGCCGCGCTCGGGTTTAACGTTGAAGCCGACGATGATGGCCTGCGACGCCGACGCTAGATCCACATCGCTTTCGCTAATCGCGCCAACACCCGCGCGAAGGACGCGCACCCGCACCTTTTCGGTCGAAAGCTGCTCGAGGGTGTCGGACAACACTTCGGCCGTGCCGCCAACGTCGGCCTTGATGATGAGATTGAGGTCTTTGAGATCGCCTTCTTTGAACTGCTTAGCAAGTGAATCGAGCGTGGCGACGCGAGCGCCTTTAGCCATGGCCACATCGCGCGCTTTCGATTCGCGATACGTAACAATCTGCTTGGCTTTGGCTGTGTCGGTGATGACCTGGAAAGTGTCTCCTACTTCGGGAAGATCGTCGAAACCGACAACTTCGGCCGGCATCGAAGGCTCAGCGTCTTTGATGGGCGCGCCGCGATCGTCGAACATCGCGCGCACTTTGCTGAAGTTGGGGCCGCAGATGAAGAAATCGCCGGCGTGGAGCGTTCCGTTGCGCACAAGAATGGTAGCGACAGGCCCGCGGCCCTTGTCGAGCTTCGCTTCGAGCACCGTGCCAAGAGCAGGGCGAGCCGGGTTGGCCTTGAGGTCCTGAAGATCGGCGACCAGCAGGATCATCTCGAGCAGCAGGTCGAGGTTCTGATGGGCCTTGGCTGAAACGGGCACCATCACCGTATCGCCGCCCCAGTCTTCGGCCAGAAGGCCGCGGTCGGAGAGTTGTTGCTTGACGCGGTCCGGTTGAGCGCCCGGTTTGTCGATTTTATTGATGGCAACAATGATCGGCACGCCGGCCGCTTTGGCGTGGTCGATAGCTTCGAGAGTCTGCGGCATGACGCCATCGTCGGCGGCGACAACCAGAACGACGATGTCGGTGACCTTCGCTCCGCGGGCTCGCATGCGCGTAAACGCCTGGTGGCCCGGCGTATCGATGAAGACGATCTTGCGGCCGTTTTTCTCGACGTGATACGCACCGATATGCTGCGTGATGCCGCCTGCTTCGCGGTCGGCGATGCGCGTCTGGCGAATCGCATCGAGCAGCGAGGTTTTGCCATGATCGACGTGACCCATCACAGTTACGATGGGCGCGCGCTTCACCAGGTCGACCGCTTCCTCGGCTTGCTCGATATCCTGCGTCGATTCTTCTTCGAAGCTGACTTGGTTTGTAGACGCACCGAACTCGCGCGAGACTTCCTCGGCGAGTTTCACATCAAGCGTCTGGTTGATGGTAGCGAAAATTTTCTTTTCAACCAGTTTCTTGATAACCAGATTGGCCTTCACACCCAGCTTTTCGGACAGCTCCTTGAGCGTGATGCCTTCCGAGATCGTGATTTCGCGATCGATGGGAGGCGGCTCATACACCTGCTGGCGCTTCGGCGTCCGTTCACGAAGGATTCCCTCTTCCAGTTCTTTGCGTACGCGCTGACGGCCGACAGGCTTGCCTTGGTGCCGTCTTTGTTCGGTTGGCGGCAGCGTGGCTGGCTCGGGACGCAAGGGCGCAGTGGGATGCATGGGGCGCTGGCCGGGACGGCGCAGCGGCTGACCCGTAGCAGGCGCGCCCATGCCGCCGCGCATTTGCGGCTGGCCGGGACGAACGGGACCTCGAAAGATGGGTTGGCCGGGAGCTGGCGCGCCAGGGCGGGGAGCGCCGGGACGCGGCGCACCGGGAACAGGTTGGCGCGTTTGTTGCAATCTTGCCAGAACGTCGGGACGCGGCGGAACAACGGGCCGTGCTGCCGGCTGACCAACCAGACGCGTGCCTTGCGGACGAGGTGCTATGGGCGTATTGGGCGCAAGATTGGAAGGGCGCGCGGGAGGCGCGGGCCTTGGAATGGGAGCGCCAGGAACTGCCGAGGGCGTAGCCGGCGCTGGTCCCGGGAGTACGACATGTGTCGGCGGAATATTACTCGTCTGAGGCGGTCTCGTCACACGAGGCGCTTCCGGCGTTGCCGTTGCCGGAGCCGATGGGGCTGGCTGCACAGGGGCGGGTGCTGCCGGGCGCTGGGGAAGGGCGGGGGCACTCCGCGCCGGTTCGGCGGGTAATGGTTGGCGCGGACCGGTCAGTGGCCGTCCAGGTATGAGCGGCGGTGCGATGGGCCGCGCGGGCACCGACAGTGTCCGATTCACCAAACCTGAGGGCTGCGCTTGAGATGCGGGCGCGAGCGGCGGATGAATAGCGCCTGCGGAGTGGATGGGCGGACGCAAAGGCTGAAAAACCTTGTGCCGTTCCGCTTCCGCGGCCGGTTGAGACGGCGACGGAGCGACCGGCGCCGGGGGAATGCTCAGCGCATGCTCGGGCGAGCGTTCGGGCGTATGAGGCTCGACGGCACGGGCTTCGGCCCTGTGGGCATTGTCACTTGCTGGAGCGCGCAGCGGTGGGTACATCGGAGCGGCTGGACGCGGCGTTTCGGATATTGCGGGCCTTGCGTGCGTCGTTCTTTCTTCTCCCTCGAGGGGTCCGTCTTCTTCCGGGGGTTCAGCCACGGCTACCGAGGTTTCCGTGTGTTCGGAATGTTCCATCGCCTCGGCCGCCGGTTCCGCGGCAAGCGCCTGACGGTGCACTTCGCCATTCTCGCCGAAGAGCCGATGCCGTACCGAGAGCGCAACATCCTCGTCGATCGAGCTCGAATGCGTCTTCTTTTCGCTCACCCCAAATTCGGGAAGGAGATCGAGAATGACGCCGGGCTTAACTTCCAGTTCCCGGGCCAGCTCGTTAATCCGAATTTTCTTCATACAGGAAACTGCTGATAACCCCTTACAACAACGGCACTTCGCCGCTCTTTACTTGGCGCTCTTTATGGTAGCAGATTCATCGTTTTCGGCGACTTCATCCGCCTCCGGTTCAGGGCGAAGGCTGGAGGGCGCTCCTGAGAGCCCTTCCACCTGTCCCAAATCTATTATTTCTGCGTCTCCAACTTCACCCATAGGCGCGGATTCGTGACGCGCCATATCGTGCTCGAGCACTCCCGTTTCCACATCGCCGGACGCCGGCTCGGCCTCGAGGGGCTCGATCGGCTCGCCGGCCTCTTCGATCGTCTCCATCTCGCTCTCGTCGTACTGCCCGTAGAACGAGACAATAGCCGTCTGGATTTGGCCGACTATGTTTTCATCGATGTCCGGAATGGCTTCGAGCTCCTCGGGAGTCTTCGAGCCGAGGCGCTCGACGGTTCCAATTCCGGCATTCACGAGCTTTTCCACCACCGCCTCTTCGAGACCGTGCTCGATGAGCACGGAAACCGGCGCGCCGGAGATAACCATGTCGGCCATCTGCGACTGAAGCTCGCGACGCTTTTCTTCTTCGCTCTTAATATCTATTTTCCACCCGATCAGCTTCGCTGCCAACCGGACATTTTGACCGCGCTTGCCGATGGCGAGCGAGAGCTGGAGATCGTCGACGACAACCTCCATGTGGCGCTCGGCGGCATCGACAATGGTGACACGGGAAATCTTAGCGGGGCTGAGAGCCTTGGTCGCATAGAGCACCGGATCGTCGGAGTACTCGATAATGTCGATCTTTTCTCCGCGTAATTCCCGAATGATGGACTGGACTCGCATGCCTTTCATGCCGACGCAAGCTCCGACGCTATCGACGTCGCGGTCGCGGCTGGCGACAGCGATTTTTGTGCGCTCGCCGGCCTCGCGGGCGCAGGCTTTAATTGTGACTGTGCCGTCGTAAATCTCGGGCACTTCCTGTTCGAAGAGCCGCATCACGAGTTCGGGCGCAGCGCGCGACACCACCACGCCGGCGTTCTTGCCGCCGCGCTCAACTCCCTTGATGACGCAGCGCACGCGATCACCCACACTGAAACTTTCGACGCGCGATTGTTCTTTTTTCGGCAGACGGGCCTCGGTTTTGCCCATGTCGACGATGTAGTCCTGGCCTTCGAGCCGCTTGGCCACGCAGTTGACGAGTTCACCCCCGCGGCCCTGGTATTCCGAGTACACGTTGTCGCGTTCGGCCTCGCGGACTTTTTGCATGATGACCTGCTTGGCGGTCTGAGCGGCGATTCGTCCGAGGTCGACGGTGGGCTTCGCCTCGCGGATTTCGGTTCCAAGTTCCGCCTCGGGATCGATCTTCTTCGCAGCCGGCAGACCGATCTCGCGGGTTGAGTCGGTAACATCCTCGACTACTTTCCGCAAACTGTATACAAGAATATTTCCGCTGGCTTCATCCAGATCGACCGCCAGTTCCTGATTCCGGTACTGTTTCCGGGCAGCAGCGAGCATCGCGTCCTTCAACGCGTCGACCACGATCTGCGGGTCGATTCCCTTTTCCTTGCTCAAAATCTCAATGGACTGAAAAATCGAAGCCACTGTTAAAACCCCTCTGCAGTTCTGATTTTCTGGTGAAAATGCCGGCTTACCACTCGAACTTCAGGTTCGCCTTCTGAACCTGGTCGAGTTTGACGCGGAAGCGCTCGCCGTTTGGGACCTCGATATCGATGGTGTCTCCAGCTACTTCAGCCAACTTGCCCTCGAGCCGCTTGTAACCATCGATCGCTTCCTTCAGCGAGACTTTCACGTTGCGACCGAGCACGCGCTCAAAATCGCGAGGCTTCCTGAGCGCGCGTTCGAGGCCCAGGGAGCTCACTTCGAGCGTGTAGGCTCCGCCGGGCATCGCGTCCCGCTCATCGAGCAGGGCGCCCAGGCGCTCGTGGACGATCTCGCAATCCCGGTGAGTCACTCCGTCCGGCTTATCGATGTAGACACGAAGCAGACGGGCGCTTCCCGCGCCGCGCAGCTCGACCTCGGCGACTTCAATGCCTGTTCCCGCCGCAGCCTGCTCGCAGAGTGGCGAAATAGCGCTCAGTAGCTCGTCCCTTTCCAACGCCGGCATAACTCAAGAAGAAATGCGAAATAAAAAAGTGGGCTTTCGCCCACTCGTCTGGTTGGCCTATCTTCCTTTTCTATTACAGCACAGGATCGGGTGATTCGCCAGAGCCGGACGGGGACGTCCGGCGCCGACCAGGAGGTCCGCCCTACAGGGGTCGGGCGGCGCGTCGTTTCCGGGAGGTCGAAATGGAGGCGAGGGCCATGCGGCGCTTGAGAAAGAGCTTCCAATCGCGAGTTGAACAAACGAACCCAAACTCGCTTGGCTCCATGTTTTCAATTTCATCCGGGTGCTGGCAGGCGATTTCGAACATTTGTTCGAGTTCTTGCGCTTCGCGCTCGCGGCGTTCGGCCTGCATTTCATGGAGCCGCTTTAGAGTTTGGAGGAAGCGGCGGGAGAGACGCGACTCGTAGGTCGAGAGAGTGTTGAGAGGATCCTTCGAGCGGCGCATGGTTTCGGCGAAGGCGAGGGCGGTGTGGGATTCGGGATGGCCGGTTTCCCATTCGTCGCCATTTTCGGAATGGCCGATGGAGAAGAGGTTGTGCTCGGCGGCGGCGAGACGGTGCAATCTGAATTGGAGATCGGAACAGGCGTTAGCCAGTTCGGCCTCGGCAGCACCGACGGGTTGGAGCGAGGCGACGTAGCGGGCGGTGAATGCGTCGTAGGATTTCATTTCCTCTTCGGGCAGGTGGACGACCTGCGAGAGAATGCCGTGGCGAGTGGCGTTCAAGGACGAGCGCTTCTTGCCTTCGGACGACGTGGGGCCTTTGGATTTCTTTGCGTTCTCTCGATTGGCGCGGAGACGAGCTTCAGAGACAGTTTTTTTGGTCGACTCCGGGGAATCGGGTTGGGAGAGTTCGTTAATCATAAATTTTTTTTCGAAATGAGTTTTTTGCGAGAAGGAGGACGGACTACCTCGTCCACGCCCAAATGGCCGAGAAGTCCGTCCCTTGTGTCCACCGTTGGCTCATTTATCGCAGGGTGGAGGAGGGAGCTGGGTTTGGGTTGAATGGAAGTAGTTGAAAAAGCGGGAGAAATATTTTGAAGAATTTCGTGATCGCTCATGGGCCCGTTGGCGGGCGGAGCTAAGACGAGACCGCACTTCTATTACGAGGCCCCATTTCACTTGGGCGCGTAACGCGAACCGCTGGTTGACTTACTTGCGGACCGAGCTCAGGAGCCACAGGGAATCGTCGCCGACAACGCGGAGAAATGAATTTCGCCAAGACTCAGGTGGACACCTCCGGCCAGAAGCTACGAGGGACGAAACAGCACACGCCCGAGGAGCGAGCACCATGATGTCTTTCAATACAGACTTTCGGGACCGCCAAGCTCAATGCTCATGGGCGTTCAAACTCCGTCCCGAAACTTACCCATTTAGGAACACAGCCGGGGGCTTAATTTTCTTCGGCTTGTGGCGAAAACGGTCTGGTCGGCGTTAACATAAGTGCGGATGCCAGTCTTGAAAACGAGCCCTTGGGTTGACCGTCCAATTCTGACGTCGCCGTCAACAGCGGAGTTGGTGGAACAGGCCCTCACGGATGCAACTCAATAGGCGGCCAAAACGGTCATGAGCTGGCTTGGCGTGCGCGCGTGGTGGTATCTGCGAATATCCCCAAAGAGGCCGATCCCGAAGGATGTGCGAATGTACATCATGCGGCACTCGCTAGAGCCAGCAATCCAACGCGCTTCGTCAAAAGAGGCAAAGGACAAGATAATCGGGGAGGCCATGTACACGGCGCTACACGATGACGAGATTGACGCTGCTACAACCGATTACATAATCAAAATCTGCTTTGCGCACACAGACCCCGCCCCGCCTCTAGCAGTGCCAACAGGCCCATACCCGGAGTGGGCTGCAAAGCAATACGGTGCAAAGGCACCGCCTGACGACGCATCCCCACAGGGCTAAAACGAGCCCGGACATTTCGTTCCACTCTATCGGTGATTTTTCTGAACGCTGGCCGGGGCCACCCTTATCAACCAATGCCGGTTTTTCTCTTTGCTAGGCGGTGATCCGGTCACTGTAGCGTTTTCCATTTTGTATCCTCATCGTCAGTGATATCCGGCCAACGATAGCCGGAAGCTTCAGGGCAGGGAAGAGTCGAAAGTCACTGTTTATTTGCCTGGTGCGCAGATGAAAAAGCTATTCACGGAAAGACATCAAGGATCAAAGCCACGGGTCGCAGAAACCCTAGATGCCTTGACGCGAGACGGGCTGCTTGAGCTCATTGACCGCCGCATGGACGAACAGTGGTTCGGTTATGCCTTTCCTGAAAAATGCGATGACGGCTACGGCTATGCCGGAACGGCTTTAAATAAACTAGAAGATCACATGAGGATCTGGGGCGTTATTTGGCCGAAGACAATTGGCCCTGAGGAGCCTCCGACAGACAGTCAAATATTTGATCTTTTGGAGTATTCTTACGAGCAAATTGCAGAAGCGCATAAGTCCGGTTATCACAGCTTCATGCAGCATCACCACTACACGTATGATCAAGACTCCGGGCGGAGGCAATTCACTGATGACGTAAACCGTATTTTTGAACGCAACGGCATTGCCTATGAATTGAAGGATGGCGAGATCATCCGGTTTGCTTCGGCAGTGTTGCACGAAAGTTTGGCCGCAGCGGCCTTCAGAACCGGCGACATCGTGTTGGACAACTTTATCGAAAGCGCTCGCCAGAAATTTTTAAGCCGTTCCTTTGATACGCGCCGCGAGTCTCTTGAGAAGGTCTGGGATGCATGGGAAAGACTGAAAACGCTCGAACCCGGCGACAAAAAGCAAAGCGTGAGAACCCTTTTGGACAAGGCGGCGACAGAACCAAATTTCCGCGAACGGCTTGAAAGAGAGGCGCGAGAGCTAACGGAGATCGGAAACAATTTTATGATCCGACACACTGAAAGGGACAAGGTGACGATAGAAGTATCCGGCCACGTCGATTACCTCTTTCAGCGCATGTTCGCGTTCATTCGACTACTACTGCACATGACGGGCCGAGAAGCCATGAAGACTAACGCCGGAACGACGAACGACGATGGGCCGTGGTAGGAAACAACGCAAGCCCGCGCTAACGTATAAGCGGCGAGTCCCGAAATTCCCGGTTCAACGGACATCGTTATAGATGTCGCGCCGGTGGAGAGAACCCATGACGCCAAGATGCCAGACGGGCAAAGGAGTGGCGCAGGCGGGTTGCGGGACTTTAGGGATGTCGGCATTTCCGGCGAGCAGGCGTAAGGCCGCGTCCTTCACCAGATGTTCGGTGTCAGTGCCGACGGTGATGGCTATCTGGGCAAGTTGCGCTTCCTGCTCGGGCGTGAAATGTACTTCCATCTTTCCAGACTACGAAATAACCGGCTCCGGGGCAATGATGACTGTTGCCCTCCCGCGCGGGCATAAACGACAGGTTCAAAACCGGCTGCACTTCAAGCTTTTCTAGGCGTTGCGCCGTGTTTCAAGTTCTACCCTTTGTGAAACAACTCAAGATATGGACGAAACACCTGAACCCGCTGCCCTAGAAGCGTATCGCTAAGTTCGTTCAACAATTGATGGTTAACTTCGATGGCTTCTGTGTTCCCTTGTTCTATGGCCTTATCAAGCCTCAGCGCGGACACATAGAGGTCTCTGGCTGTCTTGTCCACCTTCACAAGGTATTCGTACACATCGGCCCCAAACAACATTTGAGCTTTCTGCATAGCCGCCCGCCACCGTATGTACTCGGGGCCGGGGAGGTGAACCTTGCCGTTGCTTTGGAGCACATAGGCAATGAAGTTTTCTACTTCTGTAAAAACTGCGAAACGCCAGTCAAAGAGGTCTTTTAGTAACTGCCGCGCTTGAATATCAATCTGCCTCTCGGCGATCGTCTTTTGAAGCCTATTCTGATTTCCTGCAATCTTGATGGCGACAAAGACGGTGATTAACGCGGCAAGTGCTGTGATCCATGACGGGGAATAATCAAGCCAGTTTTTTGGCTGATCCAACACAACGTGAAATTGAAACATACGCTGTCATTGTGCACCGAGAAAAACTTCAAAGGGCGGGGGGGGCAAACCACCTTTGTGAGATCGCTGCGGAAGCCGGTAAAGCTTAGGGGCGTCTGAGGTAGCGCCAACGTTTCGGAGCTGTGCCGCCAGCGATTTCTGCTGAAGCAGAGAGCAAATTAATATGCGGTCCCGGGGGAGAAAGAAGCCCGTGCGCGTGCACCGTTCTCATATTCGACTTCAACGAGTGCGCCGTCTCTGGGATAAGTCTCTAAATGATTTTCGACGAACTCATGCCAATCTTCGGTAGTGGCCATGCCCTCATTTTAGGCGGAAAACGAAGTCAAGAAATCAGGAACACCGCCGGGGGGCAGCCCCGAAACTTAACCCTTTTGGAACATTCGCTGCGGTCACTTTGCCGGATAAACGGGCATCCCGGATAAGGAAAGCCGGAAAGCCAGCCCAGAATGTCCAAAGTCGAGCCGGCGAGATGGGTCTCGGCGCGGCAGGCACGGGTGGGGGCGCCCAGGGGTGGATGTAAGCGCTTCCAGGCATGTCAGGCGATCGGGTATAATGGCAGCCACTTTCTCCATGTCGAACACACTTCTGTCCCGACGCTCGTTTGCGAAGGCCGCTGGCCTCGCGCCGCTGCTGCTTCGCGCTCAATCCACTTCGCTCGCGGCTCGGGTGAAGCTTGATCCGGCGCGCACGATTGGCGAGATAGATCCGAAGATTTATGGGAATTTCGCCGAGCATCTGGGGCGGTGCATCGAAGGCGGAATTTTCGATGAGGGATCGGCGTTGTCGGATGCGAACGGATACCGGAAGGACGTGTTGAAGGCCGCCAAGGATCTGAATGTCACTTTGCTTCGCTGGCCGGGTGGGAATTTTTCGTCGAATTATCACTGGATGGATGGGATTGGGCCTCGCGATGAGCGGCCGGCGCGGCTCGAACTCGCTTGGGGCACGATCGAGAGCAACCGGTTTGGGACGCATGAGTTCCTGAACTATGCGGAGATGCTGGGCACGCATCCGTATATCTGCGCGAACCTCGGCACAGGTACGTGGGGCGAGGCGCAGCAGTGGGTTGAGTATTGCAATTATTCGGATGGCACGGCGATGACCAAGCTTCGCGAGAAGAATGGCCGTGCTAAGCCGTGGAAGGTCGATATTTGGGGCCTGGGCAACGAGATGGATGGGCCGTGGCAGATGGGGCATCGCACGGCGGAAGATTACGGCAAGTTTGCGCTCGAAGCGGCCAAGATGATGAAGTGGACGGACTCATCGATCAAGTTGATTGCGGCGGGCTCGTCGAATTACAACGCGGATTGGACGGGGTGGAACAGAACGGTCCTCGAGTACCTGAAGACGCATGCCGATTACCTCTCGATGCACCTGTACGTGGGAAATAAAGAGAACAATTATTACGAATTTCTGGCGAGCAGTCTGGACCTCGCTAATAAGACTCGCACGGCGGAAGGGATTATCGGGAGCGCGCTGGCATCGGCTCCGAAAGGCAGAAAGATTTACCTCGCCTGGGATGAATGGAACGTCTGGTACCGGGCGCGAGGGGCAGGGAAGGAACGCGGGCGAGACATTCTCGAAGAGCACTACAATTTGGAAGACGCGCTGGTTGTCGCCACCTTTCTGAACACTTTCATCAATCACGCGCATATCGTGAAGATCGCGAATATGGCGCAGTTGGTGAACGTGATAGCTCCTATTTTCACGAGTAAGAACGGCATGTATTTGCAGACGATTTACTATCCTCTCCAGCTTGTGGCCAATAATTCATCGGGCACGGCGCTCGAGCTTGCGGTAGAAGCTCCGACGTATACGAGCCAGAAATTCGGGCCGGTTCCCTACATTGACGTTTCGGCGGCGAAGGACGGGAACAAGCTGGTGTTGAACGTTGTGAACCGGCATTTGGAGCAGGCGATTGAAGTGGATTTCGAGGCCGAGGCCGGGCGTTTTTCGAGTTCGTTCGACGTGGCGGAGGTGAACGGGCCGGATATCAAGGCCGAAAATACGTTTGGTTCCACGAAGGTCCAGACCACGCGTAAGTCCGCTAGCGCGAACGGGAACCGGCTTACGTATCAGTTTCCGGCGCACTCGTTCACGATGTTGAAGGGGACGATGAACTGAAGTTCATCGCTGCACGCTGAAGCGTGCGCCACACCGGTTGTCAACCAAAGTTAAAATCCAGCGTTATTTAAGCGAAGAGTTCGATATGCGTTCAAAACGACTCATCGCGGTGGCCGTGTGCTGGGCCAATATTCTAGCCCCGCTTGCTCTGGCCGGTACGAAGAAGCTTCCCATCCCGAATGTACCGGTTACAAGCTCTTCAAAATACAGGTTGTTCGCTGAGCGGCTGCCGACCTCGGAGATGACGATTCAGGCCATTGAGCGGCTCACGTTTGGGCCGCGGCCGAACGATATCGATGCAGTGAACCGGATAGGACTGGTGAAATGGCTTGATCTTGAGCTGCATCCGGAGAAGGTGAGTGAGAATCCGGCGCTTATTTCGGCGCTTGCGCCGTACGAATCGCTGCGGATGAGCGCGCACGACATTTTTCTGCGGTACCCGCCGCCGCAATTGATTGCGGCCATTGCGCGGGGAAGGCAGCCGATGCCGGGCGATCCTGAACTGCGCGAGGTTGTGGAGCAACTGGTCGACCGTTACGTTAGAAAGCAACAGGCGAACGAAGCAGGGAACACGGGGGTGCCTGACGATGCCGATCTCGAGCCCAAGGTGCCGCTAACGGCGATACTGCCTTCCTGGCAGATCGATTTGCTCTCGCATGGGGATGCCGATGCGAAGAGCCGCGTGCTGGGCTCGATTCCGGAGAGCCGGGCTATGGAATTTGCGTACGCGCTGAAGCCGGTCCAGCGGCGGCAGTTGCTCGCGCTCTCGCCTGCTCCGCTCGAGCGCAAGATGCTGTTATCGCTTGCGCCCCCTCAAGTTGTTCTCTTCGATCTGACGTCGGCCAAGATTTTGCGGGCGGCCTACAGCGAGCGGCAGCTTGAAGAGGAATTGGCGGACTTCTGGTTCAATCATTTCAACGTGTTTTTCGACAAGGGCGCGGACCGGTACTTAGTGACAGCGTATGAGCGCGATGCGATTCGGCCGCATGTTTTCGGGAAGTTCTACGACTTGCTGGTGGCAACCGCTCAGAGTCCGGCGATGTTGTTCTATCTGGACAATGCCGAATCGGTATCGCCGGCACTGAATCAGCAGCCGTTTGCGGGCCAGGCGGCAGCGAATCGCCCGAAGCGGGGGTTGAACGAGAATTACGGGCGCGAATTGATGGAGCTGCACACGCTGGGCGTGAACGGCGGCTATACGCAGGAAGATGTGATCGAGGTGGCGCGGTGCTTCACCGGGTGGACGATCTCGCCGCCGCGAAAAGGCAGCGTGTTCGAGTTCAACGAGAAGGTACACGACGAGGGCCAGAAAGTGGTGCTGGGCCACGTGATTCGCGCGGGCGGGGGAATGGAAGATGGGCTCGAAGTGCTGAAGATTTTGGCGCGGTCGCCAAAGGCGGCGCGCCATGTTTCGCTCGAGCTCGCCGAGCGTTTCGTGGCGGACGATCCGCCGCCGTCGCTGGTGAATCGCATGGCGGCGACTTATATGAGAACGGATGGAGATATTCGGGAGGTAATGAAGACGATGATTCTTTCGCCCGAGTTCTTCTCAGAGGGCGCGTACCACGCGAAGGTGAAGACGCCGTTTGAGATGATCGTCAGCGCGGTTCGCGCTACGGACGCGGAAATAGAATCTCCGTTTGCTTTGAATCAGCAAATTACGCAGTTGGGCGAGCCGCTGTACCGGAAGATTGAGCCGACCGGGTACTCGAGCGCAAATGCGGAATGGGTGAGTTCGGCTGCGCTTTTGAGCCGGATGAGTTTTGCGCTCGCGCTCGCGAACGGCCGAGTTCCGGGGATACGCGTCGATCCAAGCCAGTGGAATCAAATTGCCGCGAGCGATCCGATGGAAGTGGCGCGAATCATACTGGCCGGCGATCCGGCGCCGGCCACGGCTAAGGGCATTCAAGAGGCGCTGACGAGCGAGACGGTGCGCCAGCAGCTTGCCGAGAGCGCGCGGTTGAAGGCGCCGACGACTCCCGGGCTGGTGGTTGGGTTGGTGATTGGTTCGCCGGAGTTTCAGCGGAGGTGAGGGATTGCAAGACCGCTCCCTCGCGGTCGCGGTTCCGTTAGGATCATCAACGGCTTGCCGCATGCAGGGTTGAGTCGAGGTTTGAAGAGGCAAATGATGTTTTCCCGCCGTTTGTTTTTGAAGAATTCGGCCGTGGCCATGTTTGGCATGGGTGCGATTCCGACCTGGCTTTCGCGCGCCGTGTACGCGAAGGATGCGCCTGGAGAGCGAAAGAAGATTTTGATTGCGATTTTTCAGCGCGGCGCCGTCGATGGGTTGAATGTGGTTGTGCCGTTCGGGGACCGGCGGTATTACGACATGCGGCCGACGATTGCGGTGCCGGGACCGATGCGCGGGAGTGAAGACGCGGCCATCGACCTTGATGGATTTTTTGGCCTGCACCCGAATTTGGCGGCGCTTAAGCCGCTGTGGGATCGGAAGATGCTCGCGATTGTCGAGGCGGTTGGCTCGCCCGATCCGACTCGATCGCATTTTGATGCGCAGGATTATATGGAATCGGGAACGCCGGGCTATAAGAATGCGCAAGGAGGCTGGCTGAATCGCGCTTTGTGTCCGGAGGCGAAGGCATCGTCATTGCGGGCTGTGAGCCTGACGCCGGACCTGCCGGTGACGCTGCGCGGACCGAACGAAGCGGTGGCGGTGGCGAGCATCGGGAATTTTCAAGTGAGGGATTCGCGCGCGGCGAACATTTTTGAAAGCATCTACGGCGCGACGGCGGACAGCGTATTGAACAGCACGGGGCGCGAGACGTTCGATGCGATCAAGCTGATGCAGTCGATTCAGAAGACGCCGTATGTTCCGGCGAACGGCGCGCAGTACCCTGGCGGGAAGCTCGGGCAAAGTTTGCAACAGATTGCGCGATTAATTAAATCGAACGTGGGTTTGGAAGTAGCATTCACAGATGTTGGCGGGTGGGACACGCATGTGCAGGAAATGGGGCAGCGCGCGTCGGTGGGGCAGCTTCCTAATTTGCTGCGCGACTTTGGAGGAGCGCTGGCCGCGTTCTCGCGGGATATGGGCGACCGGATGGAAGACATTGCGGTTGTGACCATGTCGGAATTCGGCAGAACGGCGAAAGAGAACGGGAACCGCGGGACCGATCACGGGCATGCGAATGTGATGTTTATTTTAGGAGGCCACGTGCGCGGCGGCAAGGTCTATGGAAATTGGCCGGGGCTCGAGCAGGAACAACTGTACGAGGGGCGGGATCTGGCGCTGACAACCGATTTCCGGATGGTGCTTAGTGAGCTGGTGCGGAAGCAAATGGGCAATCGGCGGATTGCGCCGGTGTTTCCGGGATTCAATAGCGTGGAGATGCGTGGAGTGCTCGAGGCGTAGTTAGCCGGGGCGTGAGTTCTACTCTTCTCTGGGCAGCAGGCGCAGGCGCACGGCTAGCCATTCGAGACGTTCCATGCGGGCTTGTCCGTTGAGGGTGTGCCCTCCGTCGTAATACCGAATTCGTTTGGGTTCGGGAGCTGCGTCAGCGAGGCTCTGGGCGTTCCTTACGGGGACATAGGGATCGTCGTTGCCGAATTGCAGCAGCACTGGGCCCATCGCGTGGGACAAGTAGAGGATAGGACAGAGCGGGCTGAGTTGCACTTTGAGCTTGCGGCGGGGCTCGGCGTCGAGCTTGCGGCCAAGCAGATACCAATCGCTCAAGCAGCTCGTGCCGGCTATGAGAACGGCTGCGTGGATACGATGATCGACGCCGGCGAGAATGGCTCCGAACATCATGCCGAAATCGTGGCCGACGTAGCCGATGCGCGATGGATCGACTCCCGGCTGATGAACCAGCACGTCGAGGGCGCGGCGAAGATTCTTGACTTGAGTGACGGAGGCGCTGTAGTCGTCTGCCGGATTTCTTTGTTCGAACCAGCCGGGCTTTGCCCACATGGCATCGACCAGGAGGCAAACGGCTCCGTGACGCGCGAGATAGTAGGCATCGGGAAGAAATTCGGAGCGGTTCGCGTTGCTTGCGTGCGGCTCGTACCAATGAACGAATAAGGCCCCTGCGCACGAGTAGCGGGTTTGCTTGCAGCCTCTGAGAGGTTCAACTAGATAAGCGGGAATCTGGTCGCCCATGATTCCCGTGAAGCGGATGTCGCGCACCCTGACGCCTGCCGTTACTTTCGCGCTGAGCTGCTGGACTTGAACGGGAGGCTTTTGGTAAGCGAAATCGGAAGATGGAAGCTGGGCCTGCGCCAGGACGGAACCGATGAAGACAATTGCGGCAATTGGTGCAAGGCGGCGCATTTAAAAAGCGATCTTGCCTAAAGTCTAAACCACGAGTGTAGGTATCCTGAACAAGAGTGGGGACGTAGCTCAGATGGATAGAGCGGCCGCCTCCTAAGCGGCAGGTCGGCAGTTCGAATCTGCCCGTCCCTACCAGTGTTGTTCCTTTAGTGTCGGCGGCCGGCCGCCCCCTAAGCGGCAGGTCGTGCAGGCGCGAATCTGCCCATCCCTACCAGTCTTACCCTCACTTTCAAAGAGTTTCGGATTGACTTTTTGTCGGGGTGTATATATAAGTAACTTAGGCATCGTTCGATGAGCCGTCCGTCCGATCTGATTCAAGGCACGCTCGATCTTCTCATTCTCAAGACAATCTCTTTAGAGCCGAAGCATGGCTGGGCGATTGCGAAGCGGATTGAACAGGTCAGCGAAGATGCTCTGCAAGTGACGCAGGGCGCTCTCTATCCTGCGCTCCACCGTTTGGAGCAGCAAGGATGGATTTCTTCGAAATGGCGCAAGACTGAAACCGGGCGTGAGGCGAAATTCTATCAATTGACGCGTGCCGGCGCGGTGCAGCTCGAGAAGGAGCTGGCGCAGTGGGAACGGCTGTCGAATGCGATCGGGCTCGTGATTCGGATGGTTTAGGAGTGGCAACGTGAGGCCGCGGCGCTGGCGCAACATTCTTCGGATGCGTATACGGTCCTTGTTCCGCCGGAGCCAGGTGGAGCGCGAACTCGAGAAAGAGTTGCGTTTTCACTTCGACCAGGAGATGGAAGACGGCCGCGCCCGCGGATTATCACCCGAAGAAGCGCGAAGTGTGGCGCTGAAAAAGTTCGGTGGAATGGCACAAATTCAGGAGGAATGCCGCGATATGCGAAAAACCGGCTTCGTTGAAAATCTGGAACAAGACCTCCGTTATGCGATAAGAATATTGGCGAAGAGTCCGGGCTTCACGCTGGTGATGATATTGACGCTGGCTCTCAGCATTGGAGCGACAAGCGCGATTGTGAGCGTCATCGAAGGCGTTTTACTGCGATCGTTGCCTTACCGGGATCCCGATAAACTGGTTCGAATCTTCACAAGCAATCGAGCCTGGCCGAAATTCCCGATTAACCCGAACGATTTTCGGGATTTCCGCGCGCGGCTACGCTCGTTTGAATCGTTCGCGGCGTACACTCGCAACGACCGGCGGCTCGCCGGAACGGGCGAAACGATTAAGCTCTCCGCCTTTTCGGTGACGGCGGGCTTTTTTCGCGTGCTGGGATTGAAGCCCGCGATGGGGCGCGAATTCGACCGAAATGACGAGCTGCCTGGGAGAGGGCACGCCGTGATTGTGAGCGATACAGTATGGCGTGCGCGGCTGGGCGCGCAGAGGGATGTGATAGGGCGGAAGATCGTACTCGACGCCGAGCCCTATACGATCGTCGGCGTGATGCCGCGAGGAGTTGAGCATCCGGGCAACACGTATCGCTCGGTTGCTTACGGCGACACTGTTGACCTTTGGACCCCGTTCACATTTAATCGTCCGAACGATCGCGGATCGCACTATCTCGAAGGTATCGCACGTTTGCGGCCGGGCGTAACGGCAGCGCAGGCGCAAGGCGAGATGAATGCCGCGATGCAGCAACTTGGGCGAGAACATCCGAATAACGATAGCGGCTGGAACGTGATGGTGATTCCGCTCGAGAAGGAAATTGTCGGGCGCAGCGAGCGCCTGCTGCTGGTGCTGCTTGGGGCGGTAACGCTGGTGCTGCTGCTCGCGTGCGTGAACACAGCCAACCTGCTGCTGGCGCGAGCGACGGCGAGGCAGCGCGAGCTTGCGGTGAGGGCTGCCGTGGGAGCAACGCCGCAGCGGCTCATACGGCAAATGCTCACTGAGAGCATGCTGCTGGCAATCGCCGGCGCTGTGCTCGGCGCGATCTTAGCTGTGGCAGGAGTGAAAACGCTGGTCGCTCTGCTACCCGCGGATTTTCCGCGAGCCGGTGACATTCATGTCGATGCGCCGGTGTTTCTGTTCACGTTGTTGGTTGCAATCGGCACAGGCATTTTGTTCGGCTTGGTTCCGGCGTGGCATGGATCGCGAGCCGATGTGCGGGAGTCGCTGCATGAAGGCGGCCGCAGCTCGACGGCTAGCCGCGGCACGCTTCGTTTGCGGAACGGGCTGGTGATCAGCGAAGTGACGCTCGCGTGCGTGCTGCTGATTGGCGCGGGGCTGATGCTGCGGAGTTTTGTGAATCTGCTGCGGACGAACCCTGGTTTTCATCCAGAGCAGGTGGTGACGGCGAGCGTTTCGCTTCCTGATGCCAGCTATAAGGACAAAAAAGCCGTCGCCGCCTTCTACGAACGCCTGCTCGAAAAGTTGCGCCGTACGCCGGGATTCAGCGCCGTCGGCGCGGGATCGGACCTGCCGTGGACGGGATGGGACGAGAACAACGGTGGATTTCAGATACAGGGCGAAGCGCCTCCGCCGCGCGAGTACTTCACTGCCCGATATCATGAGGCATCCAGCGAGTATTTCCGCGCGCTCGGAATTCCCGTGATTCGCGGGCGGGCGTTCGATGCGCACGACACGGCGGAAAGCAGACGGGTTTTAATCATCAATCGGGCGATGGCGAAATACTGGCTGCATGGCGACGCGCTCGGCGGCAAAGTGTCGTTCAAGGACCATCCGAAGGAGAAAGACTGGCTGACGGTAGTGGGCATTGTGGAGGATGTGAAGGACACGCCCAAAGACGCCGCCGCAAAGCCGGCGTTCTGGTGGCCCATGCTGCAGGAGCCTTGGCCGCTTGCGGCTAATTCTTCGATTGCGATCCGCTCGACGCTCGATCCAAAAGTGGTGGCGGGCAGTCTGCGTGCGGCGGTAAGCGAGCTTGACCCGAGCCTTGCGGTTTCGGACGTTCGCACGATGCAGGTAGTGGCGGACGGATCGTATGCGACGCCGCGATTGGCGCTAGCATTGGTGGTATTGTTCGCTGGTCTGGCATTGGTTTTGGCGGCGATTGGAACGTACGGCGTGATTGCCTATTCGGTGAGCCAGCGGATGCCTGAATTCGGAGTGCGAATGGCTCTCGGCGCGAGGCCGTGGGACGTGATGCGCAGCGTGCTCGCGAACGGGATGAAACTGGCGGTGGCGGGTGCGGCGCTCGGTATTGCGCTGGGTCTCGGGTTTTCGCGGCTTCTGGGCAATCTGTTGTACGAGGTGAGCGCGGCGGATCCGGTTGCGATTGGTTCGGCGTGCGTGATCGCGGTGATTGTTGCAGCGCTTGCGTGTTACGTGCCGGCGATGCGCGCCACGCGAGCCGATCCGATGACGGCGCTTCGGGCGGAGTAGCAGGCGGATTTTCGAAAATACAAGCGTCGAGACGAGTCTCGACGCGGCACGCATGAGTGCGTGCGCCACAAAAGGATTTTCGTCTAAGCCGGCAGGATCTCGAAGGGGCGCATCATTTCGTTATCTTCGTGCTCGAGAAGGTGGCAGTGCCAGACGTAGCGGCCGGAAAATCCGTCGAAACGGACGATGAGGCGGGTGACCATTTTGGGATAGGCTCGGGCTGTGTCCTTCCAACCCATATCGGCTGGGTCGGGCGGTACGGGCGGCGAGAGGTAGCGGAGCACTTTTCTGGTTTGGTAGGCGAAGCGGTCGTAGGGGCGGCGGTCGAGGATCTGAAATCGCACGAGGTGAAGATGAATTGGATGGACGTCTTCGGTGAGATTGATGAGCGTCCAGATTTCAGTGGAATTCAGTTTGGGAGTTTCGGTGACAGGCATGTGCCAACGTGTGCCGTTTAGCAGCATGATCATCGGGTTGGCTGCCCTATCGAGCGTTTCGCCCAAGGTTAGGATGCGGGTTTTCACAGCGTCCGTCTCGGGCAGGCGCGGAACAAGGCGCAGCTTTTCGGGCAGCGCGCTTGAATCGGCCACAGGCTGGTTTGAAACTCTGAACTGGAGGATGGGCACGGCATCGTTCTTTGCTACAAATTGCCGGCCGGGATAGCGGCTGAAATCGACCACAAGATCGGCGCGTTCGCCCGGCGCGATCTCGAGAACTTTTCGCGGTACGGGCGCACTTAACAGGCCTTGGTCCGATCCGATCTGAAAGAACCCTTCTCCTTCGAGGAACGAAATGTAGCAGTGACGGCCGTTCGAACAGTTTAGAACGCGAAAGCGATAGCGGCGCGGCTCGACATCGAGATGCGGAAGGAGCTTGCCGTTTACCAGAATGGCGTTTCCAAACAATTCGGGAATCCAGGGCGACTTTTCGTTTCCCGAAACCGGGTAGTAAAGTTGTCCCTCTCTGTCGATCAGGCGGTCGCAGATCGCGAGCGGGACTTCGTATCTACCTTTGGGCAGATTCAGGAGGTCTTCGTACTTGTCGCGAACGAAGTACGAGCCAAATAGGCCTGCATAGATATTGAGCCGGTTGATGCCCATCGCGTGATCGTGATACCAGAGATGGGCGGCTTCCTGAACATTCGGATAATGGTGAATTGCCGATTTGCCGGTGACGTACCAGTCTTCCGGATAGCCGTCATATTGGGGCGGGACTCTGCCTCCGTGCAAATGGGTGACCACGCGGACTTCCGGCTTGTCCGCTTCGGCTCCGTGCAAGGAATGGTCAACCGGTAGAAAATGCTTTTCGGGCAGGTTGTTTATCCACTCGACCAGAACGTCTTGGCCGCTTCGGGTCTCGAACGTTGGGCCGGGGGACATGCATCCATATCCCCACAGCCGCGTGGGATTCAAATCGCGATGCACTTTGCATTGAAATTGGCCCATCACCATGCGGTAATGTGGCGCGCGTTTTTCCGGGTTTCCGGGAAGGGCGCGGATGCCCTGAGGACGCGCCAGAGGCGGGATGGGGAGTGGATCGACAAATGGCGATAAAGCGCTCGGATCGAGGGTTGGGCGCCCGGCGGCCGTGTGGTCCGGCATTGCGGGCCGGCCCAGCAGTGTTCCCGCGGCAAAGCCGCCAGCTTGTAAGAGCCGGCGGCGTGTGAATGCGAAGTGTTGCGAATGCAAGCTAATTGCTGCTCGATACCACTTCTCCAGTGGTTTCGTCAAGGACAAGCGTGCGGGCCGGTGCTTGTGTCTTGAAGTCGAACATGCCTTCGATTGAATTAGCGATCGCGTCGAACGACCCTTGTCCAATGCGCTGGCCATCGAGCCAGTTGTCTTCGATGAAGCGCGTAACGGAAGACTGATCGGTCACGGTGTGGTCAACGTAGTTGTCCTTCGCCCAGGGTGAGATGACGAGAAGCGGAAGGCGCGGACCATAACCGCATCGTCCCTGCGCGTGCAGGTTGGCGGTGTCGATGCCAGCCAGAGCGCCGGCTCCGTTGCCGCATGCTCCGGTCCCAGTCAAGGCGTCGGCGGTCGTAGTGGACTGGTTGACGATGGGCGACATCTGATGGTCGTACCAGCCATCGGAATCGTCGTAAGCAACGATGACGGCGGTGTTTTTCCATTCGGGAGTGGTCTCGAGGAAGTTGATGACGTGGACGATGAATGCCTGCTCGTCCAACGGATCGGAGTAGCCGGCGTGGGCGTCCTGATATCCCTGAGCTTTCAGGAAGCTCACGGCTGGGAAGTTACCGGCCTTCACGGCGGCATAAAAATCGTCGAGGTCGTACTGGTGGTTGGTTCCATCGCCTTCATGTCCGATCGCAGAGACGGATGTGGGCCGGGTATGGTTTGGATTGGCCGTCGATGTGTAGTATTGGAACGGCTCGTGATGGGGGATGTAGTCGGTCTCATTTACTCCAGTGACTAGCGACGTCGTGCTGCGGTTGCAGCCGTTCGTTTTGTTCGGATTGGTGATCGTCAGATCGAAGCCGCCGGCAAACCAGCCCCAGGTGACGCCGGCGTTGGTCAGCAGATTACCGATGTTGACGCCGCCCATTTGAACCTGCTCTTTACTCGCCCCTGAGCACATGTCGCCGATCGGGTCTGCGTCGCTGACGAGCGTGAGGGAACCACTGCCGCCGTCGATTACCGACGACGTGCCGTTGTGGTTCGCTATTACTCCGTTGGTCTGACCCGAGATCAAATTTAGCGCGCCAGGGGTCGATGGTCCAAAGTTGGTGTCGTAGGAGTTGTCGCTCAAGGCGAAATGCTGCGCGTAATTCCATAGGGCGGTGACGGTATTGCCATCGAAGTAGCCCATGGTCAAGCCGTCTGTGGTGACGGCAGTTGGCGGCGCGCCAGGAGGCGGTCCGGCAGTGCCGACGGAGTTCGGAAACAGATCCATCAAACCTTTGTCAAAGGCGAGTTGTTCGGGCGTGTAGTCGTGGTCCTGATCGGCGGTTGCTGCCTGTGCGCGGGTCAAACGGAAGGGATTGACGGCTCCGGCTCCGTTAGCGGTATTCAAAGAGTTGGGATTGTTATACAGCAGAGCGGGGGTGAACCCGTTTACGGTGGGCGTGAGGGGCCTCGCCTTAAAATAAGGTTCACCTACGGGATTTAAGGCGTGGGGGTACGTGCCGAAATAATGATCGAAGGAAATATTTTCCTGGAAGATAACGACGAGGTGCTGGATGGGCGTAGTTGTGTCTCCACCGCTTCCTCCTCGACCCGAGTTCTTGGCGAATAATGCCGTGGGCATAAGGCCGCTGGGCAACGTGGCTGCCAGCAAAAGCGACAGGAATGAGCGCATAGATTTCAATTTCGGTCCTCTGTGGGGGTTTCGTTTTACCGACACAACGTAGGGTATTGGCCCATCTTGAATGTGTGATAACAGCGGGGTTGCAATTTGCTTACGGGAGCGGAATCGGGATGGCTCGGCGGATGATGCTTGGCCGGCGACGCGCGCTTACCAGTGCCTTGGCTATGATGGCTCGGAGACGGTAGATAGTGGAAAAGGTTAAACCCGCTCTATCTCGAAGCCACAAAGCGTCGATCCTCCGGTACTGGCGAGCGATCGAGATGTTTGCGCCGCAGCGCATTCCTTCGCTCGATCGCACCAGCCGAATGGAGCCGGTATTTCAGGCGAGCGATTCGTCGGCGCTGCCGTGGTCCGGGGCATCCCGTTTACCGTTGCCGATTCCGGGAAAAGTTTGGAGATTCCAGGTTTATTGCGGCATTTACAAGATTCGAAATGTCACCGGATTTCTGGACCGGAAATTTGGCCACGGCGCGGTCGCAATTGAGCCTCGTGAGCGCGGGCACAGTTGTTTATTTACGTTCACAGCGAGCGCAGACGGGCGGCCGCTGCTCGATACATTCACGATTTCAACGGCTCCCTGGGCGGTAAGCCGAACTTTGAAGCCAGGTCCGAAAGATGCCAGGTGGCTCGACGGCTTTGAAAGTTTCGCCGCCGTCGAGACCGATAGCCTGACGTCACAAATGGCCGCATTGCCGGACGACGAGGACGTGCGCCTGGCGCTTTCGAAGGGAACGCGCCTGGGCCGGCGCCTGAGATACGGAGATCTGGCGTCGGCGACGCGGCGTTTCGCGGTGGCGCTTGAAGTGGACCGGATGCTCGCTCCAACTGAGATACGCATCGCGGCACGCCAGGTGAACGAGAACTTTCAATACAAAGTCGAAGACCAAGACTGCCTGAACAGCTTTTACCTGAAGGACCTTGAGAAGGTAGCGTCGAGTGTCGAGAATGGCGAATGCGGTCCAGCTCTGGCAGGTTTTTTGGCGGCGGATGAAGAGATCGACCTCGAGGCTCGCATTGACGTTCGAAAGGATCTTGACGCGAGCTGGGATATGGTTTCGCCGGTGCAGTTTCCAGAAGGACGATGGCCGAGCGAATCGGATCAGACGCTGTATAGCGGTCAACAGCTCGCAGTGAACAAGGCGATTTCCGGAATCGGCGAATCGCCAGGCGGATTGTGGGCTATTAACGGACCGCCGGGCACCGGCAAAACCACAATTCTGCGCGAGATCGTGGCCGGTATCGTGGTGGAGCGAGCCAAGCGGCTGGCAGCATTGGCGCGCCCACAGGACGCATTCGCGGCGCAATCCCGCCTGTGGAAAATCGACGGCGTTCGACGGCCCGTCACCCTGTGGAACAGCCAGTTCCTGGGATTCGAAATTGTGATCGCGTCGAACAATAACGCGGCCGTGGAAAATGTATCGCTTGAACTGCCGGCGAGCCAGGCGGTGAGCCCCGAATGGCAACGCCGGTGCGACTACTACGGAGAAATTGCGACGCGGGTAATTGAGCAAAACGCGTGGGCGTTGACCACGGCAAGACTCGGTAACCGGAAGAATTGCTCGAGGTTTCGCAAAACATTCTGGTTCGGAGAGAGCGATTCCGATCTGCCGGGCGCGGGTATCGGGCCCGGATTCCTTCGATATCTGCAAGGAGTGAAGCAGAGGCCGAAAGCCTGGCAGAACGCCGTGGACGACTTCCATAGGGCCGTTCAGCGCGAGAACAAAATACGCACCGAGCGCGGCGCTGCCTGGGAAGCGCTGAACGATCTGAAGCGTTTGAAAAAAGCCTTCGAGTCGGAGCGAGAGGCGCTGAAGGGATACGAATACCGATACACGGAGTGCGGCATCCAGGCAACGAGGCTCGAAACGCAGCGGAACGAACTCGCGGCCGCAAGGCAGGAGGCATTTCAACGCCGAAGCGAACATCATGGGTTGAAGCCTGGCTTTGTGGATGCGTTTTTTACGGCTGGGCGAGCGTATCGCAGGTGGCAGTCGAAAGATTCGTCGCTGCAATTTGCATGCGAACAGGCCGATGTGAAGCTTGCCAAAACCGATCGCTCTTTGGAGGAGGCGCGGGCGGGACTGCGCGCCGCTGAGGAAGACGTAAGAAGAGTGTCAGGCCTGCTGGCGCAAGCGGAAGAACATCTTGCCGCTGAGCGGGCGCGCTGTGAGAAATGGAAGCTTCACCTCGGAGCGGCGTTACCAGACTGGTGGGAACAGGAAGCAGGCGAAAAAAGAGAGCTGTCGTCGCCATGGGCCGACCGGGAATGGAATGAAGCGAGGACGCGGGTCTTTATCGAAGCGCTGCATCTTCATCGGGCGTTTATCGAATG
Organism: Bryobacterales bacterium; assembly: GCA_963722585.1. GTDB lineage: Bacteria > Acidobacteriota > Terriglobia > Bryobacterales > Bryobacteraceae > KBS-96. The sequence goes on along the minus strand of CAVRNU010000017.1, from coordinate 73,169 downwards.
CAACGCGCGGCAGATACAGCGGAATCTGCTTCGGGCGATGGATCTGCTGGCGGGGAAGGTTCCGGCGGACGCCGATCCGTTAGGAGCACGGTCGGCGTGGGCGACTCTGTTCTTCGTGACGCCTGTGATATCGACAACGTTTGCCTCGTTCGACCGGCTTTTCGCTCACCTCAAGCGCGAAGAATTGGGATGGCTGTTGATTGACGAAGCGGGTCAATGCGCGCCGCAAGCTGCCGCCGGAGCCCTCTGGCGGTCGCGCAGAGCGATTGTCACAGGCGATCCGATGCAGCTCGAACCAATCAACCCGCTTCCGGAGTCGGCGCAGCGCGCCCTGCAAGAACACTTCGGTGTTGAAGAGAAGTGGGCTCCGGCGAATACATCGGCGCAAAGGCTTGCCGACCGCGCGAGTCTCATTGGCACTTACATTCAATCGGAGGAAGGTTGCGAAGACGCTCTGTGGGTAGGTTGTCCGCTGCGCGTTCACAGGCGTTGCGAACGTCCGATGTTCGACATCGCAAATAGGATTGCTTACGGCGGGCAAATGGTTTCGGCCACTCAACCGGCGGAACTGCGCGAATTCGAGCCAAGCTGCTGGATCGATGTAAAGGGAACGGAGGCGGATGGCCATTGGATTCCGGCCGAAGGTATCGTTGCAGAAATGCTGCTGACGGAATTACTGGCGAGTGGCGCGGCGCCGGATGAGATTTTTCTTCTCTCGCCATTTCGGGCCGTGGCTCGCGCCTTGAGCGCGCTGGGCGCAAAACATAAACTCCGGCGGGCTGGAACAATTCATCGCGCGCAAGGGAAAGAGGCGGAGATCGTGATCCTCGTACTCGGCGGAAATCCGGCCGTGCCGCGCGCTAAAGAATGGGCTTCGGATAAACCAAATCTTTTGAATGTGGCTGTCAGCCGCGCCAAGCGGAGGTTCTACATCATTGGAAACCGGGAAGCGTGGCTGGCTTGCCCGACGCCTTATTTTGCCGATGCGGCGGAGCTGCTGGCGGCGCAGCCGTCTCGGGCACGCACGGCGGGCGGAGTGGGCTGACGCGGCTGCTTATTGTGAAGGCACGCCATGTTCTTGCACGAAAGCGCGGCAAACTGATAGAGCTTCCAGTTGCCGCCCGGTCTTGTCAAAATTCGCCGGACTTAACCATCTTTCAAAGGCTGCTTTTCGCGCCGGCCACTCGGAATCGAGCATCGAGAACCAAGCGGTGTCTCTGTTTCGGCCTTTGACAATCATATGCTGTCGAAACAGCCCTTCAAATGTGAAACCGAGACGAAGAGCTGCGCGGCGGGAACGTTCGTTCAGAGCATTGCACTTCCACTCGTATCGTCTGTAACGCAGATCTTCAAACACATAGCAGGCCATTAGATACATGGCTTCGGTTGCCCCAGCGGTTTGCTGAAAGACAGGCGCGTAGAGGATATTTCCAACTTCAATAGTCCGATGCACCGGCTCAATTCGAAGGTACGCTGAGAAGCCGACCGCTTTGCAAGACGCATTGTCGATGATTGTGAAGAACAGAGGATCGTTGGATGCGGCCTTCTGCCGCAGCGTGTTCTTGAAGGCGACAATGTCGGGATAGGGCCCTTCAGACATATAGCGCCAGAGTGTTTCGCGGTCCGCGCCGTGTGAAGCTTCGTATAGCGCGTCCGCATGAGCCTCCGCATCAAGAGGAACAACGGAGACGATCCTTCCTCTCAAAGTGACATGCTGAGGCCGCTCCGCGGGCATCGAGTCAGGAAGATTGGCCACCAAGTGATAATGAGTTTAGCTTACAGAGACTCAGATGCCATCCTGCTTCATTCGTGCTGGTGGATGATTCTGTAAGCCTTAGAATTCTATGAAACTCTGGGGTGGCCGGTTCGAAACTGGTCCGTCTGAAGTGTTTGAACAGTTCTCGGGCTCGCTTCATTTCGACAAGAAACTTGTCGCCGCCGATGTGGAAGGCTCGCAGGCGTTCGCGCTTGCCTTGTCGCGCGCGGATATCGTCACGCCCGAGGAGGCCGCCACGCTCATTGCCGCGTTTCAGAATATCGGGGAAGAGGCGCGCGAGCCTCGTTATTTCGATGGCGCGGCGGACGAAGACGTCCACACTTTCGTCATTCGCAAGCTGAAAGAGAAGGTGGGCGCGCTGGCGGACAAGATACATACCGGCCGCAGCCGCAACGAGCAAGTTTCGCTTGACACGCGGCTGTGGCTGCGCGTTTCCACATCCACGCTTTTAGACCAAACCGCTTTGCTGCTTGGTGAGTTGTTGCGGCTTGCCAACAAGTATCCGGACGCGATTATTCCCGGCTACACACATATGCGGCGCGCGCAAGCGGTGCTCTGGCCGCACTATCTGCTCGCCTATTTCGAGATGTTCGCGCGGGATTTCGAGCGGCTCGAGCAGGCGCGTGCACGAATTAATGTCATGCCGCTCGGCTCGGGGGCACTAGCAGGCAGCGGGTTCCCCTTCGATCGCGCCCAGATGGCCAAGGATCTCGGGTTCGATTCCATCACGCGCAATAGTATGGATGTCTCGGCGGACCGCGACTTCGCTCTGGACTTTTTATATGCTTCGAGCCTCATCATGCTGCACCTGAGCCGGCTGGCAGAAGACTGGATCCTTTATTCGAGCGAAGAGTTCGCATGGCTGAGTTTGGGCGATGGTGTGACCAGCGGGTCGAGCCTGATGCCGCAAAAAAAGAATCCCGATTCGCTCGAGTTGATACGCGGGAAGAGCGGGCGCGTGTTTGGCGACCTGACATCTCTGTTCGTGACCATGAAGGGCTTGCCTATGACGTACAACCGCGATATGCAGGAAGACAAGGAACCGTTGTTCGACGCGTTTTATCAGACATCGGGCTCACTAGCTATGGCTAAGGTGGTGGCGGAATCGGTGGTTCTCGATCCCGCGGCTCCCGCGCGTGCCGCGGAAGAGAGCTGGGTGGTGGCCACCGACCTGGCTGAAGAATTATCGCGCGCCGGAATTCCGTTTCATCGTGCTCACCAACTTGTGGGGAAGCTGGTCCTTGAAAGCGTTAAAACCGGAAAAAAGCCGGCGGATTGGACGGGAGAGGCGCTAGAAAGTTTCGCGCCCGAGTTCACCTCGTCGATGGCTCAGTTACTCAAGCCGGTGGAAGGGATGAAGACGCGTGGAGTGCCAGGAGGAACGGCTCCTCAGGCGGTGCACGCGGCTCTGAACGAAGCTGAAACGCGGCTGACGGCTATGCGCGAACGGCTGAAATGACATAACATTTCAGTCGGGGTGATGAACAAGAGCTTTCGGCAGGGTCAAATTCTGAAGATCATTCGGTCGAAGGATGTCTACACGCAAGATGAGTTAGCGCGCGAACTGCAAGCTGTGGGCATAACGGCTACTCAAGTGACGCTGTCGCGCGACATTCGTGAGCTGGGCCTGGCGAAAACTGCAAATGGATACCAGCCTATGCGGGCGGAATCGTCCGGGCCAACGCTCGAAGATCGCGTGAACGAATTACTTCAAGACATACGGATCGCTCAGAACCAAGTCGTACTCAAGACGTCTCCGGGAAGCGCGAATGCTCTGGCGGTGGTTCTGGATCGCGAGCAATTGGATGAAGTGGTTGGTACTCTCGCGGGAGATGACACGGTATTGATTATCACGCCCGATAACGAATCGGCTCAGAAACTGCGTCAGAAGTTGATTAGCTTCATCTCGGGCTAGAGGGGCGCCGCGCGCAACAAGATATGATTTAGGATCGAGGACGGATTTATGGGGACATCGCGGCGCACATTCATGAGATCGGCGGCTCTGGGTAGTTTGGGTTCTGCAATTGGCGCGGGAACTAACAACGCGCAATTGCCTAAACGCACGCTAGGCCGCACAGGCGCGAAGGTTTCGATATTGGCCTTTGGATGTGGCAGCCGTTTTCTGATGTATAACGACGAGCAGGCGATTGAAGCCTTGAACCACGCGCTGGATCTCGGGATCACTTACGTTGATACTGCTTACGCGTACGGCGATGGAGTTAGCGAAACGCGCGTGGGCCGAGTAATGAAAACGCGTCGTAACCAGGTTTGGCTCGCGACAAAGGTTCCCGATAGAAAAGGGGATGAGGCGATGCGGCGGATTGAAGGCAGTCTGAAGCGCCTCGAAACCGATCACCTGGACCTGATTCACATTCACAGCCTGACCGATGCCGACGATCTAGCCAAGATAGAGGCCAAAGACGGAGTGTTCAACACGCTTGTCAAATTGCGCGAGCAGAAGGTGACGCGAGCCATAGGTATCACGAGTCATACGGATCCGGCTGTACTGCGCGCCGCGCTCGAGCACAACGATTTCGACTGCACGCAGATGGCGCTGAACGCGGCCAGAGCCGGCATGGGCAACACGCCAAAAGGCTTTGGCATGCACCCGATGGAGCATAGCTTTGAAACCTTGGCGCTGCCGGTAGCCAAAAAGAAGAACCTCGGAGTCATCGCGATGAAGGTGTTCGCGCAGGAGGGATTGTCGGGAAAGGCGCCCACGGAAAAACTGATCCGTTACTCTCTTTCGCTGCCTGTCAGCGCGGCCGTAATCGGCATGCCAAAACTCGACTTCATTGCCGAGAATGTTCAAATCGCGAAGAACTTCAAGCCGCTCTCAACGGATGAAATGAGAGCGATGGCGAGCGAGTTGTCCGCTACGCACAAAGCGCGCCTCGACCTGTTCTTTGCGAATCACATAGACTGCTAAGCCGCAGCCCCGCCTCACAAATTGATGCTTCCGAAAATTGTGATCTTCGGCAGCTTGAACATGGATTTTGTGGTTCAAGTCCAGCGCTTGCCGGCGCCGGGTGAGACTGCGCTCGGCTCGAATTTCCAAATGGTTCCTGGAGGCAAGGGAGCGAACCAGGCCTATGCCGTAGGGCGCGTCGGCCAAGGCACTGTCGCGGCCAGCATGGTTGGGCGGGTTGGATACGATCTTTTCGCCGATCACCTCAAGGCCAGCTTGTCGGGTGCAGGCGTAGATGTGAGCGCGGTGCACGGGACGAGATCGGCTCCTACAGGTATTGCGCTCATCTGGGTTGATGCAGCCGGCCAGAATTCGATTGTGGTGGCTTCAGGCGCAAATTTTTCGATGAATCCGGCGGAGATCGAGTCGTTGAGCAACGTATTTGCGGGCGCCCGGTTTGCGCTGTTTCAGCTCGAAACACCTTTACCGGTCGTGGAATCGGCGCTGCGCTTGGCGAAGCGTCTCGGTGTGAAGACGATTCTCGATCCGGCGCCGGCGAGACAACTCTCAGAGGAATTATTTGCCGCGGTAGGTATTCTCACGCCGAATGAAACGGAAGCGGGCGTACTGGTTGGCCGCGATAGTCTTCAGATCGGCATGGAAAGCGCGCCGGAGATCGCGAAGCAACTGGTCGCGAAGGGATGCCAGGCCGTGGTCTTAAAGCTTGGCGCTCTCGGCTGCTTCTACGCCGACCGGGAAGTCGAGTACCACATGCCCGGCTTTCCGGTCGATGCAATCGATTCAACCGCGGCGGGAGACGTCTTCAACGGAGCGCTCGCCGTAGCGCTGGCCGAAGGGTGTACGCTTCCAGCGGCGCTTCGCTTCGCCAACGGAGCCGCGGCGCTGTCCACGACAAGGCTGGGAGCTCAGTCGTCGGTTCCGATTCGCAGCGAAGTAGATGCGTTTCTCAAATCCTCCGCGTCGTAAACAAGATAGTCGCGATTTGCGAACACAGGCTTTATTCCTTTGATTGCGTGCTTCCTGCTCAGCGCGTAGTAGTCGATGGGCAGCGAGAGCATATCTTCGAGCCGAGCCGCTGTAAATCGCCCGTCCATGGTTTGTTCGAATCGGGGATACCACTCGTCGGCGAACGATTCGAAATAGTTCACCTGGCCGCCGCTTTTCCAATCCACGTAGAGAGCGCGTTCCGAAAGGGCGCGAAAAATGCCCGGAAATGGTTCATGGCCGGCATCTGGAAACAGAAACATGGAACTGCCCCAGGTGTCCTTTTTCGCCCACAGAGCAAGCTCTGTGATAGATCGTTTATCGATTGTTGGATAATTTGAGACGCCCGCCCATGCGGGAATCGCAAAGGTCGCGGCAACCGGAACAACGAGTGTAACCGCTCGCAGCCACTTGCGGTCGAAGAGCACGACACAGAGTCCAGCCAGAGCGGCCAAGGCAACCCAGACACCGAATGCTTGAAAAGCAAGACGGTCACGAATTACAAACAGATCGAAAAAGCGGACGTTAATCGGCAGCGCAATAACGACGAGAAACCAGCCAATGGCTTCGAACAGGCGTCGGTTTCCGGCTGCTTTCACCGCGGCCATACCGCACGTGACTGAAGCCATAACGACGGTGTAAAGAAGCGCCCGCGCAGGCTGGAATTGCGGCGTGATCGCCAAGTGAAGGCGTTCCAGCATCAGGTACGAGAGCGGCACACACAGAACGCCCCCGACCGGCAAGCAGAGGAAAAACCAGCGCATCTCACGCCGCAAATCGCGCCAGATGCGGCTGGTTGCCCAAAGCGCGCACAAACATAGGCCGGTGTAATGCCAAATGTCGACAGGAGCCCACAGCGAAACCCAAGAGTACCTTGTGCGGAAATGTTGAAGCTCGATCATGTGTTCGCTCAAGCGTCCGAAGAAATCTTGCGTCTCGACCATGTCGGGCTGCAGTTGGGCAAGGTTGGCCAGCAAGAGACAGGCGATGCAGAATACGAGCAGCAGCGGCTTCCATCGCCTACGCGCCTCGCGATCGCAAATAAATGCGAGAAACACGATGCCCCAGAAGGGAGCGGAAGTGGGCGGATGATAAAGAAACGCCAAGCCGCCGGCCAATCCCGCGAGCAAAATCCAGCGGTGCGAAAGGAACCCGATTGCGAGCAGAATGAGGCCGAAAGCAAAGCCACGGGGAACCGGTTCGTACTCGACCGCCAGCACGGCCGGCCCGAGCAAAGAGGCGCCGAGATTGAGGAGCGCGGCAATGAGCAGGGCAAATGCCGGCGCAGTGCCCACCGAAGTCGCCATCAGGTAAACGCCGAGCATCGCGGCAGCGCGAAACAGGAGCTGTTGTCCCACAAGCGCCTGTTCGAAATTCAGATGCGCCGTTTTGTGGAGCGCAAGCGTCACCTCGTCGTAGATGGTGAACGCGATATGCGGGCGTGTTGCGACGATGTCGCGCGCGAGAAAGCCTGGATCGTCCAGGCGTTCAAGCATCGGAAGGTAAATCTGCGTGTCCGATTGAAGATAGGTGTGGCCTGGAAAATAACGGAATCCGAGCCAAGTGAATGCGACGATGCCGAGACCTACCAGGAGTGCGCGCGCAAGCCACATTTATTGCGCCGGCGTCTTTTGTAATTGCTCTTTGGCCCACTGCCAATCGGGGCTTAGCTGCACGGCTTGCTCGAGCGCCTGGCGAGCTTCCGAATTCTTGTTTGCTTTTCGGAGCGCAATCCCCTTCCACAGATAAGCGTCGCTCAACTTCGGGTTGAGCGCAATCGCTTTATCGAAGTCTTTGAGCGCGAGATTGACTCCGCCCCCAAAGCTTTCAGGCAGATAGTAATTACCGACTCCGCGGCTTACATAGGCAAGCGCAAGATTGGGATCGAGTTGAAGCGCTTTATTCACCTCATCGCGCGCGCATTGCCCGTACTTCATCCCTCCGAAAATCGGGTTAGCGGGGATGACCTGCCCGCATAAGTCGCCGAGCAGCCGGTGATATTCGGCATCGTCAGGCTTCGAGTCGACGGCCTTCCTGGCGGCATCCATGCCTGCTTCGGCGTAGTCCTCCGCCTTTTTCTTGTCGCGTTGTTCCATCGAGAGTTCGGCGGCGTAAGAATAGGCGAGCGCCAACTGGTATTGCGTCTCCGGTGTGCCGGCCGGCGTTACCTGTACCTTCAAACGATTAATAACCTGATCGAGCGCGGCGTGGTCCTGCCGGTCGCGGGCGCGCTGTAACTCGGAAATCAAGGGGCTGGTTGCCAGCAGCGCGGCCACGGCGCCTGGCGCGAAGAAAAGAAGCTTGCGCAGTTTCATCGGTCACCTTCAATTATCATCTGAAGCTGAGAGCTACATGCTAAAAGGAAGGGCAACGCTGCTCCCTTGAAGACGCCCGGTCGCTTACGCTTCCGGCTCCTTTTTGCGTTTTCGTCCTCATCAGTTGGCCGCAGGCCCACAGAGACTCGGTTGCAGCTCACAATCTCGCGACTTCACGGTCCACGAAAAGAAAGTAAAGCGCCAGCACGCAGACCAGAACGCCGGTGGCTGCAATAATCGATGGAGCCGAGGTTTCCTTGATGAGAATTCCGCACAGCACGCTTCCGATGGGCATGCCGCCGCGGAACGCGACGTTGTAGACACTCATGACTCGTCCGCGGAGAGCGTCGCTTACGTAGGTTTGAACGATCGAAGAGTTTAGCGCAAACACAATCATGAGCGCGATGCCCGCGCCGAACAAAGCGGCGAGGCTCCAGGGCAGACGCCTGGAGAGCGCAAAGGCCGAGATGCAGACTCCCAAAATGATCATTCCGAGCAAAGACCGGCGCGCCATTCCGGTTTCGCTTCGGGCGGCCGCAATCAGAAGCGCTCCTAAAACCGAGCCCGCACCGTATATCGAGAGTAGAACGGTGAACGTGGTTGCATTGCCGTGGAACACGTCTCTCGCGAAGACGGGAAGAAAGGTGGAGAGTGGATAGACAAGCAGAGTCATCCAAAAGGCGAGCGCAATCATGCCAGTCATTCCAGCGCGATGGCGGATGGCGCTGATGCCCTCACGCATGCTGGCCAAAACGGACAGATGCACTTTTTGCGGAACAAACTTTACATGGATCGCGAGCAGCGAGGCGATGACGGCAAGGAATGAAAGACCGTTCAATGCGAAACACCACTTCGCGCCCAGTTTCTGGAGCGCAATGCCTCCGAGTACCGGCCCCAGCACGCGGGCAACATTGAATTGAATTGAATTGAGGGCGATGGCGTTTTGAAGATTTGTCGTTTCGACCAGGCTCGGAACTAACGCCAGGTAAGCCGGTCCGCCAAACGACTGCGCTGTCCCGCTGACAAACGACAGGCAGAGAATCTGCCAGACATGCACTTTGCCGATCGCAACGAGCGCGGCGAGCGTGAAGGCGCTGGACATTTGCACAAACTGAGAGGCGAGGAGAATGTCGCGGCGGTTCTTTCGGTCGGCGATGACGCCCCCGAACAGCGAGAACAGAAAGATAGGTATTTGTCCGCAGAACGTGTCTAGCCCGAGATAGACAGCGGAGTTGGAGAGCTGATAGACGAGCCATGCCTGCGCAACCAGCTGCATCCACGTCCCGATGCTCGAAGTGCACGCCCCCATCCACATCAGGCGGAAGTCGCGGTACCCGAATGCACGAAAGACGCGCTGAAACAAGCCTAATACTTTCTTTCTTTAAGCATTCGGACGTGGCCGGCGGCTTCGGCCTTAAGGAATCGGAACCCGCCGCTCAATCAGATGAACGAGGTTACCGTCACGATCTTTGAAAAACACGAGCCGGTTCCCTTGATTCTCGTAGGGCGCCCCCGTGAACTCAACGCCTTTACCGCGGAGGTCATCAAACGCCGCATTGAAATCCTCGACGGAAATCGCGATGTGGCGGAGCCCAGGCGTTTTTGGGGTCGATTCGGGATTACTTCCTTCAGACGGAATGATCTCGATGAGGCCGCCGTTTTCCGCCCGGACAAAATAATTTCCTTGATACTCGTAGGTGCGGTGAAAGCCCAGCGTCGCGACGTACCATTCGGCCAGCGCTTTGGGATTGGGTGATGCTATCGCGAAGTGTTCTATCCCTGTGAACATCAACCATGGAGTTTATCAGCAGCCGGTGTGTGAGTCCCGACACGGTGAACTGAAGTTCACCGCTGCACGCTGAAAGCGTGCGCCACACGTCTGGGTGTCCGCGCCACCTTGAGACAAACCTTTACATCGGTGCTACATTTGCTGACTGTTGCGCTGAACCTTTGCGGAGATTCTAAAGGGAGAGTGACCGCCGGTTGGCGGTCGAAGCTCGGAGTCTTCCGTAGAAGAGCACATTATTCGTTCGACGAAGTTTTTCGGCGGCCTATCCCCACTATCCCCAAACCCCGCCGGAGAGCACCTCCAGGAGGTGAGCCGGGCCTCGAGTCCGGTTCATTTTCTGGAGGCAGACTTGCATTGCGAGCCGGATGACGGCAGTTGGCAAGTGTTCACGAAAGCTCTCGAAACAACAAGAGTTGACATGGCTGATTACAATAACGCTGCTGTTATGAACGATTTCTCGGCTGCAGACGATAGCTGCGCTAAAACAGAAGACGGAACTTCTGTGCGGCGTGTACTGATTGTGGACGATGATGCGGAACTCGGCGAGCTCCTTGGCGAATATCTGGCGAATGAGGGCTTTACTCTCGAATTCGCGCAGGATGGAAATACTGGTCTACGAAGAGCGCTAGGAGGCGGTTACTCGCTGGTCGTATTGGATGTGATGCTGCCCGGCTTGAACGGATTTGAGGTGCTACGCCAGCTTCGTACGCAGTCTTCCGTGCCCGTACTGATGCTAACCGCCCGGGGCGATGATGTGGACCGAATTGTCGGATTGGAGATCGGCGCGGACGATTACTTGCCGAAGCCTTTTAATCCGAGGGAGCTGGTAGCGCGCGTACACGCTATTTTGAGGCGGATGCCGTCGAAAGCGGAGAACGCGCCTCAAGGAGGCGACGCGCTGGTAGTGGGCGACGTCGAGCTGGACGCAAGAGCCAGAATGGTGCGCCGATCGGGTGAAATTATCGAGTTGACAACAGCGGAATTCGATCTCTTGCGTGTCTTGCTCCAGCAGGCTGGCCGGGTGGTTCCCCGCGAGCAGCTATTTCAGGATGTGCTGGGGCGCGAATTTGCGGTTTTCGATCGCAGCATCGACAATCACGTAAGCAGTCTGCGGCGTAAGCTGGGTCCGAGGGTAAATGGAGTGGACCGCATCAAATCGGTTCGAAACGTCGGGTATCAGTACGCGATTGTGACAGACTCGGTCTAGGACGCTCGCGTGCGTAGTCTTTTCATTCGGATCTTTCTCTGGTTCTGGGCCGCGACGGTTTTGCTGGACGCTGTCCTGATCGGGACTGTTTACCTTACCGAACCCGAGATACAGCCTCCGCACTTTAGAAGCCTGGCACGAAGCTTTCTCGCCCTTTACGCAAAGAACGCCGTTGGGGCCTATGAGCAGGGCGGGTGCGGGGCCATGAATAGCTTTATTGCGCGGGAAGATCCGTTTCCGGATTCCAATCTTAGACGGTTCGTGACCGATGCAAGCGGCCATGGGCTGTGCGGCGCGGACGTTGGAGAAACGCTGGCCGAAGCGGGGCGCCACAGAGCCGCGGTATCGGGTCCGCTGCTGCGGCGCGACAGAACGCTTGTAACGGCCACTCATGCGGCGGGGCCGTCGGGCAAATCATACATTCTTCTGTTTGAACTACCGCGTCTGCGGCCGCCTCGATTCTCGGTCCCGGCGAGCACGTGGCTTTTGCGAGCCCTCGCGCTGTTACTGACGGCAGGCATCGTGTGCTATGGCCTGGCGCGTCATTTTGCCAGTCCTGTTCGCCGTCTTCGGGCCGTTGCCCGCCGGTTCGCGGCAGGCGATTTGAAAGCGCGTCTGGGGAAAGATCCATTGCTCAAACGCCGCGATGAACTGGCGGAACTGGGCAAGGAATTCGATCAGATGGCTCAGAGAATCGACCTGCTCGTGTCGCGGCAAGAAAAAATGCTCGACTCGCAGCGCCGGCTTTTGGGTGATATTTCGCATGAATTACGGTCACCGTTGACCCGTTTGGCGCTAGCGTCCGGATTGCTGCAGCGCAAGGTGGGCGAAGACGCCAAACCCCTTCTGAGCCGTATTGATCGCGAATCGGAACGACTGAATGCTCTGATAGGCCAACTGCTGACGCTGGCGCGGCTGGACGCCATTCCTAAGCCTGACGCGCTTGAGCCGGTAGATTTGAACGCGCTGCTCGAGGAGATTGTCAACGACGCTGCATTCGAGGCTGAAACGCGCAACGTGCAGATTGAATTCTTAGCTTCGAGTAAATGCGTGTTGCAGGGCGCCGGCGAATTGCTGCGAAGCGCCTTCGAAAACGTGCTACGCAACGCGATCCGCTACACGGCTGAAAGCACGGCGGTTGTGGTGGAACTGGAATGCAACTCGAAGCTGATCTCGGTGACGATAAACGATCATGGGCCGGGTGTTCCGGAAAAAGATTTGCCGCATCTTTTCGAGCCGTTCTACCGGGTCGCGGAGGCACGCGACCGGCAGAGCGGCGGAACGGGACTCGGTCTCACGATCGCAGAACGCACGGTTAGGCTTCACGGCGGCAGTATGGAAGCGCTGAACCGTCCGAAAGGCGGCCTTTCAGTCTGCATGAGCTTTCCTGTGGGCGTGGTGATAAAACTTGAGCCGCAGGGTGTTTCGAGCGAACTGCAGGCGCCTGGGCTGATGAAACAGGTGTAAACGCCGGGCAGGCCATGCTAGGCGTCGAGAAGAGTCTCGACGCGGCACGCACGAGTGCGTGCGCCACACATTTTGGATGCCGAATGTCCAAAGTCCAGAGGCCGGGGCGAGGCCTGCCTCGCTACCGGGGTTAAATCTTCAGATATTCGATGAAACGCGAGACAGCTGTACGGATTTCGGCTTCGTGCCGCTCCCGGTTCGTGCCCTTCGGAGTGATCTCTACAAATTGCGCTCCCGGGATCGCCTCCGCGATCTCCTGAGCGCAAGCCAGTGGATGAACCGGATCTTCAGCGTGAGCCAGCAAGAGCGTTGGCTTCTCGATGTTTTTCCAGGTAGATCGGTCACGGCTTGGGGCATCGACCGGAAGCCGCTCGAGCCGGGCGACTCCGTCCTCGGCTCGCGTGCTGTCGAATTGACTCAGCAGCGATCGGGCTGTATCCGGAAATTGGCGAGAAAGCGAGCTGTACGTTTCGGACTTCGAAAAGTGTTCGCGTCCGCTATGGGCGCCATACTGTCGAATGGCTCGCGCAACTTCAAAGTAAAGCGGGCCGGCTTGCATGGGGCCGTCGCTCCATGCGGGTCGCGTTAAGACTAATGCCCGGACGAACTCCGGATGAGATAGTGCAAAGTTAAGGGCGATTCCCGCGCCCATCGACAAACCGCCGAGGATGACTCGCGAAAGTTTAAGATGTTCCAGCAAAGCGAGTAAATCGCCGGCGAAGGTGGAAAACGAGAGATGCTCTTCGTTGCCTACTGGGCTTGCGCCGTGAGCGCGGGTATCCATCGCGATCAGCCGTACGCCCGGAATCGAGCCGAGAAGATCGAATGTTTGTTGAAGGTCGGCTCCGAGGCCATGTTGAAAAAGAAACGGAGTACCCGCGCCGGACTCCGCAAAGGCGAGTTGCAGCCCATCATGTCGAAATGTGGAACGTTTCATCGCGGTAAAGCCGCTTGTTCGAGTTTTCCACGCACGAACTCGACTGCTTCGCGCGCATGGGCCTCTTCGAATCCGTGGAGCACGAGCGGGGCTGCGTAGCCCGAACGCAGCAGCAATTCAAGATAAAGATCCCAATCCAATTGGCCGTGTCCTGGGACGCGGCTTGCCCGTTCATCGCGAATAAACTCCTTGCCGTGCGCCAGAGCGATATCGGAGCCGAGGAGATCGAACGCCTCGGCCAGCACGTCATGTTGCGGCAGATCGGGTTTACCGGCTAATATGTTGGCTGCATCGAACAGCACGCGCAGGCGCGGCGACTGCATCTCGTCTAACAACTTACGAGCCTTTCTCGCGTCTGACATCACGTTACCGGGTTCCGGCTCGACCACCAGAGTTACATCAAACGGTTCGGTGATCCATAGAGCGAGGGCGATGCTTTCGAGCATTTCACCCCAGGCGGTGGGAGTCGAGTTATCGGGGTGGGCGCGCCACATGTCGGTTCGGTCGCGCGTGCCGGTCGAGAGCGTGATGATAGATGTCTCGAGCGCCTTACACGCATCTGCCAAAATGCCAAGACGACGCAGATAAGCATCTCTGCGTTCGCGATCGGGATCGATCAGGTTAAACGTTCCAGAGACCGCCGCGATTTCGATGCCATGCCGGGTTGCAGAAGCATGGGCTCGCTCTAAAAGTGAGGGTTCGATTGTCTCAGCCTGAATTCCGAAATTAAGCATGGAAGTGAGCTGGTGTAGGGGGAGACCGGTATCAAGTTGCGATGGCTGGATTGAACTTCGGCGAAGTTGGAATATTCCAGCGCAAGATGTTGTCGAGTAAGGCGCTTCGTGCTTTTAGTCCGCCCCAGCTTTCCGAGAGATGAAGCACCAGGCGTCGGCCGGCACGACCGAGAATGGCTCCGCAGGTCAGCACTTGGGTGCGCAGCGTGGCTGGCTCTTTATAGCTAGGCAAGCCGATTGCGCGCTGGAACTCCGCCAGGAGATTGAAGACCAACAGCACGGCCCGGAAGGCAGCCTCGGTAGCGAAGAACTTCTGCAAGCAGAAGCCATCGGCTCCCAGATCGTGCTTCAGCTCGGCGATTCGATTTTCCACATCTGCGCGGTGATTGTAATCCCGCCAGACTTCCTCGGCGGCTTGCGTCTGGCTGGTTACGAAAATCCGAAACGTGTAGCCCGGCACGTCAATCAGTTTGCGACCGGCGCTAGAGCGTGATTCGCGCACACGTTCACGCACCGCGATGAAGCGCCGCTCGGTTTTCCAACCCCAGAGTTGTAAGCGGAACTCACCGATAGCGTAATTCTCATCCAGAGGCTGCCATTGCTCGACACACTGTGCGGCGCGCTGCACCCACTTGGTCATACGCGCGACTACAATGTAGGGCAGACGGCGCTCTTCTAAAAAGCTGAGCAGTTCGTCATCGAAGAAGCCCGAATCAGCACGTACGACACGAATGGTTTGGCGCTGCTGCCACAGCGCTAGCGCTTCTTTGAGAAACTCGACTACTCCGCGCGCTGGTCCGCAGTTGCCGCTGCGTAACCAGCCATGGAGTAGGAAGTGAGCCTCGGCTAGAACGGCCAGCAAAGGATGATGACTGGGGCGGCCATGCTTGCGTGGGTTGTGTCCCTTGAGCGAGCCCTCCTGCTGTCCATAGCGCTCAAATACGGTAGAATCCAGGTCCAGGCTGTAACCTTCGTTTCGCACCGGCAAGCGCTCGATCTGCCACTCCGTGAGAGGCGCATAGAACTGATGAACTTCTCCCATTCCAAAGCGCCGAAACAGATTGCGGATCGTGTCATCGGTAGGAAAGCGCGTGATGCCGAGCAGTGCATGTAAGGCTCGATCGCCGCGCAGCCAGTTGGCGTGCACAAATCGCCTGGCTCCCACCACTACTGCCATCAGGAAAGAAATCAGTGTGGTTGCCGGATCGATCTGATTGTGCGACCGCCAGCGAATCGGCATATGTTGTCGAATCCGCCCTACCAGATCGATCCGCTGAAGATATGCCACAAACACCACCATCCCGCCAAACGGCGTGACAGCTCGTTGCGTCTCCCGCACAATCAGCCGCTCATTCGACAACAGAGCATGCATCTCGCGAGGGATTAAATTGTCCGTTACGTGTCGTTCCATCTCCTTGTTTTCGCAAAGAGATCCTTACCTCTCGCTTAGTTAAATTCGCATTTCAGGCTCAGGAAGCGTCGGAAGACCTACGCACGTGAAATTGAACTGCACAGACTTGAGCTCGAGCGCCGCTACTTCGTCGAGCGCGGCTTCGAACGTAGGGCGGGGAAATGTTTTGGCGAAGATGCCGAGCGGAATCATACTGGACCGGTCACTTCGCTAAGCCGTATCCAGCGCCCTGTCTCGACCGATCGCGCAGTTGCGGCGAGCGCCCGCATGTTTTCCACGCCGTCGGCGATGGAGGCTCCTTTCTGGGGCAGCCCATCCAGGATCGCGGCGGCAAACGCCTCGAGTTGAAGCCGGTACGAATCGGCGTCGGCGCCGAGCACACGCTTGTAGGTTGCATCCTTGGCCGAAAAACATTCGATTTCTCCTGCCTTGCGATACCACGGCAGATGCAAGCGGCCTTGAACGCTGCCGCCTTCGCCAAAGATATGAACTCCCTGCTGGAAGTCAGCTCTGGCAGGAATAATGATGGCGAGTGTCCCGAGGCATCCGCTCGAAAATTCAAGGCTAATGGACCAATGATGCGCTCCGGCCGATTCTTTCCAACGCGCCTGAAGGGACGAAATAGAGCCGGCAAGAAATCGCACCGTGTCGAATGCGTGGCTGCCATGAGTGAGCAGAAAATACTTGCGTTTGTCGGCTTTGGGGTCTTCGGCGGGCTGGCGCCGTTGCGCGCTTCGCACGGGGATCGGTTGCAGATTATCGGTCATGGTGTATCGCGCAACGGAATCGCAATACCAGCCGTGAAACACGGACATCGCGCCCAATCCTGTCTCGATAAAGTCTCTTGCAAATGCGAGAGCCGGGTCGAACCGGCAATTGAACCCGATCTGCATTACGAGAGAGGTTTTTGCCGCTGCTTGTTTTAATCGTTCACATTGGTCGACGTCGAGGCCAAGCGGCTTCTCGACGAGGACATGCTTTCCGGCGACTACAGCCTCGAGCGCGAGGGGGACATGAAAGGCATCAGCGGTACCAATAATGATGGCTTCTACGTTCGGGTCGGCCAGCATCCGCTCGTACGCTGTATACGTGACGCGCGGCTGGTGTACCGCGGCCATTCGCTCGAGCAGGTCCTCCGCCACATCGCACAACGCGTACAGTTCGGTGTTTCGCGCGCGCCGGCAGGCTTCAAGATGAGCAAACTGCGCAATTGGCCCGGCGCCGATGACACCAACGCGAAGGAGCCGTGCCGCCTTATCCATGTGTGTCCGACTCCGCGATTGTACCGTGTGACCCGAAGTTGTCAGCGGACCTCTTGCTGGCGCGCGCGGTTCTGAACCGCGACCGTCAGGGAGCGGATGTGTGCATGTCTCTCAGGACGGCGAGGTCCTTCGCGACTTGTGTCCACGCCTTGCGATGCTTCTTTGTTGTGATAGGAGCGTTCGGATCGCTGTAGAAGTCGAGGATGTCCTGCTTTAGGCCAGGGGTCACCGGCTGGCCTGGATCGGCAGCGATCGTATGGAGGAGCCTGGCGTAGGTTTGATCCGTCAGCGCATAAGCACCGGGACGGCTCTTGTCGCCCGTGTCCAAATCGCGGTTTGGGATTGGCTGCGCGAACTGAGATGTTGTCGCCAATTGCTGGAGCATGCCCCTGTACATGTCGATGGCGCGAATCAAGCTTTTCACGTAGAGCTCCTGAGTATCTTCAGTAGGGATCTTGATGGCGAGGTCGGAGAGCGGTCCAACCTTCGGCAGAATGCGAATCAGCAGAGCGGTTAGATGCGTCGTAACGCCGGGCTTATGGCGATAACTATTCCAGACGGTCTGGAAATCTGCCCGCGCGATGTAGTCGAGGAAGGCCTGAAATTCAGCGTCGGGAATGTCGGGCGGAAAGTCGTTCCTGTGGATTACGGTTTCGGCGTGGGCGATGCGCGGCAGGAAGCTTCTCACAGAGCTTCGATAGGAGCGGATTGCCGGGCGGCCGGGCCCCAGGAGATTGTGCAAGGGAATCGAATAGGTTTCCGCGAAGGCTTGAGCGAGCAAACGTCTGGGCACCCGGAGACCTATAAAACGCAGGTACGCGCCTGGCGCGAAGCGGTCGTGGCTCAACTGATCGATGTCGAACGCAAATTCAGTGCGGACATGACCATGAGGATTCTCGTCGTAGGTGACTGAAGAACCGTATTTTTTCTCGAGTTTGGGGAAGGCGATAGCGGTGGCTGGATTAATGGCGTCGTGATGCCCCACGTTATCGCCAATGTAGTGGGACAAGGCTCCCAGGGCGAACGCATACTCATTGACATTTTGTGCATCGCGGAGAAGGCTTGTTATGAAATCGCCGGTGCGGACGTAGTGGGTGAGATTGCTAAAAAATTTATTGCCGAAGGGATAGTAACCCAGGTCCTGAATGGCACAGCCGCCATAGGCGTAGGAATGCGCTACTTGGAGATTCGCGGCTGTTGTTTGGGGAAAGCGCTTCCGCAGCAGGGGTTCCAGCAGGTCTTTCCAGGTGAGATCGATCAGTTGCTCGTGAGTGAAAACGGAGTATGCCGGAGCCGCTTCACGGATGCTGCAGAGCAGGCACGGGACGAGCAACAGACGGAGGGGGTTGCGCAATTACACATCGTAACGAACGTGCCTATTAGAGAAGCGCGCCGATGATTGCGCCGAACAGGAGTGGGCCAACGTGAGCGGTGGCTAAAGCTATGCCTCCGGCGCCTGCGACGAAACCGATGACTGGGAGACCGGTCAGGAGCGAAGCCAGGAAGAAGAGCGCGATGCCAAACAGAATCGCTGGCAGGAACACGGCCAGGAGAGCGTTCGATACGGTGCCTGCCTTGCGGCCGCCAACAAAGCCAGCAATCAGTGGTCCGGCGATGGGCAGCCAGAACAACAGGATTGACAACACAAACATCCAAATGATTGCGCTGCTCACGCTTCCGGGACGTTCAGCCATCCGAATAGTTTCGCATGAACAGGACTCACGCAGGCTGGACGGGGCGGTCTAAAAGGGCCCGCGGAGCACCGCTTTTCTGCTAGAATAGAAGCGTACGGACTTCCCGATAAGATCCATCCTTTCTAACAACTTGCGAGCGAAACGAGTCCATGGTTCCGGCGTCTTAGCGGCGTTTGGACCGTTCGCTTTTTAGCAAGCGGCACTACTAGTCTGGATGGCCGTGTCACAGAAGTATAGGAGTTTCATTTGCCCGACCAAGACGAACCGACCCCACCTCAGCAACCGCCCAAGAACGGAAGCGGCGGCGGACCGCTCTCGCCGCCCGGCGGTAACCAGAACCTGATTCCCATCAACATCGAAGACGAGATGAAGCGCTCGTACCTCGATTACGCGATGAGTGTCATCATTGGCCGGGCGCTGCCGGATGTGCGGGATGGCTTAAAGCCCGTTCATCGCCGGATTCTGTTTGGCCTCCATGAAATGGGGCTGCATTTTAACCGGCCCACGCGCAAGTGCGCCAAGATTGTGGGAGAAGTACTCGGGAAGTTTCACCCACATGGCGATGCGCCGGTGTACGATTCCCTAGTTCGGATGGCGCAGACGTTTTCGATGCGCTATCCGCTCATCGACGGGCAGGGAAACTTTGGATCGGTGGATGGCGATCCTCCCGCGGCAATGCGTTACACCGAAGCGCGGTTGTCGCGCATTTCGGATACCCTGCTCGAAGACATCGACAAAGAAACTGTCGATTTCCGGCCCAATTATGACGACAGCGAGGTTGAGCCGGAGGTTCTTCCCACACGCGCGCCCAATCTGTTGATTAACGGCGGCTCGGGCATTGCGGTTGGCATGGCAACGAACATTCCGCCGCACAATCTGAAGGAGATTGTCGACGCGACCATTGCTTTGGTGCACGATCCCAAAACGCCATTGGCAAAAGTCCTCGAAATGGTTCCGGGGCCGGACTTCCCGACCGGCGGCTTCATTCTGGGACGACAGGGAATCGTCGATTACTACGTCAAAGGGCGCGGAAGTTTGAAGCTTCGCGCTCGCGCGGCGACGGAAAAAACCGGCAAGGATCGGGAAGCGATCATTGTCACCGAGATCCCCTTCCAAGTGAATAAGTCGCGGCTGATTGAGCAAATCGCCGCGCTGGTGGCGGACAAGAAAATCGAAGGCATTTCCGATGTCCGCGATGAAAGCGATCGCGACGGAATGCGGATCGTGATTGAGCTGAAGCGTGGCGAGCAGGCCGAAATCATCTTGAACAACCTGCACAAGCACACGCAGATGCAGATCAATTTCGGCGTCATCATGCTGAGCATCGTAAACGGGCAGCCGCGCGAGCTCGGTTTGATCGAGGTAATCAAGCGGTTCATCGACCACCGGCAAGACGTGGTTCGACGCCGCACGGACTACTTGCTGCGGAAGGCGCGCGATCGCGAGCATCTTTTGCTTGGGTTTAAGAGGGCGCTCGATCATCTCGACGAAGTGATCCAAATGATTCGCGCCGCAAAGACTCCGAAAGAGGCGCGTGAAAGCCTGATCGGACGGTTTGAATTCACGGAAAAACAGGCCCAGGCCATTATCGAGCTGCAACTTCAGCGCCTGACCGGCATGGAGCAGCAGAAGATCGTCGATGAGCTTGCCGAAATTCAACGGATGATCGGCGAATATCTGGAGATTCTCGGATCGGAGAAGGTGCTGCGCAGCCTCATTGTCAAGGAACTGAAAGAGGTCCAGAAGGATTTCGGGGACAAGCGCCGCACAGAGATTATCGAGGATACGGGCGAAATCAGGCTCGAGGACCTGGTGCAGGTGGAAGACGTGGCTGTCACGGTTTCGCGCGGCGGTTATTTGAAACGCACCGCCGTCGATACCTATAGGCGCCAATCGCGAGGAGGCAAGGGACGGATTGGAATGGGCACGCGATCGGAGGATATGGTCGAACACCTGCTGATCGCCTCGACGCACGCCTATCTGCTGCTGTTCACCAATAAGGGGCGTGTCTATTGGCTAAAGATCTATGAGATTCCCGACGCCAGCACCGCCAGCAAAGGCAAGCACATTTCAGGTCTGATCAACCTGCAGCCAGATGAAGCCGTGAAGGCGTTTCTCGCGGTAAAAGATTTTGTACAGGGCCAGTACATCATCATGGTGACCAAGAACGCCGTCATCAAGAAATGCGAGCTAACCGAATTTGATAATCCCAGATCGGCGGGCATTATCGCGGTAGCGCTCGACGACGGTGACGAACTGCTCGGAGCCAAGATTACCAATGGCAACAATTACGTCTTCCTTGGCTCGCATGAAGGCATGGCAAGCCGCTTTAAGGAAGACGAAGTACGGGCTATGGGACGGCCGGCGCGCGGTGTTAGAGCGATGGATCTGCGGAAAGGCGATTACCTGGTTGGAGTCGCCGCTGTGGAAGACGACTGGTTCATCCTCAGCATCTCCGAAAACGGATTCGGGAAGCGTACGCCTTTGAAGGACTATCGGTTGACCGCCCGCGGGGCCAAGGGCGTCATCAATATGAAGATTACGCCGAAAATCGGCAAAGTGGTCGAGGTTCTGCCAATCAAGGAAAATACCGATTTGATGGTCATCACGTGCAATGGGCAGATCATTCGGGTCGATTCCGATCACATCCGTGAGACTGGCCGGTCGGCGCAAGGCGTGCGCATCGTCAAAATGGCGGAAGACGATAAGGTGGCTGCGGCGTGTATCGTTCCTGAAGCGGTGGAAGACGAAGAAAAGGGGCCTGAGCTGCCGCTGCAGTAGGGTGTGGCGCACGCTTCAGCGTGCCGCTGAGGGCTTCAGCCCGCAGTTGGCCGAGAGCAAGCTAAAGCTCGCTCCAGCACGCTAAAGCGTGCGCCACCCGGGCGTACTATGATGATTCTCTGATCGGATATCGGACCAAGGGGGGAACATATCAATGCGTCTGATTCGGCTTTTCATCCTGGCCGCGGCTGCGTCTCTTTCGTTGCTTGCGGGGCCTTCATCTCAAGCTACGAGCAGCAAATCGACAAGCGCCGCGGCGAACACGCCCACACAAAGTAAGGCTGCCAGTTCGACCAAGGTAAATCTTGTCGATATAAACTCAGCTACAGCGGAGGAACTCGATGCCCTACCGGGCATCGGCAAAGCCTATTCGCAAAAGATCATAGCGAACAGGCCCTATAAAACCAAGACCGAGCTTGTTCAGAAGAAGATTATTCCCTCGGCGACTTATAGCAAGATCAAAGACAAGATCATCGCCAAGCAAAAGTGACCTGTAGAAGTTGCTGCTAAGCGGCCGCCGCGGAGGCGGGCAGGATTGATGTTCCTGCATGCTACGCTTGTCGTTTCTTATGTCTGATAGGAAGCTTCAGGTCGTGCCGCTGGGTGGGCTCGGCGAGTTCGGCATGAACTCCATGGCGCTGCGTTATGGAGACGACATCATCGTTATCGATGCGGGAATGATGTTCCCGGACGCTGAGTTGCTCGGCGTCGATATTGTGACTCCGGATTTCACATATCTGGAGCAAAACGCGCAGCATGTGCGGGCATTGCTGCTGACGCACGGCCATGAAGATCACATTGGGGGCGTTCCATTTCTTTTAGGCAGCCTGAATCTGCCCATCTACGGCACGGAGTTTACGTTGGCTCTGGTAGAGCGCCGGCTGGAGGAGCACGAGCTGCTCAACACTGCCAAGCTCAATGTGGTGAAGCCTGGCGACCGCATTCAAATCGGCCAGTTTGGGATCGAGTTCATTCGCGTGACGCACTCGATTGTGAGCGCGGTGGCGCTCGCGATCACTACGCCGCTGGGCGTTGTCATCCACACAGGCGACTTTAAAGTAGATCCGACGCCGACGGATAACGAGCTGTTCGATCTCCACACTCTGGCCGACTATGGCAAACGCGGCGTTCTGCTGTTGATGTCCGATTCGACCAATGTCGACCGGCCCGGCTACACGGAAAGCGAGCGGGCGGTCCGTCCTCGCCTGGAAGAATTGTTCGCGAGATGCGAGCAGCGCATCGTCATTTCCTGTTTCAGCTCGTCCATTCATCGTCTGCAACAGATTCTCGACCTTGCGGCGGAGTACGAACGGAAAGTTGCCTTTCTCGGGCGCAGCATGCTGAGCGTCACGGAGATTGCACACAGTTTGGGCCTGTTGACGATTCCCGATTCCACGCTGCTACGGCCGCAGGACATTATGCAGATGGCACGCGACAAAGTCGCCGTCATTGTATCGGGAACCCAGGGCGAGCCAATGTCGGCGATGTCGCGGGTCGCCGTGGATAACCATAAGAATCTGTATCTGGAACCGGGCGACACGGTTGCCTTGAGCGCGCGCATCATACCAGGGAACGAAAAACCGATTTTCCGCATGTTGAATCATATTGCGCGGCGGGGCGTGGATGTTGTGTACGGGTCGATGAATCCGCCCATCCACGTCTCGGGCCATGCGAGCGAAGAGGAGTTAAAACTGATTCTGAACCTGGTTCGGCCTCGCTATTTCCTCCCGATCCATGGCGAGTACCGGCAGCTTGCCAGGCACGCGCAACTCGCCTCGCACCTGAGATCGTTGGGCCTGGAAAACTCGTTTGTGCTCGAGACCGGCGAAACGCTGGAGCTGGATCCGATGGGCGCGCGGCGCGGAGAGAAGGTCACGGTGGGCCGCGTTTGCATCGATTCGGGATCGCTCGACGACGTCGTTGAGGACATGATTATTCGCGACCGGCGCCACCTCGCCGAGGACGGATTTGTTCTTCCGGTGATTGCTATCGATAAGCACACCGGCAAGAGCGAGGGATTGCCGGAAATTGTGAGCCGGGGTTTCATCGGCAGTGAAGGAGCCGAGGTTCTTCAGAGCGCGCGCTCGGTGGTGGCAAAGACGCTCGAATTGTCTACTGCCGAGGAACTGAGCGACTGGGGGGTGATGCAGGAGAAGATCAGGGCCGATCTTAAACGTTTCTTAACCAAACAAACCCAACGCAGGCCCTTGATCATGCCGGTCATTCTGGAAGTATAATGGTCCGGTTCAAGTGAACTGGCGTTAATGCGAATAAATCTATCGGGGCCTTTCACCCCAGCATCGTACACGCGAACAGGTATCCGTCCTAAAATAAGGCCGGAGAGACTCTCTGGAGGGATTTTATGAAAAAACTCGTCGTAGCAACCATGATGTTGTCCGCCCTGGGTGCTGTGAGCGCAATGGCCGAAGATATGACCGGCTTCATCGGCGACTCGCAATGCAAGCATGACGGCAGCACTGCGAAAGATGTGGCATGCACGAAAGCCTGCATCATGAAGAAGGGCGCGGACCCGGTTTTCGTGTCCGAAGGGAAGGTATTGAAGTTTGACGCCGATTCCATGGCAAAGGCCAAGGCGATGGCGGGTCAGCATGTGACCATCGATGGCACCGTAAATGGGGACACGATTACCATCGCCTCGATAAAGAAGGCCAGCTAAAACACGGTAATCACAGCTTTCTCGCGGTCGCGGCTCGATTCGGCGCCGTCTCCGAGCGGCGCCCGCGAGGGAGCGGATGAGCAGCTAGCGACGCACGCGTTGCGATTCTTAATGCTCGAAATCGAGGTCCAGGCGGCCGCCCGCGCCTCGGTAAAGCACAGCCATGTTCTTCAGCTTGTGCTTACCATCGAGAGGAAATAGCAGGTATCCACTGACTTCGTCGGTTGCGGTTGTGTCCGGCAGCTGCTTAGCCTTCATCACGGTCAAGAGCGTTGAGTTCCCTTTATCCTTGTCGTTTGCTTGGGTCTTTATGCTGCCTTGACTGCTGCCTGAGTTCCCGATTCCGTTTCCACCGCCTGGCATTCGCTGTACTCTTCCGGTGGTAGGGTCTTGGCCGATGGGCGCGCCGGGAGTCCTGCTGAGGCCTCCTGGTGTTCCGGGCCCCTGCGAAAGCACCAAACCGCCTTTTCCCGCCAATTGTTCCGGTTCATACGGTTGCGACCGCTGGCCGTCGTCGTGAGCTAGAAGAATGAAATCGTCCGGGCTAACGCGCAGGCCTTTATCTGTCTTAGGCGAGACCCGTACTTCAACGAGCACGACGCCTTTGCCGGGATCTGCCCCAAGCTTCTGAGCCACTTCAGGTTCGGCCAACGTGAGCGTGGCGGTGACCTCTACTTTGTCGTTTGCGGAGGTTGTCGTGGGGCTCACCACCTTGTGACTCGCGAAAACCAGCGCGGGTACGGCAAGAACAAACGAACCCAAAGCGATGAGGCGCATCTGAAAAAACGAACCCATTATCGCAGTTTGACGACTGGCTGGGGCGCGGGGTTTCTGCAGGCGCAATCACCCTTTCGTCGATAGAGTTTGGTTCCTATCGAGCGCTTACTTTGCTACCATCGTGAACGGAGGGTCTGAAATGGCAGAGTATGCTCACCCCGAGTTGCTGGTTTCGACGGATTGGGCCGACCAGCACAAGAGCAACGAGGGTGTTCGCCTTGTTGAGGTGGACGTTGAGACATCGGCTTATGCGCAGGGTCACATTCCCGGGGCGATCGCCTGGGCATGGAATTCACAGCTCTGCGACACGGTGAAGCGGGACATTGTACCGTGGGGGCAACTGGAGGACCTGCTCACGACATCAGGGATTGCTCCCGACACCACCATCGTTCTCTATGGCGATAACAACAACTGGTTCGCTGCCTGGGCATTCTGGCAATTGAAGATTTACGGGCACAACGATGTGCGGTTGTTGAATGGCGGCCGGAAGAAGTGGATTGCGGAAGGCAGAGAGCTAAGCAAAGAAGTTCCGAGCTATGCTAAATCGCGATATTCGAAACCGCGCTCGTTCGATTATTCCATTCGGGCCTTGCTGCCGAAGGTGATGGAGTCGGTTTCAAACGGCGCGGCGCAGCTGGTGGATGTGCGAAGCCCGCAGGAGTTTACCGGCGAAATTCTCGCGCCTCCGGGTTTACCGGAAACCTGCCAGCGGGGCGGCCACATACCGGGAGCGCGCAGCATTCCATGGGGCAAGGCTTGCAACGACGATGGCACATTCAAGAGCGCGGAGGAACTACGCGCGCTTTACAAGGGCGAAGGCGTCGACGGATCGAAGCCTGTTATCGCGTATTGCCGGATCGGCGAGCGATCGAGTCATTCGTGGTTTGTGTTGAAGTACCTGCTTGGATACGAGAACGTCGTCAACTATGACGGATCGTGGACCGAATGGGGCAACCTGGTGGCAGCTCCGATTGAGAGGGGCGCTGCCAAGAGCGCTGCCGCATAACAGGGATATCAATGAAGGCGGAGAACTACCAGGAGAGAACGCTTGAGTTGTCCGGTTGGCCGGTTCGCGTAGTGAGCTATAAAATAGGCGACGAATATGTATGCGAGGCTGATAATGTTTCACCCGGCGCCACGCTAGCGCGCTTCAGCGCTTCGACTCCTGAAGAAGCGGAGCGGCAAGCGCTGTCGAAGGCGGGACACATGTTAGGAAAGACGCGCCGACACGCGGTATAGGGAGAGGGCGAGGCGAGGGTGGCCCCGCCCAAACTTAAAGTATTGCTTTCATCCTAAAATAAAGTTTTACTTTAAGTGTTTGTTGGCCTCGGCCCAGTTCACTACCTGCCACCACGCCGCGATGTATTCGGGGCGCCGGTTCTGATATTTCAAGTAATAGGCGTGCTCCCAGACGTCGAGGCCCAGAATGGGTTTCTTTGCTTCCATCAAGGGGCTGTCCTGATTGGCGGTTGAGATAATTTCGAACTTGCCCGATTTGTCTTTTACGAGCCAAGCCCATCCTGAACCGAACCGTCCGGCGGCAGCAGCATTGAATTTTTCCTTGAAGCTGTCGAAGCTGCCGAAATTCGAGTTGATGACACTCGCAATTTCTCCGGTGGGCGCGCCGCCTCCTTTGGCGGTGAGGATGGGCCAGAAGAACGAGTGATTGGCGTGTCCGCCGCCATTGTTGCGGACGGCCGTTCGGATGTTTTCCGGCACGATGGCGCAGTTATTAGCCAGCAATTCTTCCAGGCTCTTTCCGGCAAGATTTGGAGCCGATTCCAACGCTTTGTTCAAATTCGTTACGTAGGCGCCATGGTGCTTGTCGTGATGGATCTCCATGGTTGTTTTGTCGATGTGCGGTTCAAGCGCATCGGCCGGGTAGGGAAGTGCAGGAAGTGAAAACGCCATAGTTGTCGAAGTCGTTGTAGAACTCATAATCTCTCTCCGGTTATCAATTCTACGTCCTCAGCATTTCGGATGCTGTAAGGAGCATTGAGGTCGCAATCGGGAAGAGCGTCACTCTTTCGAGTAGACAGTTACACCATCGAGAATTGTTTCAACAACGGTGAAGGAAGAGTCGGATTCCGACCAGCGATAGCCGACAAAATCGGCTCTTTCGCCTGGTTGCAGCCCGCGTTGGCGGCCAGAGACGCGGCACACACGGGCCGGATTGACAGTCGCCATGGTCAACGCGTCTCGTAACGAGATGCCGGCCATTCTTACGGCGTTAGGGATGGCGTCGTCCATGCGCAATGCGGAACCAGCGAGCCGTTCGCCGCCTTTCAGCACAACGCGGCCGCCTTCTTTCAACTCGACATCGACAGATCCCAAGCGGTAGTAACCCGGTTTGCAAAGCGCCGGCATTACGGCGTCGGTGACGAGAACGGAGTGTTCAACGCCCTTTGCACGGAGCGCGGCGCGAAGAAACGCGGCGGGGATATGGATGCCATCCACGATAAAACCGGGCGAAAGGCGATCTTCGGCGAGTTGATCCCAAATGTAGTTCGCAGTCTTGGGGAGCACAGCATGAGCGCCGTTGCCGAGATGGGTGGACATGGTTGCGCCCGCTTCTACGGCGGCGTGGATCTGCCCGGCAGTCGCTTTTGTGTGGCCGACACTCGCTACTACGCCCGTGCGAGTTACGGCGCGGATGTAGTCCGGGGCTTCGGGCCATTCGGGTGAAACCGTGACGAGGCGCACGAGGCCCTCCGCCGCCTCCTGCCATCGACGGAACTCGTCGAAATCTGGCGGGCGGATGAATTCTTTGGGATGCGCGCCGCGAGGACCATCTTCCGGCGAAAGGTGTGGCCCTTCGACATGGAAGCCTTCGATGGCAGCGCCCTCGGGCGCTCCGGCTGCCTCGAGTGCCCGCTTTGCTCGCGTGACGTTTCCGAGGGCGGCCTGCATTCGTTCCTTCGAGCCGGTTATGATCGTTGGAAAGCAGCGGGTGACACCGGTAGCAAACATCCTTCTCAAGGATTGCGCGATGCAGTCCGCCGAAGCATTCGGATCGTTATAGTCGACGCCCGCGAAGCCATTTACCTGCACGTCGATCAGGCCGGGCGCGATCCATGCGGACTCGTTCGAAGGCGTGATGAGCTCGTCGGCGGACTGGATAACCGCGTTGAAACGGAATTCATAAACGGCATTTGTGCCTGCTAATTTGCCGGAACGGGTTTTCGTCATAGCGCAAGAACATTTCCTTGGTTCATGTTTTTTTCACAGAATTCACACAGCAACACCCGGCTAAACATCGCGGAGCACAAAGGATAGAAGATGTTGAAAAGCGCCGGAAAGCTCTTGGCGGCCGGCCGGTCGTGCTGCTACAACGGAACAGATCCAGCGCGAGCGTGAACGCTGGCAGGTGATCTCGGGGGAGGTGGCTGCCGGATTTACGCTCGCCGTTGGTGCCGTTGTCGCCCGCTCAGCCATCTGGGTTGGCATTTGCGCGAGGGTTGAGAACTCCGGAACCCTCTGCTTCATTTAGCTTCACCTCGAGTGCCTGCCGAAGCTTTCAGAACCCTGGCCTGCTTAGGCACCCACCGGCTGGGGTTCTGTCACTTCCTGTACCGGCGTCAGCCAGCCGAATTCGTCCTTTACCTGGCCCAGCACAATCTCGAAAAACCGCTTCTGGATTTTTTCTGTGATAGGTCCGCGGCGTCCGGCTCCTACTTGAATGCGATCGACAGACCGGATCGGCGTGACCTCCGCCGCCGTTCCGGTGAAGAAGACCTCGTCCGCTATATACAGCAATTCGCGGGGAATGATGGTCTCGACAATGGGTAATTGCAGCTGCTGGGCAATTTTTATGATCGTGTCGCGCGTAATTCCCGGCAGAACGGAGGCGCCGAGCGGAGGAGTGTGAATCTTTCCATCGCGGACAACAAAGATGTTCTCGCCCGAACCCTCGCTCACGAAACCATTGCTATCGAGAGCGATGCCTTCCGCGTAGCCATTCTGCGCCGCTTCCATGCGGATCAGTTGCGAGTTCATATAGTTTGCGCCAGCTTTGGCGAGAGCGGGCAGGGTATTGGGAGCGATTCTCGTCCACGTGGAAATGCAAACATCAACGCCCTCGGCCAACGCCTCTTCGCCCAAATATTTTCCCCACTCCCATACCGCGATGTACACTTCGATGGGGTTGGCCTTCGGGAGCACGCCGACGTCGCCGTATCCGCGGAGCGCGATGGGCCGGATGTAACACGATCTCAGATCGTTCACGCGTATCGTCTCGATCATGGCGGCCGTCAATTGCTCAGCCGAATATGGCAGATCCATGCGATAGATTTTTCCTGAGTCGATCAATCGTCGCGCGTGTTCTGGCGCGCGGAAAATCGCCGGTCCGTTCTGGGTCTCATAGCAGCGGAGCCCTTCGAAAACTGAACTGCCGTAGCTCACGACATGCGAAAGCACGTGAATTTGCGCGTCGCGCCAATCCACGAATGTTCCGTTGTGCCAAATCTTTTCGGTCGGCTTCAGCATGTCGAAATTATAACGAAGTCGGTGGGTTGGCGGGCTTATGCGGCGAGAGGCGCGAGGTATGGGTAGGGGAAGCGCGTGAAGCGCTGGATTTGCTAGAGGATAGGGGATAAAGATGGAAGTAGGGAATTAAAGTGGTATAAATATACTTCGCTAATCCGCCGCCTCGCCCAGTGGCTCAGGCATGGGTGGCTGGCGATTGCGTCTGTGCTGCTACTACTCGGAAGTGGCCGGAACATTGGAGAGGTTAATATCGTTGACCGACATGCATCTCGGTTCCCATGTCCGGTTCGCCGGGACGTAAACAAAACAGGAATCCAGATGCTCGGCATTATGAAAGCCATCGTCGTAAACGACGTATACCGAGAGGGTCGCATCCCATGCTCCGTGTCCGGTAACGTAGTTACCGTCTCGGCTTTGGCCATTTATAACTCAACCATTAGCGTAACAAACGGCAGAAGCGAGAGGGAAAGTGCATTTCTCGGACTTCGAGTCAGGTGAGAGGTCGGAAGCGAAGCCGGAGAAACTATCGATGCCGAGACCGCGGCCCCAGACTTCGGCGCGGAATTGATGGATCAGTTGCTGGGTTGAGATGCGAGGGCCTTTGGAACCGGCCGACCACTTCGGCTTTGGCAGCAGTCCGTCGCTCGAATTTCCGAAGGCTCGTTGTGCCGAAACCAGCAGCAGGCCGTAAGCGGCGACCGCCAAAGCGGGTGCCGATTCGACCGAAGCTTCAGAACTTACCTGAGCCTGACCGACTCCGAGCAGTGTTTTCTCGTCGCGAAAGTTCACCTCGATATCCCAGCGCTGAAAGTAAGCTTCGATGATCTGGCGTGGATCCAGTTCCGGGTCCGTGCAGATGAGGTAAGCAGGATCGCGATAGAGAAGCTTCGAACCTTTGCGGGGACGATAACCGAGAGGCGCGATGACGATGAGTTGCAGAACCTGCCCGACGCCGGCAGTGCGCCACAACAGGTTCTTGCGGCGTTTATAGCGCAGTTGATGAGTGACGCCAGAATGCGTGAAGTTCATGATTTGCCAAGGCTCGGAATCGTCGGTGCGGACCTCGTCGGGAGTCGGAGCCTCGGCGCCATAACGCAAACGGCGGCCACGTGCTTTCAGCAGGGCCGGATCGGGCAGGAAGGACAGATGGGCATCTTTACGAATGCGGCCGATGCAGGTAGTATGAGGCGGAATGTATTTGAGGACTGTGGAGTTGGTGTAGCCGCCATCGAAAGCGAGTATTAAAGTGCGCTCTTTGCCGCCGGCATCCTGATCGAGGGAGTCGCGCAGATGCATCATCTGTTGTGCGGCGCGCAGGCCAAGACGAGCATCAGCGGCATCGAGACGATATTGCGCCCCAACTTCGGCAGCAGCATTGTGTTTGGGCTTCGCCGGTGTGGGGGTATGGAGGAAAGCGATGGGAGCGAGAACCGATAGATACCGTCGTTGCCGGGCAGGGCGGCGGATATCTGGAGAAAGCGCTGGCCGCGCACGAAGTTGGTCTGAAAACGCGGGCCGAGGGGATCGCGCCGCCATGCCACGCCGGGGGTATGAAGACCGGAGCGGCGCAGCAGAGTATCGTCCATGACGGCGCGAAACGGGGCTCCTGGGGGAAGTTCATCGGAGACGGCGCGGCGGACGACGGAAAACATTTCAGTCAGCGGAAGACGATCCTGGGAGAACAGACGAAAGGCGGCGCTCCAGTCCTGGAACTGAGAGCCGGAAGTGGTGAGCAGACCAGTCACGGTATGTCGTCCGAGACAGAGCAGCGAACTCAGCGCGAGGGTTTGCGCGCGGTCGGCGACGCGGCGCTGGTTGAAGAAGGGGAGGCATTCGTTCCAGAGTCGCCGGAACTGCGCGAGGATACCGGCAGAGTTTTTTTTAAAGTCGGTGATGGAGCTTCGAGACGACGCAGTGCGAGCAATGTTTTGTCTTCGACGAGCCATTCGACGGTTTCACCGCGAAAGAACTCCATGGCCTGAGCGATGGCGGAAGGGAAGTTGATATACCACTGTTCGCTGGCTTTGCGTTTGATGAGTTGCACTTTGGTGGGAAAGCCCATGGGGACGAAGGCTCCTTTCTTTATATCTAGTTATATAACTAGATTACAGAATACAATAAAACCTACAACATTGAGCAACAAAAATGATTTTTGCGATATCTAGTCAATGGCCAAAGCCGAGCCGGTAACGTAGTTACCGTTCTCAGAAACAGAAATGGGTGGACGGCGTGGCGTCCAAACGCCAAGGACATATGGCTCTCCGACTGCAACCGTGGCATTCGGCGTCATAGTGTTCTGCTTGAAAGACACTTTCCCAACAATCTCTTGCTTGAGGGTTACGATAATCCGCAATATTTTCGCCGGAGTCCGACCGCGATTTATGAAACGAATGGCAACCTGGTCGGATTCCAGACGAAAAGGGTTTCCATCGATGGCCAGCAATGCCCTCGCTTGAGCTACGGTCTGAGCATGCGTTTCGACCAAAGTTTGATTCATCGTATTCAGTTGTCCGCTGGCGACGCAGCCATAATACGCAGCAGCCCCGAAAGCAAGCAGAGTAGCACCCAACAAATACATTTGGGCTTTAAGCATTCTGGATTGAAGAGCATACTCTCGTTTGTACTTGGCTCTGTGCTCTTTAGCATCCATATCCGCCGTTTGTGCAATTATCCTGATTCCAAGCCTTGGCTCGCCGACTGTTTCTTTATCGTCGGCAGAATCCTTGGGGCTGTCGGCGTATTCTTTTTCCTTGATTGGGCACAGTGCCTTCGTTAGCACTTCCAAATGGCATTCGATTCTCTTGAACCCCGCAACTAAATCAGCCAAACGAACAGATGTCTGTTCAAGCGTCTGTAGGTCGCTGCCAATTTTTCGCAAGACGGCAACGGCGGCCTCTAGAAGTTCTCGTTGGCGACGGTCACTAAGCACTGAACCGTGACATCATAGCAGTATGGACGAACTCGCCAATAAGGACTTGGTGGAAGGCAAAGAGGCGTTCCGACGATTCGATGCGCTGGTAAGCAAGGTGCTTGCGGTGCCACGCGAAGAGGTTCTTAAGCGCCATGCGAAGCATAAGAGCACTACGTATCTTCGCGGTAAAAAACGCGGGCCTAAGCCAAAAGACAAGAATCACTAAGTAAAACCCTGAATCATAGCAATCCAAGGCGTTTTTTAATTTCCGCTTTGGCGATCTCCGCCACAACCGAAATAGCAACGCTTGGTAATCCACTCAAGCGCTCTTTTGTCTTTTCCCAAATGCCGGGATCGCAACATCATCGAAAATCATGGCCATCCCATGTGAGGCTTGAAATTATATGCATAGGAAACGCGGTAGTAACACACCCTTTAACAAACTGTTCGTCAATCAGGAGTCGGATGTGATAAGCAACCTCGTCAAGTGAATGACCTGATATTCCAAGGTCTTGCGGGGTTTCGTACATGAACTCGCAGGTTCCATCCATCTCTCGGTTTGCCGCTATTTTAAGTAGCAAATCACGAACCAGATCCATATCCCGTTCCATGTTCGGGCATCTCCTGATGGCATACACTAGCATTTGGGCGCACTCCTATGTCATGATCTCAGTAACTACCCCAAACCGATATCTGAAAAAACCCCAACGACGAATCGGGGTCTTTTCGTATCTGTCGTCGCTTATCGTTTCCCTCGGCCTTGCCGTGGAAACAGAATCCTAGAAGTTGTCGTCTTCTTGCTTTTGCCCCTCCTTCCCGGTCAACTCTTTGTAGGTCAACCGTCGACCGACAATCTGCTTGCAAAGACTGCTGAAGCGATCCGCCTCGGTCATTTTTGATCCATCCGCGTTCTTGCGATGGTTGTAGCGGAATGCGTGTTCATCCACATAGCGGAACAGATGGAAGGGTTCCACCGTTGCGTACGTGCCGCCCAGACCGCGCTTCAGCAAGCTCCAGAAGTTCTCCAGCCCATTCAAATGGATCTGCCCATTCACGTACATCTCGGTATGGTTGATGACGTCGTGCGCGTAATTGCCCTGGAGTTGAAAGTACGACTTCAGTTCATCGGTGTAAACGTGAGCGCCTGTATCAACGTTCTCTTCGACGTTCGGTACCAGACTGCCAATGCTCGTATCTTTAATAACGTGCACGCGAATATTGCCACCGCGCTGTAGCAGCCCTTGGACGCCGATCTTTCC
This sequence comes from Bryobacterales bacterium, assembly GCA_963722585.1. GTDB lineage: Bacteria > Acidobacteriota > Terriglobia > Bryobacterales > Bryobacteraceae > KBS-96. The sequence goes on along the minus strand of CAVRNU010000017.1, from coordinate 39,773 downwards.
AACCGTGCCGCCGCCTTTACCGCTTAGCTTTTTTACCCGCGCCGCTCGGTGCATGTTCCGGGCTTTGCCGCCGATGAATGTTTCGTCAACCTCGACTTCGCCGCATAGCTTGCCACCCGTGCGTTCATCCTGCATGGCCAGCCGGACGCGATGGAGCATGAACCATGCGGTCTTCTGTGTGACTCCAAGGTTGCGGTGAATCTCCCATGAGCTGATTCCGTTCCGGCAATTCGCGATCAGCCAAAGAACAGGAAGCCACTTATCTAAGCCGATGGGCGAGTCTTCCATGATCGTGCCGACCTTGATCGAAAACTGGCGCTTCGGATGGCGATTGCTGCACTGCCAGCGCTTCTGATTTTCCAGGTAGCCGACGCGATCACTTCCGCATGTCGGGCACTTTACAACACCGTCTGGCCAGCGCTTCGCGGAAAGGTAGCGGATGCAGTTATTTTCGATCCGAAAGTAATCGACCGCTTCAAGAAGTGTTTTTGGCTCTCCGGGCATGTTTCAAGTATGCCCCAGAACCAGGTTAAAGTTTACATAATATCTGTTATCGGAATAACTACACCATCCTGATTGTGCCGCCCGCCTAGCCAATCAAGCCGCCGCGCCAGCCGGTCCGAAGGCTACCGCCCGCCAAGCGGTAAGCTCGATAAAGAAAAGCATGAGCGACCACGAAACCCGACTCACCGCGCTCGAAGCCGCACGTAAGGAAATCGAGGGCGCGCTCCTAATAATGGCGCACGTCGAAACCAAGCAAAGCAACCTGATAAAGGAGCAAGCGGAGTATATGGCAAACCACGAAGAAAGGTTGAAGTCCGCCGAGCGCCAAGCAGCGGCACAGCGCGAGCTGAACCGCGACACCGATAAGCGCATGGCGGATTTGGTCTCCGCCATCGGCGAGCTTATTCACAAGAAGCAATGACGCTCGACAGAATGAGCCGAAAACATGCAGCTTCAGTTTCTGGAGTTTCTCGCCCGGTTGGGATCGGGCTTACTGCTGGGAACGATTGTGGGCCTCGAGCGGCAGTGGCGCCAGCGCATGGCCGGTACGCGCACGAATGCTCTCGTGGCCGCCGGTGCGTCGGCGTTTGTCATGTGCGCGTTTCTCGTGCGCGATACCTCTCGGAGCGAAGCTCAAATCGTCTCGTATGTCGTTTCGGGCGTAGGGTTTCTTGGAGCCGGCGTCATTTTCAAGGATGCGGGCAGCGTCCGCGGATTGAACACGGCGGCGACCATCTGGTGCTCGGCGGCGATCGGGGCTATTTGCGGGTTGGGATATATGCACTACGCCGCCGCTGTGGCAGTTGCCGTGCTCCTCGCTAACATCGGGCTTCGTCCGCTCGCTTATCGCATTCATCCAATCCAGCAGGAAGGCAGCGAACAGGAAATTGATTACAGTTTCGAACTCATATGCCGCGCGGAAGATGAGGCTCGAATGCGGGCGCTGTTGGTGCAGACTCTGGGCCGGAGCGGGCTTACGCTGGCCGGACTGCGCAGCGAGGATATTGAAGGGACTTCGAAGCTGAGAGTATCCGCGCAAATCAGAGGACTGGGCAGGCAGAACGATGCTTTGGAACAGATGGTTGCAAGGCTTTCGTTGGAGCCTGGCGTCACGTCTGTGAGTTGGGCGGTTGTGGCGCAGGCTATCGAGTGAGCCGTTACCTTAAATCGTCATGCGCGGTTTAATCTTTGGCGCTTTCTTCCGTTGGCCTTCGCAGACGCACTGCCAAGATTGGCGGCATTTCCGTGTAGTTGTCCAAAGACACGGGAGTCGCCGATTTCGGAGCGACATTGGAAGCGGGTTCCTCGAAGCCATCGAGAACACAAACCCGGCTGCGAAACAGGCGGAAAGCAGTATGGAAAGGGGGCGATTGAAGCTGTCGGTGCAATCAAGCGGTTGTGCCAGTCGTTACCTTCACCCATACGCGCGTCCCACCAACGCGCGTTCTGGTTTTCAGATTCGTTGGCTCTCGCTGGCTATAGTTCAGGGATAGTCGAGCTCTACGGTACCTTTAGTTTTCAGCTCGCGAGCTCCAATGCTAGGACTCATTTTTCGATCGCCACCGCTCTGGCGAGGGCGCAAGGAGCAGTAGACTAGTTCCAACTCGCGAAGAAACGTAAGCAGTCAGGCGCTCCGAGCGCAAGGACTTCGACGTCGCTTCACGTTGGCCCTAATACCATGGGCAGCGGACGGATATCCGGGGCTAGCGGCCCTGGTCGCGAGCGTTCTCGGCGACGAACCTAGCCGCTTAGCCGCTGATCTTCAGCTGGCATATGAAAAGTCTTCACTCCGGGCGAAATTTCGGAGTGCCTTATGGCCCCGACGCGTTGGTTGTGACATCGAGGCGAAGTGTGACCACCCGATGACAAGAGATCGGTCTTTGCGCATGTCGCAGACTTTGCTGGCCGACCGTTTCAAGCCCGCGCTCCACCGCGAGACCAGAGAGCAGCCGGTCTATGCGTTGGTTTTTTTGAAAGGTAGGCCAAAGAGACAGGCAAGCTGGAGCATCACCCGACCTGTGATAGAGAAGAACGCCAACGGCTTGGTCAGATTAAATGGACTCCTGTGTCGAACTTTGACATTGATGCTTTCGCAGCTAGTGGGGCGTACCGTGGTTGACAGGACGGGCTTGAGGGCCGTTATGATTTCTCGCTTGATATGCCCGGGAGCGTGCTGCAAGGGGCCATACGGACGGAGGTGAATTAGCACCCAATGCGAAGGGCTCCCGTCGGTTTTCGCTGCGTTGAAGGAACAGCTCGGCTTGAAACTGGAATCGCGAAAGGCACCGGTCGAGTTCCTCGTTGTCGATCACGCCGAAAAGCCCTCGGCTAATTGAGGGCTGATGCGGGTGAGAATTTCGACTTCCTATAAGTAATAAGTAAGCTGTTAGCGAGATGTGAGTTCTGGCAGGTTGATGACCCAGGGCTGTGGATTGATCGGCACGATGACTGCGGGATGCGGCTGGCGCTCGGTTCGAGCCTGCTTCCAGGATTCGAGATCGGCAGTGTAACGGTTGAAATGCATGTCAGCCAGTTTTCCGGTTCGAAAGTTGAAGATGATGGCCAAGACGAATACGCCCAGCAGCAGACCACTTCTCCGCCCTGCTGACCAGTTTGGAAATGCACGGAAGACCAGAACTGCGGCCAAGTAACCGAAACAACAACAGGCGCAGAAGAAATAACGATCGGCTCCGAAGCGGATGAATTGGCCGAAGCCTTGTAGCGATTCCCTGACCTCAGTCCGCACAATGAGTGCAAGCGCGAGCGAAGAAAGAGCCAAGTAGACGACGGCTGTGACGGTCAATCGGAGTTGGGCGGACGATTTTCGCACAAACCGCCAGACGACAAGCGCGACAGCCGCTAATGCTATCAAGCCTGCAAAATGAAATCCTTTAGTGACCAATGAATAGGCGTGCTTTTGGCCTAACAGACCGGAGAGAACGACCTGGTTCGAAAGAGAAACGGGGACCGCGATGAGCGCCTGTGTGCCGACTGCCTTGAAGCCGGCCTCGCCTGCCGGATGTTGCTCGACCATGACAATGCATTGGACGAGTAAACCGGCTAGAAGCCCCAGGCGGAAAGAGACAACGCGCGAGCGTCGGATAACGTCGAACAGGATCAAAGGCGCAACAATGAGGGCGGCAGGGCAGCTCAGCGCGATTGCTGCACCCAGCAGCGCGACGGGAAATTTTGCTATTCGCGATTTTGGGTGGGGTGGAATGACGGCGAGCAGGATAGCGGCGACGAGTAGGTACCACTGAAGGTTCGCGATGTTACCGAGGAGTTCGAAGGCCGGAAAGGCGGCAGCCCAAAGCACGCATACTGCCATGCGGAGCCGATCGCACGGCAACAACGGCCGGAAATGGGGCCAGCTCAGCAGGCTGCAGCAAAAGGCGGCGCCCGCAAAGGCAGTAACGGCATAAATGAACGGAGCCCATGAAATCGCGAAAAAGCTCGCCACGGCGGCAATCGTGCGGCTGAAAAGATGCAGGTATCCGTTATACGGCCGCCAGATCGCGCTCGCGCCGAACAGTAGTTGGTCATGAAAGAAAACGGCTCCGTCTTCGGCCCAGAACTGCGGGCGCGCGAGCGCCGTCGGACGGCGAAGGAAAAGCAAGGCAAACAGAAAGACGGCGAAGGCGAATCTATTGCGCCCGAGCCGCTCGATGACTTTGCTGAGGAACGTACATAGCTGACTCAACCCCACTTTCATGCGTCGTTGTCGAGGCCGAGAGCCCGGCGCCTCACTACTCGTATCGCAGCGCCTCGTTCGGATCGATTCCGGTGGCGCGATGGGCGGGAATATAACTGGCAACGATGGCAACGGCGATCAGAGCTACGGGGACTGCCACGAAGATCCACGCGTCACACATGCCTCTCTCCTGCAGCCGCGTGAAGAGCGCGCGAATGGTTCGGGCCAGTCCAATGCTTCCCGTTAGACCAAGTCCCACGCCGATCAATGCCAGAGTCAGACCTTGTGCCAGCACTATGCGAAGCGCCTGTAAGGCTTGACGCGGATAGTATTCCTGCATCGTGCGGATTTTGAAGACCGGTTGACGACCATCAATTGAGCCCACAAGATTTCGGAGGGGTCCAATAAATCCGGCCGCTTCCGGTGTAGCGGTCTCTACCATGAGCGTCATACCCATCTGTGGATTCTGCGCCATTGGCAGATAGAAAAAGGGCTCCCGATCCTCACCCACATAGGCGTACCAAGTTGTTTTGGCGACCCCGACTACCTGAACCCATGGCCCGGTCCGGTCATCCAATCGGAAGCGGCGGCCGATGGGATTCAGACCGGGCCAGTACTTTTCGGCAAACACCCGTTCGATCAAGGTCTGATAGAACTTGGCGGTTTGTTCTGGTGTCGGTTTGCGCGCCATGCCCGCGCGGAGATATGTAAACGCAGTCAAATCCTGAAATGATTGATTGTCATCGCGAAGGTCAACGTAGTCTGGATACGAGATGGCACCTGCTGTGGCGCGAACTCCGGGCGCGGTGCTGCTTATGGTGGCAATCTCGCTCGAACTGGGCACTGGCAACGGACGCAGCAGTAGCGCATCAGCGACGCTGAATACGGCTGATGTGATTCCGAGGGCCAACGATAGGATACCTATCGCCGTGAACGTTGGGCTCTTCCGCAGGATTCGTGCTGCGTACCTAAGATCCTGTATCAGGTTCGATTGAGGCAACGATCCGAGGGCAACTCGGGCTAACCGCACAGCTTGAAACGGCATGACTCTGGCGATTGATGCGTAACAGCCACTACGTCGGCTTGCTCGTTTATCGTATCCTGAGCTACGATACGTGGCAACTATTCCAGCTTTGACTGGCGCGGTACGCTGTTGAATATGCGCGAGATAGCTGGTGCTCTGATAGCGCTGCTCTCGATAGTAATGCTTGCCGCAAGAGGCGCTTCCCTGCCCTCCTGTCTTCAAGGCGCGATCAAAGACAAACCTTGCGAGCTGCGTTTTGAGTGGAACGCGGGCGAGTTAGCCGCCGGCAAGTCGCCGTTTCGCGACGAGATTTTAAATGTAGAATTTCGCGGACCTGACCAGACGACGTATCTGATTCGGCCGTTTTTCGATGGCGGACGTACGCTTCGTGCAAGGTTTACACCCAATCTTGGGGGCAAATGGACGTATCGCGTGACGTCGGAGATCAAGCGACTAGAGGTTCAAGAAGCAAACTTTACGGCTGCCGACAACAATAGCCCGGGATTTGTGAGTGTGGCAAACGTGCGGCACTGGTGGACGGCCGATAAGCAGCCGCATTTGTGGTGCTCGGCGGAAGTGCCCTGGCTCGAGCTCGACGATGCGAGCTTCAGAGCTTTTGTGGACGCAAGGAAGCGGGACGGCTTCACGCATTTGCGCGGAGTTGTTCTTACTCAGGCGCCGGGCGCAAGACCTTTGGATGCGAATGGACAACCGAACCCTGCGTATTTCGATAAAGTTGACGACCAGCTGCTATACGCGAACAATCAAGGATTTGTGCTGGATTTGATTTTGGCCGATTCCGCATTCGTCGAGAGCGGGGCGCTTGACCAATGGGAAACGCGGGATTCGCTCATCAAGTATGTGATTTTCAGATATGCCACGTTGAACGTAAGCTGGCAGGGACTCGAGCATTTTGAAGACCGGCCTGGCAACCGGGTTCTCTTACAACAAATAGCGGACCTATTAAGAAAGTACGACCAGTTTCATCACCCCGTGAGCACGGATGCCCGAATGACTTCGGCCGTGCTTCTGCCGGATAGATGGGAAAAGTACATTATCGAGGCGTCCCCGAATCCAGAGCTTGCGGCGGTTGACCGGCAGTTTACGGCCGAGCCTCAGATCCACGTGATACAAGGCGCGGAGCCGGCAGCATTTCGAGGCGAGCTTTGGCGATCGACTACAAATGGCGAATACCCCACGATGAGATATGAGGCGGCGCAAAATCCAGACAACATAAAAGCGATGCAGGTGTGGATCAAAGTGATGTCCGATGTCCGGCATTGGGAGTTCGAGCCGTTCTTCGACGTGGATGGAGCGCGAGCGGTTGGGTTGAACAACGTCGAGTATCTGCTCTATGCAGACAAGCCGGGCACTGTTGAAATCGACTTTCCGGAAAAGCATAAATATAACCCGCGATGGATCAATCCTCGAACGGGAGAAACCATCGATCTGAAAAACCCGAGACAGGATACGTATAGTCAAACGACGCCTGAAGGCGGAGATTGGATTTTGCAGGTGCCTCGCGAGGGGCACAAGGAAGGCATGCTGAAAAGCTACAAATTCGAGTCGGCTGACGCGCCGGTGCAAGAAATTGAATTGAATCCGGACAAAATCCCGTTTGATATCGTGCAGCCACAAGGCGAAGCAATCGATACAACCAAGCCCATAGCTTATGAAATAAAGTTGAAGCGCGCCAACCGTGCAACGCGATTGATGCAATACGTATGGACCGGAGAGGTTGTAGCCGATGGCGAGGGGGCCAGAGTGCTTGCTATCGGCGCCTCCGGCACGTTCGAATTTCCGCCGAATTTGATCAAGAAGCGCCCGGCCATATTGAACCTTCGCTTGAACGCCATTAATGCAAATGGAAAGGCCTACTCGATCGAAAAAGCATACGAGATCGCGAAATGAAAATTCTTGCGCTGGACACCACTGGGGAGTTCGGCAGCATTGCACTTCGCGAAAACGGTTCGAAAATTACGGAAATACACTTGCACTCCAAGGACGGTTTTGCGCACGTCATTTTTTCCGAGATTGAGAGAGCGCTGCACGAGGCGGGATGGCGCGTTCAGGCCATCGATTGTTTTGCGGCAGCGAGTGGACCGGGCTCTTTTACGGGAGTGCGCGTTGGACTTGCGGCGGTGAAAGGTCTGGCTGAGACGGTTGGCAAACCAGTCGCGGCCGTGTCGAATCTGCGGGCGCTGGCCGCGTTTGGAACAAGTGAACGGCGAGCAGTGATTCTCGATGCGCGGCGCGGGGAGATCTACGGCGCGGTATACGACGCCGGCTTACATGCGGTTGTGCCGGATAGCGTGATGAAGCTTCCGGCTTGGCTTGAACGGCTGGATGGGGGCGAATATGAATTCATTGCATTTGCCGATGCGCCCTTCCGCGAAGCAGTTAAAGCCGCTGGATTCGCCGGCATGAAGTGGACCGACGCGCCCCGTTCGTTCGCTTCCGCTGTTGCACTTTGTGCCGAACTCGATGCGCTTGCGGGTACTCCTGTCTCGCCCTTAGCGGCAGACGCCAATTACGTTCGCCGGTCCGATGCGGAATTGTTCTGGAAAGAGGGGTAAGAGACTTCTATGGCCGGAGCTCCAGCTTGGTCTTGCCTGCCGGACCGTCATAAAAGAGTTCAACGGAATGGATACTCTTGTCCTTGCCCCTGAATTCGAAAAAGAGCAGTCCCGCCTCAGGAAGCACGCGGTCTCCTTCCGGCATTACAGCCTTTTCGACGTGCTGATCCATTGCGTGTGTCACGCCAATAGGAACATGGACCACCGGCGGCGGCGAGCCGGCATCTTGACCGCCGCTGCCAAAACTGGTCTTGGGCTTCTCCGTGGGAGTTGGGGGCGCCCATGAGGGATCTTTGAGGGACCCGGCCACGAGTGCATACGGCTGACTGGCCAAGAGCTTCTTCTTACCATTGATCCGTAGCGAAAAGTCGCCGGCCGATATGGTCAGGCGCGACTGCGGCGCTCCGAAGAGGGCTGTTTCTACTATCACGTAGTCTTCGGTCGAGTAGACACCTTCCGGAGTGGGGACAGAATGCCGCGTAAATTCGGCAGCAATTGTCACTGGACCGACTTGGCCTTGAGCCTGATAATCCGTCGGACTGGCTCTGGGCGGCATGCCCTGTTTGCCGCTGCTCTCGGTGTCCTTTGCGGGCGTGTCTTGCGCTTGCGTGGACAAGCAGAAAGCGGCGATTAGAACGGCGACGAGGGAGACAGAGCTCTTTAAAACGCGGAAAAAAAACACTTCAGGTGACAACTTATCATAGACGGCTTGGCGCGAGCTAATCAGAATGTGTATTTCAGCGCGATTTGCATTTGCCGCATTGGAATGGTCGTGCCTGTTATGGAACCGAAGCCGGACGAGAGAATGTTTGCATTCGGATTCGACCACACCGGGTGGTTTAATACGTTGAACGCCTCGGCGCGGAACTGGAGTATATGCCGCTCGCTGTAGAACATGTGGAACTCTTTGTGCACATCGAAATCGAGCGCGAAAACTCCCGGGCCAACGACAGTATTGCGCCCGACGTCGCCAAACGTGCCTGCCGGTTGTTCGACAAAAGCTGCGGAGTTATACCAGAGGGTTGGCGCTGGATTCGCCTCATAGGGACTCGAGCCTGTGGCGTTCGGACGATCGTAGCCGTTGCCGGTGCCCGAGCGGTCTACGCCACCGATGGTGATGGTTTGAGGAAAGCCGCTTTGAACGGTCCAGATCGATCCGGCCTGCCAGCCTCCAACGATGCCGTTGAGAAAAACGTTGTGAACGTCAAGTGCCCGTCCTCGGCCAACCGGGAGATCGTACAACACGGACGCCACGAATCGCTGCCCCACATTGAACGACGAAAGTCCACGCTCACAAGCAAGACAGTCGCTGTTCTGAGGGAATAACGTGTCGTAATTTTGCACGCGGATACCGCTCGAATTGTCGATCGATTTCGAGTAAGTGTAGGAACTGATTAAGCTGAGTCCCTGGCTGAATCGTTTAGTTGCCTGGATACTGGCGGCGTTGTAGTTGGCGTTGCCTGAGTCGGCCACCAATTGGATGACTCCAAAATTGGGGAACGGAGTTCGGGAAAGCGCGCTGCCGGTCGTTCCGGGAATCGCTTCATTTGCGTTCTGAAATCCATAGAGGTGATGGCTGAGTGAACCGAGATATCCTGCCTCGATAACCAAGCTGTTGCCGAATTGCCGCTGGATGTTGAGCAGGTACTCCATTGTGTATGGCGTGCGATGAGAATAGGCGTCGACGAAGGCGTAGGGATCGGTTACCTGCGCGGTCGAGCTGTTGCCGGCCGAAAGTGCGTTGCTCCAGAACAAGGTTGGCGTTCCTACATCGGAGTTGATTCGGAAACGGCCCGCGATATTTCGAGCCATATCGAAGACGGCGTTTCCGATGTCCTGGTTGTAAAACCAGCCGTACCCTAACCGAACGACCCATACTGAACTCGGTGAATAGGCGATGCCGACGCGAGGCGCGAAGTTGTTCCATTGCGTTTGCATCAGGTTCTTGTTCAATACACCGTTACTGCATACCGTCGTGATTTGCGGCCATGTGATGTTGATGCCCGCATAGGGATTGGTGCAATTGCCCTGCCTCATGAATTCCGGATACGTGCTGGGCGCCGCCGGTGCGACGTTAAAGATATGTGGCAGATAGACGGTGAATAGATTGCCAAGCGTGTCGTAGAAAGGCGGCGTAAGTTCGTAGCGCAGTCCTAGCGACAGCGTGAGTTTGGGAGTAAGCTTCCAGGTGTCGTCCACCCATCCGGCGTAAGCGTTCCGCTGAAAATTGGCGGCCGCGATGCCGACGGCCGCCTCTGATTGGTACAAATCGCCGAGCAGAAACTCGGCGAAACTGTCTCCGCCGTAGAGGTTGGGCTTTGCGTCGCGTTGGGTTGAAAGGTGAATTGCCCGCGCGAAAACTGGTTGCCAACCTGATCGTAATTCTGGCGCATATATTCGAACCCAAAGCTGAATGTATGTTTCCCTTTCACCCACGACAGATTGTCGATGAAGGAGAGAGTATTGTTGCTATTGGCGTAGGGACCGTCGGTGCTGTCGCCGATAGCGCTGTAGTTCGCGAGCGTGATGTTCGGGATGCCCCAGGTTACGGGCGGACCGCCCGAAAAATTGGGGATACCGAGCGAGTCGACGACATCGGTCTGGAACGCGAGGAACGTGCCGATCGAATTGAAGAAGCGCGTGTATCCGAAGCGCGCTTCGTTGACAAGGTTGGGCGTGAACGTGCGCGTGTTTGAACCCATGTACTGTTCGTAGCCGGTTATAATTTTGCTGCCGTCGAGGGTTAGACCCTGCTGCGATTGATCCTCACTGCCCCAGCTATATCGCCCGGACCATTGCGATGTTGACGACTCGACAAAATCCATGCGCAACACAAATCCGTCTCGGTTGAAGGGAGACGCGTCGGAACGCACAAAGTTGTTGACCAAGCCAGCGCCAGGAACGTTTGCCGGCGCATAGTATTGCAGCAGCTTGTTCGAGATGGGATCGATGCGGGCGCTTGGAATAATATTGCCGGGAAATGGCGTTTTCGTTGTGGGATCGTAAATCGTCGCGCTAAGCCCGCTGAAGTTGCCGGTGAACATTGCTGCCGTCGGGACGGAGTAGATGCTTTGGAAATTCTGGCGCCTGCGAAGCGCCTCGTAATTGGACATGAAGAATAGTTTGTTCTGCCCGTTGAACAGCCATGGAATGCGGACCGGCCCATCGAAAACGAAACCGAAGTCGTTCCATTTGAAGGGCTGTTTGTTTTGCGGCTTGGCCGTGAACGAATAGGGGAGAGCGTCCATCACGTCGTTTCGGAGAAACTCGAACAGAGCGCCGTGATAATCGTTGCCGCCCGACTTGGTCAGCACGTTGATCTGCGTGGCCTGGTGGCCGAACTGGGCCGGATAGACGCCAGTCTGCACTTTGAATTCCTGCAGCGCGTCGATGGAAGGGAGAACGACGTAGGTGTTGAAATTTGGATCAGTATTATCGACGCCATCGAGCGTGAAGTAGTCGAACATGATGCGTTGCCCGGCGACCGAGATCGATTGCGACGCGCGATCGCCGCCCTGGCGCGAACCCGCCTGCCCCGATTGCGGAGAGAGCGTGTTCGTATTCGGCGCGAGCGCCACCAGATTCAGGTATTCGCGCCCATTTAACGGAAGCTGCTCAATCGATCTGTTGCCGATAACCGTACCAACGGTCGAGTTTTCCGATTGGAGCAGATCGGCCGTGGCGGCGATCTCGACGGACTGAGAAAGTTCGCCGACTTGAAGCGTGAAATCGAGACGCACGGACTGCTGTACTTGCACGGTAACGCCGTTGCTCGCGGTAGCCTTGAAGCCCGAGTGCTCGACCTTGACGTCGTACGTGCCCGGTGGAACGGAGGGAAAACTATAGTCGCCGGCATCGGTCGTGATAGCCGTGCGCACGGCGTTCGTCGCTGTGTTCGTAAGCGAGATAGTAGCCTGCGGCACCGATGCTCCGGAAGAGTCAGTTACATGGCCAGTAATTTCACCGAATGTCTGACTTAGAACCGGAGTTGATAAGACTGTGACCGTAGCCCAAAGCGCCATCCACAGCTTCGCGCTTTGTAAAAAAGAAGACCGTTTGCCACGCAGCATCGACGGCACCCCCCAACACGGGGCGATTTGAAGCTATCGCCCGGAAATGTCGATTACGCTATCACAATTTGTGGGAAGCTGCACAGCCCCCCGCTACTCGTTTCGTTGTGATATTCTTCGCCCACATATGGAACCAAAAAGCCGGCGATCATTCTTCAAGAGCACGATGGGAATGGCGGCGGGCGCGTTGTCACTGGCATCGCTGTCGGCCGCCGTTCAGCAGACCAGCTCTCCGTACCAGCGTCCAAAACTGAAGATCACCGATATCCGCACGGCCGAGGTCATGGTTCACGGACTGCAAACACATGTCCGGATTTACACCGACCAGGGCCTGATCGGACAAGGTGAATCGACCGACGCCGCAGTTGGGACAGCGGCGCTAGTGCGCCGCTTCAAGCCGTTTCTAACCGGCAAGGACCCGCTAAACGTCGATGCATTGTGGGAGCAGCTCCGGACGGCCGGCATCTTCGCCGGCGCGCAGGGCGGCCAATATGTTACGGCGCTTTCAGGAGTGGAGATTGCTCTCTGGGATCTCACGGGCAAGGCCCTGGGATTACCCATCTATCAATTGCTCGGGGGCAAATTTCGCGATCGCGTCCGTATGTACTGCGACTCGGATATGAAAGACCCGATGGGCGCCGAAGCCGATAAGAAGATCCCATGGATTGAATCAAGCGGCTTCACCGCAATGAAGATCGATATCGACGAGGCGCGCGATCCGGCGCGATTCGACGCAGTCAACTGGACAGCAAGTAATGGCGAGATCGATCGCATGGTGACGTGGGTAAAGCATACCCGCGATTCGATTCCCAAGCAGATGGATCTCGCGGTAGATATGCATGGCCGTTATGACGCGACGACCGGGAAACGAGTTGCCATTGCAGTGGAACCATATCGTTTACTGTGGCTCGAAGAACCGGTTCCACCTGAAGATGTCGACGCCATGGCGGATATACGGCACGCGACGAAGACGCCGATTTGTTGCGGGGAAAACCTCTATATGCGCTGGGGATTCCGGGAGCTGCTCGACAAACAGGCCGCGGACATTGTCATGCCGGACATCCAGAAGGTAGGAGGCTTGTCGGAAGGCCGGAAAGTAGCGAACCTCGCGCAAACCTACTACGTTCCGTTCGCACCGCACTGCGTGGTGTCGCCGATAGGCACAATGGCTTCAGCGCATGTGTGCGCATCGGTTCCTAATTTTCTGGTTTGTGAGTGGCACTGGATCAACCATCTCGATCTGTGGAAGAGCTTTGTGAAAGAGGGCGAGATCATTTCGAAAGGATATATAGCGATGCCGGATCGACCGGGCATCGGCGTCGAGATGAACGAAGAGGCCGCGCGGCACGCGCAGGTTCCCGGTACACCCTGGTTTGAGGCCGCGGCCAATGCATAGACAAATGCGAGCCCTATATTTCTGGTTTCTGGTGCTGTTTGCGTCTTGCGCGCTTCTTCTCGTTTCACCCGCAGCGGCGCAGCAAGGGTTTTTTCAATCTGCGGACGTGATCAAGTACACGCCGGAATGGAAAGGCGAACGGTTTCCGGATGGCCGGCCAAAGGTGCCGGATTCGATTCTTGACCGCATGAAGACGGTGACATTAGAAGAGGCGTGGGCCGTGTTGCGCGAGGCCGGCTACAATCACCAGTACGAAGACGGCTGGTTTTGCATCCATCCGGATAAGGTGCTGATAGGCCGTGCGCTCACAGCCGAGTGGATGCCGGGCCGTCCCGACGTGCAGAAAGTGCTCGAAGAAGACGGCAAACGGGATCACCGGATTGGCGGACAAAACGCCTGGCCTGTCGACATGCTTCAGCCCAGGGATGTCTATGTCTGCGATCACTTCGGATTGAAGGTGGATGGACCATCGATCGGCGATAACGTCGGCAATGCAATCTATGCAAGAAGCGGAAATGGAATTGTCTACAACGGCGCGGTACGGGATATCGAAGGCTTGAACGAGCTGCCAAACTTTGTCTCCTTTGTGCGGTTTTACGATCCGTCGCACCACTTCGGTTCACTCGCCTCCGGCCCCAGGCTCAACTCGACCATGGTGGGAATCAATTGCCCTACTCGCATCGGAAATCGCGATGGTCATACCGGGCGACGTGGTGATGGGGAAAGACGGAGGAGTGATTTTCATTCCTCCACAACTTGCAGAACGAGTGGTTAAGTATTCGGAAATCACGCGCCTACGTGACACGTTTGGGCACCAGCGGTTACGTGAGAGGAAGTATACGGCCGGTCAGATCGATGCTCGGTGGTCAGAGCCGATTGAACGCGATTTTACGGCGTGGCTTAAAGAAAATGAGGACCATCTGCCGGTTGCGAAAGAGCAGATCGAGGAGATTCTGCAGGAGCGATCGAGGTGAACGCCGGAAAGAATGAGGCAATTCCCTTCCCTTTTAAGGCTTACGAGTAAGGCGCAGGCAGTCCCAATTTGGCCCGGTGCTGGCGCATTAGATGTTGTTGGTGCGTGCGCACGCGAATGTCGCTAAGCGGCTTCGCCGTACAAAGCAGCACAAATCCCGCTTCCTTGTCTTCGGGGAAATAGGAACTGGCGCTGGTTTGATCGACAGTGCCGCTTAGAAGCAGGCCGGCACAGCTCAAGCAGCGGCCCTGATGGCAAATGGAAGGGAGCAGAATTCCGTGACGCGCGGCGGCATCCCAGACGAACTCATTCTGGTTGCAGCTAAATTCTTTGTTGCCTTCTGGCGTTTCCAAAGCAACCAAGTACGTTCCATGTTTGTGCATGCCGCCGCGCGACTCGTTGGATAGCTATTGAGGCTTTATGGGTTATAGAAGCGGCGGTTCTTGCTGTACGGCGCTTCACCTGGCTCGCCGCGACGGAAGTGGCCGGACGGGATCGATTTGCCATCGCGCTCGTGAGCGAGCAACTCGATGAACCACGCCTCGTGTTCGATTTCTTCATTCAAAATTCTGGCCGCCATGTCGTAGGTCCGTGGGTCCTTTCCGAAGGTCATGTCGCAAACGGCGCTCCAGCTACGGATAGCGCACCGTTCGGATTCGAGCAGTAATGTGAGGATGTTGACGACAGTGGGGGGTTGGGAAGCTTGGCAGCCGTACAGCCTGCCTGGTTGTGGAATTCCGGCAAATCGTTCGGTAATTCTCCACCGAGCTCGTAGATGCGAGGCACAATCAACTCCCAGTGCGCCCGATCCTCGAGCCGTGCGTCCTCGCAAATCTCCTTGTAATCTTCGTGTCCCGCTAGATGCATGCGGAGAATCGTGTAGTAGTAATACGTGCTCGCAAATTCCGCGGCTGCGTTGGCGACCAACATCTTGATCAGCTTGTCGACATCGACTCCTCGGGCGCGTATGACTTCCACACCGACGCGTTGGGTAACATCTCCATGTGCTACTGGTTTTATGGCATCAGCCATAGACTCTCCTTTCTCCCACCAGCCTAACCTGGAAGTCCCAGCGGGCGAGGCAGGCCTCGCCCCTACAGTCGTTCACGATTCTGTAGCGGCCGGGCCTGCCCGGCCTGAGAGGCGCTCCAAACCCCAATAAATAAAGGGTCTGGATGCTACACTGAAGGCGAAAATGGCATACGATTTAGTGATTATCGGGAGCGGTCCCGGCGGCTATTCTGCAGCGGCGCGGGCTGGCCAGTATGGATTGAAGACGCTCCTGGTTGAAAAATTACCGAAGCTTGGCGGAACTTGCCTGCTTGTCGGGTGCATTCCTACGAAGGCCCTCTTGCATACAGCCGATATGTGGGATTACTTGAAACACTCGGACCAGGAAGGCATTCTTTCGAAAGATCCGCAACTCGATTACCCCAAAGCGCTCGCCCGTAAGAACTCGATTGTTTCAAGACACTCGAAAGGTGTCGAGTTTCTGATGCGGAAGAACAAGGTCGATGTCGTGAGGGGTTACGGGCGGCTGCTCGGCAATGGCCGTGTTCGGGTAGAAAGTGAGAACGGAACGCAGGAATTGCAGCCGCGATTTATTATGCTTGCCACGGGCTCGGAAGCGCGCATGCTGCCGGGCCTCGAGCCGGACCCGAACCAGATTCTGACCAATATCGAAATTCTCGAACTCGAGAGTATTCCGAAATCGCTGGGTATCATCGGCGCCGGGGCGGTTGGTGTCGAATTTGCTTCAATGTTCAACCGCTTTGGCACAAAGGTGACGCTTCTCGAGATGCTGCCGCGCGTGGTTCCGGTTGAAGACGAGGATGTTTCGAAGGAACTGGAGCGTTATTTCAAGAAAACCGGTATTCGGGTGGAAACGGGAGCGAAGGCGGAAAATATACGGCGGAACGAGAGCTGCGTGGGTTTGAGCGCGACGCTCGCGAACGGCAACAAAGAGGAGATGCAGTTCGAGAAGCTGCTGGTAGCTGTGGGACGCAAGCCCAATACGGACAACATTGGTATTGAGAATACGGCCGTTGAAACGGATCGGGGTTTTGTGATTGTCGACGCGTACCAGCGGACGAAAGAATCGAACATGTACGCGATTGGCGACATTGTGGCCGGTACTCCCCAGCTCGCTCATGTCGCGTCGATGGAAGGGATGGTTGCGGTGGCGCACATGGCGGGAAAACCGGCGAGGCCCATCAATCGAAACCGCATTCCGGGCTGTACGTACACGGAGCCGGGAATCGGAAGCGTGGGCCTGACGGAAGCGCAGGCGAAAGCGCAGGGTTTCAACGTCAAGGTTGGGAAATTTCCGTTCGCGGGAAATAGCAAAGCGACGATTTTAGGAACGCACGAGGGATTTGTGAAAGTGATTGCCGACGCAAAGCTCGGCGAGATACTGGGCGTGCACATCATCGGCCCGAGCGCGTACGAGCTCATTTCGGAAGGCGTGGCGGCGATGGAGGCGGAGGCTACGGTGGAATCGATGATGTCGACAATCCATGCGCATCCGACCCTGTACGAAGCCGTTGGCGAAGGATTTAACGCCGTATACGGGTTGTCGATCAACGCGTGAGATGCGGCGCTGTGAAGTGATCGATCTTGGACGCGTGGATTGGCAGGAAGCTTTCCGCATACAGCAGAGTTTTGTCCGGAAGCGCCAACAAGGCGGGGGAATCGACCGCTTTCTGTTCGTCGAGCATCCGCATGTTGTGACGCTGGGCCGGAACGCGAAAGACGGGCAAGTGCTGGCAAACCGGCACTTGCTCGAGCGGGCGGGTATCGCGTTTTATGAGACCGATCGCGGGGGCGGAGCAACCTATCACGGACCCGGCCAGATTGTGGGCTATCCGATCCTCGATTTGCGAGAATGGAAGCGCGACGTCCGGGCCTATTTCCGCAGTGTCGAGCAGTTCCTGATTGAGGCTTTGGCACAGTTCGGCGTAGAGGCGGAACGCGTGCCGGCGAAAGGACACGAGGGGGTATGGGTGAACGGGGCCAAGATCGCGGCGATCGGCATCCACATCAGCCGCTGGGTCACATCGCACGGCTTCGCGTTAAATGTCGAGACGGATTTGACCTACTTTCAGTACATAGTCCCGTGCGGCCTGGCGAAACCGGTATGTTCGCTGCGCAGCCTTGGCAGCACAGCGGGTCGCGACGAGGTGAAGCAAGCCATCGCCAGCTCGTTCGCGAAGGTATTTGATTATGAATTGGTGGTGGCGCAACACCAGAGCGATTCACAACTAGCGCAGGAGATCCGATGACCGACGTTGTCATGCCCCAGATGGGCGAAAGCATTGTAGAGGGAACGTTGACTCGCTGGCTGAAAAAGGTTGGCGACCGGGTGGAGCGGGACGAACCGCTGTTTGAGATTTCTACGGACAAGGTTGATACGGAGATCCCGTCCCCGGTGGAAGGTACCTTGAGCGACATCCTCGTCCAGGAGGGCGCAACGGTCGCAGTCAACACCATTGTGGGGAAGATTGGAGACGGAGCGAGTTCGGCGGCCAGCGCGCCCGCGGCGAAACCAGCTAAGCCCGAGCCTGCACCCGCTCCTCCACCGGCCGAAGCTCCGAAGGCAGCGCCGGAGACTGCCGCACCCGCGCCTCCACCGGTTCAGCCGAGGCAGGCTCCTGCGGCAGGACCGTATCCACCGACGCCTGGACCGGTGCCGGCCCCGATACAGGAGGAAGAGCCGGGCCCGCTTTCGCCTCTGGTTCGCAAGATGGCTCGCGAATACAACATCGACCTTTCCCAGGTGCGGGGCACCGGGGCGGGCAGCCGTATCACAAAGCAGGATGTCGAAGCGTACATGGCTTCTCAAGGCGCGCACACGGTGAGCCAGGCTGCGGCCGCTCCGGTGACTGCGCCTTCACCATCACCCGCTCCACCGGCGCCTGTTGCGCCGCCAGCACAGCCGCCATTGCCTCGGGCTGAAGCGGCGAAGACCCGTGTCGAGGCGATGTCTACCATGCGCAGGAAGATCGCCGAGCACATGGTGTTTTCAAAGCATACATCCGCCCATGTCACAACGGTTCACCGCATCGACATGACAAGAATTGCGAAGCTGCGCGACAAGGTAAAAGGGGAATTCCAGGCACGGAATGGGTTCTCACTGACGTTTCTCCCGTTCGTGACCGTAGCGGCGGCGCAGGCGCTCCGCGAGTTCCCGCTGGTCAACGCGTCCATCGATGGCGCGAACATTGTTTATCACACGGACGTGAACATTGGCATTGCGGTGGCTATGGATGATGGTCTTGGATTAATCGTGCCCGTGATCCGCAATGCCGACGAAAAGAACGTGGCCGGACTGCAGCGTTCGATTGTCGACTTGGCGACTCGCGCACGTTCGCGCCAGTTGAAGCCGGACGAAGTGGCCGGCGGCACATTTACGATTACGAACTTCGGCAGCTTTGGCAGCATTTTCGCGACTCCGGTGATTAATCAGCCACAGGTAGCGATATTAGGCTTGGGGGCGGTGGAGAAAGTGCCGGCTGTTGTGGACGGAGATGCAATCGCGGTGCGGTCGCAGGCGTATTTGGCTCTCACGTTCGATCATCGTCTCGTTGACGGAGCTCTGGCCGATCAGTTCTGCCAGAAGGCCAAAAAGGTGCTCGAGAACTGGGACCAGAACGTTCTTTAAGACCAGCCAACTCGTCGGTGAGGACGAGGGCCGGAGCTGGAGCCGAAACGTCTGGATTATTTCAAATACGTGACGTTCAGCGGTTTAATAAGACGGGCCTGAACACGAAGCCCCATCTGTTCCGTCCACAGCAGCTCCGCATCTGTACAGTCGGTTAAGGCGGCTTCGCGGGCATGCTCCTTTAGGTCATTCACAGTCCAAAAATGCATCGGAAAATAGGGAGCCAGTCTCCTGTCCAAGCTGACTACTGGGTCATTGGACAACGTAGGGTCGTCGAGCAACCTATATCGTTCCGGATGCTTTGTGTAGTACAGCGCTTCAATCGCGAGATGATGGCCCAAAGGCACAACAACGAACTGCTTGCCCTCCTTAGATAAGACATCCTCGAATCGGAGTAAACTCTCGACCTTGGCCGATTCCTCCCGCCCGGTAGGCGGCCCGATCTGTTCCCGATGACTCAGATCCGTCTCCGAGATCGACAGCAGAATCCCATTGGCGGAGAGCAAGCATAAAATACCCGCGGAGATCGTGATCCGATACCGGAAATGACGCCATATCAGGCACGAGAAACCAATCGCAACGCCAGGCAACACGCCGATGAAGTAACGGTGGTAAAACGCATTGGTAATGAGTATGGCGACCAAGAAAGCAGCGAAGGGGATTAGCAAAAAAAACCAGGCTAGCCTCTCGGCAGGCCCCATCAGTGCTGCCGGATCGATCCTCCGGCTATGCACGGTCGCAACGGCGATCCAAATGAGCATCAGCGGCAATAAAACTAGCGCGTGCGGAAATAACTCTACGAAAACGTTATTCAGTGCGCCAACCGAGGCCGGGGCCCAGAAGCCGGCGCTTAGTCCGCGGAGGGCTTTAACGAAGGGCGCGATTAGCGCAAGTCCCGCACCGGCGGCCACGCAGGCTGCAACTATTTTCGGCGGCACGCGTTTTTGGCGCGCTTCCGACAGGGTAACTATGACGTAGGGCACAAGGCAGAAGATCGCATAATAGTGAGCCACAATCGAGCCAAATACTGCAAACCCAAAAAACAGCGCGGCCGCCCAACTCTCACGGCGCGTATGCACCCACAGCCATAGCGAGCAGGCACTCCACATACAGACAAGAGCGTACGGCCTAGCTTCCGAACCATAGAATGGCAGCACCGAGCAAGTTAGGAAAGACAGCGCCAGTAAACCATGCAGCCCATCAGTAAGCCGGCGGACGCAGTCAAACGTAACCAACAACGCCACACACATAGCCAACGCCGACGGTAGCCGCAATGAAAACGCACTGAAGCCCAGCGGCCGTGCCGACAACTTGACAAGAAGATAGAAGGGCAGTGGCTGCTGGTCCAGGCCGGTCTTTAGAAAGTGGAAGGTCTCTCCCGGCCACGAGAGCCGGCTGACCCGCGCAGTAATCACTTCGTCATACCAGAGCAGCCTGTGCTGGGCAATATACAAGCTGGTCAGGAGAAAAAAGACACTCAAGGCGCAGGCCGCCACGACAGCCCAGAGATCAGGGTTGCGGCGCGCGTGTTCCACCGGGAAATCTGCTCTCTTCTCGCGAGGCGGCCGCGTTGTCGAGAACATTCAGCTCATACTACCAGCGTTGTGACTTTCGACTCTGTATTTCCAGTGGCTCGAGTCTGGCCCAAGGCTAGATGGCGCTACGTCCCGTTGATTGGGCCACACAGAACAGGCCGTAGTACTTGTACTTTTGTCAAATCAAACCGTTCTTTGGTAGACTGCTGCCAATAGGCGAAGCCGAGGATGGGGCGCTTCCCTCCTATATGGTCTTCCCACGGCTTGAGCCGATCGTGCTGCCGAGATGCCTGTCATGGCCACTCACGCGGTTAGACTACCCGTTGCTCGAACTACTTCGAGCTTTCCGGCTGTTCTTTACGGTGTACTCCTCAGCGGTGCCGGCTTCGCGGTTTATGTCTTCGGCGTTCTACTGCGATTCGTAGGCATCTTCGTCGATCCGGCAGGACATTCCGTTGGAATTATTCGGGGAATCGTCTGGTACAGTGGCGTTCCCGTGGTCGCTGGAATGGGCTTGATTGCCTTGGGTCTGCTTGTGCTTTTTCCCAGGAAGAGGACCCGCACCGACGTCGAATGGGATCCGCCACAGAACCACCAATTAACGGTGGTGCTGACCGCATACAACGACGAGCAGAGCATCGGCCCCGCAGTCCAAGACTTTCGGCGTCATCCCAGAGTCCGGCGCGTGATCGTGGTGGATAACAGCAGTAAAGACCGCACATCGGAGATCGCACGGGCTGCCGGTGCTATCGTCATTCATGAGCAGCGCGCGGGTTATGGCAATTGCGTGTTTCGGGCCTTAGAGGAAGGCACGAACTCCCCTGACACGGAGTTGACGCTCCTCTGCGAAGGCGATATGACGTTCCGGGCGTATGATATCGAGAAGTTCTTAGCGTACGCGCCACATGCTGAAATCGTCAACGGAACGCGTATTGTTGAACAGCTCCGGCAGAAGCACACACAATTGACGACCTTTATGTTTTTTGGAAATTTTTTTGTGGGCAAACTGCTGGAGGCGAAACATATCGGGAAAGGAACGCTGACCGATGTCGGAACCACGTACAAGCTATGCCGCAACTCGACCTTGCGTCGTTTGTTGCCGCTACTGTGCCGGGAAATCAATCTCGAATTCAATGCTCACTTCCTCGACCGAGCGCTCGCAAATGGATTCTCGATCGTCGAATGTCCAGTAACATTTCATTCTAGAGTTGGAGCCAGCAAGGGCGGGAACACAAGCAATACTCGGGCCCTAAAAGTCGGCCTTCGTATGATCCTCGGCATTGTCATCAGCTGGAGGCCCCTACTGTGGTTCCGGTAAACGGTTATCACAGCACACGCTTTCCCTACGATTCGAAGCGCGAGACCCTATGGAAAACTCTGTGCGCCGCCTACTTTCAGGCGTTGATCGCGCCGGACGCCTCCGTATTGGAACTTGGGGCCGGCTATGGCCACTTCATCAATAACATCCGCTGCGGGCGCCGTATCGCCATAGATCAGTGGGAGGGCATGAGACAGTATCTTCAGCCGGAAATCGTGGCGCGAATCGGCAGCGTAACGGATCTTAGCTCGGTGGAAGAGGATTCTTTGGATTTCGTTTTCGCCAGCAACCTATTCGAGCATCTGACTCAGAGGGAATTTTCCGTTATCCTCGAACAGTTGTTTACGCGACTAAAACCGGGTGGCACTTTGAACATCCTGCAGCCGAACTACAGATATGCTTACCGAGAATATTTTGACGATTACACGCACGTCACTGCCTATTCTCACCACAGCCTCATGGATTTCCTCGCTGCAAACAGCTTTCGGGTGATCCTTTGCCAGCCCCGCTTTCTCCCGCTTACTATTAAGTCGAGACTGCCTGCCTGGCCCGCTCTGATACGGCTGTACCTTACGCTGCCTTTTAAGCCGATGGGAAAGCAAATGCTGGTGCGGGCCGTTCCAGAAAAACGAATTTCGTCGCTCCCGGAATAGCGGCATAACAGGCCAGCGGCCCGCGCCACCGAGCGGTGTGCTGTGTGCCCAAAGGCCAAGCAGGTAGACCTCGGCGTCATTCTTCACGAAGGGCTGTGGCGGCATCGGTGTGAACGGCTCTCCAACCGGGTATTGTTGCGGCGGTGGCGGCGCTCAAGCCAACGATTGCCAGCGCGGCGGCGATCGCTATTGGGTCGCGCGGGTGTACGTCGTATAGCAGGTGGCCGAGCAGCTTCGCGGTCATCAGGGTAGCCAGCGCGCCGGCGGCAAGCCCGGAGCTGACGGCCAGACCCATTCGTCCGCAGACCGTTGCGAGAATGTCGTGCATCTGGGCGCCGACGGCGAGGCGAATACCGAGCTCGCGCGCTCTTTGAGCGACGGAATAGGCGAGGGCGGCATAAAGCCCGATGGCCGCGAAGAAAAGCGCTACAACTCCGAAGAAGCAAGCAAGTAGAGCCACCAGGCGTTCCTGCCACAACGATGTCTGAACTTCCTGGGTCATGGTCTCGACTTCTGTGAGAGGCACGGTTGCGTCAATTTGCCGGAGCGCCTGGCGCACCTCGTGAATCACAGTGTCTGCGTTGTTTCGCGTTCTAACGTAAAGCACCATGGAAGGTTGCTCGGTTTTGCTTTCATCCAGAGCTCCGTAAAGGATCGGGGGATCGCTTTCGCGCAGCGAGCGGAACTTCGCGGTGGCGCTTACTCCCACGATGACCCAGTTCGGCGGCTTCGTTCCGTCTGTTCCGGAAACCATCAACTTGCCGATTGGGTTCTGGTGCGGGAAGAAGAACTCGGCAAACGCTTGGTTCACGACAATGGGCACAGGCTTCTTTGCCGTATCGGCCAAGCTGAAGTTGCGGCCGCCGAGGAGCTGAATACCCATGGTCTTGAAATAACCGGGACTGACGTTGTTGAGGGTGGTGTTGAGAAAGGTTTGCTTGGGGAGAACCACGCCTCGCGGGGCTACTGTCATTTTCATTCCAGTGCCGCGCATGATGCCGACTTGTGCGTAGGCGGCGGACTGCACTCCGGGTAGGCTCTCCACGCGATCCTTGAACGTGTTGAAGAAGAGGCCTAATTTCGCGGCGGAATACCCGGCGCTTCCCGGATCGATTGTGAACTCGACGAGATTAGTTTTGTTGAAGCCGGGGTCGAGATGCTGCAAGTTCCAATATGTATGCAACATTTGAACGGCGGCAAAGATGAGGACTACACCTAAGGCCGCCTGAAGCGCAATCGGCGTCAAACCGGAGGTGAAGCGCGTGAAGGACCGCGACTGAAGTTTCAGCTCGGCGTTGAGATCGAGCCGGGTTGCCCGCCAGGCAGGAAGGATTCCAAATACGAGCAGGCTCAGCAGGGCCACTCCGGCGCTGAAGAGCACGACGCGCCAATCCGGCGTCACCGAGATGATATGGGGTGTTAGCAGGTGGCTGGTGTCTCGGGCTGGAGGGAAGAGGCTGAGGAGGATCGGCCCGGCAATCCAAGCGAACGCCAGGCCTAGCGCCATGCCGGGCACGGCGAGCAATGCATATTCAGTTGCTAACTGGCAGATAATCCGAAGTTGGCCGGCACCAAGCGAAGCGCGCAGAGCGATCTCCTTTCTGCGAGCTTCCGATTTGACGAGCAGCAGACTCGCGATGTTGAGGCAGGCAACCAACATCAGCAGGCTTGCGGCGCCCATCAACATCGACAGTGCATTTGAAAACTGAACGCGGAGCTGCGAAGTGCCGTTGGCGATGGACTGCCAGAAGGGATGGAACTCCAGCAACCAGTCCAGCTGGTTGCGTTGGGCTTCGGCTGGAAAGGGTTTTGCCAGATGCGAGGCCCATTCTCGAAAGCTCCACTCGGTGGATGCCTTCAACTGGGGCTCGATGGCGGCGGCCGCCTGCGCGGGAGAAATTCCGTCAGCTAGCCGCGCGAGGATCCGAAACTTGAGCGAATACCAATCCTCCCGGCGTGAGTCCCAAGCTTCATGTCCAAATAGAATGCGGGCGGCGGAGACGGGCAGCCGGATGCCTGGAGCACGCTCGATATCGATGCTATGAAACGATTCGGGCAGCACTCCGGCGACGACGAATGGGAAGTTCTTGATGCGAAGCACGCGGCCGATGGCTCCCCGGCTTCCGCCAAATTGCGACTTCCAGAACTGATAGCTCAGCACTACGGGAATATTGGAGATGTCCTTTGCGTCAGCTTCCGATAGCACGCGTCCGAGAACCGCATGGATGCCCAGTTCCCGAAAATAATTCGGAGAAACGATTTGGGTCATGACCAGACGGGCAGGCGAGGAATCCGTCAATGGAAACTGGTTCTCGGGTCTCCATGCGCTTTCAGCCACCAGCCGCGCAAAAAGGTCTGTTCTCTTTGTGAGCTGCAAAAACTGCGAGTATTCAAAATCCGTTGCGGGCCGGACTCGATGCGGGCCCAACTGCTCTAAAAGATACAGGTTGCGCGGCTCGCGAACTGGAAGCGGCTTCAAAAGAAGCGCCTCGATGAAGCTGAAGATGACGGTGTTCGCGCCAATTCCAGTCGCGAGCAGAACAACGGCGACAGAGCTGAACAGCAGGTTGCGTCTGATTTGCCGTAAGCCGTAGACCAGGTTGTGGCGCATGCAGTCCGATTCTCCGGAGGAGACGATGCAGCGGAGAATAGGTTACCGCGGCGGTCTAACTCTGACGGCTAGGAAGCATTCGAACCAGCAAACGCTGGCTCGAGGTGAAGCGTTCGAAAGAAAGTTGCGAGCGCCATCTGAGCACTTCGCTGGGCGTCGTCGAGAATGCCCATTCGCAGGACTGCGGATCGGACATCGTCAAGCGCGGAGAGCCGCGCCTTTGTTTCAAGGTCGGGGTCATTTGTGATCCAGGGTGTCCACCAAGTAATATGGCGGTCCCAGATTTTGGTTTGTTTCTCATCGAGGTAAACGTCGATCAGCCTGGCGCGCGGAAGCCGGATAGCGACGGTTTCTCTTCCGATGAACGACAAGTCTTTCGAGGTCAGACAGGAAAGGTCGACGCCGGCGACAGCCTGACCTTCGACCATCAGCAGAATGGATTCTTCGCCGAACGGACTCCGCGGCTCATTGAGCCCAACGACGCGTTCCACCGTGTACTTCACGGTTGCTAACTGGCTCAAATGCTGGATCTGGCCGATAATGGCGGGTCCTTGAAGAGAAGCGCTCAGCGAAAGAAGCCGAAATGCGCCGCCGAAATACAGACCTGCGCTGACGATTCCGAGAGCGAGAAAAGACGTCGATACGAGGGCTGCTACTTTCCACTTCACAAGATGCTTTAGTCTCCTCACGAACAGTGTAGCGAGCGGATGTGCGCCGGAGGGGTACAGTTCACGATTATGGGTTGGTTGCACACGTTTGTAGAAGGCGTACACCTCGTCTCAGTGCATGTAGCTCGAAAGCGATGGGAATCGCGCCACTTTAACGAATCCGCCGAGTACCACGCGCCGGGTGTATGTTAAGCCACTTTCCTCTTGACGAGAAGCATCTCACGGCATTACCATTGCAGTCGGCTTTGTACTTGGTAACTGGACTTTAAAAATCTCAGAAAGAGGTCCGCGAATGACCTTCCAGGTTGGCGAAAAAGTTGTATATCCAAATCACGGGATTGGCACCATCGAGAACATCTCCTCCCGTTGCTTCGGAGCCCAACAAGAGCGCTTCTACCTCCTACGTCTTCATCCCAACAGCATGACAATTATGGTCCCCTTCTCGCACGTGGGAGATGTGGGACTGCGAAAAGTTACGACGTGCAGCGAGATCACGCGTGTACTGAGCTACCTCGCGGCCGGCCGCCCGACTTGCGTTCAGGATTGGAAGGACCGGTTCAAGGAAAACTGTGACAAGATGAAGAACGGCAGTCTTCTAGAAATCTCCGAAGTGTTCAAGACACTGCTGATGATTCAAACAAACAAGCCATTGTCGTTCCGCGAGAAGAAGATGCTCGACCGGGCAAGGCAGATGGTGATTATGGAGACCTCCATCGCTAGAAATTTGAGCGAAGGCGAGGCAATCGGACTCATCACCAAAGCCCTGGCGAAGTCGGGACTGCCGATGCCCGAAGCGCTCTGACCGCAGCGCTCTTTCGTCGAGCCACGTTCAACTCGGCTGGAGGGATGGTCGGCTATACTGGTTTCGTCCGGCGGAACTTGGCGCTATCGTCTAACGGTTAGGACGGAGCCCTCTCAAGGCTTAAATACGGGTTCGATTCCCGTTAGCGCTACCATGCTTTCAATGGGTTGCCGACGGCGCCCTGGTATTTATCCTAACTGACGTCTTTCATCTTCATTTTTCCGGCTCCGCACTCGACGTTTCCCAAGCTTCCGCTTGTAATTCGTCGCTCGAGAGCGTGACTATACATGTGCGGCCGTCGGAAATGGATAACAGCTTTCGCTACTTTTTGGGCTGGCTCCTGCATCTAGGAGGGGCTGGGTTGTTCGTCATGGGCGTGCTCGATTCATCTTTCCTGTTTCTACCTTTGGGAAATGATTTATTGGTTACAGCCTTGACACTTCGCGACCAGCGCCGTCTTCCTTTTTACGTGTTGATGGCCTCGTTCGGGTCGTGCATAGGAGTCTTCATCCTGGATGTCGTTGCACGAAAAGGCGGCGAGGCGGCACTCGATAGGATGATGAGCCGGCGGCGCCACGAGTACCTTAAGCGCAAGATGGAAGTTCACGCTTCGATTCCGCTAGCGATCGCCTGCATCGCGCCTCCGCCGTTCCCATTTACTCCGGTAGTGGCTGCCGCAAGTGCGTTTAACTATCCGCGGTCGCGGCTGCTCGCTATTGTAGTCGCCGGCCGGATCGTGCGGTTCACCGCCGTCGGTCTCCTGGCGCTCACGTTCGGACACGCGTTTCTACGGTTCGCCAAGACGAATACGTTTGTGGCAATCATGATCACAGTCATTACCTTGTCTGTCGCCGGAAGCGTTCTATCGATCATTCGCTGGATACGGCATAGCGCATAACCCGCACAGCTTGTTTCGCATTCAAGGCAACGTCGCTTTGAGGACGAAGTCGAATATCTTTTCAGCGGACTTGG
Source organism: Bryobacterales bacterium (assembly GCA_963722585.1). Classification (GTDB taxonomy): domain Bacteria; phylum Acidobacteriota; class Terriglobia; order Bryobacterales; family Bryobacteraceae; genus KBS-96. The sequence goes on along the minus strand of CAVRNU010000017.1, from coordinate 12,320 downwards.
CATTTGGATCTTGGCCCAACAAAGCAGGCAGAATCTGGGGTCCGATCAGCAAATTGATTATGAGATCGGGATCGACTGTGGCGGGTAACTCTCCCGCGGAAATCGCTTCCTGCACGACCTTACAGCCTTCTGCGCGACGTGGCAAAAAGACGTTCTCGTAAAACGCCTGGCGCAAAGCGGGATTGTCTTGAATCGCCAACATGAGCCGAAGAAATACGCGGCCGTCCTCGCTCTTTAGAAACTCGGCTATCCGTATGGTGTAGTTTCGCAATCGTGCCAGCGGACTGCCGCGTTTTCCGTACGGCAGGAGTTCGCGGGTGGTTTCGAGGTAAGCGTCAAGTAGAATCGCCTGCTTGTTTTTCCACCAGCGGTACAGAGTTGCCGTGCTGACGCCGGCTTCTTTCGCAATCTGTTGACAGGCAACGCTCTCAAAACCCTGTTCCTTCAACAAGCGAAAGGCCGCCTTCAGAATGGCTATTCGCGTCTTCTCGCTGCGAGGGCGTCCCATGGTCCGCCGTGGGGGTCCGGGAGTCCGAGCTGCATTTGTCTTCAACACGTCGTTTCCATTCAAAAGGCGACCAGACAGGCGCCCACTAGCTTATTATGCGACGCGGGCTGGTAGGATAGAAACGAAATGATTCGTTTCGAAACTTCGTGGAAACACACCGTATCGCAGCAGATTATGAGGATGCGGCGAAAACCGTGAGCGCCGCCGTCGCCCTGCCCAATCAGGCATCGGCATCGAAGCCCAAAGTAAATCCCTGGTTAATTGCATTTGTGGTATCGCTGGCGGCTTTCATGGAAGTGCTCGATACCAGCATCGCGAACGTTGCACTCCCGCATATTGCCGGGAACCTGGGGGCGAGCAGCGATGAAAGCACCTGGGTTCTGACTTCTTATCTGGTCTCAAACGCCATCGTTCTGCCCATCACGGGCTGGCTCGTGTCACTGGTGGGACGAAAGCGGTTCTTTCTCATCTGTATCTCTCTGTTTACCTTAAGTTCACTGTTGTGCGGCGTAGCACCGACACTCGCTATTTTATTGATATCCCGTGTGATTCAAGGGGCTGGAGGCGGCGGTCTGCAGCCGATGGCTCAGGCAATACTTGCCGACACGTTTCCGCCTGAAAAGAGGGGTTTGGCCTTCTCCGTATATGGAGTGACCGCGATAGTTGCCCCTTCGATCGGACCGACGCTTGGCGGCTGGATCACAGATAACTACACCTGGCGCTGGATCTTTCTCATGAATCTGCCGGTGGGTCTTTTGGCCTTTTTCCTGGTGGTTACATTCGTTGAGGACCCTCCTTTCCTCAAGCGGACGACTCTCCAGAAGAGCAGTATCGACTATATCGGCTTCGGGCTTCTCGCCGTTGGAATCGCCTTTCTGCAAATCGTCCTCGATAAAGGGCAGGAGGACGACTGGTTTGGATCGAACTTTATTCTCACGCTCTCGATTATTTCCATCATCTGTCTTGGGAGCCTTGTCATATGGGAGTTGCATGTCAAAGAGCCTATTCTCGACGTTCGCTTATTTAAGAACGTCAACTTCGCAACTTCTTGCCTGATGATGTTCATGGTCGGAGCGGCTTCTTTTTCGACTACGGTTTTGATGCCTCAGTTTCTGCAGAGCCTTTTGGGATATACGGCGGAAAGCGCCGGCATGGTTCTTTCGGCTGCCGCAGTGCTTCTGCTCATTGAACTTCCGCTCGTCGGGCAATTGACGAGCAGAATTCAAGCGCGCTATTTAATGGCCTTCGGTTGGGTGACGCTGACCGCAGCGATGTTTTTCTCCACGCAGAGAGTGGATCTCGAAATCAGCTTCGTATCAGCCACCTGGTTACGTATTGCGCAGTATGTGCCGATGGGATTTATCTTCATCCCGGCAACGATGGTGGCATATCTCGGATTGCCGCAAGAGAAAAGCAACGCAGTGGCTGGCTTGATCAACTTTGTGCGCAACATGGGCAGCAGTGTCGGCACCTCTGCCGTTACGACCATACTGGCGCGGCGTGCGCAGGTTCACCAAGTGATGTTGGCGAGCCACACTGGCCTCAGCAATCCGGTCTTTCGGGACTCAGCCGCGTCTCTTGCCGCTCAACTCAGTCGCGCCGGTGTAGGTCCAGCGCAGGCGCAGGCGTATAGCAGGATCTATCGATCGATGCAGAATCAAGCGTCGACGCTCTCATACATCGACACGTTCTGGCTATTAGGAATTGCGACAGGGATCATGTTCTTACTGTCCTTTTTGCTCACGAAAAATAATCCTCGTAAAGCGGGGGCGCGGGCGATTGCGCATTAGTCGACCGCAAGCGTCGGCCTTGCTAGGCTTTCGGTTCGAACATTCGAATGACAAAAAACGCGCAGGCGGAGGCGCCAGCGGCAGCCGGAATTGTCAGAACCCAGGCCGTGACGACGTCCGCGGCCACGTTCCACCGGACTGCCCTGACTCGCTGAATGGAACCGACTCCCGCAATAGCGCCCGTCACAACGTGGGTTGTCGAAACCGGTAAGCCAAGCCAAGTCGCGAATAGAATCGAGACCGCAGCTCCCGCTTCTGCACAGAAGCCGCTACGAGGCCTCAGACGTGTCAGGCGTGTTCCCATAGTGTGGACAATCCGCCATCCTCCGCTGAGAGTGCCTAGTCCCATTGCGGCAGCACAGGCGAAAATTACCCAATCCGGAACACGAAGGCTCGTCTCAAAGCCGGCTGCGAAGAGAACCGCCGCGATGATGCCCATCGATTTCTGCGCGTCGTTTGTTCCGTGCGCACAGCTGAGCAGCGCGGCCGACAGTATTTGCAGATGCCGGAACCAGCGGTCCATGCGTGCCGGAGAAAAGGCGCTGAAAACCCAATACACAAGGATCATCAGGGAATAACCGAGTATGAGTCCAATTACCGGCGCAACGACTATGAAAGCCAGTGTACTCGGCCATTTTCCGAGCACGAGCCCGCCCACTCCTGCTTTCGCGACCGCGGCACCGGCGTAACCTCCAATGAGCCCATGTGAGGAGCTTACCGGCAGTTTCAAATACCAGGTCAGAAGATTCCATGCGATGGCGCCCACCAGCCCTGCGAGGATTACATAGGGAGTTACGATTTTTGTATTGACAAATCCGCTTCCGATAGTTGCCGCTACACTCGTTCCCAGAAAAAAGGCCGCGATGAAGTTGAACAGGGCCGCCATCACGACGGCCTGTACCGGAGTGAGCACCCGGGTTGCAACAACGGTAGCGAGCGAATTCGCGGCATCATGAAACCCGTTTACGAAATCGAAGCTGAGTGCCACAACTACGATAAAGACGATGAGCCCGAAAACGGACATGAGCCTAAAGATTCTTTACCGCGATGCTCTGAATTACGTCGGCGACGTCTTCACAGCGATCGGTCGTAGTTTCGAGAAGTTCATACAGATCCTTCAACTTGATCAACAGGATCGCGTCGGTACCAGAACTAAAAAGATTCGCCAGCATGGTTCGTTCGACTGCGTCGGCCTGATCTTCGAGCCGGTTCACCTCTATACAATCCTCCATGACCGATTTCTTATCCTGCAGAGCGTGTAACGCCTTGTCCAACGCGCGACAGGAATTTGCAATCATCTCTCCCAGCTCGACGGCAGCACCGGGGATGGGGTCAATTCTATACGCAACGATGCGAAAGGCCGCATCCTCCAGCGTATCGAGCACGTCGTCGAGCTTGGTTGCAAGAGCCTGAATGTCCTCAGGATCGAATGGAGTAATGAAAGTTGCGCGCAAACGATCGAAGAGCTTATGCGTGACCTCGTCGCCGCTGCGCTCGAGGAATTCGATGCGCCGCGATACCTGGCACATGCCCTCGTACCCACCCTGCAGTCCCGAGAGCAACAGATGAGATGCCTGACAAAGGATTTGGGATTGCTGGTGAAAGTACTCAAAGAATTTTTCGTCTTTCGGTAAGAGATTCAAATCGTTTTCCTCCCTGTTCACGCGCCGATCCCGTTAGACAGATCGGTTACGGCGGGCTACTTTGCCCAAAGCCGTTCAACAATCAGCATCGTAACGAAACCGGCGGCGACAATCGCGCAGGATAGCAGAATTAACATGCGGGTGACGGTCCACTGCCGGATCTGTTGGTGAAGGACGGGAAGATTCGACAGTGCGCTTGCCATGGAAGTTAAGACTGTTGCGAGGCCCGCGGTTTGCATTGTGATTTTGTTGTGCATGGCTAGCGTGGCGGCGGCGCCGGCAGTACTGGCGCTTGAAACGAGTCCGCCGATTACGCTGACCAGAAGGAAACCGAAGTGGCCGAAATATCTTTGGCCAATGCTTCCGATGATCTCGATCACGACGAAGATAAAGCCGAACTTGAACACCTTTGACAGCGACAAAGGCGAGGAGAGCTGAAGCGGCCCAATGCCATTTTGCCCGTGTTTGCGCTGCGTCCAGATGCAAAGCCCCGCACCGAGGGACATGACGATGAGTGGTAGCGCCGCGGTCCAGACAGCTGCACCGGCAAAGATGGCGAGAATGAGCAGATTGCGCAGAAACATCGCGACGATGGTAAGCAGATCGATAATCATTGCCACCGCGATGGCGTTTTCGCTCTGCGTTCTGAGAAGTCCTGCCAGTTCTGCGATCGCGGCCGTGCTGTTGACCAATCCTCCGAGAACGGCCGAATAGTAAAGCCCCCGCGCGCTGTACAGTTTCAAAAGCACATAATTCACGAAGCCGATGGCCGCGATGACTACGATAGTGAGCCAGGCTTCGCGAGGATTGACGAGATTCCAGGGATCGACCGCGTGATTGGGAAGAATGGGATAGATGACAAACGCGAGCAGGCCGAGCAGAACGGCACCTCGTACCTCGGTCACTAGCAGGCCTCCTGCGAAATGTGTGATCGCGGGTTTGAGAGACAACAGCATCGTCATCAAGATGGCTGCGGCGACTGGAGTGTAGTGATGGCCTTGCCCGGTGAGGACTCCTAAGATGAAGGTGACGATGATGGCGGCCGCCGTTGTCGTTTCGATCGCTTTGCCCTCGCGCAAACTGCGCAGGCCGGTCAATATCAAGATCGACAGGACGCCGGCAAAAGTAATATAGGCGATCGCAGGCGCAGCGAGGACACTGAGAGCGCCCGCCATTGCCACGATCGTAAACGTTCGAGTCCCCAGGTCTTTTTGGGACCACTCGCGTTCGAGACCGACAAGCATGCCGATCCCTATGGCGATGGCGAGCTTGATCGATATGTCAATGGGAGAAAACGTCGCTTCGACCTATCATGCAGTTTGAGGCAATTGGTCTCACACGGATTCGACGCGGCGGTTGCGGTAGGCCACGTAGAATCCCGCGGGAACGATCAATACCGTCAGGATGACAGAAAGCCCGAGGCCGCCGATCAAGGCGCGTGCAAGAGGCGCGTATGACTCGCTTCCCTCCCCCATCTTTAGAGCCATCGGCAATAATCCGATGATGGTGGCTAACGAAGTCATGAGAACCGGACGAAGGCGCACCCGGCAGGCAGCGACGACTGCTTGGCGGACCTCTAAACCTTCTTCAAGAAGACGATGGGCGAACTCGACAATCAGGATGCTGTTCGACATGGCAATACCGGCGAGCATAACAACGCCCATCAGCGACATGATGTTTAAGGTGGTACCGGTTAGCAATAACGTCAAGATTACGCCAGAGATGGCCGGGGGAAGGGCCAGCAGGATGATGAACGGGTCGATAAACGAGCGGAACTGCGCCACCAGGATGAGATAGAGCAAGAGTACCGATAGAGCGAGGCCTAAGGCGAAGCTCCTGAACGACGCATTCATGGCCTCCACCGTACCTCTCATCGCTACGTCTACATTGGCCGGAGGGTGGATGCGACCGAGCATAAGCTGAATCGTTTTCGCGAGCGTGCCGAGATCTTCGGTCGTTGGGCGAACATAGACGTCGATCCTGCGGCGGATCTGATAATGGTCTACTTCAGTCGGCGCGAGGAACGGTGTAATCGAACTTACCATGTCGAGACGCGTCGGCTGCGTTATGCCGGCGCCATGCAAAGGGATTGAGCGGAGATCGTTGACAGTCTGGATCTGCTGTTCGGGGTACTGGACCGTGAGGTAATAATTGTTGCCGTTTCGCGGATCGCTCCAGATGCTCGGCGCAATCATCTGGTTGGAGGTGAGCGCAGTAATAACGTTCGACATCACTTCCTTCTCAGAAAGACCTAATTCGCCGGCGCGCGTGCGGTCAATATCGAGCCGCAGCGCCGGATAATCGAGATCTTGGGGGATATAGACATCGGCGACGTTCGGCATGCGGCGAATGCGTTCTGCGATGTCGAGCGCGGTGCGGAAGTCGTCGTGCAAGTCCATACCGGAGATTTGGAGGTCAATGGGAGCCGGCATGCCCATATTCACGACCGAATCGACCAAGCTGCCGGAGGAGAAGAATCCGGTGAGTTCCGGCATTTCTTGCTCCATACGTTGTTTCACGCGCGCAATGTATTCATAACTTCCGATTGTGTGGCCCGGCTTCAGGCTGGCCTGCACGAATGCGGTGTGCATGGCTGAATTGGAGGTGTAGACGGCGGAGAAGCCGGGATCGACGCCGATATTGGAGACGATCATGCCCATGTCATGAGGGTTGACGGTATCGCGGATGAGTTGTTCGAGCCTGGCGACTTCTTTTTCCGTATCGACGAGCCGGGTTCCAGACGGAGCTTTGACGTTGATGACGAACTGGCCCGCGTCGGTTCGAGGGAAAAAAGAGATGCCAAGGAATGGGAACAGCAGCAGACTGGCTCCGAAGAGAGCAAAGAAAATCCAAAGCGCGGCGACGGGCCAGGCCATGACTCTGGCGACGAACTTCTCGTAGCGCATCAGCAACGCTTCGAAGCGGCCGGAAAACCAGGCATTGAACCGGGCGCCGAAAGTCGGAGCATCCGTCGTTCTGTGTACAGAGGCGTGTTTGATGAAGGACGCACAAAACAGCGGGACCACGGTCATGGCGACAAAATAGGACGCAACCAGGGACACGACGACGGCGAGAGCTAGCGCCGAGAACAGAAACTTACTGACTCCGTAGAGCAGCGTTACGGGGAAGAAAACTACGATAGTGGTGAGAGTTGCGGCAAGCACAGGGAGGGCTACTTCGCGTCCGCCATTTTCCGCCGCGACGACTGCGGGCTCGCCGAGCTCGAGATGACGATAGACATTTTCGAGCACAACCACCGAATTGTCGATGAGGCGTGATAAGGCCAGCGCCAAACCGCCGAGCACCATGCTGTTAATGGAGCTTCCGCCCAGTTCGAGAGCGATGAAGGTCGCCAGAACCGAAAGTGGAATGGAGAAGAAGACTGCGACGGTGGCGCGCATGCTGCCGAGAAAGATCAGGATCATCAAACACGTGAGAAACAAGCCGATACCGCCTTCATGCAGCAGCGTGATAATCGCGGTCTTGACGAACTGAGACTGATCGAACACGACAGTTCTGGCGAGTGATGCCGGCACGTCGAACAAATGCTTCAGTGTGTCTCGCACACCATTTACGACGGCAATGGTGTTTGAATCGCCACCTTGCTTAAGAATGGGAAGATAGACCGAGCGTTGCCCATCGACGCGCACTACGTTATATTGCAGCGAATACGCATCTTTGGCCTGGCCCACATCCGAGATGTCGACAGGCGACTGGCCGACGATCTTGATGGGCGTTTGGTTCATCGTCTTCAGGTTGACCTGGCTATTGGCGTAGATGGCGTAATCCAAATTGCCGATCTGGACGTCTCCGGCGGGAAGCACTACATTCGATTCATTGACGGCGCGCACCACATCCATGAGGCTGAGCTGACGGGCTTCCAACTTGTATGGGTCGACATAGAACTGAATTTGGCGCCATCTGCCACCGAACGGCTGCGGGACGGAGGCTCCAGGAACACTTGCGAGCTGATTGCGGACGAAATTCTGCGCGAGGTCTTTGAGAGCGGTCTCATTCAAATCTTCATCCTTAAACGTGACGAGGCAGACGGGAAGGCTGGACGCGTCGGATTTCAGAACGATGGGCGGAAGCGTGCCTGGAGGCAAGTCGCGCATGTCGGCCATGGCGAGATTGGCGATGGTGGAAGCGGCGGAATCGGCGTTGCTGCCGGGCTGGAAGTAAACGCGAATGACGCTGACACCGGGCAGAGAACGGGATTCGATGTGTTCGATACCGCTAGCGAGTGTAAACATCCGTTCCAAGTGAAACGTGATGTTGCCTTCAATCTGTTCGGGCGGCATTCCCGAATAGAACGTTGCAACGACTACAACTGGAATGTTCATGGTAGGGAACATGTCTACGGGCATGCGCAGAATGCTCACGCCGCCGACCAGAACGATAATCAGGCAAACGACGACAATCAGATACGGAGTTTTGATGGCGAATCGGGACAGGTTACCCTCCTTTCGACGGATTCGGCGCGGTTTCTTGGTCGCCGGTCAGTCGAGGCTGGACGCGTTCTCCGTCGCGAAGTCCCGCATGACGGCCCGTGATGACGAGCTCATCGTCGCGAATACCGGAACGAATCTCTTGCCGCTGAGGTGTAACTATGCCGGTTGTGACAGGAAGAACGCGGATGATAGAGTCGCGGACCGCAAACACCTTGGGCGATCCGGTAGCATCGTCGATAGCATCAAGCGGTACCGTCAGAGCATTGCTGCGTTGGCTAAGGCACAGCCTTACATCCGCGTACATGCCAGGAACGAGAATCAGGCCGGGATTGGGGACGTCCACTTCCGTGTCCATGGTTCGCGTTGTTTTCTGAACTTCATCCGCGAACCGTGTGACATGTCCGGGGAAGGAGCGGTGCAGCGCAGAGACGGTGACGTCTACCGTTTCGCCGACATGAATGCTAGGAACGGCGGATTCGGGTACCGGCAGAATGAGGCGAAGCAAATTGTTCTGCGAGAGCCGGATGACAGGCATCGCCTGCGTTTGCGAAGCCGTTCCGGCCTGAATCATGGACCCGGTGTTGGCGTAGCGCTTCGTTACTACTCCCGTGAACGGAGCGGTGATGACGGTGTATTTCTGAAGGGTGCGGAAGCGCGACTGATCGGCTTTCGCCATGGTCGCCTTACGCTCAGCGGCTTGCAAAGTGGATTGAGCCGCGGAAACTTCGGCTTCGGCAACGAGGTCCTTTGAATGGACTTCGTCGACTTCCTGCTGGGGAACGAGGCCGGGCTCTTTGTTCGCTACGTCGAGCACGCGCGTATAGGACAAATGGGCCATATCGTGAGCCGATTTGGCGCAATTCAAGTCGTCGCGCGCGGTAATAATATCCGCATCCGATGCCTCGACCGCAGCCGCGGCTCGTGCCATGTCATCCTGCATCTCGGGAATTTCCAGTTCGGCGAGTACCTGGCCGGTTTGTACGCGGTCTCCTATATCTACGTTGATGACGCGGATGTAGCCCGCAACTTTGGCCATCACGTCGATCTCCTGGTAGGGAATGAATTCCGCGGTGACGGTGAGATCGTCAGATACATTTCCGCGCTGCGCTTTTGCGACTGGGACGATGGGAACGGATACGGGCTCCGGGCCATTAGCGCCTCCGGCCTCATTACTGGCGCATGAGATAAGCAGAAACACCGGCAAGAGTGCGAGAGCAAGCGTCGCCATTGCGACGAGGCTATGGCGGAATTCGATCACCGAAGAACACCTGTGGCGTAATCGAGGGCCGCACGAGCGGACAGATAGTCGTACTTGGCGGAGGCCGCGTTAATTTCCGCAGAGGTCTGCGCCAATTGCGCTTGATTCAGCTCGACAATACTTCCGAGACCGGCATTGTAACGCGCCTGGGCGAGATGTAGAGCTTTATTAGCCTGCGCGACCAGTTGGGCAGTGACGCTCAAGCTGCGAAACGTGTTGTTCGCTTGCAACCAGGCATCCTGGACTTCGCGTGAGACCTGGACAGAGAGATCCTGCGTGTCCTTGTTGGCGGCTTGAGCGCGAAGCGCGGCTTCCTCGCGCCGCGCGGAGAACAATCCGCCGTTGAAAACGGGGATATTGATATTCACACCGGCGGCTCCATAATTGTCGTGTGCGAGCGTGGGATCGTGTTCGGGAATAGCTCCCGCCGCACCCATGACATTGATGGTGGGATAGCTTAACTTCTTTTCGGCTTTGGCGAATTCGGCGGCAGCATCGCCATTGCGCCGAGTAGCATTCAGATCTGGCCGGTCGCGCAATGCTTGTGCGACCAGCGCCTGCACGTCCGGATTGAGAGCAGCGGGAAGTGGCTCGTCAACAAGCGTGAACCGCTGCGTATGCTCAAAGCCTAGGGCTGCCGCGAGATGCGCCCGACTCTGGTCGACGTTGTTTTCAGCCTGATAGAGCGCAAGCTCAGCTTCCGAAACCAGCACGTCGGCGAAACTGACATCGAGCGTAGACTTGAGCGAGCTCTGCGCGAGAGCGGTGACCTGCCGCAAAGTAAGCCTACGGTTGTCGAGTGCGGCTTGGGCGGCTCTGCGAACGGCTTCACTGCCCAAAACCGAGAAATATGCGACCTGGACGTCTAATAGAATTTCGGCGCGGATTATGGAAAGGTTGTCGTTTGCCGCCTCGACGTGGAAGCGGGCGTCACGGACGAGATGCGAGGTACGGCCGAAGTCGGTCACCATTTGGAGCAAGCTCATGCCGGATGTAACGCGCGTGGATAAGCTCGACGTGGTGAGAGCGCCCGCCGCAACCGCGGTGCCTTCGATCGCATCCGCCCCGGTCAGGTTTGCAGCCATAGTCGGGAAATAGGCGGAACGCGTTTCGTTCACCACCTTGCCGGCGGCTTCAGCATTCAGAGTCGCGGAGCCGATTCGCGGATGGTTCTTGAGGGCGAGTTCTTCGGCCTGCGCGAGGGTGAGTGGCGTGGTAGCTTGCCCGAAGGCGGGTATCTGTAAGCCTGCCGCGGAGATTGCTAGCAAAATGCACATTGCCGCTACGCGCAAGCTAGAGAACCGTCTCCTCGGTGGCAAGTTTTACGATGGTCGTGTCGTGCACGTCAATGAGACCGTCTTTTATCAGTTCACACAGCGGAGGCAGGATGGCCTCTACCGTCTTCGGAGACTCGACAAATTCGATTCGCACGGGCAAATGCCTGTTCTGCGCGCCGTGCCCTTCTCTCGAATGCCGCTGATGGTGCGCGCCGAATCCCTGTTCCGGCCGCGTAAGGGTGGCTCCGGAGACACCCTGGCTGAGGAGAAAGGAAAACACTCGCTCATAGGTGAAGCTTTCGCCGGAGCTCGTGTCTTCGTTCAGATGTATGGTGACTTTCTTGGCCGGACCGCGAGTCAACATGATTCGGATTGCGAGCCGCTAACGCGCGTCGAGCATCATGTGCTCCCATTCTTTTTCAAATTCCGGGTCCATCGCAAATTGCTGCTGAAGTATCCAAATGCCGTCAGAATTGGCCAGGAAGATCAGGCCGCGCTGGTCGTCGCGGGCAGTTGCGGTGACGCCGTGGAACTCCTGCTGAACCGTAGGATGGAGCGGATTCGCGAAGCTCAATATCCGGAACGTTTGGGGCGAAGGAGAGGCTTCTTCGGTCTGATGGTTTGCCGTGGCAACCAAAACGGCATTCCCAGTAACCGCAACCAGGCCATCCGACAGGCCGGTTGGATCGCTCATCTCCGCAAGCACGGCGGGCCGGCTGATATTCGTGATATCAATCAGCGTGACCGTTTTTCCGGATTCGTGTTCAGCATACAGATAATTGCGGCGGTAATGTTGGGTGGTGAGGAAGCGCACGATGGCGCCTCCGGTAACGGGAATGTGTGCGACTACTTGAATGTGGTCTTGCGCTGGCGATTCCGGCTTCGGATGCTTATTTTTTGCATAGAGCCCGGCCGAAGAAAGAGCCAGGCCGAGGATGAGAACTACCGTGCGGGTGCGTTGCGAGATCATGTTGGTGCGGGAAGCGTAATTGTTCTCTACAACCATTGTTGGGAACGGACCGGCGGGGCACCACTTAAGATTTCCTGAACTTTTCCTGAACAAGAAATTCAGAAAGTCTTCAGTAGCAGTGGAAATGCAGCGCCTCGTATAAAGAGAATAGGCGAGTGCGGATACTAGTTGTAGAAGATGAGATAAAGCTGGCGAGCGCGCTGAAGGAGGGTCTGGAAGCCGATGATTACTCCGTCTCCGTGGCGCGAACGGGGGAGGAGGGGTTCTATCTTCTGTGCAAACAGCCGTTCGATCTTGCGATTCTGGACGTCATGCTGCCAGGGCGAGACGGGTTTGAGATTCTTTCAACGCTGCGGCAGCAGGGCCTGCACGTTCCCATCCTGCTGCTGACGGCGCGGGACACGATTCAGGATCGCGTTCACG
>CAVRNU010000016.1:0-67490 GCA_963722585.1 Bryobacterales bacterium | reverse complement strand
CGGGGCCACGATAGAGGCAGAGGATGGCTTCGGCGAGCGCTTCGGGATCTTCGGGCTCTAGAAGAATGCCACTGCGAACTACTTCGGGGACAGCGGCCGCGCGCGCGGCGACAATCGGTTTCCCGGCCGCCATGGCCTCGAGAAATACAATACCGAAGCCTTCCTGGGCGCTCGGCAGGCAAAAAAGATCGCTGCGGTTGTATTCCGCAGCCAGCGTATTCGCGCTCACGTCGCCGAGCCAACGCAGGGCCGGTTCGACACGCAGCTCCGAAGAGAGCTGCCGGAGGCGCTGGTACTCCGGGCCGTGACCGACAATTCGAATTTCGAGCTGGGAACACGATCACGCAATAGAGCGGCGGCGCGGAGAGCACGTCCAGGCGTTTGCGGGGATAGAACCGGCAAACGGATAGAACCGTGAACTTGCGCGGGTCGGGAACAGCAGGATTTGCCTGGAATAACTGCCGCCACCTATCAAGATCAATCAATTCCGGCACGACTACCGCGTTGTTCACCCGATAGAGTTCTTCGAGACGCCCCGCGCAGTACTGGCTGACGGTGATCACTCGGACGGCGCGGCGGGCATGTTTTGCCTCGAGGCGGGCCTGAACGCCATGCTCGCTCGCGTGGCGCCTCGCTCGAAGCGAACAGCGTCGCCCAAAACTCCTTTGATGCAGGCGATGTGTGGGAGCGCAGCCGGCCTACCAGCGACGGCATAACCATCAGCATCAATGCCGATGATGGCGTCGCCGGTGAAGCGCCGCCAGCGCAATGCCTCATTGAACAGAATGCGCGTGGCAGTGTAGACTGGGGTGACGATGCGGGGAGTAACCAACGCGATATCGACCCCAAGCTGACGAAGCGCTTCGACCAATGTGCGTGTTCCGACATAGCATCCGCTTCCCCGTCGCACGTCCAAGGGAACTGCCGTTATGAATTGAAGCAGGCTCATGGATTATCCAGAATATGCCGGAAGATGATTCGGTTCCACGCGTGTTGGTTCCCCGGGCTGTTCTCGGTGAACGATTTTACCGTTCCCGGAGCCGCCATAAGCAGGGGAGACGGCAAGAACCCTGCTCCACACCGAATCATCTGCCCGCAGCTAGCAAACGCCTTCGCTTTCCTGCCGCCGTCCTCCTTCGGTCCGCGATTCAGAAACGGTACACAGCAAAAGTCGTTCTTGGGCTACTCGAACCGACGATGTAGGCGAGCGAATTGTTTCCAGGCAATTGTTCACACGCGCAGCTTGAGCGCCGGGGCAAACATCCTACGGATGGGGGTGAAACGATGTATCCTCATGAACGTGCACGAATATCGCACCATTCTTTTAGGCGGTGGCATGGTGGCGGGCTATGCCACTAAAGAGTTCGTCGAGGGCGGTCTCAAAGCGGGGGAGCTTGGTATCGTTTCAGCTGACAGCGCGCTTCCCTACGAGAGACCTCCGCTGTCGAAGAGTTTTCTCGCCGGGAAAGACAACGAGCGGAGCGTACTGATCAACCCGGAGGGATTCTATCGGGAGCACGATATCGGCCTTCATTTGAACGTCGAGATCGAGCGAATCGATCTTCCCGGCAAGCGATTAGTGGGCCGCGGCGGCGGGGAATTCCATTTCGAGAGACTGATCCTCGCGACCGGCGCGCGTCCGCGAACCCTCGATGTGTCTGGTGCCCAGGGTGACAGTGTGCTTTATCTGCGTTCACTGACCGATTCGACCCGGCTGCGGGATCGATTGAAGAGTGCAAGAAAACTGGTGGTAATCGGTAGCGGCTTTATTGGAATGGAAGTGGCGTCACAGGGTGCGCAGCAGGGCTGTGACACGACGATGGTATTCCCGGAGGAGCGAGTCTGGAAGAGCTTCTTCACGCCTGAGATGTCGCGATTTTTTCAGAAGTACTATGAGGATCGTGGCGTTCATTTCGCCCCCAACGCGAATGTTGCAGCCATCGACGGCGGCTCCGTATCGCTATCGAGCAGCAAGAAGCTGGAACGATTGTTGGCGGATCGGAGTTGCGCCGGCAATGGAAATCGCCGAGGCTGCAGGTGTACAGGTGGAGAACGGCATTGTGGTGAATGAGTTTTTAGAGACTGGCGCGACCCATGTTTATGCGGCGGGCGACGTAGCGAACTATCATGACGTGCTTTTCGGGAAACGGCGGCGCGTCGAACATTGGGACAACGCGGTGAAACAGGGACAGTACCTGGCGCGACGTTTGTCCGGCCGCCCAGAGCCCTTCGAGAATATTCCGTACTTCTTTTCGGACGTCTTCGACTTGTCTTACGAATTCTGGGGCGACACGACGGGTGCAGAGCGAACAGAATATCGAGGCGATGTGGATTCGACCAGCTTCAGCGCGTGGTGGCTGAAGGGCAACCAGGTAGTGGCGGCTTTCACTATGAACCGGCCGGACGCTGAGCGCGAGGAGGCGAGCCAGCTTCAGCCGAAACAGAAGTGAACGAATGCAGGCGCGAAGGGAGCAACCGCATGGCGACATTGAGCCAGGCGTTTGCTTCGGCTGATTCCTTCCAGATCACGCCATCCGGAAAGTAAACTTGGGACTCTTCACTTCGGAACAGTAGATTGCCAGTCGGCGAAGTTCATCCCGAAGTGCCTTTAGACGGGCAGGAAGCACTCTACCGGAAGCCCACCTCACGGGAATGATGAGAGCCGAGCTATGCACAGAAGCTGAGCGGGTCTTGAGGATCGGAACAAGAGGAGCCGTTTTGGGACCCTGAGAATCGTGAGTTAAAACAGAGGAGAAAAGCGAAATTGGCCTTTCGCGGACTCATTCTCAGGAGCCACCCAAAAGGTGAATAACAATCGAGAGGGATAGCGAGGCGAGAAAAGGCCCACCAGGCAAGGGGTGGGCGTGGTGATTCGGGAGCCCTTTAAGATCGGGGCTTCCACGCCCTATGATTTTGCGGGCCGGAATCTGACCGCGTACGGCGGTCTGCTTCCCATCGCGACGATGTTGGAGAAGCTCAGGTTCCAGCAGTTGGTGGAGGAGACGCTGACCATCCAACGGCTGAGGCGGGCGATGCCCGTGTACCAGTTTGTGCTGGCAATGGTGCTGGCGTTATACGTCGGGTTTTCGCGGCTGAATCATCTGCGCTTTGTGGAGCGGGAACCGATGTTGACCGGGATTCTGAAGGTGCCGCGACTGCCGGCACAGTGCACCTTCTGGCGCTTTCTGGCTTCGCTGCATCTCAGCGTGGCCGGACAACTGTTGAAGATCCAGCGCGTGATGCGGCAGCGGGTGTGGGAGGCGGCGCACGTCCAACTCGCAGCGGTCAGGCTCGACACCGACACCACGGTCCATACGCTGTTCGGCCACCAGATGGGCGGGCGCAAGGGCTACAATCCGAAGAACAAAGGGAAGAAGAGCTTCCAACCGATCCTCACGTTTCTGGCCGAGACACGGGAATAGATCGGCGGCGAGTTGCGGAATGGAGATCGGCCCACGGGCATGCAGATCGCGCGGCATCTGGAAAGCGTGTTCGCCGCCTTGCCGCCGGTCGTCCAAACCCATTTATGCCCGCGCCGATTCCGGCTTCTACTGCACCGAGGCCGTGGATGCGTATGAGAGCGTGGGGCGCAGTTCATTATTTCGGCACGTAAGACATCGCGCCTCCTGGATCAACTGAAAGCGGCGGAGTGGAAACGGTCCCCGCAGACCGACGCCGGCGGCCAGTGCGAGTTCCCTTATCAGCCGGAGGGCTGGGGCAAAGCGTATCGGTTCATCGCCCTGCGCTATGCGAAAAAGCCGCAACCGCGTCGGGTTGAGGAGATGGAGCAATATCAGTTGTTCGACACGCCAGAGTACAGCTATCGCGTGTTCGTCACCAATATGAAGGACGCGGTCGCTCTGCTCGCGTGGTTCTACAATCAGCGGGCCGGAGCCGAGAATCTGATCAAGGAAGCCAATAATGACGCAGGACCGGCCGCCCATCCGTCGGCGCGGTGGGCGATGAACTGCATTCATTTTTCAGCTGGCCATGTTGGCCTACAATCTGAACTGCTGGCTAATGCTGTTCAGCCGCGAAGAGGAAGCCAAAGTGGACGCGCTCCACCACCCCACGCTAGCCACGACTCGGCTGAAGTTTCTTTTTCTGGCTGCGCGGATTTGGCGGCACGCGGGCCGAGTGGGAGTCAGCTACAGCGATCACTACGCTGACAAGAGCCTCTTTCAACGTCTCATGAATCGGCTGCGTACGATCGTCGGGGCAGAGCCACGCTTCGCGCCGGTCATCGCCGTCGCGCTCCGTTGCTGAGGATCGCGCATAGGATTTTATGCACGACCGGCTTCGCCGAAACAATAACTTACAAAGGGAGGAAAGCCACTCAGTCAAAAAGGTATCGAGACAGCAGTGGAAGCGAGGTGAACAGACCCTCAGGTCACACGGATCCGGCGTGATCCCAGGTCAGCCTCACGCGCATAATTCAGGTGATAGATATCCGGGGAATTAGTCATAGCGAACGGATCGAGAGAAGTGGACCGTGCAAAATCGCGTGCAAACGATTGGAGCTTCTAAACTCCCCAGAGCAATTGTGTCTATCGTATTGGCGCTCACATTCTGCCGAGTGGTCGTATGCGGCTCGCAAGTGCCCTCGCCACAAACAGAAAATACCCCAAAGGCATATCTTGAACACGCCCTTTCATTGATGCAAGACATGTACGTTTATCGAAATTCTGTCGATTGCGTGTCTCTGCGGCAAAGAGCATTCGAACAAGCGGCCGCCGCCGAAACTCTCATTGATACTTATGACGCTATTCGCTCTCTCTACAAAAACTGGGTGATCGGCACTGCCAATTGCAATTAACAAAGGAGTTGACTGAAGCTGAGATAGCAAAGAGGGAAGAAAGGCATCTGCCTCCGCTTCAACCCAGACCCAGAGTAGAATCGCCATTTCGTGAACGTACTGAGTTTGAGAGTAGAGTACTCAAAATGGGAGTTCGCAGATATGGCCTGCTAGTCGTTCCGATGTTTACCGGATCTGATACAAGCAGGTTTGCCACAGAAATCCAAAGAGGGATTCGCGATGTGGAAGCAAGGCATCCTTGTGGATGGATTATCGATTTACGAGGCGATCGCGGCGGCAATATGTGGGCGATGCTGGCTGGCGTGGGGCCGATTGCCGGTGATGGAATGCTGCGCGAGTTCATGGATCGGGAAGGAAAAGTGGGCACCGGCATGCAGTGGTTCTATAAGAACGGAAGAGCTTGGTCAGGCTTGAAAGATGGTACTCCGATGGGTGGTCTCGATGTGGCAGACCTCATAGCCGCTACTGCTGAACATTCGCCCGTTGCGGTGCTGATTGACCAGGCAACCGGCAGCTCGGGCGACGCGATTGCATTTGAGAAGCGACCAGAACCCGTTTTTTTGGGGCAAAGACGGTGGAAGCGGCAAGCAGCCCCAAATCATTCCCTTTAACTGATGGGCAAAGATTATCTTGCCCGTGGTCGCTATGGCAGACCGGAATGGCGGCTTGTACAAGAACGGTGTCCAACCGGACGAGCAGGTTGAATACAAACCCCCGCCATCCGGGGGCGACTTAGTCATTCAAGCTGCCACAGGATAGCTGGAGCGCGAGCGGAATTGCCAGGGATCTTGACATGCTATTGCTGAGTATCGATTGAAGTATTAAAGCTTTGAAGTGATGTCGCTTCGCCTTCGGCTCCGCGACACTACTTCATGATTCACAATGGAATGGAGGAACGAACGGGTCGCGTTCTCGTCACCCATCTTTCTGGCGTAAACTGTTACCTGTCTCCCGGGCCTACAAATTAATAGCCTCGATTGATTGTAGGTCGGTTCCTGCATCAGTGCGTGATAAACGGCGAGCGGTTGCCGGTCGCCGAACTTCCATAAGTTCGCGCTATTTACCACACCGACAATTCTCAGCCCCTGATGCTCCGGCTCAGCGCCAATGTTGAGGATCTGACCGATTCGAATCACGAGTGAGAGCGGCAAAACGCTCTGGCCAGCAGTGTTCTTCCCGGTCTGCGTATCGCGGTTTGGGATGTTTTGAGTTGCCTTGCAGCAGGCACCACCGAGCAATCGATTCTGGAAGACTATCTCGAATTGGAGGCCGCCGATTTCCGCGCTGTATATGAGTTCGCCGCCCGTATGGGGCGGCGAGTTGCTCTGTGAAGCCGCTCCTTGACGAGAATCTCTCGCGCAAACTCATTGCGCGGCTTGAATTGTATCGTGGTTTCGCACACGTTTTCGATTTCGACCTCTTACAACAATCAGATCGGGTTATCTGCGAGTTCGCGCAGCGCGAAGAGTTCGTCTCAGTGAGCAGCGATGCCGATTTTTACGAACTTGTGACCACATTAGGTCCCCTCCTAAAAGTCGTTTGGCTCCAGCGCTGGAGACATCTAACCAAGGACGTCCGAGCGGGTGCTCCGGCGTGAGGCCGTGCGGATAAGCGAGTTCATGGCAGATCCGGGTCTTGCATTCTGGTTCTCGATCGCGACTGAACGAAGTAATTGCCAGGATATCCAGCCTAACTGCGAAAAGGCGTTCATGAAGCTCTATTGGTGGATGGCGGCGAGATCACCAGTTTTTTGGGTTGGGGGACGAGGATTGCTTTGAGAGGTAACCGGACCGGGTATAAACGGTAAGCTTGCTGTGTCCCTTAGCATGCGCCTCAACTCTGACGGTGTGATAGCCGCCGGCGGAAGCCTGAGGGGAATGGTATGCGATAGCGTATTGGTTGCGAATATCGCGGGCAATTTCGGCAGCGACCGAATCGATATCTTTCAGAGAGCCGGGGAAAAAGGCGATTCCTCCTGTCTCACCTGAGAGTTGTCGCAGGTCATGCTTGGCACGCCGGGATTCGGCACCACCAAACAGCAGGCCGATGGAGTAGATAACGGGACCCTGCATATCCTGAACGCGATGGATCGCGTTATCCAGGGTGAGCTTTGAGGCGTTGTCATCACCGTCGGTAATCACGATCAGCGCTTTCCTGGGGCGTGTGGCGGATCGCTCCATCTTGTCGGCAGCGGTCACGACCGTGTCGTAGAGTGCAGTACCGCCGGACACACTCAGGTGTGAAAGTCCCATCCGTAATCGACCGAGATCCGAAGTGAAATCCTGATCGAGATAAGCCTGGTCGGAGAAGTTGATCACAAAAGTTTCGTCGTGTGGATTTGAGGCTTTGACCAGATCAAGCGCGGCAGAAGCAACGGCAGCCCGTTTGCTGCTCATCGAACCGGAGTTGTCGACGAGCAATCCGATGGAAACAGGAGTGTCCTGGTGCTGGAGGGATCTAACGGTCTGGAGAGTTTTGTCTTCGAACACCTTGAAGTTGCTCCTGGTCAGGTCGTCGACGAGTTCCCCTTTGTTGTCCAGAACGGTGCAGTTCAGGACGACTTCTTGGGCGTCGATGTGCAGAGTGTATGCGCGCGAGGAGGCTGGTTTGGGCTGCTGACTCTGGGTAACCGTCGCGGCACTCTGCGCGCCTGCGGAGAGTGTCCCGGAGATCAGAATTGCGAAGAGGACCGCTAGAGTCGACGCCCTCATCGCGATTCTCCGGAGTTCACACCGGGCATGGGCAGCGACGTTCTGTTGCCGAATCCGATCTGCATGACTGTGTCCTTCGGAAAGACGATGTCACGCCCCATCCCGAGGAAGTTGTTGTAGATGGAACGGCCTCCCCCGTAAGCACTCATGAAGATGCCGTAAGTGTGAGAGCGAATGGCGACGCCCACGATCAGTCCGATGAGCTTGAACCCGGTCGCGCCGCCCGCAGTCGGACTTGCGTCTCCGACGTCCTTCCGTCCGCCGCTACCGATCAGGGCAAGGCCCACCGAGGCGCCGGTTGAGAGATATCGGGTCTTCGAAGAAGCGGATTTGGCGCCGCCTTCAGAATCGAGCCTGGCATTGTCTGCCGAGTTGGACTGAATGCCCTGGAGCCTGGTATCCACAGTCTGAACAGCCCCATTGGGAAGGATGACCTCGCGGAATGCGATGCGCAGCTGCCCGTTGCGATGCAGATGTCGGGCAGGCCGCACCTGGAGAACGGAGCCGCGGAGACGAGTTCCGGCTGGAAGGATAAGGCGTCCGTTGTCGAGGAGCGGCTGCGAGAGCTCGGCTTCCACGTCGGCGCTTTTCAGTGTGGTCGCCGAGTTCAGCGGAGTCAACATGACGGCGTGGACAAGGCTTCCGGGGGCAGGCTGGGACCAGATAGCAGAGAGTGTATTGGCGGAGAGGGATTCGCTGCCAAATTCCAGCGGCTGCGAAACTTCGGCGGAGTAAAGCGTTCCGGCATCGATGTACTGCGGATGCACTGGAAGCTGGGCGACGGCATAACGCGTCAGAAGATGCATCCGTCCGGGCGACTTCACTTGCTTCACCGCATTGTTCCACTGAGCGCGGGCCTGATCCATCTTTTGGGTGACCGCATCCTTCACGACGTTCTTTTTATGCTCGTTAGCCGTCACAAGCCGGATAACCTGCCCTGACCCGGGAACTACTGTTGCATGCAGAGCGATATGACGGCCATCGGGCAGGATGAGTTCGTCGAAAGCGACAGAGAGCTTATGGGACGGGGTGAAATCGGCGTTCAGTGCGCTCAGCGTGCGCGTGCGGGCGGGAACAGGGTCTATCGACGTAATCCTACCGGTAGCCGCGGTGCCGACGGGAATGACGAGACGGTCGAAGACATAAACGGGCTGCATGACCTTGCCCGTAATAGGCTCGCCGACCTTCCTGACGCGCACTTCCTTGTCGAGTGCGATCTGCAATGGGGTGCCGTTGGGCACGATCATGGCAATGGTGTGGGGTTCAGACGACCGTTGCGGAGAGGTGGGCTGAGGCTCGGTAGCCGCAATCTGCGCTGGTAGGCGGCCCAGGAAGGTCCAGGCAAGCAGAAATATTGACAGAACACGACCGGACATCATTCCGGGAGAAACCTCAGCATGTAGAGAATACACATCTGCTATCGACTTGCGCCCTCGTCCTGAAGCTTCTTGCCCTGGCGCCCGTGCCATCTGCCGGGCTATCGCTCAACCGCGCCGCAATGATCGGGATGCTCCCGGCGAACTTCAGCATTAACTATAGTGAGCGTAGCTGAAGATTCCCTGAAGATTGAGGCCGCCGAAGATGGAAAAGTGAGAAATGCGACGCCACCGTCGACATTTGTGGCGTGGTCAGGACCGGCGGCCACCGTTGTTAGTTGAATAGCTTTAGTTTCCATCCCGAACTCATTGTTCTCGTCAATTCAATGACGGCATAGGCGTCGGTTTCGTGGCTCCCGGGTCGTCGGCTATCCGGACAATGTCCGGCCAGAGGTCGTCAGCGATCTATATCAATGCTTGAAAGACAGGGTCACGTCGAATTGAGAACGGCAGCAGCCGTTGCAAAGTCGCCGATGTTCTCCATGGAAGGAAGCGCCACTTTAAGTGGCAGTTAGATAGCTTTGACTGAAACTCGAAGTGCTACACGCGCCTATGGCCGCGGTTTGCGGAGTGTCGGAAGCGGCGGTGGCGGCGTTTGGATTCGTGAAAACGCCGGCTGAACCGTATCGCTGTCGGACTTGGGCAAGAAGTCGGGGGGGGAATGTCCGTTAGATCGTAGAAAATAGCGACTCTCAACTCGGAGTCTTGATAGGCTCAGAGCAATTTTCTTTACCGAGAAAAAGCTCGACTTTGTCCAATCAGGCGGCATAACAAAGGGCTTCAGAGAATCGTTCCAGAAGCTGCGAAGGCGATTGGTTGATCTCTGAGGGGGAATGAGAGGTGAAAGAATCGTTCCAGAGATGCTTGCGAACTGCGGCCAAAGCGTCGGAGAAGGTGGGGAGGGATTTCTGATACCAAGCGGTTTGCAAAGGCAAGACTTGGTTTTGCTTTCTCAAACGAGAAGCCAGCAGAGTGACGAGGGAGAACATAGCAAGCAGCAGCGGAGTGCTGCGAGCAATGGCTTTGTCGGACCATTGGCGCTGAGTTTCCAGGCCGAGATGAGCTCGGGATTCCTCGAAGGTGACTTCCACCTGCCAGCGGCAGACATAGGCCTTGATGATATCCAGAGGTGCGGCGGTGAGGTCGGTGGACAACAGGGCCAGCGGATCGAATCGTCGTTGCGGGTCACGGATCAACACCCAGCGGATCTGGGAGGACGGCAGCCCGCCGTGATACCAAATGGCTGTGTCCGAGCAAAACTCGACGGTTCTGCCAGCACGGCCGTACCAGTTCCGGAGGAGCGCTTTCTTCCAACGGGTCTTGGAATCAGCCATACGCTGTTGAAGAGAAGGCAGACGGGCTCCAATTATGCGGGGTCGGCCCGCACGACCGGGTGAACGCGCCGGAGCGGGTTGGTAGAGACGGGCATCGAGGCGGAGTCGAGTGATGCAAGCGATGTTGACTCGGCGCAACTGATACAGAAAATCCAAGGCGGCAAACGCACCATCGGCAACCAACGTTAGCTTCCGCCGCGGCAACCACCGTCGCAATTGGAAACACTGTTGCCGGGCCCAATGGAGCAGTGTCTTCGGCTTCCGGTTTCCGTTCTCGTAGTAGCGCTCCGAGGGCGCCAAACTGGTCAGAACCGGAAGTGCCCAGACTCGTTGCGCCCACCCAATACGGATCAGCAGCATAAGACTAAGCCAGCGCAGGCCGGACGCCTTGACAAAATGACTCTCCGAAGAGCGAACTGGATCCCGATAAATTCCCCGGGCCCGAATCTTGGGACCCCAACGCCGTTCCACTGTGTCGTCTAAACCGAATAACAGCGGACCTTGAGGAGAGAACTGATCTATGAGCAAACCCAACAAAATCCGGCTTCCTTGGCGCAGATCCCACGCCGCGCGATTCAGAACACGATGAAAATTCTGAAACTGCTTCTCCTGGCCTAAGCCCATGATGCGCAAAATACCGCACACCGTCCGTCGGCCTGGCGCCAAAATAGCGCCCACCATCAAAACCACGGCACGCTGCCAGGTGCGATTGAGCATCATGGGTTGAAATGCTAGGATGATCGGAGCGAAGTCAGAGGGGAGGTTGATCATAAAACATTCTCGCTAAGAATTGTTTAAATCATCTCACCCTCCCTTCGTTTCAATTGGACAAAGTCGAGAAAAAGGAGAGTCGCTAATAAAGGAACCATATCAGATTGAATCGCAGCGAGCGGTGAAGCAGCTCGAGGCCATGGCTGCTGAAGGAGGCCCGACGGTGCAGATGGTGCTGCCGATGGCGGAAATGGTGGGTTGGCTGCGTAAAGGAGTGGGCGAGTTGGTGCGTCAAGCTGGATTGCAATTAATGAGCCTGCTGAGCAGAAACCGGCGGTCGCCAGGAAATTGAATGCCGCTTACGCGCTCGAAGATTACGCCGCCGCCAGGCAGGCGCTCGAAGGGCTGCATCACGAGTTGATGCATCTCAATCCCAGCGCGGCCCGCAGCTTGGCGGAAGGGTTGGAGGAAACGCTGACAGTCCATCGGCTCCACGTTCCGCAGCAACTGCGATTGACCCTGGCCAGCACCAACGTTATCGAATCGGCCTTCTCTATCGTTGAAAGGGTTTGCCTTAATGTGAAGCGCTGGCATTCCGGTGATCAACGCGAGCGTTGGGTCGGCTCGGGTTTGCTAGTTGCCCAGAAGCAATTCCGCCGCGTCAAGGGGCACAAACGGATCCCCGACCTTGTCATGGAGCTCAATGCTCTCATGCCTAGTAAGTCGAATGTTGCGAAACGGAGAAAGGCGTCGTAAAGTGAGTTATTCGAGAGCCGCTATTTTCAACGGAAAAGCGGACGTTCCCCAATGCTCTGTTTCATGACCTCAGACGGACCGCGCTCACAAACATGATCGAAGCAGGTTTCAGCGAGAAGGAGGCCATGGAAATCAGCGGGCACAAAACCAGGCACGTATTTGACCGGTACCACATAGTCTCTCCTCGGCGGCTAAAGCAACTCGCTGAGCGTATTGAGAAACATCTGCGAAGTAAGGACCAGGAGGCTTTGGGCACAGACAATGGGCACAGAGAGAATGAAAAGCTTCAGTAAAGTCCTTTGTTTTGTTGGTGAGCCGGGCGGGAATCGAACCCGCGACCACCGCATTAAAAGTGCGGCTACGGCTCGCCATTGTTCAACTCCGTGCAACAGAATGAACGACTTGGTAACTGTTGCGCTGTACGGAAACGCACCGAGTCCTGCGTTTTTATTGCCAGTCGCATTGCCAGTAAAGGCGCCCGGAGAAGTCAGTCTGCTGGCGGCCTAGACAAGGCCCTCTCGACCCAACTAATCGCCAGTTCTGCCCCGTCGGATCATTCAGCTCTAGATCGCTCTTTCCTCGACATAACGGCTCCCGAAAATCGTAGCAAGGCGCGGACCAAGCTGCCAGTCTGTCCAGCCACGGGCAAGCCGGCGAACTGTACCGATCCTGCGACATGGACGAGCTACGGCCAAGCGCGGGCCACCGCCTCGCGGTTTGGCTTCGACGGAATCGGAATCGTCTTCACCGCGGCGGATCCTTACACCGGAGTCGATCTCGATCACTGCCGCACAGGGCCCGGCGATCTGGAGCCGTGGGCCTCGGAGATTGTCAAGCGCATCAACAGCTATACGGAATGGTCCCCTTCGGGCGAAGGTCTTCACATCCTGGTGAAGGCGTCGCTGCCCGACCGGAGCGGGCGCCGGAGCCAGAGAATCGAGATCTACAGCTCGGCGCGATACTTCACCATCACAGGCAATCATCTCGACGGAACGGCCAATACGATCGAAGAGCGCCAGGCCGACATCCTCGATCTAGCTGCAACTCTTGATCGAAAAAGCCGCACGCGCCCCGAGTTTTCGAGACAGCTCGCTTCCGTAACGGAAAGCGATGAAGAACTCATCCGCCGCACACAACAAGCGAGGAATGGTGCGAAATTCCAGAGACTCTGGGTCGGCGACATATCCGATTACGGCGGAGACCACAGCCGGGCGGACGCAGCACTCTGTTCGCTGCTCGCCTATTACACGAATGGTGACCCGGCACGCATAGACCGCCTGTTCCGATTGTCTGGTTTGTACCGGCCGAAGTGGGCTCGGCCCACCGCTGGATCGACCTACGGCTGGATCACGATTCAGGCAGCGCTCAGGAATGCGTTTGGGCGCGAACTGGATCAATCGACTTTATCTTTTCAGGAATTCGCGCACAACGGCACCAAACGCCTGTGCGCTCGCACAGGAGGTTTCTATCGACAGCATTCGTGCGCGCCAGGGGCGCGCTCTCCCACTCGATCTTTCTTTGGACTGTTCATACGAAAGGAGTTAATTGCATTGACACGTTGGAGGACTGCTGCCTCGCATCTTGAGGTTGCGAGCGGGGCGTTGTTTTCGAAGCCAGGGCCACGGGCAGCCTTGCCGTTGCTCGTCATGGTCCTGGCAACTTGGGCGCAGGACCCGTTCTCGAGTCTGGGCGCGAGCGCGCAAACCATCTCGACCGGCACGTTTGTGACCGGTTTGGTCGAATTCGCGATTGTCGTCGCCGGGCTCCTGCTGGCCTTTAGCGGGCGAGTGCTCGGCGGCGTGCTGATCGCGATCATCGGTGGCGGCATGCTCGCGCTCTCGGCCGCCAAGTGGGAAGGCTGGATTCAAGGGCTTTAAGATGGCGACGCCCACCTACCGGTCCATCAACCTGACAGCGACTCTGCTGGGGATTGACCGCAGGCTGTGCATTGTCATCCTGATCGCCGCGTTTCTCGTCTTTCGCCACTTCACCTTCCTGTCAGCCCTGGCGGTCTTCGCTCTCCTGTGGAGTGGAGCCTACTGGCTGACCAAACACGATCCCGAACTGGTCGTCATCGTTCCGCGGGCTTTGCGCCAGAGGAACGTATACGACCCAGGCAAAACAACCAACAAAAAAGGAGGCCTCGTTTAATTCATGTTTTCCCGCAGGTCGTCGAGTCCGCTTCAGGATGCTGGCGCATGCGCCGACGAAATCGCCCTGTTGCGATTCATTGATGACATCACGTTTGAAACGAAACTCGGCGACCTCGGGATTCTTTTATCGCTCTCGGGCATCGATCCCGATTGCCGAACCGACGAGGAATTAAACGCTTTCACCCGGCGTTATGAATCGGCCGTTCGGTTGTTCGATGATCGATTCCGGCTTTATTCCTACATTGTCAAGCGCTCCGGCGCCAAACCGCCCTATCGCGAATCGTATCCGACTGATGCAGCTACCGCAGCCGTTCACCGCCGAATGAAAGCGCTTGAAGCGCGTGCTGCTTCGCTTTTTGAGATCCGGCTCTACTTGGCTGTGCTCTACGAGGGCTTCCGGCCGCAGAAGAAGTTTCTCCATTCGCTCGAGCGCGGACCCGAAGAAGTAGCGGCGGAAGCGGCGCGGGCTCTCGAAATTCTCCACGGCGCCGTGCGTTCGTTTCGATCTTTCGTGGACGATCTCCTTCAAACGAAAGTGCTTCGCGAGCGTGAAGCGCGGCTGTTTCTCCGAAATCTCGTCAATTACGATCCGGCGCATGCCGCCGCCTTTCATTGCGAGGCGGGCGGCCGCATAGACCTCACCACGCTTGATTCGCAGATCGAAATTTATGCCGATCACCTTCGGGTGAACGATTTCTTCGTCAAGTCGATTTCCCTGAAACAGCTTCCGGGCTCGACTATGCCCAATCTGCTCGCCGATTTGCTCGCGATCGATTCCGATCTCATCGTTGCGACCGAATGGAAGCCCAAGAGCAACCTGCACATGCGGCGGGTCATTCGCGCCAAACAAACCGGGTTCGATGCGCTGTTCCTAAATCTCGCCGCTCTTGCCTTGCATGGGCGCGGCGTGCCGAAGTCGGAGCTGCCCCGCAAGCACGAAGTCGAAGCGCATTACGACTCGCTCGGCCAGTGCATGCAGGAGATCGAGAACCGTGGCAACTACTTTGGCGCGTTCGCCTGCACAGTGGTTCTACTCGGCAGGAATCTCGACCGTGTCCGCGAATCGATTTCGCAGGTAGTGAAAGTTTTCGGGCGGTGGGATGCCGCCTTGCTCGACGAACGCCTGAACCTTCTGCCTTCGTGGCTCTCGATTCTGCCAGGCAACTACCGCTATACCCGCCGCTACCAGTACCTGCTGAACGTGAATTACGCGGACATGGCGCTGATCTGGGCCAGCTACACCGGCGAAAAACGTAATCCGCATCTCAAGGACGAGTATCTCTGCACGTTCGAAACGGCGGACCAGCAATTGTTCTATTTCAACGCGCATGTGGGCGGCGTCTTGGGAGTCCTGATCCTCGGCGTACTGGAGTCCGGGAAATCGTTTCTCACCAACTATCTCATCGCGCAAGCCCAGAAGTATGCCCCGGCCACTATGATTCTCGATATCGGGCACAGCTACCGCGATCTGGTGGCCGAGTTCGGCGGCTCCTATTTCGAGATCTCACTCGAGAAGCAGACCGCGACGATCAATCCGTTCTCGTTGCCACCCACTGCCGACAATCTGGAGTTTCTGTTCTACTTCCTTCGCCTGCTGGTAGGCCGCGACCCCCAGGCCTCGCTCGACGACCAGGCGAAAGAGGACCGGTATCTCTATGAAGCGCTGGATGCCATTTACGCTCTTGCGTCCAAAGACCGCCGTTTACAGAATCTCAGCTTGCCGGCGCGACTGTATGCACGATTGAAGCGCTGGTGCGAAGGTGGCCAGTACGGCCATCTGTTTGACAACGTTCAGGACACGATCCGCTTTTCGGATCTGACGGCGTTCGAGTTTCAAGACCTGGAAAAAACGCTCGATGTGTTGCGCCCGCTCTCGTTTTACATCCAGCAACGGTTTGACGCGGTCGTTCTCGATCCAGCGCAGATCAAGCGGCTGAAGCTGTTGGTGTTGGACGAATGCTGGCGCTGGATGCTGCTCTCTGAGATGGGACCTTACCTGGTCAACAAGTTGAAAACCGGCCGCAAGAACAATCTTGGCAACATCTTCGTCACCCAGAGCGGCCTCGATGCCGAGCGCGCTGGCTATGGCGCGCTCGTGAACGAAGCCTGTCTCATGAACATTTTCCTGTCGAATCCGAAGATCAAGCCGGCGACCTATCAGGATCTGTTCAAGCTCAACGAGAAGCAGGCCGAGCGCATCGTGCGCCAGCGGCCCCAGCAGGATCTCACCATTTTCACACCGCAGTACTTCAAGACGGTAGCACTGCGGATCGATGCCGATCAGGATCGCTTGACCTATTCGAACGATCCCAAC
This sequence comes from Bryobacterales bacterium, assembly GCA_963722585.1. Taxonomy (GTDB): domain Bacteria; phylum Acidobacteriota; class Terriglobia; order Bryobacterales; family Bryobacteraceae; genus KBS-96. The sequence goes on along the minus strand of CAVRNU010000016.1, from coordinate 51,319 downwards.
AGCAACCCAGAAAAGCAGCTTCGCCGCGAGAGGACCTTGGCGGCGGGAGCGTAACCCGGAGGAGAAACCGCTTGATTCGTAAAGTACTTCTTGGATTTCTTTTGGCCTTGGTTGCCTTTGGCGCAGACAACACGCCGGAGGCAACGACGGAAACCATCGTCGCCCACGATGAGGATGTAATCCCGCTGCATTCGTCGGTACGAGAAACCACGCTGATTGTGTTGCCCGCTTCCGAGAAAGCGATGGGCGTGTTCTGTGGGGATAAGACCTACTGGAACGTCGATGTGATTCCGGGCGCCGAGCGCTATGTGGCGGTGAAACCCTCGAAAACCGGCATTTCGACAGACATTCACATCGTCACCGATCACAACAACTCTTACACGTTTCAGGCGGTCGAAGGTGGTAATGGGCCGGTAGCGCTGAAGGTCTTTGTCAAACCGGCTGATGCGTCGTCGCTCGAAAAGCCGCCGGTGTTTGTCTCCGCCTCCGAAGTCGCAGGCTTGAAGCAGCAGCTTACGGAAGCACAGGCACAGCTGAAGAAAGTGCAGGATGCGTCCGCTGCCCAAGTGAAAGCCAAAGGCGACCAGCTACGCGCCGATTATCCCGACACAATGCAGTTCGCCTACCACTTCCGGAAAGATAAGCCTCCGTTCAACGTGGAAGCGGTCTGGCACGACGATAAATTCACTTACATTCGGGCACACCCGGAGGAAGCACCTGCGCTGTACGAGGTGAAGGACGGCAAGCCCAATCTGATCCAGTTCGAGCTCAGATCCGATGGCTTGTACTTCATCCCGAAGATTCTCGATCAGGCGTATCTCGAGATCGGCAAACAAAAGCTCGACATCTGGAGGTAAACCATGGCCATACCTCCCGAAAACCCTTCTACTCCGCAACCGCAGCCGTCCGGCGTCCGCCAGCAGTACCGGCCGCCCCAGGGCGCGATTTCGATGGACCGGGTGAAGCGTGTTGGCTATGGTCTTGGTCTGCTTGCGCTCGGCTACTTCACGATCTGGGGGAGCTGTCACCGGCAGCCGACTACTTCCGAGAAGAAGCCGACCGCGAAGGTGTGGCCGATGAGTCCGGCGAATATCGATTCCGAGCAGGCGGAGCTCGACCGGGAGATGGAGGAAGCCAAACGTGCGGCCGAACAAGCGGAGTTTGCGAAGCGCCGCGCGCAGTCGACGCTCGAAGGCGAGGGGCCACATACTGCACAAGCCGATCCAGTCTCGCAACTGCGGCAGCAACTGCGCCTCGAAGACCTGCGCCGCGATCACAACGCGGCCTACTCTTCTACCGTCGCCTTTGCTCCGCAGGGCGGCCGCGCAGAAGCGAAGGCGGACACCGCTTCGCAGTCTTCCAGTACCGCACCTGGTCCGAAAACGGAGCAACCTGTGACCGCCCAAAAACCAGGGGAGAACCAAGATGCGGAATCATCGAACAGCGAACCGCCGCCAGGCACATACCGGCTTGACGAAGGAACCATTATCGAGACCGTCCTTTTAAATCGTCTCGATGGCGAATTCAGCGGCCCGGTGATTGCGCAGGTTTCTACCGATGTCTATAGCCGGGCTGGACTCGAGTTGTTGATCCCGAGAGGCTCGCGGGTGTTAGGCGAAGCGCGCGAAGTCAGCGGCTTCGATCAACGCCGCCTCGCCATTCTGTTTCATCGTTTGATTCTGCCCAACGGCAAATCCGTTTCGCTCGATAAGTTCCACGGACTGGATCAGATCGGCGAAACGGGTGTCGTGAGCAAAGTCGATCACCATTACCTGGAAATTTTCGGCACTTCGCTGGCGCTTGGTGCAATCGGCGGTCTCAGTCAGATCGGCGCTTATGGCGGCTACGGGTACGACCCTGCCGTCGGCTTCCGCGTTGGCTTCACCGAACGTATGGGTTCGAGCGCGGAACAAGTGCTTGCGAAGTTCCTCAACAAGTATCCGACTATCCAGGTTCGCGAAGGAACCCGGATCAAGGTCATTCTCACTAACGATTTGAATTTGGAGGCTTATGAATAACGACGATCTTAATTCCTTGCGGCGTGACATCAAGTACGCCGCGCTGCCCGGCAAAGCCGCGAGTTCCGTGGTCATCCTCTTTCTGTGCTTTGTCGTGGGAGTGTTCGGCTTTGGACTCGCTGTCGGCATTGTGGGCGTGCTGATCCGCTTCTTTGGAGGGCACTGATGCGCAAACGCTGCTTAGTTGCTTTGTTAATTCCCGCGCTGGGACTTGCACAGTTCGGGTTCCCTACCATCGTCTTCGATCCCACGCAATCGGCCCATGCCATCACGGAGATCGCAGACATCATCCAGCTCTATAACATCGCGACGCAGACGTACAACCAGATCGCTTATAACGCCGGTTGGTTCACGATCAAAAGCCCGTGGCTCGGCACGGCCACGCAAGTCGTCGACTCAAATACCCCCACAATCTTTGGCGAGACCGGCGGCTGGAATCCAGCCGTTACCTCGGGCGTCAACATTCCAGGTACCTGGAGCACGGCGACCTATGGCATTCACCCGCCGCCGTTCTGGTCCGTCTTTCCGCTCGGCGCGAGTTCGACGTCCGCCAATATCGCGTCCGTCAATGTGGCTGACGGCATGAGCCAGGCTGCGATGCTGACCATCGCCGATAGCCGTACCAATCAGCCGGCCAACGACCAGGCTCTCTCCAATCTCGAAGCAACTTCGCAGGATACGAGCAGTGCGACCAACTCCGAAGTCGAGCAGTTGAATCTACTCGCGAACGGCACGGTGCTCGCCAATCGCCAGCAGGAGGATGCCAATGCCCTGCTTACGACCATTGCCGAGCAGCAGATCCTGACCAACAAAGTTCAACGCGACGTGCTGGCCGACAACCTCAACGTCATGACCATCTGCGATACCTACACGGCCAGCGAAGCAATCGCGTGGGGTGGATCGGCGGCCACCATTGCGGAGTACAGCCAATGATCTACAGTCTCGTTCTTCGGCTCCTGCTCTTGATCGGCCTCCTCAGTGGCCTTTACTTTGCAGTGCGCCAGCACAGCCATGGCGTGCTCGACACCGTGAAACCGCAACAAGTGCCGGCCATACGCTCGGCCAAAACCATCCGCGATTACAGGCAATAACTATGTGGCTCCCCATCCTTGCCCAGTTCCAGATTCCGGTCAATCCCGGCACGGTCGACCTGATGAGCTATGTCACCAAGGCGCTTGATGCCATTGTCGATCCGTCGAGCGAAATCTTTCTGGCAACCGCCCAGCCGATCTTGGACAAGCTGGGGCTGTTGGCGCTCGTGCTCGGGGCGCTGAGCTGGACCTACAGCTATCTGACCGGCAACCATATCTTCTCGAGCGAGCACTTCTGGCGCGTGCTTGTCCGCTACCTGATTGCCTACAACATGCTGCGGTATTACAACCAGCCGCTGCCGCTTGTCGGCTATAGCTTCCACCAGCTTTTCACCGAAGAAGCCCGCTGGATGGCCGCTCAGATCGATATCAGGATTCTGGACCGGTTCCTGGCCCAGATCCAGAGTATCTGGGCCACGATGGAGAAGCCGCACGTCTGGGATATTCCCGCCATCCTCATCTTCGTGGGAATCGGCATGGATATGGCTTTCATCGAGTGCGGGCTGTTCGCCATTACCGCATTTAGCTTCTGGGCTATCGGCGTCGGACTCATTCTGGGGCCATTCTTCATTGTGGCGTACCTCTTTCGCTCCACGAGCCACTTCTTTTGGGCCTGGGTGAATTACATGATCAAGTACTCGCTCTATCGTGTGGTTTCCTCGGCTCTCGTTGCCGTCTTCACGAACATGATTTTGAACTTCATCAACAACACGGTTCATGGCGACTACACCCTGGGCCACTGGTGGGCCATCTTTCTCTCCTGGACCGTGGTCGTGATTGCCGGTCTGTTTGCCTGCCTCAAGGTTTCGCAACTGGTCAACGACCTGACCACCGGCGGGGCGTATGCCGGCGCCGGCGCTTTTCCGATTCCGATCTTAAGGAGGTTCTTTTAAATGGCGAGTTTCACTCCAGCAACTGATTTGAATAACGCCAAATGGATTCGGTCTAAGGCCGAGCAGTTCGGCGCTTTGGCCCTGGCAAACAACTACTTGTTGGCCGTGATCGGAATCCTGGCGATCAGCTTAGCGGTGCTCGGTTGGGAAGTCTGGCGCAACACGCAGGCCATCGCTCAGTTCCGACCCATTGTCGTTCGTATTAATGACCTAGGCAACGCCCAGGCGGTGTACCTGTCAGACGCAAGCTATCATCCGCAGGCCGCAGAGGTCAAGCACTTTCTTTCGGACTTTGTCACCAAATATTACACGCACAAGAAAGAGAGGCTGCAGGATTACTACTTAAGCAGGTATTACCTCAGCCGTCAGCTCGGCGTTCAATCGTGGATCGAAGACCAGCAGACCAAGTGGATTAAGAAGCTGCTGAACGGCCAGATCGAACCCACTGAGGCGCAGGTGCGCAAGGTTTCGGTCACGAATCTGAACAGTCCGCCGTACGAGGCGCTGGTCGATTTTGCACGGATCGTGTATTCAACGACTGGCGATCAGGAAGTACGTCGCGAGGACCTGACCGCGACCATCCGGTTTACCTTCGCCGACAAGGTCGAGCCGCGCATGATCGAGTACAACCCGCTGGGCCTAACCATCATCGATTTTCACGCCGATCAGGCGTTTCATTAACAACCTTAGTAACCAACTCTTGGAGAAGTTACCCCATGCCACTGATTCAACCGGAGAAGAAAACTACTAATGAACAACTCAACGTCACGCTCGCTTCCGATAGCTTACAGGAACTGCGCGCTTATGCCAGGTTTCTGAACCACTCGAGCGTGTCCTATGTCCTGATGCAGCTCATTTCGACGCTAGGGCGCGACAAAGAATTCCAGCAGTGGAAGGCCACGCAGAGCCGACTTGGCTTCGAGCCGCCGGTTTCCCGTCCACAGAAGGAGGAGGCCAATGGCAAATCTGCTTGAACGGGTCCAAAACGTCTTCGATAATCATCAGGACCGGGACCGTGAAAACACCCGGCAGCAAGGCTATCACCAAGCGCTGTATGATGCGCGGGATGCTCTGCTCGCTTCCGCCGTCGCTTTGAAAGAGGACTGGAGTAACGAACTCGGCCGAAATCAGTCCGAGTCGCATGCTTCGATCAATGCCCGGTACGAGGCACGAGTCCAAGGTTTAAACGACGCCTTCGCGGTCTTGCGGCAAGCCGAACCGGGTATTAATACGCAGCTCAATCCCGAAGACTTCCGCGAGTCCGCCACTCGCCACGCGCAAGCCAGGAGCTATGAAGCGCCGGAGCGACAGCACTCACCGTATCACTGTGCGTATGCCGCCACTCGCCAGCAACTGGATACGGACTACACGCAGCGCGAGGCCAGTGAATCGAAGCAGCAGTTCATTGAGAATGTCACCGTGGCAGCAAATCGGCACCTCGGTGCGCCGTACCCATCGGACGACCGCGCAGCCGGTATCCGCCAGGCGACCGTCGACTGGGCACACGAGCATAACCCGGAGCTTTTGTTTGCTCGCGGCGCGCAACGCCCCATCCTGAATCACGACCAGTATCAGGCCGGGTACGACTCGATGAAAGAAGCCCTGGATCGCAAGTGGGAGGCGTGGCAGACAACCGTGCAGCAGTCTGGAGTAGCACCTTCGAAAGATATGGAGCGCCGGGCGGCTCGCGACATGGCGATTGAGGCTAGCCAAAGCGTTCGCGACAACTGGGGAGATCGGGGCAGAGGACCGGAGCGGCTCGACGATCCCGACTTCGACCGGGGCAGCCGCAAGGCATTGATGGATTGGTCCCATGAGCATAACTATCGGCTTAAGCAAGAACAGCAACGAGCTAGAGGCGAGGAACTGAGTAGGTCAGGGCAAGAGTATGGCATTTCGTACTGAGCGATGTCCTATGAAATTATTAACGACGCCAGTAAATTCAGCAACAAGAGTAACCGGACATTTGGAGTGTGCGGTGTCTGTTTGTGGCGCTTCGGACCCTGGTGGAGCCGCCGCTGCGCGGCTGTTTCGTCGAATTACACTAGACCCCTTACTAGGGTCTACCCAGGTCTACCGAGTCTTTTCCGCGAGATGTCGGCTCCGGTCTACCGAGGTCTACCTCTGATGCCTCGGAAACTACCTCACACTCTGTCGACCAAGCTGGCCGCATCGGAGCTTAAATCTCTCCAAGCGCGCGCCCACATTCTAGGGCTCACTCAGAGTGAATACCTCCGGTTATTAGTGCTGGCCGAGCTTCAATCGGTGAACGAGCAGAGCCTGTTGCAGGCTGTCGAGGCAGAGCACACCCGGCTCGTCCTGATTGCTGCGCAACAGGGCAAACCGTTGAACGCCGCCACGCTCCGCGAGCTTCGGTCGCAGGCGATTGTGAATGCCCCGGCGCTCGTCGAGCAGACCATCCGCATCTTAAAACAACAGCGAAACGGAGCGAATGATCGATGAAGAATTTTCCTTCTCGCGCGCCTATCGGTATGATCCTCGGAATCATATCGGGGCTGTTCTCGCTCGCTCCCATATCGATCCTCTGGCATCGTTCGCTGCCGCCGCTCGAACGTTTCTACCTCCCGCAATACATCGGCAGCACGCTCGCTCAAACGCCGGTCGGAACCGTCGTTTCGTTCTTCCATGGGCGGCGTACGAGCCGGACCTATTTCGTTCTCATGCAGGACGGCAGGCCGGTGACAAACACTGCCCCTCTCGATCCCCTGCTTCACATCTCGGTCCGCTTTGTCGAGACCACGCCGCGTATCTTTGGCACTTGGTTACAGACGCAGATCTACGGCGGCCGCCAGTTCCGGGAGCTACTCCAAATCCCCGTCTCACTGTGGATCGCCGCCTACTTCGCGTTGTTTTTCTCTGGCCTCAGTGTCGACTTCGGGCGGCGCAAACGGGCTCGCGAAGGTGTGCCATTGCGCGGGCCTGAGTTAATGACCCGGCGCGAATTTAATCGCGCCACGAAAGGAGATGGGTTTAAACTCCATGTCCTCAATTAAGCAACTGCGCATCCGCCGCCGCGATGAAAGCAAACATTTCCTTACCATCGGCGATACCGGCGTAGGGAAAAGCCAGTTCATTAAACAGCTTCTTTATTACGCGCAGGATTGCGGCGACAGCTGTGTGGTTCTCGATTCGAAACTCGAATTTATCCCTGAGTTCTATTGCCCCGAACGCGGGGACAAGATCCTTTCGCCTAAAGACGCCCGCTGTGTGTACTGGGATATCGCGAGCGAGGTGACGGACGAAGCGGATGCCGTCTCGGTGATGCGAGCGCTCTATCCCACGCATCCCAATAACCCGTACGCGCAGTTTTTCGACGATCAGGCTTGCAAGATCGCGGCTTATTTGCTGACTTACAGCGATCCGCGGCCGAGCTGCGGCGACTATGCCCACTGGCTGGCGCACCCTGAGGAAATCTTCCGGCGTGTCGCCGGCAGCGAGCACCAGCAGACGCTCAGTCCCAAATCGCCCAACATGCTGAATAGCATTCTCGCCACCCTGAACACGGTCGGCTACGCCTTGCGTATGATGCCGGACGACCGTGCGAACCGCGAACGCTTCACGGTCCGCGAATGGGCGCAGCATCGGCAGGGCTGGCTGTTTTTGCCGAACACGGCGGACACCCGCGAAGCGTTGCGGCCGCTGCAGAGCGCCTGGGCCGACATGGCCATGCTGCGGGTGATGTCGAGCCAGCAACAGAAGCGCCGGGTGTGGATTGTTTTGGACGAGCTCGATTCGTTGAATACCATTCCGAAGCTGACCGAGGGCATGACCATGATGCGCTCGACCGGCAATGTGCTGGTGCTCGGGATGCAGAACACAGCGCAGCTGGAAGATCGCTACGGCCGCCAGGCCGACACGATCTTCTCGCAAGCCGGAACCAAGATGATCTTTGCGGTGAGCGAATCGAAAACCGCGAAGTCGCTCCAGGATCTGTTCGGTGAAGTCGAAATCCGCCGCTATCGCGAAAGCCGTACCGGATCGTTTTTTGGCAAACACGACCGCAACAACTTCAGCGGTCCGGAAGACATTCGCAAGCCGCTATTGCTGGCTTCCGAAATCCAAGGTCTGCCGGATCTGATGGGCTACCTTTGCCAGCGCCCGAGTGACCACGAACCCGGCCTGCACGTGGTGCTGGTACGCTTGCCTTACTTTGCGCCGGTCGAAAGGCATCCAGCTCTGATCGAGCGGATGATTCCGCGCATCGAGCGGCCGCTGTGGATCTTCCCGCCCGTCGAACCCGAGGCGTTCCAGCCTGTGATTTCGCCGCTGATCTCGCCATCGCTCGAACTCTAACCATGCTCACCATCACCAAACTCGGGATTGGTACTGCTCGGGACTATTTCCAACAAGAATTCGCGAACGCGAGCAATTCCTACTTCTCCGAGCAAGGGGTCATCCAGGGCCGCTGGTCAGGTCGATTGGCCGAGGACCTCGGACTCACCGGAGCTGTTACCGAAGAGACATACCTGCGCCTAATCGAAGGGCAAGATCCCAAAACCGCCGAGCAGTGGATCGAGCATCGCGATACCTATTTAACACGGGAAGGGAAGGAAGCTGCTCATATTCCAGCTTGGGATTTAACGCTGAGCGCGCCGAAATCGTTTTCGCTTGCCGCTCTGGTTGGAGAAGATGAGCGCCTGATTCGGGCATCGCAGATTGCCAACGCGAAAGCTATGGACGTGATGGAAGGCTACGTTCAGGCGCGTGGCGGCGGCAATCGCCCACCGATCAATACCGGGCGTTGGGTTGTTGCGACGTTCCAACACGATACCTCCCGGCCGGTGGATGGCTACCCGGCGCCTCAGTTGCACTTTCATAACGTTCTGATGAATGTGCAGCGCGACTTCGTGGGGCAATTCCGCGCGCTGCAATCGGCCGAGCTCTTTAAAGCCAAGTCGCTCGGCACCGCAGTCTTCTACTCCGAGTTACAGCGCCAGGCCCACGAGCTGGGCTATGAAACCCGCATCGATCCCAAAACCAAAGCACCCGAGATCCAAGGTTTCTCGCAGGAGTATTTGGCGGCCGAATCGCTCCGACGCCAGGAAATCGTCGACCGGCTGGAGGCGCTGGGAATGTCCGGCAGCCGCGCTGCACAGATTGCCGCGCTGAGCAGCAGGGAAGACAAACGGACACTCACCCGCGACGAGCTCCGCGCCCTGCATCAGGCGCATGGCGAGATCTACGGCAACCAGGCGCAGCGAACTTATGCGGAATCCCTCGTTCGTGGCCCGGTTCAGGCGCGGCACATCGCAACGCCCGACAGCACGGTCGACTTCGCCGAGCGGCGCTTATCGGAGCGCAATGCCGTGTTCGAGCACTATGAGCTCGTTCGAGATGCCTTGCGGTATGCGCGCGGAACCGCTGGGGTCGATGCGGTGGAGACGGAAGTCCGGAAGCGGGTGCGGGAAGAGCGTCTGATCGAGATCCACCATTACCGGGATTCGGCACCTGGTGCGCGCTACACCACGCCAGAAATGCTTCGGCTCGAGCGGGAAGTGATCGAGCGCGTCAGCGCGGGCAGCGGAATAGTCGCGCCCATCGCAGAACATGCCGATCTCGCTCGCTATCCGCAGCTTGCCGACAATCCTAAACGCCAGGAGATCCTTCGTGCGATTCTCGCGACCCACGATCAGTTTGTCGCATTGCAAGGCACGGCCGGCAGCGCGAAGTCGACCGCCGCGGGCATCTTGCGCGAGATGGGGGAACAGCACGGGTTCCGGGTGAAGGGGTTGGCTCCGACTGGCAAAGCTCGCGATGCGCTGCAGGAAAAAGGCATACCTTCCGAAACGCTGCAATTGCATCTCATCCGCGCCCGTAGCGAGGATTCCTTGGCTCGCCCCAATACGCTGTACATCCTCGATGAAGCGAGCCTGGCTTCGACCAGACAGATGCACGCCTTTCTCGGCACGCTTGGCCCTCAGGATCACGTACTTCTGATTGGGGACGACGATCCCAACCCGCGCAAAGTCGGCCAACACACGAGCATTGAAGCCGGCCGCCTCTTCCAGGAGCTGCAGGAATCCGGTATGAAGACCGCGCATCTGAACCGCATCTACCGGCAAAAGGACCCGGAGTTGAAACAAGTCGTGCTCGAATTCCGGCACGGCCGCACGCAAGAAGCGCTAGATCTGCTTGCGCAGCAGCGGCGCGTCCATGAATATACGAACGCCCGCGAACGCTATGGAGCAATTGCCAACGCCTATCTTGAACAGCCGAAAGGCACGCTCGTGATTTCACCCGACAACCGGTCGCGCGACGAATTGAACACCATGATTCGCGGCCGTCTGCGCGAGCAAGGCGTACTGAGTCAGGATTCACATGAGTTCGTCACGCTTGTGCCGCGCGATGTGTCAGGCATCGATCGCACGCAAGCCGACTCTTACCGCGTCGGCGACACGCTCCGTTTTCTGCGCGCGAACCGCCATCTGGGCGTTGAGAGCAAATCCTACGCGCAGGTGATCGACTCGGATACTTCGCAGAACCGGCTGATGGTTCGAACCGACGATGGTCGCACCTTGACCTACGACCCGCGCCAGGCCGCCGGCGTTTCCGTTTATGAGAGCAAAGTGCAATCGCTTGCCGTGGGTGACCGCATCCAGTTCACCGCCAATTCCACTGATCTCGGTACCAGCACCCGAGATATCGGCACGATTACCAAGCTCGACGCCAAGGGCAACATTCAAGCCGAGCTCGACAAGGGCCGCAAGGTTCGCTGGAACCTGAAGGATCACCGGCACATCGATTATGCCTATGCGATGACCAGCTATTCCGCGCAGGGTACCACGGTTGATCGCGTGCTCCTTCAGATCGATACGTCCGATTACCGGCTGAGCGGATTGATCGATCAGACCCTCGCGTACGTCGGCGCTTCCCGCGCGCAACACGATATCCAAATCTTCACTGATGATGCGAGCCGCCTCGAGCGTTCGCTTAGCCGCGAAAACGAACGGGCCAAGGCCCTTTCACCCGAGCAGATCCGCGAGTACCGGCCGGAAGACAGGTCAATTGCTTATGTTTGAGCTGATTCTTCCGCATCTGCCGCCCGGACTCCAGGAGGTCATTCTTGCGCCCGATTACAGCGAAGTTTGCGTGAACGAGGATGGCCGGGTGTTCGTCGAAGCGGCAGGCTCGAACACGATGCTCGAACTCTCCGGCATCTCGGCGAGCCAGGCCCAGCTTCGCCACGCCGTGAACGCGATCGCGCGCACGCTGGCCGCCCGTGAGGCGGATGAAACGAATCCGATCCTCAATGCCAGGCTGCCTGATGGCTCTCGCGTCGCGGCTATGCTGCCGCCCGTCACCGACGGCATCGTTGTCACGGTGCGCAAGTTCCGGCCGAACTGGTTCACACTCGACGAACTCCTCCGCAATGGAACCTTCTCGCCGGCTTATCATAACCAGCTCGTCGAAGCCGTGGACCGCCGCCAAAACATTCTCATCAGCGGACCAACCGGCTCGGGAAAGACCACGCTGGTCAAGGCGTTGCTCGATCTGATTCCCCAGGAAGAGCGGGTGCTGCTGATTGAAGATACGGCCGAGCTGCCGCTCGAACGCCCTAATCGCGTTCGCTTCACCGCCCGCGAGGGCGTCGCCATTCGCGATCTGCTCAAAGCCGGACTACGCCACCGGCCTGACCGCATCATTGTGGGGGAAGTGCGCGACGGGGCAGCCTACGATCTGCTGCAAGCATTGAATACTGGGCACGCCGGATCGATTTCGACGCTGCATGCGAGCTCCCCTGCAAATGCCTTGAATCGCCTGGCGCGGCTCGCCCTACAGGCCGATACCGGTCTACCCTTCGCTTCGATTCAAAGCGAGATCGGCGATGCGATCCACTATGTCGCGCATATTGAACGCCGCGGCGCGCGCCGCGAGCTGATCGAACTCATTCGCGTCACCGGGTTCCACTCCGACCGCGGAACTTGGCTAATCCAATCAATCCACCCTAAATCCTCTTGCGGAAAGGAAGACTCTTGATGAACCTTAATCGCGTCACTCTCTGCGGACACGCTGGCAAGGATGCCCACACCGCTGCAACACAAAACGGCAGAAACATGACCAGGCTCTCGGTGGCGACAACCAAACGTTACAAAGATTCGAACGGCGCTTGGCGGGAAGAAACGCAATGGCACCGGTGCGTCTGTTATGGCCCGGCTGCGGAAAAGGCGGCAAAGATTCAGACGGGCGCTCATGTGTTCCTCGAAGGAGAGCTCGTCTATCGCGACTATGAGCGCACGATTGAAACAGACAGCGGCCCAGTAAAAGTCCCGTGGCCTCTTACGGAAATCGTCGTGGGTTCGCTCTCTGTGCTGGGACACAAGCAGAGAGCGGAACGGCGCGGAGCAGCATAAGCCCCCACATTCAAAGAAAATTGGAGCTACTATGCGCTGCACATCGGTGTATTGCCTGGAGTGTCTCTGCGGGCGGCAGATCGAGACGCAGAGTTCGAGGATCGACTGCCCGGCCTGCGGCCGCACGCTCGCCATCGAACGGCAGGCCGAGCGAGACGCTGGCTTACTTCGAAAAGAACCACCGGAAGGAGAAGAGGGTGAATCCCGCGAACCAATTTCAACAGGCTGACGGAGCATCCCGCAATGGAAGATGTGGCGATCTTGCAGCCAGTGTTCATCCCGATCTGGCCGGGCGCAAGCTGACCGATGCGGACTTCCAGGCGCTGGAAGCCCGCTGGATCGACCAGCCGGTTGCCGAAGCCGCCTTTTTGCGGCGCGTCGATAACTTCACCGGCGCTGAGCTTGTGGGCCGTAAGGGCGGCGACTACTCCGGCATCGCGATCCCTACTTTCGGCCCGGCTCCGACTATATACGCGATTACCGTCTACGGCGCGATCATCCTGATTACGAGGCCGGCGCGAACGGCGAATTGCGAGTCAAGCAGAAATATTTAAGCCCGCCAGGCCGCAGCAACATGCTGTATGTCGTGCGAGGTTTAACCGAAGCGCATTTTCGCGATGCTCGGTTGCCGGTGATCCTCACGGAAGGAGAGTTCAAGACGCTTGCCCTCTGGCGACTGGCGAATTGGGCCGGTGTTGATCACCCCCGTTTCCTTCCCATCGGTGTCTCGGGTGTTTATAACTGGCGAGGGACGGTGGGCAAGACGACTGGTGCGGATGGATCGCGGCTCAACGTCAAAGGCCCGATCCTTGATCTCCAGTGGATTACCTGGAAAGATCGCAGAGTCATCATTGCCTACGATGCCGATGCCGCGACGAAGGACTTGGTTCGTTATGCGCGAGCGGAATTCGCACGTCATCTGCGGATGAGCGGCGCTGTCGTCGGATTTCTTGAATGGGATTCGAGTCAAGGCAAAGGCATCGACGATCATCTGGCGATGGTAGGTCCGGATGGCGTTCTCGGCGAAATTGCTCGGGTAGCATGCACCGGACTGCGATGGCAGGACGAACTCTTGCGGTCGAAAGCGTATGGCGATAAGACAGAAAGCTCGGTGCTTCCGATACTGGCGAATGGGATCACCGCCCTGCGGCTCGCGCCCGAGTGGCAGGGTGTGCTGGCATACGATGAGTTTCGATCGAATGTCGTGACTTTGAAGCCAACTCCTTGGGGCGCGAGTCCCACGAACGGCTGGACCGATCATGAGGACCGGCTGACGGCAGAATGGCTCCAACGCCATCGCATTTTCGTATCTGTTGAGATCGCATCCCAGGCCCTTCAGACGGTCGCTGCGCAGCATCGAGTCCATCCCGTCCGGCAATACCTGGAAACTCTCAGGTGGGATCGCATTCCCCGGCTGGATCGCTGGCTTGCTACCTATCTCGGCGTCGAAGAAAGCAACTATTCCTATGCGGTAGGAACTCGGTGGATGTTATCGGCAGTGGCACGGATTTACCAGCCGGGCGCGAAAGCGGACTGCTGCCTCATTCTCGAGGGGCCGCAAGGGATCAAGAAATCGACGGCGCTGCGGACTCTCGCCGGCGAATACTTCACAGATGAACTCGCCGATTTGGGAAGCAAAGATGCCGCCTTACAGCTTTCGGGTGTTTGGATTGTCGAAATCTCGGAGCTCGATAGCCTGGCGCGTTCCGAGATTGCCAGTGTCAAAGCGTTCACGAGCCGGACCACGGACCGATTTCGGCCGCCGTTTGGCAAGCGCGTCATTGAATGCCCGCGCCAATGCGTGTTTGCCGGAACGGTGAATCATACGGAGTACTTGCGCGATGAAACTGGCGCTCGCCGCTTCTGGCCGGTGCGATGCGGGTCGATTGATATAGACCATCTCGTGCGCGACCGCGACCAGCTTTGGGCTGAAGCGAAGGTGCGGTTTCTATCTGGTGAGAAATGGTGGTTGGATACACCTGATCTCATCGACATCGCTACCGAGGAGCAGGCGGCTCGCTATCAGGGAGATCCGTGGGAGGAAGTGATCGCACGCTGGCTCGAACTCCGCGCAACCACGTCTGTTTCAGAGCTCCTTGAGAAATGCCTCAGCAAGCCGCAAGCCCAGTGGACGCAGGGAGACAAGAATCGCATTGGCCGTTGTTTACGCTCGCTCGGTTGGGAGCGGTATCGCGAGCGGGATGGCGAGCGTTTGGAATGGCGGTGGCGGAGGGCTGCAAAATGATCTGTTCCGGGTTGTTCTACGTTTGTTCCGAGCTTGTTCTAAGTCAACTTTCTGGAAGCAAACGATGTTCCACGTGTTCTACGTGTTTTTGGTGCGCACGCGTATACGCGTGCAGTGCACTGCACGGTGAAATGAGACAGCAGACGAGTTCTCCTGATATACCGATGCGTGGAACACGCGGAACATCTGGAACAACTATTGTTGTGAATTACTTACAGCTGTTCCACGTCTAGAAAAGACATAGAACAGACGTAGAACAAGATGAACATGGCGAGCGATGGCAGTTCGTCAAGCACGTAAAGCAAGCGACGACGATAGTATTGGGGCGCGACCGCTAAATTCTCCGTCTTACAACTGCTGAGGGCTTCGCCCTGGCGCGCACAAGAGCCTTTGCGCTCCGCGTTTTGGCTCCCCCTACGGTCTGCCCCCAAAATCCTTCGGACAAAACTCTTGTCTGCTTGCCGCCCCACTCTCGCCGGCGAGGGCCTCGGAGGGTGTTGGTAGCAACACCCTCATATTCCATCACGGAGACAAGAACATATGCAAACGGCAAATCGAATTGATTGGGCGAGATTGCTCGCCGAGGCCATTACCGAACCCGGCAAGATCAGCGACGCGTATCAGCGCTTCCGGGGCTACTCGCTTGCCAATAGGGTCTGGGCCATGACGCAATGTACGGCGCGCGGAATTGCGCCAGGACCGCTGGCGAGCTTCCATCGTTGGAAGGAACTTGGGAGGCAGGTGAAGAAGGGCGAGAAAGCCATCTCCCTGTGCATGCCCGTGACCGTAAAACGCAAAGAAACAGATCAGACCGGCAATGAAACCGAATCCAGTTATCAATTCTTTGTTCTAAAGAATCACTGGTTCGTCCTGTCGCAGACAGAAGGCCAGGAATACACGCCTGAACCGTTGCCTCAGTGGAATGAAGCGCGTGCGCTCGAAGTTCTCAATATCACGAAAGTGCCGTTCGATCTAATGAACGGGAACGTGCAAGGCTATGCCGCACCGGGCCGGATCAGCGTGAGCCCCATTGCCGCAAATCCTTCTAAAACGACACTCCACGAACTGGGCCATGTTGTCCTGGGTCATACGGAAGCAGGCATTTTAACTGATACCGAACAGACACCGCATAACGTAATGGAAGTCGAAGCGGAATCAGTTGCCATGCTTTGTTGCGCTTCGCTGGGCTTGCCAGGCGTTGAATATTCGCGCGGTTATGTTCAATCCTGGGCCGGAGGCCAGCCGATCAGTGAGAAGTCAGCACAGCGAATTTTCGCGGCCGCCGACAAGATTCTCAGAGCCGGAACCGCGGAGCCCTCCTAGGGCTCCTTGGATAGTGCATCCCGCTCACCACCACTCTGTTCGTGGCACGTCGGGCAAGCATGCCGGCTAGCAACAACGACTCCTTGCGTTCCTCCTGCAGTCGGCCCTTGATCGGACTGGCCGATTTCATTTTTCCGCCGGCCTTTGCAAAGCCGTGATAGATCGTGACAACCGCCGCCGTTTTTCGGGGTGGAGCATTTTTGGTTATCCGCCCCGACCTGGCCGACCGGTGTGATTCTTGTACATAGAAAAATTTCCCCTTTCTTTCCCATCTCTGCCGGGCACTCGCTACGGGTAATTCCCGCGCCTGGCGCTCTCCTCCAAACTTTTGCTGCGCACCCTTGCGGGTTCGGACTCCTTCCCCAAATCAAATTCGGGTCCCCTTCCAAAAAACTTTCTCCTTCGGCTTAGGAGCGGCCCCCTCGCTCTCCGGGTGCCCCGGCAGATCCGGGGCAACGAAAGGAGAAATTTTTCTATGTACAAGAATCACATCGATCTCATCGGGTTCGTGGGCTCGGAACCAGAAGCCCGCACGACGCAGAACGGCACCGCCATGACCACATTCTCGCTGGCCACCAAAGCCAGCTGGAAAAATGATGCCGGTTCCTGGGAGAGCCGCACGGATTGGCATCGCGTAGTTGTTTGGGGCAAGCACGCCGAATGGGCAGCCAGGCTTGCAAAAAGAGCTCATATCGAAGTCGAAGGTGAATTGCGCTATCGCGCGTATCAGAAGGAAGTCAAGGCTCGCACACGAGCCGTCGCTGTCGACATGCTTGTCGCCGAAATTCACGCTAGCGTGATTCGCAAGCTCGACCGTCCGGTCGCTACTGCCGCCGAATCCGAACTCCCCGAAGGGGCGCCCGAATAGGGCGTCCTTTCTTTACTCACCACAAACCTTGCAGAGCAGGCGTGCCGGCAGGTTCGCCGACTGCATAACCGGATTGCGGGACTGAGGGGCGTTTCTGGGGAGTAAACCCTGAGAATTGGGCAGAATCCAATCTCGATGAGTGACTTGGACTGTTAACCGGCCAATCGCTGCTTATTTCATCGGCGGGGCGATCATTGAAAACCCGTGTGGCGTGCCGTTTATCACGCCTGATGAGTTCGTGTTCATAAACGTGCGTGCGGTCGCGTCTGGGGAATCAAATCGAGCGGAGACTAGGCAAATACCCAGGGAACGAATGCCTTTATTGCCCGATTCGGCCGAGTCTCAATCTCTGCACAAGCGGATGGGCGTTTGCGGGCACATTGGATTTCGGGCATGTAGGTTCGTCCTCTGCAACCGACCTGCCTATGCTTTCGTTTACGGGGGTTAACAGAATGGCGTGGACGTTGCCCTCATCCGGCCCGCTGCGTACGATTGCCATGGCCCCGATTTGTCCGCGCTCGTTGATCTTGTTAGCCATGGTCGCGAACAGGTTGATACTGTCAGGAAACAGCGTGTTGAGGTCAGTCATCACGCCGTCCTGCCAGATATAGGCATGGGCCCAGTTCAACTTGGAATCAAAGGTGCTTCCCACCACCTGGCCCCGGTTGTTGATGCCGCTGGCTATGGCGAATGAATCTCCCGGCAGAGGCTTGAGGTCTGTGCGTGTGCCGTTCTGCCAAAGCGCGCCATACATGCTTGTGCCGTCAGGGCTCCCGACTGCCCCAACAATTTGGCCCCGGTCGTTATTGCCGAAGGCGACGGCGCCATGTCCGTAGTCGGGAAGCGCGGAGGCAGTGCCGTTTGTCCAAGCGACGGCGTGAGTAATCGTCTGGCTGCAGTTGTACGTTTGTCCCACGGCTTGGCCTAGATCGTTGATCCAAAATGCGTCCCCGTCTGTATCGTTATCCACAGTGGGAAGAGCCTGAGGTTTGCCTTTTTCCCATAATACTGGCAATGAAATAAGGTGAGGTGCGCATCCGGGGTCAGTGACGGTCGTTTCCGCGGTTCCTGCGATTTGTCCGCGGTTATTGATCGAGCTCGCCTGCCCGTTATTTCCGCCGAGCGTAGGCAGAGCGTTCATGTGGAAGTCTTGCCACACAAACGGGAGACACATATCGCCTGTGCCAAAGCCACAAACGTCTTCGCCGTTCGGGTCCAGGACATCCGTTTCGGAATAACCTACTATCTGCCCTCGGTCGTTGATCTCGCCCCAGTTCATAAAACTGTTCTGCCCTCCGAGCGTGCCGAGGTCGACCTGGACTCCGTCGATGACGATCGCATCGCGTCCGTTTAGAAGTTTCGTAATCGCGTCCTGCTTCCCCGATACCGCGTTCCCATCCTGGATCGCCGTCCAGCCTCGATTATTGAGGGTCATGGCACAACTCATATTGTCATTCCCCAGAGTGCCCAAATCGGTAACTTTGTAGCTGGTTTGTGCGACCGCATGGCTGGAGCAAGCCAGAATAATCGCCGTCACCCCCGGTAGCCAGAAATTCCGGAACTGTCGAAGTGTGCTCATATCTCGTTTTCCTCCAGTAGAGTCGTGGTGCCGAGATGGCTGGCAATCTACGTCAGGTTCGACTCGGCGTTTTGAGAGTTTGCGTGGAATTGAGAGCAGAAGTGGCTCGCAACTTGACAAATCCTTGTTGTGATCCGATCACATCGAATCTGTATAATGAGGCGCAAGCCGAACAGATTCCGGAAGCGGCGCTCAAAGCCTCGCTCGGATGTGGCAATCCGACCGCCCCTGCCAAGCTCGAGCCGGGTGAAACAGTCCTTGATCTCGGCTCGGGTGGGGGCATCGATGTGTTGCTCTCTGCTCGTCGCGTCGGGCCGACGGGCAAGGCTTATGGCCTCGACATGACGGACGAAATGCTCGCCCTCGGGCGTGAAAACCAACGCAAGGTAGGCGTGGAGAATGTCGAATTTCTGAAAGGCGAAATCGAACACGTCCCACTGCCTGACAACAGCGTCGACGTCATTATTTCGAACTGTGTAATCAACTTGTCCGGTGACAAGGATCAGGTTCTTCGCGAGGCTTTCCGCGTGCTCAAACCAGGCGGGCGCTTTGCGGTGTCGGATGTAGTCGTGCGAGGCGAAGTGCCAGCAGAAATCCGCCGCAGCATGGAGCTTTGGGTGGGCTGCGTGGCCGGCGCCCTGCAGGAATCCGAATACGTGGACAAACTCACCAAAGCCGGCTTTGCCGCTATCGGGATCGAACCGACCCGGATCTACAACGTTGAAGATGCGCGTGCGTTCCTCGCGGGTCAGGGCGTGGACGTAGATGCAAATGCTCCGGTCGTCGCTGATACCCGAATCCGGCGTGAAAACGTCGATTTCAGGTCTGAAGTGGTTTGAGCCCGCTGATCCGGTTGAGTATGTCGCCGACCAGATCCCGTAATATTGGAGATTCTCTGAGTCGCAAAACCGGGCGGTTTTGTGGTCGAGTCAGTTCACCAGGCAGCAAAAAGAGTTTGTAGCGCAGTTTTCCAAGCGTCAGGTTCTGCCACGATTCATGCAAACAGATCCGCTGAAACGCAGTGACGAGATTGTAGGCGAGTCGGATGATTTCCAGGTACAGAGCGTTGGCCGCAAACGATGCCGTGGGGATCTTTCGAAGTGCGAAGTCTTCGCGCAATTCACAGATCCTCGGCTCCATACCAGCACGGCCGTCATAGAAATGCCAGATACCGGCTGGAGTCAGATTCATATTGCTCACCCAGGCGCGATACACGTAGCGTCCCAGTGTGAACAGGGTAGTTTGAGGTTCTTCTTCGGGAACGAATCTTCGCGCCACGAACGAAACGACGGGGCTCCGGCCAACCGTGCGGACGATACTCGAACTCCGCCATCTCCCATTGTTGGTTCACCGATTTATATCCTAAGCCCGGAAGCAATCGCTTGAACGCCTGGGTCAAGCGGGCCACGACAGCGTATTGCGCAGCTCTGGCTTCGAGCATCTCGAGGACTGGATTGAAGCCAAAGCCAGCGTCCGCCCGAACACGAAGCTCTCGAATATCGCGCGGCACGTTGACGAAGCAGGTCGCCATCAATTCGACGCTGCCATCCCATGTGCCAGCGTTACCGGCACGCAGTTCCGTATCCCAGAGATAGGAAGAGTTGGCTTCGATGCACAGCAATGGGTTGTACGAGCGCTTGCCGCGATAACGAGGATTGTAGCCGACCTCGGCATTTTGCTGACGCCCGAAAACTGTGAGCACACTGCTATCGAGATCAAAGATGAGACGGGATCGGTGGTCGGGCATGTGGATGAAATTCTGCAGCAGTCGATCATTCACGCGGTGCATCTGTCGCAAGAACGAGTCAGGAGCCTGGAGCAAAAAACGGCGCAAGGTCTGCGGGTCGGGGAAGCTCGGCAGACCGGTCAGGTATTGAAAGGTGCCATTGGAACGTAAGAATGACGCGCTCTCCAAGCGATCCAGGCCCAATACCAGTGGATAAACCAAAGCCAGAATCATCTGCGATAGGCTGTAGCGCTGATTGCGCCTTGGATAGTCGAGGTTTTGGGTCAGAAAACGGCGGATCTGCAGCACCTGTAGAAATTCGTGAAAGAAATAGATTCCTCCGAAGTGCGTCAACCCCCTGTGATCACAGGCGATTCGAAGATTTCTGGGGGACCGGCGCATTCCACGTTTACCTCACCGAAAGTTAGGTTAACGTGGAAATCCTCAAAATGCTTCAAACCAGCTTTGGCAGCGCCTACGGAGGCCCTTTGAGCCCCGAGATTGCGCCGGATTCAAGTGATAAGTTTATGGGCGCCTTCATTCGTGCCACAAAGCCGGCCGGCTGCTGCGGGCCAGGCTGCTGTTCGTAAAAGGGGATGCGATGGCAAGCACGATTGATACACCCCTAAGGCCGGTTATAGGTGGCCTCGGAGCCTTTGAGCGCTACCTCTCACTCTGGGTGGCGCTCTGCATGGCTGCCGGCATCCTGTTCGGGAAGATGCTGCCGAGTTTGACGGCGGGCCTGCGCGGCATCGAGTTTGGCAAAGGCAGCCAAATCAATTTGCCGATCGCGGTGCTGATCTGGCTGATGATCACGCCGATGATGATGAAGGTCGATTTCTCGTCGGTGAAGAATGTCGGTCGCCGTCCGGCTGGACTGCTCATTACCCTGCTGGTCAATTGGATCGTCAAGCCGTTCTCGATGGCACTGCTCGCTTGGGCTTTCTTCCGCATTCTCTTTGCGCCGTTCATTGCACAGGCGGAAGCGGACCAATACATCGCAGGGTGCATCATTCTGGCTGCCGCGCCATGTACGGCCATGGTCTTCGTCTGGAGCCATCTCACCAATGGAGACCCTGCTTATACACTCGTGCAAGTTTCCGTGAACGACCTCATCATGCTTGTGCTGTTCGTGCCGATCGTTCAGTTTCTAGTACACGGCGCCTCTTCTCTTACGGTGCCCTTTCAGGTGCTACTCACATCGGTGATCGTCTTTATCGTGGTGCCTCTGCTCGCCGGCACGCTGCTGCGCTCCGTGATGGTGAAGCGGCGTGGCCGCGCCTGGTTCGAGGATCAGCTCCTGCCAAAGTTTGCGCCTGTCACAATTGCGGCCCTGCTCGCGACCCTTGTGTTGATTTTTGCCTTTCAAGCCGATAACATTACCGGCCGGCTCTCGCACGTGCTGCTGATCGCGGTGCCGATTACACTACAGGTTTATTTCAACGCGAGCATCACATACATACTGATGAAGTGGCTGAAGGTTGAGCATTCCGTCGCCGCGCCTGGCGCGCTGATTGGGGCGTCGAACTTCTTTGAACTCGCGGTCGCGACTGCGATCGCGCTGTTCGGGCCGGGCTCCGGCGCGGCGCTTGCAACCGTAGTAGGCGTGCTCGTCGAAGTACCAGTGATGCTGTCGGTCTGCGCGGCCTGCAATCGAACCCGGCATTGGTTTCCCGTGCGGGCGGTCTAACGACTGTTATGCGATTGGTGATCATCGGCGGCAGTGACGCCGGAATCAGCGCGGCGCTTCGAGCCCACGAACTAGCCCCGTTGGCACATATTAGCGTTCTGTTGGCGGATGCGTTTCCTAATTTCAGCATCTGCGGCTTGCCGTTCTATCTAAGCAGTGAAACGCCGGACTGGAAGCAGCTGGCACACCGGACAAAGTTCGATGGCATCGAAGTGCTTCGGAACCACAGGGCAACTCAGATCGATGCCGTAAATGGATTCGTCCTCGCCAAACACGAAGAAAAGACCAGAGCGTTTTCCTATGATCGGTTGATCATCGGTACAGGTGCCGTCCCAGTGAGACCGGCTATCGACGGACTCAACGAGCACGGGGTGTTTCTGCTGCACACGATGGAAGATAGCTTCCGGATTCAGGACTATCTAACAAGGGAAAAGCCGAAATCGGCTCTCATCATTGGAGCAGGCTACATCGGTGTCGAGATGGCGGATGCTCTGACGCACCGAGGACTCGATGTCACGCTGGCAAGCCGGCCCAGAACCGTGTTGCCCACAGTCGACCAGGAATTCGGGGCACTCATTGAAGAAGAAATACAGGCTCGCGGTGTCCGCCTCTGGACCGGCGTTCAGATAACGCAAGTAGAATCGGTCGATGGGCAGCTCAGGGCGTGCTCGTCTTTGGGAAAAGCGCGAACGGCCGACCTCGTGATTGTTGCTACCGGCGTAAAGCCCGATTCCGACCTGGCTCGCACTGCCGGTGTTCAACTCGGCTCGCACGATGCTATTCGCGTTTCCCGCAAGATGGAAACGAACATTCCCGGAATCTACGCCGCCGGCGACTGCGCCGAGACATGGCACAGGGTGATAGATGCTTACACGTACTTGCCATTAGGAACAACATCTCATAAGCAAGGGCGAGTTGCCGGAGAGAACGCCGCTGGCGGGGATACGGAATTTGCAGGTGTAGTCGGAACACAAGTTGTGAAGGTCTTCGAATTGGTGATTGCGCGCACCGGGCTGCTCGATAGCGAAGCTCGGCAAGCGGGATTCGATGCGTTAACCGTTCAGACGGAGGTGTGGGATCACAAGGCTTACTATCCGGGCGCGAGTAGGCTTTATTTACGTATTACCGGGGATCCCTCTTCGGGCCGCCTTCTCGGCGCACAGATTCTGGGCTCGTGGAAGGCAGAAGTTTCCAAACGGATTGATGTGTTCGCCACCGCCCTCTATCACGGAATGAGGGTCGACGAATTAAATGAACTCGATCTAAGCTATACACCTCCGCTCAGCAGTCCATGGGACCCGATTCAAATGAGTGCGCAAGCCTGGTCTCTCGCCCTCCGCACGAAGCAGTCCAGTCAGGAGATCGTAAATGTCTAAACAGTCCGTGCTAATTCTCTGCACAGGGAACTCAGCTCGCAGTCAGATGGCCGAAGGCTTGCTCCGGCACATGGCCGGTAATCGCTTTGAAGTGGCGAGCGCCGGAATCAAGCCGAGTATTGTGCGGCCGGAAGCAATTCAGGCTATGAACGAGATCGGTATTAGTCTCGAGGGCCACCGATCGAAATCAGTCGATGAATTCGTGGGCAAACCCGTCGATTATGTGATCACGGTTTGTGACGACGCGAAAGAGAGCTGTCCCGTGTTTCCGGGAACGAGCAGAATGCACTGGCCCTTCCAGGATCCCCCAGCGCCTCACGAGGGCACGGAAGAGGAGCGCTTGGCCGTTTTTCGGACGGTCCGAGACCAGATGAAAGCCCGCTTCGCGTCGGAACTGGAGAGTGGCATGTTTGCACCGTCGCTATCGGGAACAAAGGAAAAGTAACGAAGACTATTGAGATATTCGATCTCCCGACGTTTGTTCCACCGAGAGTTTTCGGTAGAGTTGCGTAAGCACGCTGGATCCAGGATTTCTGAGACGGGCGGAGTTGAATCAGGCTGGACTCGCAATCATGATCTCCGAGCATATTCCCCAAGACGAAATGACTTGTTTGTGTTCGATGCGCCACGCGCTCATGTCAAGCAACGCCGATACGCGCAAAGGTCTACAACCACCAACGAGGCGAGGGTCGAACGCATACATGCGTTTCCAAGCCAAGCCCAGAAGGCGGGAAATTGTATCTATGCCCTCAGTTGAAGTCGCCACACAAAGCTTTCCCTCTCTGATCAGGATCCGATGAGCCTCGGCAACGACTGCGTTGATGACGGCCTCGGGGAGCAGGTCGAGCAGGTATGTCGCGACGAAGCGGTCAAAGGCAGCGTCCACGCTAGGCAGGTTCATTGTACCGTCTGCCCGGCGCACCGTGGCGCGCTCGCTCCAGTGCGCCAGCCGGCGCGTCGCAATCTCGATCATCGTTGTGCTGATATCGATACCCAGGTATCGGGCTTCCTCTGGAAGGTGCTTCTCAAATAGACACTCGGCAAGCCGGCCAGTCCCGCAACCCAACTCGAAGACCGCCGAGGCATGCTCGAAGTCGGCGATCGACGAGCTGTCGGAGCGCGGCCTTTTCGTAGATCTGCAGGTCTTGCTTGGCACCGAATCGGTCATAAAAGCGTTTCGCGTCTCTAGGTCCGAACTCGCGGTGCATGCGATCGAGTTCGCCGCAAGTAAGGGTTTCTTCCCCTGTGGATTGATGCTGTTCGACTGCGGCAATGACCTTGGCGGCGTTTGGGAGACGGGGAGGCTTCGCCCGCGCCAGAAGACTCTCACCCCGCGACCAAACTAACGTTTCGCCGACACGAACGTCGAACTGGCCCAACGTTCCCTCGACCACTTCAACCCTCGCGCCAAACCGCTCCCGCAGCGCCCCGGCAAGGGCCAACGCACGATCTCGATATCCCCAACACAGGGCGCAATACGTGATGCTTAATGTATTTCATCCAGGCTGCAGTGCAAAACGGCTTTTTAGCATTGTGACCAGCTGCCTCAATATGGTCCCGTGAAATCGTACCAGATGGTTTGAGCCGCCGGCCCAGAAAGAGTAAGCTAAGCCAAAGGTTTTTCACAGTCCCACTTGACTCCGTACTCAAGTCCGGGGTTTACACTACAACTGAAAGAAGACAATGAGGGCCGAATGGAGACTCTGACGATCAGCCGCTTGGCGCGCCTGGGCGGCGTCAACCTGGAAACGGTGCGCTATTACGAACGTCGGGGACTCTTGCCTAAACCGCCGCGGACCCAAGCTGGCTACCGGCAATTCTCGCCCGACACGGGCCGGCGCCTCCGATTCATCAAACGTGCACAGGGACTCGGTTTCTCGCTGGACGAGGTTCGAGAACTTCTGGCCTTGCGTATTGAGCCGCGAAAAAATCGGGCCGATATCCGCTCTCGCGCACAAGCGAAAATCGCCGATATTGACCGAAAGATTGCAACGTTGACCGCCATGAAATCTACCTTGCGCGACCTGGCTTTGCGGTGCGAGCATTGTGGGCCATCCGCTGATTGCCCGATTCTCGCGAGTCTCGAGGATGAGGCTTCGGTATGACCATTTCGTCCTGGAAACAAGCGACGGTTACGCTTCCCAGTGTTGGGATTTCTTTGTTACCCAAACTGATGTGTCCGGCCTGCTGGCCCGCGTATGCAGGCATCGTTTCGGCGTTAGGTCTTGGTTTCCTGATTTCGACGAAATATCTGCTGGCCTTAACGGCCGTGTTTCTCGCAATCAGCGTGGCTGGACTCGCGTTTCGTTCCGCTCGCCGCCGCGGACTTGGTCCGTTCTGGATCGGTTTGGTTGCTGCAGCCGTTATTTTAATCGGTAAGTTTGGGTTCGATTCCACCTACATGACCTACACAGGCATCGGTCTGTTGATTTCGGCGTCGCTGTGGAATTCTTGGCCACGTCGCCCAGAGCCGCGGCGCTGCGAAACCTGTACTCCGGCGCAAATGCTTGATTAAAAGAGAAATTTCATAACAGAAAGGACATCATCAAATGAGACACAAGATCGAGATTTTCAGTGCAGGCTGTCAGACTTGCAAAGACGCCATAGAACGGGTGAAAAAGGTGGCTGGCGGGGAGCATGAGGTCATCATCCATGACATGCATCAGGAAGGGATCGCCGGGCGGGCCGCACAACTAGGCATCCGTAGCGTACCTGCGGTTGTGTTCAACGGCAAGCTGGCCGGATGCTGCGCTGGTCGGGGTGTAGACGAAAGCGTGGTGCGCGAAGCCCTGGTGTAGAGGTGAAAGGCCGAACTGCGGGCTGCACTCCGGTGCTACAAAGCGATGCGTCGTGAGATGAGAAAGCGCGTAACAAAACTGCATCGCATTCGTATAGCATGAAAGGAGAAATGTTTCAGCGCGTGGCCAACCTGCTCCTCTCGCTGTTGCTAGCTGCAACATTGCTTTGGGGCGGCTGCGTAGCATGTCCGCAATTCTTTCAGGCACCGCTTGCAAAGAAATCCTGCTGTGATCCTGCCGGTCATTGCAAACGCACGAAGACAGATTCTTCGCAGCAAAAACCTTGTCAATTTCAACAGCTCGGGCTGCAGCAGAAGGTAAAACCCACGGTGCCGCTCGTTGCTGCGATACATCCTGCTTTACCTTCACCGAATGGCTTGCTCCAATTGCGGCAAATGATCCGCGCCGCAGAAGCACGACTCGGTTCGTTGCCAAATTTCCCACACCAAAAGCAAGCACTTCTCGCGACCTTCCTCATCTAGCTCCTCTCTCCTTCGTTTGCTGTTTCCCTAAAAGTCATTGGTGTCACTACCGGTGTCTTTAGAGGTGTTCGTCACAACTGCGTCCCTACCGTTACGGCTCAGAAAAGTAAGTACTTACCGAGCCGCAACTCGAGCAAGCGGTCGCGTCAGCGCCGAGCTTTTTCACGCGCGCGTCCGCTTGCGCACAAGGTTATGGAAGAGGAGAAAGAATGTTTTCACGGATTTTCTTTTGGATTGTTGCGATTTCTGTTAGCCCAGTTCGATCGAATACAGCTAGGCTTCCGTTTGAGGATCCTTCCGGCCCCTTGCTTTGGACGTCGGATGGGACGCTGAACCGATTCCCAAAACCGGCACGCGGAAGTCTCACGATATCGACCACCGGCGTAGACTTTCGTCCTGCGAACGGAGAGCCAATTCACTGGGCGCTCGACGATATCCGAAGTGTTGATCTTCCGAATCCACGAAAGCTTTCGCTGATTACGTATCGGAATCGGCATTGGCACCTCCCGGGAGATCGGCCGTTTGATTTCAAGCTGAAGAAGGCCATCCCGTCGGAAGTGGCGGCCGAATTCATTCACTCGGTGGGCAAGCCGGCCATCAATGGCATTCCGCTTTCCCGCGGGTCAAGGTTCGCCACGATTGGCGCCCGCCGCCGAACACGCACTGGCGGTAGCAACGGCGTTTTGCGATTTCGCGACGGCGGAATCGATTACGTTGCAGCAAAAGGAAATGATTCCCGTAGTTGGCGCTGGGCCGATATTCGGACCGTGGCGCATCCCGAGCCCTATCGATTGAGAATCGCCGGTTATTTAGAAACCTTCGATTTCGAATTGAAGCAACCGCTCCCTGACGATCTCTTCGACCGCGTATGGGATCACCTTTACGCACAAGGCCTAAACATCGGGGCACGCGAAGGAGAAGCACATGTGGAACGTCATTAGAACCACGGGACTGGTAATTGGAATCGCTCTGCGGCTCATACTGCACGGCGTACCGCTGGTGGCCCTTGGCCAATCTGTTGCAGAATCGCCGATGCCCAACCACGCCAACCGGGAAGGCGTGCGCTCGTCACTCGCCGCGCTGATCGAAGAAGCGGAAACAAATAATCCTCAGATCATCGCCGCGAAGCATGGCTGGCGTGCCGCGATGCAGGTGCCGTCCCAAGTGTCCACTCTGCCAGATCCCCAATCCACCGTCCAACAGTTCGCAGTAGGCAGTCCGCGCCCCTTCGCCGGTTATACGAATAGCAATTTCGCTTATATCGGGTTCGGCTTTTCCCAAGATCTCCCCTATCCGGGCAAGCTCCGGCTGCGAGGCGAAGCCGCGCAGAAAGATGCTGACGTCGAGCGCGATCGTGTGGAAGCAACTCGGCGTTTGGTGGTCGAGCAACTGAAAGCAGCGTACTTTCAACTTGCTTATGAATATCAGGAACTAGCACTGCTGGAACGCGACGCGAAACTACTCGATCAAGTCGCAAAGGTTGGCGAAGCGAATTACCGGGTTGGAAAAGGGAATCAGCAGGATGTATTGAAGCCTCAGCTGGAGCAAACAAAGCTTCTCGCGGAGACTGAGATGCACCACCAGGAGCATCGAAGTCTGCAGGCCAAACTGAAGCAGCTTCTGAATCGTCTTCCCAATCAGCCCGATATCATTCCGGACGATCTCACGGAAACGCCCGTGCACGTGAGTGTAGATGAGCTGCTAGACACCGTCCGCAACCAGAATCCAGAGATCCACGGCCAGCAAGAGATGATTCGCGGCAAGAGTTTGCAATTGGAGATTGCTCACAAGGATTTCTATCCGGATTTTAATGTCCAATACATGTGGCAACACACGGCGGAGCAATACCGCGATTACTACATGCTTACTCTCGGAGTGAGAATTCCGGTGCACGGAAGCCGTAAGCAGTGGCCAGAGGTGGAACAAGCCGTCGAGGAGTTGCATCGCTCTCAACACGATTACGAAGCGCAAATTCAGCAAGCCTATTTCGACGTTCGGGATCAATATCTGAAGGCCGAAACGGCGGCCCGCGTGTTGAACATCTATCGCCAAGGACTGATTCCCCAAGCCGCCAATACCTTCAAGGCCGGTCTCGCGGCTTATGAAGTGAATAAGGAGGATTTTGAGACTCTTCTGAACTCTTTTCTAGACGTTCTGCGATTGGACGAAGAATATTGGCGCAACCTGCTCGAGCACGAAACCGCGATCGCGGAGCTGGAGCAGATCACAGGCCGTAACCTCGGAACAGTGAAATGAGGGATGCCATGAAGAATTATCGTCGTGCTTTTCTCGTAGCAGTAGGTCTCAACGTGCTGCTTGCGGCCGGCCTGGGATATCTATGGTGGTCCTCACATCGCCCATCAAACATGGCGGCTCAGCCGCAAATGGCCGCCCGTGAGTCTGCGGCAGAGACAACGCGGCAAAAAGCCGCAAATACCCCGTCCACTCCTCCCGAGACACCTCTCGCTCCGGTTCAACTCACGCCGCAGCGCATGCAAAGCATCGGTGTCCAGACGGGCACGGTCGAAATCCGCGACGTTGCTGACGAAATCCGCACGGTGGGGAGCGTAGAAGTGGATGAGACGAAGCTGGCCTACGTCCAACTCCGCTTTCCCGGCTGGATCCAAAAAGTATTCGCGGACGCAACGTACCAATACATTCGCAAAGGCCAGCCGCTCTTTGCTATCTACAGCCCGGATCTGGTGACCACGGAGCGCGAGTATCTCCTTGCAAAACAAAATCGGGACGAATTAGCCCACAGCTCGGTGCCGGGTGTCACGGGCGGCGCGAATTCACTGCTCAGCGCTACTAGCGAACGGCTGAAGCAATGGCAAGTGCCGGACCGAGAGATCGCAAACCTGGAATCGACCGGTGCCGTTCGCCAGGAACTGGAAGTGGATTCCCCGGTAACCGGATACATCACGGAACGAAATGCATTACCGAACATGTATGTGCAGCCCGAAACAAAGCTTTACACAGTCGCCAACCTCTCTACAGTTTGGGTTTACGCCGAAGTCTTCCAATCCGATACCGGCCGCCTCGCGGTTGGGCAGCCGGCCGCAGTGACGACGGATGCCTATCCCGGACAAACGTTCTTCGGACGCATTGACTATCTTTGGCCGCAAGTCGACATGAACACGCGGACACAGCGTGTCCGCCTTGTTTTCTCGAATCCTGCGTTGAAATTGAAGCCCGGAATGTTCGTCAACGTGCAACTGAAGATTCCGATGGGCCGGCATCTGGCAATCCCGGCGTCGGGCGTGCTCGAGGCAGGGATGCGGCAAATTGCTTTTGTGGATCACGGCGGCGGTTATTTAGAACCACGTCCTCTCCAGTTAGGGCAACGCGTTGGCGATGATTTCATCGTAGAGAAGGGACTCAAAGCCGGGGAAAAGATCGTCACGTCGGCAAACTTTTTGATCGACTCGGATAGCCAGTTAGAAGCCGCGCTGGGCTCGTTCGCGCCGCCTCCCCCTGGTGCGGGAGCGACTGGTGGAACAACGACTCAAGCGCCGCAAGCGAACATCGAATTTTCCACTGCGCCCTCGCCACCGCATAAAGGGGGTAACACGTTCCGCGTGAAGCTCACGGATCGCAGTGGAGCGCCGATTACAGGAGCCCAGGTATCCGTCACGTTTTTCATGCCGGCCATGCCCGCGATGGGGATGGCTGCGATGCGAATGGTATCGAATCTCGCCGAGAAGGGCGCCGGCCAATATGAAGGCTCGGGAAATCTCGGGAGCGGAGGAACTTGGCAGGTATCCATCGTGGCACAGAAGAACGGGCAGACCGTGGCGAGTAAACAGCTCACTATGAGTGCGACAGGAGGCATGTGAGTGATTGCCCGCTGGATTGACTGGTGTGCCCGGAATCGTTTCCTGGTGTTTACAGGAACTCTGTTTTTGGTCCTGGCAGGTATTTGGTCTCTGCAACGAGTTCCGTTGGATGCTTTACCCGATATCTCGGACGTCGAGGTCATCATTCACACGCCCTGGACAGGAGAGCCTCCAAACATCATTGAAGATCAAGTAACGTACCCGATTGTGACCGCTCTATTGGCGGCTCCGAATGTAAAGGCTGTGCGCGCACAGACCATGTTCGGAGACTCTTACGTCTTCGTCGTATTTCAAGATGGTACGGATCTTTACTGGGCGCGTTCACGGGTGATCGAGTACTTGCAGCAGATCGCCGGCCAACTGCCCACAAACGTCCACCCGGCGATCGGTCCGGATGCTACCGGAGCAGGTTGGGTGTATGAGTATGAGCTCGTAGACAAAAGCCAGCGACATAGTCTGGCGGATCTCCGCACGCTGCAGGATTGGTTCCTGCGATATCAGCTCGAGACGGTTCCTGGCGTAGCGGAAGTGGCGAGTATCGGAGGATTTGTCCGCCAATATCAAGTTCGGCTCGATCCCGACAGACTCCGCGCTTATAACATTCCCCTGTCTACCGTGATCGATCGCGTACAAGCGAGCAGCAATGAGGTTGGCGGCGACGTGCTGGAGCTCAGCGGCGCTGAATACATGATCCGCGGACTCGGGTATCTACACTCCTTGACCGATCTCCAGACTGTCCCCGTTGCTACGAAGAATGGTGTTCCCGTTCTCGTGAAAGATCTTGGCACAGTTGCCTACGGACCGGATACTCGTCGAGGTGTCGCGGAATGGGATGGCGAAGGAGAGACGGTAGCGGGCATCGTGGTGATGCGCTATGGAATGAATGCGCTGAGTGTAATTGACGGCGTCAAGAAGAAGATTGCGGAGCTTGCCCCGTCACTGCCGCCCGGCGTTCAAATCGTCTCCGGTTATGATCGCTCGGGGCTCATCGAGGCCTCGATCCATACGCTGCAGCGCGACCTTCTTGAAGAGGCCGTCATCGTCAGCCTCGTGATCATTGTCTTTCTCTTCCATTTCCGTTCGGCATTGATTCCCATTCTCACGTTGCCTATTGCGGTGGTCGCCGCGTTCATTCCCATGTACTACCTGCACGTCTCGTCCAACATCATGTCGCTGGGCGGCCTGGCGCTGGCAATCGGTGTGCTGGTCGATGCCGCAATCGTTATGGTCGAGAACGGATACCGGCATCTGTCGGAGCGGAAGGAACCTGCAACGATCACCGAGCGGGAACGCCGGAGGGTCCTGCTGGATGCCGCCAAGCAAGTCGGCCCGGCCCTCTTCTTCTCTCTGCTGATTATCGTCGTGTCCTTCGTTCCGGTGTTTTTGCTCGAAGCGCAGGAAGGGCGGATGTTTCGCCCGCTGGCCTGGACGAAAACTCTCGCAGTTGCGTTCTCCTCCATCCTCTCGATTACGCTTGTTCCGGTTTTGATGCTGATTTTCATTCGCGGACGATTGCGGCCCGAATCGGAGAACCCGATCTCGCGGCTCACGACGGCACTTTATCTTCCCGTTCTTCGTCTCTGCCTTCACTTCCGCAAAACAACACTGCTTCTGAATTTCGCATTCCTGGTCGTGACTTTGCCGTTGGCTTTGCGCATCGGCAGCCAATTCATGCCGCCTTTATATGAGGGCTCCTCGTTGTACATGCCGACCGCTCTCCCGGGAATCTCGATCAGGCAAGCCTCA
Organism: Bryobacterales bacterium; assembly: GCA_963722585.1. Taxonomy (GTDB): domain Bacteria; phylum Acidobacteriota; class Terriglobia; order Bryobacterales; family Bryobacteraceae; genus KBS-96. The sequence goes on along the minus strand of CAVRNU010000016.1, from coordinate 19,276 downwards.
CAGCTGTTACAGGCGCAAGACAGAATCATCCGGTCGTTTCCTGAAGTGGAAAGCGTGTTCGGATCGGTTGGGCGCTCCGATAGCGCTACGGATAACGCACCGCTAGACATGTACGACACAACGATCATGTTAAAGCCCACAAATCAATGGCCGGCGGGTATGACGTATGAAAAGCTTGTTCGGGAAATGGATGAGAAACTCCAATTTCCCGGGCTTTCGAATACCTGGACCATGCCGGTCGAGAACCGCTTGGATATGGAGTTGACCGGCATCAAAACGCCGGTCGGCCTCAAGATCCAGGGACCAAGCATCGACGGCATTCAACAGGTTGGCACACAAGTGCAGCAGATTCTCTCGAAACTGCCGGAGATGCGGTCGATCTTTGCTGAGCGCGTGGCGCAAGGCTTCTATGTGAATATACAGGTCAATCGGGCCGAGGCCGCCCGGTATGGATTCACGATCGCCGACGTACAGCGCGCCGTTTCTTCGGGAATCGGCGGCGAGAACATTGCGGAAAATATCGAGGGCCGTGAGCGGTACCCCATCGATGTTCGCTATAACCGCGATTTTCGTGATGACATTCATGAGCTAGAAAGAGTTGTCATTACAACATCTTGGGGCGCACAGGTTCCCATTGGAGAAGTGGCAACATTATCGTTTTCGCGCGGTCCGGCGATGATTCGCGATGAAGATGCGCAGTTGACCGGGTACGTTTACATCGATTTGAATACGACCAATTACGGCGGTTTCGTTGAGAAAGCAGACCGGCTACTACGCTCGTATCTTAAACTGCCAGCCGGTTACACTTTCCGCTGGTCCGGAGAATACGAATTTGAGCAGCGTGCCAAACAACGTCTAAAGCTCATTATGCCTGTCGTATTCTTTGTAATTTTCCTGCTGCTCTACATGGTTTTTCATTCCGTCACCGAAGCTGCGATTCTCATTTTTCCGACTGTGTATGCCTTGACCGGCGGGCTGATTCTGCAATGGCTGCTCGGGTACAACTTCAGCGTGGCTGTGTGGGTCGGTTACATTGCACTCTTTGGCATTGCTGTCGAGACCGCTGTAGTGATGGTTGTTTATCTGCACGAAGCGCTCGACCACCGATTCGCGGCAGATACGCCCCTCAGACATGAAGATATCGAGGCAGCGGCCATCGAAGGCGCGGTGCAGCGGCTCCGTCCAAAACTGATGACCGTGACAGCGGTTCTTGCCAGCCTGGTGCCTATTCTCTGGGAGTCGGGCATCGGCTCCGATGTCATGAAACCGATTGCTGCTCCCATCGTCGGAGGCATGATCACTTCCACCATCAATGTCTTGATACTCGTGCCCGTGTTGTTTGCACTCGTCAACGAGCGAGCACTAAAGCATGGCACCCTGAAGCGCTCGGGAGAGCGAGATTCAGAATCCTGAGTGCGTCCGATCTTGTTAGTGTCTGCTCGCGTGTCGCCGTTCATGCCCCGAGGAACTCATCATCTTCAGCATTTGCGGGCCGTCAGTCCGGAAAAAGCGGATAAGTAACAAAGCTGCTAAAACGAGAAATACGATATTGAGGACGCTCGTATAGTTCCATCGAATCCCTTCCATCACCTGAGCACTCCTTTGTTGGGGAACGAGATGCAGCGGTCCGAAAGCGAAATCTACCACCAGAGCCGCGCCAGTCATCGCGGCGTAAAACAGCACGAATAGCAAGGCGCTTACTTTGAAGCCGTAGTATTTGCGATAGATATCAAGGATCGGTAACACAATGAGGTCGGCAAAAAGAAATGCCACGACGCCCCCGAAACTGATTCCGCCATTCCACAGGACTGCCGCCAGCGGCACGTTGCCAACAGAACAAACAAAGGCAATGACGGCAACGATAGGGCCAACTACGGGTCCCCACAGCTTTGCGAGAAGAGGATGACCTTGGAGGAAGAACGCTTGCCAGAACTGCTTCGGTACCCAGGCTGCAATCGCTCCCGCAATGAGCAAACCACCGACAATGTCAATCCACGTAGAAGCCCAATCCACGACGAAAAAATGGCTGATGGCCGTTTTTCCTTTGTCTGAAAACATGCGGTTCCAGATGGAACCTTCGTGAAGCGACATGTCCATTTCGGCATGTCCCTCCATGCGGCCTTGCAATCCCTTGTCAGCCTGCTCTTTTGCCGCACGGACAATCTCTGGCGAGACGAAGAGTCTGAACAGAAGCACAAGCAGAATGATCATGATCGGCCCACCGATAAATTCCGCGAGTGTGAACTGCCAGCCTAGCAACACGGCGAGTAAAATGCCGAGTTCCAGCACAAGATTGGTGGAGGCAAACTGAAAAGCCATCGCCGCCGTGAAATTCGCTCCTTTGCGGAACATCGAACGGGCCAAGGCTACGGCTGCATACGAGCAGGAGGACGATGCCGCACCCAGGAATGAGGCCCGGACGATTGATCGCGGGGAATCGTCCGGCAGCAAGCGCACCATCTCTTCTTTTGAGACAACGGCCTGAATCACACCAGAGAGCGCGAACCCGAGAATCAATGCCCACAGAATCTCCCACGCCATCGTGAAGGCCACCAGGAGGGCATGTTGTAATGCACCAGCAATATTCACTTCGACTTTTCCTTCTAGAGAGTCTCCCAGGTACTTTATTGAAGTCTTACACCATCTGCTCGATTACGTGTTCCGGCTAACCTTCGACGGAGACGGTGTACGGTGGAATTGTCTGCAGTATGAAGGTTTTCTTAGTGTCTCTTTGTGCGGCGGTATCTCTTTGCGGTGTGGTCCCGTTTGCCGCATCTGAAATGTCGCGGAATCCGGATATTTCGCTGATTCGCGTTCCGAACAGTGGAATTCAACCGCAGGCGGTAATGGACCGGAGCGGTACGCTTCACCTGCTTTACTATTCGGGAGATCCGGCAGGCGGCGACCTATACTACATGAAATCATCCGATGCAGGCCGCACTTGGTCAGCTCCACTTCGCGTTAACAGTGAGGCGGGAAGCGCCATCGCGTTGGGAACGATCCGCGGCGGCCAAATTGCCATCGGCGAGAACGGTCGTGTTCATGTTGCCTGGAATGGATCGTCAAAGGCGAAACCAAAAGGACCGCTCAATCCGGAATCGGGACAACCCGGCGCACCAATGCTCTATAGCCGCCTCAATAACTCGCACACTGCTTTCGAAGCAGAACGCAATTTGATGACCCGCACCTTTGGTCTGGACGGCGGCGGAACGGTAGCAGCCGATTGGGCAGGGCACGTTTACGTAGCCTGGCATGGAAAGGCACCTGGCGCTCTGGCCGGAGAAGCGGGACGACAAGTTCGGATTGCAAGGTCGAACGACGATGGAAAAACATTCGCCACGGAGGAGCCCGCCTGGAAATATCCCACCGGAGCGTGTGGGTGCTGCGGTATGGCCATGTATGCCACTTCGAGGGGCACAGTAGGAGTCCTATATCGATCGGCTACTGAAGACGTTCACCGGGATATCTACCTTCTCACCTCACACGATTACGCCAAGACCTTCGAGGGTCGCAAGCTGCATCCATGGGAAATCAATGCATGCCCGATGAGCAGCATGGCTTTTTCCGAAGCCGCTGGCAAAATCGAAGGAGCTTGGGAAACAGGCGGGCAAGTCTATTTTGAAAATCTAGAAGATATAAATGCCGCTCCTGTGAGCGCATCCGGAGACAGCAAAGGCCACAAGCACCCGCGCATCGCAATATCACCACATGGCGACACGCTGATGGCATGGACAGAAGGCACTGGATGGGCGCGCGGCGGCTCGCTCGCGTGGCGATTCTACGATGCGAGCGGAAAGCTGATCGGCGGCAAGGGGACCGCGGTCGGCGTGCCGGGATGGAGTTTTGGCGCCGTCGTTGCAAAACCCGGCGGGTTCATCATTATCTACTGACGCGGCACCGGCCGGCAGATTGAATCGCTATTTGATTCCATGGGTTTTTACAAGAAATACGTTGTGCCTCACATCATCGAATTTGCGATGAGGAACAAGGAAACCACTCGCCTTCGTGCAGCTTCGATTCCCAACGCTTGCGGCGAAGTATTAGAGGTTGGTATCGGCTCCGGTTGAATTTGCCTTTTTATTCCTCGCAGGTCCAACACGTTTATGGCGTGGACCCATCTCTAGAACTACCCAAAGATATTTGAAATTTTGTTGAGCCGCCAATCCAAGGGAACGACACCTGCGGTTTCTTTCCCTTGGGAACCCTTTCTTCCCTTGGAATCTTGTAGTCCAGTCAGCCGTGCCCGGCATTTGATTTCCACCGGTCCTCGGCACGATCATCTTGTTGTCAACGCAAGAACGATCGAGGAGGACCGGTGGATACCTTCACCAAGCTGTTTGGCAGCCTGCTGGCTTTTGTATATCACTGTTTCGACCGCATTGTCATTCTGGGCCACCTGCCACTGCTAACGCGGCCGGAGAACATCGTTTATTTCTTCCGCGACCTCCATCACGCGAGCGTGATCACCAAGGACGTTCTGCGCCAGCGCACCGGCGAGTACAACCGTTGGGTGGATGCCTTCGCCCGTAACCAGCGGATTCCGATCGAGTGGGCAGAAAAGGGCGTGCGGAAGGAGGATTACGTCCGCTCGCATCTGCGGCGCATGGAGCGCCACAATCGCTTCGGCGTCTATTTCATTCTGAAGAGCATGGAGGTGGGGCCATCCTTCCGCTCCACCGTGCCACGCTATCCGGTGGATGATCCGAACTACCGAATCATTGCTCGACAGCGCTGCCGCTACACCCACTATTACTTCTACATCCGCGATGAAGTGCTGGGCCCCATAGCGATGTGCGTGGGTTCCTTCCTGCCGTTCCAGATCACGTATTATCTGAACGGCCATCATTACATCGACCGGGAACTGCTGCGCCACAGAGTTGCCTTCCGCAAGGACGACAATGCTTTCGTGGGGGTCTCAGAATCCTGCGGCCCTCCAGGCCGCCGCCGACCGCTTGAGTGCTGATCTCATCCACAAGCGCCTCGATTACTGGACTCTGATCGTAGGGCCGAAGTTCTCCAAAGCGGATCGACAGGTGATCCACCTCAAGCGCCACTATTCGATTCAACAGGTCGAGTACTGCCGGAATCTCGTCTTCCGCCGCAACTTTCCCATCCACAAACTGTTCGAACGATCCTGCGATCTTGGTCTGCTGCGCCTGACGCCCCACAAGATCACCCAGATCTTTGGTTTCCGGATCAATAAGAAATTACGCGGCAAACTGCAGAGCGTGCTCGACCAGATGGAACATGGACATCATGTCTTCCGCGCCTGCGGCCGGAATGCCGTCCTGCGCATGTACGAAAAATTCACTACCTTTCTCCGCCTGGAAGCATTGAGCAATAATCTCAAGGACTTCGGGCTGAAGAAGTCTCTGCAGAATCTGGACGCGGTCCGTCGCAAACTAGCCGCCGTCACCGACCGATTCGCGGCCTTCGAGGCCGAAGCGCTCAACGTCCATGTCGATTTCCCACTGTTTCAGCGCATGGCCTTGCCCATCGCCTCCAGCCGTAGTCGCGTGCCCGGCATTAAGATCCACGACACCCGCATCATCCGCCTGATGGAAGTGCTCCTACACGCCGGAACCAAGATCGGCGGTTGGCGCACGGCGCAGATTCACGAGGCCATCCTCGCCGCATTCGGCCTCAAAGCCAGCAACTACACCCTTACCCAACTCCGCTACGACATCCGCAAAATGAAGGCGCACGGCCTTATCGAACGTGACGGCAAGCGCTACGCTTACCGGCTCACGCCGAAAGGTAACAAGGCTGCGCTCCTGTTCGTCCTCTTTCACAAACGCGTATGCGGACCCCTCGCCAACAGTCTGTTTAACTCGCCACCGCAACCAGAACTCAAACCCGCCACCAGGATCGAAACCGCTTATCGCAAAGCTGACCGATCGATTCAACAGATTCTCGATCTCCTCGCCGCCTGATTATGTGAGAGAAAAATCCTCAGATTGAAAGCTCAAGAATCTACAGCGAATGGCGCTCAAGCGAGTGGAAAGTGGACGCATCAAGGTCGAATTCTTGTTGCAATCGGCGGAGGAGCCGCTGCCGCTCGCCAATGCGAGCATCGACACAATTGTCATGACGTGGACCCTGTGTTCTATCCCGGACGCTCCAATGGCGCTTCAGCAAATAAGGCGGGTTCTCAAGGAGAAAGGCGCCTCATCTTTCTCGAACACGGCCGTGCTCCCGATCCTGCTGTCGTGGCTTGGCAGGAGCGGCTCAACCCGCTATGGAAACGCATCGCCGGAGGCTGCAACTTGAATCGCAAAGCAGACGAGCTTATCACCGCGGCCGGATTTCAAATTACCGAACTGAAGACGTTCTACCTTCCGGGTCCGCGGCCGATGACCTATACCTACCAAGGCGTCGCGCAGCTCGTGCAACCCACGGCGTGATCAAGGCTTCATTGACCCGTCCACAAGATACCAGGCGCTTTGATGGCTGGCTGAAGGCCCGGCATTTTAGCCGTGTCGTTTTGCAAGCGTATTGAGCAGGTAACCCGTAGCAAAGAATGTGAGACCAAGCACAGCACTCCAGAAATCAAGGTAATGGCCTGCACTGTGCTCTAACCCCCAATGCATCCAAACAAACAGGCGAAGCGCTTCGCAAACATGAGTCAGGACGACCACTATCAGACATCCAGCACCAAGCAGCTGCAGTAGGGAACCTGCGCTCTTTTGTCTGAAGAACGAGGCGAGTGAACGAGCGAGCAGCAAGCACACTATCACCAATGCGACCAGCGCTTTGAGCAAAGTGACATTCATGGCGCGAGCGTCTCAGCGCCCCCAACTTCCATTTTCGCCATTAATTCATAGATTTAGTGACACAGGTCGGTTTTACGAAGTTGTCGCACCCGCTCCAAAACCTGAGGGCGCGCGGCACGCGCCTCCTATGGAGCATACGCTGTCAAAAAGACAATTTGATAATATTCGCACATGCCTGCGAATGTGAGAGCAAAGCCGCGATCTGCAAGCCCTTTACCCGAAGAGAGGGAAGACTTTGTTCCATGTTTTAAGCAGGAACTCGTTCATCGCCTAAGAACCAAGATGCCCGATGATGAGGCGATTGAGGAAACACGGATTCTCTTTAATGCCTTGGCCGATTGTGCACGGCTCAAAATTCTGTGTGCGTTTCGGGATGGCGAAGAATTATGTGTCTGCGATGTCGCCAACGTTCTCGGAACGACCATCTCGACGGCCTCTCACCATCTCCGAAAACTGCGCGACCTCCGCTTGCTTAAATACCGGAGCGACGGCAAGATGTCGTATTACTCCCTGCGAAATAAATACGCGGCGAAGCTGGCGGTCGAGGTCATAGCGCGAACGCAGGTGGACTGATGCGTTGCAACAAGCAGCTGACCACGATCATAATCACGAGCGTTCTTTGCATCGAGCTGAGCAGTTGTGTCCACTATCGAGGGCAACCTCTTACGCCAGTCCAATCGGAGACCATTTTGAGGCAGCGAAATCTCGATGATCCAGGTCTGGCGCGGTTTGTGCGTTCGATGGATCCGGCAGAGGGAGTGAAATGGCCGCCAAAGATATTGGATCTGAAGACGGCAACTCTGGTTGCCGCTTATTTCAACCCCACAATTTCGCTCGCGCACACTCGGGTCAGCATGACAGAAGCTGCTATTGTCACGGCGGGAGGGCGCCCGAACCCTTCGATTTATGCCGTCGGAGGCTATGAAACCTTTTCCTCATCGCCAGTAGTTCTCCGGCTTGAGCTCAGTCTACCTATCGAAACGGCGCATAAGCGCAGCTATCGCATTCTCGAAGCCGCAAAACTGGCGGATGCAGAGCGCATCGCGTGGAAGGTGGCGAGTTGGCAGGTTTATGGCCAGGTTCGGGATGCCTGGATGGATTACGTCGCAGCGGCAGAACAGGCCGAGGCCGTTCGCCGGGAAGCTCAGGTCCGATCTGAACTTGTTGCCCTTATTCAGCAACGCTTATCGGTGGGCGAGGTCTCGCGGCCGGAATGGAATCAGTTTCGCGTCGAAGCCAGCAGAGCGGCAGTAACTCTGAATGCGATTCAAGGTCAAGTTCTTCAAACGCGCATTCGCCTGGCTTCGGTGATGGGAGTGCCGGAGTTGGCTTTGGTAGGTGTGCAGTTTACAACGGACCGATATGACTCGCCCAAACCGATCGAACAGTTACCGCTAAAGCGCGTACAGCAAGCCGGGCTGCTCAACCGTCTGGATATCCAGCGTTCGCTTCTCGAGTATGCAGCAGCAGATGCACATCTGCACTTGGAAATCGCCCGGCAGTATCCCGATATCCAACTAAATCCCGGCTACGATTTCGACGAAGGAATCCATAAATACACATTTGGCCCATCGTTCCCAGTACCGGTGCTGAATCGCAATCGAGGGCCAATCGCAGAGGCCGAGGCACGGCGGTCGGAGGCAGAGGCGCAATTCATTGTGCTGCAGCAGAAAGCGATTAGCGAGATGGAGCAGGCGCTCGCACAATACCGAACTGCATTTGCGGAATACCAGGAGGCGAAAACTCAATGGAGTGTGATCCAGGCAGACCGGGAGCGCAGCATGATCCGCGCCGTTCAGATAGGTCAGCAGGATCGGGTAATGCTGAATGCTACAAGGTTGCAGAGCATTGAGGCTATCGAAGCGCGGCTGCAGGCTCTCACCAAGACACGCGCCGCATTTTCGGCATTGGAAAATGCCGTGCAAGCTCCTCTGGATGACGTGCGATGGATTGGTCCCCAGGCCGAATCTCCCGAAAAAAAGCGAGCTCAACAATGACACGGAAAAACAATTACACCTTCGCAATAGTAACGGCCGGAATTTTGCTAGGCGGACTGGCCCTGTCAATTCGTGGCCGGCAGTCCCAGGCGGACGAACAGCAGGAGAGGACAGAGGCCCGTGAAAGGCAGAAAACGGAAGGTGTGAAACTGGATAGCGAAACACAGGAGCGTATCGGTCTCCAGGTACGGCCGCTACAATCGATGGCGATCCGGCCCGAAGTCACCGTTTACGGCACACTGGAAGCAGATCCTTCCGAAGAATTTATTCTCAGAGCGCCATTTACAGGGACTCTGACGAGCGACGGCAAATGGCCCGCTGTAGGGGCGCGTGTTGACCAAGGAACGGATGTCGGAAGCGTTCAGCCGCTTTTTGCCCCGATCGATCGAATCGCATTGAACGAGCGCCTTGCGTCGGCTCGTGCGGAATTGGAAGCAGCGAAGGCTTCTGTAGCCAGCGTAAGCAAAGAAGTCAACCGGTTAAGACAACTCAATTCGCAGAACCAGAATGCTTCCGACAAGGCAGTCCAGGAAGCGGAAGCCCAGCTTTCGAGCGAACAAGCGAAGCTGAGCTCGGACCAAGCTTCGGTGGAACTCATCACGGCCACGTTGGAGGCGCGTTCGAGCGCCGGTGCGGACGTGTTGCAAGTGCGCAAAGGCGGCCAGGTAACAGAGGTGTCTGCGCAGCCCGGGGAATCTGTGGAAGCCGGTCAAGCCCTGCTGCGAATCAACCGGTTCGATCAGCTGCTCGCTCGCTTGTATGTGCCGCCCGGCCAGACTATAGCTTCTTCCGTAGCACGTGCAATGATCTATCCAGCAAATCAAGAAGAAGTAGCGATTCCCGCTCGGCGCGTAGCGCTTGCCGGCTCTGTCGATCCGAAATATCAGGGCCAGACGTGGTTGTTCCGGCTTGCGCCCGGAAGAATGGCGTTGAGGCCCGGCGAAGCGGTTACCGCACGCGTTGCCATCCCCGGACGCGCCGAAAGGGGCGTATTGATTCCCTCGTCGGCAATCCTGCGATTTCAAGGTGAGACCTGGGTTTACCTCGAGAAAGAACCTGGTGACTTTGTGCGCCACATGGCAGCTCTAGACGAGCCGGGAGACGGCGGCTGGATTGTGAAGTCTGGCTTTCAGCCAAGCGAGCAAGTAGTCGTTTCGGGCGCTCAGACGCTGCTTTCCGAAGAAATGAAATCGCAACTGGAGTCCGACGAAGAGTAATGCTTCAGGCTCTGGTCTCATTCTCCATCCGCTTTCGCGGCGTGGTGGTTGCCTTGGCGTGTCTCGTCCTCGGTTACGGCGTTTACATCACTCTCCATTCGAAATACGATGTTTATCCGGAATTCGCGCCACCGCGTGTTGTGATTCAAACGGAAGCGCCGGGCCTCTCGCCGGAAGAAGTAGAACAGCTTGTCACAGTTCCGGTCGAAAGCGCCGTCAATGGTGTTCCCGGTCTAGATACCCTCCGATCGCAATCCACGCTGGGTCTTTCGGTGGTAACCATCACGTTTCAGGACCGGATGGACGTTTATCGTGCGCGGCAAATGGTTAGCGAGCGCCTCAGCGTGGCACGGCTCCCAATGGGAGTTGAACCTCCGACCATGGCCCCTCTCACTGGTTCTACGAGCTTGATGTTAATCGAAGGCCTCACTTCAAAACACCGTACGCAAATGGAGTTGCGGACCTTTGCGGATTGGGTGCTCCGTCCGCGCCTGCTGGGTGTTCACGGTGTGGCGCGCGTCGCCATCTTCGGGGGAGATGTCAGGCAGTTTCAAGTGCACGTGGTGCCGGAAAAACTAGCGCAGTATGGGCTCTCGATTGATGAGATTCTAAACGCTGCCCACAACGCGACCGGAGTCCGCGGCGCGGGCTTCGTGGAAACCAGAAATCAACGTGTGATTCTTCAGTCGCTCGGGCAGTCTCTCGTCCCCGCGCAGATCGGGGCCTCCCTGATACGTGCGCGCACGGGTGCAATGGTGCGGCTGCGCGACGTCGCACGTGTCGAACAGGCTGCCGCTCCAGCTATCGGCGGCGCTACGGTAGCTGGTCATCCCGGCGTTCTGGTCGAGGTTTCAAGTCAGTATGGCGAGAACACGCTGGAGGTGACTCAAGCCGTGGAAACGGAACTGGCAGCCATGCATTCCGCCTTCGTTGCGGCGGGCATCGATCTGCATCCGGCGATGTTTCGGCCCGCTGATTTCATCAACACCGCCGTTCACAACCTCAGCACCTCACTGATGCTTGGTGGCGCGTTGGTGGCGATTGTGCTCTTTCTGTTCCTGTTTAATCTGCGAATAGCATTCATCTCGCTGACAGCCATTCCGCTGTCGCTTCTCATTGCGATCATCGTCTTGTATTACCTGGGGCAAAGCCTGAACACCCTGACATTGGGCGGTCTTGCCATTGCAATCGGTGAAGTGGTCGATGATGCGATTATCGATGTCGAAAACATCCCATCGGCGGTTGCGGCAGCATGCGGACCGGCTGGGGCTTCGCTCGATATTCCGTATCGTCCGCGCTGCATCGCTCGAAGTGCGATCCGCCGTGGTATACGCGACGTTCGTGGTGGCCGTTGTCTTTATTCCGGTGTTCGCGCTATCGGGCGTGCAAGGCAGGCTTTTTCGTCCACTTGCCCTTACGTACGTCATTGCGATTGTTTCCTCCCTGTTGGTAGCGCTGACCGTAACTCCTGCGCTGTGCGTCCTGTTGCTGCCACAAGCGGTGGAATCTGAAACAGAACCGCGATCGATCACTTGGCTGAAAGTGCATTACGCTCGTCTTTTGAGCTTCACAGTTGCGAAGCGCGTTTCGTTACTGGCTGTGGCAGCGATCTTATTCGTTTCAGCTGTGATTACACTGCCGTTTTTTGGCGGAGGTTTTCTGCCGGATCTACATGAGGAGCACTTCATCGCACACGCCATCTCGCTTCCGGGAACTTCGTTATCCGACTCCATAAGCGCTGGACGCCAAATTACCGCCGAACTCTCGAAAAATCCGCAAGTCGCATCCGTTGCCCAGCAGATCGGCAGGGCGGAATTGGCTGACGACACTTCAGGCGTTAATTACAGCGAATTCCACATCAAACTGAAGCCAAGTGTCGGTACCGACGCCGAAGACCGGATTCGAAAGACGCTGTCCCTATTTCCGGGGTTCTCTTTTTCTATGAAACCATTCTTATCGGAACGAATGGAAGAAGTGCTCTCAGGTTCCGCCGGACAGGTCGTAATAAAAGTATTCGGCAACAATCTCGGCATCCTTGATCAGAAGGCCCGAGAAGTCTCAAGTGTGCTTTCGACTGTGAAAGGCGCGGTTGATGTGCAGATTCCGTCGCCGCCGGGTGTGCCCGAGATCGGCATCCGGCTGCGTCCGGAACGGCTCGCGCAATTCGGGTTTCAGCCAGTCAAAGTGCTTGACGCCATCCAGGCGGCCTATCAGGGAACGCCTGTATCTCAGGTCTATGAAGGCAATCGTATCATCGACATGGTTGTTATTCTCTCGCCCAAGGCGCGCACCGATCCCGAGGAAATTGGCTCTCTTCTGCTCGAAAATAGCGAAGGCGTGCAAGTGAAACTGCGCGAACTCGCGGATGTTTTTCTCACGACTGGCAGATCTACCGTCTTACATGATGGCGCGAGCCGCTTGCAGACTGTCACGTGTAACGTCAGAGGACGCGATTTGACGTCGTTTGTGAGTGCGGCTCAAGGCGCAGTTTCTCAACGCGTCCACTTTCCATCAGGCGTTTATGCTCTCTTCACCGGTACGGCCGAAGCGCGTGCCTCGGCGCAGCAAGAGATCTTCCTTTACTCGGTCATTGCGTTTGTAGGCGTCATCCTCCTGCTGTATATTGTTTTTGGCAATCTACGCAATCTGGGACTAATTCTTGTAAATTTGCCATTTGCGCTCGTAGGCGGAGTATTTGCCGCGTTTCTCACCGGCGGCTACATCACGGTTGGATCGCTGGTCGGATTCGTCACCTTGTTCGGTATCACTACACGCAACTCGATCATGATGATTTCACACTTCGAGCATCTGGTAAGCAGAGAGGGAATGATCTGGGGACCGGAGGCCGCGTTTCGCGGTGCCGCCGAAAGGCTTGTTCCCATTCTCATGACCGCGATTGTGACCGCTCTCGGACTTCTGCCTCTTGCCATCGGCTCCGGCGCTCCGGGGCGGGAAATCGAAGGTCCGATGGCTATCGTCATTCTGGGCGGGTTGATCACGTCTACCGTTTTGAATCTGGTGCTGCTTCCCACTCTGGCTTTGCGTTACGGTCGGTTCAGCGGTGATGGTCGCTAAGCAAGTTTTATCTAAAGCGACTTCGCCAACGCAAGCAAATCGCGATGCTTGGATTCCAGGTAGTTGCTGCCGTTCCTTGGGAGTCGGCTTTGGGCCGGCCAAGCTCCCTTCCAGAACGACGACGGAGCGTGTAGCTACGAGAGAAACCTGTTCCGCTTCTGGCAGGCCCACCGGCTCTTCACTTCCGTCCGAGTCCATCTATAGCCGTTCTGCAGTTTCAAACGACAGGCTCTCCCAATAAGGGTTAAACATGACGTAGAGATACGAATACTCGGCCTCGCTTGCTTCATCAGCCGAAGGCAGAATGATGGATCGGTCCTACGTAAAGCGCAAAGCGACAGACGAGGCCCGAAACGAAGCGGAGACGAGCTATCAATTCTTTGTTCTGAAGAACAACTGGTTCGTGCTGTCGCAGACCGAAGGTCAGGAATACACGCCGGAACCTTTGCCGGAGTGGAATGAAACACGCGCACTCGCAACGCTGAATATCACGAAAGCGCCCTTCGATTTAATGGATGGCAACATACAAGGCTACGCAGCGCTGGGCAGGATTATCAGCGTGAGCCCAATTGCGGTGAACCCCTTCAAAACGCTCTTTCATGAGACCGGCCATGTTCTACTCGGGCATGTGGAAGCCAACACATTGACGGACACCGAGCGGACACCGCACAATGTGATGGAGGTTGAAGCGGAGTCGGTTGCGATGCTTTGCTGCGCTTCGCTCGGTTTGCCCGGAGTTGAACATCCGCGCGGCTATATTCAGTCCTGGGCCAATGGCCAGCCGATTAGTGACAAGTCTGCGCAGCGAATTTTCGCGGCCGCCGACAAGATTCTCCGAGCCGGAACCGAGGAGCCCGCGTAGGGCTCCTTCGATAGCGCATCCCTCCCCACCGCGAGTCTGCTTGTTGCGCGCCCACGTCAGTTAGTCTGGCGGCCAGCAGTAACGGTTGGCTGGACCGATGCGCAGTTCGCCTCCTGATGGATTGCCATGTCGCTTTCCAGCCGAGCTTTGGAGAGCCGCCGAGACGGTCACTGGCATCGGCGTTTTCGTTGTGCAGCGTTTTTCCTAATCCGCCTCGAGCCGGTTGATCGGTGCTTCTTGTCCGAAACTACTCTCCTTTCTTTCCCATCTCTGACGGGCACTCGCTACGGGTAATTCCCGCGCCTGGCGCTCTCCCTCCAAACTTTCGCTGCGCACCCTCATGGGTTCGGACTCCTTCCCCAAATCGAGTTCGGGTCCCCTTCCGAAAAACTTTCTCCGTCGGCTTAGGAGCGGCCCCCTCGCTCTCTGGGTGCCCCGGCAGATCCGGGGCAACGAAAGGAGAGAAATTTCTATATGTACAAGAACAGCGTCGATCTTATCGGATTCGTGGGCGGCGAACCAGAAAGCCGCAACACACAGAACGGCACCGCCATGACGACGTTCTCGCTGGCCACCAAAGCCAGCTGGAAAAACGATGCCGGCTCCTATGAAAATCGCGTCGACTGGCATCACGTCGTCGTGTGGGGAAAGCAGGCTGAGTGGGCTGCCACACTTGCCAAAGGCGCTCACCTCGAAATCGAAGGCGAGTTGCGTTATCGCAAGTATCAAAAAGAAATCAAGGCTCGCACACGGGCCTTCACTGTAGACATGCTTGTCGCCGAAATTCACGCTAGCGTGATTCGCAAGCTCGACCGCCCGCCCGCGGCTACCGGCGAATCCGACCTTCCCGAAGGGGCGCCCAAATAGGGCGTCCCTTTCTTTACTAACCACAAACTTTGCCGAGCAGGCGCGCTGACAAGATCGGCGACTGCACAACCGGATTGCCGGACCGAGCCGCGTTTGTCGTTACCGATTCAGTATCGGCCCCAGTTCTGCGGTGAAAGACAGGGTTCGATGACCGCGTTGGGCTCGTCGTTGAGTCTGTCGGAAAGGTCCGGCACAGGGGAAGAAGTTCCATCGAAGCGCCGAAAATCGAGTCGACTCTGTTCCAGCCTGCGTCGATTCTGGTGGCGGACCGAGCAGGCCAATCTGCCCTATAGAGTCCGGCCCAACAACCTTCTGTTAACCAAGCGCGCTTCGCGTTCGTTGTAGATGTAGAACGCCTTTTAGACTAGGGCTCGTTTTGCCGAGGAACTCGGAAACGTAAGACCGTAGCGATCTCAGCGGCGAACAATTCCCTTGAATCGACGAAAGCGTACAAATTCCGATCGGAGCTGATCCCGCCGCAAGCCAAGTAAGGACAGGTTTCTACGTCACTCAAAGGAAATCATGCGAAGAACGCGAAATGCGCGACTGGCTCATCTCGGCGGCCTTAGGATCATTTGCACCTCAAATGATTCTTGGGAACCTCCCTTCCGGAATTTTCGTACTTGAACCAAGTGACTCCCGCGAAGGAGGGTGGTGGAATATGTCTGTATCAAGGTCTCGCTGGCTTTCAGACCTCCGGGCTGATGCAAGGTATGGTTTGCGGTCATTCCTTCGTTCGCCACAATTGCTGCTGGTTTCCATGCTTTCACTTGGACTGGCCGTGGGCGTGAATACGACGATATTTAGCCTTTTTCGCGCAATAGAGGGGAAGCAGGTCACCGCAACTGAGCCAGAACGGCTTGAGCGCATGAAGTTCGGCCCTGGTGCTGTTCAGATCCAAGTCTCGTATCTCGACTACAAAGAAATACGAAGCGCGAAGGCATTCGCAGATCTTGCAGGCTTCGCCAGCCTCTCGGCAGACTGGCAACTGGGGGACGACACGCGGCGATTAGAGACGCTCGGCGTGACTCCCAATTTCTTCGACCTCTTGGGTGGTCGCCCTGCACTAGGAAGGTTCTTCCGTGCGGCTGAGGCCGAACAGGAGCCGCGACTTGCAGTGATCAGCTACAAACTCTGGCAGCAATCAGGTGCAGATCCTAACATAATCGGCCACGAAGCGATCATCAACGGAGCGTCGTTTACTGTGATTGGTGTCCTGCCGAAGAACTTTCGCTCCGTCATGATGCTTGCGTTGGCTCCCGATCTTTACGTTCCACTAAGCAGATCCATTGATCCGAGGCTCGATGACCGCAAGCGACAGCCTATCGCCCTACTCGGTCGACTCGCTCCGGGAGAAACGGCGCAGGCAGCACAGGCAGCCCTTGTCCCCATCACCCAATACTTGAAACATACCTATCCCGTGGAGAATACGAACTTTTCAGCGCCAGAGGTCTTCCCAACAACTGGGATCGAAGAAATGCAGCAGGAGGGGATGGGCATTTTCCTGGGGTTCTTTGGGCTATTGCTCCTTCTGGTCGGCGCCGTAGTCTTGATCGCCTGCATCAATATCTCTACGCTCCTGGCTGCTCGCGCCATCGCTCGCAGGCGCGAAATGGCAATGCGCCTCGCACTCGGCGCGGAGCGAGGCAGGCTGATACGTCAACTGCTCACAGAGAGTCTGATGTTGTCTCTGATTTGCACTTCATTTGGACTTCTTCTTCATGCATGCCTCAGCGGGTTCATCAATCGCGCACACTTGCCGCTGCCATTCGAAGTTACTCTTGATATGTCCGCTGACTGGCAGCTCTTCGTGTATTCACTCGCCTTGGTGCTGGGGGCCACGATCTTCTGCGGCCTTGTTCCTGTGCGACAGGCCACGCGATTCGATCTGAATTCCACTCTTAAGCAAGTTGGCGCAACACAAACGGGCAGACTCCGACTCTCTCGCCTGCTGGTAAGCGCGGAGTTTGGCGCAACGGCGACGCTTCTTATGGTGGCTTTCATGTTCATCCAGAGCCTGCTTCATGTCTCAGCCGCATCGCCAGGATTCGATGTTGCCCATACCGCCATAATTAGAATTCAACCCCAGATTGCGACGAGCCAACCAACAACAATCAACGTTGCACAGAGGCTCGACCAAATTACTTCTTTACCCGGAATCGAGGCGGCCAGCGTAGCTTCAGAAGAGCCGCTAAGCATGTCTTACGGCAACGGAGTTTTGTTGCGGGCCGCCGGTGAAAATGCGGCAAAGATACAGGGTGAGCCGATGTCGGTCGGGCCTAACTACTTTTCCACGATGGAAATTCCGCTATTGACAGGCCGGGAATTCGTGGAAGACGATAAGCCGGGTGCGCCAGAAGTTGCGCTAATAAACCAAACCCTCGCGCATCGTATGTTTCCTGGTCTTAACCCTGTAGGCCGACGAATCGCTATTCAGGAAAATCAAAAGGAGCGGACCGTCCAAGTCGTAGGCGTGGTGCAAGACAGCAAATACAGCACTTTGGGCGAAGAATCACATCCGGTCCTATTCTTGTCGTACCTACAGATGGAGCAGCCAGGCGAAACGCCGATCCTGCTCGTGCGAACCGCCGGCGATCCAGAAGCCTTTCGTGCTGAAATTCTTAAGACCTTACGGCGGTCGGATCCTGACAGTTTTGTCCAATTCACGCCCATGAAGGAAAACTTGGCAACGGTTCTCTTGCCGAGCCAAGCCGAGACGTTTCTCCTGCTTGTGATTGGCGTTCTCGCCTTGGTTCTGGCTTTGGCTGGGGTATACGGTATCGTGGACTATTCGGTATCCCGCCGAACGTCGGAGATCGGGGTACGCATGGCAGTCGGAGCAAGCAGACCCAGTGTACTGGGCCTGATTCTGTGCGACACGCTACGCACGATCAGTCCTGGAATGCTTTTGGGGCTACTCGTGGCATTCGGTTTGACGAAGCTAATAGGGGCATTCCTCGCATCTGGCGCCCAAACTGCGCGTCCGCTCGAGTGGCTTGGAATGACTGCATTCCTTGTCGCGATTGGCGTCGCCGCCGCTCTGCCTCCCGCTCTTCGCGCTGCGCGCATCGATCCACTGACTGCGCTGCATTGTGAATAGGGTCCGTGTACCGAGCGGCGCAAGGGCTTGGTCACCAAACGGGGAAATGACCTCCGCATGATTGGCGACTCGGAGATTACCCACGAGCACCACTGTCGATGATTACAAAATCGCCAAAGCTTTTACCGAGAATTCGATAATTACCCTGAAGTCGGCCAGCGTCCGATCAATCTCCGCAATGCGCGTTTCTCGGCCAGGTGAGATGGAGGTTCCTCTACCCTTGCGGACAACATAGGAGCTGATTGAACTTACCCTGGAACTTGTCCGATACGCCGTGATCGGGGCCGATTACTCACCTGTGAGGAAGCCGTTTTTGCAGCTCGGCGAGTTCCATTTCAGCAGTTTCAAAATCCTCGAGCAGCTCAACTATCTCCTCATCGCCCTCACTTCCGCAGCCCATGCACACGCCTCGATCGCGCGACACAGCCCGAGCGCCACAGTTGAGGCACAGAAATACGGGTTGGGAGGGATTCTCAGAAACCCACAACTCACCCGTTTTTCTCGCAGAGCACCGGCCCCTCTCCGAGATCTGGGCCAGTATCGATGTAAGGTAGTCTGCGACTTTGTCGGGTTCATTGCAAAGGTAGTCCCAAGAAAACACGTCAGCAATGTTGATTAACAATAACGCCTGGGCGAGAAGCATGCAGACTGCCAGGAAATCCACGCAGATCGCCCGGAGGTCCTCGCTCATTTCAAACCGATAGTGTTCGATCGCATTTCGAAAGCGCTTGGCTTCCAAGAGCAGCGCAACCTCGGCAGGCGTTAGCAAGGTTGGGTTACGTTTGATCGTGAATTCCAGTGCTTGCTGAAGGTTGATTGTTTTCGTTGAACCCGGTCTCACGAATAGCGCCGCTGGGTCACACTGTTCGACATACGATTTCAATAGAAGCTCCGAAGCCTGAATCAGATGCAGAACAGAAAACTTCAGGTTGTAACCAGATGGCAACCGTGTGAACTCGGGCACTGCGAAACACAGATGCCCCTTCTGGTCTTTCCAGGAAACTGAGCGATCGTCGTGATCAAACGATCGCTCGTCTCTTCGGGATGTGTCTTCAGACCACTGCAGATGTTCAACGGCATGGTGGAGTGTATGCAGCGCATTCTGGCGAAGGTCCAGCTTGAGCATCGGTCCTAATTGACTGAGACCACGCCAGTATAGCGCGTCTAATACGGTATCTGGAGACTGTTCTTTCGGCTTCGTGGCCGGGGAAATGGGACGGCGGCAATTGCCCGTGAATAAGGGCGTAAGGTAGAACAAAGGCACGTCACTTGGCCGTATAGTCGGCTATGGTGACATTGGCCCAAACCGCGTTCTAAAGCGGATGGCAATACGTTTCACAAAAAAAATGCGATCATCCTTGCGGTTAAACGCATTCGTACCGCTA
>CAVRNU010000015.1:0-155233 GCA_963722585.1 Bryobacterales bacterium | reverse complement strand
CCATCTGTACGCCGTAGTTGGCCCCAAGCGGCGTTCGAGTACTCGAACGGGACTTCGGCGGCGGTTCGCCATTCTCGCCGCCCCCAAACGTTTGTGCGTTTTGCGACGTCCAAAGTGGGCGATGTTATTTCGTTTTCAGCCATTCCGCTTCAAAATCCGCGCCTGTCTACGGGACTTCGCCGGGAACGGAACTCTATCCCCGTCCGTATTATCGGTCGTATTGGCAGTTGAGCAACACAGTGGAGGACGGTCGTGAACGATTTACGGAATGCCATACGGCAACTAAGGAAAGCGCCCGGGGTCACGGCAACCGCAGTCATCACTCTGGCGCTCGGAATCGGCGCGACCACGGCGATCTTTACCCTGGTGCACCAGGTCATGTTGAAGTCTCTGCCGGTCACTAGACCCGAGGAACTCTGGCGCGTGGGCGACAAAATCCGCTGCTGCAACTGGGGCGGATACACGCAGGATAGCGATGGCAATTTTTCGCTTTTCTCCTACGAAGCCTACAAGAATTTCCGGGAACACACTCCCGAGTTCGCCGATCTTGCCGCACTGCAGGCCGGCAATGCCCCACTCGGTGTCCGCCGCGCAGGATCGCAGGGCCCCGTCGACACGCGCAATGGCGAATACGTCTCCGGCAATTTCTTCCGCACCCTCGGCATCAATCCCTGGGCAGGCCGCTTGATGACAGACACCGACGATCAGCCCGGCGCACCTCCGGTCGCCGTCATGAGCTATCACATCTGGAGCGATAAATACGGCTCCGATCCCTCTGTTGTAGGTGCGAGTTATCAGATCAATGGCCATCCCTTTATCGTGATCGGCGTCGCTCCGCCCGGCTTCTACGGCGCTAAACTCGACGGCTGGGGCATGCCCGATTTCTGGATCCCGGCCAACACCGAACCTCTGCTCGATGGCGAAGCCCAGCGCCTCAAACGGCCCAATACGAACTGGCTCGACATCGTCGGCCGCGTGCGCCCCGGCGTGAATCCCAAGTCGCTCGAAGCCAAGCTGCGCGTGGAGTTCCATAACTGGCTGGCGAGCCATGTGCCCGACATGGAGCCCGGCGAAAAGCAGACCTGGCGTCAGCAGACTCTGCATCTCATTCCCGGAGGGGCAGGTGTCGCCGCCATGCGCGATCAATACGAGGCTGGATTGAAGCTGCTGCTTACCGCAGCTGGCTGTGTGCTGCTTGTCGCCTGCGGCAATCTTGCCAATCTCATGCTCGCCCGCGGCTTGAAAGAGCGCTCGCAAACGTCTCTGCGCGTCGCTCTCGGAGCGTCGCGCGGCCGACTGGTGCGCAAGGCCCTCGGCGAGTCCATCCTGCTTGCCATCATCGGCGGCATTCTCGGGATCGGAATCGCCTACGGGGGCAGCAAACTGATTCTCTATCTCGCGTTCCACAACGGTGGCGGCCCGGCCAACTACGTCCCGGTCGATGCATCGCCCTCCTGGCCCGTGCTGCTCTTTACGCTCGCGGTCTCGGTGCTCACCGGAATACTTTTTGGTATCGCTCCCGCCTGGATGACTTCGCATGTCGACCCGGTCGAAGCTCTGCGCGGCAGCAACCGTTCCGTCCGCGGCGGCGGCTCCATCGCGCAAAAATCACTGGTTATCGCGCAAGCCGCGATATCGCTCGTTCTGCTCTCTGCCGCTGCTTTGCTTGGGCAGAGCCTGCGCAATCTCGAGCACCAGAATTTTGGGTTCGAAACGAAGGACCGGTATCTCGTTTCCATCAATCCAACGCTCGGCAACTACAAGCCCGAACAAATGGAGCCGTTCTTCCGCCGTATCGACGAGCGCCTCCTGCGCGTACCAGGAGTGCGCATGGCCGCTCCCGCTCTCTACGCGCCCATGAGCGGCGATAGCTGGAACGAGGGCATTCGTATCGCAGGCCGCCCCGAACCCGGGCCCAAGGAAGACACCGGCGCCGGCTGGGCCCGCGTCATGCCCGGCTTCTTTGAAACGCTCGGCGCAAAAATCGTGCAGGGCCGCTCCATCGAAGAGCAGGACACCGCCACTACTCGCCCGATCGCCGTTGTCAACGAAGCCTTCGTTCGACGCTTCTTCAAACACGAGAACTCGATCGGCCAGCACTTCGGCATCGACCGCATACAGTACGCCAGCAAATTCGAAATCATCGGCGTTGTGCGCGACATCCGCTATATGACCTGGGATTACAAGGATCCTGTGCGCCCGATGTTCTGGCTGCCCGAAACGCAAAGCGTCAAATACGACGATCCGCAATTCACCACTTTCGACCTCTTCTCCCACTTCCTCTCGAATATCGTCATCTGGGCTCCCGGCAATCCGCCTGGTCTCGAAACCGAGGTGCGCAAAGCGCTCGCCAACATCGATCCCAACCTGGTGATCTACGGTGTGGATCCGTACTCGAAAATTCTAGCCGGCGATTTTCAACAGGAGAATATGATCGCCAGCCTCACCATGCTCTTCGGCGTGCTCGGCCTTGTTCTCGCCGCTGTGGGCTTGTACGGCGTGATGGCCTACACTGTCGAACAGCGTACGAGCGAGATCGGCGTGCGTATGGCTCTCGGCGCCGATCGCGCTAACGTGGTCCGCATGGTCCTGCGCGGCGCGTTCTTCCAGATCGGCATCGGACTCGGGCTCGGTATCCCGCTCGCCATCGTCGCCGGCCGGCTCATGACGCGTCAACTCTTTGGCGTCTCTCCGTGGGATCCGCGCATGCTCACGATCGCTACATTATTACTCTGCACCGCTGCGTTCCTGGCATCCTGGATTCCCGCTGCACGAGCCGCGAGCGTCGAGCCTATGGTCGCCCTACGCACCGAGTAGCAATCACGCACTCAATACAAGAGAGCCTACACCCGGCGCTTCGTCAAAACGCCTGGTTTCATTCTGCATTTTGACCTATCGGTCACGCGAATTCGGCGGATGCTGCTTCGCAATTCGCGCGGCGTGTGCTTGTTGCACGGGAAAAAGCTCTTTGGGCCGCATGAGTTCCCAAGGAATAATCGAAGAGGAGCCTTATTGCCTCACAAGTCTCGTAAGTCGATGGATTGCAAATCGTGTTGGACGGCGCCTTACGGTTAAGTACGGGCAAACGCCGCAGGGTCTTGGGATCTGGCGTAATTGTCTCGCGACAGGTGAGGGCCCCCTTGCATGGTCAAGCCCGATGCGCGCATCGGCAACGATCACCGATTCAGTGGCGCGCACGCAGGTTCAGCTCGACAAGCAGATTGAGCATTCCGTCGACCGGGAAGAATACCTTCGCCGCGATCGAGAGATTCAGCATGCGCTCGAGCGGATGGCTACGAAGGACGAGCTGCGCGACGTGAACCGACACACTTCGCTCGATTCAGGAGTCGATCTCGCCGCGGCGCCGGTAGGCTGGATTTGGACCGCCGCCGTTATAACCCGTCTCACGATTAACGCCAACTGTCCTGATGCACAAGTCAGGGTCGAGGACTCGAAGCCCGTTTATGGCCAACCTCAGCATAGATGACTAACCAGCCAAGTGAAATTCTGTCGCTCTACACTGCGCCGTCACTCGAGATCTTACGGGGTGATTTCAGTTTCCGGTTCGTCCGTCATCCGCGCTGTCCGGTAGGTGGCGTGCGTATCTGAGACAGACAGCGCGAAGGGATTAACATAAAGCACTGTGGGCGACTTTTGGCTCGCGTTTTGCATCCTCAAGAGGAATCCGGCCTCGACGACCCTGGTTGTCCTGCTTCTCGCGATTGGCATTGGCGCAACCACGGCGATCTTCAACCTGTTCGACGTGCTCCTGTTGCGCTCTCTGCCGGTTCCTCATCCCGAGCAACTGGTCGGAATGACCATCCAGTTCCCGAAACTGAAGCCACAAGACGCATTTCCATATGTGTTCTATAGAGGCTTGAGCGAACACGCCACGACTCTCGCCTATGTATTCGCAGAAACCTACGAATTTGAACACTTTCGCTGGGCTGAACCGGGGCCCGCTCAAGAGGTTACGGTTTACGGCGTAACGCCAACATACTTTCAGGGCTTGGGAGCGCAGCCGCTCACGGGGCGTTACCTGCTTCCCGAAGACGATCGAAGCAATAGCGGTCCGCCGGCCGCCGTGCTTAGTTACGACTTTGCGCGCAAGCGTTTCGGCAACGACCCTCGCAGCGCCATTGGCCGGAACATCACCATCGAAGACCGCCCTTTCTTCGTTGCCGGCGTAATGAGGCGCGGTTTCCTGGGGCTATCCATCGACCACGGGCCGGATGTCTGGATTCCCTTGCAGACGTATGTTCGTCTCAAGCCGGGCATTGGCCTGAACGATGAAACCTTTGCGGTCGGCGGCCGGGTGAGACGCGAAGTTCCCCTCGCGCAGATTCAAGCAGAGTGTCTTACCATCTGGCGCCCAGTCATGGAAGACTATTACCGCAAGGTCGAGAAGCTCCCTCCCGAACCCATCGCGATTATGATTCACCGCGGGATACAAGTGACCCCGTTCGCCCGCGGGGAATCGATTCTTCGCGAGTATTTAAATAAAGTTTTCGAATTCCTGATGGCCGCGGGAGCGGTGATGATCCTGATTGTCGCGGTGAATGTGTCGGGGATCCTTCTGGTCCGCGCGGTCGCACGCAGGCAAGAGATGGCGGTTCGGCTCGCCGTGGGCGCAACTCCGCTTCGACTGGCGCGGCAGTGGATCGCCGAGAGCGTATTATTGGCTGTCTTAGGCGCAATAGGCGGCTTGATATTCGCGGTGATCGCTATGCCTCTCAGTTTGCGTTTGCTACCGCCAGTGCGCGATCTCTCGACGCAGCTGCTTTCGCTCTCAATCGATACGCGGCTCAACTATCGCATGTTCTTTTTTCTTTTCGCGCTTACGACCGGGGTTGCCTTCATCATGAGTGCGAGCCCCGCGGTGGTTGCCGTTCGGTCTCGCATCGATCGCGTATTGCGAACGTCGCGGGCAAGCACCAGTTTTCGGGGACGTCAGTTGCTGATCGGAGTGCAAATCGCCCTCTGCACCTTTCTGCTGGCGGCCGCCGCACTGCTGGCACGCAGTTTCGAGCGCTTAAGCTCGACGCCGTCGGGCCTGGCGGATAGCTCAGTTGCAACATTCCGCTGTGAGCTCAGAAGTTCGAGCCATGCAGACCAAACAGTCCAGGCAGTCATGCAGCGAGTTCGCGAGATTCCGGGCGTGCTGTCTGTTGCGGCTTCCCACACGGGAGTCATGCAGCAACATGGCATGAGCGCAAATGTCGCACCGACGGGCCAACGCTTGCGTGACAACGACATCATGCTCACCAACGGGAACTCTGTATCGCAAGCATATTTCAAAACCATGGGAATCCGCATTCTGGCCGGCCGCGATTTTTTGCCGAGCGATGCGACTGAGCCCAAGCAAACGGCGCATAAAAAAGCGATCGTAAATGAAGCCTTTGTTCGCCACTTCTTTCCAGGCTCGGACGGTCTGGGGAAGCAGTTTGGTTTCGCACGGCGGATTGGAATTGCCGGCGCAGAATGGGAAATCGTTGGCGTCGTGAGCGATTCCAAGTATCGTTCGTTGCGAGAGCCGACCCGGCCCATGGTTTACTCGCTTCTCACCGACTATAACGACTTTACTTTGAACGTCCGATCGGAGGCGCCGCCTGAAGGCATTCTTCACACCGTGACGCAAGCCGTTGGGTCGGTCGCGCCGAATTTGACGATTCTCGAATCGACAACCCTCGCCCGCGAGGTCAACGAAACTACCGCTCCTGACCGGACGATGGCGACGCTCGCGTTGACGTTTGGAGGCGGGGCCGTACTGCTTGCGGGAATTGGCGTGTACGGGTTGCTTGCGTACGCGGTGCTGCAACGGCGAAAGGAAATCGGGATTCGCATCGCCTTGGGCGCGCTTCCGGCGCAGGTGGCCCGGTTAGTTTCTGTTCAAATTCTGGTGATTACCATGTTCGGAATCGGGGCGGGTCTGGGCGCGACGCTGCTGATTGGGCCAGCGCTACGTGCTTTGCTCTATGGCATTCCCGCCGGAGATCCCCTCTCACTGGCGCTTGCGGCCGCGCTAGTTCTGCTGATCGCAGCGTCTGCCACCGTTTTGCCGGCGTGGGAGGCATCGCGGACCGATCCGGCGCAGACGCTGCGGGCCGAGTAGCATCCATTTGCAATTCAAGCGTTTCGTTTTTGACGTGCCGAGGGTGCAATGCGGCAGAATGTCCGCTTCGAAGAAAACTGAATGTTCGTCTGGTAGCTCGTTTCGGATTACTTCCAGCATGGTCGGCCATTCGGAAACCGACGCGGACCTTTAACCCGCCGGTAGTCTGACAGCCTTTAGTGATCCTGGAAGTCACTCGCCTATCACTTGGACTTAAAACGGGCAAGTCGGCCATCTGAAATGTCACGATCCCCAAGTCGGCTTCGGGTCCCCTCAGCCGTCATAGGGCCCTGAGAGGCATCGGTTTAGATCAATCCGAATAGTGCCTTAGTGTCCAGATGGATGATGCGCGCGCCGCGCTCTTTGGCGAGGCTGACCATATGTTCGGTGCCGCCTGGACCGTCGCCGGGTTCGCCGTCCCATAAGGCAATGACCGTCAAGTTCTTCGGTGCGAGGCAGAGGGCTTCGCTGAGGAGCCAGAGATTGTTGCGCTGCCAGATGTCATAGCTTCTTTTGAACTGCAGCCATTTCGGGAGTTCTGGAGCCTCCGCGAGGACGGGCGTGTTTGGGTGCTTTTCAAGTTGTGCGTGGAAACGGCGCAACCAGCCTTTATCCTCGTTGTCAACGCTTGCCTCGATGAATTGATTTTCGGGCAAGGCCAATATCATCTCCGTCTTGATGTTGAGTTCGTCGCAGAGTTCGAGAAACAGAATGTCGCCGCCATTCGCGCCGCCGGCAATCCCGAGCATGGCACCGCTGCTCAAATCTTTCTCGCCTGATATAGCGGAACGGATGGCCTCTCTTGCAACAGCCTCCTTGTTGGCGGGAAAGCGCGGTTTCTGGCGCTTCGCCGAATCGATGCGATGGCCGGTGAAGAGCAATACACGGTCCAGGCGCTGATTGGTTGCGGGCGCCGATTCGGGCGGGAAGACTTTGAGGGCTTCGTCGATTTTGTCTTTGAGTACGCCAAGCTGCGCGAACATCAGGAGCTGGTTGCGCGCGGAATCGAGGACGAAGTCGCCACGAACTGCGGCCGCTTTTTTGTAGAAGTAAACGGCGCGTCGCGCATTCGGCTGCGTTAGCAAATTGAGATCGCCTGAGCTGCTGAGCAGCCATTGATCTTCTTTCGAGCCATCGGCCAGCGCGGGTGCGTCGGCAACATCGAAGCGCAGCTGTAGAGCTTGCGCGATCTGATCACGCTTGCGTTTGATCTCGGTGAGCCTCTGGTTTGCTTCAGCGTCGTCTGCGAATTGGCTGCGCCAAACATCGGGGTAGCGTGTCGCCAAGTCAATGATGATGATTGCAAGGCCGAGTGCATTCAGGCCGGGATAGTAAGAATCGAGGTCCTGCCGGTAAGCCGATAAGTATTGCTCGTAGGCTTCGATGAGCAGCGGCGAATCGAGCGCTTTCGGGGCTTTCTCTTCGGGTTTTGCGTCGATCCAGGACTTGATCCAACGGTCTTTCTTGTTGCGGCCTAGTTGACCGTGGATTTCAGCAAGATTGGTGGGTTTCTTAGCGATTTTTAGCGCCCTTTCGAGCGCCTGATCGGAGCTTGTGAGATCGTCGAGGCGCTGATAGATGTTGGCGAGCGCGGTGTTCGCTTCGAGATCATAGTCGTCGAGCTTACGCAGGTTCTCCCAAGCAGTTTTGGCCGCGCCATAGCGCTTGATGAGAAGCTGTGCGCGGCCAACTACGCGAAGACCGGTTGACTCCCACGGGAAGTCTCGCGCTTCAAGACCTAGAAGCGTGAGCGTACGGGCGTTCTTACCCTTCTCGGCGCGCTGGACTTCCTCGCCAAAGTCGAGCGGCACGGGAAGGAATTGCTCCCGAGGCTGCGATTTGAGGTTGGGCAACGAAAGAAAGACCGGGCTGTCCTGCCGCTCGCTGGCGGCCGTAGTCTGCAGGGCTTCGGCGAGCTTGTCAAGCGAGGCGCCGGGATTTGCGGGATCGTACTCGAAATAGCGATCTGTTTTGATGTCGAACGGGACGTCGGATTCTTTTACCTCCTGAACGGTTTGCGGGGGCGGGAGTTTGGCGCGGATGAGAAACGTGCGCTTCTCCTGTAGGGCATGCCGGATGCCGAGTTCGTAGAAGGCGTTGGGATTGTTTGTGGTGATGTCCGCGACGACGAGATCAGCAACAAGAAGCTGCTGGAACATGTCGATGCGGATGTTGCCGGCTTCGAGGATTTCGCCCGTGGTTTTGCCTTCCGCGCCGATTCTGTCGAGCGCGGGGCCGACGAGTTGCTCCTCGATGTCATCGAAGTTGATGCCCTTCCGAGTGCCGAACGGGCGAATGATGAAAGCTCTCATGTAGTGGCGGCGGCTTTCTGTGCGAACGATCCGAGGTGCTCGGCTTTGATCTTCCCGCCGGCCTTAAGGCCGATTTCAACCAGGTTGTCGATCTGATCAACCGCATCGAGCTTTTGCACCTTTTCGGGGTCCATCTTGCTGCAACCAAGAGCATCGAGCCCTTCACGGGACAGATCTGCGTTGTAGCGCGCGTACAGGAAGGCGCGGCCCAGGTCGCGATCGAGCGGTAAGTGATCGGCTTTCCGCCACTCTTCGATGGAGCAATCGATGCCCGCGTCACGACAGGTGAGATCGCGCAGTTCGCGGTCGATGAAATCGCCGTAGGTGCAGCGCCCGGCGATGCGGCAGTTGATGTCCTGCTCGATTTGAATGCCGTGCATAAGAGTGCCGGGGATGCCGGCGAGATTGGACATGATGTTGACGTTGCTGCTGAAGCGGGGGTCGTCGGCCATTCCCGTGCCGATGGAAATCAGGAGCAGGTCCTTTTCGCCGATTCTCCACTCGAGACCGTACAGCGGATGCGTTGCCATGCGGAATAGAAGGAACGATGGGTTGTTGTAAGGAGTCATGCCGCCATCGACAAATGTGAATGTCTTGAGAGGATCAGAGGGATCCCATCTAAGAATTTCAGGCGGGAAGTAGATGGGAGCAGCGGTGCTTGCGCGGACGAGCTGCCAGAGAGGGATGCGCAAGTTGCAATCGCGACGGGCAAGATCGTTGTAGCGCGCATCGGGATTCGAAGAGATGGGCCAGGGAGAATCCGTTGTGACGTTTCGAGTAACGACCAGAAGCAGGCAACGCAGGTTGTCTGGAGACAGGTCCTTATCGGGGGCATTGGGATTGTAAGTTCCGTCTTCGTTGACGTTGAAAACTTTTTGCAATTGCTCGCGTAGAGGATCGGCGGCGTAGAAGCTGACGAGGCGCTTGTCCAGACGCGATTTCTCAAACATGTCACGGCCGGAGTTCTTGTAGAACGTGATGAGCTGGTCGACAGACATGCCGCGCGCTAGACCGGCCGCGACGATTGCACCCGTGCTGGTTCCGGCGACGTAATCAAAGTAGTCAGACAGTCGAAAATTGTCGCCCCGGCCGCTTAACGGGACGAGGCATTGCTCCAAGCGTTTGAGGATTCCGAGCGTGATCAAGCCGCGGATGCCGCCTCCATCCAACGCAAGCATCTTACGCGGTTTCACGGCTTCGAAACGGAGGCGCAATCGGCCCCACCTTTGGGGATGTAAGAGTACAGGGCGTTGTTCGGGCATGGTAGTCTGCTGAGGCATTTTGTCACATGCCGAGCGGGGCTGTTTGGTCGGACTCCCATTGCCGCGAAGCCGACTGGAAAGGGACTGTGGCTACACTTGCCATTTTGTTGACTCCGAAGATCGCGGCCACGAGCCCCCGGCAGATGCGGGACTAGAATACGTGAGAGGAATTCGAAGTTGCGTAGCATCTTTGTGAGCTACAGGCGTGAAGATTCGGCCGCTTACGCGGGCCGCATCTGCGATCATCTCGAAGCGGTATTCGGCGAAGGCCAAATCTTCGTGGATGTCGAGGACATTCGACCCGGCGAAAACTTCGCTCGAACGCTTGATGAGAGGATTGCCGACTGCGTGGCGCTCCTGGCTGTCATCGGCCCAAATGGGCAGAGATTTTACGGCAACGGTCGAAAGAAGGCTATCAGGATTATGTCCGTCACGAGATTGAGGCAGCCCTCGCACGCAGAACCGCGATCATACCGGTTCTAGTAGGAGGCGCAACAATGGCTCAGCTCACAGACCTACCTAAATCTCTCGAAGAATTGGCCCTCTATCAGGCCGCTGAACTGAGGGACAGCACATTCAAAGAAGATTGCAATTGCCTCGCGAATGAACTGACATTGCGTGCCGGAATCGAGCCTGGGTCTTCCGGAGGCAAGAGCGCACGTAGTAAGTGGAGTATTTGGCCAGCAGCAGCTTGGGCACTTGCGGCAAGTCTTCTTCTGTTACTCGCTATGGGCATAATCCCATGGCGCAAGTATCACGAGCGGCAAATACACGTTCAGCAAATCTTGAATACCGCACAAGTCCAGACCGACCTGGGGGAGTACGAATCCGCGTTCAAGAGCTACGAAGATGCGGTCAAGGCAGACCCAGCGAACAGGACTGCGATAAATCGGCAGGTGGACGCGGCGATGTTGTGGTTGCGAAACTTTCATGTACTTGTCGGAGAGGGTCAGAACGCGGACGATGTTGCCGGTACGCCCCTGGCCGCGATCATGTCCGTTCTGGATTCCGCACTCAGTCGAACGAAGGGCCATGGATCAAGGGCCGCTGACATCTTGGCCCATCTGGGCTGGACGCACTGGCTGAATTCGCACATCGCTGAAAAAGAATTTGGGCCAACGGCGGAGCAAGACTTGCGACGCTCTATAACTTTAGATCCATCGAACGTATACGGGAATGCCATGCTCGGCAATTGGCTGTTGCAAACTAATGGGAACGTAAATGAAGCTGTTCAGCGTTTTGAGGTTGCCGTAAGGAGTAACAAAGAACGAGCATGGGTTCGGAAGATGCAGCTAGGGGGCATGGAGTATAACGAACACGCACAACAAGAGCTAGTCAGGGTAGTAAATCAGATGAGAATCAACTCCGAGCCGATCAGCTCTTCAGACACGCATCGCGTCTTGTCTAATTACAGCCTCACGAACAGCATCGACGATCTCAGAAAAACACTTTCAGCCATCCCCGCTGAGGACGCGTGGGCCACGTTTCAGTGGCTAGATAAGAAAGAGCAATCACCGGACCAGGGAGAAGAAAAAATTCAAAGCGAATTCGTTCACGCCAACATTCTCGAGCTCAGTGGTCACCGTTCGGAGGCACTGGCCATCTTTCTGAATTTGCAGCGCGAGATGAAGTCACAGAACTACAGCCCACGGATTACTGGACAGGTTGACGCTGCGGTAAAACGCCTTTCGGCGCTCTCTGCTTCCTCAAACGCTTCTTAGCTGGGACCGACCAGATGCACTTCGTTGCAGCGGACGTTTGTTAATGAGTCGATAGGCACTCATCAATGTTGTTCTGAAACGGCTTCGAGGGCTCGGAGCCGACTTCTGGACAACCTGTGCGGCCGGAAAATCTGTCAGTTTACCGGAGCAGAAAGTTGACGCTCCAACTCGGCCGCACGCTGCGTTCCTATCGCGCGAACGCCAGGTGTGGGGTTCAAAGATAGGACTCTTTTGTATTCCCGAAGCGCTTGGTCCCTCAAACTAGCCTTTTCAAGCAATTCGGCGTAAGATAAGTGCGCCCGGGCGTTGTTCGGCGCGAGTTCGACCGCGCGATTGGCGTCGGTTAGAGCCTCGTCCATATTTCCCGCTTGTTCATACTGTTTGGCACGCTTGAGGTACAGATCCGCCGAATTCGGTTCTCGCTTGATCGCTTCACTGAGCACCGCAATTTCCTGTGGTGGCTTGGCTACGTTTGAGGCCGGGGAACGAGCAGCGTTGCCTCCATTCCACACGACGGCCGTACACACCAAGGCAATCGCCGCTGCTGAGGAGCCTATGCCGATCCATGTGGCGCGACGCGACCACGCCGCTGCGCGCCGCGCTTCTCGTGGCGGGGCGCTAGCTCCGGGATAGGCCATAGGCTGCGACCCGGATATCCCGTCTTCTCTGCGATTATCTTTTAGGGGGATTTTGAGAGAGGGTGTTGGCGGCTCAGACCTTGCCATTTCAAGAAGATTTTTTGGCTGTCGCCCCTTCTCAACTGATGGCTTCAACTGTAGGGAAGTCAAACCATATGACAAGATTGGCTGCGCTTTTGCCGCAGAAACCGAATTTGTCACAAGAGCGCGGGAGCCGATCTCGACGTCAGCAGAGATGGCCTGCAGATTGAGCCTTAACGTTCCAGCGTGTTTGGGCGTAAGCATGAATACCGAGACGTCGGAATCGCGTGCCGGCGGAATCCGGATTTTCTTTCGCTGCCTGGGAGGATCAAAACCCGGTGATTCGAGAGCGAGTTCAAGCTTTGCCGGCAAAAGATTGCCGAAGTCATCTGAAGGAAAATCGAGCTCAAACGTCTTTGACTGGACGTCGTCGCTAGCGGGCGAATAGGTTCGATCGATCTGCAGGATCGCCCTGAGGCCGCCGGATTCGGTTCCACGAACCATGGTCACTAGGTCCGTTGGTTCATCTATTACAACAGATGAAGCTATCGCTGCATCAAGGACGCGTTCCTGTGTAGTCGCTGAGACTCGGACCGGCACTTCCTCTGCTGTGAGTTCGCGTAAACGCTCGCTGTAAAGAAGTTCGCGGAGTCTTCCAGCAATGTCCGAGAAAGCTTCATCCTGATTGGGCCATAACGTCACGGCCCGTGCCTCCGATGGAAGTAGCTGCAGTTTCGCAAACGGTAAGTCGCGCCATTCGACTGGGCGAAGAAGAACTGGAATTACTTTGGCGAGGCCAGACTCATGCCTTTTCAATGCGAACGGAATCTCGACCTCGAAAATATATTTCGATATCAAGAAGTCGGCGCTGACAAGAAGCAAGATGATGCCGGCGCGCTCCATCGCCTCGCGGATTCGAGCGTCCGATTCATCTCCTGGTTCGATTTTGCGATCGTACCAATCAGAAATTAACCCGGAGCGCTTCAGTGCCATCAGGTGTTTCTGCAACTCTTTGCAGAGTGATTCGTCACTATGAGCGTAGGAATAGAACAATTCCACGGAGGTCGGACGCTGAACCGTGGTCGCCATGATTAAGGCATTTTACGCTAATAACTGCAATCGCAATTTTGCCGTAACGGACGTCAGATCTGTCAGGGAAATAGTCGGCAAAGTCCCCGCGGTTCGCTAATGGCCCGAAGCCGACTTCTGGCCCGCCAAAGACTCTCACCACTGGGCGGCCAGTTATCGCTCACGCACTTGCTTACCCGGCAGGTGCGTTAGGACTATGATGCGCGCAATAATCAATCAGCCTGAATTGGGGCATGCGAGCCGATGATGGCGGAATTGACTTGTGTGCTATGTGTCTTCCTTAGTTTGGGACAATCGTTGAGGCGCGCAATAAGGTCGGCATTGAGATAGGCCAAAGTTCAAGCTGAAGGGAGGCTGTCGAATGAGAGCAGCCTGGTACGAAAAACAGGGGCCGGCGCGCGAAGTCTTGACATTTGGCGAGATGCCCGACCCTCATCCCGCGGCAGGTGAGGTTCGTATTAGGATCTCGGCCTCGGGCATAAACCCCGGCGATATCAAAAAGCGTCAGGATGCCTTTGGCTACGGCATGGCATACCCGCGGGTCATTCCGCATAGCGATGGCGCGGGGCAGGTGGATGAGGTCGGTGACGGGGTATCTTCTGAATGGGTTGGGCGCCGAGTGTGGTGCTACGGCGCACAATCATATCGCCCGTTCGGCACGGCTGCAGAGTTTACCGTGGTTCCGCTCGATCACGTCGCTCCCTTGCCTGCGAACGTAGCGCCGGATCAAGGGGCCTGCCTTGGCATACCCGGCATCACGGCTCATCGCGCCGTACATGTCGGGGGCGAAGTAGCGGGCCGCACGGTATTGGTGCAAGGTGCCGGAGGCGCTGTCGGAATGTGCGCGGCGCAACTTGCGCGCCATGCCGACGCGCGCGTGATTGGCACGGTACGCTCGTCCGCGGAAGAGCCCGTAGCGCGGACGGCGGGCGCTCACGAAGTCATTCTCAACGACCAAACGCTGGTCGACCGCGCAAAGGCGCTTGCATCGGAGGGCGTCGACCATATTGTCGAAGTGGCATTTGGAGCCAATATAGACGCCGATGTTGAGATGCTGAAGATAGGCGGCTCGATCGGCGCTTACGCCACTGATAACGCGACGCCCAAGATTCCGTTTTGGCTGATGGTGTTCAAAAACCTCCGCCTGTACTTCCTCGGGAGCGATGATTTCCCGACGGAGGCCAAGGTGGCGGCAACGCGGGATCTGAACGATGCACTTCAGGCCGGATGGCCGGGCTTCGAAATTGGGGAGCGAGTTCCCCTGTCAGAAATTGCACGCGCGCATGAACTCGTAGAACATCCGGTGCGGCGGGGACGTGTCGTTGTCACGGTTTGAGCGGGACCAATGAAAGGCGAATGGTGGAAACTGTTCGCGAGAAGAAGGAGAAAGGATGAGCAAGGCAATCGAGAACTTGGAAGCGGCTTTCCAGCGGGCGATGGCGATCCGCCCAAAGGTTGGCGGCTTCCTATATCTGGCCGAAATATTGCGCTTGGCGGGAGTAACCCGCAACCTATGGTTCCTGCCCGCGTGCGAGAGCTTGTATTTGACAGGGTATGGGCCGGTAGTGACGGTTGGAGCGCCCTTGGCGTCCGGCACCGTGGATGTGCCGGGTTTCAATCGCGAGGCGCTGATTGCGTCGCTTCGGACAGACCAGGCCGGAAACAGCACGTTCCCCGAGTTTCTGGCCGCATCGTGGCGCGCCGGGGTCGTTCGCTACGATGTCGACTTCGCCGCTCGCACCGTCGGATACTACGGCTGCAATGGCGAAGAGTACATCGAGTCCTATCCCGCCGTCGAGCTGAAGTCCTCGACGAGCACGTGAGCCGCGGGCCGCTTAGTTCCGTGCCCTTGACGCTAGTCGGCTTCGGCGCGTAAAGCCGATTGCGTTAACGAACACCTCTATCGATCGGAACAGAAGACCTGGAGGCGTACCATCCAACACGCGAGAATGGAGGCCGCTCAGGATGGTGACGCAGAGGTTCGCGAGCGCCTCGCAATTGACGCCTGTAGGAAGCTCTCCTTCTCTCACCGATTGCGCAAGCCGTGCTCGTACCTGCTTTGAAAGCGAACGACGCCTCTCGGTGAGGAAGTCCTGCAGGTCGGCGTCCTCGGGAAGAACGACAAAGGCGCTGAAGGTGAAAAGGCAGCCGCAGTATTTGGACCAATGCCGGCGCAAGCGCACGTTCTCTTCCAGCATCGACAGGATGGCTTCTCTTCCAGTCGGCGAGACACGCAAAGGCTCCTCAGCCAGACACGTCTCCGTTTCGGCGCAGAACCGGATCGCGGCGCGGAGCATCTCGTCCTTGGTTCCGAAGGTCTTGTGGAGCGTGTGATAGTCAACTCCCGCCGCGTTTGTCACGTCTGCTATCGAGGTTTTGGCGAAACCCTTGACCGACAAGACCTGCATCACTTTTCGGAGAACAGCCGACCGATCCACGGCGCTGCCGCCCTGCTGCGGCCGTGTGTCGGTTTTGTTCGCCATGATCGCGAATGCTCAGCCAACTCATCCCCAAGGCGGCCAAGCCAATCGCCCATTACTCTATTCGAGAAGCCCGCAGGTGACTAGCCGGGAATATCGAGAATGAGAGTTCCACATTTGGAACAGTGCGCAGGCCGCGACAAGCAATGATTGTTCCGAATTCGGGAAAGGCTTTTCCACATTGTCCGGCTAGTCTGATGTGCGGCTTGGATCTATAGTGGTGTGGCGAAAGCGAGGACGAACGAATGAGCGCAGCTACAGAGGGCGTCACGGCTCTGCTTGCAAAATACAGCGAGGCGCTGAATGCATCGAGCACCGATGCCGTGATGCCGCTCTACGCGGAAGACGGCGTTTTCATGCCGCCCTATAGTCAATCCGCGGTCGGTTCGGCGGCCGTCAGAAAAGCCTACGATGCGGTCTTCAAGGCGATCACACTGAATGTCAAGTTCACGATCGCCGAGATCGTGGAGCTCGGTCCGGGCTGGGCTTTCGCGCGCACCAACTCTGCCGGCACGACAACCGATCATGCGACCGGACGAAAAAGCGCAGAAGGCAACCAGGAGTTGTTCATCTTCAAGAAGGATCAGAACGGCGCCTGGAAAATCGCGCGCTACAGTTTTTCGCCAACCAATCCACCTCAACACTAGCCTCGCGACTACCGCGCCGGCGATGACCGGACCCGCTGCCGATTGTTCCAAAAATGGAACGATGATTTCCGAGATTCGCGTCTAGTACATCCCACGGTTTCCAGATAGAGTGTGGTTTGAGCCATGATAGGCTGATCGCGCGACCTGCGGGCCGCACGCGCTGCTTCGTTTGTACTACGATCTCGATGAGGAACCGCAAGCAATTCAAGGGTAGCGTCGGCGATGAGCTGCTGGACCGGCGTGAGATCCTGCGACGCGGCGTCGCGCTTGCCGGTGCTTCAAGCCTGGCCATTGGCGCGCTTGGCCGCGCAGCCGCCCAGGCAGGAGGTCAGGGACCTATGGATGCGAAGAGCGAAGCAAGAAAGATCGCCTTCGACCGGTCTGGGAAAGGCGACAAGGTTTTATTGATTTCGGGCTTTCCACAAACGCGCCGGTCCTGGAACAGGCTCGTTCCGCTGCTGTCGCAAAAATTCGAAACCATACCGGCCGATCTGCCGAGCTTCGGGGATTCGGGAATTCTTGAAGCCCCGGCGACAACGGAGAATGCCGGCAGAGTCTTTCACGAGTTCGTGGCCGCGCTTGGAATGCCGTTGCATGTCGTAGCGCATGATTTTGGAGCCTGGGTCGCCTATAGCTGGGCGCTCCTTTTCAAAGAGGACTTTAAGTCGCTGACGCTCATCGATGCCGGGATACCCGGCGTCACTTTGCTGAACGACATCGAACTTTCCGACTACAAACGGAAATGGAACTTTATCTTCCAGATGCTTCCCGATTTGCCTGCGGAGCTCACGAAGGGCAAAGAGGACGTATACGTCGGATGGTGGTTCAAGAATAAGGTGTACAAGCCGGGAGCGATCCCCCAGCAGGACGTCGATGCCTACGTGCATGCTTACGCACGAGAGGGGCGCATGGACGCGGCTTTCGACTACTGCCGCAAGATCGTTGACGACATGGAGTTCAACAAGAAGCAGTTCAAGAACAAACTGCCCATCCGTCTCCTGGCCGTGGCCGGTGAACACTCGATTCCGAATATGGGAGATTCGTTGCGGCCTTACTTCGAGCAAGTGAAGTCCGTGGTGATCGCCGATTCCGGCCATTTTGTTCCGGAAGAACAACCGCGGGCGCTTGCCAAGGCGCTGCTCGCTTTCCTGTGATTGAAACGGGAGCATTGTGTCAACCGCTCTGAGTCAAAACCTGCCGGAGTCTCTCCTCAGCATCCGAACTCGGCCGTCGTTCGTGTTGCGTGAGGCGGTGCCACCGCTGATCGTGGTCGGTCAAACTCCCAACGCATTTCGCCGGATCGGCGTAATCCAGGGCGGCTCATTCGAAGGCGAGCGACTGTCTGGCGAGGTCGTCACCGGCAACGACTGGCAGGCAGTTCGTACCGATTCATGTATCAAGCTGGACGTTCGACTGGTATTGAAGACCACAGACGGGGAATTGATCGTGATGACCTACACATGCTCGCGCGCCGGTCCGCCGAGCGTTATCGAGAAACTGGACAGGGGAGAGCCAGTCGATCCCACGAGCTACTATTTCCGGATGAATCCGATGTTCGAGACGAGTTCCAAAAAATACGATTGGATAAACCGCATTATCGCAGCCGGGACGGGCGATCGGTTGCCTGACGGTCCCATCTACAGCATCTTTGAGGTTCTTTGATCCATGGCCAATCTGACGAGCTTTCAGGCGGACATTCGCCCGCTCTTCACGGATCGAGACATTCACGCCATGAGCAAGGCGTTCAATCTCGCAAATTATGACGACGTGAAAGCACACGCCACCGCGATCTACGACCGCATCCGGGGTATCGGCGGAGCCGTTATGCCGCCTCCGCCGCCGAGAGGAGAAGGTCCCTGGCCGCAATCCCGGATTGAGCTCTTCGCCAAATGGATGGCGGACGGGTACCAGCCCTGAAAAAGGAGGCAAGCATGTCGACTGGGCCGGACGAGAGTGCTGAACTGAAGTTCGTCGTGACGAATACGCTCATCGTTCGCGATATAAAGCGCTCGGTCGCTTTCTATCGGGACGTGCTCGGGGCTACGGTGCTGCGTGACGGAGAGCCGACGTTTCTTCGGCTCGGCAACATCTGGCTGACGATCAACGGCGGCGGTGGAGGGACTGACGATAAGCCTGACGTCATCGCTGCACCGCCACGCGATCCAAATGTCCTCAGCAATTTCATAAACCTTCGCGTCACCGACATTAAACGCTGTTACGAGTTCTGGTCGTCGCGGGGCGCGAAGTTCATCACCGAGCCCAAAGTCCATGCAACGGAGATGCGGTGCTACATGCGCGATCCGGACGGCTACCTCATTGAGGTCGGACAAACGACCATGACTGCGGGTCCTCTGGATTTGTACATGTAACCCATCGCGAATTTCGCGTTGGCCCTCACGAGCGCCTGGGCGCTGGCCGCGACGGTCCCCAAGCGCTGATCCTGTACTTGAGCCTACAATATGGGTTTCTTCGTTCGTAATGGGGCCGCGACTGGAATGATTTTCCAGAATTGGAAAGGCGATGTCAGACCTCAATTCGCTGATCATCTTCGCCCACGTCGTGGACGCCAACGGCTTCTCGAAGGCGGCGCGGCGTCTCAAAATGCCGACATCGACCGTGAGCCGGCGCATCGCCGAACTCGAACAGGCGCTCGGCGTTCGCCTGATTGAGCGCTCAACCCGCTGTCTGCGTCTCACCGATGTCGGCTCGGAGGTTTTGGAATATGCCCATCGCGGCGCGGAGATCAGCGAAGCGATCGAGAACATCGCGTCCAACCATCTCTCGAAGGTCTCGGGAAATCTGCGGCTGGCGGCTCCGCCGAGCATCTCGGACTCACTGCTCGCGCCGATTGTCGTCGCCTTCCAAAAGGAATATCCGGATGTCCACATCCAAGTCTTCATCACCGAGAGAATCGTGGACCAGATCGCCGAGGGCGTCGACCTCGCCTTTCGAGTGGGCGAGTTGGAAGATTCCTCCCTGG
This sequence comes from Bryobacterales bacterium, assembly GCA_963722585.1. GTDB lineage: Bacteria > Acidobacteriota > Terriglobia > Bryobacterales > Bryobacteraceae > KBS-96. Next base: position 135,971 of record CAVRNU010000015.1, on the reverse strand, counting down.
TTGCGCGGCGGATTCTGACCTATCGCCATCAGCTTGTGGCGAGCCCCGAATACTTGCAGAAGAACAAGCCGCCGAAAACCCCGCAGGACCTGCTGTCGCACAGGCTCCTGGCATTCTCGTTCTGGCGGCCGGAAAACACCTGGAATTTCATTCACGCGAACGGCAAAGACCGGGATTCGATTACGTTCAAACCGTATCTGGCAATCAACGAGTACGATGGGCTTGCGACCGCGCTGCTTGCGGGAACCGGAATCGGCGATCTTCCGCCCATCGTTCAACCCGAGCTCCTGCGATCTGGTCGGCTTTTCGAGGTAATGCCCAAATGGCATTTCCGGATTTTCCATCTGTCGTTGTGTCATCTTGGCAATCGTTTCGTGCCCAGGCCCGTTCGCGTGTTTAAGGATTTCGCCGCCAAGATGGCGCCTGCTCTGTTTCCATCTCTCCCCGCGTAGGGAGTCATTCCGGTGCGCGCTGGACCCTGAGGACAACTGAATGGTCACGAATTCCATGCCTATCGCGTCTTCGAAGAAGACGGCTTTCGCTTTCCTGCCGGTATTGACTGGCTTGTTTACAGCGACGCTGCTGATCTCCAATGTCCTGAACTGCAAGATTATTCGCGTGGGTCCGCTGCCCTTCACGGGCGGGCTGATCATGTTTCCGTTGGCGGCTCTTTTTGGCGATGTATTGACGGAAGTGTACGGCTATGCGGAGTCGCGAAAGGTGATCTGGACAGGTTTAGGCTCGCTCGTCCTGTTCGTGGTCATGATCGAAATCTGCGGCGCGATGCCGGCCGACTCCCTCTGGACGCACCAGGACGCCTACGATGTAATCCTCGGAGCGGTCCCACGCATCGTTTCAGCGTCATGGACCGCATATTTCGTGGGCGAGTTCAGCAATTCGTATGTCCTCGCGAAATGCAAGATCCGAACCCACGGCAGTTTCATGTTCTTGCGCTTCGTGCTCTCGACCGTCGTCGGCCAGTTCATTGATAGCGCCACGTTCGTTCTCGTCGCTTTTTCCGGAACAATGCCCCCGCGCCAGATGGTCGCGGTCGCGGTTACGGGATGGGCGAATCATGGCGGTCTGGGAGATCGCCGCGCTTCCCTTGACGCTGCCGTTGGTGCGGGTGCTAAAGCGTCATGAGGGCGTCGACTACTTCGACATCGGCACGAATTTCAACCCGCTACATTTTTGATGCGGATGGCGTGATGGTGGATCATCGTTCCAGGTTTGGAACGATGAATTCCGATTTGCGGTGCTAGTCGCTGCCGCCGTTGTGAAATATATTGATGGTCGGGTGGCCGCTCAGCGCGGGAGTAAACCTATGAAAGCAGCTGTCATTCACGAATATGGCGGACCTGAGGTCCTGCGTTACGAAGACTATCCCGATCCGGTTCTCCAACCGGGCGAAGTCATGGTCCGGGTGGCTGCGGCGGGCGTCAACCCGGTGGACGTCTTAGAGCGATCGGGCGAAACCAAGGCGTGGCGGCCTGTACAATTTCCGGGTGTTCTGGGATGGGACTTGTCGGGCACGGTCGAAAAGCTTGGGTCTGGCGTTGAAGGTTTCTCCATGGGAGACCAAGTCCTCGCCTGGGCTTACCGCACCTACGCCGAACTCTGCGCCGTGAAATCCGGGCTTCTCGCCAAGGTGCCGAAGGGCATGAACCTCGTCGACGCAGCTGCGCTCCCGCTCGTCACCATGACCGGCAGCCAACTCATTTATGTCGGGGCCGATGTCAAACCAGGCCAGACTGTGCTGGTTTCGGGTGCAGCAGGCAGCGTTGGCCGGTCGGCCGTCTTCGCCGCCAAGGACCGCGGCGCGGTGGTCATCGCCGGGGTACTGAAGAAGCAATTAGAGGCGGCGAAGAATCTTAGCGCCGATCGCGTGGCAGCGCTCGATGATCCACTGGCTTCGCAGATCTCCAGCCCGTCGATGTCGTCGCCAACACGGTTCGGGGAAAGACCGCCGAGGATCTTATGGCAAAGCTGAAGCCGGGCGGGACTTTCGCCTCCGTCACGGGCGCTCCGGCCAATGCAGCCAAATATCCTCAGGTGCGCACGGTCGCCTTCGTGTCCAAGCAGGACACGAAGAATCTGGAGTACACAGTTGAGGCCGTGCGGGCCGGCAAACTGACCATCCCGGTTGGAAGCAGATTGCCTCTTCGCGACGCTGCAGAGGCGCATGCGGCGTTTGCACAGGGCAGCGCCGGTAAAATACTGCTGCTGCCGTAGGAGACAAGCATGAAAACTGAACCTCATGGAATCAATCCGGATCTGCTCCGAGCGGCGAGGGCTGCGCCGAGTGCCTTGCATCGGGCGGATGGTGGCTGCATTTGCGGCGTTGCGCCGAATGCGGGCATGTCGGCTGTTGCGACAGTCCTCCCAGTCAACACGCCTCGAAGCATTTCCATGCCACGGCTCCTTGCGGCCAGCTTTGAACCGGGAGAGACCTGGTTTTATGACTATCGGACTCGCAAAATGATCCCCGGCGAGAAACTCGCTGAGCCGCGATGGCATCCGGAGGACCAGCCTGCGCCAGGACCATCAGGCAAGGTGCCGCACGACTGGGAGTCGCGCCTACACTAAAGCGACGACATGGCTCGCCGTCGGATGGCGGCGCGTAAGCCGCAAAGGGAATAGCATGCAACGTCCCTTACCAGATCTCGGCGAGTGGCCCCCATTCGAGTGGGGGCAATGGAAAGACACCGCGGAAACACTGCATATGTACATGCAGATCGCCGGCAAGGCGCGTTTGGCACTCACGCCGATCCAGAATCACTGGTGGAACATTGCGTTCTATCTCACGGCGCGCGGCCTTACGACTTTGGCCATGCCGGCAGATCGCGGGATGTCGTTCGACATCGAATTCGACCTTCTGTCTCACGAAGTAGTCTGCCGCACGAGCCACGGCGAAATCCGCAACTTCCCGCTCCGGCCCGTTTCAGTGGCGCAGTTTTTTGAGGAGTTCACCAAGACACTGGCCTCCCTTGGCGTCTCCCCAAAGATCGACCCGATGCCGGTGGAAGTTGCCAATCCCATCCGCTGCGATATCGACACGCGCACCGTCCAACAGGCCGCACGTGAGCCCGTGCGTCTCGCGCTCCTCGACGCGAGCGGTCCGGATCGGAACCTACCACGGCGTGAGCAAGCCTCAACTCCAGGTCTACCTCGACGAATTTGTCTTCCGGCACAACCGCCGCAAAACACCCGCAGCCGCCTTTCAGACCCTCCTTGACCTCGGAACCGATCGAAAATCAACCGAGTACGAGCAGATCCGCGGAGCAAAGGATCTCAACCGCAATATGTTGGGGCTTGCTGAGTCAACCGGATAAGCAGAAGACGACTAATACTGAGCTTGGCAGCGTATTGTTTCACCACATGCCAGACCACACGCTCCGTGACCCTGGTTCCCCAACACTTACGGGCTCGGCACACGCATCGAAACAGCTTGCCGCAGCTGAGTTCCGCCGCAGCAATCCACTTGTCCAGCGTCGCTTTGACCCAATCAGGCATCGGCACCGTTCGGATATGTCCGCCTTTGCCGACCAGATCGACTATGGCCCAGTGTTCTTCTCGTTGCTGCAAGTGCGCGAAATCGAGGTCCGCCAACTCGCGCCTGCGCAGTCCGCAACCAAGCAACACAGCGAGAATCGCGCGGTCCCATTTTCCCTTCAGCGTGCTGGCGTCAGGTGCCTGCCAGAACCGGCGTGCCTCCTCCGCAGTGAGCCAGTTTCCAAGCCTCACACCAAGTTTTTTGACGCCTTTCACCCGCCGAATGCCGGCCGCGAGTTCAGGGCTGAGCAAACCGGCATCTGCAGCTTCATACGCTAGCCGCCTCCCGGCAGCCAGTCGCCCATTGATGGTTCCGGCGGCCAAGCCACGATTCTCGAGGGCGATCCGGAACTGGGTCACCACAACCTTGTTGAAGGATAGTCGCGGCTCAGATCAGTACCATTGGATGAATTCGTCGATTGCACGTCGATAGCCCCGCTTCGATTCCGGTGAACGTAAGCTGTCTAGTACCGCCGCTTTGCTGTGATCCAAGTCCGAAGTGCGAGCTTCGTTCGGCCGTTTCGTCGGGGAGGATCTTCTCGTGACGCGTTTGCTCATTCCTGCAGCCGCCTCCAATGCGGCTGGACAAGAGCATACGGAAGGTGTGCCGTTGTGTTTTCCGTCCAAGTGGCAGGCGAGTTACTTCCAGGATCCCTAAACGCTGCGCGACCACCGGCGCTTTTATCCAAATCGAATTGGTGCCCGTGTTGTCATCGGCTGCTGGAGATTCGGACATCGGTTCTCGTGCTTTAAACTACATCTCTGGTAATCAGCAACGGTGACAACGGTGCGTCACTATCCATGGGAGTAACCTAAAAAAAGATCCTTTGCCGGTCTTGTCTGTCGGCCACCAAGATTGGGATTTCCCGGCGAAGGTCGGGATCAGATCCTGCGGACGTCCGAAAATTCGAACGATCACCCGATCGCGCCGGATTCATTAATCGCGCCGTTGCGGTTTCTGATTGACCGAGTCTGCGTTTCAAGCTGGAGGTGTTGGTTATGACGTCAGCAACGCAATCTCCCGCACAAGACCTGCCGAACGTTGAACGCGCGCAGAACGAATCGGGCTTCTTCTCGAGCGAGTCCGTTCTCAACATTCTAAAGTTGATTCTTGCCGGATCTGAGTTGTCTGAGGTGCTGACGATCATTGCTCGGTTGGTCGAATCTCAGGGCCACGGCACGTTATGCACCATATGGCTTCCCGATGCCGACGGAAAGCAACTCCATTGCGCAGCCGCGCCCAGTCTTCCTGGATTTGCCGCAAACGTTGGGCGCATGTGTGTCGGCCCGAAAGGCGCATCCTGCGGCACAGCCGTCTATCGGAGAGAGCCGGTCTATGTTGCGGACATCCTCCGGGAATCTATTTGGGATGACTATCGTGACCTGGTCCTGCCTTATGGTATTCGTGCCGTTTGGTCGCGCCCCCTGTTCACGCGTGAAGGTAAGGTCCTCGGCACTTTCGCCATCCTTTATCGTGAAGTGCGTAATCCTGACGCGATCGACCTTCAGTTGATCGAGAATGCCAGCCACATTGCAGGTATCGCAATTGAGCGGCACGTTAATGAGGAAGCGTTGCGACATGAACGCGACCGGCTGCGATTGCTTCTGGAAATTACGAACGGCACGATATCGAAGCTAGACCTGCCACGTTTGGTTGAGGCGCTATCCACACATCTGCTGAGTGTAACGCGATCTGATTTTTGCGCCTTGCTACTGCCGGATGCCGACAGCGGTGAGTTGCGACTGACCACTTTGTACAACCCCGAGGCGCGAGGGTCCCTGTCAGACGAGACCATCATCCCTATCCATGGCTCGATCTGTGGCAAGGTTTTCCGGACCGGCAAGACGCAACATTTTAACCACATCGATGAGTTACGCGACGACCCTGAAAGCTTCGGCAGCCGCGTAGGACAAACTTTCTACCAGCGTGTTAAGACGGAAGGCCTGTTGTCCGGATGCGATCTCCCGCTGATCGGCCGAAGCGGCGTAGTCGGCGTGCTGTCCGCGATGAAACGGTCTGAGAGGGCGTTCGAAAGAGAGGATGTCATCTTTCTGGAACAAGTGGCCCGGCAGGTGGCGATTGCAGTTGAGAACGCGTTGGAGTACGAAAAGGCCATAAAGGATCGAGATAAAGAAACGAAGCAGAGACTCTACCTCGAGGAGGAAATTCGCGCTCAGTGTGGGGCAATCGTGGGAGAGAGCCTCCCTTTGAAGGCCACCTTGCAGCTCGTCTCCGTCGTTGCGCCTACGGGTTCGAGCGTACTGATCTCGGGCGAGACTGGAACCGGTAAGGAGCTGATTGCCCGCGCGATACACGATTTGAGCGCCCGTCGCGAACGCGCCTTCGTTAAATTGAATTGCGCCGCGATTCCGCTCGGACTTCTGGAGAGTGAGCTGTTCGGTCATGAAAAAGGAGCGTTCACTGGAGCAATCGCTCAAAAAATGGGACGCTTTGAACTGGCGAACAACGGCACGCTTTTTTTGGACGAAGTCGGCGACATCCCTCTCGAACTTCAGGCGAAACTGCTACGCGTTCTGCAGGAGCAGGAATTTGAGAGACTCGGCAGCAACCGCACTCATAAGGTTGATGTCCGCATAATCGCCGCCACGCATCGCGATCTGTCCAGCATGGTGAAGCAGGCGACTTTTCGCGAAGACCTGTATTACCGATTGAAGGTATTTCCGATCGGCGTTCCGCCACTTCGGCAACGTACGGAGGACATTCCGAAACTGGTTCGGCATTTCACAGAGCTCTACGCCCGACGAATGAACAAGCGAATCGACGAAATCCCTGCGGAGACGATGGATGCGCTGGTGCGCTATACGTGGCCCGGAAACGTTCGGGAATTGCAGAACTTCATCGAGCGAGCCGTCATTCTGTCTCCGCACTCCGTATTGCGCGCCCCAACCTCCGAGTTAGAACCCTTCCACGGACACGGAGAGGCCAACATTCCCATGACGGGTCTCGAGGAAGTTGAGCGAGATCACATAGTCCGGGCGCTTGAAGCGAGCAATTGGATAGTGGGCGGCCGTAATGGCGCGGCGGAGCGATTGGGAATGAAGAGGACATCGTTAGTTTACAGAATGCAAAAGCTTCGCATTAGCCGTCCAGCGCGCTTCCAAAAAAACGGCGCCGTCCAGGGTGACGCTTTCCAGGATTGATTCGCTTCTCCCACTACTCACAACTTTGTCACTGATGTCCGAGCAGAACCGCAAGCGCAATTTGGCAGTGGTATCCGCCAGGCCGTGACGAACCCAACACGTTGACCGATGCGGGCCGGGCAGCGACGAAACTCGCGACGAATGCCAAGTCGGTGTGTTGGACATCCGTCGCGACTTTGTCAGTTAGACGGGAGATTGGTTCGCGCCCATTGCGCCTAGATCTTGCCAAGTCGAAAACACTTACCTCCCTCCGCTCATTTCGAAATGAGATTCCGTAGTTTTTGGCTTGTCGCGTGCCATACCATCGCTGTCCTTGCCTCATGGTGAGGTATCACACGAATCCCAAGTCTGATTATGAGGAGAACTCTCACGTGAATTTCAAAAATCCAATTTCATGCGCTGTGGCCTCGGCAATTGCGGTCACACTGGCCCTGACTGCGTTCGCGCAGGATTCGCCACAGCGTCGTACGCCCCGGAGGGCAGTTCCCGGCCCGATCCAGTCGCGATTCCAGGCAAATGTCGCGAGCACTGAGTCTGGGAATTTCAACAGCGCTCAAGGCCCGGGCCCCGGGCCTATCGGTCCCGGCCCCGGCTGTGACGTGTTTCCAGCCCCAGCTTCCGTTGGTGCGGCGGTAGGCCTTTCGTACTTCGGTCCGCCGCCTTCGACGGTCAATCAGAGCCTGGTCGGCCCGGTGCAACTGCTCAACACAGGCCCAATTGATGCGAGCAATGGCACCATCACGATCCCCCTTTATCTGGGACATCTGGTCGACGGCAAAAACGTGTGGTACATACTCACAGACGTTGACGACCCGGGCGTTGCGGCCGAACTCGGATTGAACTTCTCAGCGAAGATGACATTTATGGCCAATGCGGCGCGCACCGCAAATCTGGATCAAAACGCCGACTTGGTCTTCAACGCCGGAACTGTGGATTTCTCGCCGGTCCGCAGCATAACGCCGGGCCCGCCAGGAGCGGAGTTCCCTCCTACAGCTTACAAGCCCGGCGAGGTAGGTGATGCGAATTATAGTCCGTACGTTCAGGTGATGAATGCCGGCGGAACTATTTACAACGCTCCAATCGTCGCATTCAACGTGAATGCCAGCGATATCAATTTCCCTAACGGCAACGTGGATTATTCGAAAGTCCACGATCAAGTGTTGGCAATAGATCCAGTCAACATGACTGTCACCTTAAACCTTATTAATGGCTTCAGCTTCGGGAGGCCTGTGTGGTACTTATCCATGGATGCAAGCATACCGCTCTCGGCAGCGATCGAGCATAATACTTATGCTCCTCTGATGGCGAAGTTGCACTTGGGTGATGACGACAGTTTCAACAGCCCGATTGAGAGGATTTTCATTGCCACAAACGGGGCCGAAACCGGAAGTTGCGATAATCCGCTACGGCAAGGTCTGTCTGCTGATCTGGCGGACGGTTACAGGCCGAATAACACATTGGGCGGGATCCCAACGTTGGCATTGGACTACAGTCCTGCCTGGGACGCCAATTTGTACGAATGGACGCAAGACGCCATCAACAACGGTTATCGAGGTCAACTTCGTGAAGAATTCCAGGTCCTGACATTCGTTCAGGACGGCCTGCTTACAGGCCCCGGCGGAGCCCCGTTCGGAAGCTCCGGTTTTGCAATCAACTGTCCCATTGTCCTGCGGCTCGATTGAGCGAGGAAGGCGCCCGTTGTGCAGTGCTCATCCCGCGGCGGGCGCCCTCTTTCGGTAGTGAGTCCGGGGGTGGGTAACGTGGGCGGCCCGTACTGGCGCTGCACGCGGCCGTGCCGCAGGCAGCGGTTCGACTGATGGCTCCGCAACGAAAGGCGTGACCAATCCCGGTTAGTGTGTTGGAGGTCCGTTGCGATTTCGTCAGTTGGAGCCGAGATTGGTTCGCTGCTATTGCGACGAGATCTTGCCAAGTCAAAAACTACATACGCCTGCCGCTGATTCCGAATTGAGATCTCTTTGTTTTGGCCTGTCGGGTGCCATACCAATACCGTCCTTGCCTCATGGCGAGGTGTCACAACCGAGTAAGGAGAGTTTCATGAGTCAATCTCGTTCAACCCAAACCACGAAGAACGTCGAATTCGAGTCGAGAACACCGAAAGGGTCCTCCGACTTCTCTGTACCAGTTACATCGATTCACAACGTCGAGGCGGATGGAGTCCGCGTCTTCTACCGGGCGGCCGGCGACCCAAATTCCCCAGTAGTGCTGCTGCTACACGGATTCCCAACATCGTCTTTCATGTTCCGCGAACTCATTCCACGTCTCGCCGACGACTACCGCGTAATCGCGCCAGACCTCCCTGGCTTCGGATTCACAGAAGTTCCCGCAGAACGAAAATACGTCTATTCTTTCGACCGATTGGCCGCGACGCTGAATGCGTTCACGCAAGCGCTCAAAATCAGGCGCTTTGCACTGTATGTGTTCGACTATGGCGCACCAACTGGATTTCGTCTGGCGATGGCTCACCCCGATCGAGTCGCAGCTATCGTTTCACAGAACGGGAATGCTTATGAAGAAGGGCTTGGCGATGCCTGGGGACCGATCCGGAAATACTGGGCTGAGCCAACGCCAGAGAATCGAGAGGTAATCCGCAAAAACATTCTGACACTGGAAGGAACGCGATGGCAGTACACACACGGCGTCGGCGATCCGGAGAGTGTTCCGCCTGAATCGTACACGCTCGATACGGCTCTGCTGGAGCGTCCCGGGAACAAAGACATTCAGCTGGATTTGTTTCTCGATTACGCGTCGAACGTGAAGCTCTATCCGGCTTTTCAGGATTACTTTCAGAAGGCTAAGCCGCCGTTGCTAGCGATTTGGGGTAAGAACGACCCCTTTTTCGTTCCCGCGGGGGCCGAGGCATTTCGAAATGACATACCAAACGCGCGTGTCGAGTTTCTGGATACCGGCCATTTTGCTACAGAGACGCACGTTGTCGAAATTGCCGCCGCGATGAAAGAGTTCCTCGCTGGAGCCTTACAATGAGTCCGTTTGCGCAACACGCCACGATCGTGTTGGTGCATGGAGCGTGGGCTGACGGTTCTTGCTGGCGCAACATCATTCTGCCGTTGCGAAAAGAAGGTCTTAAGGTAACGTGTGCGCCGATTCCCCTCACATCGCTCGCGGAGGACATAGCCGCTCTCCAACACGTACTTGAGAGAACAAGTGGGCCGGCAGTCCTGGCGGGACATGCCTATGCGGGCGCTGTGATCGCTGGCGCGAAGGATGACCGGGTCAAGTCGCTCGTGTACGTGGCGGCGCTCGCGCCCGCTGAGGGCGAGACGGTTGCAGATGTTTTTTATCGCGCCAAGCCGCATCCGGAGGCGCCGCATCTCGAGCCGGATGTACACGGGCTTATCTGGATGCCCGAAGGGGGGTTTGCCCACGCAGTCGCTCATAAGGCTTCACCGGACCAGACCACGATTCTGGAAGCCGTACAGCGGCCGATCGCGGTGAAATGCATTCAAGAGAAAGCTCCTGTGCCGGCGTGGAAAACGAAGCCATCGTGGTTTCTGTTAGCGGAAGAGGATCGCATGATTGCGCCGGAGACACAGCGCTATATGGCGGAGCGGATGGGCGCGAAGATTCGGACACACCACGTAGATCACAGTCCAATGCATACGGTGCCGGATGTAGTCGTTGGCGTGATTCTAGAAGCGGCACAGGAGACGCTCGCGTGCTGAGGGCGGGCGCCGGACTATCAGGGAGGAACCATGCGAAGCAATCCGTTGCCATCGTCACTGGCGCGAGCCAGGGCATTGGCCGTGCTACCGCGGTACGCCTGGCACGCGATTTCGAAACCCTTGTCCTGACCGCGAGACAAGAGGACGAACTCAAGAAGACCGCGGCCGCGGTAGAATCCGCAGGTGCCGAACCCTTGACTTACACGCTCGATTTGCGCGAGCCTCGGTCGGTCGAGGTCCTCGTCCAGGGCACGCTCGACCGCTTTGGCAGAATCGACGCTCTGGTAAACGTTGCTGGCGCCGTTCCGCAGATCGATTTGTTCGAGATGACGGACGCGCAGTGGGAAGATGGTATGGCGCTTAAGCTGCACGGTGCGCGCCGGCTGACGATACGAGCCTGGGATGCTCTGAAGGCTTCAAACGGCGCGGTCGTGCTGATCTCCGGCAGCGCAGCTCTCGATCCTAAGCCGGACTTCGCGGCCGTAGCGACCATCAACGCTGCCATCATTGCGCTCGCGAAGGCCTTTGCCGAACAAGGCATTAAGGATGGAGTCCAAGTCAACAGCGTAGTGCCGGGTGCGGTTATGACTGGCCGCCGCCGATCTTTCCTCGATCGATGGGCCCCGGCGCATGGAATGAGCGTGGAAGACGCCATGAAGCAGTTCCCGGAAAAGGCTGGCATCGCCCGCTATGGTGAACCGGAGGAGATTGCCGGCCTGATGGCATACCTGGTTTCCAAGGAGGCTCGTTGGCTCACGGGCGCTTCTGTTCGGATGGATGGCGGCGAAATTAAAGGGATCTAGGATGGAGCGCAGGAGATGAATCACATGAATGCGGCAGAAAAATACGACGTCCTCGTGCTGGGCAGCGGCACGGCCGGCAAACTGATGGCCTGGACGATGGCCAAAGAAGGAAGGCGAACCGCCGTCGTCGAGCGGAAGTATATTGGCGGATCCTGTCCCAACGTGGCATGCCTGCCCAGCAAGAACGTCATTCATTCAGCGAAGGTCGCCTCGCTCGTGGGGCGGCATCGGGAGTTCGGGATCGAGATCGGGCCGATCGCCGTCGACATGCCTGGAGTATATGCGCGCAAGCGCGAAATGGTCGACGGTATTGTCCAGGTTCATCTGGACAAATATCACGCGGCCGGAGATGAAATTATCCTCGGCGGCGCCGCATTCGTCACCCCTCGCACCCTTCGCGTCGCATTGCGCGATGGGGGCGAACGTACGCTCACCGCTGACCGCGTGTTCGTGAACGTCGGAACCCACGCAGCAATACCCGACACGCCCGGTTTGCGAGAAGCCAAGCCGATGACTCATATCGAGGCGCTGGATTTGCAGCGGCGTCCCGACCACTTGATCGTCTTGGGAGGCGGCTACGTCGGACTTGAACTGGGCCAGGCTCTGCGCAGACTGGGAAGCCGCGTAACGCTGATCGCCCGCGGCTCGCAACTCGCCTCCAATGAAGATGCCGACGTTGCGCAGGCGATTCTGCAGTTGTTCCGGGACGAAGGCATCGACGTATTGTTAGGTACGCACGTCCTCGGTGTCAACGGCCTTTCCGGCGGCCACGTAAGTCTTCAGCTCCAAAGCGGGAACGGTACGCGAACCGTGGAGGGAACCGATATTCTCGTGGCGCTTGGACGTACGCCCAACACAAGCGGCATCGGACTCGAGAACGCGGGAATCGAGGTCACGGAAAAGGGACACATCCGAGTGAACGATCGCCTGGAAACAACCGCCCCGAACGTATGGGCGATGGGGGAGTGCGCGGGCAGCCCATACTTCACGCACGTATCCGAGGACGACTTTAACATCATTCACGAAAACCTAAACGGAGGCCACCGCAGCACGACGGACCGGCTGGTTCCGTACTGCGTCTTCATTGATCCGGAACTGGCGCATGTTGGCCTCAACGAGTCACAGGCGCGGGAACGAAGTGTTGCTTACCGGGTTGCATCCGTGCCAGTGGACGCCGCTTGGCGGCCCTGGACCCTTTCGGAACGGCGTGGCTTCATGAAGACGCTAATCGACGCACACAGTGACCGCATTCTCGGGTTCACGGCCTTTGGGCCTGAGGCAGGCGAACTCATGGGTACGGTTCAACTCGCGATGCTGGCAGGCCTGCCGTACACGATTTTGCGAGATAGCATGTTTGCGCACCCGACGATGACGGAAGGCTTGAAGGCTTTGTTCATGGGCGTGCCGCAACGGCTAGAGAACCATGCTGAGCAGCTCCAACACGCGCGAACGTCCGCGAATTGAGCCGAAGACTGACGTGGGCCAACAAGGGTATGCCGAGCGCAGCCGACAGCCCGCGTCTTCACTGGCCGGAGTACCTGATGGAAGCAGGAGAGTCGGGCCTCTACCTGTTCTCTGCACTCGCAGTTGCCGGCGGCGGCTGAGGTTTTCTTCTTGCCCCTGATCGCAGAGGTCCGTATTGCGCGAAGCTGCATCACCACAACGACAAGCGCTGCATCTTCCGCCACTCCGGACCAGACCCCACGGCGCGCCGGAGCACGACGGAAGCAAAGCAACGACAACGAAAGGAGAGAACCAGGATGCAAACAGCAACACAACCGGCCTACTCCCCCGCTAGCTGAAACGGCGGATCGCTTCGCGAAAATACCAACAAACATAACCAAGGAGAAAGGATCATGATTCGGACAATTAAGACAGCAATTCCGCTTGCGGCTTTGGCGTTCACGTTGGGTTTACAGCCCTCAGTGAACTCACAGGACAGCAAGGCGAAGACTCTGGAAACTGGCACCTTTCATGGCAAGGTGCATAATACCTCGGGCCGGGCAACCATCTACCGGGAGCAGGACGGGAAGTTGATTCTTCGGCTGACTAACTTCAAGACCTCCAATGGACCCGATGTGCATGTAATTCTCATCGCGGCCAAGGATGCAGACGACGATGCCAACTTCCTGAAAGGCAACACCGAGCGTGTGGAACTCGGCAGTCTAAAAGGGAATGAAGGCGATCAAAACTACGAGATCCCCGAAGGAACCGACCTGAGCAAGTTTCAAACCGTTTCGATCTACTGCGAGCGGTTCAACGCGAACTTCGGGGCAGCGCCCTTGGAGAGATTCTGAGGGCTTCCAAAAAGGTAGTCGGGCGGGGTATGACCGCCCGATTCATCCATTCATAGGAAAACAAGCATGACACTCCAAATAGGTACATGGCTATCCACCAGGAAATGGATGTTGGTCGCGATCGGTGTCCCCGTTCTCGTCGCCGCTTGGTGGACCTTCCGGCCAGAGAAGCTTTGGATCAATCAAAAGGTTAACGAGCCCGCGCCATTTGCTTCGACCACCGATCCTCAGCCGCTTTATACGGGACGCCTCGAAGGCAAAGCGCACCAGACCAGCGGGCGCGCAACGATTTATAAGAGCTCGGATGGCAGGCAATATCTGCGCCTGACCGATTTCACGACGTCCAATGGCCCCGATGTGCACGTAGTCCTGGCGCGCAGCGACGACCTAGGCCTTCGACAACAGATCGTCAAAGGCAACCTCGATAGCGTTGAACTTGGATCGCTCAAAGGCAACCAGGGCGATCAGAACTACGATCTGCCGGCGACAACGGACTTAGCGAAGTATGGCGCCGTTGTGATTTATTGCGAACGCTTCCACGCCATATTCGGTCTGGCGAGGCTTGAACCTTTCTGATGACACGATCAAGCAACGGCTGCGGTTGAGCAGTTTGGCCCGAAAATCCAATGAAGACGAAGTCTACAAATTAGGCGGTGGGTTCGGCGGTCTCTACAGCGCCTCGATACGGAGGACCAACCGGAGCGCTTACGTTCCTTTCGCCGCCGGCGAGTGTCCGTCTTCACGAAAGGAACCAACGCCAACCGACGTCGTGTGGAATCCAAGTAGCGTGTTATGCGTGAAGAAAAGATAACTGCGGATGGGCTGACGGCATTTTTAGACGCGGTGTTCGCGGTGATCGTGACCGTCATGGTGCTGGAGCTCAAAGCGCCGGATACACCGGCATTCTCGGCTCTCTGGCCTCTGTGGCCAACCGCGATTAGCTATGCGGTGAGCTACCTGTTTATCGCCATTATTTGGATCAACCACCATCACCTTATGCGGTTCGTAGGTCCTCCGACGTCGATTTCCCTGAAGTAGGCCATCGGATAGCGGCCGGGTTCGAAGAGCAGGAGGACGTCTTCACTGTCGGCGATCCAGCTTCCGCCGAACCGTACGCGCATCCGCCGGCGTAACGGCTCGGCTTACAACAGTCTCCTGGGCAGCGGTTCTGGCACGAGGAACCGGCCGATTGCGCCGGGTGAGAGCGGACCTTGCTGCCAAGACAATCCCATTGTTCCCTCGTCAATAGGGTAACCCGCCGAGATCGTAAGCAATGAACTTATCGGACCCTCAGCCACCTACCGCCGTACGTGAGATGCCATGCTGCGGACAAAGGTGGCAGGGCGATTCCTGAAACCGCAATCTCGACCACGTGTTTCTTTCATAGAACGTGTGTAACGGCGCAGCGTAGAGTATTCCACTTTGATGTATGGCATGTCGGAGAATTGGACTGTTTTGTGGTATTGGCCGGTGTGCCGGGCCAGAAACGGGCTTCGGTGACCTCACGAATTCCGCGTCCACCGAATTGCACAGAAGCCCCCCGCCCGCCTGTGATCGCAACCTATTGACTTGACTGGAATTGGTCAAAATAGGGCGGATTACTAATGATAAACGCCGTTGTTTCCCACAAGTGGGTCAGAGCCGGGAACCCACACCCCAAACACGGTCCCTTCACGAGTCGTGTGGTCCTGGATCGTAACGAAACCAGACAGAATCGATAGGGACCCGCACCGCTGGAGCGCGCGATGGGGCGGAAAACTCGGTGAAGAAGGTCCCTGATAACCGGCGTGGCAAGGCGCTTGATGGGTGGGCAATGACGCAGGCGTGACGCCGGCCTCAGCCTCGATAAGGCCCGCGCGTCCGATACCGAAGACAGACCCATCCATTCGCAAACCGGCGCTCCTCCAGAAGATCCAGCTTTACGGATACTTCACTGGGCAGAACGCGTTTGCCGCCGCCACGCAAAACAGGCACGACGAACAGATGATACTCGTCGACGAGCCCGGCCCGGATCGCGTGTGCGGCGAGCGTCGGACCACCCACCGAAACATCGTGATGCGACTGAACCTTCAGGTCGCGAATCGTCTGCGCGTCGAATTCCCGCTCGAGACGGGTCTTTGATGTAGCGACGGCCTCCAGCGATCTGGAATAGACGATCTTGCCGGCCTCTTGCCAGATCCGCGCGAAGTCCAGCATGGCCGGCTTCAGACCGGGAATGACGTCCGGCGTTTCCCAGATCGCCATCGTCTCGTACGTCCTGCGTCCATAGAGATAAATGCCGATGGGGCGCAGAACATCGCTGATGAAAGCAAACCCCTCCTCGTCCGGCGCCGACCACTCGAAGTTGCCGTCATCCGCGATATAGCCATCCAGCGACGTTGGCGTAGCGTAGATCAGTTTGGCCATCGTGCGGCCTCCATATCATACCCTTGGAGGGCGCCGGTTCGGATTCCCGACAAGCTCTCGACGTGTCCGGTTCGGGGAGATCACTCCCGGTAAACGCCGATTTAGCCTGGAATCCATTTCGGACGTATTGTCACCATGTTGAGATTGGCCCCAACGTTCGAGGAGATTACTTTTCCGGATAGTCAATGTTTATCGATCTTCGGGTTGTGCACGAAAAACCGGGTTCACGGAAAATGAGACGGATCGGGACGGCCACCGAGCTGCGGAGAGGCTCAGTGGAGTGGAACCCGACTTTCGGCTCGGTGAGTGAGTTGGCGATTTGGCGTAAAGCGAGAACTCTCCCGGCGACGTGCGCATTTAGCAGGAAATGCCGTGTTCCGCGCTGGGTTAGACCCGGCAAACCAGATATCGAGAAGCCTCGGGAGCCGTGACTCTTAGAGAGTGTTGGCTGAGGCAGCCCCGCCAGGCGCCGCCGCGAAGACCGCCATCGTCGTCTACGGCAAGCGCGTAGGCACAACCCTAAACGTATGCACCGATATGGGACGCCAAGTTTGGGAACTTCTCGCGAAGAGCTCCAGTCATCATCACCGAGTGGATTTCCGGAGCGTATTTCTGTGACGCCGATACGCCGGAATCCACCGTGCAATTCCTTCAGTACCTGCAGGAACATGGAATTGGTCTTGAGGTGGGTGTTTGGCAATGGACTTCAGGAGGCTTCGGTAGCGCCCGCAGGGACTTTCCTTCGCCCAAAGTCTACAGCTTTACTGGCCTCTCGTGTCACCAGAAGGGCTACGGCCTTGGAAAAGTGGTTGAGTCCTGGTAGTCCACGGGCATACCTCCAAGAAACTCCTAAGTAGACAGAAGCTGTTGTTGCTTTGATGCACTGGATCGGCCGGATCGCTTAGAGACTGCGCTCTTCGGCAATCGCGGAACAACCTGAACGCCCGCCCAAAGCGTGGCGATCGTTTGCTCGACCACGAGAGTCTGGTCAGGCAAGTCAGGCACAACCCCTTGGATGACCATGAGCGTGGCGAGGCCGAAGATCGTGTACCACCAGGTATGGGCTACCACTATGTCATCCCTACTTGGCAATCCTTCATCCTTGGCAACATCGAAAAAGAGCTGCACGAAACGTTGGAACAAAGGCGTGCCAATGTCGTTGATATATTGTCCAGCGCGGATGCCGTTGCGGTTCTCCGGCCCGAAGAAGACGTTGCGGAACTGCTGTGGATGGGCAGTGCAGAACTGAATCAAGCCACGTGAAGTCGCAAAAAGACGCTCTTTCGGTGCAGGATGTTTAGCGGCAATCGCGTCGAAGTTCTGAATCAGCAGCCCGATCGTCTCGCTGCTCAACTCGGCAAGAATATGCCATTTGTCAGGGAAATGCTGGTAGATCACGGCGTGCGTATAGCCGATCTCTTTAGCGATCGCACGAAGCGTCACGGCTTCGTAACCGCGGTCGGCAAACATTTTGCTTGCAGCCGCAAGGATTTCGCCCCGCAACCCTTCCTTGCGCTCCACCCGGCGACTTGGTGATGTGGATGTCACTTCAATAGCTTAGTCCCTTTTGACGATTTTTGCGACCGCTTGTTGACTTCTAACCATTGGTTGCAACAGCGCCATCCTCTCATGGCACAGCGGTTGATGTGTTCACAATATGCAACCACTGATTAATTTGCCACCAATGGTTTTTCCAGTGCCTCTAATGGTCAGGTCGCTCATTTGGCACCCTTCACCACAAGAGAACAGGTGAGGGTGCCCTCGTCACGAGCATCGCCCTCGATCATGTCTACTCCCGGCAGATCGGCGCTCGCCTTCGAGCGAACCAGGGCTACGATGGAATGGCCTTTCGCTAGGGCGGAACCGGACGATCAGCCGTCCGGTTCCGCCCGTTGCACCCAAAACAAGAACTTTCATGTTTGACCTCGATCTTTCTTGACGTTAGCGCCGCAGTTCCCAAGGAACCGGGCTGATTCAGCTTGCCCCGGACTTACGCCTTGACGGCGTTCTGAGCAGCCGCAAACACATCGCGTGCGGACGTCGTACCCGCTACGTGCTCCGTACCCGTGATTCCGAGGTCCATCCATCCCGCGTTAACGCTCTCAAACATTTCTTCGGCAGGTCCGGTGTGGCCCTTCGGGATGCCGAACTGCTCGAACGCTTCCGCCCACCCTGCACGCGGGACTGCGAAGGCTTTTACGTCGAGTGTCAGGACTTCACCCAATTGTCCGGCCACTTCATCCGCGCTTACCATCGAACCCAGCTCGATGACGCGAGGCCCTGACCACGCCGGCCCGGTCAGAAGCGTTGCCACCTCTGCGCCGATGTCGTCTGACGCGACCATTGTCGATTTCCGGTTTGTAGGATTGTAGAAGACCGGTAGCGTTCCGCCTTGGGCGGCCTGTAAGCCGAAAAGAAAGTTTTCGAAAAAGCCGCCTGCGCGCACAAATGCGACCGGAGGTGGCAGGCTGCGAAAACCTTGCTCCAAGAGTGATAAGGCCGTGATCATCCCCGCCCCGCTTGTTCTATTCGCGCCCATCGACGAGAGCGCCACCACCCGCGGGGGCACTACCTTGGTCAGCGCCTCGACATAGTTCGCAATCACGCCCTTTGCTTCTCTGTAATCAGGCGAGGGTGCCCATACCAGCCGGCAACATAACAAACGCGCCCTCAACACCTTTGAGCGCCGCCGCTATGGCTGTCGCATCGTTCCAGTCTCCATCCACCAACTCCACGCCTTGGTCTGCCCACTTCGCCGCTTTCTCGCGATTGCGCACAAGTGCTCGCACCACTCTTGTCCAAATTAGATTTCAAAGGGCGGCCCTGATAGGTTGATTGCAGTTCGGCAAGAACGAGCAAGCAAGCTGAGAGGAGCCGCCCTTGAATAGAGTATCCAGCATTTTCAGCCAGATCCTGCAGTGCATCCCGCGGCTGGAGTTCCAGTCGCTGGTACGGAAGCATAAAGGCGAACGCCATGCGCGGGGATTCACATGTTGGGGACAACTGGTGGCCATGCTGTTCTGCCAGTTGGGACGGGCCCATTCTTTGCGCGAGATTTGTGGAGGATTGGCAACCTGCGAAGGCAGACTGCGGCATCTAGGGCTGAACGATGCGCCGTCGCGGTCCACCCTGGCGTACGCCAACGAACACCGGCCCTGGGAGGTGTATCGCGATTTGTTCTTCACGCTGCGCGAACGCTGCACGAAAGAGGCGAGCGGGCGCGGCCACCGCTTCCGCTTTAAAAACAAGCTGGTATCGCTGGATGCCTCGACCATTGCCTTGTCGGTATCGATGTTTGACTGGGCGCATTTTCAGCGCGCCAAAGGGGCGGTCAAGCTGCATCTGGTTCTAGACCATGATGGCTACCTGCCTAGTTATGCAGTGATTACTACGGGCAAGAAGCACGAAATCACGGTGGCGCGGCAGATGCAGTTTGAAGCGGGCACGGTTGTGGTGTTCGATAAGGGGTACGCCGATTACGCCTGGTGGCGGCAACTGGACCAGCAGGGCGTATACTTCGTCTCCCGTCTGCGCAACGACGCTAAATACCGAGTGGAACAGCCGCGGGAAATTCCCGCCAGCCAGGGCAACATTCTCAAAGACGAGGACATCGTGCTGGAGGGATGGAGGCAACTGGGCAAGCAGGGCTTGAAATTGCGCCGTATGGAGGTTTGGCTGGAAGACAAAAAGGAGATCCTGGTACTGGTGACGAATCACCCCCGGTTAGCCGCCAGCACGATTGCCGCTGTCTACCGTGACCGTTGGCGCATTGAAACCTTCTTCAAGAGCCTCAAGCAACTGCTGAAGCTAAAGACTTTTGTGGGGACCAGTGAGAAGGCGGTGCTGACCCAGATTTGGACAGCATTGATCGTGATGCTTCTGCTGCGCTGGCTGCTGCTGAAGGCCACCTATGGGTGGTCTCTGTCCAATCTGGTGGCCATGCTGCGGATGCAATTATTCGTCTACCGGGATCTAACGACCTGGCTGAATAACCCGTTTGAAGGGCCGCCGGAACCACCTCCGGAGGCGCAACTAGAAATGTCGTTTTCCTGAAGGCAACCTGGACAGCAGATGCGCCCGCAACACAGCCCAAAGCCTTTTATTCTTCGCGATCCCGAGCGGATCCTCGGACTAATTTGGACAGCTGTGGTGCTCGCACCTGTTTGCCTTGCTTCAGCAGGCGCCGCGCGGTGGCGCCCCCAACTTTTCCAGTAATGCCCATGACTAAATACATGCTCGTTTTCTCCTTGTTATTTGGCCGCCCATGCCGACTTATTGCAGAACGATTTAAACCATTTAAACCGCAAGAAGAGGATCGCTTTCAATATGAAAGCTGAACACACAATAGATACACCCGCGCGGGCAGGTCGAGCAACTCAAATAGCCGCGATGGTAATAACCGGCCTTGTCGCCTTCATCTGGGTGTACTTCGGAAGGTTATATCTAATTCACGATCCCGACGAATGGAGGATCGCCAATCAGCAGCTCGGATACCCGCTCTATATCATCCCTCTGATTGGCGTGACCCACATCCTTGGTGGCGTGGGCCTTCTGATTCCCAATGTGCCTCGATTGACTGAGTGGGTTTATGCTGGTCTCGCGATCAATCTTTTACTCGCGTTCTATTCACAACTGAATGGCGGTGGCGGTACTTGGGATAAATTTGATCCGATTCTCGTCATGGCGTTCCTCTTTGCTTCGTATGTATTAAGACGCTGCATGCGCGCAAACAGGTGGTCGATATGAAGAACACGCTCGGCGGGCAGTTTTACTTTTTCCAGGCACGTCGCGGAGGCCCAAACGAGGGTCCGGCCCGCCACTCATCCGAAGCCCTAAACGTACAAGTCGTCCCTGCTCAGTAGTAGATAGCCAATCATGAAGCTTTCATCGGAAGGGGCAAGTCGAGTCGGATGCGACGAGGTGAATCCAACTTCCCATTTAGTGCCCTCACGAATTCGCTGACGACTCTCGAAGAGTCATTGGCCCTTGCGATCAACTTTGAAGAGATAGACAGCTGCGGTTGGAGCAACGGCCTCATATTTTAGTTCATTGCGCGCTATCCTCCAGGCCCCGGCTCGGGTGAGGAAAGCAACTTCTCCTAGCCCAGCATAGAGTTCTTGGGCGCGCTCCTCGCCGAATAGGTGAGCGTTCAGCGTATTTTGCCCACAAGTGCGAATTCGTCCCGATAAGTCTTAGGTCAGTATCTGGAGCGATGCCGCAAGGTACACCTCGGGACGTGGTAGAAGGCTCGTTGCGGAATCGCTTTAGATACTGGGACTTGGAGGAATGCTGCGCCGGATTACACCCTATGG
The DNA here is from genome assembly GCA_963722585.1 of Bryobacterales bacterium. Taxonomy (GTDB): domain Bacteria; phylum Acidobacteriota; class Terriglobia; order Bryobacterales; family Bryobacteraceae; genus KBS-96. The sequence goes on along the minus strand of CAVRNU010000015.1, from coordinate 114,738 downwards.
TTTTTCAATCTTTTGCGTGAACCGTGTAAACGCGTAGGGACCTCTGTCGATTGAGTATTACCCAACGTTTCTCACTCTCGCTCAAATTACCACACGCGCAGCGTCTGTGGGGCGAAGCCGAAAGGCGAGCGCCACTTCGTCCAAGTCATATTGTGTTTACTAACTTCTGGGCAGCGAAAGCTCAAATGGCGAGAACAGGCCAAGGCGCTCATTGACAGTCCGACTGTATTTGTCGCGGGACTATTTCTGTCCGAGTCGTGGTCGTGAAACCGGCTTTCCTTCCATTGAGCCAACGATCCTCGACCGGAGGCGTCCACGTTTCCGAGAACCGGACTTAAGCTGCATCACTTTAAATTCGCCTCTGATCCCGCGTAACAATGGTTTCGTACTTCGGACCAGATTGCGGTGCCTGCCCCTTCGGGTTACCGCTACGGTGTGCTACTTCGTCACGGCATTTGGGTACTTGCTTCTTGTTTACGCAGGTGATTCGTTCTGTCTTCTTCGTCGCACTTCTTGCCGAAATTACTTCGATTCGACAAGAAGATGTTCACCTCGGCAACGGCGCTCATGTTCGTTGTGAAGGAAAAGGCCGGAAGGAGCGATGCACCCCACTCACCAAACCGACTGTTGTTGCGTTGAAGGCGTGGATTCGGGAACAAGGAGCGAAAGCCACAAACGTCCTCTTCCCTAGCTCGCGGGGCGACCGGCTTAGCGCCGACGCAGTGCAGTATATGGTTGCGAAGTACGCCAAAGCCGCGGGAAAGAAATGTCCATCGATGACACGCAAGCGCGTCTCACCACATGTTCTTCGCCACACCACGGCGATGGAGTTGTTGCAGGGCGGTGTAGATAAGACTCTCATAGCACTCTGGCTCGGACATGAATCCACCGAAACGACACAGATGTATCTTGATGCCAATCTCCGTATGAAAGAGGAGGCCCTTTCGAAAGTGGCACCGATTAAAACCAAACTGGGCCGCTATCAACCTGACGATGACCTTTTGGCTTTCTTGAAGAGCCTTTGACCCGTTCAGACTATGCCGAATCCATTGGTGGAGTTAACCGCGAACTCAACGCCAAAACAACATCTGCCAGATCGATTCGGCATAGTCCTGGATTCGGTATAGCGCCCGCCTATGTCACGAAGCGGGCGGCGAATTGGAACAAATCCAATTCTTACTTGGCCACGTCAGCGTACAGACGACCGAACAATACCTTGGCTGCAAACAACGGTTCCGATCTGCTGTAAATCATCACATTGGCATCGAGCCGGACGAGGATTAAGTTGCGCAACGTGCAGCTTCCATGGTCCCAGGGGTGTGGTTCGGTCACGATTCCGTCGACGATTAGCGCGCTCGTGCTGTCGTTCAGTGTCTTGTATCCCCACATGAACGAAGCGCTTCGCGCAGTACCGGTGGCTTGAGGCAGTCGAGCCGTCGTTCGGCATGATGCAGGAACGACCCAAAGGGGGTCGCTCCATGACAAAACTACGACAGAGAATGCTCGAGGAGCTGCGACTGCGCAACTCCTCGGAATACACGATCCGAAGTTATATCGGCTCGGTTGAGCGGTTTGCGCGGTATTACGGCAAGAGTCCAGACCGAATGAAATCCGAACAAGTGCGCTCGTATTTGCTGTATCTGCTGGAAGAGCGCAAGCTGAGTTGGTCGGCGATTCACGTGAACCGGTCTGCGCTTCGATTCCTGTATGTGCGCGTTCTGAAACAGCGCTGGTTTGACGAAGAGATCCAGGCGCCCAAACGGCCCATCCAGTTGCCGACGGTTATGAGCGCCGAAGAGATTACCGGGATTCTGGATGCGACCCGGAATCTGAAGCACTGGACTATCATGGCAACCTTCTATGCCACCGGCATGCGCTGTAATGAGCTGCGTCTTTTGAAGGTGGAAGACATCGACGGTAAGCGCATGCTGATCCACATCCGGAATGGCAAAGGGCAGACCGCACGGGACGTGAATCTCTCTCCGGCTCTACTGGAACGCTTACGTATTTATTGGCGCTGGCGCAAACCGAAGGACTGGCTGTTTCCCTCTAAGCAGCGCCCCCAATGCCCGATGGACGACAAGAGCATCCGACATCTGTGCGCGAATGCTGGGTGCCGTGCCGGGGTCAAGCGTCACGTGCATCCGCACGTTTTTCGGCATAGCTTTGCGACCCATCTGCTGGACCAAGGTGCGGATCTGCGGACCATTCAAGTGTTGCTTGGGCATGCTGATATCCGGACGACAGCTCGCTATCTACGTGTGTCCGTGCGCCGCATTCAGGCGGTCGCCAGCCCCTTCGATGCGCTCACCGTTCAGCCCATCGATCAGTCCGAGGACAATGCCCGGCAGAGGTGAAAGAGCATCGGCCTGAAGTCGCCGATATCTTTCGCCAACACGAACAGGAGTTTCTGGAACGCTGGCGGGCTGTCCTATCAGACCGCCAGCTACAGACGCTCCGCGATATCGGCGCGTGTCGAACCGCCGCACTGGGCGCTCATCTTCATCTATGCGATCGTTGCCAGCGCGAAACGATCGTAGCGAACTCCTGCTTAAACCGCCACTGCCCAAAGTGCGGCAGCAGGGCGCGTGACCACTGGCTGGAGAAACACTCCGAAGATTTACTACCGGTCCCTTACTCGCATGTGGTCTTCACTCTGCCGCACGAACTCGTTCCGCTTGCACTGCAGAATCCGACCGTCGTATACAACATCTTCTTCCGCGCCGTCTCGCAAGCACTGCTTACTATCGCCGCTGATCCGCGCCATCTGGGAGCACGCCTTGGCTTTCTGGCTGTCCTGCATACCTGGAATCAAAAATTGCTGGCTCACCCACATATCCATTGCCTGGTCCCAGCCGGCGGCATTGCCTTCGATCAGACCCGCTGGATTCGGTGCCGGCATCGAAAGTTCTTCCTCCCGGTGAAGGTACTGGGCGCCAAGTTCCGGGGAAAGTTCCTCGCTCTGTTGCGGCGCGCGTTTCGCCGAGGCAAGCTTCGATTCCACGGAACGGTGGCGCCGCTTCAGATGCCCAAAGCCTTCGATCGATTTACCTGGTTACTCAAGAATAAGGACTGGCTCGTCTACGCCAAGAAGCCCTTTGCCGGACCACGGCACGTGATTCAGTATCTGGCTCACTACACTCACCGGGTGGCGATCGCTAACGGCCGATTGGTTCGTTTCGAAAATGGCCAGGTCACCTTTCGCTGGCGGGATTCGGCACACGGCAACCAGCAAAAAGTCATGACGCTGGACGCTTTGGAGTTTATGCGCCGCTTCTTGCTGCATGTGCTCCCGCGCGGCTTCGTGAAGATCCGCCACTTCGGTTTTCTGGCCAATCGGGAAAGAAAGCGCGCCCTCCAGTTGTGTTCCGCTCTTCTTTCCCCCACCCAGCCGGCCACCGAAAGCGCGTCTGGGGAGACTTCCTCTACGCCCCGCGAAGTACGGCTTTGTCCTTACTGCCAGGGAACGCTTGTGCTGGTCGCCCGGCTCAACGCCGCGCAACTCCTGGCTCGCAATCTGATTCCGGCACTGGACACGTCATGACCGGCGACCTGTTGCTCATTTTCGTCGCGCCCGCACATCGCTGCAAAACGGTGCCGCCCGAGGTGTGCCCGAATTCCTTTGCAACCGACAGCAATAGCGTTTTTCACTGCTCCCACCACTCGACGCTTCCTCTGAGCAGCCTGCAGACGACCCTATTGCCTGCTTTCGACCTCCATCCAAAATCGCTCAAACCCCATTCAAATCGCATAGGCATTCCAGACACGGCTTCGTTCATGTAGCGTTATCCGAACTCCCTCGGCGTTCAACGCTGTACCGCACCCGGTCTCTCCTCGCCTCGGGAGTTCCGATCAACGCTTATGACTTACTTTTTAAGAGCGAGTGAGCCGACATAGGTCGGGCCGTTAATCACGGGTAATCGGGTCCTTCCAGCGTAGGCTTGGGGCGAACACCGGGTTCACGTCCGTGAAATGACCGTCTTCCTCAGAGTCGACGGCGGCCGACTTAGAAGCGGTTTTGCGGGACGCCGATAACCGCTACGCACCTGCTTACCAAGCAGCAGAACTATGTCGATCTACTCTAAAGGACCTGTTCGGCTCGCTGGGAATTTGCATCTTAGAGACGCCATGGGATGGCCTGAACAGGCCCAAGTTAGCCTACCGCCGATACTTTAACGGCTGTTGCCATTACCCGAACCATAAAGAGGGACAATGGTATGTCCTGAGATCCAAGTCGAGTAATCGGGCGCACATCTTGGATTGGCGGCGTAACCCCCTCGTGCTAGCAAACGGCAAAGTCTTTGGGGAAAGCGCTCGTCGTGGAGAGCTCGTTGATGGATTTTCTGAAATCACATCACAAAGTCGACTTGGGGCTCCGACCGATCACAGATAAACCTCGTGAGGTGGCTTTGCCGACCCCAGGGGCGCAAGAAATCGGCGTCATTCCTGAGCACGATCATAAACAGGACAACCTGCAAAGAGCCCTCGAGGAGTCGAAAAACTCGGAGGCCCGCCTCGGCAAGATCATCGACACGATTCCGGCGCTCGCGTGGTGCAATCTTCCAGATGGCTCGAACGAGTTCGTAAACCGACGATGGCTTGATTACACAGGCGTCTCGCAGGAAGAGGCACAGGGCTGGGGATGGAAGAGCGCGATTCATCCCGAGGATCTGCCCATATTGATGGCGAAATGGGAGGCTCTCCGCGACCGTGATACGCCGGGTGACTGCGAAGCTCGATTGCGGCGATCCGATAGCCACTTCCTCTGGTTTCTGTTCAGGATCGAACCACTCCATAACGAAACCGGCGAAACCGTGAGATGGTACAGAACGGCGACCGATATCGAAGATCGAAAACGGACCGAGTCGCTGCGTAGTGCTGAAAAGCGATTGCTGGAGATGATCGCTAACGGTGTAGGGCTCTCAGAAGTCCTGAACGATTTGTGTGCTGCGATCGACGCCCATGCCCCCGGTGCTACGTCGTTTGTTTTTCTGATGGATGCGGACGGCAAGCAACTCCGGCCATCCGCTGGTCCTCGCGTTTCAACTGCATTTGCTGCAGCGATCACTCCTTTTCTGATTGGTCCAAACACGGGATCGTGCGGCACCGCTGCCTTTATGAAGAAACGCGTCATTATCCCGGATATTTCCAACGATCCGAGGTGGCCCTGCGAACTTCGAAGACTGGCGATAATAAACAGGGTCTGCGCTGCCTGGTCCGAACCGCTCATTTCGAAGGACGGCGAGGTTCTTGGGACTTTCTGCGTGTCCTATGGGGAGCCACGAACTCCGGATAATCGAGACCTTGAGTTGATCGAGGCGGCGGGAAATGTTGCCCGTATAGCGATTGAGCGTGAGCGATCCCAGGAGGCTCTGACAAGGGCGCTTGGCGACCTTCGAGAATCGGAAGCAACCCTTCGGCAAACCATCGACACGATCCCGACGCTCGCGTGGTGCAATCTTCCGGATGGGTCCAACGAATTCCTTAATCAACCATGGCATGATTACACGGGTCTCTCTCCTCAAGAGGCGCATGGCTGGGGATGGAAGGTCGCGATTCATCCCGAAGACCTGCAGCCCTTGATGCACTTATGGCGAAAGCTATTGGCTTTAGGAGAACCGGGTGAGCTCGAAGCGCGACTGAGGCGTCATGATGGGGAATATCGCTGGTTCTTGTTCCGCGTCGAGCCGTTTCGAGACCAGACCGGCAGCGTCGTCAAATGGTACGGCACGAACACCGACATCGATGACCTGAAACGGGCCCAGCTTAAGCTCTCCCAGGACGAAGAAGAACTTCGCAGGATTACCGACGCCATTCCGCAGGCCATCGTGGTCTTGAATCCCGATGGCGACAATCTTTACGCCAACCGAGTGTTCCTCGATTACACGGGCTTGTCACTGGATGAGGCTCGATCGGAAGACTTCAGGGCGCGCGTCTTCCATCCCGAAGACATCGAGAGACTGCGTGAAATGCGGCGAAATTCGCTGGCCCTTGGCGCTCCGTTTGAGAACGAACAACGAATCCTAGGGAGAGACGGCCAGTATCGTTGGTTCCTCAATCGTTACAACCCGTTTCGTGACGAGGATGGTCGGCTGGTGCGCTGGTATGCAACAGGGACCGACATCAATGATCGTAAGAGGTCCGAAGAGCGGATGCGAAACGAAAACGTCGCATTGCGCGAAGACATTGTGCGCTCCTCCCTGTTCGAAGAAATCGTCGGGTCCTCCGAAGCGCTGCGGCGAGTTCTGGTCCAGGTCTCGAAAGTTGCCCCCACGGATTCGACCGTACTGATATTGGGTGAAACCGGAACGGGAAAAGAATTGATTGCTCGGGCAATTCACAATCTCTCAAAGCGCTCTACGCGCGCATTCATTCGCGTGAACTGTGCGGCGATCCCACCTTCGCTCATTGCTTCGGAACTATTCGGACATGAAAAAGGTTCCTTCACGGGAGCGCTTCAGCGGCGCCTGGGGCGTTTTGAATCGGCCGACGGGGGAACACTTTTCCTGGATGAGGTTGGTGAACTGCCACTGGAGACGCAAGTTGCGCTCCTACGAGTTCTCCAGGAACGGGAGTTCGAACGCGTGGGCGGGAGCCAAACGGTTTCAGTGGATGTGCGAGTTCTCGCGGCTACTAATCGGGACTTGACTGCGGCAGTGGCTGACAAAACATTCCGCGAGGATTTGTTTTATCGCCTCAATGTATTCCCGATTCGGGTGCCGGCCCTCCGCGAACGTGTTGACGATGTTCCGTTGTTGGTGGAATACCTGGTCGACCGTTACGCCCACAAAGCTGGCAAAAAGATCCGCAACATAAGCAAGGACACCTTAACTCTCTTCCAGACTTACAATTGGCCGGGCAATATCCGCGAGTTACAGAATGTCATCGAGCGGGCAGTGATCCTGTGCGAAGGGGAGATTTTTGAAGTAGACGAGGGGTGGCTTACCAGGGCGGCTGCCAAAGCGCCCCATTCGAGTGCACCTTTGGTCCTAAACCTTGCCGAACGTGAAAAAGAAGTGATCGAAAACGCATTACGCGAGACCAAGGGCCAGATTTCCGGTCCAACTGGCGCCGCTGCCAAGTTGGGTATTGCCCGGCAGACCCTCGAATCCAAAATCAAGAAACTGGGAATCAAGCGGTACAACTTTAAGACCGCCTGATCTCCACCCCCACATAGCCGTTAGCTGCTATTCAAAACTCACCACTCCTCACGAATCTCTTGCTGTGGATTGCGCCAAACGCTTCCCCGTGTCGACTCGTGATTGGTACGCGCCAGTATGCATGCCGAAAAATACGGCAAACGCTGAAAATGTAGCGCATTTAAAGCGCATAAGGGCCGCCTTTTCATGAGCTTACAAATGGCGTGCTGATTGCATTCTCTTCATACGTGAAAAGCGAGACCAGGGAAACATGACGCTCCGAATCGAAAAAGTTCTTGACGGACCGACCACGACGATCCAGCTGATTGGCCGAATACGAGCGGAGCTTTTGGGCGAGTTAGAGGCACAGATCAAAGCAACTGAAACCACCGTCGTCCTGGATCTGGAAGAAGTCACTCTTGTGGATGTAGACGTGGTTCGGTTCCTTGGGGCGTGTCAAGTCGAAGGAATCAATCTGCTCCACTGCTCGCCTTATATAAACGACTGGATTGCAAAGGAGGGCCCCATAGATTCGATTGCAAAGGAGGGCCCCATAGGTTCGGGTGATTCGGAATCGTAGGCGCCCCATTTTGGCGTCGCGTTACGCCCGTCGAAGCAGTGCACCCAAAGCTATCAATCAACTCAACATCGATCAGAAAGAGACATATATGAAGATTTCACAACCGCTACACCTCGCTTTATCCGTGGCTGCAAGCTTAATCGCTATCGCTGGATTTGCCACAGCCGCATCTGACCGAAGCGAGCCCAATACTGTCATTTTGGTTCATGGAGCATGGGCCGACGCGTCGAGCTGGTCGAAGGTGATCCCGCGCCTCGTCGCCGCACACCTGAATGTCGTGGCAGTCAGTCTACCCTTGACTTCCCTCGCAGATGACGTCGCCGCGACCGAACGAGCTGTGGCGCTGGCAGACGGTCCAGTGGTGCTCGTTGGTCACTCGTACGGCGGAGCGGTAATCACGGAAGCTGGCAATGATCCCAAAGTTGTTGGCCTCGTTTTTGTGGCAGCATACGCACCGGACCAGGGAGAATCATCGCTGTCGCTTGCAACGGCCAATCCCACGCCGATCGGCACGGAGATCAGACCCGATGCTAACGGGTTTCTGAAGTTGACGGCAACCGGCATTGCCGACGATTTTGCGCAGGATCTGTCAAATGTCGAGAAGATAATCCTGATTGCCACTCAAGGGCCCACCGCCGGCAGCGCGTTGGGGACGCCCGCAACGAAACCATCGTGGAAGGACAAACCCACCTGGTTTGTTATCGCCGCCAATGATCGCACAGTTTCTCCGGACCTTGAGGCTACCGAAGCAAGCAGAATGAATGCCGCCACAATCACTGTGCCCACAGGCCATTTGGCAATGCTTGCTGCGCCCGAGAGAGTTGCCGAGTTTATCAAAGTAGCGGCCGAGATGGCGAGACCGAAATAGCAGCGCCGTTGACAGCGAATCTCATGGTTAACCAGACCAGCCCACAAGGAGAACCCCCGCGATGACATTTCTCACAGTAGACCGAGCGGACGGAGACAGCACGCTGGAAACCAACAGCATGAGCGAAGCCCTCCAGCAAACGTTTACTGCGGCACTTCTCCTGACAGGAAACTCAGAACGAGCAGAGCGCTCGGTGCTGGAAGCCATAAGAACACGGGGGCAGGATCAGTTGTCAGCGCATGGTGTATTCGAGGCAGCAATCAGAATCGCGGTCTCGCCAGAACTGAGGGCTGAGCCGGAACGGTCTGGGGAGCAAGAACCGCCTATACCCTGGCTCCCGGTTGAGCTGCAACACGTATTGGTTCTGCCGAAGGATTTTCGTCATGCCTTCGTTTTGCGCCTACTTCTCGGTTTACATCGCAGCCAATGTTCTCGATTACTTCATCTGGAAGGTGGCGAGCTCGATAAACACGTTGTTTCTGCTGTCCTGGCGCTGGCGAGTATCAAAGCTCAGCAGAACGGTGATGACGAAAAACTCGGCGCGGTGGCTTGAATGAGAGCCGTCGCGTGAAGCTTCATCGAACTAATGAACTCAATATGACTGTAAATACGAAAGAGGTAAGGACATGGGAAAGCTTGCGAACAAAGTAGCGGTGGTGACGGGCGCGTCAAAGGGCATCGGTGCCGCCTCAGCTAAGCGCCTGGCGGCAGAGGGTGCCTCGGTAGTGGTGAACTATCACGGCAGCAAAAGAGGCGCCGATACGGTCGTTTCGGAAATCGTTGCGGCAGGTGGTACAGCGATGGCTGTCGGCGCTGATGTTTCGAATGAACGGGAGATCGCTGAATTGTTCGCTCAAACGAAAGCGGCTTACGGCAAGCTCGACATTCTTGTGAATAACGCAGGCGTCTACGCCTTCGGTCCACTCGAAGAGGTCACAGCCGAGAAGTACCATGACGAGCATAACCTCAACGTACTGGGATTGATTCTGACGACAAAGGCAGCACTCCCGCTCTTTCCCGCTGAGGGCGGAAGCATCATCAACATCGGCTCTCGCGTGAACACCGTCGCCCCGGCAAATTCAGTGATCTCATCCGCCAGCAAGGCTGCCGTGGACGCGATCACGAAGGTGTTGTGTAAAGAGCTTGGACCACGGAAGATTCGTGTGAACTCGCTGAATCCCGGCGTTATCACAACGGAAGGATTCATTGCAGCCGGTCTTGCCGATAGCCCTATGCAAAAGCACTATGTGGAGCTCACCCCACTTGGTCGTATGGGAGAACCGGATGATGTCGCGCTACCTGTCGTCTTCCTGGCTTCCGACGACTCACGATGGATCAGCGGAGAGTTGATACTTGTCGCCGGCGGCGAATAATTCCGGACTGCTTTGGTCACTGTCCGGCGGCCTATTCACCTTTTACAAACCTTTACCAACCGACACCACTAAGGAGCATTATGACAACAGCATTCTATAAACAGAAACACACCGCACTCTTGATCGTTGATCCCTATAACGTTTCATGAGCGAAGGCGGCAAACTATACGACGTAACCAAACCTCAGGCAGACGCTGTTGGGTTCTACGGAAACATGCGCAACCTGATCCCTGCGTTTCGGGCTGCGGGGATTCAGGTGTTCATCGTCCCGCATCACCGTACGCGGCCCACGGATTTCGACAATTGGCGGTACGTAAATCCGACGCAAGAGGAAACGAAGCGAAAAACGTGCTTCGAGCACGGCGCATGGGGCGGCGAGTTCCATCCTGAATTTGGGCCAAAACCTGGCGATGTTGTTGTACTCGAGCACTGGGCGCAAAACGGCTTTGCCAACACGGACCTGGATGCACAACTCAAGCAACACGGAATTCAAAAGATCATCCTCGTGGGCTTCATCGCGAACTCGTGTGTTGAAGCGACCACGCGTATGGGCATGGAACTTGGCTATCACGTCACGTTGGTCAAGGATGCCACTGCGGCCTTCAATCCAGAGGGGATGGTGGCAGCCGAAGTGAACGCCACGCTATTTGCACACAGAGTCCTTTCTACAGCGGACCTTCTGGAACTTCTCGGCGAGGGCGTGCGAGCGGGCAGATACCTCGATGAACGTCAATAACGCAACACAAGAGAAGGAGGCATATGAGCAAGCTAACCGGTAAGGTGGCAATAGTGACAGGGGCCTCTAAGGGTATCGGGGCCGGTATCGCCACGGCCCTCGCTGCGGAAGGCGCATCTGTCGTCGTGAACTATGCGACGAGCAAAGAGGGCGCAGACAAGGTGGTCTCGAGCATTACCTCTGCTGGCGGCAACGCCATCGCTGTGCACGGCGATGTCTCGAAAAGTGACGAGGTCGAAGATCTCATCAACGCCACCATCAAAAGTTATGGCCGTATTGACATCGTCGTCAATAACTCTGGCATTTACGAGTTCGCTCCCCTTGCAGAGATCACTGAGAAGGCGTTTCATAAGAGCTTTAACATCAATGTACTCGGTCCTCTTCTCGTGACCAGGGCGGCCCTCAAGCATCTCGATGAGGGGAGTAGCGTTATAAATATCGGATCAACCGCGCCGTTGCTTCGATCGGAGGGCACCGCGGTATATACCGCGACCAAAGGAGCTCTCAACGGTATCACCGGCGTGCTAGCCAAGGAGCTCGGGCCCAAGAAGATTCGTATCAACTCTGTGAATCCGGGCTTCACCATTACAGAAGGCACCGGCAGCTACGTTGGCTCCCAGTTCGCCGACGGCCTTATTGCCCAAGTGCCGCTTGGCAGCGCTGCTGAACCCAAGGATATTGCCTCTGTGGTCGTATTCCTGGCGTCAGAAGATTCCAGACGGCTTACCGGCGAATTACTGAGGTTCATATAATACAGTGACATTTAGAACAAAGAAGCCTGCTTCCTAGAGATCGCGGGGGCAGAAGTTAGCCAACTCATGTTGCTTGAGGTGAGCCCAAATGTATTCGGCGGGATTCAATTCAGGAGCGTAGGCGGGCAGGTAGAACGCTTCAATTTTACCGTTTAAGCTGGCGAGGTAGTCCTGAACCACGCGGCTGCGGTGTCCTGGCAAACGATCCCAAATGAGCAGGATAGGCTGACTGATCTGCTTCGAGAGGTGCTGTACGAAATCGCGCACTTCCTCCTTTCCAATCGTTCCTTCGTACAGTCGAAAATAGAATTGCCACAGCGTGATACCGGCCGCAATCGACAGGTTGTCCCAGTTGAATTGATGTTGCAGGATGGGCGTCACACCACGCTTGGACCAGGTGCGAACACGGTGCGGCCGCTGGCTGAGGCCGCTCTCGTCTACGAAGACGATGAGGCGGCCTTCTTGCTGGGCTTTTTTTAAGAGCGGGCCAAGTATTTTCCTTCCAATCGCGGATAGCCGCCTCGTTCCGCTCGCGGGCACGGCCCACCCTACGCTGGCAGCTCCAACCCAATTTCTAAGAATAATTCAACGCTCGAGGACGGCGCACGATGGGAGAACAAAATGGCGAGGCACGACGCGGCAAGAATCGCTAAAGCGGATATAGTCGTCCGAATTCCCGTGCGAAAGTTTCGCCAGCCGGCGCGGATCGCCGGAAGCTCCGTCAAAGTCAACGGCTCGGCGAAGTGAAAGGCCGGATGGTAAGCGCCCACCGGAAGTTCCATCCGCACGCCGCTGTCTGTCAGGAGCCGCGTCCGAAGACATCCATGGCGATTGTGCGCTCCTTGATGACATCGCCGCGCCCGGCGAGCGTCTCCTCAACCACATAGCGAAGAAACTCGCGGCTGCGCTGACTCCCTGCAAAGGCTGCGCTTGCCAGCAATTTGTTAAGGTGAGCGCGGATCTGCTCCGAGCGTTCTGGTGGCGTTAGAATCCACCACACGTGACCCCATCTCTACGCCAGTTGGCTTGGAGTCAACGACTGAAGAACGCGCAGGCGGCGTGTATTGCTGGCATAAGAGAACCACGTCCTCGAAACCGCTCTCGCTCTCGAAGTGTTCCGCAACACGCTTGGCAAGGGTGGTATCACTGGAAAAGCGTCCTCTACCAAGGGGAGTGCCGCCATTATCTTCAGCCGTGCGCTTGATTTCACGTAGGATGAATTCTTTTGTCATGCGGAGCTGAAGTACTGGGAGATTTGTTTTCTGTTGCACCACGGTGGTGCATGAGCGCGCTACAATCGAAGTGTGCGGCCGAATCCTAAGACCCGACCAAAGGCCGGTTCTGTCCGGCAAAGTGTGACGATCCCCAGGACTCTGGCGAAGGAGGCCGAGCGCATCGCCCGCGAGAAGAACCTAACCATGAGCCGTGCGCTAGTGTTTCTTGCCGAGCGCGGTGTTAAGGCGGAACGCGACGCGGCACAGGATTTGCGGCGCTCTTATCGCCGCTTCATGCAAGAGACCGATCGTGTGAAGAAAGAGCAGGCGGGCGAGGACCTGATCCGCGCAGTGTTTGGGCCGGACGCAGTTGCCTAGGATTCAATTCTCAAATCTGCCGCGAGAGCTTTGGACGCATATTCTCGAACGCGTGAAAGAGCGCCAAATTTCCTTGAGGGATCTCGAGCGGTTACAGGGTTGGGTACGCTCTGAACCTGAAGCGCCCGAGGGAAACTGGTATAAAGATTTCGGATCGTTCACGCTGTGCGGTACGGCCCAGTTTCCAAAGACCATCCTGACAGAAGATATGAAGCCTTTCGGCCAGGAAATTGAATAGGGCCAGCCATGGCGTTGGCGAGAGCTGGCGGGCGATACTGACGCTATGCGTGCTTATTTGCTGTTGGCATACTTTGCCTGCGCAGGCATATTGATTGGCGATTTCACGCCGCAATGGAATCGGCCAATCCCGGCGTATCGAGTGATCTCGAACCTCTACTACGTAGGAACGAATTATCTCGCTTCATTTCTAATAACTACGCCGGAGGGTCACATCCTCATCAACCCGGATTATGAAGAATCGGTGCCGCTCATTCGCGCTAACGTTCGAAAGCTCGGTTTTCATTTTTCGGATATCAAGATCATTCTCATCAGCCACGCGCACGACGACCATGCCGCCGGCTGCGCTCTGGCGAAGAAACTGACGGGAGCAAGGCTGATGGTGATGGATGCCGACGTTCAAGAGATAGAAGATGGCGGCGCAAGCGATTTCGCGTACCATCAGCACTGGGCGCCGGTGAAGGTGGACCGGGTTTTACATGATCTCGATACCGTTACTCTAGGCGGAATGACGCTGGTCGCGTATCTCACGCCCGGCCACACGAAGGGATGCACGACGTGGACTATGTTGATCAAAGATGGCGGCCGCCTGTACAACGTCGTGATTGTCGGAAGTCCCAACGTGAATTCCGGATACAAGCTTATCGGCAATAGTAAGTATCCACAGATCGCCGCGGATTATGAGAAGACGTTTCGCGTTCTCGCCAGCCTGCCGTGCGATGTTTTCCTGGGCGCGCACGGGGTCTATTACGATATGGACGATAAACTCAAGAGGTTGCAGGCGGGAGGTCCCAATCCGTTCATAGATCCCGAGGGTTATCGAGCCTATGTTAAGGAACGTGAGCAGGCCTTCCGCGCAGAGCTTTCGAAGCAGCAGGAGACGACACGATGAAGACGATAGCCTTCCTGGATATATTCGGACGCGATGTCCGCTACGCGGTGCGCATGTTGGGCCGGAGTCCCTTGTTCACCGCCGTTGCCTTGTTGACGCTGGCGATCGGAATCGGCGCCAACACGGCGGTCTTTAGCGTAGTCAACAGTGTGCTGCTTAAGCCTCTGCCGTATCCGAAGTCGGACGAACTGGTGGCGATCTGGCAGGCTGCTCCTGGCGCTGCCGGACTCGCGAGCGTCTCGAACGGTCTTCCGCTCTCGGCGTCGATGTATTTCACTTATGCCGAGCAAAACCGGACGTTTCAATCGTTAGGCGTGTGGGACGCGGATACGGCGAACGTCACAGGACTGGCCGAGCCGGAACAAGTCCGCGTAGTTGAGGTCAGCGATGGCGTGCTTCAAGCGCTCAGCATTCCGCCTGCAGTTGGCCGCTGGCTCTCGCAGGCCGATCAGAGGCCAGGAGGTCCGGAAACCGTCATGATCAGCTACGGCTATTGGCAGCGGCGCTTCGGGGGAGACCGGTCGGCGATCGGGCGCAACATTCGAGTGGACTCTCGCACCCGGCAAATCGTCGGCGTTATGCCGCGTGGTTTCCAAGTAGTGAATGCCGATTTCGACCTGATTGTGCCGCTCGCTTTTGATCGCAGCAAGCTGATCCTGGCCGGCTTCGGTTATAACGGCATCGCCCGGCTCAAACCGGAGGTCGCGATTGCGCAAGCCAATGCGGATGTGACGCGGTTGGTGCCGGTCTGGATGGATTCGTGGTCGAACGGTCCCGGTACGAACCCGCACTTTTATGAAACCTGGAGAATCACGCCCGCTATTCGCCCTCTCAAACAAGAAGTGATCGGCAATGTTAGCAGCTTGCTGTGGGTGGTGATGGGCACCATCGGCATGGTGATGCTGATCGCGTGCGCGAATGTGGCGAATTTGTTGCTCGTGAGAGCGGAAGCGCGGCAGCATGAGCTTGCGATTCGAGCCGCACTTGGCGCCGGGCCTCGCCGAATCGTACGGGAGTTGCTGCTCGAAAGCGTTTTGCTCGGACTGATAGGCGGGGTGCTCGGAATAGGGCTTGCCCATGAGGGTCTGCGGCTTCTGGTGGCAATAGGTCCGGCAAATCTGCCGCGTTTGAGCGAAATCTCCCTAGACGCTCGGGCACTCGGCTTCACTGTGGTTCTTTCGCTGCTGTCGGGCCTGTTATTTGGATCGATACCGGCCATGAAATATGCGGGACCGGGGCTTTCAATCGCACTTCGAAGCGCTGGGCGGACCGCGAGCGTTAGCCGGGAGCGGCAGCACTCGCGCAATTTCCTGGTCGTGGCTCAGGTGGCGATGGCGCTGGTACTTCTGGTGAGCGCCGGGTTGATGATCCGCACATTCCAGGCGCTGCGAACGGTCGAGCCGGGATTCACGCACGCGGAGCATCTCCAGACCATGCAAATCTCCATTCCGGATTCGCTGGTGAAGGAACCGCAACGAGTGACGCGAATACAGAACGACATCGAAGATAAACTGCGGGCGATTCCGGGCGTAAGTTCCGTTGGGTTTGCCAGCGCAATGCCCATGGAAGGGATCGAACCCGGCTGGGATTTGATTTACGCCGAGGGCAAGAATTACGTGGGCGAGATCGCGCCATTGCGGATGTTTAACAATGTTTCGCCCGGCTTTTTTCACACGCTGGGGACAAGAATCGTCGCGGGCCGCGAATACACATGGACCGACTTGTACGGGTTAAGGCCGGTGGCGATCGTTTCCGAGAATCTCGCGCGAGAGTTGTGGGGCACGCCGTTCGCTGCGCTCGGCAAACGATTGGCCGTTTCAAGCAAGTTTGGGGGGAGGTGGCATGAGGTGATCGGCGTCGTTGAGAACGTTCGTGAAAACGGCGTTCAGGAGAAAGCGCCCGCCATTGTGTACTGGCCTTCAATGATGACCGGTCTCTATGCGCCCCACGATGTGGACGCCGCACGCGGCGTAACATTCGCGATCCGAAGCGATCGGGCCGGGACAGCAGGCTTCCTCAACGAGATCCGGCAAGCCGTTTGGTCGGTGAATTCGAGTCTGCCGCTGGCGTCGGTGCAGACGATGCAGGAAATTTACAACCGATCGCTGGCGCGAACATCCTTCACGCTGGTGATGCTGGGCATCGCGGGCGCGATGGCGCTGGTGCTCGGGATCGTAGGCATCTACGGTGTAATCTCTTACGCCGTTTCACAACGCAGGCGCGAAATCGGAATTCGGTTGGCGCTCGGGGCGCAGCAAGGCGAGCTCATGCGGATGTTCGTGCGCTCCGCGCTGGCGCTGGCGGGAGCCGGCGTGATGATTGGTCTGGCGGCAGCGCTCGTGCTGATGCGGTTAATGAAATCGCTGCTGTTCGGGATTAGCCCGTTGGACCCTCTTACCTACTTGGCAGTGCCGCTTGTTTTGACGGCGGCCGCGGTGCTCGCGAGTTATCTGCCGGCTCGCCGCGTGGCGGCGGTGGATCCCGTGGAAGCTCTGAAGGCGGAGTAAGCCGATAAAGGAGACAGGGTGAGGCACCCGGAATTGTTCGCGGCCACGATCTAAACAGTAATAACGATCTTGCCGCTAAGCTTGATCAGGCCTCGTTGGCTATCTTCGATCAACTGGTGAGCCGCGGCAGCCTGTGTGAGCGGCATCACCCGATCGATCCGCGCCGACAACTTGCCCTTCGCTAACCAGCCATTGATCGCACTTGCGCAGTCTTGTAACTCCTGAGCCGTGGCATTGGTGATGGCGAAGCCGTGCATCGAACAGTCCTTCGTATAAAAGGCTCCGACTGGAAGCGCGGGATGTGCATCGAGCCCCGCCATAAGGATGATACGGCCCCGATGTGCCAAAAGAGGCACCGCGCGCTCGAAATCAGGCCTGGTTGTGGTATCCCAGTAGACGTCGATGCCGCCCGGTGCGAACTCAGAAATCGCTTTGACGATATCGCCGGTCTTATAATTGACGGCGCGCTCGGCTCCTAAGGCCCGGCAATACTCGAGATCGGTTTCGCTGCCGGCAGTGACAATGACTCTTGCGCCCAGATTCGCTCCCAATTGAAGTACCGCGGAACCGACGTTGCCCGCTCCGCCATTTACGAAGAGCGATTCGCCGGCGCGCAGTCGCGCTTCGCGCAGAAGTCCAATCGATGCCGTTGTTGCGGCATGCGCAACCGCGACGGCGCGTTTCTCATCTACGCCATCCGGCAGCGGATAGAGAAATTCTTCACCGATCGCAAGGTACTCGGCAAAGGTACCTTGACGGCCGTGATAACCCTGGTTGTTGCACCAAACGCGTGCGCCCGGAGAGAATCGTTTCACGTTCCCGCCTACCGCCTCGACGATGCCCACCATGTCGCGTCCGATAATGAACGGGAAATTAAGATCCATCGAGAAGGAGCCCCGGCGAATATACGTGTCGATCGGGTCGACGGCCGCTGCCATTACTTTGACCAACACCTGCCCGGCGTTAATGGCGGGTTTTGGCAGGTCGCCAAATATGATATTTTCCGCCGGCCCGACCTTCTCTATATATGCCGCCTTCATTCCGGCTTTCCGATCGAACTCGGCTCCAATGCCCCATGCGGCAAAAGCGCGTGTACGCCCCGCACTCCGTTCACCATTTGAGTGACTCGTAGATGGACAACCAGGCTCGCCATGGAAAGCGCGTCTTTTGAAGATAGCCCATATAACTCAGCCATCAAGTTGACCATCTCAACGGTGGCGATCGTCGCCGCCTCGTCGAGGTTTGGATGGAAGCCAAAAGTGAGCCATCCTTCCGAAGTACGAGCTCGCGGCAAAGCGAGCGCTAAATCCGTGCGGAGGAGAAATTCCATCTCCACCTCCATGGGACAGTTGAGCGCCGGCCCCGCAACTTCGCCGTCGCCCTGAACAGCATGACCATCGCCCGTGAAAAAAAGACCGCCAGCGACAGCGATTGGTAAGAACAGAACTGAACCAACTATCAAATCCTTGCAGTCGAGATTGCCACCGCAAGCCGTTGGAGGGAAGGTCGATTGAATACCCGGTTGGTCTAGAGGCATTCCCATAATCCCCATGAACGGATTCAACCGCAGCCGGTAACCGGAGCGGCTGATTCCAATGCCGCGCTCCGGCTCCAGATCCCAGTACGTAGCGTCCGATCCACGCGGTACTTTGATCACCGCCGGTGGTCCTGTACTGCCGCCTGAGATTCCCAGCCGTGCATCAAGTTGCGCGGGCAGGGTAGGACCGGCTGACCATCCCCAATGTCCGGGCCGTATCTTCCGCAGACGGATCTCTAACGTCATTCCCGAGCGCGCTCCGCGTATTTCGACAGGCCCCGTCAAAGCATGCGCAACGTCGCGGCTCAAATCGCGCGGGCTGAACTCCTCCGGCTCGAAAAATTTTTGGGACTGTTCAATGGCGCCCCAACCGGAATCCAGCGTTTGAAAAACAACTCGGTCTCCGGAGTCAATAGAAAGCGCGGGCTCAAGATCGCGGGAAACGAATCCATGCACGCCATCCTCTGGACGCAAGTGATGAAGCTTAGCCAATCCTGTAGGCCCCTAAACCTTATTTTCGATGATCCGTCTTAATTCGCTTCTAACAAGTAAATCAGAAGATGATCTTGATGCCGAATTGGATGTATCGAGGCGGATTGAGGACGGTCTGATTGCTGAGTACGCCGTTTCCTACGTCGATGTTTTGGCGGACCTCGTACTGTTTGAAGCCCAGAGGAGTAAGGATATTGAAAGAGTTCGGGTTCATCAGGGCGACGCCTGTGGGAAGTGGAACGGTGTAGAAATTATTCGGCAAGGAACCCTTGCTGTTCTGAGCTTGAACGGTAAAAGACTCGATGGTAGTGATATTGGCCTTGCCTTGCGCCGTATTGGGGCCGGGTGCGGCGGGAGTTTGCCCGGCAGCCCACGAGGCGTAGATGGATTGAATATTGGCGTCTGTGAAAGAGAAGCTTGGATATCCTCCGAAGATGTCAGTACCGCCGCCGCTGTCGGGCGTGTTGCGGAAAACCGGATGATTCAGCAGGTTGATTGCATCCACGCGGAATTGAACATGGAAACGCTCACGGATGTTGAACGTTTTCTGGATCGATGCGTCGAGTGTCTGAACCCATGGTCCGGTAGCCATCGAAAGAGTACGAGGCGCGTCGCCGAGCTCGCCCGCCGGAGGAAGCATAAAAGCGGCGGTGTTGATATAAGGCTGGCAAACCGCGGTGGTGGGGCAACTTGGGCTGTACAGAGGATTGATGATAGGCGCGCCGGGGACGAGATCAGGGCGGATTTCGTGGGTGGTAACAGTGTTGATGAAGGGGTCGGTGGCGATGGTTGGGGTAAAGGGATAGCCGCTATAGAAGCGCTCGACACCCGACAAAGTCCAGCCGCCGAGAAGAAATTGAAGAGGATATGGGGCGTCCTGGCCGAACATACGGCCGCTGCCGTACGGGAGGTCGTAAATACCGACAACGTTCAGATCGTAGGGAATGTTGTACGTTGAAACAGACCGATCGACGTAAGCCGGCGCTCCGTAGCTATACTGGCCGCCTCCGACGGTGCTGGTTGTCAATGCGTTTTTGTCGGGGCTGGCATCGGAGGCATCGTCAATCGACTTCGACCAGCGGAAGTTGGCATAGCCCGTGAAGCCTCCCTTGACGCGGTGGCGGATGCTGACGATTCCGGCGTGGAAGATGCTGTTGCCGGAAGCATCGTAGTAGGTGCTGACGGGTCCAAAACCGAAGAACGGCGAGGCGAGGCTCGCGTAGGTATCGTTGATGATTGTGCCATTGGGGTTCTTGCGTCCCAGCGGGTCCGGGATCGTCGAAGTGGCGCTCACGTTCAGGTTTTGCAATGCCAACAAATAGCCGGGTGGAGGGTTATTGATGTCCACTGCCGGCATGAAGAGGTGGGTGCCCTTGGACCCCACGTAGGAGAGCTCCAACACGGTACTCGAGCCAAGCTGTTTCTGGAGCGAGAAGCTCCAGTTTTGGACATACGGGACGGAGTTCTCGCCGCTCTCGACGTAAGCGGGAAAATTGATGGAGCTGCCGTATACCAAGCCGCTCGGGTTATTGGTGAGCTGGAGGATTTGGTCTGGCGGCACATACGGGTTGTAAGGCGGATTGCTCGACAGCCGCATGACGTAAGTCGGATTGGTTTGTCCGGAGGTCTCGCCAAAAGTTGGGCTGCCTGCGGCGAAACTCGGTACCGGCTGGCGATTGTTGCCAGTAAGGGGGGCGTGCGAGAGCCCGTATCCGCCGCGAATAACCCAGTTCCAGAAGCCGCTTTGAGCGGGCTGCCACGAGAAGCCGAAACGCGGCTCGAAATCGAGCCATTTGATGGGCGTGAGATAGGGCGACCGGCCGCCGTATCCGGAGAAGGCGAACGGAATTTCGGTAGCTTGCGTAATGACTTGGCCAGTGGGCAGCGTCAAGGGCGATTTGAGATTGACGGTCTCAGCCAAGGCGGGATCGAAGAAGCCCTGGTGATTGTACTCTTCTGTTCGCGGCAGTTGCAGAGAATAACGCAGCCCGATGTTCAAGGTCAGATTGGGACGTACTTTCCAGTCGTTCTGAACGAACGCGGCGCCGCTGTTCCAGCGATAGTAATAGGGGATGATGCTGTTGGCAAGCGATACCTGGTTTGGCACGCCCAGTAGATAGCTGGCAAATCCGATGCCGCCTACCTGCCCTTGATTGCCCGCCGCGCCAGTCGAGTCGGTCTGAACATAGCGAAAGCTGTAATTGCCGCCATCGGCCGAATAGAAGCTTTCAGTGTTGAGCATGTCGCGCCAAAGATCGACGCCGAATTTCCAGGTCATCGCGCCTCGCGTGATGTAGACATTGTCGGCGATCTCGTATTGCTGCTCGAGGTTGTTGTTCAACTGGGAACCTTGTGAGCCGATTGCGCCAAAGCTGTCGAGTTCAAACGAAATCAAGGGCAAACCGCCTTTGGTGAGGCTTGGCAAGCCATATTGGGTGCTCAGGTTCTGGCCTGTGTTGATGTCGTATTCGGGCGGCAAAGTGCCGCTGAAATTGGCGCGTGTATAGGCTAATCGAAGCTCGTTGACGATGGTTGGGGAAATGGTGAACGTGTCGCTGAGCATGTATTGAGACGAGTCGCTGTAGGTGGCTCCCGCTCCGTCTGAAGGATATTGAGGATCGAAGCCTTGAATGCCGACCTCCGGCACGGTCGTCCAGCGGAAACTCATCTGGTTGCGGCTCCCAAAGTATTGATCGAACCGCGTGTTGAAGCGGGTTTCGTTATCCTGCACGTAACGATAAGTGACGAAATTGTCAATATAGCCGTTCGAATCGAGGAAGTAGCTGGTGTTCGCTTTCGGCAGATATTGCAAGAGCTTAAGCGCGGTGGGATCGATCATGGAAGTCGGAATGGTGTTTCCGGGGAACGGAGCATAGGAACCGGAAGAGGGCAATGGGGCGATGGTGAAATTGCCGCCGCTGGGATTGAACTGGTTATAGATGACCGTGCTGTTGCTGCTGAATGCGCTAGCCGGGAATTGACTTTTCAGATTGGCCGGAGCCCAGCCCGCCCCTCCCGATGTGCCCCCGCCCGCGAGCGCCGCAAGGCCGCTGAAATTTCCGTTGAGCATGTTCTGGTCGGGAAGATCGGCCGTGGCCTGCTGATGATCGGATTGATAGCGCGGCTCGCCCGCAAAGAAGAAAAACGTTTTGTCGTGGCCGTTATAAATTTTTGGGATGATGACGGGACCGCCGAGCTGGCCGTTAAATTGATTCCAACGCAGATTCTCGACGGGACGGTTGACCGTTGCTTGCGTGTAAGGATCGGCGTTGAAGGCGGGATTGCGGAGATACCAGAGCGCCATGCCGTGAAACTGATTTGTTCCGGATTTCGTTGTGACGCTGATGATGCCGCCACCGGTTCTTCCATATTGGGCATCGAAGCTGTTGGTCTGGACGGTAAATTCCTGCACTGTTTCTGGCGAAAAGGCGACGGCCTCACGGGCGAGCCCGACGCCGGTATTACTGATGCCGTCGGCCATCATGTACGTGCTTCCGGAGCGGCCTCCGCCCGTGTTCAGGTTGAAGCCCGGGAGCGGCACGCCTGATGTAACCTGAGGATCTTCCGTGCCTACGTCGCCCGTGATATTCGGGACGGTGACCGCGAGATCGAGAACGCTGCGATTCGGCAGCGGAAGATCGTTCAATTCCCTTCCCGTGATGGTTTGGCCGAGCGTTCCGGATTGCGTGTTGACCATGGCCGCATTGGCCGCAACGGTGATGAGCGTGTTGACATTACCTGCGCGAAGCACGATGTTGGCAGTAGCCACGCTCCCCGTGTCGACTTTTACCTCATCCACTTGCGCCTTTTCGAATCCCGGCGCCTGGACGTCGATGCGATAGGAGGCGGGCTCGAGATCTTCCTGAATGAATGACCCCTTGTCGTTGGTGCGTAGCTGGTGAACTTCGTTGGTGCCGTTGTTCGTAATCACTACCGTGGCGTTGGGAACGACAGCGCCGGTAGGGTCGGTGACGTTTCCCGCGATGCCGCCACGATTGGTCTGCGCTATCGCGAAGGAAACGAGCAGCAGAGCGGCGCAAACAGCATGGAAAGCCCGCACGTGGCGGGAAATAAGCAGGATCGAATTCATGGCAGCTTGGCCTCTTTTACGGCAAGGATGGATGGAAGATGCAGGTGAATCGCCGACGGGCTTAGGGCCGACGTGGGGGCGCCATTCGTGCCGTTCTTTTCGATTTCGACGGCGAACACATAGGTTGGCCCGAACATATTTGAGCGAAAGATCACCCATTTTTGATCGGGCGAAAAACGGACATTCGGTTCAAGATGATACTGGTGCCGGGACATATTCACTAACCGCTCAGAATGAAAAATCCCAGGCCGGACAAGGTCGTTTGCCGCGACGCCGGTGTCTTTGATCAGTTCTGGACGGAAAAGATAAATCCATTCGCCGTTGCGGGCGTGAGCCACCTGGCCCGGATCGCCGCCGTCGCCGCAGAACAGCATTCCGTCGGTAGAGACGTTGAAGTGAATCGACCACTCGTCGCGCTCGAGGTGATACCAGGTTCGTTCGCCGGAGTCGACGTTGTAGCCGGCTACCCAGAAGTCCTGACCTTTGGGAGTTTGCAGGTCGTACCAGATGGTTTTGCCGTCCTGACTCCAGAATTCGT
Source organism: Bryobacterales bacterium (assembly GCA_963722585.1). Lineage (GTDB taxonomy): Bacteria > Acidobacteriota > Terriglobia > Bryobacterales > Bryobacteraceae > KBS-96. The sequence goes on along the minus strand of CAVRNU010000015.1, from coordinate 91,405 downwards.
GGCCGGCGATCTCCATTTCCATGGTGCGCTTGTGGATGAGCGTGTTATGCGTGCCGTCGGTACGGATGGTCCAGATGCGGTCGACCTTTTGCCAGGGGCCTTCGTGGCAGTACATCAGGAGCGTAGGATCGGTGGGCGAAAAGAGAAGATGATTGATCCAATCGGTGCTATGAAGAATGATTTTTTGCTCGCCGGTCTGGAGATTGATCGTGAAAAGTACTCGAGGATAATGCGCCGCCAAAGTTCGCTCCATCATCTGACCCTTGTTCGGCGGTTGATTTAAAGGATGGGTTTGTTGCGAGCGATCTCCTCCTTCACCGGGGCTGCGGTCTTCGATGTAAGATCCGGCAGCCAGAGTCTCGTCGGCATTTACCGTGGCGATTCCCCTGGCCGTAGGCGCAGGGAGGTCGGCGATTTTTCGCTCGGCGCCGGTATCGATATTGGCGGCATACAGCGACTGATCTTTCAAGTAATAGACCGTTTGGGTTTTGTATCCGGCGACGATGATTCGGACGTGGCCCGCGACAACGGGGTGTGTCTTAAACGTGCTGAGGTCGATGGCCGAGATGCCGTTGGGAGTGCTATACACCATCTCTTTGCCATCGGGGGCAAACGCGTTGTCGTTGAAGTAAAGGCTTTCGCTACCCGGCTCATCCGTAAGGCGAACCACACGATGACCGGTCTGAGGATCAATCCAGCTCTTGGGCGGCGTGGGGGTCTTGTGTGCGCCGGCGGCTGATCCGCCTCTCAAAAGCGGAAGCAGCGCAAGCAGGACGATCCGCCATCTGCGCGTACTGCGAGACACGATTCAACCCCTTTTAGTTCCGAATGCCCGGCGGCAAACCGGATCGGAAACCTTGCGATAGACTGTTTGCATCATTGAAGCTGTTTGACCCGTAGGCAATGGGTTTTGCCTAAATAATTCATAAGAGATTTCTAATTTGTCATTGCAAACCAGGCATGTCTACCGGGTGGGAGACTTCAGCCTCGACGCGACCGCCAAAGTGCTGCTTCGTAATGGTGAGCCCGTGCGATTGGCGCGCAAGGCTGTGGAAACCCTTTTAGCGCTGGTCGAGCACCCGGACCAAGTTCTGACGAAAGAAGAACTCATCGAGTCCATTTGGCAGGGGCGGCTCGTGGATGAAGCGAACCTCATGCAAAATATCGCGGTTGTTCGCCGTGCTTTGCAAGCGCAGCCCGGAAGTCCCGGCTATATTGAGACGTTTTCCGGCCGAGGGTACCGGCTGGTAGGGCCCATACTGGCTGACGAAGAGCCGCTGCATGGTCCTGAGCAGGCTGTGGTCGCGGCCGGGGCTAAGGCGCCGGGCGTTAACGAAGGCGCGAGACCGATCGGGTTTTTAGGTAGAGTTTCCCGTAACCGGTTTCTGTGGATTGCGTGCGTGATCGCCGCGCTTTCCGCTGGCGCGTTGTGGATGCTTCGTGCCTTTCAGCGCGAGCCGGAGACCTATGCCCATAACTTTCGACGCACGGCGGTAGCGCGTTTGGGTGGCAACGAATTTCAGCCGGCGATTTCCTCTGACGGCGCGAATGTGGCCTTTGTCTTGGACCGCGAGGACGGACGGCCTCCGCGGATTTGGGTGAAGTTAGCCAGCCAGAGCGGTCCGTTTGAGATTGGTATTCCCGGCTGGGTCTATAGCAGCCCGGCGTGGGATCCGGACGGAAAGTCGCTGGCGTTTCTGCGATTCGATGGCTCGGTTGGGGAGGTGGCCATCGCATCGGCCAACGGAACAAACGAGCGGGTGATCGCGAATGTGTACCGGACGCGGTTCGGGTTGCGCAATCGCCATCTCGACTGGTCGCCTGATGGGCGCTGGTTAGCTGTCGACGATACAGACGCAGCGGAGAAACCGTTTGCGATCTACCTTGTTTCGGTCGCGACACGCGAGCGCAGGCAGATCAGCAGGCCGCCTGACAACGCGCTCGGCGATGTGGACCCTCGCTTCTCTCCAGATGGAAAACATCTGAGCTTCATCCGCTTGTTTCATCGCGCGCGCCAAAGCCTTTTTGTGACGGATCTGGATGGCTCGGATGTTCGCGAACTGTCGAACGAGCACGATCAGATTAGCGGCCAGGATTGGACGAGTGATGGAAAGAACCTCGTGTTTGGTTGGAATCAGACGGGGGAATTTCGGTTGTGGCGCATTCTTACCGGGCGCGCTCACTCGATCGCGGCGCCAGACTGGACCGGGGTTTACGGCGATGCTCCAATTCAGCTTAGTATTGCGCGCCAGTTCCCGGCGCTCGTCTATTCGGTGTCGCAGCAGGATCTGAACATCTGGCGGCTCGATCTCAATACCAAGGACAATGCGAGACGCTGGACCGAGATCATCGGCTCGTCCGCCGAAGATGCTTCGCCCCAGTATTCGCCCGATGGAACACAGATTTGCTTCCGGTCGGACCGGTCAGGAGAAGAGCAATTGTGGATCACGGCAGCGGACGGTTCGAATCCGAGACAAGTGACGCGCGGATCGCTGCGGCCGTCGGTGGGGCGATGGGCGCCGGATGGAAAGTCGATCGTGTTCAACGATTCGCGTGAGGGCGATCTGTATATATGCAAGCGGGATGACGGCGGCGACTGGACCACGAGCCCGGTGGGACAGAAAGGCACTCATCCGGTCTTCTCGCGGGATGGCAAATGGATCTACGCGGGGCGCGGCGATTTGATTTTACGGATATCGGTCGAGACCGGGTTGGCGACTACGCTAATCCAGACGGCCGCCCTATCGTTCGGTTTATCACCCGATGGCAAGGATCTGTACTTCGTTCGGGGACTGACTGACTCAGGCTTGTGGCGTCTTTCACTCGAATCGCGGCAGACGTCGCGGGTGCTGGACGGATTGATTCCCTACTGCACGAGTTGCTGGGCCGCAGCTTCATCCGGCATTTATTACCTGGGCAACGCGGAATCTGCAAATGCGCAAGCTATCTACTTTCACAACCTGGCCGGCGGTCCGGACAAGCTGGTGGCTGAGTATCCGGAGCCGGTGACGCCCTTGGGCAGCGGGCCTTTTTCACTGTCTCCGGACGGGCGCAGCCTGCTTTGTGTGCGAGTGGACCATGCTAACAGCGACGTAATGCGCATCGACCCGCAGCTCGTGCCATAGGGCGGCCCATGCGAGTGGTGCGACGCTCGCCAGTAGCCCGCCGACGCGGAATCGTTCCGCAGCCTCGTTCCGGTACATCGTAGGCGGAATAAATGGGTGACTTGCGACTTCCGTGGGGCGATTAACTGAGGACGCCTCAAAGTTTCCACTGTGGAATCGAATGAGGGATTGCTCCTCGGAGTCGTGATTAGTATATGCTGTTCAGCAACCTGCAGGAGGCTCGGGATGATTATTCTGCGACAGGAACTTCGATACGCCATCCGCCTGTTGCTCAGAAATCCTGGCTTCACCTCCGCGGCGCTGCTCTCGATCGCGCTGGGCATCGGTGCCAACACACTGATCTTCAGTGTTGTGAACTCGGTTCTAATTCGTCCGCTGCCCTATCGCGATCCGAGTCGGCTAGCCGTGATCCGGTTCAGTCCGCCGAAGAGACCTGCTGGTGCCCTTCCTGCTACGACTTCGGATTACATAACCTTACGCGAGCACAACCAGGCCTTCGAGGACATTGGCGCCGTCCGCAACCTGGTGCCCGCAAATTTCGGTTTCGCTGACGGATCTGCTCAAGTTGAAAGGATCTCCGGGCAGCAGTTCTCGGCAGCGCTCTCACGGGCGCTGGGGGTAAATCCTCTGTTGGGTAGATGGTTCACCGAAGTGGAAACGCGGCCGGGTGCAAGTCCCGTCGTCGTCATCAGCTATCACCTCTGGCAGAGTCGGTTCGGAAGCGGTCGGGACATTCTGGGCAAAACCGTAAACATCGACGGCAAGGCCACTCCAATCATCGGAGTCATGCCGAAAGGATTTGTGTTCTTTGATCCGGCAGCGGAGTTCTGGGTTCCTCTTGTGGTCGATCAGGGTAGTTCTAATCGCTATCTTTGGTTGGCTGGCCGGCTCAAGGGCGCTGCCACTCTTCGGCAGGCGCAGGATGAAATGAATAGCATCGCTGCGGGCCTGGCAGAGAAATCTCCCAATACGAACCAGGGTTGGGGGATCAGAGTCATAGCGCTCCAAAAATTTTACGTCGGATGGGTGCGGAAGCCACTTCTGGTCCTTCAGGGTGTGGTTGCGTTCGTCTTGCTGATTGCATGCGCGAATGTTGCCGGCCTCCTGTTAACGCAGGCCACCGCGCGGAGCAAGGAAGCGGCGGTGCGGACAGCTCTGGGTGCCAGTCGCTGGCATATCGTTCGCCAATACGTCACAGAGAGCGTCCTGCTTTCCTTTGCGGGCGGCGTGCTCAGTATCGGCTTGGCCTATCTAGGTTTGCGGGTATTCATTCTGATGAGCTTGGAATTGCTTCCGCGCGTCCACGAGATAGCACTGGACAACCGCGTCCTGGCCCTCACCATCCTGCTCTCGTCCATTAACGGTCTGGTGGTCGGCGTGATCCCGGCCCTCCGTGTCTCCCGCTCGAGTCTGATCGAGCCATTGAAAGAATCTAACCGTGCTGCGAGTGCAGGCCGGTCTAATCAAAGAGTCAGCAGCGCTTTAGTGGTTCTCGAAATGTCCCTCGCCCTGGTGCTACTGATTGGAGCAGGTTTATTGATCAAAACTTTCTTGCGCCTTTACACCGTTTCTCCGGGCTTCAATCCAACCAACGTGGCTTTCTTCCAGGTGCGATTGCCACGCGCCCAATTCTTGAAAAGCATTGGGCCGGCAGGCAGCACCTCAACCGTTGAAATCAATCCGCGCGTAAACATACTCTTTGAGCAGATTTGCCAGCGTTTGAGGGAAATACCGGGCGTACAATCGGCCGCAGCCGGTACGAATCCCCCGTTGTGGGATTGGATCGACAACTTCCGCTTCGCAATCGAAGCCCAGAAGTCGGTAACTTCAGAAAAGGATCTCCCGACTGCCGAATGGTTTCCCGTAAGCGCCGGATATTTCCATACGCTTGGCATTCCGCTCCTTCGCGGACGCGATTTTGCTATCCAGGATTCGAGTTCCGGCCTGAGAGTGGCGATCATCAATGAGACCATGGCCCGGCACTTCTGGGCGGACCAGGACCCGATTGGCAAGCGAGTGCGGATCGATATGACAAATGAGCAACCTCGGGAGATCATCGGTGTGGTTGGTGATGTGCGTCCCGACCGCAGTCAGCTCGAGATTCAGCCACAGGTGTATGTGCCCTACGTGCAGCAACCTCTCACTACTGACCCGGGATTGCTCGCCAATGGTGCGGGGTTTTTCGATACCCGATTCACAATGACGTTTATCGTCCGCGCGAGTGGTGACCCGCAGGCACTCGTTCCCCGCTTTCGCGCCGCTGTGGCCGGGGTGGATCGGAATCTGGCGATGTTTAACATTAAGACGCTAGCTAAGTATGCCTCAGAGGAGCTCTGGTTGACGAAGCTGTATATGACCCTATTGAGCACATTCAGCGGCATGGCCGCCGTTCTTGCCCTTATTGGCATCTACGGCATCACGGCTTATTCGGTCCAGCAGCGAACGCACGAAATCGGCATCCGTATGGCTCTCGGCGCAAGCCCCGGCAGAATCCTCCGGTTGGTGATCCGCCGCGGATTTCTACTGATCGTCCTAGGGACAGTGTTGGGTCTTACCGCGGCGCTCGCTCTCACGAGGCTAATGCAAAGCCTTCTTTGGGGCGTAACTGCCACTGATCCTTTGACATTCTGCGCGGTTATCGTGGTGCTGGCTACATTCAGTCTTTTGGCTTGCTATATGCCTGCCCGGCGGGCTTTGACAATGGAACCAACAGTCGCTCTTCGGCACGAGTAATCCGTGGCCCTTTCTCGCCCCCCACGGAATCCTGAAACTTCGAAGCACCGCTCGATGGCACACAGATTTGTTTCCGGTCCGACCGGACAGGAGAAGAGCAATTGTGGATCACGGCAGCGGACGGTTCGAATCCGAGGCAAGTGACGCGCGGATCGCTGCGGCCTTCGGTGTGGCGGTGGCCGGTGACGCCCTTGGGCAGCGGGCCTTTTTCACTGTCTCCAGACGGGCGCAGCTTGCTTTGCGTACGCGAGGATCATGCCAACAGCGACGTGATGCGCATCGACCAGCAGTCCGGGCGATAAGCGGCCGGGCGGTTGCCGGTCAGGTAACCTACCGTTATGGAGCTGATTTTCGAGATCCGCGATGCGGAAGAGGGCGGCTATTGGGCGCGTGCGCTCGGACATGCGATCTTCACAGAAGGGGAGACTTGGGAAGAACTCCGTGCCAACGTTCTCGAGGCGATATCTGTGCACTTTGAAGATGCTCCAACGCGCCCGCGGCTTGCACAACTCCATTACGTTAAGGACGAATTGATCCCCTTGGAAGCCGCGTGAAACATCCGCGCGGTGTATCCGCGGATCGGCTGATTCGAACGCACATTCGCGCGATGAATTCTGAGGTTAAATCCCCGGCCACTACTCGGTTCGGCCGAACAGTTAGAATTTTCTTAGCAAAAACTCAGGCTATGCCTATTGCGGTTGAACGAGTGGACCAGTGATTCTCAGACGAGTGAAACTTTCGCGCGCTCGCGCGCTTGCGCTATTGGCGCTGGTTTCGATGGCTGCCGTTTTCGGCCAGCGGCAGGACTCCGATTCAATCGAGCAGATTCGGCGCGGATTCGAGAATCCGCCTGACGATGCCCGGATCATGATGCGGTGGTGGTGGTTCGGTCCGGCGGTGGCGAAGCCGGAACTCGAACGCGAGCTGAAGACGATGAGGGCAGCCGATATCGGCGGCGTGGAGATTCAGCCGGTCTACCCGCTGGCGCTCGACGATCCGCAAACGAGTTTTCGAAACACGCCTTATCTCTCGGATGCATTTCTGGACTCGCTCAAGTTCGCGGCGACAACAGCACGGCAATTGGGAATGCGGGTCGACCTGACGCTGGGCAGCGGATGGCCCTATGGCGGCCCGCACACGCCGGTAATGGAAGCTGCCGGGCGCTTGCGAGTCGAGCGTGCGGCGGTTCCAGAGGGCGTTCGCTCGCTGCCGATTCCGGCGATGGAAAACGGCGAGAAGCTGATCGCGGTGTTTCTCACAGATTCCGGCGGAAGAGACCAACAGCTGAAAGACGAGGGCAATGGCCGGATGTTGCTTCCGCCGGCTTTGAGCGGCTCGCACTCGGTTCTGTTTTTCATTTCCAGCCGCACGGGACAGCAGGTGAAACGGGCCAGCGTCGGGGCGGAGGGTTTCGTGCTCGATCATTATGAACGAGCGGCCATCGAGCATCATCTTTCGGCAGTCGGCGATTGCTTGATCAAAGCGTTTGGAGACGACCCCCCTTACGCAGTGTTCAGCGACAGCCTCGAGGTGGTCGGTTCCGATTGGACCAGTAGTTTTCTCGAAGAATTTCGCAAGCGGCGAGGCTACGATCTCACGCCTCACCTGCCCGCGCTTATTGAAGATATGGGCGAGGAAACGCCGGCTATCCGGCACGACTGGGGCAAGACGCTGACCGAACTGGCTGAGGAGCACTATCTCACGCCCATCCGCGAATGGGCTCATGTACACCACACGCGTTTTCGATCGCAGACTTATGGGGAGCCCCCGGTTGCCCTTTCCAGCAACGCTCTTGTGGATATGCCGGAAGGTGAAATGGGGCCGCGCTGGAGACAATTCAGTCCCGCGCGATGGGCATCGTCGGCCAGCCACTTATACGGCCGCCCCATCACATCGAGCGAGACCTGGACCTGGCTGCATGCTCCTTCCTTTCGCGCGACGCCCCTGGATATGAAGGCGGAGGCCGATCTCCATTTCATCGAAGGCATTAATCAACTGATTGGCCATGGCTGGCCCTACTCTCCGCCTTCAGCCGGCGAACCTGGCTGGCGATTCTACGCAGCGGCGGCGTTCAACGATCATAATCCTTGGTTTCAAGTTATGCCGGAAATCGCCCGGTACATGCAGCGGGTGAGTTACCTGATGCGGCAGGGGCGGCCGGCAAACGACATAGCCATCTATCTGCCGACAGACGATGCGTGGGCACAGTTCAGACCGCACAGCGCGTCGGTGTCGGAGCGTATGGACGCGCTTCTCGGCTCGACGCTGATTCCCCAGGTTCTTAATGCGGGATTCAACTTCGACTTCATCGACGATAAAGCCATTGAAGCCTCGGGCGTGCCGTATCGCATGTTAATTCTGCCTGGCGTCGAGCGTATGCCGCTCGCTACGTTTCAAAAACTGAACGCCTACGTGAAACAGGGCGGGTTGCTGATCGCGACGCGGCGGCAGCCTTCGCTCGCGCCTGGACTGATGGAGGCGAAGACCGAAACGCCCCGCATTCGCGAGATCTCGCACGAATTGTTCGACACGCCGCGGAATAACACGCGCTTCATTCCGGATGAACAGACGCTGGGCAGCACGATCGGCCAGATGCTCACGCCCGATTTCGCGACGTCCGCAAATGCCGCTCCGTCGATCGGTTTCATTCATCGGAAACTCGCTTCAGGCGAGCTTTACTTTGTGGTGAACACGTCGAATCAGCCGATAGACACGGACGCAGCTGTACGCGTTTCAGGACTTGCTGCGGAATCGTGGGATCCATTTACAGGCACGGCCAGTGCGGTGAGCACGCGGCCAAATGGTGGAATAACGCGCGTGCCGCTTCATCTTGCGCCGTACGAGTCGCGCATTTTCGCTTTTAGCCGAGGCGCGTCCAGCGAAGCTTCCGAGCGTCAGCCGGATCGAGCCCCGGCCTCCGTCGACATCAGTTCATCGTGGACGGTGAAGTTCGTCGGGTTGAATCGAACCATTCAGATGCCGCGACTCAGGTCATGGACTGATGACGAAGAAACACGATTCTACTCCGGTGAAGCTGTGTACGAAAAGGCAGTGGATATACCAGAGGAGTTTGTGAAAGCGGGGAAGAAGATCGCGATCGATTTCGGGCCCGGCGAACCCGTTACGTCGAGCGCCAGACACGAACAGGGGATGCGCGCTCTACTCGAAAGCCCAGTTCGTGAATCGGCGTTGGTGTGCGTGAATGGCAAGCAAGCCGGCGCCGTATGGCATCCGCCGTATGAGGTGGACGTGACGCAGCTGCTGCACAGCGGAAGCAACCAGTTGACGATTCGAGTTGCCAACCTGGCAATCAATGAAATAGCCGGCCGCGCACTGCCCGATTACCGCCTGCTGAACCTGCGTTACGGAAAGCGATTTGTTCCTCAGGGTTTCGAAAATCTGAAGCCGCTGCCCGCCGGGATTTTGGGATCGATCCACTTGGTTGCGCGCTGAAACCAGCAGCGCCCGGCCGCTCACTGCGCTAACCGGTGGCTCTGCGCGATGACAGAGGCTTCGATCGCATAGCGAGCCAGCTCCTCTTGATCCGGGATGCTCACCATACGGCCCGTTATGGCAATCAAGCCGCTCTTCTGGAGATGACCGAACGCGCGGGTCACCATCTCGCGAACGGTTCCGATGCGAGAAGCGATCTGGTGATGAGTGAGAGTCACCTCGAATAGTGTGCCTGTGCCCTCAGTGATGCCCCGTTGCTGGGCTTCCTTGAGCAGGAACCAAGCGACGCGGCGGTCCACCTCATGTAAGGAAAGAGCCTCGACCAGTTCCGCAAAACGGCGCACCCGGTTGGCCATGACCTTCAAAGCGTGGAACAACATCTGGGGGTGTTCCAGACAGAGCTGGTGTACGTCCTGCTTGCTAATGAAGAGAACTTCGGCGTCGCACTCAGCGACCGCCGTCGAAAAATGTGTGCCGCCGTCGAAGACCGGAACGTCGCCAAGTGTTTCTCCGGCGCGTTGCACGGAAAGTACTTGCTCGCGTCCGCCATGACTTTGCCGCAACAATCTCAGTGTGCCGCTTACCACCACATAAAGGCCGCGGGCTTCTTCGCCCACAAGATAAAGAACCTGTCCAGGTTCGAGCCGGCGCGATACAGCATGTAGGGCAAGCAAGCGCAGCTCGGTACGTCCCAAACCCTGAAACAGCATCGATTCCCCGAGCGCCTCGACAGCCCTGTCGATGCTCATCCCAAACAGAGACCTCCTTGAGAGTCCCTCAGTGTACCCCAATCAACGCTGATGAGCTAAAAAGCTACAGGTCTGGAGCGCGTGATCGCAGTGATAAAAGTCACTGGCAGTTCAGGGTCACGAGGTCATGCTGAAAGTAGCAGAGTAGGGCTGGCGACGGATACGCGCCGCAGTCCAAAGTTTTCAACCGCAATGCAACCAGTTGCCTTCGAACATTCGACCACGCGATTTGATCGGCCGCCCGATGTTTTACGAGGGTTTTGGATTGAACGGTCGGAAAACGGAAAGATCGGGACGGTAGGGGATCTGCTACGAATGGATGCGTACTCGGTCGCTTGCGGGTTTGTCCAAGGCGAATTCTCAATTGAGGGCGACCTCATCGGTGCGATTGAGTTTTATTCCGAACATTCGCATCCGCGATTCTGGACCTGGTGGTACTCGATACGGGCGGCTTTGACCCATGCCCGAGGAAGATTTGGATTGCCATCCAGAAAGAACGCGGCCCGCTATATTCAGTTTCATTACGATCGCTCAAACGAGTTCTACCGGCAGTTCCTCGATTCGCGAATGCTTTACTCGAGCGCCTATTTCGCGAGTCCCGCATGGTCGCTGGAAGAGGCGCAAGCCGCGAAACTGAAACAAATTTGCCATAAGCTCCGACTGCGCACGGGGGAACGCTTCCTCGACGTGGGATGCGGCTGGGGCGGCCTGATTGCCTATGCGGCTCAGCATTTCAATGTTCAGGCAACGGGATGCACGCTGAGCCATCGGCAAGCGGAATTTGCACGCAAGATTGCGGCGGATTCCGGTCTCGAAGATCGTGTTGCCGTGCTCGAACGCGATTACCGCGATATGCAAGGCAGGTTTGACAAGGTTGCATCCGTCGGTATGTTCGAGCATGCCGGTTATGACCTTCGAGCCTATTTTCGAAAGATCTATGCACTGCTCGCGGACCAGGGACTCTTTCTGAACAGCGGGATTCTGCGGCCCTGTCACTCCTATGACGGGCCGGAAACGTTATTCCTGCAAAGAAACGTTTTTCCCGGCGGAAAGCTGATGCATTTAGCAGATGTAATCCGCGAGGCTGAGCGCGCGGGGTTCCAAGTGCTGCGTGTCGAAAATTTGAATCCTCATTACGCTCTGACATGTAGACGCTGGGTTGAGCGCCTGCAGGCAAATGAGGAATCGTGCCGGAGGCTCGTTGACGAAAGGACCTACCGCACGTGGCTGCTTTACCTGGCGGCCTCGGCGGTGAGCTTCGAACGCGGACGGACTGACGTTGCTCAAGTGCTTATGGCTAAGAATGGCCGTTCGAGGCGCCGGTTTTCAGCCCGAAATTGTGTCCCTGAAAAGCCAAGATTCGGTGAATAAATGCAGTTAGTTGAGGTGAACTATGATTCCAGATGAAACAGACTCAGAGAGAAATCCCGCCAGCTCAAACGCTGCGGCAAGGATCTATTTACAGCCAATCGCAGCGCCTTCCATACTCGGCTTGTATGGACTCGCCGGCGCCACGTTTATGGTCGCGGCACAGATGGCGGGGTGGTACGGTCATCCACAGAGCTCGTTCACTTTATTTCCGTTCGCTGCGATGTTCGGTGGTGTGACGCAGCTCCTTGCCGGCATGTGGGCCTTCAAGGCCCGGGATGGCCTGGCAACGGCCATACATGGGACGTGGGGTTCGTTCTGGATCGCCTATGGCGTCCTGAACATGTTCTTCATTGCCGGCAAGCTGGCACAACCGGGGACGCTATTCCCGGAGATGGGCTACTGGTTTATCGTTCTCGCCGCCATTACGTGGATGTGCATGATTGCCGCTTCCGCCGAGAACGGTGGGCTGGTGGCTGTGCTCGCAACCCTTGCTCTGGGCTCTACTGTTGCAGCGATTTCAAACCTGACCGGGAACGAGATCATCCAGGTGATCGCCGGATATCTGTTCATAATCTCGTCCATCTGCGCCTGGTATGTGGCAAGCGCTCTAATGTTTGAGGAAGCGTTCGGGCACGAAGCAATGCTGCGCGTGTTCCGCGTACGCAGGCCCGAATTGGGCGGCGGTATTAATTTGGCTTCGGCGGAACCCGGGGTGATTCGAGGACAATAACGCATCTAAGCGAGCTGGTCTCGCCAGGTGAACAAAAACTGTCGCGCCGCGGCAATCTTGTCCGGTCCAGTGTTTGTCTGGTCCAATAAGAGATGAGACGTGCTTGCGGTTCGGCACAGATTGGAACGGAGGCTATATGACGCATCAGCTTTTTATCTCGGATCCCGAGTTGGAACTAATCCTGGAGCTACTTGACCGGGACCAAAGAAAGCTGCTGGTTGAGATACGGCACACCGATTCACATAAATTCCGGGAGGACTTACGCGCGCGCCTGGCGGCAATAGAATCGTTAATCGAACGCGGCCGAACAGCTCGGGGTGTGGCACAGACGCTGTGAGGAACAACCGCAGACGACACAACGATCGTCCGCGCCACAACCGCTAACGGCCCCAGGTTGAATGGCGCCGTCCGGGCGGCGGAGGGGGCGGAGGAGCAGGAGCGAGCTCGACCGGCACGACTTTCCGCGGGCGGGAATCGAGGCGCGCCGCAATCAGTTCGTTTCTGATTTTGGCGTACTTCGGGGAGCCCGGAGTTCCACCATGCTCGCGCACAACCGCATCGGTGATCTCTTCGGCGGCCGGCAGATACTTCTGGAGATAATTCCTCAGGCGATCGACCACAATCCGCTGATTCGATTTCATCAGCAGAAACAGGACATGCTCGCGCGGCGCTTTTGAGAGGACGGCGTACAGAGCGGACGGCTTCTGCAGCTTCGCGCTGGTTAAGGCTCGCTCGAGTTTCTTTGCTTCTGTTTCGAGCTTGCCTGCCGCATCGAACGCGCGCTTTTCGAGGCCGGTGGCTGCCATCAGCTGTGTTCGTTCTTTCGGGGTCAGCTTTTCTGTCAATAGATTGAGGAATAGCGCAAACTGATCGAGATCGAATTGCTGCCCGAATGGCAGCAATTGCCTGGCTTTCTGGAGTTTCTGAAATCCGGCAACATTGAGTTTCGCGCCCGTCAGGCCGGGTGCGAAGATAGTCAGCAATTTCTCCTGGTCGAGCGCCTGCAAAATTTCGAGGGCATGCGGTTCGAGCGCGATCTGGCGCAATTCCTTTTCAAGAAGCGACGGCGTGATCCCGGTCTCGAGCTGAGCCGCGCGCACATTTTCGTACTGCGATTGAGTGCGGTCCGAGATCCGGTAGCCCAGCCGGACCTTGAAACGGATCAAACGCAGCAAACGCGAGGGGTCGTCATACAGTGCATAGTTGTTGACCGCGTGCAGCTCCTTGCGTTCGATGTCGGCAAGCCCGTTGGTTGGGTCAAGCAGGAGGCCGAACGAAGCTTTGCTGAGCGAGAGCCCGATCGCGTTCACAGTAAAGTCTCGGCCCCGGAGGTCCTCGTGAATCGTGGCTTGTTGGATCTGAGGTTTCGAACCCGGTTTGCCGTAGCGTTCCTGGCGAGCCATCGCGATTTCCGCCACTACATTGCTCGGGAAAATGAGCTCGATGCTTTTCTTGTGGTCATCGACGTGGAGGATGCGAGCTTTCAGTTCTTGAGCGAGGGTTTTTGCAAACCGGACCGCGTTGCCCTCGATCGTAAAATCCAGATCGCGAATCGGGAACCCGCCCAGCATGTCCCGCATTGCTCCGCCCGTCAGAAAAAGGTTGAGACCTGCTAGCGCGGCGGCGTCGCGGACAGAGGCAAGCACCTTACTCTGCTCCGAGTTCAGATGGCTGTCGAGCATGAACATGTAGTCGCTCATCGCCTGCGTTGATCCTCCCCATTTCCGTTTGTCGCCGCGGATTTCGGTTTTCGACTAGCGCGTGGATGGTGCCGCGCTACAGTCTGTTCGAGCCGCGAGCGCAGCACATGCGTGTAAATCTGCGTGGTCCCGATGTCGGCATGCCCCAACATCGCCTGGACGCTTCGCAGGTCAGCTCCTCTTTCGAGCAAATGGGTTGCAAAAGTGTGTCGCAGCACATGAGGGCTTAGATTTTTGAAAATCCCCGCGTTTTTCCCATGAATTTTTAGCAATTTCCAAAAACCCTGCCGGGTCATCGCGGATCCTCGCGCCGTGACAAACAGAAAAGGGCTCCTCCGCCCCTTCAATAAAGCCGGACGTTCGGTTGCTAAATACCGCTCGATCGAAGCTAAAGCCTGACGCCCAACCGGTATCATCCGCTGTTTGTTACCCTTTCCGGTGACCCGCACGGTCCCGCGCACGCCGTCGAAATCGGCCACGCGCAGCGAGATCAGCTCGCTCACCCGGGCTCCTGTCGCGTACAGAAGATCGAGCATGGCGCGATCACGAATCCCGGTGGGTTTTGCGTCCCGCGGCGCCAACAGCAGTTCGTCCACGCGTTGCTCGCTCAAGTACTTCGGCAGTTTTTCGCCGGGCGCAGGCGAGCGGAGGAGCTCCGCCGGACTGTTTGGAAGATCGTTCTCCCCCGCTAAAAAGCGGAAAAATCCCCGAATCGTGCTGACGTGACGGGCTATGGAACGATTGGCAATGCCGTTGTGTTGAAGATCCTCCACATAAGATCGAAGAAACGTAAGATCGACTACTTCGACCGGCCTCCGGTCCAGATATTTGCCCAAACACTCGAGGTCACGACGATACGCCTCCAGGCTATTGAGCGACAATCCCTTCTCAATCCGGCAGAACTGAAGGTATGACTTCAGTTGCTGCTCGAATTGGCTCATACAGCCCATTTCTCACGATGATACAATATTCGCGAAATTGTTTGGAACATTTGGCTAGGGGCGATCTCTAAGTTTGGTTTCGAGCACCGCCAAACGCGTGGTTGCGTACCGGTTTGACCGCCAGCCGTTAGAGGGTTTCGTCAATCCAGCTACTTTTCTGCTAAACGACGCCGTCGAAATTCTGACTGTCACAGGAATCGTTCAGACCATCCCCTACACGGAGTTGAAGGCAGTTTGCTTCGTCAGTGAACCGGGCCAATGCGATCTTTTCGATTCGCACCCGGTTTTTGAGCGCCGTCCACGCCTGCCCGGCTTATGGACGCGATTTACCCTGCGAGACGGCGACGAAATTGACGGCGTGCTGCCGCACAATCTGGCGGACTGGCCAAAGCAGGGCTATGTAATCGTTCCGCCCCGGGCATCCGCGCCCAGGCAGCGCATTTTCATACCGCGCGAAGCGCTTAAAAAAACCGAATTACAGGGCGTAATTGGAGCTGTTCGAGCAAAAACCAGGCAGAAAAAGCCTTCTGGCGACCAGCTAAAAATGTTCGATTAATTGAGCCCGATTTCGGAAATGGCGGCTGGCTGTGAATTTTCCGGCTCAACTTTCGGCGCGTCACCCTCTGCTTTGACGGAACTTCATCACCAAACCGCTTGCTATCGCGCGCTGTTCCGTAAGGTCTTAGGAATCAACGTGCGTTTCAGAACCGCGACCGTGAGGGAGCGCTTCTGATGAAGTTCGGTTAGGTTCTGGCGCCCACCACGCAGCCGCTTCGAATCCGACGTACTTTGCAATGCGCAGTTGCCCCTGTTCGTCCTCGAGAATGTCGCCGGTCTCGAGCGGACAAGCGCTCGCGCGAAGCTCCGACCAAGCGGCGTAGGCGGTCGGAGCGGAAATGTCTCCGGCGAGCTCGTAATCCTTCGGTTTGGCAATTGCTTGTCCACTCGAATGAACCGCGGAACGGAAGGCTTCCCGGGCAGAGGGATTCATCCGGTGGATGCGGAACAACATGGGCATATTGTATCGCGGGAACATGAAAAGAGAGAAATGTTCTGGGACACCGCCAATCTGCCACAATTGAAGAGGTTTCCCATCGCCGGTCTCGATGAAAAAGCTTTGGTTCCTGCTCATTATTCCCGCTCTGCTTCTGCTGTGGTGGGCTGTCGACCGGAATCAGTCCGAGCCTGCGGTTCATTACTCGACAGCCCGGCGGAAAACGCTTCAAAGCGTAGTTTCGACGAATGGCAAACTCGAGCCGGTTGAGTTTGCGGCGGCTCGTGCCGAGGTCGCGGGCGTCGTTAAAGAGGTATTCGTAGAACGCGGCCAGAGCGTACAAGCGGGTCGTCCGCTCGTAGTTCTGGACAATGTTACCGAGCAGGCGGCTGTGGATGCGGCCAGAGCGCAATTGGAGGAAGCCAGGGCCGAAGAAAACACCGTCCGCCAGGGAGGGAAACTCTCGCTGAGAACCGATTACCAGGGAAGGCTGGACAGCGCGCGCCTGGCATTAGCAGATGCGCAGCGGCGATTGCAATCGGTTCAGCGGCTATATGCCAAACAAGCTGCTACGAAGGGGGAGAAATTCGCGGCACAGGCTGCGGTTGAGAACGCGAAACAGCAGGTCGAAGCAATTCAGGCCAGCCAAAAGGCGCTGGTGGCTCCTTCCGACCTGAGCATTGGCATGGCGAGATTGAAGGATGCCGAGGCCGCCCTCGAGTTGGCGCAGCACCGGCTTGACCTCACAACCATTCGAGCGCCGATTAACGGCATCGTTTACCAGCTGGACGGCGGCACTCCTGATGCCGACCGTATGTACAACACCATCAAGCGGGGAGCTTTCTTACAACTGGGAGCTTTGGTCGCGATGATCGGTAACTTCGACCAGATGCGGGTCAGAGTCTATGTAGACGAACCCGATCTGGGGAGGATCGCGCTGAATATGCCAGTTGAAATTACATGGCAGGCGCATCCGGGACAGAAATGGCTAGGCCGGGTTACACAAACGCCTACGGAAGTGACCGCGCTCCAAACGCGCCAGGTGGGGGTGGTGACCTGCATCATCGACAATCCCAACCACGATTTGTTGCCAGGAACCAACATCGACGCGAGTATTATTTCCAAAGTTGTGCGCGATGCGGTCACCATTCCGAAGCAGGCGCTGCAGACGACGGCACAAGGCGGCGCGGGCGTCTGGAAACTTGTCGGAGGCGGCAGAATCGCCTGGCAACCGGTAGTGGCCGGTGTGAGCAATATTACCGACGTCGAGATCAAGTCAGGACTCCAGCCCGGCGATCGTGTCATTCTCCCTTCGGACGCGACGTTGACGAATGGCATGCGCGTCAACGCACAAGCCGATGAGGCCGGGTGATTCGCTGGAGCTTTTTGCTTTCAGCCTTCAGCGCTCACTGCCGATCGGCCCTCCACATACAATGAAGGCGGTTTATGGCTGAGATTACGCTCGAACAGGTATTGGAATCTCCCCGCGAGTTGTGGGACGTGAACACGCACGCGCCGGGGCCATCGGGCCGTCTTCCGCTGACCGAGGAAATGTTGCGGCATTCGCCCTCTGGCAACTTGTTCGGCCTGACGCAGGATGTGGGGATGGGCTGGGACCCGGCGCGGCTGAATGGCGCGGAGTTCCTGATTCTCAGTACCCATGGCGGCCTGCGAGCGGAAGACGGCACGCCGGTCGCGCTCGGCTATCACTCTGGTCACTGGGAAGTCGGGCTGCTGGTGAAAGAGGCGGCACTCGAGTTGAAACGGCTGAATGCAATTCCATTTGCGGGAGCTTGTACCGATCCGTGCGATGGCCGGAGCCAGGGTACAACCGGGATGTTCGATTCGCTCCCCTACCGCAACGACGCTTCAACGGTGTTACGGCGGCTGATCCGCTCGCATCCGACGCGCCGCGGCGTCATTGGGGTCGCTACTTGCGATAAGGGCCTCCCGGCCATGATGATGGCGCTGGCCGCGACGCACGATTTGCCCACGGTGCTGATTCCGGGCGGCGTGATGCTTCTCGCCGAGGATGGTGAAGATTCGGGCCTGGTTCAAACGATTGGCGCTCGATTCTCGCATGGATTGATCACGCTCGAGCAGGCGTCCGAAGCAGGCTGCCGCTCTTGCGCGTCGCCTGGTGGAGGGTGCCAGTTTCTAGGTACCGCCGCCACTTCGCAAGTTGTAGGAGAAGCGCTCGGCTTATCGCTTCCCCACTCCGCGCTTGCGCCTTCCGGTCATCCGATCTGGCTCGATATGGCGGTGCGATCGGCGCGGGCTATGGCGCGGCTCTCGTCGGCCGGTTTCACGACACGAGACGTCGTAACCGATGCCGCAATTCAAAATGCCATGGTGGTTTTTGCCGCGTTTGGGGGGTCCACAAATCTCCTGATTCATCTACCGGCGATCGCGTTTCAAGCCGGGCTGCGCCGGCCAATGGCAAGTGACTGGGTGGCTGTGAACAAGCAGGTGTCAAGGCTGGTTGATGCCTTGCCGAACGGGCCGAAAAATTTCGCAACCGTTCAGGTGTTCCTCGCGGGAGCTGTACCGGAAGTGATGTTGCATTTGCGCCAGGCGGGACTCATCGATACGAGCGTTCTTACCGCAGCCGGCGAGCGGCTGGGGACCTTGCTCGATTGGTGGGAGCAAAGCGAGCGGCGGCAACTGCTCAGGAAACGCTTGAAAGAAATAGACAGAATTGACGCGTCAGACGTCATTATGAATCCCGACCAGGCTCGCGCGCGAGGGTTGACTTCCACGGTATGTTTCCCGCATGGCAATCTCGCACCCGAAGGCTCGGTGATTAAGAGCACAGCTATCGATCCAAGCGTGGTCGATGCCGACGGAGTGTATCGAATGCGCGGACCGGCGCGCATTTTCATTTCCGAGCACGCGGCGATTGAAGCGATAAAGGCCAAGCGGATAAGGCAGGGCGATGTGATGGTGCTGATGTGCCGGGGACCAATGGGCTCCGGCATGGAAGAGATCTATGAGATTACGTCCGCCCTGAAGCATTTGCCTTTCGGAAAGCATGTGGCTGTATTGACGGACGCGAGATTCAGCGGAGTTTCAACCGGCGCCTGCATTGGTCATGTTTCGCCCGAAGCTTTGGCTGGGGGACCTATCGGCAAGGTGCAGGAGGGTGACTTGATCGAGATCACAGTCGACCGCAACGGGCTCGACGCGCAGGTGAATCTGGTCGGTGAAAATGGCGAACTGTTCGATGCGCGCGAGGGGGAACGCCGGCTCGCGGCCCGGCCTGCAAGAACCGATCTTGCGCCCGACCCGGCGCTGCCAGACGATACGAAATTATGGGCGGCGCTGGTTCAAGCGAGCGGCGGCGTTTGGGGCGGCTGTGTGTACGATCCCGGCGCAATTATCGGCGCGCTCGGTCCAGCGCGGAGATGAATTACGCGTTTGCGGTCGCGGCGAACGTGTGTGAAATCAATCGCTGCGCTTCTTCCTGGATACGTTTCAGGTGATCCTCGCCGATGAAGCTCTCCGCGTAGATTTTGTAGACATTTTCGGTACCCGAGGGCCGGGCCGCAAACCAACCGCTCTTGGTCACGACTTTCAGGCCTCCGATGGGCGCGTTGTTTCCGGGAGCCCGGGTCAGCGTGGCCTCTATTTTCTCGCCTGCGAGTTCTGTTGCCTGCAACTGATCTGGCGACAGCTTCTGCAGAATGGCCTTCTGCTCCGGAGAAGCTGGGGCGTCGATACGCTCGTACACGGGCGCGCCGAATCTCTTAGTAAGCTCGTCGTAATGCTGTCCTGGGTCGCGGCCTGTCTTCGCGGTTATCTCGGCGGCAAGCAAGCCTAGAATCAGCCCGTCTTTGTCAGTGCTCCACGCCTCGCCATGGAGCGAGAGGAAAGAAGCACCAGCGCTCTCCTCGCCGCCAAAGCCGAGCGAACCATCGAGCAGACCGTCCACGAACCACTTAAATCCGACAGGCACTTCGAGCAGGCGCCGGCCGAGACCCGCGGCAACCCGATCGATCATGCTGCTTGAGACCAGAGTCTTGCCGACAGCGGCATGAGGGGGCCAGTCGCGCCGGTTGGCGAACAAGTAGTTAATGGCAACGGCGAGATAGTGATTGGGATTGAGGAGTCCAGCGCTCCGTGTCACAATGCCGTGCCGGTCGTGATCGGTGTCGCAAGCGAACGCCACATCGAACTGGTCTTTCAGCGCGATGAGACTGGCCATGGCGTACGGCGAGGAACAATCCATGCGGATCTTGCCGTCCCAGTCGAGAGTCATGAACCGGAAAGTTGGATCGACGGCAGTGTTTACAACCTCGAGATTCAGCTTGTACCGCTCGGCGATCTTCGGCCAGTAAGCGACACCGGCTCCGCCTAACGGATCCACGCCCAATTTCAAGCGAGCGCCGGCGATTGTTTGGAAATCGATTACTTGATTCAATTCACGCACGTAGGCATCGATGTAATCGTATTTATGCGTTGTGGCGCTCGCGAGGGCGCGTTCATAAGGAATCCGCTTTACCCCTTTCAGCTTGCTCGCGATGAGCTCGTTCGCGCGCTCTTCAATCCATTTAGTGGCCGATGTATCAGCCGGACCGCCGCTCGGAGGGTTGTATTTAAATCCTCCATCAGACGGCGGATTGTGGGATGGCGTGATGACAATGCCATCGGCAAGACCAGACCGCTTCGCTCGATTGTGAACGAGAATGGCATGCGACACGGCGGGGGTGGGCGTGTAACCAAAATCGGCATCGATCATGACGGTAACGCTATTTGCCGCCAAGACCTCGAGAGCGCTTGCAAATGCCGGTTCGGACAATGCGTGTGTATCCATGCCTAGAAACAACGGCCCGTCCGTGCCTTCCTGCGCGCGGTACAGGCAAATCGCTTGCGCTATAGCGAGAATATGATCCTCGTTAAACGAAGACTCGAAAGACGAGCCTCGATGGCCGGAAGTTCCAAAGGCAACCTGCTGCGTTTTCTCCGCCGGGTCGGGATGCAGCGTGTAATAGGACGTAATTAATCGCGGAATATTGACGAGCATGGATGGCTCGGCTGGTTTGCCGGCTCGGGGGTCGATGGGCATTATTGTTCTCCGTCCGTCATCATGCCACGTATCAGCCGGAAAAGCTGCTGGGCGTGCTACGCTTTCGATTTGACCCGGCGAAAAGCTTTAGTTTCATTGGGTGCCGTTGTTTCGACTGCGAAAGTTTCCGCATCGGCACGCTCCAAATCGGAGGTTGTGAAGCCGCCTGTCTTGAGAAGCGGCGACACCATTGGAATTGTCAGTCCATCGACTCAGGTAACCGATCCCGACAAGCTGCAGCTTGCCGGGAAGACCGCTGAATACTTCGGCCTGAAGGTGAAGTGGGCCAGAAGCGTCCGCAGCCACCGGGCGCAGGATGTGGCTACGATTGCCGAGCGCGTAGACGATCTGCACGACATGTTTCGCGACCGCGACGTCCGGGGCATATTCTGCATTCGAGGCGGTTATGGAGCGAGTCAACTTCTTGCTAAGATCGACTACGAACTGATTCGCTCGAATCCAAAGATTTTCATTGGATACAGCGACATCACCGCGCTTCACCTCGCCATACACAAAATGGCAGGGTTGGTGACGTTTCACGGTCCGGTGCTGCTTTCCGAATTCACTCCTTACACGCTCGACTGTTATCGGCGCGCCTTGTTTGACAAGTCTCCACTCGGGAGTTTGACGAATCCACCGGAGGCAAACGCTCTTCGGCCGTCTCATATGCTTCGGGTCATTCACGAGGGCACAGCGAGCGGACGTCTGATAGGAGGGAATCTGACTTTGATCAGCACTCTGATGGGAACTCCGTATGAGATCGAGACGACTGGCTCTATCTTCTTCACCGAAGACGTGGGCGAGGAGCCGTATCGGATCGACCGGATGCTGACTCAGCTCAAACTCGCGCGAAAGCTGCAGGATTCAGCGGGCATTATCTTCGGAGAGTGTCACGACTGTGGGCCAGCCGATTACAAACCATCCTTCGCCTGGAACATGACTTTCGGCGAGGTCCTGGACGATCGTTTCTCGGGCGTCAACGTCCCCGTGCTTTCTGGATTGACAATCGGTCACACAGACGACCAGTTGACCCTACCAATCGGCATCGAAGCGCAGCTTGACGCTGGCAAGGGAACTCTCACCATTGAAGAGAGCGCCACGGTTTAGGTGCGGCCCCTTGCTGGCGCGAGTGTGAAAAAATCGCAAAGCCGCTCCCTTATCGGTCGCGGTTCCGCCAGAACCTGCCTCGCATTTGCATGGGTCGACGGAACCATGCGCGTAGCAAGTGGCCCAAATCGGCGATTTTTTCACAGCCCCTGGCGCCCGCGGTTCCGTCAGTCAGTGCGCGCGCTTCTTCAGCACGGGTACCGTGTTGCGATTGGCCAGCTTCGCGGTCATAAACCACCGCAGGACTCCGTTTGGCTTCAACCCCACGGAATCGAAATCGACGCGCAGGATCGCGCCCTTCTTGAAGTCAATTCGAATCTCGGGCGATCCGAGCAGATACGCCGCAAGCTGGCTGAATAAGGGTTCATGCCCCACCAGCATAAGTTCGGCCTGATCCTGATGTACACGGATCTCGTCCCACACCTGCTCCGGCCGGGCATTCGGCAAAAGCGACTTCGTCCGAAGCACGTCGCCGCGATAGCGAAGAACTTCGCGAGCAATTTCCGCAGTCTGCAGGGCGCGAACCAGCGGACTGGTCAGCATCAACGACGGTTTCGCCTGGGCTTGGGCTGCGGCTCGTAAAGTTTCGCGAAGTTTTCGGCGGCCTTCTGCCGTCAACTCGCGCTCCGCATCCGTCTTGCCAAGCCGGGCATCCTCCGCAATTCCGTGCCGCAGCAAGTAAACTAACATATCTCGGGGGGTTCGTTCACCATTCTGCCATAGTGAAGGTTCATGCTTTCCGTTTCCGAAAAGCAGGATCGTTTCCTGCTGATTGTGGCAATTGCGGCGGCTTCTCTTATTCACGTTTCCATTGCCGTCAGCCAAACGCTTCTCGGCGTGGGAGTGGGACTGATGCTCGTGTTCCGCCGCAGGTTTGAGTTTCCTCGAATCTGGCTGCCGCTGCTGGTGTTCTTTCTGCTAACTCTGATTTCTCTCCTACACTCTGCTGATCCGTGGGGCGGCAGACCGCAAATCCGTAAGTTCTACGTGTTCCTTCTCATCCCCTTGATATACGGAGTATTTTCGGTCCAATTTTCGAAAATGATTTACGTCGTGGCCGGCTGGGCAGTGACGGCCACTGCTTCCGGCCTTTGGGGACTCGTGCAATTCTTCGTCAAGTATCACCACTCGGCCGTGACCGGCGAGGATTTCTATACGGCTTACGTCGCCTCCCGCATCACAGGCTTCGAGAGCCATTGGATGACCTTTGGCGCGCTCCAACTCAGTGTTTTACTTGTTCTGCTGGCTCAGCTTCTCTTTTCGAGCAAGCTGCTTCCAAAATGGTCCTACCTTAGCATCCTGGTGCTCGGGAGTGCGATCGTTCTGGGCTGGACCCGAAGTGTCTGGCTCGCGGCAATTCCATCTACGCTGTATTTGCTATGGTTCTGGCGGCCGAAAATGATCTGGATCCTTCCGGCGCTGCTTGCCGTAGTCTTTCCGTTTATGCCCGGCGACACGCAAGACCGGCTGCTCTCGATCGTCAATCCTCATGGCGACATCGATTCAAACGAGCATCGGGACGTTGTTTTCAGCACCGGATGGGAAATGATTAAAGCACATCCTCTATTAGGTCTGGGTCCGGAAGAAGTCGGGAAACAATTCAAGTCCTACGTCCCAGCCTCGATTCCCCGGCCTTTGCCAACCGGATACTATGGGCACCTGCACAACATCTATTTGCAATACGCCGCCGAACGCGGAATCCCGGCGATGCTCGCCATGATATGGTTCATAGCGACGATGCTCTGGGACTCGGTGAGAGCGCTACGAAAACTTGCGCCTGGAAGATCCGAAGAGCGTTTCATCCTGCACGCCACAATCGCATTTACGATTGCCATTCTGGTCGAGGGCCTGTTAGAGTTCAACCTGGGAGACAGTGAGGTGCTGATGATGTTCGTCACGTTGGTGGGACTCGCCTACGCGGCAATCAGGAACGTGAGTGTACGAGAGCCCGTCGCAGCGGTGCAATCTCGTTAGGCGTTGACCTTCAGCCCTAGCTGCGGATCCTGTTCAGTACCGGAGCGCTTCCGCCGGATTGACACGGGTGGCACGCACGGAAGGCACGTAGGCCGCGACCAACGCGACGGCGGCGAGCATTAGGGCCACAAGCGCAAGTACGGTTGGGTCCCAAATCTGAATGCCGAATATCGTACTGAGGGTTATACGAGCGAGCGCGAGGGCTGCGGGGATTCCGGTTAAAAAACCCATGAGCGTGAGCCGCAATCCTTGCATAACCACCATTTCCCGAACATCTCGAGGGCTCGCTCCGAGCGCCGCCCGGATTGCCATTTCTTGAGTCCGCTCGTGGACTGAATACGTCATCAGGCCATACAGACCGGTCGCGGCGAGTACTAGCGCGATGCCGGCAAACGCGGTCAGTAAAATCATGTAAAACTCCGCCCTGGCCGAAGATGCCGCAATCGCCTGATGCATCGTACGTACGCGTCCGAGAGGCCGCCCACCGCTCGAAGCGAGAAGTTCCCGCTCGATATCCGCAATGGTCGTGGGCTGTGCTCCGGCGGTGCGGACTATCCAGATGATGGGGAGAAGACGGTTATTGCGAGCGTTCATGCGGTCATTCACTTGCGCGGCTGGTACGTACATTGCCGGTTCACGATCGAAGCCAGCATCACGAACGTCCGCCACCACTCCTACAATTTGCCGCGGAGCTTCTTCTAATCCCCGGCCCATCCCCTTGCCGATCATGATAAATTCTCCAATCGGATTGGCATCAATTTCCTGCCAATATTTCTTCATCATCGCTCGGTTAATAAGCACAACTCCGGCGGCGTTTTCGTCGTCCTTGTCCGTGAATAAGCGGCCGCGCAGCAAGCGGATTCGAAATGCATTGAAATAGGCGGGTGAGACACTGCGCCAAGCGGCCGCACCGTTATAGCGCCCCACCAAGGCGTTATCGTTTCTCGATATAGTAAACAGCATCGGCAAGCTTGGAGTTAGCGGAAGCGCGCTGGTGGCCGCGACCGCCGATATGCCTCGAATCGCTCGAACTCGCCGCTCGGCGTCGCGGATCAGTTGAGCGACTTGGGCCGTCTTCTCAAACTGCGGGTTACTCAGAGACATCTCGATCGTGAGGATATTTTGCTCATCGAACCCGCGGCTAACGGTGCGCTGGGCAACGAAAGTCCGGATAAGCAGTCCTGCGCCAACCAGCAGCACGAGCGCGAGCGCAATTTCAACAATCACGAGAGACGAGCGGCCTCGGCTACGTCGAAAGCCCATGCCCGATTGAAGAGCATTGTCCTTTACGAGCGAGCTGATATCGGAATGCGATGCGTTGACCGCTGGCACTAACCCGAACAAGGCTCCGGTGAGAACCGATAAGAGCAGCGTGAAGAGGAAAACTTTCCAATCGAGCGTTATGGCTGAACCGTTCGCACCGATTCGCGGCAAATCGCCCGGACTCACAGCCAGCACTTCGCGCACTCCGAGATAGCCGAGGGCGAGGCCCACAACGCCGGCGCCGAGCGAAAGCAGCACGCTTTCAGTTAATAGCTGAAGCACAATTTGCTTGGGTTGCGCACCGAGCGCCATCCGTATGGCGATTTCACGTGTCCGGCGGCTGGCTCGCGCCAGCAGTAGGCTCGCGGCGTTGGCGCAAGAAATCAGAAGCACAAAACCCACAGCACCGCTCAAGATATACAGCGCGGGGCGCACGTCACCGACCACCGCGTCCCTCAGTGGGATTGCTGTGAACGCTTCCTGGAAAAGCAGGGGAGCCTCGGATGACGAATTTGGTGGATACTTCTTGAGAAAAGTTTGGAGGCTGTCGCTTACCTTGCTCTGCGCCTGCTCGAGCGTGACGCCCGGCTTGAGCCGCGCAGCCACATGCACTCTTCCTATGTGATCGGCGTCGCGCGGATCGGCGTCGAGAGGCAGCCAAATGTCGGCCGGCGTTTCCGATGTGAACCCGGGAGCAAGGACACCGGCCACTCTGTACGGTTCATAGTCGAGCGATATGGTGCGGCCTGCTATGTTTGGGTCGGCGCCGAAACGCCGATGCCATAGATGATTGCTAATTACCGCCACACGCGGGCCGCCGGGCTGGTCTTCGCGTTTCGAGAAGGCACGGCCGGCCGCTAGGTGTGCGCCAAACAAGCGAAAGTAGCCGGCTGAGACACGAGCAGCTTTCAGTGCCTCGGGAAAAACATCCTCGGTAAGGTTGACCGCAGGACCGCCAATGTCGTACGCCGTCATCGACTCGAAACAGTTTAGGGTGTCGCGCCAGATGATGTATTTCGGAATCGAAACGACGCGCTGCTCTCCGAGTTGCGATGTGGTAATCAACTGGACAAGGCGGTCCGGGTCGGGATATGGCAGTGGATCGAGCAGCACTTTCTCTACTACCGAGAAGATTCCCGTTACGGTCCCGATGCCTAGCGCGAGGATTGCAATGGCGATCGAAGTGAAGCCGGGGCTCCGCCGCAGGGCGCGTACAGCCGGAATCACATACCACTTGAGAACGTCGCGGAAGCTGATTGTTAAACGTTGCGTCGCTACTGTAAGGCAATTCGACTGCCATCGAAAACTATTGGTCAGCTTCACTTGGCCCGAACGTGGTGTTCGCCTGTGGGAACACGGTGCCCGTTGATGGAGCAGCCCTCGCAACCACTCACGCCGCCTGTCTATTCGTCGAGCAAAGCCCGTCGCGCCTGCTCGACATCTTCGAGGGCCTCGCGCGCGGAACCGGCCAACGCTGTCAAATGGCCCATCTTGCGGCCGGGGCGCGCCGCCAGCTTGCCGTATAGGTGCAGCTTCACATTGGGAAAGGAACAGGCATTGATCCAATTCGGCTCGCGACGATTCCAGAGATCGCCCAGCAGGTTTGCCATGGCTGCGGGCGCGAGCTGTTCCACCGATCCCAGCGGCAAACCGCACACAGCCCTCAGTTGTTGCTCGAATTGACTGGTGACATTGGCGTCGAATGTAAAATGGCCTGAATTGTGGGGTCTCGGCGCCAGCTCATTCACCAAAATCTTTCCGCTGCCGCACACAAAAAACTCGACGCACAGTACGCCGATCACGTCCAGTTTTTCAAGCACGGTGCGGCTAATCTCGATGGCCTCGGCGGCCACGCGGGCGCTCAAGTTACCCGGCGCCATTGTTACGTCTAAAATATGGTTCCGATGGCGATTTTCGACTACGCCGTAATGCGCGAAGGCGCCCGTTTCCGATCTGGCCGCGACCACCGAAGCTTCCGAGTCGAAGTCGATGAACGATTCGAGAACAGCCTCCTGTTCTCCGGCCGCTTTCCAGGCCTCGGCGGATTGATCAGCATGGCGAATGGTGAACTGGCCTTTTCCGTCGTATCCAAATCCGGCCGATTTCAGAACTGCGGGCAAACCGAGTTGTTGCGCGGCGGTTTCGAGTTCCGCTAGGCTTCCTACGCGCAGGAATGGAGTAACGGGCAAACCAGTCTGTCGAAGAAAGGTCTTCTCTCGCAGCCGGTGCTGGGTGATGTGCAAAACGTTTCCACTGGGACGTACCAGAGTAAGTTCCGCCGCTGCCGCGGCTGTCGCGGCCGGGACATTTTCGAATTCGAAAGTGAGCGCTGAAACCTGACGGGCGAAATCGCGCACCGCATCAAGATCGTCGTATGATCCCATCACTTCGCGATCGGCAACCTGGCCTGTGGGTGTGTCTTCATCGGGTGAGTATGTGTGGACGCGATAACCCATGCGGCGAGCGGCGATGGCAAACATGCGTCCAAGCTGGCCACTGCCAAGCACGCCGATTGTGCTGCCCGGCGGAATTGGGGAGCGAAGCCGGGCGGGTCTCATTCCGGAAGGCGATCGCTCAGCACGGCCTGCGTTTGCTGGTTGCGGTACGCTTCGAGATTTTGACGATAGCAGGGGTGTTTGTTCGCCAGGATGCTCGTGGCAAGCAGCGCCGCATTTTTCGCCCCCGATTGTCCAATCGCGAGCGTTCCCACCGGAATGCCGGCAGGCATTTGCACAATCGACAACAGCGAATCGATGCCATTCAAGTTACTGCTCTTGATGGGCACGCCAAGCACGGGGAGCAAGGTATGAGCGGCAACCATGCCCGGCAGATGAGCGGCTCCGCCCGCTGCCGCGATGATCACCTCGAGGCCCCGTTCCGCTGCGCTCTTGGCATATTCCGCCATCCAATCCGGCGTGCGGTGCGCGGAAACGATGTGTTTTTCAAATGGAACGCCGAGTGCAGCCAGCATCTCACACGCGTGATGCATGGTTTCCCAATCGGACTTGCTGCCCATGATGACACCGACAAGCGGGGGTCCTGCCGTTTTCGCGGGATCACTCATGAGCTGTGGGTTCTACTACTCCGAGAAACCTTTCTCCCCGTTGAAGGTGTACAAGTGCTCGGTCTTGATGACATCGAGCTGGCCGCCGTTGAAGCGCTTCAAGAGATCGATAATCTGCTCGTGCGTTACTGGTTTGCCCTCCTCCTTCGCGGTAAAGCGGCAGCGCCAGTGATCGGAGCAAAATGTCTCGTCAAATCCCCCTGGGTAGACCATCACGCCGCGATTGTTGATGACCACCAGTTTCAAACCGTTGCTCGAAAGCGCTTCGACTTTGCGGCCAAACGCCTTTGCGTCGCGCTCCGGCCAGTCCACGAAAATATCCACGCCCACCAGCTCCTTCTTGTCCCGCTTCCGATCCTTCAGCTTGTGTGTGACGGTATGCTTTGGCGCGTGCGAATAGCTCACCACTTTCAGTGTCTCGGGTTTTTGTCCCAGTCTTGCGACGACAGCCTGGGCAAATTCTTTCGTGCCCACTTTTTGCTTGCTGATGCCTTCCTGGAAGATGTCATAAGTATGAACGCCGTCTTCGATTGTCTTGAGCCAGGCGTTGTGAATCCGTGCGGCGGCCTCGGTTTGGTCGATGTGCACCAGCATGAGCAGCGCGCCGAGTAGAAGGCCCGACGGGTTCGCCAGGTTTTGTCCCGCTCGCCGGGGCGCTGAACCGTGTATCGCTTCAAACATCGCGCACAGCTCGCCTATATTGGCCGAGCCTGCCAACCCTACCGAGCCGGCAATCTGCGCCGCAACATCGGAAAGAATATCGCCATAAAGATTCGGCATTACGATAACGTCGAATGCGTTCGGCGTGTCGGCCAGCTTCGCCGCGCCGATATCTACGATCCAGTGCTCTTTCTCGATGTCCGGATAATCGTCGCCTATTTCATTGAATACCTTGTGAAACAGGCCGTCGGTAAACTTCATGATGTTGTCTTTGGTGAAGCACGTCACCTTCTTGCGATTATTCCGGCGCGCGTATTCAAAGGCGTAGCGTACAATCTTTTCCGAACCCGGCCTGCTGATGAGTTTCAAACACTGGTAGACTTCGTCGGTTTCGCGATGCTCGATTCCGGCATACAAGTCTTCTTCGTTCTCGCGCACAACTACTACGTCCATACCGGGGTACTTGGTATCGACAAATGGGTGGTACGCGACGCACGGGCGCACATTGGCATACAGTCCCAGTGTCTTCCGCGTGGTTACGTTGAGCGATTTGAAGCCGCCGCCCTGAGGCGTCGTGATCGGCGCTTTGAGGAAGACTTTCGTTCTACGGAGAGAGACCCAGGCCGATGGCTCAATTCCGGCACTGATCCCTCGCAGGTATACTTTCTCGCCAATTTCAATGGGTTCGATCTCGATCTCGGCTCCGCCTTCCTGAAGGATGTGGAGCGTGGCGTCCATAATTTCCGGGCCGATTCCGTCGCCGTGTGCGACCGTGATAGGAACTTTTTTCGATGCCATATGCAGGGGTAGTCAGGAAGCTACCAAGATATCGCAAGGGCGATATCGTGAATGAAACATCGCAAGGGCGATATCGTGAATGAAACATCGCAAGGGCGATATCGTGAATGAAACATCGCAAGGGCGAT
This sequence comes from Bryobacterales bacterium, assembly GCA_963722585.1. GTDB lineage: Bacteria > Acidobacteriota > Terriglobia > Bryobacterales > Bryobacteraceae > KBS-96. Next base: position 61,550 of record CAVRNU010000015.1, on the reverse strand, counting down.
ATCGTGAATGAAACATCGCAAGGGAATATCGCTAAAGAAACTCCGCCATCGAAGCGCCTCGCGCCTAGGGATGCGCAGAGGCTCTGACGCCGATAGAGCTTGTACTAACACTCGAGGTACCAGCCGGAGCTAGTATCGCTTCCATCCCGAGTGCAGCATCGAGAGACGGCAGGCCTTCCACCGGCTGCACCGTTAGTGTGTTGGCCGGGAGCTTGAACTTTGGCATCGTCTTCTCGAGCGCTGAGACGGCTGCTGGATCGAGCGAAAATGCGTTAATCGAAACGGTGTTGCGGATATCGGCATGCACCGCCTCGACGTCACGCTGGAGGTGCGACAGCGCCGAATCGGCATCGTCGAGGTACGTCCCAAAACTAAGTTGCAGACCCGTGAAAACGATATGTGGTTCCGTAACAAAGGCCACCCTCGGATCGTTCGATTCAGCATGGGCTGAACGGGAAGACACCCTCGCTACGGCTTCACACGTGCTTCGCGAGTCGGCCGGATCGCGAAGCGCCTGCATCACGTTTATCGATGCCTGAGGGAAGGCGGCGGCGATAGCTTTTTGCCCGGCTGCGTAGTCGGTCAGCTGCGCTGTGAAGCACGTTGCGCGCAGCACGTCGTCCGATGCGAGGCCTGCGGATTTCGCCGTGCCACTGATCTTCGCCAATGCTTCGTCGAGCGACGAACCGGTCTGGCCAGCCAGGAATGCCAATCCACTGGGGTTGACCTGCTTCCGTTCGGAAACCACCGCTTCCATCACCACGGCTGCCGCATCGTCGCCAAGCGCACCAACCTGCACGATGGTCAGAACCGGCAAGGGCAACTTCCGGTCCGTGAACATATCGCCGACCATCTCGTCCACCCGCCGCGAGTCGCCCACACCCGCTACGAATGCCCGCAGCTTAACGATGGTTCCGCCGCGAGCGTCTCGAATTAATCCGGATAAAGTATCGTGGATTTGCGAGGAGAGATGGCCCGTCTTCAGCAGGGGCGTGACGCGGAACGAAAGAGACTGAGTCTCGGCGGATAGGGCGCGGGGCAGCTCCTTGGGAAGCGGCAGCACCTGCGGTTTGGGCTCGTCCTCTTTCTTTTTGTGGCCAGCCCACGCCGTAGAACCAAGAATCCCAACTAGCGTTAACGCAACCGTACTTCGCAACAAACAGCGTCGCATCATCCAGTGCTCTTTAGCGTATCGCGGTCGAAGCGGGAAGAAAAGAGGCGGCTCGCAAACGCAACTGGCGTCGCCGCTCGTCACAATCCTGAGATACGATCAAGGGATGGCGGAAGTGTTCGAAATACAATGCCCGTGTTGCCACAGCGCCCTTCAGGTCGATCCGGAAACGAGAACTGTTCTGACGCATCGGGAACCGCCTAAAAAGCCGCTCATTGAGGATTTGGAATCCGCCGTGCATCAACTGAAGGGCGATGCCGAACGACGGTCCGAAATCTTTGCAAAGAGCTTTGAAGACCACTTGAACAGCGCGAAAGTTCGAGAGAAGAAATTCGAAGAGCTTTTCAAGCAGGCAAAAGAGACGCCCGACGACAAACCCCCAAAGCGGGCCTTCGATTTTGACTAACGCTTTCGGGTTCGGCCTCGCGCGACGCACGTTCTGAGGCGGATAACGTGGCGAACCGGGAGCTTCAGCCCATCGACAATCCGTTCCGCGAGTCGGTTCGAGTTCTAGGACTCTACATCAGGGGCCAAGTCGTAATTGTGTGCATTGTCACGCTTCTCTATGCAATCGGCTTCGGCTTTGCGCACCTGCCGCTCTGGTATTTCTTTGCAGTGATTGCTGGCGCCTGCAACGTGATACCGCGAATCGGCTCCCTCATTGGACTTGGTATCGTGGCGCTGGCGGCTTATCTGCCTCATCTCGACTGGCAGAGGCTTCTAATTGTATTCGCGATTTGGGTGGTGGTTCAGGGAATCGAAGGCTTTTATCTCACACCCCGGATTTTGGGGCGGCCGCTCGGCCTGCGCCCTCTCGCCGTCTTTTTTGCCTTGCTCGCCGGAAGTTTTTTATTCGGGCCTATCGGTTTTTTGCTGGCAATTCCCCTCCTTGCGGTTGCCAATGTGTTTTGGCGCTATTATCGCGGCCGCCGGCCGAGCTAGTCATTCGATGACACGTGGAAGCCGGCAAACAAAGTTGGCGCACTCATAAACAGTGATGGCGCCCTTGCGTTCGAGACCGCCGAGGAACGGGGCAACGGCGCGTAGACGTTCGGCATCCGGGTCGGCGACCACTGCATACGTTGTGAACGGCTGGAACTCGCGCGTCCGATCTTCAAGAATCTGCTTCGCGCGAGAGTCGAAGACCTTGCATCGGATGACAACTTGCGAAGGTTGAGCGAGGTACCGGCCCACCGCCGATAACATGAATGGGGCCTGCACGGGTTGCTCCTGCAATTTTAGTGCAAACTGCTTCAGAGATTTTTCGGCTCTTGCGCGGAACTGTTCGTCGCCCGTGATGTGGGCCAGTCTTAGCAGGACGTCGGTCGCAACCGAGTTGCCCGAGGGTTCGGCGCCATCGTAATCTTCCTTGATTCGCAACAGTAGAGACTCGCCCTGCTCCGCCGTGCTGAAAAAGCCCCCGCTTTCGGCATCTTCAAACTGCGCAAAGCCTTGCGTGGCCAGTTTGGCGGCGATCGTCAAATACTCGGCGCCAAAATCGGCTTGGTACAAATCGAGAAGAGCCTGCGCGAGAAACGCATAATCGTCGAGAAAACCGTCAATAGCAGCCTCGCCATCACGAAACCTCCTTAGTAGTTTGCAGTCTGCCCGGGAGTACACCGTGTCGAGCAGAAAAGCCATGGCGCGCTTGGCTGCCTGGAGGTAGGTGTCTTCGCCGAGCACTTGCGCAGCCCTGGCCAGCGCTGAAATCATGAGGCCATTCCACGCTGTTAGAATCTTGTCGTCTAAATGAGGCCTCGGCCGCTTCGATCTCGCGTCAAATAAAACCCGCTTCGCTTCGTCCAATTCAGTTCGCGCTTCTTCGACGGAGATTCCGCATTCGGCAGCGGCTTGCTCCTCGCTCGCCGCCTCATAGAGAATGTTCTTCCTGGTAAATTCCCCTTGCGGATCTTCGACAACGTTCCCGTTGACTTCCACGCCATAACGACGGCAAAAGAGGGTCGTGCGAACCGGGCCAAGCAGGCTCTCGATTTCACTCTTGCGCCAGACGTAGAATGCGCCCTCGCCCTTGTGTCCCGGATTGTCGGGATCGGCGCTGTCGGCATCCTCAGCCGAGTAAAAAGCTCCCCCGGAATGCCGCATGTCGCGAAGCACGTACTCGAGCGTCCGCCGCGCGGCACGCTCGAGCCGGGGCTCGCGCGTAATCTGGAATGCTTCAACGTAAGACGACGCCAGTTGCGCCTGATCGTACAGCATCTTCTCGAAATGCGGGACAAGCCAATGACGGTCCACCGAGTAGCGATGAAAACCGCCGCCAAGCTGATCGTTCATGCCTCCGGCGGCCATCGCATCGAGCGTTTGAACAACCATGTTCAGCGCTTCTTCGTCCCGGCTCGAAGCGTAGTGCCGCAATAAATAGTGGAACACCACTGGCCGCGGAAATTTAGGCGCTGATCCAAATCCTCCGTACTCCCGATCGAAGGTCCGCCTCAGCGGCCAGAAACCCGCGCGAAACAAATCGCCGCTCAGCTCGCCTGGACTTCCATTGGAATCGATGTAACCGCGGAGCTGCGCCGTGACCCGCTCCCCCGCCGCTTCGAGTTCGCCTCGCTTCTGCCGCCAGACGTCCGCGATTTGACGCAATATGTCTGGGAATCCCGCGCGGCCATAACGCGCATCCGGCGGAAAGTAAGTTCCACCGAAGAACGGCGTTCGATCGGGGGTCAGCCAGACCGACATCGGCCAGCCTCCGCTTCCCGTAGTCGCCTGGACAAACAGCATATACACGCGATCGACATCCGGCCGTTCTTCCCTGTCCACTTTTATCGAAACGAAATGCTCGTTCAGGATTCTCGCGATTTCCGGATTCTCGAACGATTCGCGCTCCATCACATGGCACCAATGGCAGGTCGAGTATCCGACGGACAGAAACACCGGCTTGTTTTCCGCGCGCGCTTGTTGAAAGGCGCCGTCGCCCCACGGCAGCCAATTCACGGGATTGTGCGCGTGTTGCTGCAGATAAGGGCTTTTCTCATGAATCAGAGCATTAGTCATCGCGTGCCAATCTCTTTCAAGTCTAGTGCGTTAGACCCGATACCCTGTAGTACGTGGGCATCAAACACGGATATCTTGCGAGCGAAGAAATAGTTCGATACATTTGCGCGGTGAGCGAGCCGGAGCATCCGGTTCTCGCGAAATGCCGCGAGGAGACCGGCAATCACCCGCTGTGGCAGATGCAGATCGGCGCGGAGCAGGCCGCGTTCTTTCGCATACTGCTCGCGATGCTTGACGCGAAGAAGACGTTGGAAGTGGGCGTATTCACCGGATACAGTTCGACCCTGGCAGCATTGTCCCTGCCAGCGGATGGACGCGTCGTGGCGTGCGATGTGAGCGAGGAGTTTACGCAGACGGCACAGCGTTACTGGCGCGAAGCGGGCGTCGCGGACAAAGTCGAGCTCCGCCTGGGACCGGCGGCGGACACGCTTCGCTCGCTAGTACAGGAAGGCCAAACGGGCACGTTCGACTTCGCATTTATCGACGCCGATAAGACAAGTTACGATACCTACTACGAATACGCTCTCGAACTAGTACGTCCCCGTGGCCTGATCGTGCTCGATAACACGCTGCGGTCGGGCAACGTGCTCGATGTCAGCTCCACCGATGCGGACGTGATCGCGCTCGCGAAGCTGAATCGAAAGCTCGCCGAAGACGACCGCGTTCTCGTGAGCCTGCTTCCCTTGACAGACGGGACAACCCTCGCCTGGAAAAAAGGCTGACCTAGGGAGCCACCAACGCAAGCGCAGGCGTCTTCCCGATACTGATCGCGTCCTTTTCTTGAAGATTCGCCGTGTCAATCACCAGAACCTTACGCTGCTCAGGGGCAAGCGCGTAGATAAGCTTTCCGTCTCTACTTACGACCGCGCTCCAAAACGGGACGCTCGTTTGAAGGTTACCGAGCCGTTGCCAGGTGGAGGTGTCGAAAACTCGGAGTTCCAAGGCAGTAGACATTCCGTTGGGAGCTAAGCCGCCGTAGCCCAGGTAGACCTTTGCTCCATTGGGTGAGACTGGCCACCCAAAAGGGAAGACTGCGAGGTCGCGACAATCACTCTTCACGGGCGTCGCGCTAAGCTTCTGCGTAGCCAGATCCATCTGGTAGATCGCCCCATCGCTGCGAATGATTGCCAGCTTGTTGCGGTCCGGCAACAAAAAGCCTTCAACCGGTCCACACCCCTTGGGCCACGGGAGTTGCACGGAACTACTTGATGGATCCTGACCGTTGGCATCTAACCGAATCGAGCGCAGCGTGTTCTCCCCGAAGCAAAGAAGATCGAATTCATTCGCCGTCGAAGAAGACACTAAGCGTGCGGTCGTACAACTCCCCAGCGTGACTGTTGCGGGCAAAAGCCATCCGCCCTGCGTGTCAAACGTCCATACCAGATTCTCAATCTTTCCCGGTGAGACAACGTGCTGCCCAAGAATTCCCAAGACGCGGCCATCTGATGAGACCGCCATACTGGAATACGGTGGAAGCCCGTCGTACCAGGGTCTGTACAAAATCCGATTGGGAAAAGAAATATGGCGAATATTTCCGCTGTTGGTATCGATTACCGCGAGTTCGGCATCTTCGCGCTCGCCGGAAGCGACGTATAGGCGGCGTCCGTCCGGGGAAAGCGCAAAATCCGCTTCGTAGCCGGCGGAGACGCTCCCCATAACTCTTGAAGTTCCAGGGTCAAGCAGCCAGATCCGCGATCCGGGACGGTCGGATTCGGATCGCGGATCGAGCACGTAAAGCCATCCTGGCTGCGATCTTGTCCAGCTTTCAGTTCTAACCGGTTGTGCGGGAAACCCCGGTTCCTGCGCGATTTCCGATCCGGACACTAAGTTGCGCTCAGCTTCGGCGCGAGCAATCGCAGGCTTGATCAACCCTTCCCAGCGCAGAGAAGCATAGTTCCACATACCATCGCGCCCATTGCGCACAATCGTCCCCTCGTTGAGGCTCCCCAATACACCGTGGCCAGGCAGGTAAACGAAGCCCCGCTCGTTCGAGGCGTTCGGGTAATAGTAGAAGACGCACGCCTTTCTCACATCGTTTTCTGCGAGTTTCGTGTAAAGCGTTACCTCGTAGGGTCGGAGTCCCTGCGGTGCCCGATCCGCCGCAATTCGAGATAGATCGAGAAAGTCGCTGCCCCATGCGTTGCTAAGCGCAAGGACCTGCGGGTCGGTAATCTGGAGCGCCCTCATCAGTCCGCCGCCAGAGATTGTGACTCGAGCGGTGGGAGACTTTCCCGATACAGCTGGATGCAACCACAGCAGCGTAAGAAAAAACGCGGCTGGAACAGTCAAACGTATCTTCTTCATGCAACCCGCCTCTTCTTCTGAGTGGAAGACGCAACAGGCGGTGAAACTGTTAACGCAGGCTCAACCCTAAACTTCGGGATGAATCCAGGGCTGCCGATACGGTCGCCGCAGCGCCCCGTTTGCCTCTCGATCGTCGACAACTTTTTGTTCCCCGGCGTCCCAGGCCACCTCGCGTCCCAGCTTCATCGAGTCATTCGCAAGAATGCAGGACGCTGTCGAAATGTACCCCTGCTCGATATCGGCTACCGGCTTGCTTCTCGTGTCGATCGCCGCCAGCAGGTTTTGCATGTGATGGCGGATGGCCGGTGCCACGTGCTTTTCCAAATCCTTTTCGGTCTTGTCCTCGGGGTATTGTTCGAGTTCGTAAGTAACATCTTTGTGGACGGCCTGGCCCCCTCCCAGTGGGATGAAATCGTAGCCGTAGACGCTCACCTTCAGCGTGCCCTTGTCGCCGTAAAACGTGGCGCCCCATGGATAATTAGGATCTGCCGATTCACCCCAGGTCCGGTGCTGCCAGACTATGCGCAGATCCGGATAATCGAACGTTGCGGTCTGGGTGTCAGAAATGTTGGCCTTGCTTTGCTTATCCACCAGAATTCCACCGGTCGATGAAATGCGTGTGGGCCAGCCTAGATTTAGCATCCAGCGTGTCATATCGAACATGTGGATACACATGTCGCCGACAATCCCATTGCCATATTCCATAAACGCCCGCCACGTTCGTGGATGGACCCACTTGTTGTAAGGCCGCATGGGAGCCGGACCCGTCCACATCTCGTAATCCAGGTTGGCCGGAGGAGCGGTGTCGGGCGGATTGCCACTTGACCGCATATGGTAGTAACAATAAATTTCGACCAGAGCGATCTTGCCGAGCTTCCCCTCATTGATAAAGCGGTCGCGGGCTTCGATGATGTGAGGCGTGCTGCGGCGTTGTGTACCCACCTGAACCACGCGGTTGTATTTTCGCGCAGCGGCCACCATGGCTTGACCTTCCAGCACATCGACGCTGATAGGTTTCTGCACGTAAATATCAACGCCCGATTTCGCCGCTTGAATCATGGCCAGTGCATGCCAGTGATCGGGAGTCGCAATCAAAACGATATCCAGATCCTTCTCCGCAAGCATCCGGCGGTAATCCGAGTAAGTGCGCGGCCGCTTCTTCGACCGCTGCCGCGAAGCCGCCATCTCGGCCGCATTCGACAGCATAATTGTGTCCACGTCGCAAAGCGAAACAATCTCAATCGGCGCAACCTGGTTGAGCCGGAACAAATCGCTCTTTCCGTACCACCCGCACCCGATCAGACCCACCCGGCGTTTCTTATCGCGGTCAAAGTCCTGGGCTTCTTCCTGGGCTTCTATGGCCGTTACTGACGCCAACCCCAAAGCGCTGGCTTGAAGAAATTCGCGACGGTTCATAAGAGTTACTCGAAATTGCAGGCAGCTTCTCAGTATATGCGGAATCAATTCCGCAGCATCATCTTGCTCTGAGCGCAAAGGCCGCAAGGCAAGCCCATTTTGCGCGAGTTCCTCTGTTATAAGATATGCGCACCTAGGGGGAGGTCGGGCCCGGCGGGCTGGGAAACTTTAGCTCATGATGTTTCGGCGCATCCGGTTCCGTTCTCGATCCGCTCGAGTTCGCTGTGTTGACCGCCTGCGGGGTTTGACGATAGCGGCTGCGGCGCTCTTGCTCATCTCGCTCGGGATTGGGAACTGCGCCAGGCCTGCGAAAAAACCCGTGGTCCTAACGCTGATCGATCAAGGGTGGTTGGATAAGGAGTTCCAACAAAGGCGCAGCCAGGAGTTACAGGAATTCGAACGCGAGACAGGAACCGAGGTCGAGGCTCTACCATCGCCCGAATCGGCAGTCGAACAACTCGCCCTTTGGCAACAGCTTCTTCAGAGTCGATCATCCACCCCGGACGTGTACGCTCTCGACATCATCTGGCCCTCGATTCTTCCTCAGTATTTCGTCGATCTCAGACCTTATGTGACAGCCGAGGAGACTTCTGCCTATTTTCCGCAATTGATCGCCAGCAACACCGTGGGGGGCAGACTCATCGCCCTACCTTACACCGCCAGTACGGGACTCTTGTTTTACCGCACCGACCTGCTCGGCAAGTATGGATTCCAAAGCCCGCCTGAGACATGGGACGAACTATATACCATGGCGTCCAGGATTCAAGCCGGCGAACGCACTAAAGGAATCAGCGATTTTTGGGGCTTCGTGTGGCAAGGCGCTCCGTCGGAGGCCCTCACTTGCAACGCGCTTGAGTGGCAAGCTTCCGAAGGAGGCGGCGACATCATCGAGAAGGACAAAACCATTAGCGTCAACAACCCGAATACGATTCGCGCCTGGCAAAGAGCAGCTCGCTGGGTGGGTTCGATCTCTCCGCCAGGCGTAGTCGACTACAGAGAATGGGATGCGTTCAACATTTGGCAATCGGGAAAGGCGGCGTTCATGCGGAATTGGTCGGCTGCCGACGTTGTGAGCCGGTCGGTTGGATCGCCGGTCCGGGATAAGTTCGATTTGACCCTACTGCCCGCCGGAAGCGCAGGTCATAAAGGCGTGCTGGGTGCCATTACTTACGGTTTCTCTCAATATTCTCTTCATCCGCGCGAAGCAGTCCAGCTGGTTCGCTATCTCTGCGGCCGCGAAAATGAGCGCCATTGGGCTCGAATAAATTCTGAGCCGCCTACGATGCCTGAATTGTACAGGGAGCCTCCCGTATTGAAAGCAAACCCTCACTTCGCTCTGTTCAAGCGGGCGCTTCTTAAGGGAGTCGCACGCCCATCCGCGGTGGTGGGCAAGAGATATCCGCAGGTGTCGCGAGCTTATTTTGAAGAGGTTCACTCCGTTCTGGCGGGTCGAAAGAGCGCCGAGCGCGCCGCCGCCGATCTGGAACGGGAATTGGTTCGAATTACCGGTTTTAAAACTCGCGCCGACAGCTCGAATGTTTCACCCATTGGAAACCAATGATGCAAGGCGACGGCACAGGCTTCCCCACGCGGCTGTCGCATTCAGGCGCAATCGCGTACCTCGAAGCTATGCTCCACCGAGCCAGATGAAGATCGGCGCGCGCCTGACAACTTGCTTCGTCGTAATCGTATTTCTGATGTTGTTGGGCGACGCAGTTGCCGTTTGGCAGTTCAGCCTGATTCGCCTCCAGGTTCAGCGTTTGTCGCAAGTGGACGAGAAACAACTAGCTGTGCTACGGGTGCATACCGATCTTTTGACATTGCGCGACGGTCTCGAGGCCCGGTTAGACGGCGAAAACGTTTCGCGATTTTCGGCTGGAGCCGCGCCGCTGCGCAAGGCGGTTCTTGACGACGTGGAGCGAGCCAAACATGCTTTGAGCGCTCCAGGCTCGGCGGCTGGCCAAGATCCAAAGCTGATGATCATGATGGAAGCGGTTGAGAGTATATTGCCTGCCCAGTTCAACGCGATGATTAACCTGGTGTTGGTAGGAGACTGGGACGCCGCACGCCTTCGACTCGAGAATCAACTAAACGCGCTACGTTCGGTCACCTCGGCGGCAGTGGAGAGCGTAGACAGGGAAGTGAAGGAGCAACGGGCGCAAACACTCGGCAACATCATCCGCGTGGAACAGCGCGTCTATCTGATACTTGCGATTACGGCCTTTTTGACCTTGCTGACCGCCTCGGCGCTCGGCTTCGCCGTTACCCGCAGCATAACCCGGCCACTCGAGCTGCTGGACGCGGGAGCGCGGGCCCTCGCGCGCAGTGAGTTTCAACATGAGGTCGCCGTCGCTGGCAAGGACGAACTTGCTACTCTGGCGGACGTTTTCAACTATGCCGCGCAACAACTTCACGAATTCTATACAGCCTTAAGCAGCGAACTGAGCGAACGCAGAAAAGCGGAACAGCAAATTCTGGCGCTGAACGAGCGATTGATTAACGCGCAGGAAGAGGAAAGGACGCGAATCGCTCGCGAACTTCACGACGACTTCAGCCAGCAGATTGCAGTACTCTCCATCCGCGCAAGCAATCTCAAACATTTATTGCCTGCCGGGAAGGCCGAAGCCCGCGACCAGGTCATGCATCTTCAAGCGAATCTTTCCCGGCTGGCGGCGAGTGCCCGCCACCTTTCGCACCAACTCCACCCGGCCGTACTCGAACATGCCGGGCTTGCCGCGGCGCTGCGTTCGTATTGCGGGGAGTTCACCTCATTAACCGGCGTGCATGTGACATTTTCCGCAGCCGGTGCGTTCGATGACATGCCTCCCGCGACCGCACTGTGCATCTATCGCGTCACCCAGGAGGCTCTTCAGAATGTTGCCAAACACGCCGCTACAAAGGAGGCCGAAGTCCAGCTTACCCGCTCGAACGATCTGGTCACTCTAACGGTTTCGGACCATGGCGCCGGTATCTCCCCGGATCGAGCCGGCTCCGCCAGAGGGCTGGGTTTGATCAGCATGAAGGAACGGGTTCGATTAGTGAATGGCTCCTTCGAGTTCATCAGCGAACCTCGCCGGGGAACGACGGTGAAAGCGATCATCGTAACCGGACCAGCTGCGTGAGACCGGTCTCGTGCACCTTCTACGAGTCAGGATAGTCCCGCAAGGCGCGAAGGTCATCGATCGCCCTGCTGAGCCGCAGCAGGTCCGCCTTAAGCGTCGCCCGGTCTGAAGAGGGACATTCATCCGCCAGCCGGCTCGCCTTCGAGTACTGTATTTCCGCCCTCGCGTGCGCCGTCTCGCCGAGGGCCAGTCTTCCTGCCCTATAGGCCGAATTCGCGGCGCCGGCGAAAGTCAGACCTAAATCGATCTCGCTTTGTGCCAATCTCGACACAAGATTCCGATACTCTTCTTTGCGAGCCGCAGCCGGTATATCCGCTTCGCGCGTATGATCCTCCTGCACGAAAAGAGATTGGAGTGCGTCCCTGACTTTGGCGATAAGCCGCCTCATGGATTTGTGGTTGCCTTCGCCGGTGAGGTCGGCATTAGCTCTCACGGAGCGCTTTGGACTTCGCGAAGTTTCGGAAATCGATGCGATGCTCATGGGGCCCCACTTTCGGCTCGTCGCCGGCGTAATTTCGATTCGGGAGGTTTTGAGGTCGTTTACCCTGTCGAGGGGATCTGACAGTAAGCGCTTACAATTTTCTCCCGGCCTAGCTTTACTCTAGGCGCCTCCGAACTTGGGCGCCATCAGTATTTATCCCGAATAACACGGAAAAAAGTTCGGATTAGTAAAGAAATTTGTGCGTCCAGCGAAGGCTGGCATGAACAGTGGGTGAAAGTCCCACCGGGGTAAAAGTCAAAGCCCCGTAGCTTGAATAGCAGGAAGAAAGGATGAGCAGCCGACAAGGCTGAGAATCTAGCAGGGTGAAAGTCCTTGTGCCGTCAATTGCCTGTATTCGGACGGTTAGCATATCCGGTGCGTGTGGAGGTAACGAAGCGCGTTCTGCCCGGAAGTAAAAGTCTCGGCTGCCCTGCGGCAGTATTGCAGCGGTGGGAACGATCTGGGAGACAAGCAAACTTGGAGGCCTGAACATAAAGAAATATCTGCAGCCCCGAAATCCTGCCTCGCGGAAAGTCGTGTTCGCGAGAAACTGCGGAAGCCGACCCGTTTCCTTTTTGGGGAAGGCCGATGCCACAGAAGAAGAAACAGGTAAAAGCACTTTGTGGAACCGCCGGGGTATGGGATCAAGCATCCAAGGAAAGATTCACAGAGATAACGTCGGGAAGAACCCGTTGGCAGCAGGGGCTGGAAGCGACCTGCAAAGACTCCTCGAACGAGGCTAAAAACCGAAGGAGGGAGAGCCAGGCGGGTTTGGCGCATGAGTCCGTAAGAGTGATGAGGGAGGGGCAACGCCCTCCTAAGAGGTGGGACACGCCTCTCCAGTGGAGGTAACGCAAAACTGGGCAAAGGGACTCAGGACACTTGGTGGTTTTCATCGCCAGTGAGGTGGCCGGCTTGATAAAACCGGCGCAACGCCGGTGCTGGTCTGGAAACGAGGTTGTGGGCAAACCACAGACGTAGGGGCGTACGCGAACCAGCGCTTAAACCCCGCGGAAGAGGGGAAGGCTCACAACGGACATGCCAAGGTTTCAAACCGGACCCGGGAAATCTGGCCGTCCGGGATTATAGGGGGGCTTCGGGAAACGCGGCCATGGTGGAACTGTGCACCCACCTCGCAATCGAAAGAGCGAGACTGGTAACCTCCCACCTAAAGTTGGCGCGCCTGATCTCTATCCCAACAACTGAGAATCCTGAAGCCTATTGACAAAGCCATCTAAAAGGATGGTGAGCGAGTCACCGGGCCGTAACGCAAGTGAACCCATATGGCCTCGAGAGTACTGCAACCCGAAGGCCGAGCCCTCACTTTTCGGGCGAAGGCAGCATGGAGCGTCGCAAAGACTGATGCGGCGAAACACTTCGGCGGGGTTGGTAGGGATAGCACGGTGACAAGGTCATGCTAAGCAACTGGAGAAACCCTCCTCGTCCCGTTGAGAAATCGGCGGAGCAGGGAAACCGTATAACCGGTAACACCGGGAAGTCGGTGGACGGCGAGAGGGATTCGGCTGGGTCTGTAGTAGCGAGGAAGCGGAGTAACGTCCGCGGAGCGAAGAGGCCCTGCTGTTTGTAATGGCTCTAACAAGAAGGGAGGCAAGGGTGAAATGATAAAAGCGCCCATTAGTTTGCAAGACCTGAGAAGGAGTCTATATGTCAAGGCGAAGGCGGAACCGCCTTGGCGTTTCTGGGGACTATACGTCCACGTTTGCAAGATGGAGACTTTGCGCGAAGCCTACCAGATGGCGAGAAGTAATGATGGGGCACCGGGTATTGACGGGGTCACATTCGAAGCCATCGAGGAAAGCGGAGCAGAGAGTTTTCTCAGGCAGATTCGGGAGGAATTAGTTTCCAACACGTATCGGCCCATGCGGGTACGGAAGAAGGAGATACCGAAGGACGGGGGAAAAGTCCGCGTACTTTCGATTCCTTCTATCCGTGATCGAGTGGTCCAGGGAGCGTTGAAGCTCATCCTGGAGCCGATCTTCGAAGCTGATTTCCAAGCAGGGTCGTATGGATATCGACCAAAACGGACAGCGCACGAAGCAGTAGCCCGAGTAGCCCAAGCGATTGTCGAAGAGAAGACGCGCATCATTGATCTGGATCTAAAAGCCTATTTTGATAACGTGCAGCATGATCTGCTATTAGAGAAAGTGGCCAGACGGGTTCAAGATGATGCGGTCATGCATTTGCTTAAGATGATCCTAAAAGCCACAGGGAAAAAAGGCGTTCCCCAAGGCGGTGTGATTTCTCCGTTGCTCAGCAACCTCTATCTCAATGAGGTAGACCGGATGCTGGAAAAAGCGGTGAACATAACGCGGAGGGGCAAGTCCACCAGTGTTCAATATGCGCGTTTTGCGGATGACCTGGTGATCTTGATTGACGCCGAACGGCGGAATGACTGGCTGGTGAAGGCGGTAGACAAGCGGCTGCGTGAGGAGTTAGCGAAGCTGCGCGTCGCGATCAACGAGGACAAGAGTCGGATGGTGGATCTGAAAAAGGGAGAGAGCTTTACCTTCCTGGGCTTTGAGTATCGGCGTGTACTGAGCCTTCAGCGGAAGTGGCGACCATACTATGCGCCCAAGCTGAAGAAGCGGACAGCGCTGTTTGAGAAGCTCAGGGAGATCTTCCGACAACATGTTAGCTGGCCCGTAGAGAAGGTAATTGAGAAAATCAATCCGATCCTGCGCGGCTGGGCGAACTACTTTCGGGTCGGCCATTCGAGTCTTTGTTTTGGAGTGGTCAAACGCTGGGTAGAGAAGAAGGTACGGCAGCATTTGATGCGTGCCCGGGGACGCAAAGGTTTCGGCTGGACGCGGTGGAGTAGCGAATGGCTTTACGATCGGCTGGGTTTGTTTAACGACTACCGGCTTCGTCGAGGGTCAGTCGTAAAAGCTGCCCCGGCACGATAGGCCACATAACTCTTGGCACCAAGCAAACAGGTGCGCCCAGTGCGGGAAATCCGCACGCTGGGTGCGATGTGGCGGGGGCTGGAAACGGATTTACGGTTTGGCTATTGAGGCACTCCCAGAGGAAACGGGGAGAAACAAGCTAGGCTTGACCTTCGGAATACCGCGCCAGTCCTCGACCCGACCATCACACGCGGACCTACTGTGCGGCGGTTACAGTGACTCTGCGGTCTCCGTAAAATTTCGGATTCACGTTACCGCAAAACCCGTTTTAGATGGGAGAGCCCTCCGCTGCGCGGTTGAGCGCGTAAGGCTGATCCATTAAGTTCTGAATGGCATTGAGAAAACCACCGCTGCTGTTGGCCGACGATCACGAAGGCGTATTGCGCGAGACGCGCCATCTGCTCAGCTCGGATTTCGACATCGTCGGCACGGTCATGGACGGAATCGCTCTCGTCGAGGCCGCTGCCAAACTGAAGCCCGACGTGGTAGTCACAGACATCGCGATGCCGCGCTTAAACGGCATCGACGCCAGCCGTGAAATCCTGCGCAGGAGGCTCTGCAGCATCGTCGTTCTATTGACCGTCAGCGCCGATGCTCCTGTAGTTAAAACGGCTCTCGACGCCGGGATCCGCGCGTATGTTCTGAAACTGAACGCGGGCGAGGAACTGATTCCGGCTATTCGCGCGGCGCTTCAAGGCTGTACTTTCGTTGCGTCCGGAATCGCCACATGAGGGACAGCGAATAAAAGTAGTACGATGATTGTCAGCCACGCCGCTTGGCCCAATGGCTTTCTTATGCCGGCGACGACGGTCTTGCTTGCCGATGATCACGCGATTCTCACCGAAGCGCTGCGGTCTCTCCTTCAAACGACCTTCACGCTTGTCGGTGCGGTGAATGATGGCCGCTCCCTGGTTGCGGCAGCCGAAGAACTAAAACCGGACGTCATCGTTGCGGACATTTCGATGCCGCTGCTGAACGGACTAGACGCTGTGCGCCAAATCAAGAACGATAGACCCAGCGCGAAAATAGTTATCCTCACGATGCACGCGGAGCCGGAACTTGCCGTAGAAGCCTTTCGCGCCGGCGCCTTGGGTTATGTATTGAAGGCCTCGGCCGGCGAGGAGCTGGTGGCCGCTATCCGAGAGGCTTCGCAAGGCCGCGTCTATCTAAGCTCGCTGATCGCCAAGGACTTAATTGACGTTTTGATTGAAGCCAGGTCTGTCTCCACAGCCGGCCAGGCAACCCTCACAAGCCGCCAGCGTGAAGTTTTGCAGTTGGTCGCCGAAGGGCGAACCATGAAGGAAGTGGCCGCGATCCTTAACATCTCGCAGCGGACCGCCGAATCGCACAAGTACGAGATTATGCGCGTGCTCGGCCTGGACACAACGGCGGCTCTGGTCCAGTATGCTATCCGAATCAAGCTGGTTCCCGGATAGCGAGACTTTCCAGGAAACCGCAAAGATACTCGCGCACCTGCATTAGGGCTGCGTCTGAATGCTCGAGACGCGCAATCATCAGCGCGCCTTCCAGAGTGGAAACAACCACCGTTGCCGTTGTCTGGGGGTCAACACCTTTTCGTATTTCGGCTTTCAGAATGCCGCGAGTTACGATCTCGCTAATGCGATTCATCCATTGCCCGAGAGCCTTGCGCGCATGCTTTCGCAGTACCCGGTTCCCGTCATCGGAGTCGACCGCAGTATTTAGCACAGGACACCCGCCCTGTACCAGTTCGCTGCGATTATCGATAAAGTTTGCGACAAATTGATTGAGCTGGTCGATGGAATTGGCATTCTCGTCAATACCCGTCCACCGAAAATTCCACGCACGATGCCAGGCATGGTCGAACGCCGCTGCGGCCAGTTCCTGCTTGCTTTTGAAATGCCTGTAGATACCGCCCTTCTTCAACCCGGTAGCCGACATGAGGTCGGAAAGCGATGTGCCCGCGAAGCCGCTCTGATTGAAGATCGGAGCTGCTTTGGCAACGATGCGCTCTCTAGTTAAATCACCCTTGCTCATGATTGATCGTTCGATTGTATGTTATGTTGTGACCGACTGATTGCATGTGACGCGCCATCTTCAATGAGCCGCCGGCGCTTTGCCTGCCGCTTTGAACCGCCGCACGACCAGCATGAGAGGGACGGCCGCCAGCGTTAGCCAAGCGATGACGCGGAAGCAATCCATGAAAGCCAACAGACTGGTCTGATGGCCCAATTGTTTGTAGACATACCCATACGCGGCGCTCGCGGCATCCACACCTGAGTATCCCTGATTTACCAGGTAATTAGTCGTCGCCGCGACTGCCTCCTGTAGTTGGCGGGACGTGGATCCGAGCGCCGCTCCGATGTTCGACTGATGAAAGTCCTGGCGGCGCTCGCTTGCGGTGGTTATGAAGGCAATCCCAAAACTGCCTCCCCAATTACGGAACAGATTCGTGAGACTCGACGCCTTGTTATTTTGATCCGGTCTCAATTGCGAATAGGCAATAACGTTCGCAGGCACGAAGAAGAAACCATACCCGAGCCCCTGAAATGCCCTGGCAAGCACGTAGTGCCTGTAATCGGTCGCCAGATTGAAGGTGCTGTAATACCACATCGCCGCCGCTCCGATAACAAGGCTGGCCACGATCAATATGCGAGGATGCACAATCTGGCGCTGGATCAATTGAGCGGCGACGGGCGCAAGCACTGTAATGACGAGCGCGCCCGGACCCAATACCAGGCCGGCGTCAATGGCGCGATATCCGTAGAGCGATTGAAGCATTTGCGGAATCAGGGTCGTGCTCCCGAACAGCCCGAATCCAAAAACGAAGAAGAGAATCGTAGCGATGGCGAAATTGCGATTAGCCAGGAGCCGAAAGTCGATTACAGGCTCCTTCAGCCGGATCTCCCAGAAGACCGTCGCGATCCATCCGATGACGGCTATCGCAAGCATCCAGCAGATGAGCGTGCTTCCAAACCAGTCTTCGATTTGACCGCGATCTAATGTCACTTCCAGACAGGCCGAGGCGAGCGCGATCAATATGATGCCTATACCGTCGATTTGCAATTTGCCGTTCTTTCGGACCGATGCGCGTTCGGTCCGGAATGCCGGTGGATCGCTGAGAAGTTTGCTGCTCAGAAATAATGCGAACAAGCCGATTGGGATGTTAATGAAGAAGATCCAGCGCCAACTGTAGTTGTCCGTAATCCAACCGCCCAGCACGGGACCAATCGCGGGAGCGGTCACAATCACGATCGTGTAGAGAGCAAATGCCGATGCCCGCTTGGCGGCAGGAAACGTATCCACCAGGATGGCCTGCGCTACAGGAGCCAGTCCCCCGCCCCCAATGCCTTGCAGCACGCGCGCCATCAGCATAAAGCCTAACGAGGGCGCAACTCCGCACATAAAGGAGGTCGCCGTAAAGAGCGCGACGCACCCCAGATAGTATGCTTTTCTACCGAAGACCCGGCTCAACCACGCGCTCATCGGCAACACAACCGCGTTGGCAACCAGATAAGTAGTGAGAATCCAGGTTACTTCGTCATAGCTGCGTCCGAGTCCTCCGCCGATATAGGGAAGCGACACGTTAGCGATGGATGTGTCGAGCAGTTCCATGAACGTCGCGAGCGTCACCGTAAGCGCGACAAGCCAGGGATTCACCTTAGGCTTCGCTACAGTCAATGCCGCCGCAGATTCAAGCTGAGTGGACATTTCGTTCCTCGTCGAAACCAGGTCAGCGAACCTTTACGGTTGGTTCGACGGACATGCCCGGGCGCAGCAGGCGTTCACGGTCTTGACCCTTATCGAATCGAATACGCACCGGGAAACGCTGCACTACTTTCACATAGTTCCCGCTTGCGTTTTCCGGTGGAAACAGGCTAAACAGCGGCCCCGCCGCGCCGGGAAGATCCTCGATCGTTCCCTTGTAGTCGCGATGGAAAGTATCAACGCGGATTTTGACGGTTTGGCCGGGCCTCATCAGTTTCATTTGCGTTTCCTTAAAGTTGGCCGTAACCCAGATATCGTCCAACGGCACAATCACGAGCAAACCCTGTCCGGGCTGTATGCGATGACCCAGCTCCACGGTCTTGCGCCCGATCACGCCGCTCACTGGAGCATAGATTTTCGTGTAACTGAGATTCAGCTCCGCGGTATGTACATCCGCCTTGGCCTGGTCGAGTTGTCCCACGGCCGATTCTGACTTTGCCGTGGCGTCGGTTACTTGGCGCGGAGCGGTGCGGGCAGCTTCGATCTGTGCCTGGCGCTCTAATACCTCATTCCGCGCTTCGGCAATCTTTTGCTTTTCCGAGTTGACGGTGGCTCCGTCCGCTTCCACCAAATGACCTGCCGCTGTCGCTTCTGTTTCGCGAGCATCGTACTCCGAGCGGGAAATCTCCCGTCTTTCAACCAGCGCCTGGTACCGTACGCGGTCTCGTTCCGCGCGCGCATAAACGGCTTCGTCCTGCTGCAGCTCAAACTGCGCCGCGGCCAGATTGGCCTGCTCAGCATCCACGCTAGAAATCGCTTCCGCCTTCGCCGCCTCGGCTAAATGAAGCTGGCTGAAGGCGCTCGCGTCGATGATCGGGACATTTACTTGGGCCGACCGCGCCTCAGCCGCTCTTGTCTCGAGATCCGCTTTCGCGTGCTCGAGTTCGGCCTCGTAGTCTCGCGGGTCAAGCTCGAGGAGCAGAGTCCCCGCTTGCACAAAGTGGTTGTTCTCAACGTCAGGATTGATGAAGATCACAGTTCCAGTGATGCGGCTGCTGACGGTATCCAGGTGGCCCTCGATTTCGGCGTCGTCGGTCGTCTCGAAGCGTTGCGAATACAGCCACCAACTCAGGCATCCGACCGCGATAAAGGCGGCTGTGAGAATGATCGCCCACCGCCGGAGGCTTCGGGGCTGTAGTTTGCCGGCCTTTGGATTGGCGAATTCCGCGCTCTCCAACTCTTCCATTTCGGTCTGTGTCATTTCACTTCTCTCCTAGCAGCTCATGGAGTCTGCTTTCCGACGCGCCCATTGCCCTGGCAAGAGCGATCTTCGCGACATTGAAGGAATACAGGCTCTGGATGTGGTTTTCGCTTGCAGCTACGGCCGTCTCCTGAGCCTCAACAACTTCCAGGTAGTTCGTCACGCCGTTCGCGTACCGGTCCCGCGACTGCGTCAATGCGCGGTCTGCCAGCATTTTGTTGCGTTCCGCTACTTTCGCGCTCGAGTCCGACGCGGTCAGGTCGAGCCAGGCGACTCGTACGTCATAAGCGACGCGGCCTTTCAGGTCCGCGTATTCGGCTTCCCGGCGAGCCAGATCGGCTTGGGCCTGTTGAATATCGGCGCTGATTCGGCCGCCTGTATAGAGCGGCACTGAAACGCTCGCGGCAAGTGTGTACACCTGGTTGAAGTTGCCTATATTCGAACCACCTCCCCCGTAGTCCGCCTGAATTGACACGGAGGGAAGACGCTGTGCTTTCTCCGCGCGAAGAGAAAACTCCGCCGCCCGCACGCTTGCTGCGGCGCTAGCAAGATCAGCCCGTGAACGGAACGCATTCTCGATTGCGGATTCCTTCGTTAATTCAGTGACGGGCCGATAGTTCAGGGCATCGGTCAAAACGAAATCCTGGTCGATTGCGAGGCCCGTAATTCTCGCCAGCGTGAGCTTGTCTTTTTCGAACTGATCTTCCGCATTCATTACCCGTTGCTCGGCCGATTGACGTTCTACTTGCGCGCGAAGGGAATCGATTTCGGGCGACACTTCCGACTTCACTTGATTTGCTGTCTGCCGGTCCAGTTCCCGCGCCGAAGCAAGCTGGGCCCTTGCGGTCTCCAACCTGGCCGCGCTCGCGATCACCTGTAGGTAAGCCGTGCCAACCGCGAACACAACAACGTCCCGCGAATCCCTGGTACTAAGAACAGAAGCTTTCTCGGCGTTCTTTTGAGCCTGATATTGCGAATGCAATTCGGCGCTGTAGAGGGATTGAGTGAGGCTGATCCGCGCATCTTGATATCCAAAGCCGGTCGTGGACGGCAGCCCCGGAAAACCGGGAATCGGCGGAAGCTTCAGACCGATTTCTTTGAAGCTAATGCTTTCGTAATCCTGCCGCCCATCGAATGAGAGCTGCGGCAGCAATGTCGAAAGCGCACGCAGACGGCTAGCCCGCACATCCGCGCTGGCTTGATTCGATTCGATTAGTCCAAGGTTGTAGCGAAGCCCACGCTGGATCGCGCCTTCCAGCGAGAGTTGAATGGTTGTTCCTGTCGCCCTTGTTGGCGTACTGCCCAAGTAAGGATTCTGACTTTGCGTCGCCTGGGCGCTCGGATTGGTGGTGCCCTCCGCGGGATTAATTGGGTGCGGCGTGGCGACCGAATAACTCAGGGGATCAGGTTGTAAGGTCTGTCCCCATACCTCGAGCCTCGCGCCTAAGAGAAGTACCGCCATCAAGATGCTGAATTTCGCCGTCCGATTCCTAAACATGTCGATAAACCCGAGTGGGTTTAGGCGTTCGATGCAAAAACAGACCGATCGGTCGCAAATGAGTTTAACTCGCCCAATTCAGGCTTGACGGAGTGGCACATTTCACTTACACTGTTGGACAAATGCCTCGTATCGGTTCGATCGGCCAGTTTGAACAACTCGTGCTGACTGCGATTCTCAGTCTGCACGAAAATGCCTACGGCGTCACCATTCATGGAAAGGTAGCGGAATTAGCGCAACCGAAGCGAGTTTCGCTTGGCGCCATTTACGTTACCCTGGACCGGCTCGAGGATAAGGGCTTCGTGTCGTCGTGGCTAACGGATCCTACAGCCGAGCGCGGGGGCCGCGCCAAGCGGTGCTATCGCGTCGAAGCGCTCGGCGAGCAAGCGTTGCAGGAATCCGCGGCTGCGGCCATACGAATCTCCGAAGCGATAACAAAAGTCTTCGGAAAGGATTGGGCGCGAAAGTGGAAAAAAGAGTGGAAGAACGAGGCGGGGTGATTCATGCCGGTTCCTCATTGGATCGAGAGCGTGGTGCGGCGCCTGCTTCCACCGGCTTGCCGCGAGCACGTCCTTGGAGATTTGCATGAGAGAAATAAGTCGCCGCTGCGGTATGTCACGGACTTTCTATCCGTACTAGGGCCAGTCATCACTAGCAGGATTCGGCGGACTACGGATTTCGAGGTGTTCCTTATGGAGGCGTTCGCGGTCTATCTCTCGTATTCGGTGGCCGCCTGGTATTTAGGGCAGCATGGTTTCTTATACGGAGGGCTTGGATTTGCGCGCTTGACGATTCCGACAACCCTGGCCGCGGTTGGCCTGCTGATTTCGAATGCGTATTCGGATCTCGAGAAGCAGTCGCCGGCGAAGGCCATGATGCAAGCGGGCGGAAGTCTTGCGCTGGCGTTTTTGGGGCAGGCTGTGCTCTTCGACACCGTGCGCGGGCTGGCGGTGCCATTCGCGGTCATGCTGTTCGGCAGTTGTACGGCCTTCTTTCTGGTATCCGCGCTCCGGATGCTCTTTCCGCCGATGCCGAAAAGGCCGACATTTGCGAGGAGGGCCGAACGTCGCGCGCGGGGCTTGCAGCCGACAGACTTCAACTCCGAACTGAGGCGCTTCGCGGACCGTTCTCCGGAACCTGGTAGGCGCCTTGTTTATGCGGCTCTAATTGTCCTGGCAATTTTGATTGGTTTATCGATATGGCGAAGGTGAGATTGTGCGAATGGCGTGATGTCTTACAGCATGGAGCAGCGGGACGCGTGAGATGGGCGTCCGCACCGCGCTGGGAGCGAGCCGGATAGACACGCTAGCGTCTAGTGGTCCTTGAGGCGTTGCGCATGACGCTGGCTGGCGTCGCGGTGGGAGTACCGGCGTCGTTCGGGCTGACGCGGCTGCTCCGTTCGCAGTTGTTCGGCGTGGGATTCTCCGATCCTCTGACGTTTGGGGCGATGCCGGTGATTCTGCTGGTCGTAGCGGTTGCCTCCGCGTGCATTCCTGCTCTATGCGCTGCCAACGCGGACCCGCTTGTGGCTTTGCGGCACGAGTAAGAGGGGCTCAGCCTCCGTTTTGGTTTGTCGATCTGGCGGAACTCCCAGTACTAACCAGGGAGAACCTGAGTGCCAATCGACCGAGAACGTCGGGCTTGGACCGTAGTTGCTACCCGGAAAACTAAAGCTGAGACACACATCCACCGATAGCTGTTTTATAGTGGAATCAAGTCATGAAAAAGAGAAATCAACCGGCTCCCGAACCCGTCGTACCAGAACAGATTCTGGAGATGGCGAAAAAATCGGTAGAGAGCGATAGGCCGGTTCGAGCTCAAAGACGCTGCGCGGTTTGTGGCTCGACATACGCGCCAATGAGCGGACCGCAGCAGCCGGAAGAGCTCTGCTGGGTCTGCCGGCGGCTGAAAATCAGCGCCTGGCGCGACGTCGATCAGCAAGCCGCGACGCAGGAATAGCGCTTCAACAGGCTGGAGAAATTAGGAGTCCGCTCCTTCGCGGTCGCGGCTCGGTTAGGCCGATGGCTCGCAGAGTTCGATGGCTTGAGAAAGCCCTTGAACCGGGTCGAGCGTGGGTATAAATTCGTGGCCAACAAAACCTTGATACCCGATCGCTGAAAGCGCGCGGGCGACACCGGGATAATGAATTTCCTGGCGATCATCGAGTTCGCCGCGGCCCGGGTTTCCGGCGGTGTGGACATGTCCGACCAGGTCCGCATGTTGCCGCAACCGCCGGATGACATCGCCGTGCATGATCTGCACATGGTAAACGTCGAACAATAATCTGAGATTGGGCATGGCGGCGCGCCGGATGATCTCGGCGACAAGATCCAGATCGTCGCCCTGATACCCCGGGTGTCCTTTCATGGGATGCGAGCTGTCGCGGGTGTTCAAGTGTTCAAGGCAGATGTTGACGCCACGGCTGCCTCCGTATTTCGCAATCTCTTTTAATACTTTGACCGAATTCTCAATGGCCTCGGCGCGGGAAATCTCTCCGCTCTCGGGATCGAGGGCGTCAATCCACTTATAACCAACGAAGGCAATCACGTTGGGCATTTGAAAGCGGGCGCATTCGTCAATTGCATTCTTCGTGTTGACGACAATCTGCTCGTGGTATCGCGGGTTGTTGACGCCTCTTGCAAATGGCGGATCGGGCATGCCGTTGATGGCGAGCGCACTGGTGAGGCCGTAGGAGGCAAGCTTCGGCAAGAATTCAAAGGGAACCAGCTCGATGCTTTCAATTCCCAGGGCCTGCGCGGTTTCACATATGCGATCGAAATCCCAGTTCCATTCGGTTAGTCCGAGCGTCCAATAGGTGACGGAATGTTTGAATCTTCTGCTGTTCGGCATGAGGGCACCAATTGTTATGAGAGGAGTATCCCGGAGACCATTCGAACACACTCGCCTGATTGAATGCCCCTCATCAGGGGACAGAGTAAGAAGGACCAGGCGAATGACGCTGAGCCGGCAGTACGCGCTGGACTGGCGGCAGCAGCGTTTAGTGAGTAATCTATCGTTAGAATCAGCATGCTGAAACTTGCGGCGTTGTTGACCTTCAGCTACGCGACCTGCCTCGCGGCGTCTGGACCCGACCGGCCGGTTTGTAACAAGAAGACTGCCGGCGAGTTGTGGCCGCCAGAGGCCAAGACGAACCGTGCTGCGTTCTGGCGTTTAAGTCAATCGGGAGAATTAGAAGTTTGTTCTCGCGCGCCATGGCATTATCGCTGGGAAAGTTTGACTGTAAATGTGCACGACCTCGCCGCGCGCCGGGGAACTCAGGATGAAGCGGGACTACGTTCGAAGCCTTCGCCCGCCGGAGCTTCGCAGAGTCAGATCGAGCAGCCTTCCGGTAACTGAAACGGTCAGGCCCAGGCTCTCGCGTAGATGCGGCCGTATCCAAGTTCGTCCGTTACGCCTGCTTCCGCGGCCGAGTAACATTCGAGTTCGCGGAAGGTGGCCGCTCTAACAGCGGATTCAATCTCTTCGCGCGAATAACATTGCTCTTCGACTGTAGTCTCGGAGCGGCGCCACAGGTCGGGATCTTCCGTGCGGGCAAACCAGATCAACTCTGTCTTGGCGCGCCGCCGCAACGCATCGTATTGACCGCGAACGAAGCCGTTCGCATGTTCATCGGCATAGCGGACCCATGCACCCAAATCAAGCGAATAAGCCTGCTCGAGATTCATATCGAAGACAAACGGCGCTCCCGGTTTCAGAGCCGCGCACACCGAACAGAACGCGGCGCAAAGGTCGGCATAGGTGAGCAGATGATTGAGGGAGTCAAACGTAGATAAGGCTCCGTCGAACGGACTGGGCACTGAGAAACTGCGGATGTCGGCGGCGAGGAACTTCGCGTCAGGAGCGAGAGTGGCGGCTCGGGCCAGCAACTCGCGCGACGTATCGATGCCCAGTACGTCGAAGCCCTGGGCAACAACCTCGCGCGTAACGTGACCGCATCCGCAACAGACATCGAGCACTGCGCCATTGGCTGGAAGGGCTGAGAACAGGAATCGCTGAAGGAATGGGCGGATGGAGGGCAGATACCAGTCGGCCCAGGCGCGCTGGTAGAAATCGGCAATCGCGTCATAGGGCGAGTGGAAATCGTCATGGCTGCCGGCTGGCCGATGATCGCCCATCAAGCGCCCGCGACGGCGACTGCGCGATCGAACAGACGGCGCGCGGCCTCGAAGGAATTGTCAGGGTCGACTTGAGGATCATGAGAGGCGAAACCGATCGCAGTAATGGGCGGCCCTCCGGCTAGCAGGTCGAGACCCGCTTCGACGTGCTCGAGGCTCAAACCGGCAGACGGGGTCCATTGATTCCAGCGAGCCACGGATGGATCGAGCGAGTCAAGATCAAAATGAACGTAAACGGCATCGACCCGCCGGCCCAGTGGCTGCAGAACTGGGGCGAGAAGGGACCGGATGCCACGCTCACGGATCGCATGCGCCGGAATCTGTTGCACGCCGGCCGTGTCCAATAAATCCTGTTCCTCGGAGTCTACTTCGCGAACACCCAAGAGAACGACATTCTTTGGGGGCACCCGGCTAAAGTTGTGGACCGATTCCGCAAGGCGGCGCCAGCAATAGCCTGTGGCGATCGCGAGGCCCATGCCATCCAGAAACCCGCTACGCGTGATTTCCGGAGTGTTGAATTCGCCATGCGCGTCGAACCAGAGCACGCCGGTTCGTTCCGGATCCAATGCGGAAATCGTTCCGATAGCAGCGTTACAATTGCCCGACAAAACGACGGACAAGCCGCCTGTCGCCCGCACGTTCGAAATCCTCGCAGAAAGCTCGTTCGCCAGCCGGAACGTGCTCTTGATTTCACATGGAAATTCTTCGGCGATTCGAATTCGCTCGATCGTAACCTCGTGCCCCAGGAATCGCAACCTGTTAACGAGCCCGGCCTTCAGCAGGGCGGCCGGCCCACGCCCCATCCGTTCCTGAAGGCGTCCGGAGTCGTATGGCGCCTCGAAGGCGTGTATTTTCATGATTAGAGTTTTGGCAGTATTGCTTGCAGCAACTGAACAAAGGAGCCGGAGACTTGCCGGCCCAGCTCGAGTACCTCCTGGTGATTTAGTTTATTTTCACTCAAACCGGCTGCAAGATTGGTGACGCAGGAAATGCCGAGCACCTCGATGCCCAAGTAGTTCGCGGCGATGGTTTCGCTTACGGTGGACATGCCGACCAGATCGGCTCCAATAGTTCTGAGGAAGCGGATTTCGGCGGGGGTTTCATAGCTAGGGCCCAGAAGCGCGGCGTACACGCCCTCGAACATTGGGATTTGGACGTTATGCGCTGCCTGCATTGCCAGTTGCCGCAGCCGTTTGGAATAGGCCTCCGTCATGTCGGGAAAGCGGGGGCCAAGACTCTCGTCATTTGGACCTACCAGCGGATTGACGCCTTGCAGGTTGATGTGATCCGAAATGAGAACAAGCGAACCGGGGGCAAATGCGGGATTGACGGCTCCGGCGGCATTCGTGAGTACAAGCTGCCTTACGCCTAGCTGGTGAAGCAGTTGAACTCCCATGACGACCTGAGCAGGTGAATAGCCTTCGTAGAGATGAAAACGGCCCGACATGACCGCAACGGGCACATTGCCGAGGTAGCCGAGAAGAAGCTCGCCCTGATGCCCCTCGGCCGTGGATTCAGGGAAACCGGGAATCTCTCGATATCGGATGGCGGCTGTACGCGTGAGAGACTTCGCGAAACTAGACAGACCGCTGCCCAGAACAACGCCAACCCGGGGGACCAGATCGGAGCGCGATCGAACAAACCGGACGGCATGAATCATCGAGACGAGTGTACGACGCGCCGTGCAGATCTCTCACATCGCGAGCACCGAGGCGAGTCTCGGCGCCCGCACCGCCACATTTGCACGTAGTTGAAAACAAGCGGTGTTTGCTCAGTGTTGAAAAGTTGAGATGTTACGCTAGAGATTCGAAAATGCGCACTGTCGACCTCATACATCGTAAGCGTGAAGGCGAAGAACTCTCCGCGGAAGAGATTCAGTACCTCGTTGAGGGCTACACGCGAGGCGAAATTCCCGACTATCAGATGTCGGCGTTTCTAATGGCAGTGTTCTTCTCAGGCATGTCGGACCGGGAAGTGAGCGCGCTTACGGAAAAGATGATGCAGTCGGGCGAGACTGTCGATCTTTCGAGTGTTCCGGGCCTCAAGGTGGACAAGCACTCGACGGGCGGCGTGGGGGACAAGACAAGCCTCATTGCTTCGCCTATCGCGGCGGCCGCGGGAGTAATTGTTCCTTCGATAGCGGGACGCGCGCTGGGACACACTGGCGGCACGCTCGACAAGCTGGAATCGATTCCGGGGTTCCGAACGGACCTGACAATTGAAGAGTTCAAGGATCAACTCTCGCGGATTGGCATTGCGTTCATTGGCCAGACTCCTGAGGTGGCACCGGCGGACGGCAAACTGTACGCTCTTCGCGATGCGACGGCGACGGTCGAATCGATTCCCTTGATCTCGTCGTCGATCATGTCCAAGAAGCTGGCTGAAGGGGTGGACGCGCTGGTGCTCGATGTGAAGGTGGGCGCGGGCGCGTTCGTAAAGCGCCAGGTGGATGCGAGGCGTCTGGCGCAAATGATGGTTGCGATAGGACGCCGGGTCGATAAGCGCGTACAGGCGCTGATCACGGACATGGCCCAGCCCCTCGGCTACGCGATCGGCAATGCTCTCGAAGTGATGGAGGTTTCGCAGACTTTGCAGAACGCGGGGCCGGCAGACCTGACGCGGCTCTCGCTCGAGCTGGCGGCGAGGATGATCTTCCTGGCAAGGATCACGAAGACGCTGGACGACGCTCGCGAACTTGCTCAGGCGAAGCTGCTGGACGGCTCCGGCTACCGCAAGTTCAAGGAAGTGATTCAAGCGCAGGGCGGGAATCCGCAGGTGCTGGACCGGTTCGATCTGCTGCCGAATGCTACTGGAGCGCGAGAGATCTCAACAACTCGCGGTGGTTACATCAGCGCTATTGATGCTGAGTTAATCGGCCAGGCCTCGTCCATGATCGGGGCGGGGCGCAACACGAAGGAAGATTCGATCGATCCGGCGGTCGGCGTCATTCTCGAGGTGAAGGTAGGGCAGAAGATTGATGCCGGGAGTATTCTCTGCAGGCTGTACCACACGAGCGAGAATAACTTGGATGAGGCAGCGGATCTGGTCGAGGACGCGTTCCGCATATCTCAGCAACCGACCGAAGAACGCGACCTCATTTTGGAAGTTGTAAGTTGATCGCGGCGATGGAAGGCTGAGCGGGCTCCGATTGAGCGGCGTCTCCTTCCGAGCCATCGACAAATGTACCGGTCGTGCTCGGGCTTTCAAGATCACCGGGTACCAAAACAGAGTTACTGGCGCGCGTAAGTGTGGCGTTGAGGGCGAGGAGATCGGAAGGCGTGGCATTGCGCGCTGGGCCGGTTGCTGCCGCATTCGGCGTCTTGTTTGCCATCGATAGCCGGCGAAGAGCTCGAGAGAGAAAGCGCTTGTCTGAGGTGGCTGTAGCAGCGCCGCCGATCAGAAAGGAAAGAACCACAGCGGCAATTGCCGCGTTGCGCACCGAAGCAGTCGCGGCTCCGTCCAGGATGATGCGTCCAGCCCCTATACCGACGGCAATGACGGCGGCAGTTCCGGCGAGCCAGAATTTTCTCTCGTTCTTCGGCGCGCTAGCGGCGTTTCTGGCGAGCGTCAGTGCGGTATAAGCCGACGTGACCGCCATAACGATCGATAACATCACCACTCGGACTTCATTTGCTTCGGCGAGCAGCAATCCGTACGGAGCTCACGCCCCTTCGGAACGCCTTTTTGAGTGGTTTACAAGCGCCATGCTTACGATTTTACGTGAAACTGGCGCGCGTCCGCTAGACTAATCGAAAATGAGCCGGTTCACGGGGCTTCTTGGCCTGATCGCGATTGTGGGTAGTGCCTACCTGTTTTCGACGAACCGGCGCGCCATCCAAAAAAGAGTCGTTTTCTGGGGTTTGCTGCTCCAAATCGTGTTTGCGTTTCTCGTGCTGAAGACGCCGTTCGGAAAAATTTTCTACGCCATCAGCCAGTTTGTAAGCGCCTTATTGAACTACTCGTCCGATGGGGCGAGGTTTGTGTTCGGGGACAAGCTGGGAATGCGAAGCCACGAATTCGGCGTGGTTTTTGCGTTTCAGGTCTTGCCGATCGTGATTTTCATCTCGTCGCTGTTTTCCATCCTCTATTTCCTGGGCGTGATGCAGATTTTTGTAAGAGGTATGGCCGTATTCATGCAGCGGTTCATGGGTACAAGCGGGGCCGAATCGACCAACGTGGCAGCCAGCATCGTGATGGGACAGACGGAGGCTCCGCTGACGATCAGGCCGTTTCTCGCAGGTCTCACGCAATCGGAGCTGTTCACGGTGATGGTGAGCGGCATGGCGCACGTTTCAGGGTCCGTCATGGCCGCCTACGTCCTGATTGCGGGAGCGTCGATTACCAACCTGCTGACGGCCGTGATTATGACTGCGCCGGCCACCATCATGCTCTCGAAGATGTTTCAACCTGAAACCGGAATGCCCGCGACCGGGGGCACGGTCCGCATCGAGGTGGAACGGCCGGGGGTGAACATCATAGACGCCGCGGCCCGAGGGGCCGGTGACGGCTTGCATCTGGCGCTCAATATTGCGGCCATGTTGATTGCCTTTCTGGCTCTGATTGCGCTGTGCAATGGAATGCTCGGGTGGATTCACGCCCGTGCTGTCTGGTTTCCGCCGACGCTGCAGACGATTCTGGCGTGGATATTCGCGCCGGTCGCATGGCTGCTCGGCGTCGATTGGCGAGACTGCGGAACCGTGGGCGATTTACTCGGGACGCGGATGATTTTGAATGAATTTGTCGCTTTCGCCAATCTCGGCCAGATTCGAGGCCACCTGCAGGCGCGGTCGATCGTGATCTCGACGTTTGCGCTCTGCGGATTTGCCAATCTTAGCTCGATAGCGGTTCAGATTGGCGGTATTGGCGCGCTTGCTCCTTCGCGGAAGTCGGATCTGGCACGGCTGGGAGTAAAAGCCATGCTAGTCGGAACACTGGCAAATTTCATGACCGCTTGCATTGCGGGCATTTTGCTGTAGCCGAACTTCCTCAGAAACGCTCGTCTGATGCATGAGAACCTACAGAACCGCGCGCGACAGCAAGCGCTTTGCTGACGAAGTTCGCTAGCGTTCGCGCCGATAAGGAGTTCAGAAGCACCCGAATCAGTAAAGTTGCGCAATTTCAGACAATTGACCGCAACTCGTTACAGGAATTTGCGTTTTTTTACACGTAGAGTGGAACGAAATTGTGGGCTGAGAATCCACTACTACACGCGGGAGGACGAGGCGATCGAAATGGACACGGAGACACAGAGTGAGG
Organism: Bryobacterales bacterium; assembly: GCA_963722585.1. GTDB lineage: Bacteria > Acidobacteriota > Terriglobia > Bryobacterales > Bryobacteraceae > KBS-96. The sequence continues at coordinate 31,279 of CAVRNU010000015.1, read as the reverse complement.
CGAATGTGGCGGAGGCTGTCGTGCCTGTCGCCGCCATGCGGCGCCTAAAATACTATATCCACGATCACTCGCAGTCCTTCCGGCTTCAACTCTTGGGATATTTGACCGCATCTGATCTGCCGGAATTGGAGGGGTGCTGGCAGACAGCTAAGCCGAGCGTTGCAGGACGAAAGGTCAAGCTTGATTTACGCGGACTAACGGGCGCGGACGCAGCCGGGCAGCAGTGGCTTGCGGGTATGACAGGGAACAAAGATGTGGAAGTATTGGTTTCGATCGAATGTTCTAATCATGTGATTCCCGGAGGAAACGTGGCAATTGGTCGAGGGGGCAACCGCGGAAGCTGCTGGGACCGCTTGAGGGTTATGCTGCGAACGGGCCGAAGGGCTTCGGTATCGCAAGAGCCGGTTGAAGCAGCAGTCCAGACAGTTCCGTAGACGAGGCACAGCAGGCGAGAGCACCTGGCGATACCGCCCGCCGCACCAAGGTTTAGGAGGCGATGGATTCGGCGACTGGGTAGGCGGCGTTCCTGAGCCTGTGGGCGGAGGGAATGGTTACTTTTCCGCGGGCGAGTAAGAGCAGGCCGCTTCTCTCCATCTGATTGAGCATCAGAGACGTTGTTTCCCGAGTGGCTCCGATGAGGTTAGCGACGTCGCGCTGGGTCAGGGGAAGAGAGAACGAACCATCGGCTTCGCGTTCGCCGCGCTCGGCGAAATCGGCGAGACACAGCAAGATGCGCTTTTCGACATCGTGTGCCGCGACGAGCTCGAGGCGCCGCTCAAGAGCCTGTTTTCGGCGGAGCGAGGCGTTCAAGAGGAACATAGCGAGGCGCGGATTTGTGGCGGCCGCCTCGAGGACCTGGTTGCTGGGAACGCGAAAAACTACCAGGGGTGTAAGCGCTTCCGCCTGAGTCACGTAGGTCTGATGTGGAACCAGGCTTTCTTCGCCAATCAGTTCTCCCACGCTACAGAGGTTTAATGTGACACATTGTTCGCCTTCAGCCGGACGGTCCACTTTAACAAGACCTCGCTCGATAAAGTACAGGGCATCGGCGTTTTGTCCATAGAGAAACAACTCTGCTTTGCGTCTCAAAAGCAATCTCGTGGTCCCGGGTAGGGGCAACAAGAAGGCGTGAACGGCCTCTCCAAAATTGTGCAATTGACAGCTCCCCTTAGAGGGATCCGGAGCGTTCCGATCAGGCCGTTTTTGCAACTCTTGCACGGGCGGTGGGGAAGTCCATTAAAGAGACCCGCCCCGCCCGTTTTCCGGTTGCGCTATTCGCCGATCACACTCCAGCTCCCGAAATATCCGGCAAACGCCGGTATGCGCTTCATCCAGGCCGATCAGCGCCCAAATGAGACCAACAAACCCGAAAATCGCTATCAAGTACAGCATCGTCGTTGCCTCCAGCAGAACCTACGATTCGCCGATCGGCAGAACCAGACGGAAACTTCAATCCCGGGCTTTCAAAACTCCATGCCTGACTCGCGTCAGGCAACGCTGACCGCTCCAGTAAAAGCGCTTACTGATATTAACTGATAACACACGTATTCAAAACACATTTTACAAACGTGCGGTACTGGTACATTCCGGCTATCTAACGGTCAGTCCTCGGTTTATGCTGAAAAGGAACCGATGGACTCCCGAGACAGCTTTTCGCGTCCTTTTTGTCTAATTCCAGAATTTAAGGACAGAATCTGGGGCATACCGAGCTTGGAAGCATGGTTTGCCGGCGCCCCAGCCCGGACGATTGGCGAGGCCTGGTTCACTTCTGAGGAAAATCGCACCTGCGCGGGGCCGGCGTTGGGGGATCTTCTTCGCCAACAGCCCGAACTGCTCGGAACCGGGCGCGACGCGAAACATCCTGGTTTGTGCCCACTGCTGGTGAAGCTGCTCTTTACGAGCAGCCGGCTCTCAGTCCAGGTGCATCCGAAAGACGATTACGCGGCCCTGCATCACAAGAGTCTGGGCAAGACCGAGGCCTGGTTTGTGATCGATGCCAAACCCGGCGCCGAGGTAGCGCTCGGATTTAAGCAGCAAATTTCCGCCGAATGGTTCCGAAATGCCGCGATTTCGGGGGAAATTGAAAATCTTCTGGATTGGCGGCCGGTCAAGCGGGGCGACACGATCTTCGTGCCCGCGGGGACGGTGCATGCGATCGGCGCGGGGTTGACGATCTGCGAAATTCAACAAAATTCGGATATTACCTACCGGCTGTACGATTATGGCCGGCCGCGGGAGCTCCATTTAGAACATGGGTGCGCTGTTTCGGATCTCGGCCCTTACCTTCACCATTTCGATCGGAAGAAACTGAATGGGGGGCGGACGCTGCTGGCGGAGTCGGCCTATTTCCGGATCGAGCACTTGAGGCAGAAGGGAAACCGCATTGTGCTGCCCGAGAGATTGCCGTACTACTGCCTGCTGATTTCACTCGCCGGTGCGGGCACGATTGGCGAGCAACATTTTTCAAAAGCACAGGTTTGGATGGTTCCGGCGCATGGGAGCGCGATGGAGCTAAAGAGCGACGATGCCGAATGGCTGCTGACGTACACCGGGATGGGGCCGGCGCCGGCGGTTGAGATGCGCAACTAGGCGTACAGCAAAGACCCTGCAGGCGAGAGCTCCTGCTAGGCCTGTACTTCTAAAATAATCAGCCGTTGGCTTGCGCCGCGCCAGCCTCTCCGGCCGGCTGATACGCACTACCACGGCAATTCCTTGCCCAGATGAATAAACCGTCCGTTAGGACCATCGGGTCCGATCAGTGCAAGTTCGACGCTGGTCTTGGCGCCCTCGGGAATTTCCATCGGCGCTGCATCTGAGCCCATCTCGGTCTTCACCCAGCCGGGGTGGACGGAGTTCACCTTGATCTTGGTATCTTTCAATTCGTCCGCCAAATGAACCGTGAAAGCGTTCAACGTGGTCTTCGACGCATTGTAGGAGAAGCGTTTGACTGCGGCGATGGGACTATTCGGCTGGCTGTGCACAGTGAGTGAACCGAGTATGCTGGACAAGTTCACAACACGGCCGCCTTCGCTCTTTTCGAGCAGCGGAAGCAGATCATGTGTCAGCAAGATGGTGGAGAAGACGTTCGTGTTGAAGACCTCGTGCAGCTCGGCTTCAGAAGTGTTAATGGTGCGCTTCTCGAAGGCTCCGCCTCCATTTGGTGCGATACCGGCGTTGTTCACAAGGATGTCCAGGCGGCCGAACTGGTTCTCAATCTGCCGCGCGGCTGCGGTACGATCGGAGGCTTTTGTTACGTCAAGTTGTATAGGGTGAACGTTGGTCAAACCTTCAGACTTCAACTTCGCGACAGCCTCTTCGGCCGCACTAAGCTTCCGTGCCGCAACGAGGACGGTGACGCCCTTCTGTGCGAGTTGTCGAGCGGTTTCCAGACCGAGGCCGCGGTTGGCTCCGGTCACGAGTGCGATCTTGCTGGTTTTTGCCATTAGTTTCTCTCTGCAAAGGTAGATGAAGGCACCGGGGCAGTGCGATTCCAGAAAAACACGTCCGGCCGCTTTGTCAATCGCCCAACAATCGCGCAACCGGTTGCAGCGATTCGACATTCTCGCACACTGCTTTGATCGCAGCCGTAATGGGCACCGCCAGAATGAGACCGATGCCACCCCACATCAGCGTCCAGAACATGAGCGCGATCGTAAGCGCCAAAGGATTCAGGTGCACATGCCGGCCAACAACCTTCGGATAGGCGAGGTTCATGGCAACCAGATGCAACCCTCCGGCAATCGCGGCTAACGAAAGGATAACCGTGAATTTGTTGGGAATCGCCATGGCGGAAAGCACCGGTGGAAGCATCGCCAGCGGCAAGCCAACGTAGGGAAGCAAGCTCAGAAACCCGCTCAGCAGCCCGATGAGCGGCCAGTAAGGAACCTTGAACAGAAAAAAAGCCCCGCCGCTCGCGCAGCTCAAAAAAACACCGAGAACCACGTTGCCCAGAAGGTATGCTCGCGTCGAAGCCGCCACGCTATCCAAACTCCGCCCCGCCACGTAACGCTGCTCGCCGCCGAACATGTTGACGATGCGCTTGCGCATATGGTCGCGCCAGCTCAGCATGAAGTACGTCAAGAAAGGAACAAATGAGGCCATCAGAATCGCGCGCGCATAATCGCTGACGTACCCGTAGATAAGGCTGATAGCGGGCCTTGTCTCCTGTTTGATCCGCACTTCCTGCACTTGCGGAGGTTGCGGAGGCGGCGTAACCTGAACGGTTGTTTTCCGCTTTCGCGCTTGCGCTGCTTTTTGGGGCTTCTGCTGAATCTCCTGCTCCTGTTCACGCAGCCGCTGGGGAACCACTGCCTCAATCGCATGATTTTCAATGTCGTCCAGCTTGGCGCTGGTCTTGTCGAGCAGCTCGCTCACCCGCGACGTATAGGTCGGCAAATCTTGAGCCAGACCCGAGACCTCAGTCCAGATCACCACGCCGAGCAAGTAGAAAAGAAGCAGCGCGATTGCAATGACGACCGATGTCGCTGCCGGACGCGGCAGCCGCAGCCGCATGACCAGCAATACAATCGGGTCGAGGAGAAACGCGAGCATCGCCGAAAGTGTAACCGTAACGAAAAATGGCCGGCCATAATACAGCAGCGCAATAACCGCGGCCGCGGCAATGACCGTAATGCCGCGATGAAAAGCTTTCTGTGTAGGTAGAGCTTGGCTTAAGATGGCCACAAATAATCCACGGTCTTCGTTCTGGGCACTACTTCGAAAGACGCGACCCCTATAATCTAGATTGCCAGATTTTGTAGACCAGCCGCTGTCCGGACGAATCCTAGCCTTAGACGTCGGGAAAAAACGCATCGGGTTGGCCATCAGCGACCCGCTTGGAATTAGCGCCCAAGGACTTCCGACTCTTCAGCGGACTCGAATTCGCGACGACCTGGAAACGCTTCATCAACTGGCCAGGGACAGGGAAGTGGCGCTTTTTCTCGTTGGAAGACCTCTCCACATGAGCGGCGATGAAAGCCGCCAGAGTGCGTACACCGCCGAATTCGCCGAACGCCTGAGGGACAAGACCGGCATCCCGATCACTTATTGGGACGAGCGTTTGACAAGCGTTGAAGCCGAACGTATGCTGCGCGAGAGAGGGGCATCTCTCGAACGGCGGAAGAACGCCGTCGATAAGCTCGCGGCAATGCTGCTTCTCGAAAGCTATTTGGACGCGCGGCAATATTCAGCCGGAGGAACCGTTGGCTAGGAGTGGCTGCTTCCGCGCCTTCGTGGGCTTAGGCATAGCCCTCGTTTTGCTGCTCGCCCTCGCCGCTTGGGCTGCTTGGCATCTGTTCGTTCCTTATCAGGGCTACACCAACGAGGCCTTCGTCGAGCTCGAGCACGGCGCCAGCGCCTCGAACTTAGCGGTCAGCCTCGAAAAGGCCGGCGTGGTTCGGAATCGCTATGCTTTCCTTTTCTGGCGGGCCTTGCACCCTAATGCTGTTCTTCAAGCCGGCGAATATCGCTTCGATAGCCCGCTGACTCCGGCTGAAGTCTTCGACAAAATCCGCCGCGGCGCCATTTATTATGAAGTGCTTGCCGTGCCGGAAGGCAGTAATCTCTTCGATATCGCCCAATCGCTCCGAGGCCTGCGCTACATAAAACCGGCCGATTTCATCGCCGCAGCTAGCGATCCGGGCTTGGTTCGCGATTTGGACCCGGCTGCTCCGTCGCTCGAGGGCTACTTGTTCCCCTCGAGCTATCGGATTACTCGGAAAACGACCGCAGAAGACCTGTGCCGCTCGATGGTGGAACAGTTTCGGCGCGAGTGGCGCCGGATTAGCGCAGGCCTGGACAACCCCGATGTTCACAGAACCGTCACACTCGCTTCTTTGGTCGAAAAAGAGACTGCGGTGCCTGCCGAGCGCCCGCTGATCGCGTCGGTATTCGACAACAGGCTTCGCCGCAATATGGCTCTACAATGCGATCCCACAGTGGTTTACGCCGCCCTGCGCAAGAACAAATACCGGGGCGCTATTTACCGTTCCGACCTGGCCAGCAACGATCCCTACAATACCTATGAGCATCTGGGTCTGCCGCCCGGGCCCATCGCGAATCCCGGCGCTGCTTCCCTGGCAGCCGCGCTGCATCCAGCCGAAGCGAACTACCTGTATTTTGTTGCCAAACCTGGATCTGTGGGGCAACATACGTTCTCAGCCACATTAACTGAACATCAAATGGCGGTAAAGGCGTATCGCGGTGGACGCTAGCCGAACTTTGTCACATCCGCTCCCTTGCGGTCGCGGTTCCGATACTGCAAGAACGGCATGGCCTTTCCTTTCAGTTGAGTTCATTTGAAGGGTCAGATTGCCGGTTCGCTCACGTCTGAAACCAGGTCTATGTCGCTCACTGGCAGCAGACCCATCTTCTGGTAGATCGGCCGCATGATCGCTCTGACTTTGGGCAGTTCGAGCGTGAACCATAACGAGCCGGCAATGCAAAACACACCCGTAACGATGACGGTATAGGGCGCTCCTATGCGGTGAGCCAACATGCCGGCCAGCAAGCTGCCGAATGGCGCCATGCCGAAAAAGGCCATTGTGTAATAGCTCATCACGCGAGCGCGTTTGTCTTCGGGCACCAGCGTCTGAACGAGAGTATTGCTGACGGACGCGCTCTGCATCATGCCGAAGCCCACGAAGGCCATCAGCACAAGCGATAGCCACAACGTATGCGACAGGCCGAAGACGATCAATCCTCCTCCGAGCATTGCGGCCGAAATCTGAATCATGACCGTAAGCCCGACAACCGACTTGCGCAATGCGAGCGAAAGTGCCGATACAAGCGCGCCGACGCCCGAAGCTCCCGTGAGCCAGCCCAGAGTGTGAGGGCCGCCGTGCAGCACCTGGCCGGCGAAGACAGGCAATAGGATCGAGTACGGCCATCCCATCAGGCTGACAAGCGCAAACAGCAGAAGGATGGTGCGGATGGGCCGAAATGTGCTGACATAGTCCCAACCCTCCCGCATTTGTTCGAGCATGCCGGTCGCACTGCGGCGGATATTCAAAGGCTTGATGCGCATCAGCAGCAAGGAGGCGATCACGGCAAAGTAGCTGACGCCATCGATCAGGAAACACCAGCCTTCGCCGAGGGCTCCGATCACCAAGCCGGCGATAGCCGGGCCGATCAGCCGCGCCCCATTTGCCATCGAAGAATTGATAGCGATGGCGTTACTGAGGTCGTTACGATCTTCGACCATTTGTACGAGGAAAGATTGGCGACCAGGCATGTCGAACGCATTGATCAATCCCTGCAAAGCGGCGAGAGCGATGATTTCCCCGATCGTGATGACGTGCGCCAGCGTAAGCGCAGCCATTGCGAGCGATTGGATTGCGGCTGCCGATTGCGTCCACAACAGCAGCTTGCGGCGATTGAGGCGCTCGACCCAGACACCCGCAAATGGCCCCAGCGCAAACGAAACAATCTGCCCCGCGAAGCCTACGATGCCAAGCAGCAGCGCTGAACCGGTCAGCCGATAGACAAGCCAGCTTGTCGCCAAACGCGTCATCCAGGTACCGATTACGGAAATGCCTTGACCAGCGAAATAGAGCTTGAAATTGCGGTGCCGCAGCGCTCGCCACGCGTGAGAAACCGAGCTCCAAGCGGGAGAGCTCTGCTGTTTGTCCGAGGCGATTGCAGGATTGCTCACACGTTGCTTTGGTTCCTTATCTTCGGTCACTTTTCCACCAAACGTTTAATGATCCTTCCGGCTGCGAACAGCGTTTCCCTGTCCTGTTCATCGAGCTCGGCAATAGCCTGCGCCAGCCATGTCCGCTTTGCATCGCCGACGCTCTGGCGCACGGCGGCGCCTTTGGCGGTCAGCTCAATATTCACCTGACGGCCGTCAGTCGGATGCGGCTTGCGCTCGACCATTCCCATTTCCTCGAGCGCCGCTATCGTGGTTCCCATCGATTGCGGTTTCATGCTTTCCACGCGAGCCAGATCGGCAGTCGTGGCAGGCCCGTCTCTGGCAAGGCGCGCCAGGACAGCAGCCTCGGTCCACGAAAGCTCATGCGATGCAGCCGCTGCGCGGACGCGGCGCATCAATAGCCCAATCGCGTGAATGAAATCGCTTACGGCGGCTTCGGACGTCTTTCGCCGCATAGTAATTCCATGATATCTATAAACAGGTAAACTTGCAAGTTTACCTGTTATTCACGAGGTCGGAAAGTATGCAAAGCGCTTGCTTAGCGCGCGCGGTTCTGGTTCACTCCGCGCGCAGCGCCTGGTATGGATCGATCGAGGCCGCGCGCCGCGCTGGGAGCCAGGACGCGAGCAAGGCAACCAACAGCAGCGCGGCTGTTGTGATACTAAGCGCGGCCGCATCCCAGGGCCGGACTCCCGCGAGCATGTTTGACAACACATGTCCGCACCAGATCACGCCTATCAGTCCACCCACAAGACCGATCCCATACAGTCTCAGAGCGCGCAAGACAATCATCCGCACGATTTCATCCTGCTTCGCGCCCAGCGCCATCCGGACTGCAATATCGCGAGTCCTTTGAATGATCATGTACGAAAGAACGCCGTACAATCCGGCAGCCGCAACCAGTAGAGCCAATCCGGCAAACACGCTTAGAAGCACCGCGGCCAGCCGCCGGCTCTTGACCGAAGACGAAACAATTTCATTCATTGTTGCCACATGAAATACGGTCTGCAACGGATCCACTCGACGGATCACGCGCTGAACGTCGTTAGCTACCGCGGCGGGATCGCCGCTCGAACGCACCACGTAGGTCATGATCACCTTGAGCAGAAACTGTGACCAGGGTGTCGCCGGCGGCACTTGCTTGAAATCGAGATAGAATTCGGCATCGGGCGGCCTACCGAGGCCCAGCTGCCGGCTGCCCCGCACCACCCCAACGATTGTGATCGGGTTCGTTTTGAAATCCGAATCGTCGAACGCGATCTGCTTTCCGATGGGGTCCTGCCCTGCAAAATAGCGCCGCGCCAGAACGTCATTGACGATGGCCACGCGAGGCTTGCCGAGTGTGTCGGTCTCGGCGAAGAACCGTCCAGCAACGAGTGGAATCTGGAGAGCCCGAAAGTAATTGTCGCTCGCTGCGTTCAGCGACGCATGCGGCTGGGTTTCGGGATTCGGATTGGGCCGTCCTTTGATGAGGAACGATGCGGACGCGTGGCCATTCGATAACGGCAGGAACGTGATAAAGCCCGCAGCCTTCACTCCCGGTATCTGCTCGATCTGATCCAACTCCGGAGCGTATACAGTTGTGGCGAGATTTTTATCCGCGGGTTCCGTTCCTGAAACCGCCGTTTGCAAAGTCAGCACATGCTCTGCCACAAAACCGCGATCTGTATGCAACAGCTGATACAACGCGCGAAGCAGCAGACCCGAACCGGCAACCAATATGATTGAGAGACTCAACTGGGCCACAACCAGTGCATCGCGAAATTTTTGTTGACGCCGATCGCCGGTAACTGCGACCGCGGTTTCCCGCAATGCGGCCTCGATATCCTGGCGCGCTGCCTGCCAAACCGGAGCTAGTCCGAACAGCACTGCCGAGATAAAGGCCACGATCACCATGGCGAGACAGACTTCGGGGCGCAGATTAATCTCCTGAACGCGCGGCACTGCATCGGCCGCGAGACGCTTCAACAAACCGAGACAGCCGGAAGCGAGAGCGAGGCCAACGCCAGTACCAATCAGGGCGAGTACCAGGTTTTCTGTGAAAAGCTGTCTGGCCACTCGCATTCTGCCTGCACCCAGTGCCGCACGAATCGCCATCTCGCGTTTCCGCCCGAGACCGCGCGCAAGCTGCAAATTAGCGATATTGGCACAAGCAATTAACAGCAGTACTGCTACAGCAGCGAGTAGAGCTAGCAGAGCGGGCCGGGCATCCCCGGTGATCTTATCCTGATATAACTGCGCGCCGATGCCCACACCTTTATCGTCGTCCGGGTACGCTTTCTCGAGACGTTTCGCGATGACGTTCAGCTCGTTCTGCGCAGCGGCGAGCGTTACGTTGGATTTAAGTCTCGCGATGACATCGAGGAAGTTAAAGCCGCGATGTATCGTGTCGGGTGTTGGTTGTAGCGGAATCCAGAATTCATCGTCGCGCGAAGGGAACGCAAAGCCATCCGGCATCACACCCGAAATTGTGCATGCCTGTCCATCAACAGTAAGGTTCTGCCCCAGGACGCGAGGATCGCTCGAGAGATGCTCACGCCAGAACTCCGCGCTCAGGACCACGCTGCACGGCTTTCCGGGCTGATCTTGCTCTCGAAGAAACGCGCGGCCGAACATTGGGCGCACCTCGAGAACATCGAAAAGATTGGCGCTAGCCGCGACTCCGGAGCTGTGAACTGCATCGCCGCCCGGCAGACGCAGCGAAACGCTCTTTTCCTGATACGCGGCCATCGATGAGAACGACCGGCTCTGTGTTCGGGTATCGAGAAAATTCGGCAGGGATGTAGAGCCATGACTGCCATTTGTATAGGTCGTGTCAAGAAATACGAGCTGCTGCGAGGCGGGATACGGAAGAGGCCGCAAGAGTACTGAATCGATTACCGTGAACATCAAGGCGTTTGCGCCGGCTCCGAATGCAAGCGTCAAGATCGCCACCGCGGTAAAGCCCGGCTTGCGCCTCAATTGTCTAATCTCGAAACGCAGGTCTCGAAAAAAATGTTCCCAGGCGGCGAAGCCCCAAACGCCTCTTGCGTCTTCCTGGACGCGCAATTGACTGCCAAGATCGCGCCGGGCGGCAAACCTGGCTTCCTCGGGCGTTGCTCCGTCCGTAAGAGCATCGGTTGCGGCCAATTCCATGTGGGACCGCAATTCCTCGTTGAGTGACAATTCACGAGCGCGGCGATTCCAAGGGAGCAGTAGAGCTAGCTTCTTCCAGAGCAACATATGACTATTCCTGAGCCTCGGCCGGCTTCAAAACGTTGCCGATGGCCCGAACAAACTCATCCCAGCGCGACATCGAGGAAGAAAGCTTCGCGCGGCCAGTGGCGGTCAATCGGTAATGCCGAACCCTCCGGTTGCTATCCGACATCTCCCATTTGGCCGTGATCAACCCCTGCATCTCGAGCCGTTGCAGCGCCGGGTAAAGCGACCCGGCTTCCGCTAAGAGAACGCTGTTCGACATCTGCCGGATGAATTGAGCGATACCATAGCCGTGTTTCGGGCCAAACACAAGGGTCCTGAGGATCAACATTTCGAGCGTTCCCTGCAGGAATTCCATTCGCTCGGGCTTAGGTTTTCGCACGAAAGGAGTTTACTACGTTCGACTATATATAGTCAAGACTACAAACTGCGGGCGGATTTCGCCCTACTCGTAGCGCAAAACATGCAGAGGATCAGCCGATGCCGCTCGTCGGGCCGGCACAAAGCCTGCCAGCATCGCAATTGCGGAAAGCACGAGCGCTGCAATAGCTATTGACGGCGGATCGGTCGGCTGAATGCCGTAGAGCTCACTTTGAACCAAACGGGCCAATCCGAGGGCTAACGGAACGGCAACGGCAATGCCCGCCACAACCAGCAGAACAACCTCGCGCATTACAAGCCACACGACATTCTTGAATGGAGCGCCGAGCGCGACGCGAATGCCGATCTCACGCGCGCGCTGCGTCACCATATAAGACATAACGCCGTACAGCCCGAGTACCGCGAGCGCCACAGCGAGAACCGTGAACGCCGTCGAGAGCGACGTAATCATTCGCTCCGTGACGAGCGACTCCTCCAACTGGTCTTCAACTGTTTTCATATTCGTGACCGGAGCCTTCGGCTCCATCTCATGCACCACGCGCCTTGCGCTGGCGAAGGCAGTACGCGGATCACCTTTTACATTCAGGTAAACGGTTCCACCAAGGTTATGTCCTTGAGGCGCGCACAGATAGACCTGACGAGACTCCTTCTGCCGCAGATCCTGATAATCGATGTCATTCACGACCCCGATAATTTCCATATCCAGTGGCGTACTGGGATCGTATCCTCGACCCATGTGGTTTCCAACCGCAGGCTGCTGGCCGAAGTAATGCCGGGCGAAGCTCTCGCTGACCACCACCACCTTGGGCGAATCCGGTGTGTCGCTTTCACGGAATGTGCGCCCGGAAAGAAGATGGATGCCCAAGGTTTTGAAATAGCCGGGACTGACACGATTCACGTAAGCATGAGTTGCCTCGCCTGGCTTGTTCTCGTGGCCTTCCACCCTCATGACGCTTTCCCAATCGCTATCGGCAAGCACAGGGTTGGAGGCAATCCCGGCGGCTTCGACGCCCGGCAGGTGCTCCAAACGAGCCTCTAACTGGTTGAAGAACACATGAGCGCGCTGCTGATCATAGCCTATGGAACCGAGGCCGATGTCAAATTGCACGACGCTTTGCGTTTGAAATCCGGGATTGACCGAGTGCAGATTCGCGAGACTGTGAATGAAGAGGCTCGCGCCGATGAGCAGAAGCAAAGATAGTGTAATCTGCGCGGCAACCAAAAGCTTGCGGAAATTGATTTGCGCGGCGCCGCCGGTAACGCTTGCCGCTTTGGCTTTCAGTGTGTCCGCAATGTTCGGGCGAGCCGCCTGCAAGGCGGGTATCAATCCGAAGACGAGCCCAGTGAGCAGAGAAAGGCCCAGCGCGAAAGACAGTATGCGTAAGTCGGGTGAACTCGAGATCGCGTAACTAGTGGGGTTCCCCGGCAGAAAAGTAAGAAGGCTTTTTACGATCGCGGTTGCCAGTCCGATTCCGGCCGCCCCGCCGACCAGCGCGAGCAAGAGACTTTCCGTCAGCAATTGCTGAATGATGCGCGCACGGCTCGAGCCGATCGCCAATCGGACCGCAATCTCCTTCTGACGCACCACAGCTCTAGCTGCCAGCAGGCTCGCCAGGTTCGCGCATGCAATCAAGAGCACAAAGCCAGTAACGCCCATGAGCACCCATAACGGTTTCTCGTATTGCTGCCTCAGTATGGTATTTCCCTGCCCTCCCGGAATAACATCCAACCACATCCTGAGGAACTGCTGCTTGTCGTACGGCGTCGCGTGCTCGAATCCCGGTTGCACCACCTCTGCTTCGAGAATCTGGTGAAACAGCGGCTGTAAGCCGGGTTTGGCGCGTTCGAGCGTCATGCCCGGTTTCAGCCGTCCATAGACATTCAACCAGCGCAGCCGCGAATTGAACATATTGGCGAAATCATTATCTGGAAAGACCGCTGGCGTCATCATGACAGGCACAAAAAGCTGAGTAGGCAAACCTGGCTCCAAACCGTTGAATCCGGGTTGTGAAACTCCAATGATTATCAGCGGATAATTATTCACTAGAATCGTGCTGCCGATAATCTGCAGATTCCCTGCGAACCGGCTTTTCCAGTAGCCATAGCTCAGCACTGCTACCGGATTTGCGTTCGGACGGAGATCGTCGTTCGAATCGAACACGTGGCCTGCGGCAGCTTTAATACCGAGCAAAGGAAAGTAATTTCCGGAGACCAGCTCGCCGCTCAGAACATCGCTTTCCGAATGCACTGTAGCAGTGAGATCGACCGCCCGCCGGCACATCATGAGACTGAACACCTGGTTGCGGTCGCGAAGCGTCTGGTACATCGTGTAAGACATCACGTTCTCGCCCATTCTGTCGCCATAGAACTGCCCTTGCGGTGCAAGAGCAACCACTTCCCGCGGATTGTTGATAGGCAGGAGGCGCAGGATGAGTTGATCGACCAACGTGAAGATGGCTGTATTCGCGCCAATACCCAGAGCAAGCGTCAGAATGGCGGCAAACGCGAACAGCGGCGATTTTCGAAACTGCCGGAAGACGTACGCGCTATCCGTGAGCACCGTTTCGAGAGGACGGAATCTGCTGCGATCCCGAAGCTCATTCTTCATTTGCGTGACTCCTCCAAATTGCTTTCTGGCCTCGTACCGCGCTTGGTCCGGGCTCAGGCCCCGGCGCACAAAGCGCTCTGTGAGTGATGCGAGATGCGCTTCCACTTCCTCATCGAAGTCACCCGCGAACGCATGACGCCGCAACGAGCCTCGTATCCGGGCAAGCTGTTCTTTGAGAAGATGCCAGAATCGATTCATTTCCCGCTCTCCGCTTGCAAGACTCTCCCGATCACGCCCGAGATGCGTTCCCAGTTCTCCGTCTCCTCGGCAAGCTGCCTTCGTCCGGCTTTGGTAATCGAATAGAATTTTGCCTTGCGGTTATTTTCCGAGGCGCCCCAGCTCGAAGAAATCCAGCCTTGCTGTTGCAGGCGTAATAAAGAGGTGTAGACCGTACCCTCGTTTAACTGCAAGACATCCTCGCTCAGCTGCTCGATTCTGCGCGCGATGCCGTAACCGTGAAGCGGTCCCATGACATCCAGGGTTTTGAGGATCATCAGATCGAGAGTGCCCTGCAGAACCTCGGACCTCTTCGGGTCGGGAGCTTTTCCTTTGGCCATTGCATAGCAGCATATCACATTCCTTTGCAATGGCCAAAGAAATGGCCGCGTTCATGACGAAGTTCGTTGATCGTTAGATTAGACGGCTAATTCGCCGCGATACTTCATTTCGCCGATATTGAATTTCGCCTTTACGGCTAGCGGGCCGGTGCTCATGCTGAATGTCGCTGTCTTCGCTTCGGTCACGCGCGCGAGTTGCGGAAGAAACCCGAAATAGATGGTGGAGGTATCGCTGGGATCTTCGTAGGCGACGCCCGGCTCGATGGGCTCGCCTCGTTTGAGCTGCAATGACGTTTGCTCTTTGAGACCCGCAAACGGGTCGTCTCCCGGCTTAGGGGTTTCATTTTCGTCGGCGCTGGGCGGAGACATGATGGGCACGCCGGAGACGCTGATTACGTAGTGGCCGGTTAGTGAATTCGGAAACTTGAGCTTGAGGGCCGTTCGAATTGGCGCAGCGCTGGCCCAGCGAATCACAGCCTTAAACTTCGGCAAATTGGAGGGACTCGAACCTCCGCCAGCCACGCCGCCACGCCGGCCTCCGCGGCCTCCCATTCGCGATGTGCTCGTCGGACCGCTCGAGTTATTCTCATTCAAGTCCGCAGTCACTTGCTTTGCCCAAGGTGAGGCTGTCGTAAGCTGCGAAACTTGGTCGGGTGTCCAGGCCGACGGGTCTTCTTTGTCCCAGAAATGCGAGTCGCCATAGGCAAGAACGCGAGCCGGGCCGGCGAAACAAGAGCAAACACAGACGAATAGCGCGGACCGCCGCGATAGTGGAACAAAAGGCGCGCCAACCAGCAACTCGGGCATGTTAAAAAAGACGTTCAATACAGGCTAAGAGGTTGCAGGGGCGGCCGAAGCGGTCCACAGGCCGTTGCCGCGCAGCGCCAGATTCGCCACATGTCCGGCGCGAGCCGCCGCTACACCGATTTCGACCGACGCATTTGGTGTGTTGCGGGAGCGGACGCAATCCAAGAAATTCTGCATATGGTCGATCGCTCCGTCGTGCTCCGATTTCACTTGCATTGCAGCCTCTTTCGGCTCGTAGGTTTCACTGTACCGGGGGATTTCGTCATAGAGCGTGAACCCGCGGCGGTGCAGCCGCATGGCGGCCTTTGTTCCCCGGAACATCAATCCCCCGCCCTCGATGTATCCGAGCAGAGCGCTGTCGAATTCAACAATCACGCCTGGATAAGATAACGCGGCGCTCATTGTGTCGGGGGTCTGGCGCTGCTTCAGCAGGGCGATCTGTCCCGTGGCCGTGGCGCGTGTGGGCATGTCCTGCCCTGTATACCACTGCGCAACGTCGACCCAATGGACAAACAGATCGGTCATCGCGCCGCCGCCGAAATCCCAATACCACCGCCAATGCGCGTATTGGTCCTGATCGAACGGGCGGTCGGAGGCGGGGCCGAGGAACAGTTTCCAGTCGAGCTTGTCGAGCGCAATCTCCGGCCCAGCTTGCTGATTCTTGATATGGTTCTGATACCAATACGTTCGAATGAAAGTAATTTGGCCGAGCCTTCCGGAAGCAATGATTTCTTTGGCCTGGATGTAATGTTTCCAGCTTCGCTGCTGCGTGCCGGTCTGCACCACGCGCTTCGAGTCGCGGACCGCGGCGATCAGCGGCTCGCCTTCTTCGATGGTATGTGTCACCGGCTTTTCGCAGTAAACGTCTTTTCCCGCGCGAACTGCGGCGGTCGTTATAGGCACATGCCAATGGTCTGGCGTTCCAATTACTACCGCGTCTATGTCGGTGCGGTCCAGGACCTGCTGAAATTCCGCATAGTCTTTCGCCTCGGGCGCCGATTTTGATTTAGCCTCGAGGCGGTGCGGCTCATACACATCGCAGACTGCGACAATCTCGTTGCCGCCCGCCTTGTTCAAGAGGCTCAGCAGGTACTGGCATCGCTCGCCGGTGCCGATGGCGCCAACCCGGATACGGTCGTTCGCGCCCAGGATACGGCCATAGGAGGAAGCTGTTGCGGTCGCGATGGCAGCGCCCAAAAAACGGCGGCGGCTTGGGCTTTGAGTGGACGAGGGCTCTGGAGACATCATAAATATGCCTTGGTATTCGATTGTATGCGACTCACATCAGGCTCAGAGGATCGACATCCATCACGACGGAAGTAAGCGGCCATTTCTGTTTTGCCGCATAGGCTCTGAGTTGGATGAGCACTTCGCGCAGCACCGCGCGCTTCGATGCTTTCAAGAGTAATTGATAGCGATACTCGGACCTGACGCGTGGAACTGGCGCCTCGGCTGGACCTAAAACCTTGACGCCTTCGGGCGCAGGCTTCAGCAGGCGTTCGAATTCCGTGCTGAATCGCAGGGCTTCCTCCCGCTTCTCCGAGCGAAGCACCACGTTCGCCATAACTGCGAAAGGCGGATAGCGGAGCCACTTTCGGAATTCGATTTCTTTACAGTAAAACGCCTCGTAATCGTGATCGATGGCGAGACGGATCGCGTAGTGATCGGGATTGAGTGTTTGAATAATCACGCGGCCGGGCAGGTCGCCACGTCCAGCGCGTCCCGCGGCTTGCGTCAGCAACTGAAAGCTTCGTTCCGCCGCTCGAAAGTCGGGCATCGACAAGCCGATATCCGCTAGAACAACACCGACCAAAGTGACGTTTGCGATGTCGTGGCCTTTGGCGATCATCTGCGTTCCGACGAGGATGTCAATTTCCCCACCGCGGAAGGTTTGAAGAATATGTTCGAACGAACCTTTGGTTGAGACGCTGTCGCGATCGAGGCGGGCGACCCGGGCCTCGGGAAACAGGCGATGCAATTCCTCTTCAACCCGTTCGGAACCGGCACCCAGGAACTGAATGTGATCGCTATCGCAGCGCGGGCAGCGTTCCGGGACACGCTCGGCATAACCGCAGTAGTGGCACAACATGCGGCGGTCGCGGCGGTGAAACGTCAGGCTGACCGCGCAATTCACGCAGTTGAGGCGCTCGCCGCACGCGCGGCAAACCATGAAGCTCGAAAAGCCTCGCCGGTTCATCAGGAGCATGATTTGCTCGCGCTGGCTCAATCTCAGCTCGATCTCTTCGCGGAGCTTGCGAGAGAACGTTGCCTGCTGTTTCGTTTCGAGGAACTCGACGCGCATGTCGATCACCTCGACCGACGGCATGGGCCGGTTGCCGATGCGCTCCGGCATGCGCAAGCGGACGTACTTGCCTTTATCCACATTGAACCGGCTCTCGACGCTGGGCGTGGCGGAACCGAGCACCGCAACCGCCCCGGCTTCTTTCGCCCGCATTAAAGCGACGTCGCGTCCGTGATAGCGAGGAGTCTCCTGCTGCTTATAGCTTCCGTCATGCTCCTCGTCGACAATGACGATGCCGAGATTCTGTACTGGCGCAAAAATTCCTGACCGCGTGCCGACTATCACGCGAGCTTCACCTTTCTGAATGCGCCGCCATTGGCCGGCTCGCTCTGTTTCGTTGAACGCCGAGTGCACGATGGCAACCCCGGCTCCGAAGCGATGAAAGAATTGACCGGCCACGGCGGGCGTCAAAGCGATTTCCGGAACCAGCATCAAAGCGTTCTTCCCGAGCGCCAGCGCTGCCTCGATTGCGCGCATGTACACTTCGGTCTTGCCGGAGCCGGTGACTCCTTCAAGAAGAAAAACAGTGAACGTGCCGGCATCGAGAGCGCGGCCAATCGAATCCACTGCCTCTTGCTGATGCCGATTCAGTTGGGGCACCGGACGTTCGTAACCGCTCATGGCCCGAGGCGCTTCCATCTCGAGGCGGATCAGCTTGCGCCGCGCTAAGGCTCGAGCCGCCGTGCTCGCATACCGTAAGGTCTCTGTGAGCTCGCCGAGATTATGCCAGCCGGGATGCAATTCGAGAAACGAAAGCAGCTCGCGCTCAGGTTTCCCGAGCTTGGTTCCCTCGACAGGCCTCTGCGTGAATTCGATTTGCAATTTTTCACTGGGGCTGCGCAATGGGTCGCGCTCGAGATGCTGCTCGTCGAGCGTCACCCAACCTCGTTTCAATAGGCTCCTTAGCGCCGGCCGTGCGTCT
This sequence comes from Bryobacterales bacterium, assembly GCA_963722585.1. Lineage (GTDB taxonomy): Bacteria > Acidobacteriota > Terriglobia > Bryobacterales > Bryobacteraceae > KBS-96. The sequence goes on along the minus strand of CAVRNU010000015.1, from coordinate 12,853 downwards.
TTCACTTTCGAGGCGAGATATTCCGCCGTTCGAGGGCGTTCCGACAGAATGTGAAGAATCTCGGCCGATGCGTCTGGAAACTCCGTGACGAAGAGTTGGCGGGCTACGTCTTGCCCAAGCTCAGTAAGCGAATACGTTCTCGTCCGGCGCATTTCGCCGCCCAGCGGCAGCATACCCCGAAGCACTTCTCCGAGCGGCGCGCAGTAGTATTCGGCGATCCATCTCCCCAGCTTGAGAAGATCCTCGTCAAGCACCGGCTCGTCGTCCAGCAGTTTTACGGCTTCGCGAGCGGGCTGGGCGGTATCCGCGCTGCGGGAGTGGACAATAACGCCGATGAGGTTTCTCGAGCCGAAAGGGGCGAGAATGCGGCAGCCAGGGCGGGCTCGGCTCGTTAACGCGGATGGCACCGTGTAGGTGAATACGCGATCGACCGGAACCGGCAGCGCGACGTCGCAGTATCGATATTGGAACTCAGTCATTCGAGGCGGCTGATTTCCTGGTATGCCTGCTTCAACGCCGGGTAAAGGGAGCCGTAGATACGGTATGCCCGATTATAGAAATCGCAGGCAGCATGGTCCGGCTCCTTCGCTTCCACGGGTTTGATCACGGACGCGCATGCCTCGCGAACCGAGCGGAACTGGCCGGTGCCGACTGTTGCCAGCAACGCCGCTCCATAGGCGGAACCTTCCTGGGTTTGCAGCGTGACTACGGGAACGCCGAAGATATCGGCAAATAGTTGATGCCAGAACGGGCTTCGGGCGCCGCCGCCGGAGAGACGAACATCTGTAACTCGAGCGCCAAGCTGGCGGATGATCTCGAGGCTGTCGCGCAGGCTGTAGGAGACGCCCTCGAGAATGGCTCGCACCAGGTCGGCGCGCCGATGCTTGGCGGTCAACCCGATCCATGCGCCGCGCGCGGCGGCGTCCAGATGAGGCGTTCTTTCTCCCATCAGATAGGGGAGCCAGAAGAGTCCATCGGCTCCTCGGGGGGAAAGAGTTGCCTCGGCTGTGAGATCGTCGTAATCGATACCGGACACGAGCCGGTTGCGAAACCATTGCAGACTGAGTCCGGCTCCTTGGGTAACGCCCATCACATGCCAGGTATTTGGGATGGCGTGGCAGAACGTGTGCACACGTCCAAGCTGGTCGTAGGCCGGTTCGGCGAGGTAAGCAAAAACGACGCCGGAAGTACCAACTGTGCAAGACGTCGCGCCCGGTTCCACAATCCCATTGCCGATCGCGCTGGCCGCTTGATCGCCACCTCCGCCCACGACCGGCGTCCCCGCTTTCAGGCCCGTGCTAGTTGCGGCCTCTGCGTGGATGGCGCCCGTAATCTCGCTCGATTCATATACCTTGGGCAATATAGAGGGATCGATGCCGAGAGCTGTGGTCATACCGGCCGACCAGGTTCGATGCGCCACGTCGAAAAGCGAGGTTCCGCTTGCGTCTGAGACTTCTGTCGCGAATTCGCCGGTAAGTTTGAATCGAACGTAGTCCTTGGGCAGGAGAAGTTTTCTAATGCGCTCGTAGCGGGCTGGTTCCTCATCGCGAACCCACAGCAGCTTGGGCAGCGTAAAGCCTGTTAGAACCGGATTGGCCGTGAACTCGAGGACTTTCGCGCGGCCTACTTTCGCCTCGATCGCGTCCACCTGTTTCTGGCTTCGCTGATCGCACCAGATGAGGGCCGGACGAATGACTTGATTGTTTCCGTCAAGAACGACCAGCCCGTGCATTTGCCCGGAGAGCCCGACGCCGCGCACAGCTTCGCCGGTTGTGTTGGCTAGTTTCAGAACACCACGAACCGCTTCTTGCGAGGCGCGCCACCAGTCGTCCGGATTCTGCTCGGCCCAAAGGGGACGAGGCATATTCATTTCCTGATGTGGGGCAATGTAGGAAAAGCGGACGACACCGGCAGCGTCAATCAGGAGGGCGCGTGATCCGCCTGTTCCAACATCCAGACCGAGCCAGTACATGTGCGCTTTCCGATTATTTGCCTACGGCTTCCACCGTCTGTGCTTCGTGCTGGAAAGGCAGATAAGCGGCTCCGTAAAGACCGGCTTCATTACCGAGGATCCCCTTTTCGATTCGAGGATTTGTTTTGGCGTAGGCAAAGGAGCGCCGCTTGATCTCATCTATCATCACCGGCGTGAATAGATCCCAAGCGGGCAGAACGCCGCCACTCAGCAGGTACAGCGGAAAATTGAATACGTTAATCAGGTTGGCAAGAGCAATTCCAAGCGCTCGCCCCATCGTGTCAAAGCACTGCTTCGCGCGCGCATTTCCGCCAATGGCGAGATTGTAGACGTCCTCGGAAGTGATATCCTCGCCGAGCTGCAGCATCCGTGCCATTGCGATTATGGCAGTTGCCGAGGCATGCTTCTCGAGACATCCGTTGTTGCCGCATCCGCAAGGGTTGCCGTCCGGGATGACTGTCATGTGCCCAACCTCACCGGCCATCCCGAACTGACCATGAAGAACGCGGCCGCCGATGATGATTCCGCCGCCAATTCCCGTGCCAAGAGTGATGAGCATCATCTCGTTGACGTCGCGCCCGGCTCCCATCCACTTCTCGCCCAGTGCCGCGGCATTGGCATCATTTTCGAGGATGATATGGGCGTTGAGCCGCTTCTGGATTTCATCGCGGACAGGAAAGCCTTCGAATCCGGGCAAATTCGCAGAACCCATAACGACCCCGGTGTCCACCTTGATGAACCCCGGCATGCCGATGCCGACACCTTTCAGACCTTTGGCTCCTACCCGATCCCGTACCTCTTTTACGGCAGCCACGAGGTCGTGGATGATGGCTTCGCGTCCGGCCGCGTATTGCGTGGTCACGGCGACTTTGTCGAGAATGGTGCCGGCGCTGTCGATAGCGGCGGCCCTCAGATTTGTGCCGCCTAAATCGACGCCGATCGAGTACTCTTGCATGCGGTGGAATGATAGCAGATTGTGGGAGGAAAAATGCCACCACGAATGGCGGCATGGCAGGCCCGGAGGCCCGCTCCACCTCAGGAGGCTTTTCGTTGTTCGCGCAGTTTCTGTTCGTAATCGGCAAATAGATTGGGGTCGAGGTCCATGGCGCGGAGCTCGATTTCAGCGATTGAAAATTCGAAGCCAAATTCGATTGGGTCGAAGGTCTGAGACGTGCGGTCGTGAACGGCGGCTATGTACTGGTAGGCGGCTTCGTCCAAACGGGCTTTGGTCTGGCGCTTGCGAACGTCCTGCAGCTCGCGCAGAATGGCTGAGTCTTTTTCGCGCTGGCGGCGGAGGCGATTTTCCTGAATGCTCAGATTGTTGAGCTGGCGCTGATAGGCGAGGAGGATTTTGGCCTCGATGAGGTGCTTGCGAACCGGCTCGTCTTCGTTGGGGAAGAGTTCTGCAAATTCGAGACGGCCGAGGGCGTAGATGCCCATTTCGAGCGAGGGAATTCGGAGGAGACGCCATTCGGTGTCCGCCAGGGATTGGACAAGGTTCCGTTCTTCGTCGTTGGCGGGTTGGAAGCGCTCGATGAAGTGAGAGACGTGGGCTTCGTAGAGCGCGGCATCGTCGCCGGGAAGCAGGACAGTGCGGCCAGTCAGACCCGTTTTGACGGCGTTCAGGGATGATTTGGCTTTGCCGGTCTCGGACGTGGGACCGGTAGATAGTTGTGCATTGGCTTGGTTGGCAGCGATTTGCGCGGAGGTAGACATGGCGAGAACGTAGCATGGCGAGGGCAAAAAACGGATCGAGCGAGTGGAGACAATGGCGCTAAGTCGAAGTCCGACAGTGGATATAAAACATTGCACTTTGTTGTGACCGGTGTTAGGGATTGTTGAAAAAATCGCTATTATGTGATTTCGGTCTCTCTCGATGGCTCCTGAACGGGAAGCTCGCGCCGAAATCGATAAGCTGCTTTCGGCCGCTGGATGGTCGGTCCAGCCTCGCGATAAAACGGATCTCACTGCCGCCCAGGGCGTCGCGATTTGCGAATACCCGCTCAAGAAAGGCCACGGTTTCGCCGACTACCTCCTTTACGTTGACGGCGCGGCGGTTGGCGTGATCGAAGCAAAGAAGGCGGGTGACCCGCTGACTGCGGTCGAACTCCAAACTGCGAAGTACAGCGAAGGGCTGCCGGATCACATTCCGGCTCCGCGCCGCCCGCTCCCGTTTTGTTATCAGAGCACGGGCGTCGAAACTCGCTTCACCAACCTGCTCGAACCGGATGCCCGCAGCCGCGCCGTTTTCGCTTTCCATAAGCCGGAAACGTTCAGCCAGTGGATTCAGGCGGATCTGCGGTCTCCCGGCTCAACCGTCCGGGGCAAGCTTCGCGTGATGCCGCCGCTCGATGACCGCAATCTTTGGCCCGCTCAGAAGCGAGCCATCCTCCGGCTGGAACGGTCTCTCGCCGATAATCGGCCGCGCGCGCTCATCCAAATGGCTACCGGCAGCGGGAAGACGTTCACCGCCTGCAATTTTATTTACCGTCTTATCAAGTTTGCCGGCGCGCGCCGCATCCTCTTCCTGGTCGATCGCCGCACGCTGGGCAGGCAGACGCTGAATGAGTTCCAACAATTCGTCACTCCCGACGAGGGGCGCAAGTTCACCGAGCTTTACAACGCCCAGCTTCTCTCCAGTAACAAGATTGACCTGGTCAGCAAAGTTTCGATCACCACGATCCAGCGCCTTTACTCAATGCTGGTGGGGCGTGAGTCCGTTGACGAGGAACAGGAAGAGCGCTCTGCCGTCACGTGGGCGAATCTGACGCAACTTCCCGAACCCATTGGGTACAACCCTGGCATTCCCATTGAGACTTTCGACTTCATCGTCACCGACGAATGCCACCGGTCGATCTACAACCTGTGGCGCCAGGTGCTTGAATATTTTGATGCTTCGCTTATCGGCCTCACAGCCACTCCATCCAGGCAGACCCTCGGCTTCTTCAATCGCAATCTCGTGATGGATTACAACCACACGCAAGCGGTCGAGGACTGCGTTAATGTCGATTACGACATCTACGAAATCCGGACTCAAATCACTCAATCCGGTTCACGCGTTGAATCCGGGTTTTATGTCGACAAGCGCGACCGTCTTACCCGCGCGCGTCGGGCGGAGCTGCTCGACCAAGACCTGGCCTATACCGCCGGCCAGCTCGACCGCGCTGTCGTTGCCCCCGACCAGATCCGCACTGTCATCCGCACGTTCAAAGAGAAGCTTTTCACCGAGATTTTCCCCGGCCGCTCCCACGTGCCCAAAACGCTGATCTTCGCGAAAGACGACACTCACGCCGACGACATTGTTCAAATCGCGCGGGAAGAATTCGCCAAGGGCAACGATTTTTGCCAGAAGGTGACTTACCGAACGGGTTCGCGCCGCAGCCGCCGGAAGATGAAAGCCGATGACGGATCGGAAATTGAGCAGGATATCTGGGAACAGGTGGGCGAGAAGCCGGAGTCCATTATTCAGTCCTTCCGTAACAGCTACAATCCACGAATTGCCGTCACCGTTGACATGATCGCTACCGGCACCGATATCCGCCCGCTCGAAATTGTGATGTTCTTGCGTGAAGTCCGCAGTCCCAACCTGTTTGAACAGATGAAGGGGCGGGGCGTTCGCGTGATCAAGGAAGACGATCTACAGGCGGTCACGCCCGATGCCCGCGCCAAGACGCACTTTGTCATTGTCGATCCGCTTGGGGTGTGCGAGCACGCGCTCGTAGAGGCTCCTCCTCTGGACCGAAACCGCAATATTGGTTTCGAGAAGCTCATTGAGGCGGTGGGTTTTGGCAGCACAGACCCGGAAATATTGAGCACGCTGGCATCCAGGCTCACACGGCTCGACCGCCAGCTTTCGCAGGCTGATCAGTCTCAAATCGCCGAGGTCGCCGGCGGCGCGAATCTCTCGGAAATTGTTCGCCTGTTAGCCGACTCCGTCGATCCAGATGTTCAAGTGGATGAAGCCAAAGTCGAGCATGCCGTCGAAGATCCAACGCCGGACCAAATTGCAGCTACTGCCGACCGCTTGCGGAAGGAGGCGGTGAAGGCGTTTCTGGCTCCCAAATTGCGCAACCTCTTGACGACGTTGAAGAACAGCTATGACCAGATCATCGACATAGTCTCGGAGGACAGCCTGCTTCACGCCGGATTTGCCGGTGATTCGAAAGACAAGGCCCAGGAACTTACGCAGTCTTTTCGTCAGTTTCTCGAAGAGAACAAGGACCAGATTGCCGCGCTACAAATCCTGTACAGCCGGCCGTGGAAGAACAGGCTGACATACAAGCAGGTGAAAGAACTCGCCGCTGCCATCCATCGCCCGTATCCTGCCTGGACGCCGGAGATTCTTTGGCGGGCGTACGAGCAACTCGACCGGTCCAAGGTTCGCGGCTCCGGCCAGCGTGTCATGACGGACCTGGTTTCGCTTGTCGGTTTCGCGATCGGAGCCGACCCGGAACTTCGCCCTTTTCCGGACAAGGTCCGCGAGATGTTTCAGGTCTGGCTTTCGGAGCAGGAACAACTGGGCGCCAACTTCAGCGGCGAGCAGTTGCGATGGCTGCATCAGATTGCGGAGCACATCGCGACGAGTCTTGAAATCACCACCGACGATTTCGATTACGTTCCGTTCAGCGAGCACGGCGGCCTCGGCCGCGCTTACCAGATTTTCGGGAACACGCTTCCACAGATTTTGAGCGACTTGAACGCGAGGTTGGTGCAGTGAGTGAGTTGCCGGAGGGATGGGTGACCGCAACCCTGAGCGCGGTTTGTCAGCCGCCGCAATACGGCTGGACAGCCAGCGCCAGCAGGGGCGGGTCTCATTTCAAATTGTTGCGGACCACTGATCTTCGCGATGGGAGCGTGGATTGGGCCTCCGTCCCGTTTGCGTCCTCAGTCCCGGATGCGCCGGAGCGCTACTTGATCAGAAACGGTGATGTCTTTATTTCCCGCGCAGGGTCGGTCGGCAGAAGTGCGCTAATCGAGAATCCGCCAGAAAGAGTGCTGTTCGGCTCGTATCTTATTCGGATGAGGCCGCTCGTTGACGAACTCGCCCCTTTTCTGAAGTATTTTCTTTTGAGCCCCGGATATTGGGACCAAGTCCGCGGACATAGCATCGGAATCGCAATTCCAAATATCAATGCTTCCAAGCTGTCATCGATTCGCCTGCCAATTCCGCCCCTCGCCGAACAGCGCCGCATCGTCGCCGAAATCGAAAAGCAGTTCACGCGGCTGAAGGTCGCCAACTCAATGCTTTGCAGAGCAGAGCAAAAAGCTGGCGTTCTACTTCGCCAGACCGCAACACCGTGCAGGCTGGACACAAGTAACTCGCGCGGGTTGCCATTGCTTCCGGCTGGATGGTGTTGGAAAACGGCGGAGGAGGTGTGCCAGTTCATCACAAAGGGGACGACCCCGGCTAAACAGCATCTACTTAAACAAGGGGATGTTCCTTACATAAAGGTCAATAATCTTGCTTTTACTGGTGAACTGAAGTTCGAAGGAAATTCAACATTCGTGCCAATTGAGGTACACGAAAATGAGTTGGCGAGATCCGAGGTACTTCCTGGTGACGTGCTGATGAACATAGTCGGTCCGCCCTTGGGGAAGGTCTCAAGAGTACCTTCGACATATCCACGTTGGAACATGAATCAGGCCGTCGCTCGGTTCCGACCCGAGGCGGGGGTGCTTCCAGAGTTCCTGACCGTCGTCCTTCGATCGATGTTTACCCTCCAGTGGCTGTTGAGAATGACAAAAGCGACGGTCGGACAGGTTAATCTCACTTTGGAAACATGTCGCGCCATACCAATCCCCGTTCCGCCGCTCTCTGATCAGAAGGAGGTAGCTGGCAAAGTTGCGGCGCTTACCTCCGAGATCGAGGCCCATCAAGAGGTGCTGAGGCAAGCGTCGGCTCATGCCGCCCGCCTCCGCCAAGCCATTCTCGCCAAAGCCATCTCAGGCCGGCTCGTCCCGCAAGACCCGAACGATGAACCTGCCAGCGTGCTCCTCGAACGCATCCGCGACGAACGCTCAGCGCACAAGCCGAAGGCGGTAATGAAAAGGCGCCGCTCGGCTCAGCTCGAATTGACACCGCAAACCTAACTCCATGTCCACTGCCTCCTCCGCTCTCGTCAACAAACTCTGGAGCTACTGCAACATCCTCCGCGATGACGGCCTGTCTTATGGCGATTACGTGGAGCAACTCACTTTTCTGCTCTTTCTCAAGATGGCGCACGAGCGCACGCTGCCACCCTACAACCAGCCATCCATTATCCCGGAAGATTACGCCTGGCCGAGCCTTGTCGAGCTGGATGGTATTCCGCTCGAGCACCATTACCGGCGCACGCTCGAGACCCTGGGTAAGGAACCGGGCATGCTGCGGACCATTTTTCGCAAGGCGCAAAACAAGATCCAGGATCCCGCCAAGCTGAAGCGCCTGATCGCGGACCTGATCAACAAGGAATCCTGGTCCAATTTGGACGCCGATGTAAAGGGCGACATTTACGAAGGTCTTCTGCAGAAGAACGCGGAAGACGTGAAGTCTGGCGCGGGACAATACTTTACTCCGCGCCCACTCATCCGCGCCATCGTGGACGTGATGCAGCCGAAGCCAGGCAATACCATCATGGACCCGGCCGCCGGCACGGGCGGATTCCTTCTGGCCGCGCATGAGTACATCAGCCATCACTACGCCCGCGAGATGGATACCGAGGAGAAGCGGTTTCTGAAGCTCGACGCTCTTCGCGGTGTTGAAATTGTCGATGCCGCTGCCCGCCTCTGTGCGATGAACTTGTTTCTTCATGGAATTGGCGGAGAAGAAAGCCCCATCCGCGTTGGTGATAGTCTCGCCGCGAAAGATGCAAACAACTATGAGATGGTGCTCACCAATCCGCCGTTCGGCAAGAAATCGAGCATCACCATCATCAATGAAGAAGGCGAAGAGAGCCGCGAGGCGCTCACTGTTTTTCGCGACGATTTCTGGGCCACGACCAGCAACAAGCAGCTCAATTTCGTGCAGCACGTTGTGAGTCTGTTGAAGATGAGCCGGGCCGCCGTCGTGGTGCCGGATAACGTACTGTTTGAAGGCGGCGCGGGCGAGACCATCCGCCGCAAGCTGCTCGATAGCTGTGACGTCCATACGCTTTTGCGCCTGCCAACCGGAGTTTTTTACGCGCAGGGCGTGAAGGCGAATGTTTTGTTCTTTGACCGCAAGCCGGCGAGTGAAACACCCTGGACGAAATCGCTTTGGATTTACGATCTTCGGACGAACAAGCATTTCACGTTGAAGACAAATCCGCTGAAGCGCGCGGATCTCGACGATTTTGTGAGCTGCTACAACCCGGCCAATCGCTTTGAGCGCAAGGAGTCGGAACGGTTCCATTGCTTCCGCTACGACGAACTCGAAAAGCGCGACAAGCTGAGCCTCGACATTACGTGGATTCGCGATGAGAGTCTGGAGGACACAGGCAATCTGCCCGACCCGGCGATACTGGCGGCTGAAATTGTCGAGGATCTGCAGGCGGCATTGGATCAATTCGCGCAGATTGCGGCCGATTTGGCGCGGCCGGGAAAGGCGACGGAGGAGGACAATGGCGCGGCGAAGCTAAGGCATTAAGCCGACCGGCTCGTTGCCAGGGACTGGCGAACCCACAAGCTCGGATTCGAGCGCCGGCGTGTACACTGGGATCGTTGCCCACCGTTCTTTGGGCCGGGCCATACCGGTTATTCTTTTACTCTGCAGACCGGGATGAGCCTCCCCATGTGCATGTCGAGCGGGAACAGGGAAAGGCTAAGTTTTGGCTAGAACCAGTTCGCTTGGAGAAAAGCCGCGGTTTCGGCCGAGTGGAAATTGGGCGTATCCAAGAATTGGTCGAGGAAAACGCGGCTGTTTTGGTGAGGTCATGGCGTGAGTATTTCGGGGACTGAACTTAGCGAAGCGATTGCCCAGAGCGTAGGTGTAAGCGACGATGCGCTGATTGCGGATCTCGCGGACGGCCGTACGATCACCGTGCCACTCGCTTGGTTTCCGCGTTTGGCGCACGGGACGGCAAAGGAGCGCACTAACTGGCGTCTGATCGGTGGCGGCGAGGGAATCCATTGGCCGGATTTGGATGAAGATATCAGCGTGGCGAGCCTGCTTGCCGGCCGCAGATCTGGCGAGACGCAGGAGTCTCTACGCCGATGGCTCGAGAGGCGGGAATCGTGCCACTGAGAGCCCACGCCACCGGCGCAGGCAGCGTTTACGCTTGTCGTTTACTTAATGCGTGAGCCGATCAAGGTCGCTCACGCTTATAGTCTCCCGGCTCCGTTTCGAGGTTACGGACGACGGGGACCCTGCCTTGATCACCGACCGCTTGCGGCTCGAGATCCAGTGCTGGCTCGTTGTCAACCGGGGTTTCGGCGGGCTCCGGGTCTACCTCCGGGAGTGAAATGGAGAAGCTGAAGGTGCTTCCTACGAACTCTTCGCTGTAGAGGGCGATCTGGCCTCCCATTTGTTCCACGAGCCGGCTGCAAATGGAAAGTCCGAGACCGGTACCGCCTACTTTCCTGGTTGCGGAACCGTCAGCCTGCCGGAAGGGCTCGAAGACGATCGCCCATTTCTCTCTGGGTATGCCTTGGCCTGTATCGCGAACACTGAAATGAATGCGGTCCGCATCACCGGATAGAGTGTCTCGAAATGCGAGTACCTGAATTCGCCCTTTCTCGGTGAACTTTACGGCGTTATTGATCAGGTTGATTAAGACTTGCTGCAGCCGGTCGGGATCGCCCAGCACGGTTTGCGGAAGATCATCGGCGAGCAGCAGCTTAAATTCGAGACCCTTCCTTTTCGCCATCAGCCCAGTTGCGCCGGCGGCCTGTTCGACGCACTCACGCAGCGAGAACGGAATCTTTTGAAGGGTGAGTTTACCGGCCTGAATCTTAGAGAAGTCGAGAATGTCGTTCACCAGCCGGAGAAGAGAGCGCGCAGATTGCTCGGAGAGCTCGAGGAATTCGCGCTGCTCCTGGGATAAGGACGTAGTGAGCGCTAAGCCTGTCATGCCGAGGACTCCGTGGAGCGGAGTCCTGATTTCGTGGCTAATGTTGGCTAGAAACTCGTCTTTCAACCGGCTGACTCGCTGGGTTTCTGCGAGCAGCCCCTCGATCTGTTTCTTCTGCTGCTCGACGATCGACTTCTCCTCCCTTATTTCGGCGGTACGCCGGTTGACGGCCTGGGCGAGCGCGTTCTTCTGGAAAATGAGGACGCGGACTCTCCAGCGCCAGATGGCAACAATGAGAAGAAGAAGCGAGGCAGCCGCAGCCGAGATAGCCCAGGCTGTTTGCCACCAGAGCGGGGCGATCTGGAACCCGACAGTAGCCGGTTCGGTGAGCCAGCCGCGCAGAGGATGATACGCCTTGACCTCGAACCGGTAATCACCGTAGCCGAGATTGGGAAAAACGGCGTCGCCATCGGCATTATCGATCCACTGGCTATCCAGGCCCAACAGCCGGTAGCGGAAGCGGGCGCGCTGGCGTTCCCGGAATGAAAGAACGGAAAAGAGCAGCTTCACGGTAGCCCGAGGTGGAAGCGGCGCGCTCAAACGCTTAGGTTCCACACGCCTGCCATTCACCTCTACGTCGGTTAACGCCACGGAAGGAACCCTGGCCGGCGCGGTTTCCTTTGAAACATTGAAGTGCGCCAGTCCGCTGCTGGTTCCAATCCACACCGATCCGTCGTTGTCGGCGAGGAACGCATTAAAGCTCGTGTCGGAGCCGATGAGTCCATCTTCGACGTCGTAATGCCTCCATCCGCTTGGGCGCCAGGTATCGATTCCCGAATCGGTTCCAACCCAAACCCACCCGCGCGCATCACTCTCGAGGAAATTAATGACGTTGCTGGTCAAGTAGTTCTTTTGGGTGAAGTGTTCTATGCGGAGTTTGCCGCCGTCGAAAACAATCTTCGAAATTCCTATGTCGCTGCTGTAGCCGATCCAGATATGTCCTTCGCCGTCTTCGGTCAGGAACGCGACGGCATCTTCGAGCAACCGATCGCGCCAGCCGAACTTTTGCCATTTTCCGTTGTCTTTGACGAACAAGCCAGCGAGGGTGGCGGCCCACAAGCGGCCCTGCTTGTCGACGATCACGCGATAAACGGAGTGCTCGCGTGTCTCCGGGGCGAATTCCTCGAGATCGGTCCAGCGGCGGAAGTGCCATAGCCTGCCGGCCGAGTCGCCGCTCGGGCTCGGAAAGTCGGCAATGAAGACGCCCTGCCGCGTATATACCCAAAGCTGCTTGCCGATGACGTCGAGGCCCACGATTCGCTGCGCTGTAAATCCTTCCGCTACATCCATCACGCGAAAGCGACCTGTGTCGGGGCGAACGGCGACCAGGCCGCTGTCGAGTGTGGCCACCCAGACCGTCCCGTCCGGGGTTGACCGGATGGAGCGGACCTGATTAGTCCAGGGAGCCTTCGTGAACGGACGAATTTTGCCTGCGCTTAGCGTCTCGAGCGTGCGCCGTGTTCCAATCCACAGGGTTCCTGCCTGATCGCGGTGGATGGCGTTCACGACGTGGCTCCTTAAGCCGTCCTGTTCGCCGTATCCTTCCCAGCATTTGCCCCTTCCCACAGATAGATGCCCTGGCTCACGGTTCCAATCCAAGGTTGGTCTTCTGCGTCGGTAATCAAGCAACACGCCGGATCGTCAGGCAGCCCGTTGCGTGCGCCGGCGAATAAGGAGCCGTCAGCGTGCAGAATGCCTTCATCGGTTGGAATGGCGACGTTGCCCGCAGAATCGACGGCCAACTGGTCGCTCCAGTTTCCCGCGGGCAGTCCAGGCACCAATTGAAATTCTGAGGCACCATTCCGCAGCACCCGCACGCTCTTTTGGCTTCGCACATAAAGATTGCCTTCGGAGT